>NZ_JAWMTI010000008.1:0-264657 GCF_036959255.1 Olivibacter sp. CPCC 100613
CCCTTAACAACGCTCAAATCGACCGCCATGGTCTTAAACGAATCATCAAATTTTCTATGCATTTCTACAAATTTAAAATTACTATCTAAATCTGTCTCGCTTTAAAGGTAGCAACTCCATACTTCAGCTATATAATGCTTGATGCCTGTTTGTTGTGCAATGGTTTTCGCTGTGGCCTCGTTATCTCCGGTAAGCATATACAGGTCAATGCCCGAATCCTGCATTTCCTTGATTGCCGCTACTGATGTTTCTTTTATTTTATCGGAAATTGCAATGACCGATAGGGCCTGTTTGCTATTTGCGAACCAAATAACGGTTTTGGACTGACTGCCCCATTCGGCAGCTTGCTGTTGTAGCTGTTTGGTAATCGTGATGTTGTGCTCAACTAGCAACTTTTTATTGCCTACATAGTACGTTTCATTATTATAATCGGCCTTTGCACCTTTACCGGTAATACTATCAAAGTTCGATAACGGGATAGTAGAAACTCCGTCCAGGTGTTTTACTACAGCCTCTGCCAATGGGTGCTCTGATTGCTTTTCGATACTCAACAGAACATCTTTAGTCGCATCGTCATTGCCCAGCCATTGAATAGCCATAACCTGTGGTTTTCCCTCGGTAATGGTTCCTGTTTTGTCCAGAACAATAGCGTTTACTTTTTTTGCCAGTTCCAGACTTTCTGCATCCTTGATCAAGATGCCTTTTTCAGCACCTTTACCAACGCCGACCATAATAGCAGTCGGAGTCGCTAAACCTAAAGCACAGGGACAAGCAATTACCAGTACGGTAACGGCTGCCAACAATCCTTGCACAACTCCGTTGTCACCTCCTAAAATCAACCATATAACCAATGTTAGGATAGCGATGCTGATTACTACGGGAACGAAAATACCTGCGATTTTATCCACCAGTTTCTGTACGGGTGCTTTGCTCCCCTGCGCATCCTGCACCATTTTGATGATTTGAGCAAGCATTGTTTCTTTGCCTACTTTAACCGCTCTGAACTGGAAGCTGCCTCTCTGATTAATCGTTCCCGCAAATACCTTTTCGTTTTCTTTTTTCAATACAGGAACCGGTTCGCCGCTTAACATACTTTCGTCCACATACGAATTACCCGATGTTACCATACCATCTACTGCGATTTTTTCACCTGGCTTTACCAAGATGATGTCACCCGTGTTTACATCTTCAATGGCTTTTTGTCTTTCCGTGCCGTCCGCTTCTATTGTGACAACTGTTTTTGGCTGTAGACCCATTAGTTTTTTAATGGCTGATGACGTGTTTCCTTTGGCTTTTTCCTCCAATAATTTACCCAATAAAATAAAGGCTATAATGACTGCCGCGGCCTCAAAATATACGTGGGCATGTAAACCCCGTTGATGCCAAAAGTCCATAAATAGCATATTGAATACACTAAATGTATAGGCAATACCCGTACTTAATGCAACCAATGTATCCATGTTGGCGGAACGGTGTTTGGCCTGCTTCCAAGCATTTATAAAGAAGTCTTTCCCTAACCAAAGAACTACCGGCGTAGAGAAAAGCCACATGATCTCATTGCCATAAGGTAGGTTCATGAAGAACATACCGATAACGACTACCGGTAGCGATAGGATTACCGCCCAAATAGTTTTGTTTTTAAGTTTGCTGAACTTTTCGGCATGGATAGCTTCTAAGGTTTCCTGTTGCTTGTTTTCATCTTCTATTAGTAAATCGTAGCCAGCTCCCTGAACAGCTTTTTGAATTTTAGAAGCATCCGTCATACTGGGCAGATATTCTACTGTAAGGTTACCTGTGGCAAAATTTACAGCAGCATCGATAACACCTGGCTCGTATTTTACAATGCTTTCGGCACTTCCCGCACAAGAAGCACAAGTCATACCCAATACAGGAAATGAGTTTTTAACAGTTGGTACACCATAGCCAAGACCTTTAATAGCCTTCACTGCATCTGCTACAACTTCTTCGTTGTCAACCGTAATCGTAGCTCTGCGGTTATTAAGTTCTACTTTGTGCGTTTCAACACCCTTTACCTGCGCCAATCCTTTTTCAACGATTAATGCACAGTGTTCGCTTTCTACATCCTCTAAAGGGATATAAATAGTTTCTCTATTATTATTTGTCGCCATATTCCGATTGCTTTTACTTACAATACAAAATTGGCTACAATTATTTGGATGGCTGTTGCGGAATTATGGGTTTGATTTGTAAGATTTACTTAAATTTTATCCAAAGGTTTTCTTTTGTCTTCTCGTATTTGCTTGAAATGGCTCGGCGTAAGTCCGGTTACTTTTTTAAATTGATTGCTCAAATAGGCAACACTTGAATAGTTTAGACGGATCGCGATTTCACTTAAAGATAGTTCATCATATACCAATAATTCCTTTACCTTTTCAATCTTTTGAGCAATAAAATACTTCTCAATAGTCGTGCCTTCAATATCGGAGAACAAGTTAGAGAGATAGTTGTAGTCGTTGTGCAATGCATCACTCAATACGTCTGAAAGATTGGTTTTTGCATCATTGTCCTGATGGTGCACCAAATTAATGATAACGTTTTTTATCTTTTCAATTATACGGCTCTTCTTGTCGTTGATAACCTGAAAACCCAAGGGGTCCAAAGCATTTTTCAATGCTTCACGCTCTGCTGTGGTTAAATCTTTTTTAAGAGAAATTTCGCCCAACTTTACGTTAGCCTCTATACCAAGCTTGTTGAGCTCATTTTGAACAACGAGAATGCAACGGTTGCAGACCATATTTTTGATGAACAATGTACTCATATCATTAAATCGAAATTCTATATGGAAATTGGTATAACAGCCAAATTTACAATTTAATTGGATTACACTGATCGCTTTCGGTTTTTATTAAATTTCTATCAACGCATTAGCTAACTCTTTTCTTATAAACCCGCTTCCCACTGCCTTGTTTCAGTTGCTATTACGACCAACCTGGTTCCTCCTGTAACAATCGGCATTCAACTATGTCTCTATATTAAAAAATATAATATGCTTGAGCTTATCGGATTAACTAAAGGCTATGGATCGCAGCAGGTATTGCATATTGCACAACAAACTTTTGACGGAGGGGTGACTTATCTTACAGGTCAAAATGGATCAGGGAAAAGCACCTTACTAAAATACTGGCGGGCCTTATAAGTTTCCATGGACAAGTGATATTGGATGGTAATATTAACTTAAAAAAGAATCCAATTACCTATCGAAAACAGGTAAATTTTGGGGAAGCTGAACCTCGTTTTCCTTCATTTTTTTCAGGTTGGGATATGATCGAGCTCTTTACGAAATCAAAAAGTGGGATCGTCGAAGACACAAGAGAGCTCATAAATGATTTTGGCATGCATCACTATATGCGTGAAAGTATTGGTGATTATTCTGCGGGTATGCTTAAGAAATTATCCATTGCGTTGGCTTTTATCGGAAATCCGAAGGTCATACTGCTCGACGAACCATTCATTACTTTAGACGAATCGGCTTTGCATATACTGTCTTTACAGATACATCGTTGTGCTATATTGAAGAAGATTGACTTTATCATTACTTCTCATCAAACACTTCCATATATCATACCGGTTAACCACCTGTTTTTGCTTGAAAATTATCAGCTACATCGATATGCGCAATTTGACAGGAACTGGTAAATATCTTATTCAGTCATTCGGTAAGGCATTCTATCAGCAATATGCTGCCGGGCTGATCGCCTCCTATATTCTATTATTTGGTTATGGCATTTTTATAAAAACGGCCGGACATATTCCTTCCGGGCAGGAACATACAATTTATTTGGTTTTGTTATTGAATTTTGTTCAATCACCGATTATTGCAACAATTGTCCTTGTCTTATGGTTGATCTATACCATTAATACGTGGTTTTTTATCGTAAAATTAAGCAAAACACAGGAATACCTCTTTTGGTATTATAGTATTACCGCGCTTCCTCTTCGATCACAGATCATTGCTTGGTGGTGGCTTCAAGTGTATCTTTCGCTTCCGTTTATAGTGTACTGGACGCTTGCACTAACTTATGGTTTAATCGTAGGTAAACTTACTTTAGCCCTGCTAACAGGTTTGTACTTGTTACTATTGACAATACTAAGCAGTATAATCTATGTATATCGTTTCAATTTTCTTGTTTTTAAACAACTTAAAAAATTTCGTATCACCGAAATAGTTAAACGGCTTCCCAAACCCTTTTTTTGCATTTTTCTTTTTGAACTATTAACAAATCAGTCGCTCGCTTTACTCGTAACTAAAGGTATCTCTTTTGCGTTCATAATCGGTGCCTTTTCATTTTTTGAAGAGATAGATGAACCGCTCCGTTTTCTTAGTATTCTTGGTATAAGTATATCCTTAACCCACGCTTTGATCCTGTTTTTGATACACCGTTTTTGCGAAAAGCAACTGTATTTCATACAACAACTCGCCATCGAGCGATGGAAAATTTATATATATGAGATAAGCGGGTTCTTTTTACTGTTATTGCCTGAATTTTGCTTACTCGGTTCTTGTTTTTCATTTACATTGCTTCCCATAACAATATTAATCAGTCTAGGAGGTGTTTCGCTGCTACGCTCTTTCTTTTATGTTACTAAAGCTAGCGTGTTGCCGTTTTTAAAATGGAGCTTTAGTTGGTTTTGCCTTGCCATACTCCTTACCTTGTTTGACGCAACGCTCGCGCTTGGTTTGCTGAATTTAGGAGGTGCATTTATTATCTTTTACATTCGATACTATAGACGTGAGATGTTAATTTAAATGACCATCGGGCTTTCTGACCTAAAACGGTCAGACACTAGTTTCACACTGATTTGACACTAGTTTCACACTGATTTGGCACTGATTTGACACTGGTTTAGTACTGATTTAACACTGGTTTAGTACTGATTTGACACGAATTTGGTTATATCTTAGTACTTCCATAGTACTATGGATAATGAAGATAATAGCAACACCATTTTATGCTCGGATATTTTCGAAGAAGCATTACATTTAGTATTTTGCACGGTAAAATAACGCAATTATTCGGATTCATGAGCGTTATAAAATCGTGGAATGTGCAGACCTGTTTATTCAGAAGGATTTGAATAAATCATGCCCCTGATTGAGGAGCGATCTGTATGTTTTCGTTACCACTTAAGAGACAATTTATTCTGATGGAAAATACTAGAACGAGCGGAGCTAAAATCTTGTTTGCAGAAGACAACGAGGTCAATCGGTTTTATCTTCGATCTCTTATCGAACAGCACTTTAAAGATGTACTTGTTTTAGAGGCAAAAAATGGCAAAGAAGCTGTTGAAATATACGAAGCGTATAGTCCCTCTTTGATACTACTCGATTTAAATATGCCCGTGATGGGAGGGGAGGAGGCGGCCACAGCAATTAAACAGTTGGCTGAAACTAGAGGGGAAGATAAACCCAAAATAATTGCGTTAACCGGGGCTTCACTTGACTCAAGGAGGAGACTACTTAATCAAGATGCAATTGACGACTATATTATCAAACCATTTTCTGCGGATAGCCTGTTAGATATGTTGACAACGACGATTGTACATAATAAAAGTACAGAAGAAGGCAGTACAACGAACATATCTGTTAAAAGAGAAAGTAGCACACAACAAGATAAAAGGCATTTTGATTACGAAGAACTAAAGCGTTCTTTGGCGAATGATCAACAATTGATCGATGAAGTATTGACTTATGTATTAGCTAGTTTGGATACTTTCTTGCCTAGATTTAATAGTTTAATACGAGGACAAAACCAAGATCAGATACAAAGCGTAGCACATGAACTGAGAGGAATAGCACTCAACGCACGTCTTTCTTTGCTCAGCGAATATTCCTTGTTAATCGAAAATCAAAGTAGCTTTGATGAAGATTTTCTCCGTAAGCACTTAAAAAAAGTGGATGAAGAGATTAATGACGTAAAACCTATGCTGATGGCGGTACTTCGCGAGTAATAACCGAATGAAAATAATATTTAGTTGGTAGGTAGACAGCAACAATGAAAGAATTAATCACAAGTAGGCTTGTATTGAAAGCGGTAAGTGAAGAAGATATACCTTCCTATTCTAAATATTTTAATGATTATAAGGTAATTCGTTATCTTTCTGCTGAAGTACCGTGGCCATATCCCGAAAATGGAGTCAGAGATTTTTTAAGAAACGTGATTATTCCACAGCAGGGAAATAATCGTTGGGTTTGGGGCATATATTTAAAGTCGAAACCCAAAATATTAATAAGATGCATTGATCTTTGGAGAAAAGGAACACCCGAGAACAGGGGTTTTTGGTTGGCACATGATTATTGGGGTATGGGAATCATGACTGAAGCGAGTATAGCCGTAATAGATTACGCTTTTACCGATTTGGGTTTCAAAAAAATGATTTTCTCCAACGCGGTAGAAAATATTGCCTCTAGAAGAATAAAAGAAAAAACCGGTTGTCGATTTATAGGAACGATTCCTGCAAGATTTGTCGATCCAAAGTTAACTGTTAGCGAATTATGGGAGCTAACCAAAGATGATTGGACTGAATACCAACACCGCTTTTCTTAATAGAAGAAAACTCCCCGCATTTAGTGGGGAGTTTTAAGTTAAACACCTAGGAGTGTGTATTCGAATCTCCTTCCTATTTTTCGACCTTCAATGAAGCCATTTTTAAGAAGGTAAGAAAGTCTTACGGCAACTACTTTTTCCAATTTATAAGGGTCCAGTTCCGGTTGTGCTTGTTGTAGAACATCCAGGATATCTTCTTTAAATCCCTGTCCAACGTTCGTCAATGCATAACTAATCTTATGATCTAACTTGGAATGTGGATCGAACTTTTCTACAGGTTTAAGCACCTTTTTATTGGCTTTGCTTTCGAGTGCATAAACAGCTGAGGATGGAATAAAACCTGTTAGGCTATTTGCTTTACTGCCTGTAATGCCTTCAATAGTTTTGTCAATGCTTTTTATTTCCTGTAAAAGCGCTTCCCGCATTTCTTTCAAGTATTCGATGACTTGTTTTTCTTGAACTTGAGCTTTCATGTAACGTTAGTGATTGGTTTTTACAAACTTATATAATTTAAAGAAATTATACAATGCTAAGAATACGATTGATCCTTAGTTGTGGTGAAAAAGCCAAAAAAGATATTACTTGTTCTTTTTAAGGTATTTAATCACCATGCTAAAAACAATGAAGGGAGGCGATTGTCGCATTTTCCCCTGAAAATGTCTTGTTGTGCAACTGTTGTTTTTCTATAAATCAAATAAGTTTGCGTTGTTACGATTTTGTGATAAGATATAGGTACTAAGTATTAAATGCAGGCCTTACGTATGCGAATCACGATATCAGGAATTTAAACAAATCATTGACAGGCTGTAAGAATAAATATATCAACATAATAGTAAAAATACCATGGAAGAAAAAATTATATCACAACGGATTACGACAAATTTTTGGTTCGATAAACAGGCAGAAGAAGCTGTTCAATTTTATACTACAGTATTCAAAAAAAGTAAAATTGGGAATGTCACCCACTATGTAGAAGAGGGGTTTGCACATCATCAAAAACCAACGGGATCGGTGATGACTATTGAATTTAGTCTTGATGGTCAAGAGTTTATGGCATTGAATGGCGGCCCGATGTTTAAATTCAATGAAGCGATATCACTCATTGTTAATTGCAAGGATCAAAATGAAGTTGATTATTATTGGGAACATCTTGGTGACGGTGGAGATGAAAAAGCACAAGTATGTGGGTGGCTAAAAGATAAGTTTGGTGTATCATGGCAGGTTGTTCCAGTTGTATTAAATGAAATGATTTTGGATTCAGATGTTGCAAAGGTAAATCGCGTTTTAAAAGCGATGTTTAAAATGAAAAAAATTGATATTGCTACGTTAGAGAAAGCCTATCAGCGTTAATAAAGAAAAAGCAGCAAGCAAATTGATATTATTATTATATTTGCTAATATATTTAGTATATTTACATGCTTTCCTTCGAACATACAGCGTTTGAGTATTTACTGGTCCTGCGGCTACCCAGAGAGGTAGAGCGGCAAGTGACCTATTTTAAAGATGTATTTCAAGATCGTTATAACTTTCCTAATGCGTTAATTACCTACCCTCATCTAACGCTCTTGAAGTTTAGACAATTTAGAAGTTATGAAGAGCTTATCGTAAATAGGCTGAAGCAAATGGCCGGTTATGTTAACCCTTTTCAAATAACATTAAGTGGTTTTAGCCTTTTTGAAAATGTCTTTTTTCTCAATGTAACAACAAGAAGCTTATTTTTAGATATTGTATATAAGCAGCGGTCGTTACTTTTGCCGTTGTTGTGCGCAGGTAGCAATTATTATCATTTTGTTCATCAACCCCATGTAACAATTGCGCGAGCTCTTTTGAAGAACCAGAGTCAAGAAGTCCGTAGAACCTGGACAATGCATTCGTACGAAGCAGACTTTACTGTTTCAGATATGCTGCTCATAAAAAGAGGGGCACCTTATGAATCCTATAAACCTGTTTGTATAATTCGTTTTAAAGGGCACAAATCCTATCCAAAACAAGGAAGGTTATTCTAGCTTGCTTTTAATAGACTAAACGTCCTTGTCTATAACGGTGACGATAAGTAGAAGGAAACTTAAAGTTGCACAGATGGCACGTATCGTGTTAAAGAACACCCATTTCGTTTGAAAAATATCTTTTTGCCTTATTAGTTCTTGCATGCTTAGCTGTTGAAGGTCAATTTTATTTAAACCTTCATTTATGGGAACATTTATGACAATCGTAACCATGAATACGCCGAGAAAATAAAGCAACATTGCGAGAACCAATAAAAATAATTTAAGTTGAAGCCCCTGTTTATACACAAAAACAGCTTTTAGTGGTAATAATATCACGGGCAGTAAAAACGCCGTAAGGAACCACGGATTGAGTATCGACTTGTTAAATGATTGCATCGCCAGTAATGATTCAAATGCTGGTAATTTTTTTAAACCGGGCATTATTGCATTACTCCATGTAAAGAAAAGACCAGACATGAGTGCCGTTGTTAAGAGGGTGACTAAAGTTAATAGATAATACATAGCTTTACTTTTAAATATTTGTCGAATCTCATTTTGTAGTATGCGCAAATATAACCTGTAGCTGGCTGAGCAAATAGAATAAATACGACAATTTAAGATACACCAGGGGAATAAAAATGATTTGCTCTATCTATTTCTGAAAAATAATGTAAATTCGATTTTATTGAATAAGTAGTTCCTCCTAAAGAAAAAATCGAATGAAATGCTATTTTTTTGTTTTGTATCTTTTATTACTAACGTTTTCTGTAGATGCTCAGGGTATTCGTTATAATACAAAAACCAATATATCTTATTATGAAGAGGGAACCCAATCGGACAATTATAAGAAAGAACGATGTACGCTCGATCTTTATTTCCCGGAGAATAAACGTGATTTTGCTACCGTTGTGTGGTTTCACGGAGGTGGCTTAACTGGAGGGGAGAAGGAGATTCCACAGGCATTGAAAGATCAAGGGATTGCCGTTGTCGGTGTAAGTTATCGATTGTCTCCAAAGGTTAAAGGAATTGATGTTATTGAAGATGCGGCGGCAGCAACGGCATGGGTGTTTAAGCATATCAAGGAGTTCGGAGGCAATGAGAAATTGATTTTTGTTTCCGGTCATTCCGCAGGTGGTTACCTTGGTATGATGCTGACCCTCAACAAAGCCTATCTGAACAAATATAATATCGATGCAAATCAAGTTGCCGGGATAGTACCTTTTAGTGGTCACACAATTACTCATTTTACGATAAGGCAAGAAAGAGGAATTCGCGACGTGCAGGCAGTAGTTGATGAGTATGCTCCGTTATTTTATGTAAGAGCTGACGCACCACCACTTTTATTGATAACAGGCGATAGGGAACTGGAACTTTTAGGTAGATATGAGGAAAATGCTTATATGGCCCGTATGATGAAACTTGCGGGGCATAAGGAAACATCTCTTATCGAATTAGGAGGATATGGTCATAATATGACTTTTCCGGCCTTCCCTTTATTGATTAAAGAAATTAATAACAGGACAAAAGAGATTACACAAAGTTTAAAATAGGCAAGGCCGCTCCGTAAATTATTTATCAAGTTATGAGATCTATTTCCAATTGTATCGCATTTATTATTGCCATAAGCTGTTTAATTTTTCATTGTATGGAGGTAAAGGGTATGTCAAGCCCACCAATTGATAGTAACAAAATAGTCGTTGCTGATGCGAAACTACAACTAATAGGAGACGGTTTTGCTTTTACTGAAGGTCCGGCCGCAGATAAGGATGGAAACGTGTATTTTACTGATCAACCCAATAACCGTATTTGGAAATACGATCTAAATGGAAAACTTAGTGTTTTTATGGAAAATGCAGGAAGAGCAAATGGGCTTTATTTCGATGAGGATGGGGCGCTTATTGCCTGTGCAGATGAACAAAATCAACTTTGGCGAATCAAAGATGGTGCAGTTGAGAAACTGGTTATACACTATCAGGATACACTCCTGAACGGGCCAAATGATGTTTGGGTGGCTTCTAATGGCCTAATTTATTTTACAGATCCTTATTATCAGCGAGATTATTGGGAAAGAAAAGCCCCTGATTTAAAGGTTCAGGCATTGTATTTATATAAAAAGAATCAACAGGTAATCCGATTGGATGAGGAATTTAAGAGACCTAATGGAATTGTTGGTACAGCTGATGGTCGTTATTTATATGTAGCCGATATTGGTGATGATAAAACCTATCGTTATACGATAAAAAAGAATGGGATGCTTACAAAAAAACGTCTTTTCATTCCGCAAGGTTCCGATGGGATGACCATCGATACCGAAGGAAATTTATATCTAACCGGCAACGGAGTTTCAGTTTATGATAAACAAGCCAGAAAGATCGCGCATATTGATATACCGGCAAAATGGACAGCTAATGTTTGCTTTGGAGGTAAAGATAGAAACGTTCTTTTTATCACGGCCAGTGATAAGGTTTTTACATTAAAAATGCGTACCAAAGGCGTACACTAAATCAGTTCGATCTATTCAATTTTTTGCACCAATCTTTTACCCTATAAGATAACAATTTATGTTTCAAAGGTGCACGCCTAAATAGGTGCTGACCCTGCTATTGGTTAATGGTATAGGAGGCACTGAAAGAAATTTAAAAAAGATTGAAATATTTTGATAGCCTATTCGTCTATACCAAAGAGATGAATCAGTTATCAATAGCAAAGAACATGTCAGAAGATAAGCAAAGCAAAATCTTAACAACCATAACTTCTTATGGAAAGGGTTTGCTGAGCTTTATTAGGAAGCGCGTCAAAAGTGATGCGGATGCCGAAGATATTTTGCAAGATGTATGGTTTCAGCTAACGGCTGTTGTCAACTCAGAGCCGGTAGAACAAGTAGGCGGGTGGCTCTATCGTGTAGCAAGAAACCGTATTATCGATAAGTATAGAAAAAGAACGGAAACTTCTTATGATGAGACGGTGGTGGATGATGACGAACAACATGTATCATTTAGTGAATTGCTTTTACGTGTCAATGATACACCGGAGAAAACCTACCAGGATCGATTGATGTGGAAGACTTTATTTAGCTCACTGGAAGAGTTGCCTGCCCCACAGCGGGATGTGTTTATTTGGCATGAATTAGACCATATTCCTTTTTCGGAGATTGCAGCACGTACAGGAGAGTCCGTGGGCACATTAATTTCAAGAAAACGTTATGCTGTATTGCACTTAAGGAAACGTTTACTTGTCTTCTACAACGAGTTGGAGAAATAATTGAATGGGTGAAAATATTAAAATATAAAGTGATGAAACAAATATTTAAAAGTCGATTTAGGTTTATAGTTATACCAATATTAGCGGTCGCCTTCGTGTTTTTGATTAGCTATTTAGTTATGTTATTATGGAATTTCAGTATGGCAACTATCTTTAATGGTGTACATAGTATCAATCTATGGCAAGCAATGGCCTTGTTCGTGTTATCCAAAATTCTCTTTGGGTTTGGGAAAGGCGGGCGCGGCGGGGGTCCCCCTTGGAGCAAACGGAAAATGCGTGATAAATTGGCAGGTATGAATGAGATGGATAAGGAGAAAATGAGAACCTACATGCGTGAAAGATGGTGCGATTGGCAGAACTTTCAAGAGGATAAATCGAACGAAAATTAATCAGAAAAATTTAAGAAAAGTATTATGAATCAGGTATTAATTTTTAAAACGAGTGTAAATGCTCAAAAACATGTGCAGCAGGTAGCCGCCTTGTTCAAATCCATTAAATTAATCAAGCAATGGAGTTTTGATCTGGATGATTGCGATCGTGTTTTACGGGTGGTTTCTTTGAATATTCGCCCTGAGATGATTGAAAATTTGCTGAGAACAGAAGGTATTTATTGCGAACAAATGGAATATGAATTGTAAAATGATTGGGGTCAATGCTTTTATGCGTGTTTCAAATCATTCATAAAAGCATTGATAGTAGCTTTTTATAAACAACATTCGTGAATGATGGGCATTTTGTCTAAGTTTGGGGCTTATTTCCATTATTATGAATAACCCACTTCTGAAGTCATTCGATACACCATTTAACAGTTTTCCATTCGAAAATATAAATCAAGAAGATTTCAAACCTGCGATATTGGAGGGAATAATCCAAGCTAAGCAAGAAATCACGCAGATTGCCGGCAATCCTGCAAGACCAACCTTCCATAATACAATAGTAGCACTTGAAAAAGCAGGGAAACAGTTACACGTCGTCGCCGAAGCTTTCTTTAATATAAATTCTGCTGAAACAAACGACTATCTTCAGAATCTTGCACAGGAAATCTCTCCGCTACTTACCGAATATGGAAATGATGTCACACTTAATGAAGAGCTATTTCTACGTATAAAAACAGTATTCGAAGAGACATCAAAGTCAAGCTTAACCGAAGAAGAATATAAATTGTTGGATAAAACCTATAAGAGTTTCACGAAAAATGGCGCGTTATTGACTGATGCACAAAAAGATCGTCTGCGATTTATTGATAAAGAGCTTGCCTCCTTGAAAGTGAAATTTTCACAAAATGTACTCCACGAGACAAATGCTTATTCTTTGCATATTACCAGCGAGCAGGATTTAGAGGGGCTTCCTAGCTCTGCTAAAAATGCCGCGAAAGAAGAAGCAAAGAAAAGAGGGTTAGCTGGCTGGGTTTTCAGTTTGCAATTTCCGAGTATGATGCCATTTATGAAGTACGCGAAAAAGCGTGATTTGAGACGGGAATTGTATTTAGCTTCCTCAAAAAGAGCTTTCAACAAAAATGAATATGATAATGAAGAACATGTAAAAAAAATAGTCGCTTACCGGCAAGAGCGAGCTGAGTTACTTGGATATGAGACGCACGCACATTTTATTTTACAGGAACGAATGGCGTCCGGCCCAGAGGAAGTGGAGAAATTTCTGCATGATTTATTGGTGAAGGCTAAACCCTTCGCACAAAAGGAAATTAAGCAATTAAGACAGGTGGCTTCTATTGATGATATAGATGAATTGATGCCTTATGATCACGCATACTATGTGGAAAAGTTGAGGGAAGCCCAATTCAAGTTCTCAGAAGAAACTTTAAAACCATATTTTCCTCTTGAAGCCGTAGTCAACGCTGCATTTGATGTTGCGAACAAGTTATATGGGTTGACGTTTCAAAAACGGAACGATATTCAGAAATACCATCAAGAGGTAGAAGTTTTTGAAGTATTGGAAAATGGTATACATAAAGCCTTATTGTATGTCGATTGGTTTCCAAGGGAAGGTAAACGTGCCGGTGCGTGGATGACAAGCTACCAAGGGCAGTCTAAAGTAGAGAGACTAGCGATAAGACCCCACATTTCTATCGTGTGCAATTTTTCCCGTTCCCATGGAGATGTTCCTTCGCTGCTTACATTTAACGAAGTGACTACCTTATTTCATGAATTTGGACATGCCCTGCACGGAATAATGGCAGATACCGTATATGAAAGCCTGTCGGGTACCAATGTGTATTGGGACTTTGTAGAACTGCCATCCCAGTTTATGGAGAATTATTGCTACGATAAAGCATTTCTATCTAGTTTTGCCAAACACTATAAAACAGGTGAATCTCTTCCTTTGGAAGAGATCGATAAGATTGTTGCTTCCGCAAATTTCATGGAGGGCTATCAAACTTTACGACAACTAAGCTTTGGTCTGTTGGACTTAGCTTACCATACAAATCAACTGCAGCCGGACGATAGCCTTGTAGAATTTGAAAGGCATGTAGTTGCAGATACCCAACTTTATCCAGTGATGGAAGGGATCGCTATGAGCCCATCCTTTTCGCATATATTTCCCGGTGGTTACTCCGCGGGTTATTATTCTTATAAATGGGCCGAAGTACTTGATGCGGACGCTTTTGACTATTTTAAAGAAACAGGCGTCTTTAACCGAGAAACTGCCGAAAAGTTTAAGATTTTACTCAGTAAAGGAGGTACCGTTGATCCGATGACGCTTTATATTGACTTCAGGGGAAGGAAACCTTCCGTTGACGCACTATTAAGACGAGCCGGATTAACCGGTAGTTAGATAGTTAGACTTCTTAAATTAAATTTACCCTTCTCATATAGCGGTGAGAAAAATAGATTACACGGTACCCTATAAGAAATGAACAGCAGTAAAATTCTTTTTTTAGTATATTTTTTTTGCGGAATAACGGAATGTTTGGCGCAAGATGCATTGCCTGCAGACTCATCTTTTACTAATGCGATTAAAAAAGGTACACGCACATTGAATGGAATGCCGGGCAGTAAGTATTGGCAAAATGCAGCAGACTACAAACTAAAGATAAAGTTTGAGCCAAAAAGCCGGTTATTATCTGGAACAACGGAAATCATCTATAATAACAACAGTCCGGATACATTGGATGAAATTTGGTTTAAGTTATACGCCAATATTTACAAGAAAGGGGTTGACAGAAAATCTAAAATCGATAAAAAAGATTTAGGAGACGGTCTACTATTGAAGAAAGTTGAAGTTGATAAAAGGGCGATAGAAATCAATAATGCCTTGATTGATGGTGCCAATATGAAGCTGATGGATATTAAGGTACCGCCCCACAGCAATATACGCTTCAAAATAGATTATGAATATACATTGAACGAAGGCTCGCACTTGCGTACAGGAAAGGTAGATCAAGGAGCTTATTTTATCGCCTATTTTTTTCCTAGGATCGCCGTATACGACGATATAGATGGTTGGAACCGATACCCCTATACCGGTGCGGAAGAATTTTATAATGACTTCTGCAACTTTGATGCAGAAATTGATGTACCGGGGGGATACGCTGTGTGGGCGACAGGCGATCTAAAAAATGGAAAAAAAGTATATCAAAAACCTATAAATGATTTGCTGGAAAGGGCTTGTTCATCTGATACGGTTATTGATGTTATCAACGACCACAACGTAAAGTCGAACATGATAACCAAAGGAAGAGCTTTTAATACTTTTAAATTTGAGGCTAAAGGAGTACCTGATTTCGCTTTTGCGCTGAGTAATCACTACGTTTGGAAATCCGTTAGCTTAATGGTTGATTCATTAACCCAACGAAGGACACGTATTGATGCCATCTATAATCCGGTACATAAGGATTACAGAGAGGTGATTGACTTTGCCCGAAAAACGGTAGAAGGTATGAGTTTTTATTTCCCCGCTTGGCCGTTCCCTTATAATCATATGACAGTTTTTGACGGCCTTGACCAAATGGAGTATCCGATGATGGCCAATGATAATCCTACAAAAACTAGAGAGGATGCAATTACATTAACGAATCATGAAATATTTCATACGATGTTTCCTTTTTATATGGGGATAAATGAGACAAAGTATGGGTGGATGGATGAAGGATGGGCAACTATCGGAGAATGGAAACTTTCTAACTATATCGATAGTAGCTATGTAGACGATTACGGAATACAAGCTACGGCTAAGAATTCGGGTAATCGAGACGATACACCGATTGTGACGTTGACGACCGATCTAAGGGGTGCTGGAACTTTTACAAATTCTTATCCTAAACCAGCGTTAGGATACCTCTATGTGGAAGAATATTTAGGAAAAGAATTGTTTAAGAAGGCACTTCATCATTACATTGAAACGTGGCATGGAAAGCATCCACAGCCGTTAGATTTTTTCAATGCAATAAATACGGGCAGCGGACAAAATTTAAATTGGTTTTGGAAAAGATGGTTTTACGGTGACGGTGCGCTGGATTTGGCTATTGAAGACGTGGTAGAAAAGAAAGAGGGTGAATACTCCGTAATCGTTAAAAATAAGGGTACTAAACCGCTTCCCATATACCTTACCATACATTACCTAGATGGTTCGATAGAAAAGAAGAATCAATCGATCGGATCGTGGAAAGATGGGAATAAAACGGTTTCGATAGCTATTAAAACAAACAAGAAAATTAAGTCGATAGAATTAGGTGATACTTATGTGCCTGATAAGAATAATCAAGATAACCTGTTTCGGATTAATTAGCTTTTGAGTTAACTATTATCATTTAAAAGACACTGTCGATAGGACTCTATAACGTTTTTGCAGCATGAAGAGGATCCCTCAGCGATAAATATCGAAGTGCCCATTTTTTTGTATTTTAATATTATGTTAATTAATGTTAAAACTTTTGATTTTGTAGATCGAACGTCTTTTTTTTTATATTTTTAACTCCAGAATGCCTAAAATATATGAAAAAACTAACCTTTATCTTGTTTTTACTTCTTTCGTGTTTTACCTCTCAGGCTCAGGATAATTTCCTAATTAAAGGATCTGTTATAGATACAGCTTCCAATATTAAATTGAGCAACACCACCGTCAGTGTTTTAAATGCGCAAGATTCTATGTTGTATAAATTTACCAGAGCTGATCAAAATGGTAATTTTAAACTAGATCAGTTAGAGAAAGGTAAATATATCCTGCTCATTACCTATCCCAAATATGCGGATTATGTTGAGAATTTCACATTAGATTCCCTAAATGAAATTAACTTCGGATCGATTGATATGATCTTAAAATCTCAACTTCTGGCTGAAGTCGTTATCACCGGGCGGCAACCCATAACAATTAAGGGTGATACAACGGAGTATGATGCCGCAAGTTTTAAGCTACAACCGAACGCTAAAGTTGAAGATCTGTTAAAACAACTTCCGGGTATACAGGTAGATAAAGATGGTAAGATCACCGCACAGGGCCAGACGGTCAATAAGGTATTGGTTGATGGAGAAGAGTTCTTCGGTGATGATCCGACCCTGGTAACAAAAAATATTCGAAGTGATATGGTTGACAAGGTACAGCTTTATGATAAACAAAGCGATCAGGCTGCCTTTACCGGGGTGGATGATGGCCAGAAAACGAAAACCATTAATATTCAGTTAAAGGAAGACAGTAAAAAGGGTTACTTTGGTAAATTGGACGCTGGACTGGGAAATGATGAGTTTTATCAGGCGCAGGGGATGATCAACAAATTTAAAGGAAAGGAGAAGATGTCTGCTTACGGTACCATTGGGAATACAGGGAAGGTAGGGCTTGGCTGGCGGGATGCAGACAGATATGGTACCAACAATATGGAGTTTTCAGATGATGGAGGGATGATGTTTTATGGAGGCAGTGGTGACGACCTGGAATCGTTTAACGGGCAGTATAATGGAGAAGGGATCCCTTTGGCACGTACGGGCGGTTTACATTATGATAATAAATGGGATAGCGATAAGCAATCAATTAATACGAATTATAAAATAGGGACCTTAGATGTGGACGGCACAAGGAATAATCTGACACAACGTAACTTGCCTACGGGACTAATTAATGATCGATCTGATGAGACATTCAAGAATCATATGTTTCGGCATAAATTGGATGCCCGTTATGACATTAAACTGGACTCAACAACAAACCTCCGTATTTCATTGGATGGAACATTGAGAAACAGCGATACAGAAAACAGTTATATATCCGAGAGTAGAAATGGTTCGGGAGGATTACTAAATCAAAGTGAAAGGAAATTAACCAATAAATCCGACGACCGAATTTTTAATGCAACAGCGTTACTCACTAAAAAATTCAAAAAGGTAGGACGAACTTTTTCGTTAAATCTCAGTCAATCCGCCAACACCAATAAGACAGATGGATTTCTGAACGCCGAGAATGTATTTTATGGAAGTGGGGGAGCCGCTGATAGTGTTTCGGATATCAATCAATATAAAACAAATGATATAGTAAATAATTCTTTCAGATCCAATGTAACTTATTCAGAACCTCTTTTTAAGAATTTCGCTGTCGTATTGAATTACGGACTTAGCATTAATAACGGACATTCCAATAGGCGATCTTTTAATCAATCGAATACAGGAGCTTACGATGTACTGGATAGTTTATATAGTAATGACTATAAGTTGGACCAAACGTCCAATCAGGTTGGAGCTGTTTTTAATTATAAAACGGAGAAAACCAATCTCAACTTTGGGGCGAAGGTAAGCGATGTACGATTTAAACAACTTGATCGATACACAGATGACCTGTTTACCAGAAATTTTACAAACTTCAATCCACAGTTGAATTATCAATATAAATTTTCTCAGCAAAAGTCGCTGCGGCTAGGGTACAATGGGAACAATACACAACCCACAATCAATCAGATACAACCCGTTCGGGTGAATACGGATCCGCTCAACATTGTATTAGGTAACCCGGATTTAAAACCCTCTTTTACCAACCGCTTCAATCTGAGTTATTACTCTTATAAAGTACTTAGCAATCAGTATATTAATTTTTACGGTAGCTATTCGTTTACTACCAACCCGATCGTAAGTAATACGATTACTGACTCCGTTGGGAAAAGTACCTATCAATCTGCCAATTTAAAAGGAAGAAGCACCGCAAATTTTTACGGAGGTATGTACGCCGGCAAAAAAATAAAAAAATTGGATATGCAGATCGGATTAGATTTAAGTACGAATGGAAATGTATATTATAACCTGACCAATAATAACCTCAATGAAACCAAGTCATACACGTATTCAGGCAATTTGTCTTTATCAAAATACAAAGAGAAAAAATATGACTTTAATATAAATTTTGGACCGAGTTATAACACGTCCGAGTCGTCTCTTCAACCTGAATTCAACAATAATGGATGGGGGATGAATGGAAATGCCGGGTTTAATATTTATTTACCCGGTAGGATTCAAATAGGATCGGATGGAAACTACATGTATACACAGGCGACGCAATCATTCGATGAGAACTTTGAACGATTTATCCTAAACGCATATATCACTAAAAAGTTCTTTAAAGAAGAAAATCTTCGTTTTACTATTTCCGGTAACGATCTGCTAAATCAAAATGTCGGTTTTAATCGAAGCGCTTTTAACAATACGATTAATCAGAGCAGCTACACGACCATTCGCCGTTATTTTATGTTTTCCGTTACCTGGGAATTTAATAAAATGGGTACAAAACCATAAATGACTAGTAGAATGGCCCCTAGCTTCATTGCCATTAACGAAAAAATTAAACAAATGGAAAGAGATATAAGATTCATAACCTGGACTGCGCTGTTATTAATGATCAGTCATTTATCATATGGGCAGAATGTCCGTTTTATCAGTAGCGGAACTATAGAATATGAAAAAAAGGTGAACATGTACGCGAAATTGGCCAAGCGTATCACAAAGGAAAACTCAAGTTGGATGCAACAGATTTATGATCAGTACAAAAAAACACAACCACAATTTAAATCAGTTCAGGCTACCTTATCTTTCTCAAAAGATGCGTCTCTTTATAAACCGATAGAGACCAATGCCCCCTCCACAAATAGCTTTTTCAGTAATGACCCTACGATTGACTTAAAAAAAACCATCTATACAGATTTTAAAACCGATATATCCGTCAGTGAAAAGAAGCTGTTTGAAGAAATTTTCCTTGTGGAAGACAGTGTGAGGAAGATTAAATGGAAAATTACCAGCGAAACAAGAGAAATCGCCGGGTATGATTGTAGAAGAGCTAACGCCTTGGTAATGGATTCGATCTATGTTGTGGCCTTTTATACAGATCAAATACCTGTTTCGGGCGGACCTGAGTCTTTTACCGGTTTACCAGGTATGATTTTGGGTCTTGCCTTACCACATGACAATACAACTTGGTTTGCAACTAAAGTTAGTGATGTGCCGATACAACCATCACCCATTATACCTGCAAAAAAGGCTAAGAAAGTCAATAATGCAAGTTTGCTAAGTACATTAAAGGAAAGCATGGAAAATTGGGGAGAATATGCACAGGAAGTATTCAAGGCAATGATGCTTTAAGGTGTCAATTTTTTTTGTTAAGTTTATTCCTATATTCGGGATAAGCTATGCCTTCTTTTGACTGGTTCATTGTTGCAGAAATTATCTATACCCTCCTTGTTATCGGTGTTTGCCTGCGTATTATATATGAAACTCGATCGAGCACAAAAACACTGGCCTATTTACTTTTAACCATCTTTGTTCCGATTGCAGGTATTATTCTCTATTTTTCTATTGGTATAAATTATCGGAATAGAAGTATGTATAGTAAAAAGCTGCTGTCAGATCAAAGATTGCAAGAAAGACTTAAAATACAAATATATAAGTCATCTTTTGATGCTTTGCACAGCGTGGGAGATTATGGACTGACATATAAAGGACTTGCTCATATGATTTTAAAAGATATGATGAGTCCGCTAACAGCCAATAATGCCATAAAAATTTTGATTAATGGAGAGCAAACATTCAGGGAAATTTTACAAGCAATAAAGCAGGCTCGAGATCATATACACCTGGAATATTATACATTTGAAGATGATGTTATCGGCAATACCGTAAAAGAAGCGCTTATTCAGAAAGCAAGAGAAGGCGTGGAGGTGCGTTTTATCTATGATCATTTCGGGAGCCGATCGATCGATGGCGCGTTTTCGGCTGAACTAGCGGCTGCGGGAGTTGAAGTTTATCCTTTTCATAAAATTACATTCCTTTTATTGGCGAATAGATTGAATTACAGAAATCACCGAAAAATAATTGTTATTGACGGTCATACTTCGTTTGTTGGTGGAATTAATGTGGCAGATCGGTATATGAATGAAGAAAAGCAAAATGATGGGGTCTATTGGCGCGATACACACGTCTGTATTAAAGGGAGGGGAACATTATACCTTCAATATATTTTTTTATGTGATTGGAACTTTTGCAGTCCGAATAAACTTTACCCCGAACAGCGATTTTTCAGCGATCGGTCCGAAGAGGGGGGGGGGAGTCTTGTCCAAATCGTCTCGAGCGGGCCAGACTCGGTTTCTCCTTCCATTTTATATACCTTGCTCCAGGCCATAAGCACGGCAAAGGAGGAAATACTGATTACTACTCCCTATTTTATTCCAGGTGAAAGCTTAATGGATGCGCTGATTATTGCGGCACTGCGCGGTGTTAACGTAAAGCTGCTGGTACCCTACGTATCTGATTCAAGAATTGTTAATGCAGCAGCTCACTCATATTATGACGATCTTCTAAAAGCCGGCGTGCGTATTTTTCGTTATAAAAAGGGGTTCATCCATGCGAAGACCATTGTTTTTGATAATAAATTAGCAATCATAGGAACAGCGAATATGGATCAGCGTAGCTTTGACCTTAACTTTGAGGTCATGTCTCTTATACTTGATCCGCAAGTAGCCGAGGAATTACGTAAAATTTTCAATGAGGATCTACAAGACGCCGAAGAAATGAATACAGAACGTTGGGAACATCGGGCCAAATGGCGTAAACTTATGGAAAAGTCTGCCCGAATGATTTCTCCATTACTGTAAATATTATTGTTCTGTTAACGAAAAGTTAATAAAAGTTAGCTAAATTGCTAGTAGTAAAGGCTAATTTCATTAAGCATGAGAGTCAAACATAATTTTACCTTGTACCATTATCTTTTGTGGACCTTGATTTTCGTCTTCAAAAAGATACGGTATGTGTTGACCTATTGGTTAAAGTAAAGGGAAACTAAGTCGAGAAGATAATAATTCATCTTCCTTTCATTCTTCAGATGCAAAGGAGGTATTTGTGTCTTTTGCTTTGAACAAAAAATATCCTGTGTTTATAGACATAGGTTTTACGATCGAAAAAGACCTAAGAATCACTTTCACTTTTGTTATTTATGATATGTATATCACGTTGGGGATACGGCATGCTGATATTATGTTGATCTAATGCTTCCTTAATTTTTTGATAATTGGCATGATAAACGGGCCAAAACTCTTTGTTATTAACCCATCCTCTAATAACGAGCACAACGGCGTTATCGCCCAACGAATCCACCAATACTGCCGGTTTTGGATCTTTAAGAATTTGTGCATCACTTTCCAATACGCCAAGAATTACTTTTCTGGCGGTATCAATATTGTTGTTGTACGAGATGCCTATTTTGTATTCTGCCATTCGGGTAGAGTTATCAGATACATTATTAATAACCGCGTTAGCCAAAGGACCATTTGGTGCATATATAGTTGTGCCGTTTCCCGCTTTTAATGTCGTATACAAGATGTCTATTTTTAACACAGTTCCCGAAACGTTATTGTTCGTAGTTATAAAATGACCAACACGGAATGGTTTAAAAAGCAAAATTAAAACACCCCCTGCAAAATTAGATAAACTGCCCTGTAAAGCAAGACCTACAGCCAATCCAGCAGCACCCAACATGGTAACGAACGAGGTTGTTGGTACGCCTAATGTAGAAACTACACTTAAAAACAAAAGGACGTAGAGCAAAACGCGTATAATGCTTGTCAGAAATTCCGCAAGTGAAATATCGATTTTCCCACTGGTAAACCGTTTATGTAAAAAACGAATTAATACCTTAATCAACCAAATCCCTACAACTAATGTGACGATAGCTAATAAAAGTGAAGGAAGTTTGTCAGTAAACGAGTCAATTAAATTTTCAATGGTTCTTTCTACTCTACTGTTCATGGTTTATGTTTTTTTGCCTGTTTGAGAGGATATTGATAATATAACCCAAAAAAGCATTTACTGTTTCAAAAAACTTTTAATATGAAAGCTTGTGACTTTACACCCATAGTTGAAGGTGTATATGGATCATATTAAATTATTGAATCGTGATCGAATAACTGGCTTCAAATACGTGACCAGGAGCTAATGAAATCATTCCTTCCTTCTCTTCAATCGTTGCGGCTCCCGTTTCACTATCTGCATATCCTAACCAAGGTTCAATGCAAACAAAAGGTGCACCCGGTTTTGCCCAAATACCCAGTGATTTAAAATCGCCATAAGTAATGAGTAACGCATGTGGATGGTTTTTGCTGCGAATCGCTACGCGTTTACTGAGTAAGGTTTTAAAGACAAGTGCATCTGTGTCAAAAAGATGTTCATGTAATTGAAGTTTTTTATTGTCTAGTAAAATAGTTGATAACTCACCGTTAAAATAACCAGCTTCTGAAAGATGGTGGCGTTGCAGCGCTTCTTCCTTGTCGAACTCCAGGTAATAATCATCATAGCGTTCGTACGAAAAGAAAGGTACATTGAATGCGGGATGAGCACCTACAGAAAAGTATATCTGTTTGGTCTCAAGATTGATGACTTTATAAGAGCATTTAAGTAATTCGTTTTCCAGATGATAAATGACTTGAAATTCAAAATGGTAGGGATAATGGCGTAAGGTCTCTTGGTTATAACGTAGTGAAAAAATGGCATGTGTTTCTGAAGATTCAATAACTTGAAAATTTGTATGCCTTGCAAAACCGTGCCGCGCCAACTCATAGTTATCGCCGTCGATAACAAGTTTGTTGTCCTTCAAACCACCAACTATAGGGAAGAGATTAGGTGCATGCCAGGGCCAAAAACTTGGATCTCCCTGCCAAATATACTCGTGAGCCATATTCTTGTTATAAATCGAAGAGAGCTCAGCACCCTTTTTTTTGATGTTAACACGGATATATTCGTTGCTTAGTTTTATCATGTGAAATGGAAAGAGTAATTGTTATAGGGTAAAGTTAATAAAGGTTCTTTTTTTAAACAAGTTTGGGGTAATTGAACCATATTAAATTACCTGTTCCCATACTTATTTCGTCCCATTGATCTACATCAAAAGATAAAAATGCGATCGCACAAGTTGGGAAATCAATGGAAACATCACTACAAAGATACTCGGCTAACAAACTAATACCTGGATTGTGACCAAACAGCGCTATACAATCTAAATTAGCCGGAAATGAATTGATCACCTTGAGCAAGGCCTGAACATCTGCATCATAAACGGTTTCCTCTTCCTGTATATTTGCATCTGGAAACTTGAGTTCTTTGGCAAAAATCTTTGCGGTGGAAATTGCGCGATTAGCTGGACTGCTCACTAACCCATCTGGACGTAGATTTTGCAAATCCAATCTTTTAGCCATTATAGGAGCGTCTCTCAATCCACGTTTATTCAGGGGTCTATCAAAATCCGGAAGGTCAAAGCTCCAGTCTGACTTGGCATGACGGATTAAATACAGGTGTTTAGCCATAGCTTAATGTTTGTTCAATTTTTTTGACGATATCTTCTGGGCTAATACGTTCAATACAGGGAATCCCATCACATAAACAGGGTTTATTACCGTATATAGAGCTGGGTCTGGCAGGATGATTGAACTGCAAGCAGTCATCTTCTTTTTGGCCAAAGCCCAAAAAGCCGGCATAAGGGTGGGTTGGGCCCCAGACAGATATTACTCTTGTACCTACAAGGGAGGCCATGTGCATACCAGATGAATCCATGCTGAGCACGAGATCTAAGTTTGCCATTAAATCGAGTTCCCGAGCTAAGTCCACTGCACCTATTACGCTTGTAACATGTTTGTACTTATTCGCCCATTCCATTGCAATTTCTCTTTCTTCTCGGCCACCACCGAAGATAAAAAGTTCATAGCTGTGACTCAAGACACGAATCACTTCCTCCATCTTATCGAGCGGATACACCTTATATATATGTTGGGCAAAAGGAGCAACACCTATTCGACCGGACGAGGCTGATGCAGGAGTAAATTGCGGTATAAATACCGAAGGTAGCGGTCTCGTCTTTTTTACTAATTTATTTGTTATTTGAAAAGGAAATCCAAGCGACTGAAATACTTCCGCATAACGCACGATTGTATGTTTAAGTGGAATCAAATGTTTATCCTTAGAACGTGTTAAGGCTCTTTTTTCCATTCTTCCTTTATCAATCCTTTTTATTGGAACGGTAGTTAACCGAAAGAATGTCGAAAGAATACGACTACGAAGACTATCATGCAAATCAGCGATTCCGTCAATTTTATAGTTTCGCAGCTCTTGGAATAATTTATACAAACCACGTACGCCCTTATGTCGCTCTTTTGGATAAATAGGGTGGAAGCGTACTTGAGGAATTGTATCGAAAAAGGGTTTGAATAAAAATCTGCTTACAAAAATTATATTGATTTCGGGATGCTGTTCGCATAATTGCTGGATAACTGGCGAAACCATGGCGACATCACCCATTGCTGAAAAACGAAAAACTAAAATGTTTTTTTTATTCATGTGTTATTTCGGCCTATAACTTACTCCGAAGCTATTTATTTTTCGTTTGTATACAAGACCGGATTCAAGGAAGGATCATTATACATTTTCATTTGTTTGTATACTTTCATGTACTTTTTTCCTTTACTAATATCCTCAAGTAGTTCATCAATACTACCTGACAGGTCTTTTTGTTGTTCGAATAAAATATGCAATTTCCGGCTACATTGTTCACGATGTGCCGATGAGGCGTCCTGACGCTCAGCTTCTATTTGCATATGATATATTTTCAAGGCTAGGATAGAAAGTCGATCAATAGCCCAGGCAGGACTTTCCGTATTTATTGTCGCATTGGGTAACGTTATCACATCGTTAAATGCATTAAGATAATAACTGTCGATGTATTCAACGGTGTCCGTACGATCTTGATTAGATTGATCAATTCTTCTTTTCCACGTTAGCCCTGCTATCGGATCAATATTTGGATTGCGTACCTCATCTTCCATATGCCACTGCACGGTATCTATCCAGCATTTAAGATATAGCAAATGGTCCAGCGTATGTGGCTCATAAGGATTATTTATCGGTCGATCAATATCATTATGAATATGATAATCATGAATAGCTTGATGGAAGATTTTGTTAGCTTGTTGTGCGATCATGCTCAAAGATAATTATTTTATACTTGTTTTGCGAGAGCTAAAGTAGCTGTTCAATTTGTCCAGATCAAAACAATTGAGGCATTGCGAGGCTGTAAGTCCTCCTTTTCTTGCCACTAAAGTTCCGTAATACATATCCTGAAATCCTTCTACGCGATGGGCGTCGGGATTGATGGAAAGATAAACACCCTTCTCAATCGCATAACGGTGCCAGCGCCAATCTAAATCTAATCTTAAGGGGTTTGCATTGACTTCGATGGCTACCCCATTGGCAGCACAGGCATCGATTACCTTTTTATAATCAATGGGATATCCCTTTCTGCTTAACAGAAGGCGCCCGGTTGGATGCCCTAAAATGGTCGTATAAGGATTTTCAATAGCTTTAATTAAACGTAGGGTAGCTTTTTCTTCGTCCATTTTCAGGTTGGCATGCACAGAAGCAACTACAAAATCAAATTCTCTTAATAATTCATCCGGGTAGTCCAAAGAGCCGTCTCCCAAAATATCCGACTCAATACCTTTAAAAATCTTAAAAGGATATAATGTTTGATTTAACGAATCTATTTCCTCCCATTGCAATCTTACCCGGTCCTCTTTTAAGCCGTTTGCATAGACTGCTGTCCGAGAGTGATCACATATCCCTAAATACTGTAAATGAAGAACGTCTTTGCAATATAGAGCCATCTCTTTCAGTGAGTGAACACCGTCGCTATAGGTGCTATGATTATGCAAAGTGCCTTTTATATCGTCATAAGTTATAAGGTTAGGAAGTGTATGGTCATGGGCTTTTTGGACTTCATCCAAGCCTTCACGCAATTCAGGCTCAATAAAGTCTAAGTTTAATTGATGGTAAATTTCCTCTTCACTTTCCGCATTAGGAACTCCTTTTTCATAAAGTTGTTCGAGTAACGCGATGTGCTGTTGATTACCTGTGGTGATTAATAGGTGCTGAGAGAACTCATTTACGTTGCTTAAAATAAAATGTATAGGAAGACCACTTTCATGAACTGTCTGAATTTTATTTTCCTGATAATCAAATTGGATAAGTCGCTTATCTTTTTCAATATATGCCAATATTTCCTCGGCACTGGCAGTTGTAATCAATTCGACCGATGATAGTAATTCCAATTTGCGCCTGAAATCACCTGTATAACTCAAGAGATGTTGGCCGGAAAGCATCTCTTTGAGTGTATCAAAGATTGAGCTGGCTAACTTCTCTGCCTGGGAATACAAAAATAAACCTTGACTGGCCATATTAAACTCAATGGCCATCTTGATTTCTTCTTGTGTTTTTAGCCCGAATCCCTTTGCTTCGATCAGTCGATTCTCGTTACACGCATAGTAAAGCTCTCCTAATGTTTCGATTGCAAGCGTATTCCATATGATCAAGATTTTTTTTGGCCCCAAACCTTTTATTGTTAGCATCTCTAAAATGCCTTCAGGTGTTTTAGCGAGTAATGCCTCTAGATCCTCTATACAGCCCGTATGGATAAGCTCCCAAACTTTTGACGCTATGCTTTTGCCGATACCTTGCTCTGCGCTTAATTCTTGTTCCGTTTTATCAATAATTTTAAAAGGTAGCTTATCTAGCTTAAAAGCTGCATTAGCTATCGCTTTAGTTTTGAAGGAATTCTCGCCATGTAATTCCATCAATTGTGAAAGCAATCTAAATTTGCGGGATATAATTTTATTTTCCATTTCGATGTATTGTTAACGGGCTTCGAAGCTTTGCCAATATAACGGGCAAACTTACGTATATAGACGATATATAACAAAATGTGCATAGCCAAAAAAGGGCACTCCGAAAGGAGTGCCCTTTTTTGGCTGTGCGGTAAGATTTAATGAATATTAATCATATACGGTAATCTTGCCTGTATACCGCTTTGTTGCATAACCTGCTTTGCTTGTTCGTAAAGAAGGTAGCTTTCATTCATTTCTTTCTTCATTATCCAAGTCTTCAGCTTATCGCTGGAAGAACCGAGAAAAGCTTCTAAAGGATCTTTCATGGCAGGGTATCTCACCAGTTTATAGTCTTTCAATTTGGCTTTACGGGCCGCAGCTGTAATAGCGTCATCGAGACTTGCTAAACGGTCTACTAAACCAATTTTTACAGCTTGGGCACCGGTCCACACACGGCCTTGGCCAATGCTATCCACTTGGTTTTGGCTTATTTTTCTACCGGTTGCTACTTTCTTTGTAAATGTATCATAAGTTTTATTTACCTCTTGTTGAATAAGGTCTCGTTCGTCCGCCGTAAGGGGTCTATTAACACTCATTAAATCGGCATATTTTCCGGTTTTGACTTCATCAAAGGTAATGCCCAACTTGTTGTTGAAGAAGTTCTGAAAATTTGGAATTATACCAAAGACACCAATGGAACCGGTAATGGTATTTGGTTGAGCAAAAATAGAATCAGCAGCGCAGGCAATGTAATAACCTCCGGAGGCCGCCACATCTCCCATTGAAACAATAATAGGTTTTACTTTTTTTGTCAATTCAACTTCCTTCCAAATTACGTCCGAAGCTAAGGAGCTTCCACCTGGTGAGTTGATACGAAACACAACCGCTTTTACTTTATCATCTTCGCGTGCCGTCCGAATTGCTCTTGAAATTCGTTCTGAACCGATTTGTTCATCAGAACCTTCGCCTGAAACAATATCGCCTACAGCATAAATTACAGCCAATCGGTTTGATGAACTATTTTCTTCCTTTTTCGGAGAAGTGTAGTCTTCTATATTTATCGATTTGATTTTCTTCTTTTTATCAATTCCCAATTTAGCTTTTAATTCATCTATTAGCTCGTTTTTATATTTTAATCCATCGACTAGTTTTGCATTCAGGGCTTTCTCAGCGTCTCTTCCCGTGTAATCGTCTGCAATCTTTCGCAAGGAATCAACCGGGATACTACGCGATTTGGACACATTACTAAGATAGTTATCATATAAAGAATTGAGATAGGAAGTGACTTGTTCTTTGTTAGCTGGGCTCATTTTATCCAATACAAAGGGTTCTACTGCACTTTTATAGGTGCCTACTTTTACTATCTGTGCTTCAATACCTAATTTTTCGAGCGTTCCTTTAAAAAATGGAAGTTGACTCGCTAAGCCTCGAAAATCTACAGAACCCTCAGGGTTCAGATAAAGTTTGTCAGCAGTAGAAGCAAGATAATATCCCTTCATCGAGTATCCTTCACTGTATGCTAAAATAAATTTTTTTGATTGCTTGAACCGGAGGAGCGCATCCCTAATTTCCTGAAGAGTAGCAAAACTAGCGCCGATACCATCCATGTCCAGTACAATACCTTTTATCCGATTGTCATTTCTTGCCGCATCAATACGGAGGAGTATTTCGTCTAAACCAATATATTTTTCTGAATTTATGGATGGAAAATTAACGTTGTTGAACGGGCTTTTATCCGTACGCTCTTTGATCGCATAATTTAGGCCTATGCGCATGATGGAATTCTCGCTTATTTCAACGGCTTTATCCGAACTGGCAGAGCTAATGATAGCTGCAATAATAGCAACAGCGATAAAAAAGAAAATTATTGCTGATAGGAATACTCCAAGCATGGAGGCAAATACGAATTTAAAAAACTGCTTCATGTATCTTTTCTAAGTCTGAAATTTAACTGCTTTCACTGCTATAAGACAAATAAGACTCTATATTGTTACATGAAAAGCCAAAGTAAGTCTCTACAGACATAGATGCTATCAACTAGATGGATGAAGCACTCTAGAAGCCAAATATTGGATATCAGTTCCCTTTTGACTAAGTTTGTTTATGCATACAGTTTATCTGATATTAGGCTCAAATTTAGGAAACAGCGAACAACAATTAGCTGATGCTATCCGAATGATTGAAAGCAGGGTAGGGGATATCATCGATGAATCTGCAATTTATGAAACAGTTGCTTGGGGCGTAAATAATCAACCGAATTACCTAAATCAGGCGGTCAAAGTCCATACAGTTTTAACACCGGAAGAAACGTTAAAAGAAGTCCTGGAAATCGAAAAGATACTTGGACGACAGAGAAAGGTGAAATGGGAAGCTAGACTAATTGATATTGACATCTTATTTTATGACGCGATTATTTTAGATACACCTAACTTGAAAATTCCACATCCTTTACTTCACTTGCGTCGATTTGTATTAGGACCGCTCGTTGAGATTGCGTCGGGGTTAATACACCCTGCGTATGGAATGGGAATTGCTGATCTTTACGAGAAGTTAGATGATAATTTGTCGGTCAAGCGATTCGAGCGATAGTTTTTTGTCGTTAACCTTTTAATTTACAGTTGTTTTTCGATTTTGATAACAAACTTTTATAGCTCCTGGCTAAGTTTACTATATTGCGTGAGTGATAAAACCAGGTAAAAGATAATGATGAAAGGAATAGCCGTTAATTGAAATAACAGAAGGAGTACAGCGCTTACCGAGAGGAGGATATAGCGATGAAGATTGGGACGAATCTGTAAACTTTTAAATTTTAATGACATAAGCGGAATTTCTGCCACTAGCAAAAAACTTAAAGCCAGAATTAAAGCCAATAGAATTACAGGATGCTGTATATAAGCACTAATAACCGGATCTTTGCTCAAAGCAATATGTGGAAGTGATAAGATGAACAAGGCACATGCCGGAGTGGGTAAGCCAATGAAAATAGACGTCTGTCTACTATCAAGATTGAACTTAGCTAAACGCAGTGCAGAGAAAACAGTCAATAAAAAGGCCGAGTACTTGATCCAAGAGCCGCCGTACTCTATTGCAGGATTGGTTTCTAGCATCATAAAAATGATGACCGAAGGTAAAAAACCAAAACTTACCATGTCAGCAAGCGAATCTAACTCTTTACCTACCGGAGAGTTGACTTTTAATAAACGTGCTGCCATTCCATCAAAAAAATCAAAAATCGCCGCAATGATAATGGCATAACCCGCGTTGATCAACTGCCCTTCAAAGGCTAGAACAACTCCCACGCAGCCGCTAAATAAGTTAAGGCTAGTAATTGTATTAGGTATATGTTGTTTCATGCACGATTTCTTTTGATCTTTGATAAATCATACCAGCTTTAGTAACCATTTAAAATCTTATAAAAAAGCTTTCCTACTTTTAATAAGTAAGAAAGCTCTGTATAGCAGTTAAATGGTTTTACTGCTTATCGCTAGCCATTCATGCTTATAAGAAACTCTTCGTTTGATCTGGTCCCTCGCATTTGTGCTAACAAAAATTCCATTGCCTCAGTTGAATTCATATCAGCTAAGTGATTTCTAAGCACCCATATACGTTGCAGTGTCTCTTTATCGTTTAATAAATCGTCTCTACGCGTACTCGATGCCGTAATATCGATGGCTGGGAATATGCGTTTATTCGCCAGTTTGCGATCGAGCTGTAACTCCATATTACCTGTACCTTTGAACTCTTCAAAAATCACTTCATCCATTTTAGAACCAGTATCTGTTAAAGCAGTTGCTAAAATTGTAAGTGAGCCTCCATGTTCAATATTACGGGCAGCACCAAAGAACCTCTTTGGTTTGTGTAGGGCATTGGCATCTACACCTCCTGATAATATTTTCCCCGAAGCAGGTGCCACGGTATTATAGGCGCGCGCCAATCTGGTTATTGAATCTAGTAGAATTACTACGTCATGACCACACTCTACCATACGTTTTGCCTTTTCAAGCACAATATTGGCGATTTTTACATGTCTTTCTGCGGGTTCATCAAAAGTAGAAGATACCACTTCGGCACGGACGCTTCTTGCCATATCGGTTACCTCTTCCGGACGTTCATCAATTAGCAAAATGATCAAATAGACTTCCGGATGATTTTTCGCAATGGCATTTGCAACTTCTTTCAATAAAACGGTTTTACCAGTCTTTGGTTGGGCCACAATCAATCCACGTTGTCCTTTTCCGATAGGTGTGAACAAATCCATAATGCGGGTTGAATTATTTCCGGCGTCTGTATACAACCTTAAACGCTCTGTAGGAAACAATGGTGTTAAGTAATCGAAAGGAACCCGATCTCTCACCTCTGCAGGAACCTGGCCGTTAATAGCCTCTACTCGTACCAGTGGGAAGTATTTCTCGCCTTCTTTGGGAGGACGAATACTTCCTCTAACGGTATCACCTGTTTTAAGTCCGAAAAGTTTTATTTGCGACTGCGAAACATAGATGTCATCAGGTGATGTTAAATAGTTATAATCAGACGAACGCAGGAAGCCGTAGCCATCTGGCATGATTTCCAACACACCTTCGTTAACAATCACGTTGTCAAAATCAAGGTTAGATGCAGGGGCTTGTCCGGTAGTAGTTTCTGTTTTTGCTTGAGGCTGAGGGGAAGGGTTGTTTGTTAATGTACCGCCTCTACGATCGGTACGTTGCGAACGGTTTTCAGGTGAAGAAAGCTTCTCTTTTCCCTGTTCCTCTTTTATAGCGTTAGTCAAAACCGGTTCTTTCTCCACTTTTTTTCTCATTTCGATGGGTTCAGCTTGTTTAACTGAAGTCCTCACCCGTTTACGATGTTTAGCTTCGCCGGATTCTTCCTCTTTTTCGGGAGCGTCCACTATCTCTTCCTCTGCAGGCTTTTCATTGTCTGTAGCGATAATTTTGTTGATCAACTCTTGTTTTCTCAACTTTTCAGCATCTGCAATACCGATCAATTTTGCAATTTCACGTAGCTCAGACACGAGCTTAGCGTTCAATTCATTAATATTCATCAAATGTCGTTATGTGTAATAAGGATTTTTATGCTTGTGTTTAACAGAAATTTACCCATATAAAAACTCGATTGATAAGTTTAAATTTTACGCTGAAGGACTAATGATTCTCCTTTAACGGATAGGTAAATTTTGAGATTCCGCTGCAATTGTATGCATAAGAATTGAAAAATCAAAAAAAAAAAGAAAAAAAATAAAAATAAGGGCCAATATCTTATTCAAATTGTTCAATCCTCAACTCCTTAATAAGGGAATATTATTGAAAAAGCCATAAGATCCCAATTGTAAAGTCTTTTGTATATGCCGACAAATATAGCTAAATTTGTCTTGTTTTTTACATGATCCTAATAATTTTTCCCCTTATATGACTCGTAAGCAGTTAGTAGAGCAGATAAAACTGAAACGCTCTTTTTTGTGCGTTGGTTTAGATACAGATATCGAGAAAATACCAGCTTGCCTATTGGATTTTGAAGATCCTATTGTTGAATTTAATAAACGTATCATCGAAGCAACAGCTGATTTATGCGTTGCTTATAAACCAAATATTGCTTTTTATGAAAGTAGAGGCGTCCAAGGTTGGCGCAGTTTACAGCGTACCTGGGAGATGATACCGAAGAGCTGCTTGAGCATTGCCGATGCTAAACGAGGCGATATCGGAAATACAGCTGATATGTATGCTAAGACATTCTTTTCTAAAGAGGTGTCAGGAATGGCGTTTGATGCAGTAACGATCGCTCCCTATATGGGTGAAGATTCGATTAGCCCATTTCTTAAATATCCAGATAAATGGTCTATCGTGCTTGCCCTAACTTCAAATAGGGGAAGTTTGGATTTTCAATTTTTTGCCGATTCAGCTAATAAAAGGTTGTTTGAACATATCATTGAAAAAGTCAATACTTGGGGAAATGATGAGCAGGTAATGTATGTAGTGGGAGCTACAAGAGGGGAATATTTCAAAGATATACGGAAAATCGCCCCGAATCATTTTTTATTGGTGCCAGGAGTCGGTGCCCAAGGGGGCAGCTTAGAAGAGGTTTGCGGATTTGGGATGACCAATGAGTGTGGATTGCTAGTCAATGCAACTAGATCGATCATTTATGCTAGTAGCGGAGATGACTTTGCGGAGCGGGCAAGAGAAGAGGCGCAGCAACTACAAATGGATATGGAGAGGGAACTGCAAAAGGCGGGTATAATAAACTAGCTAAACAACAAGAGGCAAAGTAAAAATGACTACGGTCATTAATTTACATTGAGATTATTTATTCACTACAAAAGAGCCGATAAATGCTCGAATAATTGCTCTTCAAATTGTAACTTTGCAAATTAATTAAGGACAAATCGCTTCAAATGGATGGGGAAGATAGGAGGCGAAATCGATAATGAAATGAGTACTAAAGACGATAATATATTGCAAGAACTCGCGGTAGAGGAGTACAAATATGGTTTTACTACCAATATCGAAATGGATATTGCTAAGAAGGGGCTATCTGAGGAAACTGTGCGCTTTATTTCTGCAAAAAAGAATGAACCTGATTGGCTTTTGGACTGGAGATTGAAAGCCCTGAAGCATTTTGAGAAGATGATGATGCCCAAATGGCAAAATTTCGAGCACCCTAAAGTCGATTTTCAGGATATCTCTTATTATGCTGCACCAAAGGAAAAACCAAAAGTAAACAGCATGGATGAGGTTGATCCCGAGTTGTTGGACACATTTGCAAAACTGGGTATTCCGTTAGACGAGCAAAAAGTGCTGGCCGGGGTAGTTGCGGTTGATGCCGTTTTCGATAGTGTTTCCGTAAAGACAACCTTTAGAGAAAAACTGAAAGAATATGGTGTTATATTTTGTTCCTTTGGAGAAGCTGTAAAAGAACATCCTGAATTAGTAAAGCAGTATTTGGGAACAGTAGTACCACAAACCGACAATATCTATGCAGCGCTGAATGCAGCCGTATTCTCAGACGGATCTTTTGTTTACATTCCAAAGGGTGTAAATTGTCCGATGGAACTTTCTACGTACTTTCGAATTAATGCGCAGAATACGGGGCAATTTGAGCGTACGTTAATTATTGCAGACGAAGGAAGTTATGTAAGCTATTTGGAAGGCTGTACCGCTCCTATGAGAGATGAGAACCAATTACATGCGGCAGTTGTGGAATTGATTGCACTTGAAAATGCCGAGATAAAGTACAGTACCGTACAAAACTGGTATCCGGGAGATAAGGAAGGCAAAGGAGGGATTTATAACTTCGTAACTAAAAGAGGGATTTGTAAAGGTGATAACAGTAAGATTTCCTGGACACAGGTTGAAACAGGGTCTTCAATTACATGGAAATATCCGAGTGTAATTTTAAAAGGCGATAATTCTGTCGGTGAGTTTTATTCTGTTGCTTTGACGAGAAATCATCAAATAGCGGATACAGGAAGTAAAATGTACCATATCGGTAAAAACACACGTAGTAAAATTGTTTCCAAAGGTATTTCAGCGGGAGTGAGTCAGAATAGTTATCGGGGGCTGGTACAGATAGGTAAAGGGGCTGAGAAGGCCAGAAATTTTACGCAGTGCGATTCATTGTTGATCGGTGATAAATGTGGGGCCCACACATTTCCATACATTGAAGCAAAAAACAAAACAGCTAAATTGGAACATGAAGCTACTACTTCGAAGATAGGAGAGGATCAGATATTCTACCTGACGCAACGGGGCATTGATCCCGAGAAAGCTGTTGGACTGATTGTTAATGGTTATGCCAAAGAGGTACTTAACCAATTGCCTATGGAATTTGCTGTTGAGGCGCAAAAATTGTTAGCAATTTCGCTTGAGGGTAGCGTTGGATAAATAGCGTGTTATAGATATTTTTTAATATAAACAAAACAAATAACAAATCGAAAGATTTGAATTGATGAAGATATGTTAAGTATAAAAGACCTACGGGCTTCTGTAGATGATAAAGAGATTTTAAAGGGATTAAATTTAGAAGTTAAAGCCGGTGAAGTGCATGCCATTATGGGACCAAACGGTTCGGGTAAAAGTACGTTGGCTTCGGTTTTGGCAGGTAAAGAGGCCTATGAGGTAACCGGTGGTGAGGTTACATTGGATAATAAAGATTTACTTGAGCTATCACCTGAAGATAGAGCACGTGAAGGACTTTTCTTAGCGTTTCAGTATCCAGTAGAAATTCCGGGAGTTTCCAATATTAATTTTTTGAAAACAGCAGTTAATGAGATCCGGGCCTATAAAGGTTTAGGACCTATGGAAGCTAAAGAGTTCTTAAAATTAGTTAAGGAAAAGCAAAAGCTTGTGGAATTTGATGCCAAGTTGGCGAATCGATCATTAAATGAGGGCTTTTCCGGTGGAGAGAAAAAACGTAATGAGATTTTTCAACTTGCCATGTTGGAACCAAAACTGGCTATACTGGATGAGACAGATTCAGGTTTAGACATCGATGCGCTTCGTATTGTTGCAAATGGTGTTAATCATTTGCGCTCGAAGGATAACGCCTTTATTGTTATTACGCACTATCAACGTCTTTTGGATTATATAGTGCCCGATTTTGTGCATGTACTCTATAAGGGAAAAATTGTAAAATCGGGAACAAAGGATTTAGCACTCGAGCTGGAAGAGAAGGGATACGATTGGTTAAAGGAAAGTGTGGATGCTGAAGAGAATGCTGCTATTTAGGATAATGGCTATTATTTTCTCATCCTTTTATGATAATTAACAAATGATTACACAAGTTTCAAGTTCATTATATCATCAATTAGTTACTTTTTTTGAAGAGAGACTAACCTTAAAGGGTTATCAGGAGCCACAGGTATCTCTTCGTCAAGAGGCTTTCGTTCGTTTTAAGGAATTAGGATTTCCTAGTGTCAAAACGGAAGATTGGAAGTATACAAATCTACAGTCACTGATTAATCAGCATTACTTGTTAAATGATGCGATCCCCGGAAAGGACGTGGACATTAATAAGGCAGTCATAAAAGGGCTGGAAGCTTATCGGCTGGTGTTGGTTAACGGACGTTACCGCAAAGATCTTTCGGATGTCATTACAGAGCCCGGTGTATTCGTAAGTCCAATTGAGGAGGTGACCACTAATGAGTTATTTTCAGCCCATTTCGCAAAATATGCGGACAAGACAGAAAACCCGCTGGTAGCGTTAAATACAGCTCTTCATGAAGGAGGGCTCTACATCCATGTCGGCAAAAAGGTTGTCTTAAAAAAGAGTATTCACATTGTTCACGTCGTTTCTTCCAGTGAAGCAATTTTTAATCAAACAAGGAATCTGTTCATTTTTGATGTAAATGCTGAAGTGGAAATTATTGAATCCTTTATTACAAATGATAAAGGGATAAGCCTTAATAATACCGTTTCTGAAGTCGTCCTGAATGAGAATGCTCGTTTACAACACTATTATTTACAGACAGCGGATGAAGGGGCGCGCTATCTGAATCATACGGAAGTTAAACAGGCTAAGCACAGTTTATATAACAACTATAATTGCTCGTTTCCAGGCTCCTCTTTTGTCCGAAATAATATTAACGTGCGTTTAGATGATACATCGGTAGAAAGTCACTTATATGGGGTGACGTTAACGGCGAAAGATCAACTAATAGACAATCATACTGTTGTTGACCACCGAATGCCCTTCTGCGAAAGTTATGAATGGTATAAGAATATCGCACAAGATACGTCAACCGCGGTGTTCAATGGTAAAATATTTGTTCAACCCGATGCGCAGAAAACCAATGCTTTTCAACAGAATAACAACATGTTAATTGGCGATAAGGCCACTATTTTTACGAAACCGCAATTGGAGATATTTGCGGATGACGTTAAATGTAGTCATGGTTGTACAATGGGACAGTTCGATGATGACGCGCTATTTTATCTTAAAGCAAGAGGCATCGGTGAAGCAAGTGCAAGAATATTGTTGGTCCACGCTTTTGCCTTTGATGTAACAGAAAGGTTCAACAATGAGTATGTAAGGGCTTACGTTGATCGTCTCATCGAACAGGGCTTAGTTGTTGAACAATAAGTTTTTTCGATCTTAATTTAAATTTTCAGTTTTGACACATTACGATATTCATAGCATAAGAGCTGATTTCCCTATATTAAAAACGAAGGTAAACGGACATCCCTTGGTATATTTGGATAATGGAGCGACTACGCAGAAGCCACAATCGGTAATTAACGCAATAACCGATTATTATACCCAAATCAATAGTAATGTGCACCGAGGTGTTCATCATTTAAGTCAGCTGGCAACTGATGCGTATGAAGTGACACGGAGGAAGCTTTCCGAATTTATTAATGCCACGCACGACTATGAAGTTATATTGACAAATGGAACTACTCATAGTATCAATTTGGTCGCTAATTGTTATGGAAAGCAATTTGTAGAAGCGGGGGACGAGATTATGATTTCCGAAATGGAGCATCATAGCAACATCGTACCTTGGCAAATGCTGTGTGAAGAACGTGGTGCAAAACTTCGTGTGATACCCATAACGGATACAGGCGAATTGGATATGGAGGCTTATCGGACTATGCTCAACGAAAGAGTGAAGCTCGTTGCCATAACCTACGTATCCAATACGTTGGGAACGTTAAATCCTATGCAGGAGATCATCAAACTGGCACATGGTCTGGATATCCCGGTATTGGTAGATGCTGCACAAGCTATACAACATTTACATATCGACGTGCAGGCCTTGGATGTGGATTTTCTTGCTTTTTCAGGGCATAAAATGTATGGTCCAACTGGCGTGGGTGTTTTGTATGGAAAAGAAAAATGGTTGGATAGGATGCCACCTTATCAGGGAGGTGGGGATATGATTAAAGAAGTTCGGTTTGAAAAGACCACCTATAACGAGCTTCCGTTTAAGTTCGAAGCAGGTACGCCCAATATCGAAGCGGGAATCTGTTTGGGGGCTTCCGTTGACTATATAAAAACGATTGGCTTGAGTCAGATCGCCTTGTATGAAGCAGAGCTGCTTAAATATGCTACGAAAGTTTTATCTGAGATTGATCAAATTCGATTTATAGGTACTGCGAAGGAAAAATGTAGTGTGATTTCTTTTCTGGTAAACGGTGCGCACCCCTATGATGTAGGGGTTATTTTAGATAAATTGGGCATTGCGGTCCGTACAGGGCATCATTGTACGCAACCATTGATGGAGCGATTCGGGATACTGGGTACTGTACGGGCTTCCATCGCCATGTATAATACAAAAGAAGACATTGATTTATTGGTAGAAGCAGTAAAGAAGGCTGCTTCAATGCTGCTATAAAGAAGGTGATGAGTACGATGACGATTAATGAAATTCAGGAAGAGCTGATTGAAGATTTCTCTTTTTTTGATGATTGGATGGCTAAGTATGAGTATATTATCCAATTGGGAAAGGAACTGCCATTAATTGATGAAGCACATAAAATAGATGATCTGTTAATTAAAGGTTGTCAGTCGCGTGTATGGTTACATGCAGCATATACGGATGACAAAGTTTTTTTTACGGCGGATAGTGATGCCATCATCACAAAGGGATTGGTTAGCTTAATGATCAAGGTTTTATCAGGACAGCGAGCCGAAGACATCGTAAATGCTAATCTCTATTTTATTGACGATATCGGACTAAAAGAACACCTTTCACCTACCCGTGCTAATGGGTTGGTGGCCATGGTGAAACAAATGAAATTATATGCACTGGCGTTAAACGCCAAGCAATGAACTTTTTTTACCTAATTTTTTATTAAAGATAGCTGTAATACATAATCTTTGAAATAAAAAAATCGATATTGTAAAATTTTATTTGGTTATTTGTTAACTTTACGCTAAAACTGTTAGCCATGGCTTTTGAACCAGATAAAATTGATTTAAAGATCATTAAGTTACTCCAAGAAAACGGTAGAATCACTAACTTACAACTTTCTTCTAATATCGGCCTGTCACCCGCCCCGACCTTGGAACGAGTTCGAAAACTCGAAAATGCAGGATATATCAAAAGCTACCATGCGTTAGTGGACGAGGAGCTCTTAGGTCTAGGTATCAAATCTTTTATACAAATACAATTGGATTTCCACACACACAATTCAATCCCCGAATTTGTGGAAGCCATTAAAAGTATTCCTGAAGTGACCGAATGTCATCATGTTACGGGGCAATGCGATTTTATTTTAAAAGTATACGTCAAGGACATCAAATCGTATGAGCGATTGATTATGGAAAAAATTAGCCGAATACCCTGCGTGAAAACATTTCAGACAATGATGATTATGTCAACGTCTAAAAAAGAACCTATTGTTCCTATGGAGTACTAGGTTTCCCCTTTATGGCGCTAATAGACTTTATTCTTGGCTTATACCTGCCAGTCAATGGGTGTTTTGCCTTGTTTTATTAAATACTCATTAGTCTTTGAAAAGGGTTTACTGCCGAAGAATCCGTTATGAGCTGATAGCGGAGAAGGGTGGGCAGAGGTAATTATTAGATGTTTAGAAGAATCTATTAATTTTGCCTTTTGTTTTGCGTAATTTCCCCACAGGATAAAAACAATTCCTTCTCTTCGTTGAGCCAGCTCCTTGATGACCATATCGGTAAAGATTTCCCATCCTTTTCGTTGATGAGATGCAGCCATATGTGCTCGTACGGTAAGCACTGCATTTAGTAAAAGAACGCCTTGGTCTGCCCATTTAGTCAACGTACCATGATTTGGAATTTTGAAACCGGGAATGTCACTACTTAATTCAATATACATGTTCCGTAGCGAAGGAGGAATTGCAATGCCAGGTTGCACCGAAAAAGATAATCCATGCGCTTGTCCAATATTATGGTAAGGATCTTGCCCCAGTATGACTGCCTTCACTTCATAAAAGGGGGTATGCTCAAAGGCATTGAATATAAATTTATTAGGGGGAAATACTTGGTATTGTGCCTGCTCTGTTTTTAAAAAATTTCGCAGCTCGTTCATGTAAGTTTTAGAGAATTCAGGTGCTAAAATTTCTTTCCAACTTTTTTCAAGGACTATGCTCATGGTCAAACTTAACTAAATTTGCTATTATATACAATATGAACCTGCAATCGTTTCAGGCTATAAACCCTTTTGTGAAGTTTATAGATCGGAAACAAAAGGAATAGAATTTAACGCAGATTTTTTGTTAAAAACCATAAATTAACGGATATTTGCAGCGTTATAATGAATATATTCATAAAATAAAGATATGCCAAATTTCATTCGTATTATTATAGCTTTCGTATTATTGGGAGCATCTGTCAGTTTATTTGTGTTCGGGCACTGGCCTTGGGGGATACTCGCCCTTCTTTTAGCGATAATTGTTTTCGTTACGTTCTTTTTTAATGAAAACATGCTGATTGCTCAATTTTATTTGCGAAAGGAAAACATGGATAAGGCAAAACTATGGCTGAATAAAATTACGCGTTATGAGAAGCAATTGCTTCGTGCTCAGCATGGCTACTATCATTTGCTCATCGGCTTAATTGAATCGCGTACGGCACCACTACAATCGGAGAAGTATTTTAAAAAAGCGCTGAGCTTAGGTCTGCAGATGGACCATAATGTAGCCCTGGCCAAATTGAGCTTAGCGGGCATAGCGATGGCTAAACGAAATAAACGCGAGGCTACCCAACTATTACAAGAAGCTAAGAAAGCTGATAAAAATAAGTTATTAGCCGATCAGATTAAAATGATGAAAGATCAAATGGGCATGCTTGATAAACAGCAGATGCGTTTCCGTTAAAGTTCTTTATACGGTATCCTTCAAAATAAGAAAAGACATAATTACCGTTGGTTAAACTTCTTCTTCCAGTAATTGCTTCTCGTACAACTCAAAATAATTGCCTTTGATTGCGAGCAGCTCTTCGTGTTTACCTGCTTCGACGATCCGACCGTTTTCCATTACCAAAATATGATCGGCATTTTTAATGGTTGAAATACGATGAGCAATAAATATGGCGCTTCTGTTGCGCATAACAGAACTTAGATTTTGAAGAATCCTTTCTTCCGTTTTGGTGTCTACCGCTGACAAGCAATCATCAAAAACAAGTATTTTAGGATCTATAATAATGGCTCTTGCGATCGAAAGACGCTGTTTTTGCCCTCCGGACAGCGTTATTCCTCTTTCTCCTATTGCTGTCTCAAAACCTTTCTCAAACTCGATGATGTTGTCATGGACCGCAGCTTTTTTGGTTGCATCTTCTACTCGGCACATATCCAACTGATCCAGGCCAAAGGCCACATTTCTTGCAATGGTATCTGAAAAAAGGAATACCTCTTGTGGAACGAAGCCAATCGTGCTTCGATAGCTATTCAGATTTAGTTCTTGTATCGGAACGCCGTCTACCAAAATAGTGCCTGACGTCGTATCGTACATTCGCATTAAAAGCCGTGCAATTGTTGACTTTCCAGCGCCTGTCTGTCCGATGATAGCTAAAACCTTTCCAGGAGTTAATTCAAATGATATTTCTTTTAACGCATTTATACCAGTATCCGGATAGGTAAAAGATACCTTTCTGAATTCGATATGACCTGAAAATTCTTTTTTTTCATTGGACTGAGTGCTTATACCGGGGGAAGTTTCCAAAAATTCATTGATCCGTTTTTGCGAAGCGGCGGCTCGCTGAACCAACGATGTTACCCATGCAAGAGACATTGCCGGAAATGTTAACTGGTTTACGTAAACAATAAACTCGGCAATATTTCCTGAGGAAATACTACCGCGCATCACCTCAATGCCTCCAATGTAAATGGTGATGATTGTGCTTAAACCGATTAAAAGTAAAATAAGAGGGAAGAAAATAGCCTGAACTTTTACTAAAGACAGGGAGACGGTTTTATAATCGTTGCTTTCTTTTGCAAAGCTATTTTTCTTGTCCTCCTCACGGCTGTAGGTTTTTATAACACGAATTCCGGAGAAGGTTTCTTGTACAAAGGAACTTAAAGCAGACAACTGCTCCTGTATTTTTTCACTTCTCTTGTTGATCAGTTTATTGATAAACAGTATGACTACCGACAATACCGGTATCGGAGCCAGTGCATAGAGTGCTAACTTGGCGTTTACAGCAAACATCGAAGTAATGACCATTATTGATAATACGACGGTATTAATTGAGTACATCACGGCGGGACCTAGATAAGCTCGAACCCGACTTACATCTTCAGTTACACGGTTCATCAAATCACCTGTATTGTTTCTTTTAAAGAAGGCCATATCCAAGCTTTGGTAATGATGGTAGATTTCATTTTTCAGATCATACTCTATATGACGTGAGGTTAGAATGATTGTTTGCCGCATTAAGAAGAGAAACAGGCCTCGTATCAGCGCTAAAACAAGCACAAGAGAACCAAAAAGGAGAAGGCTTCGCCCAAATATTTCATAAATCAGCGATTGGCGTTCAAATCCTTCAAACAACTGAAAAAGAGCTATATTATCTTTTACTAGATCAAAGGCAATTCGAATGACTTGGGCCGGTATAATCCCGAAATAGTTGGAAACTACAACGAATACAAAACCGGGAATCATTCGCCAACGATATTTATAGAAAAATTTATTGAGGTAAGCTAAGTGCTTCATGAAAGACCGAAATTAAATCTACACCCACAAAAGTACATATCCAAGAGAAAATTATTGATATCGCTTAAGCCTATTTTTACGAAATATTAAAATTAAATGGCAATAGAAACCACTATTTACTGAATGAAATGATTTTAAATTCATAAAAAGATACCGATAAAATTAGTACTTTTGCGCAGAATTGCCGATACTAAAATAAGAGTAAAACATGTCTTCCGAAACGCCATACCCCCAGATGTTTGATTTGTTAAGACAATTTGAACACCAAAAGATTGTATTTTGTCAAGACCATACGATTGGATTAAAAGCTATCATTGCTGTTCATGACACCACACTCGGCCCGGCTATAGGCGGTGTACGTATGTTACCTTATAAAACTGAACAGGAGGCGATAGACGATGTTTTACGGTTATCTCGTGCGATGACTTATAAATCAGCGATAAGTGGTGTTAATTTAGGGGGCGGAACCGCTGTGATTATTGGCGATCACCGTACACAGAAATCGGAAGTTATTTTAAGAAGATTAGGGCAGTTTGTGGAGGAAATGAACGGATCATTTATCGCATCATTAGATATGGGAACCACCTCCAAAGATATGGAGTTCATTCATATGGAAACCAATCATGTAGTCGGTTTACCAAAATCATTAGGAGGAAGTGGCGATACGGCCCCATTTACTGCTAAAGGTGTTTTTTATGGAATAAAGGCCGCAGTGAAGGAGCTTTACGGTACAGATAGCATGGCTGGACGTACGGTAGCTGTGCAAGGAACAGGAAAAGTTGGAGAGCATCTTGTTTCTTTGCTGCGAGAGGAAAATGCAAAAGTTTACGTGAGTGATATTGTTGAAGATCGTATGATTCAGGTATCCAATAAATACGGGGCAGAAGTTATCGCTTATAATAATCTCTTTGATATGGACTTGGACGTTTATGCACCTTGTGCATTAGGTGGAACCGTTAACAGTTACACGATTGAGCGGATGAAATGTAAGATTATTGCAGGCTCCGCTAACAATCAATTGGCCAACGACCGTGAACATGGCACTAAACTCTTAGAAAAAGGCATTGTTTACGCACCTGATTTTCTGATTAATGCAGGCGGTCTTTTGAGCTGCTATGCTGAGATTGCAGGATATAACGTGTTAAGAAGCGCCGCTTTAACAGAGAATATCTATGAGGTAACGCGGTCGGTGATACAGAAATCACGGAAGGAAAAAATTCCAACACACCAGGCCGCTATGCAGATTGCTGAGGAGCGGATCGCAACTATTAAAAAAATAAAACAAAACTAATCATTAAGGTTAGTGTGAAATATAATCGTTCTTTATAAATATGTTAAATAGAAGGCACCTGAGGGTCAAAGTATTACAAACAGTCTATGCTTTCCAGCAATCGGATGATAAAAATGTAAGCAATTTTGAAAAAGCATTGCTGAAAAGTGTTGATCAAGTTTATGAAATGTATGTTTGGGTGCTCGCACTCGCGTCTGAAGTAGCGGAGTATGCATTAGTTGATGCAGATGAAAGAGCAAACAAATTTTTGCCCACTGAGCATGATCTGAACGCTAATACGCAATTAGCTAATAATACTTTTATTGAGTTACTGAAGCAAAACGAAGAGTTTATTGATTTATGTAAAAAGTATAAGGTAGATCTTGTGTTCGATACGGAAACGGTAAAAAGTATTTTCCATATTTTGAAACAATCACCCGAGTATATTGCTTATTTAGAGAGTGAGGATCGATCTCTCAAGGTCGAAAAGGACATTATAAAGTTTATCTTTAAAAAAATTATATTGAAGTTGCCTGCTATTGAGCAAATATTCGATGAACATTTTATTAATTGGACAACTGATAAAGACGTTTTGCAAGCATTATTAGCCAAAACATTAAAGAATTTCAATAGCGAAGACCCGGAGAAGAACCACTTGGCTCAATTATGTCCTAATTGGGTTGATGATAAGGAATTTATTGTTGATTTGTTTCGGTTGACAATTCGACACGGGGAGGATTATCAAAAATACATTTCAGGAAAAACAAAAAATTGGGAAGCTGATCGAATTGCGTTAATTGATACGTTGTTGATGCGAATGGCAATCACCGAATTGTTAAATTTTTCTTCCATTCCCGTGAAGGTTACTATTAATGAGTATATTGAAATTTCAAAAGAATTTAGTACACCGAAGAGCAATTCTTTCATTAATGGTATCTTAGACAAGATTTTGATCGAACTTCAAAAAGAAGGCAAGATCAGAAAATTTGGAAGGGGGCTTATTGGATAAGCGCGACTTAGAAGTAACTGGGGATAAAAAACTGACTATGGCTAGTTTACATAGGGATAACCAACAATTATAAGTATATGAAAAATAAAATTTTGTTACTGTCATTGACAGTTTTGGCATTAGCTGCTTGCAATGGCTCTAAACAGAAGGAGAAAAGCGCTGGGGAGGATATTATTGAAAGTGTAAATACGGCAGATAATACGGGTGCAAATAAACAGATCCCCGACTCAGCAGATGTTGCAGATGCGCCCATCATAAATTTTAAGAATGATACCTATGATTTTTCAAAGATAAAAGAAGGAGAAAAAGTAAATCACGTTTTTGAATTTACGAATACCGGAAAATCGCCGCTTATAATCAGTGACGTACAAGCTGGATGTGGCTGTACGACACCGAAATTCGATAAAAAGCCAATTAAGCCCGGTGAACAAGGCAGCATCGAAATCGGCTTTAACAGTGCAGGTCAACGCGGAGCGCAACATAAAATTATCACCGTATATAGTAATGCTCAACCCGCGCAATTAATGCTTCATCTAAAAGGTGAAGTACAATAGTTAAACAATTTTAAATCATAATAATTTACATGGCAACAGTAGCAATTTTATTACAGGCAGGATCAGGTGGAATGTCATCCCTCATCATGATGGGATTAATTGTGGTAGTGTTCTATTTTTTCATGATACGACCACAGATGAAGAAGCAAAAAGAACATAAAAAATACATAGAAGATCTAAAAGTGAATGATAAGGTGGTAACTACTGCCGGTATTCACGGTCGTATTGTTGAAATAGGTGAAAGCACATTTATCGTTGATGTAGGTAGCGGTACCCGTATCAAGTTTGATAAAGCGGCTGTCTCATTAGATGCGTCTAAACTCGCTAATACGCCTAAGCAAGGAACCGCAACTACAACAGACGAAAAGAAATAGACTTTGTCAGGTAGACAAGGTGCTGTATAAAACGCTTGACAAAATTGATTTACCGATAAAGGTTGCTATTTTTGTTAGGCGTTTTATTTTTTTAAAGTGTCGGCATGTTTAATCTCAATAAGAAGCAACAAAAGAAACTTAGCCTATTCGCTATTTGTCTTTTTATCTCCTTTCTCGTATGGAGTTTGTTTGCTTTATCAAATCGTTATATCTATACGGTAAAAGCTTCTTTAAATTATGTGAATGTTCCCCCAAAAAGGGCCTTTCATCCACTTCAATCCGATACTGTTAATATGCAGGTAGAAGGAACAGGTTGGCAGGTACTGTTCTCTAATCTTCGGCTAAAACCCCAAGATATACATGTTGATTTAAGTGGTTTGAAAACACGCGATTGGGTCCTCTTTTCTAATCAAATGGGCTATATAAATCGACAATTCAGTGCAAATCAACGCATTGTTTCTATTTCTCCTGATACGCTCTTCTTTAATTTTTCTAAACAGGATGTGAAAAAAGTAACTGTTAATTTGTCGAGTGATATTAAATTCAAGAAACAATATGATATCATCGGAGATATACAGATTGAACCTAAATTTGTAACGGTTACGGGACCGTTAGAAGACTTGGTCTTGATTGATGGTTGGGCAACTGATACATTAAATAGCGTTAATGTTGATAATACTATTGTTGCAAAGGTTACTTTATCGAAAAGTCAGAAAGCAAATATTAATGTACATCCTTCATCGGTTGATGTTAGAATTCCCATAGGAGAGGTGACGGAGAAAATTATTGAGGTACCTATTAGGGCAGAAAATAGTAAAGCTTTTAGGACAGTAAAAGTACTGCCTGAAAAAGTGAGATTGACGACCATCGTATCATTGGATAAGTATGAGGGTATTGATCGGGACATGTTCGAAGCAGTTATTAATTTGAACGATTGGAGAAGCAACCATATAAAGAATTTACCGGTGATTATTACAAAACAACCCGATTTTGTGAAGATAATCAAGGCGGAACCGCAAAATGTAGAGTTTTTACTGTGGAAATAAATAAAAATAAATTACGCATCGGTGTAACCGGTGGGATTGGTACAGGCAAAACAACTGTTTGTAAGATATTTGAAGCCCTGGGATACCCGGTATTTTACGCAGATAAGGAAGCCAAGAATGTAATGGCGGATGATGCTGAATTGGTGGAGCGTATTAAATCTATATTTGGAAAGCATGTTTATTCAGACAAAGGTGAACTGGATAGGGCTTATCTTTCGAAGATTGTCTTTCAGGATCGCGAGAAATTAGATGAACTTAATGCGCTCGTTCATCCGGCTACTATAAAAGCTTATGAAAATTGGGAGAAGAAGCAAACAGCAAGTTTGACTTTTAAAGAGGCTGCTTTACTTTTTGAGACGGGAAGCTATGCACTATCCGATCGTAATATTTTGGTAGTGGCTCCGCAAGAGCTTAGGATAAAACGGGTAATGGAAAGAGACCATGTAACAAGGGAGGCGGTGCTAGCAAGAATAGATAAACAAATGGTTGATGCTGAAAAACGTAAACTTGCTGATTTTGTAATAGATAATGATGAGGGCCAAGCTTTGATCCCACAAGTTTTAAAAATAAAAGATCGGTTATTGGAACTGTTAGCGATAAGATGATAATTTTAGATGATTTTTTAATCATTAATTCTACGGGAATCTATTGTTCTTATGGTGATTTTTTTATAGATGCGCGAGAAGCCGTTAAAGTTTCCGTCGTGTCACATGGTCACGGCGATCATATAACCTCCGGTTCTTCTAGAGTGTTTTGTACCGCTCCAACCAAATCATTTATGGAGCTGCGGTATAATAAAAATGCTGCACGTGACTTTCAGGTTTACGATTATGGCGTACCTTTTATGTTACGTGATGTTAAGGTGACATTTTTGTCTGCCGGCCATATTTTAGGATCGTCTTTAGTGCTGATGGAATATAAAGGGGTACGTTATTTATACACGGGTGATTACAAGTTACAGCCAGATCCGACTTGCCCACCTATCGCTTTGATCAAAGCTGATGTTTTGATTACAGAAAGCACTTTTGCTAACCCTTGTATAAAACATCCGGACCCGTCTGTAGAACTTAATAAGCTGAACGGTACCACGCATCCTATTATGCTCGGGGCCTACGCCTTGGGTAAAGCACAACGATTAACGGCTCTGATTAATAAACATTGTCCCGAAAAGAAAATACTTTTACACCATTCAGTACTTCCATTTCATAGGATATACGAGCAATACGGGTATATCGATTGGCATTACATGCCCTATGGGCGCAAATTTATAAAGGAACACCCTGAAAATGTTATTTACCTGGTACCTCCCTTGACTTTTAATAGCTACTTTAGGGCGAAGAACCTACTAAAGGTTTTTGCCTCTGGATGGAAAGGTTTACAAAGTAAAAATGATATAGAACTATTTATTTCAGATCATGTGGATTGGCCCGATATCCTCAATACGATTGATGTTGTTGACCCGCAGGAAATATGGACTCTACATGGCGACGGTAAAGCGCTTGTTGATTATTATAAGGGAAGTCGGAGCGTGAAGATTCTATAAGTCTTCTACACGCAATACTACACAGAATACAATCGTAATGCATCTTTATTTTTTAGATCAGATTTTAAGCTATATATTAGTGCTCCAATTCTAAATTAGGTGTATGAAGATAGAAGAAGTACTCGTGACCAATAAATTCGAGAGTGAATATCATAAGGCCTCTCTTAATATCATGTATACAAGCAATTTCATCCAAAGTTTGTTAAAAGAACGAACTGATCAAGAGAAAATAACGCTCCAACAGTATAATGTATTGAGAATTCTGCGAGGCCAAAAATTGAAACCGGCCACTGTCAATATGTTAAAGGAACGATTATTGGATCGGATGTCTGATGTCAGTAGAATTATTGATCGATTGGTGCAAAAAGGATTGGTTTCAAGGTGCACTAGTCATAAAGATAGACGGGCAGTCGATATTTTTATTACACAAGAAGGCATGGCAATCTTGGAACGTTTGGATAAAAAAATGTCTATTTTAACCGTATTGGATGAGAATCTCACGGAAGATGAATGCAAACAGCTTAACTTTCTCCTAGACAAGCTGCGTGGTTAGAATTCGTTATAAATGATCTAATGAATAAGAAAATTAATTAGGGAAAGACTAACCCCTACCAAGACTGCCAATAATTTTCGTCTGTTAAAATGATGATGGTCGGCTGAAGAAGATTCAAATAAGATCGTAGTGGAAATATGCAGAAATATTCCGATGACCACGGCCATCATTTTATCGAAATATTGATCGATTTGACCAATCCCCCCCTTACTTATCATGTTACTCAACAGGAAGCCAATAGGAGACATTAATGCAAAAATAAACAACGATGTAACAATGGTTCGTTGTCGAATCGTTGACTGAATGAGCAAACTTCCTAAAGCGAAAGCGGCTGGAATATGATGAATGGCAATGCCAAATAGCAGTTCTTTTTGATGGCCTTTAGCCAAGGGCATTCCTTCTAAAAAAGCATGTAAACATAGGCTTGTCATAACCCCAATAGGGAAATGGCCATGATGACCGTGTTTATGTATATGACCATGTTCGATGCCTTCCGAGAACCTCTCTAGCAAGAGCTGAAATAAAAAACCACCAAGCACATATAAGCCTAAATAGTGATCTCCGTTATGCGCGTAAATTTCGGGAATGAGATGCAGTACGGTAATGGAAAATAGATATGCACCACTAAAAGAAAGAATAAGCCTAAGTAAATCAGTATTATCTCTTTTTACGAAGAATACAGCCAAACCGCCCAATAAAGCTGAACAAAATAAGGTAACTACAATAACAAAGGTCATGGTTTTTCGATCTGCCGACTCGTTTCGGGTTGTATATAAAGAAATAACCTTGCCAAAGCATAACCTATTGCACTTCCAAATAAAGCACCGGCCGTCACGTCCAATGGGTAGTGTACACCTACATAGATCTGTGCAAAACTGATGGCGAAGGCCCACAATAAGGCAAGCCATAAGATGGCCTTCCAACGCTTCCTATAAACCATTATAAGAAACAAAGCCATGGCGAAATGATTGCTTGCATGGGATGATGGGAAGCTGTATCCACTGCCACAACGTACTCTACTCACCATTTCTCCCTTTAAGGTTAGTTCATTGCAAGGTCGAATTCTTTTAACCATGGGTTTAATAACAGACGCAGATAAAAAGTCGGCCGTTCCAAAGCTAAGTACCAGAAACAACATCATGATTACCCCCCGCTTCTTATAGGTACGTATTGAGAAGATTAAAATAAACAAGTATAACGGTGCCCATGTATACGGATTACGCAGATAAGGCATCAACCAGTCGAAGACCACGTTAGCCATATCCTGATTTATCATCAGGAATAGATCTGTATCAAATTGTACGATAGAAGCAAACATGTGTTTCGTGAAATAAGATTTTTAACCCAAGCTAACTCGTATATATAACAGCTTGCAACCACTACTTGGAGCGCTCTGCCCCGCTACTAAATTCAATTGGGTTGCAAATATACTGTTTACAAACGTATTCAGATTTATAATCGCGTCATAAAAATAAAAAAATATTTGTTAAGCAATCGGTTGCTTGTATTTAAGATGATTCGAAACATTAGTTTATTCTAATGAAAATGCTATTTTTACCCACTACTTAATAAATCGAGCATAAAGATGACATTGATTAAATCTATTTCGGGTATACGCGGAACTATTGGTGGTAAACCCGGTGAGGGCTTAACCCCCGTCGATATTGTAAAGTTTACTGCCGCATTTGGAAATTATATTACAGAAAAAGCAGGTAACAAGAAAATAGTAGTAGGTAGGGATGCACGCCTTTCGGGAGAAATGGTAAGTAATATTGTTATAGGTACACTTCAAAGTATAGGTGTTGACGTCGTTGATTTAGGATTATCCACTACGCCGACGGTTGAAATAGCTGTGCCGGAAGAAAATGCTGCCGGTGGTATTATCCTAACAGCTAGTCATAACCCGGCAGAATGGAATGCATTGAAACTACTTAATCAGCACGGAGAATTTATCAGTGATTATGAGGGGAAGGAAGTATTGGCACTAGCTGAAACGTTAAGTTTTGATTTTGCTGATGTACATTCGCTAGGGGAGGTCATAAAAAAGGATACTTATTTAGAAAAACATATTGAAAAAATTTTGGCACTTGAAACGGTTGATAAAGAAGCAATCAAACAAGCCGATTTTTCAATTGTTGTAGATGCCGTAAACTCTACCGGAGGCGTTTTTGTACCCGCCTTACTGAAAGCACTGGGTGTATCAAAAATACATGAACTATATTGTGAACCGAATGGTCATTTTCCTCACAACCCCGAACCCTTGGCGGAAAACTTGAAAGATTTATCCGCCCTCGTGAAAGAAACACAAGCCGATTTAGGTATTGCAATAGACCCGGATGTGGATCGATTGTGTTTCGTAATGGAAAATGGTGAAATGTTCGGCGAAGAATATACTTTAGTTGCTGTTGCTGATTATATTTTGCAACTAAAAAAAGGAAACACCGTATCCAATTTGTCGTCTACAAGAGCCTTACGAGATATAACTGAAAAATATGGAGGTATGTATTATGCAGCAGCTGTTGGTGAGGTTAATGTCGTGACTAAAATGAAGGAAGTGAACGCAGTAATTGGAGGGGAAGGTAATGGAGGGGTTATTTATCCAGCTACGCACTACGGTAGAGATGCCTTAGCTGGAATCGGCGTTTTTTTAACCCATCTTGCGAAAAGCGGTCAAAGCATTTCGGCATTGCGTAATACTTACCCCGCTTATTTTATGGCTAAGAAGAAAATTACGCTTACACCTGGATTGGATATCGATCAGCTTCTGAAATCAATGGAAAATAAATATACGGATACACCGCACAGTACCATTGATGGCTTAAAAATAGACTTTGAGGAAGAGTGGGTTCATTTGCGTAAATCAAATACCGAACCTATTATTCGAATTTACACGGAGGCACCAACTCAAGAAAGAGCTGATACATTGGCCGATAAGATCATTGATGAAATAAAGGTGATTTTGTCTTAATCACCTAAAAGTAAATTACAAAAGAATGAAATCCATTTTATGGATTTACTTAGTAAATTTGTAGCATGCGCGTATATTTAGATAATGCGGCAACCACTGCAATAGACGAACAAGTGTTGCAAGCGATGATGGTTGTTATGCGAGAAGATTATGGTAACCCGTCATCTATTCACGCTGATGGTAGAAAGGTAAGGACAATTATTGAAAAGGCCCGAAAGAAGGTCGCTTCTTTATTAAATACTTCTCCTGCTGAGATTTTTTTTACGTCAGGAGGAACAGAAGCTGACAATACGGCGATCCGACGTGGTATTTTAGATAATAAAATAAGCCATGCAATCAGTTCACCTCTGGAACATCATGCGGTTCTACATACCTTGCAAGAGCTGGAAAAAGAAGGAAAGATTAAGTTGACACTACTCGATGTAGATACCAAAGGACACGTAGATTTGGCTCAATTGGAGGCTCTTCTGAAAGATTACCCCCCTAGTTTTGTATCCTTAATGCATGCAAATAATGAAATTGGAACTTTAACCGATATACAAAAAGTGTCAGCTATTTGTTCGGCCTATAATGCATTATTGCATACAGATACGGTTCAGACTATAGGCCACTTTGCACACGATTTGCAAAGCTTGAAAGTAGGGTTCTTAGCAGGAGCAGCACATAAGTTTCATGGGCCGAAAGGAGTGGGTTTTTTATATATTAACCATGATGTAAAAATCAAACCCTTTATTCATGGAGGTGCTCAAGAAAGAAACATGAGGGGAGGGACGGAAAATGTTTATGGTATTGTTGGTCTGGCAAAGGCTTTGGAAATTGCCTATGAACAAATGTCCGAACATAGAGCTTATATACAGAGCCTAAAAGATTACATGAGAGAACAGCTCGTTAAGCAAATTCCGGGTATTCACTTTAATGGAGAGCTTGAAGCGGACAAGAGCCTATATACCGTCTTAAATGTGTCGTTTCCTCCCACCGATTTGGGAGATATGTTGCTCTTTAATTTAGATATTGCAGGTATTTCTGCTTCTGGTGGTAGCGCTTGCAGCTCGGGATCAAATATAGGTTCCCATGTCTTAACGGCGATTGGCGTGGATGCTAGGCGCCCGTCCGTTAGGTTTTCCTTCAGTAAGTTTAATACGAAAGAGGAAATCGACTTCGTTGTTTCCAAATTGAGCGAGGTATGCTTAGAAAAAGCATGAAATAACTTTCACGATATTTCTTCCAACAAAAGGGCTCATAGTTGTTTTTCAATTAAGGAACCCTTTTTGTTTATTTAATTGATAGGAGGTTATTATGCGTGACGAATTGAAAGATAGGAAAAGTGATAAGGAAATTATAAGAGAGAAAGATGGAAAGAAGAAGGTCGTTGAAATGAAGGAAGGAAGTTTTTCGGACAGGGATCACCATAGAAAAAATGAAGGTCCTGCTTTTACAGCAGATTCACCAACTACGAAGGATCGAAAATAGTGAAAACAAAAGCCCGGTTGAAAACCGGGCTTTTGTTTTCACTATAAAATATTTCTTAAAAATGTGGCTATTTTATGCTTCATTTCTCTACGGTCAACAATGAAATCCAAAAAGCCATGTTCAAGCACGAATTCGGCAGTCTGAAATCCCTTGGGTAAATCTTTCTTAATCGTTTCTTTGATGACCCGAGGTCCTGCAAAACCGATCAGGGCGCCCGGTTCTGCAATATTGATATCTCCAAGCATAGCGTAGGATGCGGTTACACCACCTGTTGTAGGATCCGTTAAAAGTGATATATAGGGCAATTTTGCTTGACCCAAAAGCGCTAGTTTGGCAGATGTTTTAGCCATTTGCATAAGTGAAAATGCTGCTTCCATCATTCTAGCCCCGCCTGATTTTGAAATAAGTAAAAAAGGTAGCTTATGTTGTATGCAATAATCAATTGATCTTGCGATTTTCTCTCCTACCACCGATCCCATTGAACCACCGATAAAAGTAAAATCCATGCAAGCTATAACTAAATCCTGCCCTTCGATTTTGCCGTGGCCAGAACGTATCGCATCATTTAAGCCTGTCTTAGCGTGACTTTCGGCAATTCGTTCTGTATATTTTTTTGTATCTTCAAAGTTCAATGGATCTGCCGAACGTAAACTGCCGAACAATTCGGTAAATTGATTGTCATCAAAAAGTACAGAAAAATACTCTGCTGAACCTATTCTTAGATGATAGCCACAATATTGGCAAACGTATTTGTTTTCAATTTGCTCTGATTTCAAGAGTGGTTTTTTACAAGACGGACATTTATTCCACAGTCCATCCGGAGCTTCTTTTTTATTTTCTGTTGCTGTATTAATTCCAGCACGATCTCGTTTAAACCAAGCCATTCAAAAAAATATTAGAGGTACAAAGAAACAAAAAAAATGTATAAAACGTGACCTTTTATGTAAGCTTATCATTTTATGTCCTATTTTACCGAAAATCACGGAAAACTGCCTCAGCTGTGGAAAGAAAAATGGAGAGGAAAGTAGCTTATTTTAAATAAAATACCTACTTTCGGAGATCAAAAATTAAACAACGTATTACAAAATGAGTTTAAAAGGTTATAAAGGTGTTCTGCATGGAGATGCTGTACAAGAATTATTCGAAATAGCTAAAAAGCATCGATTTGCTCTCCCGGCAGTAAATACCATTGGAACAAATTCTATCAATGCAGTAATGGAAACTGCAAAAGCAGTTAATTCACCTGTAATTATTCAATTATCAAACGGTGGTGCACAATTTTATGCAGGTAAAACATTAGATAATAGTAAGTTGCAAGCCTGTATTTTGGGGGCTGTATCGGCGGCGAAGCATGTGCATTTACTGGCTGAACATTACGGTGTAGCAGTGATACTCCATACAGATCATGCGGCCAAAAAATTGTTGCCCTGGATTGATGGTTTATTGGATCATGGTGAAGAGTTTTTTGCTCAGTATGGTAAACCTTTATTTTCTTCTCATATGCTCGATTTATCTGAAGAACCCATTGAAGAAAATATAGAGATTTCTAAGCGATATTTAGAACGTATGAAACCGCTTGGGATGACTGTTGAAATCGAGCTGGGTGTAACGGGTGGAGAAGAAGACGGCGTAGATAACAGCGATGTTGATAGCTCCAAACTTTATACACAGCCGGCTGAAGTAGCATATGCTTATGAGGAGCTTAGCAAGGTAAGTGATAAGTTTACAGTGGCTGCTGCATTCGGAAATGTTCATGGTGTTTATAAACCGGGAAATGTTAAGCTTCAACCAATTATTCTCAAAAACTCACAAGACTATATTAAAGAAAAATTTGGATTAAGCGCTGAGAAGCCGGTGAATTTTGTTTTCCATGGTGGGTCAGGTTCATCCCCTGCAGAAATAGAAGAAGCGATATCCTACGGCGCCATTAAAATGAACATTGATACCGATATGCAATGGGCTTTTTGGGAAGGAATAAAAGATTACTATAAAGCAAATGAAGGCTATCTTCAGAGCCAAATTGGTAATCCTGATGGAGAAGATTCACCTAATAAGAAGTACTATGATCCCCGTGTTTGGCTAAGAAAAGGGGAGGAAAGTTTTGTGAAACGTTTAAAACAGGCTTTCGAAGAACTTAATTGTATTGGGGTGAACGATAAATTATAATATTTTATCGACATAGTAAAAAAAGGGAAGCCATCAGGTTTCCCTTTTTTTATGCCCAAAATTTCTTGCGTACAATTCAAACGATGCATCGATTCTTTTTCCTTCTAATAATATAAAAATTTAAAACAAAATGACGTTTAAAAGCTTTTATTAAAGCGGAAGCAAGATACATTATACATACTTGCGCTTGTCTGCAAAAGATATAAAACTAATTATTGATTGAATTGTTATGGGAAATCTATTGTATTTAATTGCAGTTGTTTTGGTTATTATCTGGGCCATCAGCTTTTTTGGTGGGTACGCCAGTGGAGGTATTATTCATGTCCTATTGGTTATTGCAATTATTGCGGTACTACTTAGAATCATTAGGGGAGCTGCTTAATCCTTTAGCGTAGACTTTATTAAGGTCTCTGCAAAGAGTAGATCTTCCGGGAAGGTGATTTTTATATTACGGATATCACCGGGTATGAGATGAATTGGATGCCCATTTTTTTCGACGACGGAGGCATCATCCGTAAACATGTCATTATAATCCTGTTCGTAAGCGCTGAATAAAATTTCGGCAGAGAAGAATTGCGGGGTTTGGACAAGGAAGATCGTATCTCTATCAATAGCGCGGGAGGCACCTTCGGAGTCTTTGATGCGAACAGAATCTTTGCTGCTTACTGCTGCTGTCAAAGCTCCATATTGAGGCACTTGCTCAAAACCATAATCAATGGTTTCTTTGGATACTAATGGCCTTACGCCGTCGTGAACGGCTACGTATGCCGGTGCTGCGACCTCAGTAAACTGTTTGATGTAGTTCAATCCATTTTTTACGGAGTGAAATCGAGTAGTTCCTCCATCAACAATCTTGTGCTGAATTTTAAAGTTATGTTGAATACAAAGGTTTTTCCATGTTGTTTTTAACTGGCTGTTCAGTACCAAGATGATTGTTGGTTTGGTATTACTTTCTGCAAAAACCGTGAGGGTATGCATCAGTATCGGAAGATTTTTTAATAGCATAAATTGCTTTGGGATCGCACTTTGCATTCGTGTTCCTGAACCTCCGCCAACAATGATCACATAGTTTTTTACCATCTCTATACAAAAGAAAAATAGGCTATCGGTCAGATAGCCTATTGATTATGCCTTTTTCTTCGTTATATGATTAACATCGCGTCGCCATAGCTATAAAAGCGATATTTCTCCTTAACTGCTATTTCGTAAGCATTCATCACATGTTCATACCCTCCAAAAGCACAAATCATCATTAGAAGTGTGGATTCAGGTGTATGGAAATTAGTGATCATGCTATTTGCTATACTAAAATCATAAGGAGGGAATATAAACTTACTAGTCCAGTCGTTGGCAGCCTTCAATGTCCTATTTGCAGAAACGGCCGACTCAATGGAACGCATGCTTGTTGTTCCGACAGCGCAGACTCGTCGTTTTTCTGTAATGGCTTTATTTACAATGTCGGCATCTTTCTGCTCGATAATAAACTGCTCCGAGTCCATCTTGTGTTTCGTCAGATCTTCTACTTCTACCTGACGGAATGTTCCTAGACCAACATGCAACGTAACTTCTGCAAACTCAACCCCCTTTAATTCAAGACGCTTCATCAATTCCCTACTAAAATGTAAACCAGCAGTAGGGGCAGCTACAGCACCTTCATTCTTAGCGAAAATAGTTTGATACCTAAACTTATCTTCGGGTGTAGGCTTTCTTTTAATATATTTCGGGAGCGGTGTTTCACCTAGTATTTCAATATTTCTCCTAAATTCGTCGTCAGACCCATCGAAGAGAAAACGAATGGTCCTGCCACGAGATGTGGTATTATCTACTACCTCAGCAACAAGTAGATCGTTATCTCCGAAATATAGCTTGTTTCCAACCCGAATCTTTCTCGCAGGATCAACTAGTACATCCCAAAGACGTAATTCTTTGTTCAACTCACGGAGTAAAAAAACTTCTATGGTAGCACCCGTTTTCTCTTTATTGCCATATAAACGAGCTGGAAATACTTTTGTGTTGTTTAGGATCATCACATCATGCTCTTCAAAATAGTTCAATACATCCTTGAAAATTTTGTGTTCAATTGCACCGGTTTTGCGATCAAGCACCATTAAACGGGCTTCATCCCTCGTTTCTGCGGGTTCATGAGCAATTAACGAATCAGGTAGATTAAACTTAAATTGAGATAACTTCATGTTTTGTGAATTTTATATATCTATTTTTTAATGATAAATAGGTTCGTTAACCTAAATACGGTAATAACAAAAGGAGCTCTAATTTTGTGTTCCCCTCTTTTATTAGCTGATAAATTAGCGCGCAAATTTACAAAAAAAAATTCTAAAAAAGTAAGTCTTAACGGCTATATATTAGGCGATTGTTATAGGAAGATTCCTGTCCATAAAAAACTAGCAGATCTTGTAACCTTTTACAGTTTTACGTGTCTTAAGAGCGTATGATTTTTATCAAGCTATTTTTCGAAAGTTTTCGGTTTGCATTTTCTGCACTAAGAGAGAATAAGACACGTACTTTTCTTTCGTTATTAGGTGTAACGATTGGTATCATGACGATTATCGGTATCTTCTCTGCTGTTAACACCCTTCGAGCTAATTTAGAAAGTAGCGTGGAGAAATTAGGAAGTCGATCAATTTATATTCAAAAGTGGCCTTGGGGTGGTGGAGGGGATTACCCTTGGTGGAAATATGTTAACAGACCGGAACCGACAGTCCGTGATTTTGATCAGTTGAGGCAGCGGGCTACGCTTGCCGATGGTATCGCTTTAGAGGTTGGGATATCGGAAAAAACACTTAAATATTTGAATAATAATGTAGAGAAAGTATATATCAGTGCGGTTTCAAATGACTATTATAAAATAAGAAATCTCGAATTTCAAGCAGGACGTTATTTTACTGATAGTGAATCAGAAAGAGGGACCGCTGTTGTTATTATTGGATCAACAATTGCTAAAGGCTTATTTCCACATGCGGATCCTATAGGGAAGACCATACAGGCACTCGGGCGACGATTGACTGTAATAGGTGTTTTCAAGGAAGAAGGAGAGGGGATGTTAATTGATGTCTCCTTAGATAATATAGCGGTAGTACCATTGAATTTTGCTAGAAACGTAATTAATGTGAGAAATTTTGGTCCATCCATCATCGTCAATGCAAAAAATGGAATTTCTTTGGACGAAGCCGAAAGTGAATTGAGAGGACTTATGCGTTCTATTCACCGACTGAGTCCTAAACAAGAAGACGACTTTGCGCTCAATCAAACGACTATTATTACAGCACAACTTGATACGATGTTCCAAATTGTAAATACAGCTGGTTTTTGTATTGGAATTCTTTCCGTACTAGTTGGCGGATTTGGAATCGCTAATATTATGTTTGTTTCTGTTAAAGAACGTACGCATATTATAGGGATTCAAAAATCTCTTGGAGCAAAAAATTATTTTATACTTTGGCAATTTTTAATCGAATCGGTTGCCTTGTGTATTTTTGGCGGCTTGATGGGCCTGTTTGTTGTATATACGTTAGCCTTCTTATTAAAAATAATCGCAGGTATAGGAGTTGTAGTACATCTCGATGAAGTATTGCTCGCGATTTTTATTTCAACTACCATTGGACTTATTTCAGGTATTATACCGGCGATAATTGCTAGTAAACTAGATCCCGTAGAGGCAATTAGGAGTAAGTAAACCGTCGAATTTACGCCATAGTCGCGAAAAAATTACGATATCGTTTTCGTAAATAATACATCCTTTCCAACCTTAGTATTGGGAATATTTATTAATATTGAATGTTGGGACAAAGATAGCTCGCTATAACTTGTTAAAATTATGGAGGTATGCTATCGCTATAGTCAATAGCATTTTGATTGATAATTACCGATGTTAACCGACCCTTAATCACTTGATGGATTTGCACTCTATGGAAGAAAACACTTAGATAGAAGGCGTCTTTGCTAACCACTTTAATAATAATGTTAATTAACCAAAAAATAGAGATACTAAAACATGAAAAAAATAAGTTTGATCGCATTGGGGGCCATTGGGGTCTGTATTTTATCAGCTTGTAACGAAGAACGTTCTTGGCAAGATTTATTCGATGGGAAATCGCTAAATGGTTGGAAACAAGTTGCAGGAGATGCTAATTATGCCGTGGAGGACGGAATGATCGTTGGTACGACCGTTAAAAACACGGGGAATACATTCTTAATAACGGAGAAAGAATATGGTGATTTTATTCTGGAGCTCGATGCGAAAATAGAAGGTGATCATAATAATTCAGGAATCCAAACGAGAAGTCATATTGATCTGCAGGCAAACGATGGTAAGGGAAGAGTATATGGAAGACAGGTTGAAATCGATCCAACGCCGCGCAGCTGGACTGGCGGTATTTATGACGAAGCAAGAAGAAATTGGCTTTATCCCTTGGATCTGAACGCCAAAGGCAAATCGGCATTTAAGAAAGGTGAATTTAATCATTTTCGAATCGAATGTATCGGTGATACAACAAAAACTTGGATCAATGATGTTCCGGTGTCCTATGTTATTGACACCTTGGATAAAAGTGGATTTATTGGTTTACAAGTTCATAGTGTAGGCAAGGATGGTGAAGCGGGCAAAAAGGTATATTTTAAAAATATTAGGATACAAACGAGTAATTTGCAACCAAAAAATATCGGGAACGAGATCTATGTTGTAAATTTCAAGCCGAATACACTTTCCCCTGAAGAGCAAGCAAACGGGTATCAACTGCTTTATGATGGTCAGACAACCGATAACTGGGTCGGTACGAACGATACATTTCCGGAAAAAGGATGGTCTTATGATCAAGGAGAATTGCGTGTTCACGCGACGGAAGGAACGAATACGCCGCGTGCCGGAGATATTGTAACTAAAAAACTTTTTAGCACATTTGATTTATCTTTTGAATTCAAACTTACACCGGGTGCAAACAGTGGGCTTAAGTATTTCGTCGTATTAGATGACAAAAATAAGGATTGGCCGTTAGGTCTGGAATATCAAGTGTTAGACGACGAAAAACATCCGGATGCAAAGATGGGACGTGATGGTAATCGGACGCTTGCATCCCTCTACGATCTATTGACTGCTGAAAAACAAGCGAGATTTTTAAGACCAATAGGTTCTTGGAACAACGCTCGTATTGTTGTGTATCCGGATAATAAAGTAGCGCATTACTTGAATGGGGTAAAGGTGCTTGAATATGTAAGGGGTTCTGAAGAATTCAGAAAATTGGTATCTTTAAGTAAATTTAAAGATAAACCGGGTTTTGGCGAGGCGAAAGAAGGGCGTATTTTACTGCAGGATCATGGAAACGAAGTTAGTTTCAGAAGCATTAAGATAAGGGAATTGTAAACATGAATAGAAGAACTTTTTTACAGCAAAGCAGTTTGTTGGGAGGTAGTTTACTTATGCTTGATGAGCTTCAGGCAAAAACAGCATGGTTGGCAGATAAACCGATTAATATCGGTATGATTGGCTGTGGTGATCGAGGAAAGGGGGTGTTGTCCGTCATAAAATCTTTACCTCAATTATTTAATATTAGAAGCTACTGCGATGTACTGGAGTTTAGATTGGAAGAGGCGAATCGTGTTTTGAAAGATGATAAAATTAGATCTTTTAAATCACACCGGGCGATGCTTGACGACAAAGAACTGGATGCCGTATTTATCGCAGTACCTCTAAGTGAACATTTTAATATTGCCAAAGATGCCATTGAAGCAGGTAAACACGTTTATGTCGAAAAAACGATGACTTATTCAATCGATGAAGCAACGCAATTAGTGGCCTTGGCTGATCGGCATGCCAAACAAACAATTCAAGTTGGGTATCAATACCGGTATTCCCCATTATATTTTAAAGTGAAAGATATGATCAGCAGCGGGTATTTGGGCAAAGTGACTCAAGTTGATTGCCGGTGGGACAGAAATGGAACATGGAGAAGGGCTGTACCTGAACCTGGGTTAGAAAGGCAAATTAATTGGAGGATGTATAAGGAGTTTTCCGGAGGCTTGGCGGCCGAGTTATTATCACACCAAATCGATTTTATAAATTGGGCTTTTGATACACATCCCGATGAGGTTTACGGAACGGGAGGTATTGATGTTTATCCGGATGGAAGAGAGACATTCGATAATATACAAGTAATGTTCAGGTATAAAAAGACGGGAATGATCGGTAATTTTGGCGCTACCTGTGGAAATGCTCGAGACGGTTATCTATTTAAGATTAAGGGGACAAAAGGAACAGTTTCCTTATTGACAAATACGGGCCTTTTTTATCCGGAAAAAGATGCAAGGGAGCAGGTGGGAACCGTAGACGGCGTAAGTGGTGCAACAAAGATTGTTTGGAATAAGGACGGAGGTACACCGATTTTAGACGAACCTACCAAAGATGGTACATGGTATGCATTACAAGAGTTTTATAAGGCGATACAGACTAACGCTGTACCTTCATCAAACGTAAGACGTGGGGCAAGTGCGGCAATCTGCGTTGCCATGGCCAATGAAGCTATTTACAATGGTCGACCGACATATTGGAAACAAGTATATGATATATAAAAAAAACACCGGTATTTGTTTTCATACAAATACCGGTGTTTTTTTTATATGTTCGATTTTTAAACTAATTTTTCAAGTGCTGTACGGATGCGACGTAAAGCTTCTGTTAGCTGTTCATCCGATGCGGCGTATGACAGACGAATGCAATCGTTATTCCCGAATGAATCCCCACCTACAGTTGCTACATGTGCCTCATTCAATAAATAGAGCGCCAAATCAGAAGAATTAGCAATAATATTGTTTTTCGGATCTTTACGCCCAAAAAATGCACTTACGTCCGGGAAGAAATAAAAGGCACCTTCCGGTAGATTTACTTTCACATCTTTAATTTCTTTGAGCGCTTTATATACCAGTTCGCGACGGCGCTCAAAAGCCCTTTTCATTTCATTAACGGTATCCAATCCACCTTCATACGCTGCAATCCCCGCTCTTTGCGCAATCGAACAAGTCCCTGAAGTGGTTTGTCCTTGTAGCTTATCATTAGCAGCAGCTATCTCTTTACTAGCCGCAAGATAACCTAAGCGCCAACCTGTCATCGCATAAGATTTGGAAAATCCATTAATTAATATAACTCGATCTTTTACACGCTCGAATTGCGCAATTGATTCATGTTTGCCTTTAAAATTAATATGTTCGTATATCTCATCAGATATAATATAAATTTGGGGATGCTTTTCAAATACTTCCACTAAGGCGGCCAGCTCCTCTTTACTATAAACACTACCTGTAGGATTACAAGGAGAGGAAAACATAAATAATTTTGTTTTTTCTGTAATAGCAGCTTCCAATTCTTTAGGAGTGATCTTGAAGTCAGTCTCAATATTGGTGTTAATGAAAACTGATTTTCCTTCCGCCAAATTAACCATCTCTGAATAAGATACCCAATAAGGAGTAGGAATGATTACTTCATCTCCGGGATTGATTACACACAGTATAGCGTTTGACAAGGACTGTTTTGCACCTGTGGAGACAACAATTTGTGAAATATCATAATCTAAACCGTTTTCTTCTTTCAGTTTTTTAACAATTGCCTTTCTTAATTCAGGATAGCCGGGAACAGGAGAATAGCGCGTATAGTTTTCATCTAAGGCCTTCTTTGCCGCCTCTTTTATATGATCCGGTGTGTTAAAATCCGGTTCACCTACACTAAGGCTAATAATATTGGCGCCCTGGGCTGCCAACTCTCTACCTAATTTGGTCATTTTTAGCGTGGCCGATTCAGATAGATTATTGATTCTGTCAGATAATATTGATATTGTTTCCATTACATTACAAACCTAAGCAAAATTCTACTATTTTAAATTTTATAACGATCTTTTTGATAAAAAAGTTATGAACTACTATTTGTTGTAATATATTCGTAACAAAATAGGGTTAAGTCGATTAAATTCTTCAATGAAAGGGCTGAAAGGTGGGGAGCTGCGTCTGGATCGCATTTTTATGACTTTTTAATTTTTACCTTTGTGGCTTAAGCTGTCCGCTCGTGAAAGAACAGAAAAGAATTATTCTATACTCATTAAGTGCCGGTATCATTTTAATGCTGTTTAAATTTACAGCTTATTTAATAACGCGCTCCAATGCAATTCTGACAGATGCCGTAGAGAGCATAGTGAATGTAATAGCGAGTGGTTTTGCTTTTTACAGTATCCACCTTGCGTCACAGCCTAAAGATGAAAATCACCCTTATGGGCATGGAAAGGTAGAGTTTTTTTCAGTTTTTTTGGAGGGTGGTTTGATATTTATCGCAGGCTTTTTAATTGTTGGTAAAGCGATTTACAATATTTTTTTCCCTGAACAAATTGATAATTTATTAGAAGGGATGGGGATGCTGGCTTTTACAGGCTTGGTTAACTTCCTATTGGGAACCTACATGATAAAGAAAGGAAAAAGCTTGTATTCAATAACTATTATGGCAGATGGTAAGCATTTGCAAGTTGATTCATATAGCACGTTGGGTTTATTGGTCGGCTTGCTCTTGCTCTATGTGACAGGTATACAGCAAATTGACATAGCGCTTTCCCTAGGGTTAGGTTTTTATATTTTGTACAGCGGTTACAAATTACTAAGAAAGTCGATAGGTGGTTTGATGGACGAATCGGATTTTGAATTGATCAATCAGGTTGTGCAGGTATTGGAGGAGAACAGAAAGGATAGTTGGATAGATGTCCATAACCTGCGCGTTCAACGTTATGGACATGAACTCCATATTGATTGTCATATGACTTTGCCTAACTATTATGATTTAATCAAGGTTCATGAAGAGGTGTCGCAAGTCGATACACTTATTAATAAGAAGGTGCATACCGATACGGAGCTTTTTATTCATGCAGATCCTTGTTTACCAGCTTGTTGTCACTATTGCAATATGAAGAACTGTCCGATCAGAAGTGAAGAAAAAAAAGTAGAGATCGTTTGGGATGCTTCACTGGTTATGAAAAACAAAAAACATTTTGATACCTAAGGTGCTTGCAACAAACAAATTGATTGGTTAAGGGGTTTTACTATAAAACCTTAAAACTATGAATAAATTTTTTAGAGCGTTAATAGCAGGATTTACAGCCAAAAAATTAGGAGGAGGATGTTTATCAACTATATTAATTTTTATAATCGTTTATTACGCGCTTGGACATTGCAATTGATGAAGAAATAATGTCTTTGACCTTATTGTGAATATGATAAGTTCATCGTGTTTTTTTTATGTCTATAAAAGGCATATCTTTTTTTCTGTTGAAAATTATCCTTTGATTTTATTCTATTTTTTGAAATTCGGCAAAAAATACCTCTCTTCTGCCAATTTGAAAGTGCACCTTTTTGTAGGTTTCATTTGTGTATTTTAACAACATATTAAGATAATATTTACTTTGTTGATATTTTTTTTGAAGAAATATTAGGAAATTTCGAAAAAATATGATGATTTTTACAGCATAATCTCTAAACAAAGATAAAAAATAATAAAATCAACACAAAAGGATGTCAAATCTCAGGTTTAGTGCAGTTGAAGCTGCAATTTCTCGTGACAAAAGACCAGCAGTAATAACAGCTGGAGAAAAAGCTTCTTCATATTTTGGTAAAAATGTTTTTACCGTGAAGAAGATGAAAGATTATCTGCCTAAAAATGTTTTCGCTAAATTAACAAGTGTAATTGAAGCGGGTGAAGCGATCGATTTTGATCTAGCAGAACACATTTCGCAGGCAATGAAAAGTTGGGCGATTAGTAACGGTGTGAGTCACTATACACATTGGTTTCAGCCGTTAACAGGTGCAACTGCAGAAAAGCATGATGCTTTCTTCGAACCAGGTGGTGATGGAGTTGCTATTGAGAAATTTACAGCGGATGCCTTAGTACAACAAGAACCAGATGCCTCTAGCTTTCCTAATGGCGGTATTCGTAATACATTTGAAGCAAGAGGTTATACAGGATGGGACCCTTCTTCACCTGCTTTCATTTATGAAACAGGGGGGAGCAAAACGCTTTGTATTCCAACAGTTTTCTTATCCTACACGGGAGAAGCATTGGATTATAAAGCGCCTTTACTGAAAACATTAAATGCATTGGACAAAGCTGCCGTTGATGTTGCACAATATTTTGATAAAGGTGTTGAGAAAGTTTTTGCTTCTTTAGGTATTGAACAGGAATATTTCTTGGTTGATTTGGCCTTGTTTAATGGTCGCCCGGATCTGCAATTAACAGGACGGACCTTGTTTGGTCATATGTCGGCAAAAGGCCAACAATTGGAGGATCATTATTTTGGCGCTATTCCGGAACGTGTGTTAGCGTTTATGGTTGATTTGGAACAAGAAGCGTTAAAGTTAGGTATTCCATTAAAGACACGTCACAATGAGGTTGCTCCTTCCCAATTCGAATGTGCTCCTATGTTTGAGGAAATAAATTTAGCAATTGACCACAATCAATTGTTAATGAATTTGATGGAACAAGTAGCGTTGCGTCATGATTTCAAAGTTCTTTTACATGAAAAACCATACGCGGATATTAACGGATCGGGTAAACATAATAACTGGTCGTTAATTACTAATACGGGCATCAATTTATTGTCCCCTGGAAAAACACCAAAAAATAATTTGATGTTTTTAACATTCTTTGTGAATGTTATCCGGGCCGTATATGAGCACTCCGACCTATTAAGAGCTTCTATTGCTACAGCTAGTAACGATCATCGTTTGGGCGCTAATGAAGCCCCACCCGCTATTATTTCCATCTTCTTAGGTAGCCAATTAAATGCCGTATTGGACGAAGTTGAAACGGCCCGTGTTGCGAAGAAAGTGAAAGCAGATAGCCAGTTGTGGCATGGAATTCCTAAGATCCCTACCTTACAATTAGATAACACTGATCGTAATCGGACTTCTCCATTTGCATTTACAGGAAATAAATTTGAGTTCCGCGCTGTAGGATCTTCATCAAACTCTGCCAGCCCGATGACCGTATTGAACGCGATTGTTGCAGAGCAGTTGGTTAAATTTAAAGTAGAAGTAGATAAACAGATAAAAAAAGGAACCAAAAAAGATTTGGCGATCTTAAACGTTGTTCGTAAATATATTAAGGAATCAAAAGCAATCCGTTTTGAAGGAAATGGATATAGCAAAGAATGGGAAGAAGAGGCAGCAAAACGTGGTTTATCTAACATAAAGACTACGCCGAAAGCCTTAGATGTTTATGTAAGCGAAAAAACTGAAAAAATGTTTGAATCGCTAGGTATCATGACAAAACGTGAAGGTGAGGCTCGTCATGAGATCTTGTTGGAAAATTACTTTAAAAAGATTCAAATTGAGGCACGTGTAATAGGCGAAATCGTTAATAGTTCACTCGTTCCTGCGGCCATCACTTATCAGAACGAGCTGATAGAAAACGTTAAAGGACTAAAAGAGCTCGGTGTAAAAGCTTCTGCGTTTAAATCTCAATCTGAACTGCTAGAGCGCATCGGCGAGCATATCAATGTAATAATTGAAGAAGCGGAAGCGATGAGACAAGAGCGTAAGAAAGCAAATGTTTTAGAAGACGTTCGCGAAAAAGCAATTGCTTACGATGAAAATGTAAAACCTTATTTTGATAAGATTCGTTATCATCTCAATAAGCTTGAGCAGATCGTAGACGATCGCAAATGGCCTCTTCCAAAATTAAGAGAGCTTCTTTTTGTAAGATAATAGAAGTAAATTCATAAAAAGTAAATCCCTAGCGGTCTTCCTCTAGGGATTTTTTTATGCTATCCAATCACTATTATATTTATATTAAGGTGTCTAAAATATCAGCAGGATTAATTACTTTTGCGCCGTATGTCAGATTTAAAGTACAATCAACGTGGCGTTTCGGCAGGTAAAGAAGATGTCCATAATGCCATTAAAAATATCGACAAGGGCTTGTTTCCAAAAGCTTTTTGTAAAATCATTCCTGATATTCTAGGGGGGGATGCTGATTGGTGTAACATCATGCATGCAGATGGTGCAGGTACTAAATCTTCTCTTGCTTATGTTTATTGGAAAGAAACAGGCGATTTATCGGTATGGAGAGGTATCGCACAAGATGCGATTATAATGAACATCGATGATTTGCTTTGCGTTGGAGCGTTAGATAATATATTGATTTCCTCAACGATCGGAAGAAATAAGAGTTTAATCCCCGGAGAGGTAATTGCCGAAATCATTAATGGGACGGAAGAAATTCTTCAGGAGCTGAGGGATTTAGGTATTGGTATTTATTCAACCGGCGGCGAAACTGCTGATGTCGGCGATATTGTCAGAACAATTATTGTGGATAGTACAGTTACTTGTCGAATGAGACAATCTGATGTGATTTCAAATCATAAAATACAAGCAGGGGATGTTATCGTTGGTCTTTCATCCTATGGAAAAGCTATATATGAGACGGAATACAATGGAGGGATGGGCTCAAACGGTTTGACTTCAGCTCGACATGATGTATTCAATAAGTCGATCGCCGAAAAGTATAAAGAAAGTTATGATCCTGCAATTCCTTATGAACTTGTTTTTTCGGGAAGCAAAGCACTGACAGACACCATTTCTATCCATGGTGAATCCATTTCGATAGGGAAACTGGTTCTTTCGCCTACACGTACCTATGCGCCTGTAATCAAAGAAATACTTGGTAAATACCGTGACAATATACACGGAATGGTGCATTGCAGTGGTGGTGCTCAAACGAAAGTGTTGCACTTTATCGATCATCTTCATGTTGTTAAAGACAATCTCTTCCCCGTGCCGCCCTTGTTCAAACTCATCCAATCGGAATCAAAGACTGATTGGCAGGAAATGTATAAAGTCTTTAATATGGGACACCGAATGGAACTATATGTTCCCGAGAAGATAGCGATCGAGACGATCCACATTGCAGAAAAGTTTGGTATCGGAGCCCAAATAATCGGAAGAGTGGAGGAAAGTGAGCAGAAGAAAGTAACCGTTCGTTCTGAATTTGGTGAATTTGTTTATTATTGATTACACGCCAACGAGAAGTTAAATAGTATGAAGATTATCGGCTGGAAAGAGACGATCGACTTTATTGATTTTAAGCTTTATAACGTTCCAGCGAAAATCGATACGGGAGCTAAAACTTCCGTATTACATTGCAAATTCATAGAATTAATTAAGGTAAAGCGAAAGAACTTTGTTCGTTTCATCCCATTGGATGATCCTTTTGAAGGATATGGCACAGCACATATTCTTCCATATCACAAAGAACGAAAGGTCAAAAATTCGTTCGGAAGTGAAGAAAATAGATTTATAGTGAAGACGACCATTTCGATTTTTAATGAAAAGCATGAGATTGAAATATCACTTCGCGATCGTTCCGGTATGGAATTCCCTATGCTACTTGGCAGGAGTTTCATTCGTAAAAAATTCTTAGTGGACGTTTCTAAATCGAACTTATCAAAGAAAGAAAGTAAAACCAAATAGAAAGCCTAATAACAAAAGAGCTACAACTGGCCCCTCGAAACAAAACATGATCCAATACTGTTGAAACTCATGTTTATCATTGCGTTTTAAATTTATTTATACATATTGTGAAGATTGCAGTACTGTCAACTAATAAAAACTTGTATTCTACCAAGCGTTTGGTAGAAGCGGCCTTGAGGAGAGGACACGAATGTGTCGTGTTAGACCACAGGCAATGTTATGTGGGGATAAAACAAGGTGAGCCTAGTATTCATTACAAGGGGCAAGATGTATCAAATATTGATGCCATCATTCCTCGGATCGGAGCCTCGGTGACCTTTTATGGTTCGGCTATTGTTCGACAGTTTGAGATCATGGGTGTCGTGTCCACGAACCCAAGTCAGGCGATTACACGATCGAGAGATAAATTGCGGTGCATGCAGATTTTATCAGGTGCAGGAATTGGTATGCCAATTACGGGATTTGCGCGCCAAACGAATGATGTCGATGATTTGATAAAGATGGTGGGCGGTGCTCCGCTAGTGATTAAGTTACTGGAAGGGACACAGGGGATCGGTGTGGTACTTGCCGAAACCAGAAAAGCTGCTAGTTCTGTGATTGAGGCGTTCTATGGACTTGGAAACAATATTTTGATACAGGAATATATCAAAGAATCGAGAGGTGAAGATATCAGGGTGCTCGTCGTAGATGGCAAAGTAGTGGGGGCCATGAAGCGAACAGCCAAAGAAGGCGAATTTAGATCCAATCTCCATCGCGGTGGATCAGCAGCAGTTATCAAGTTGACAAAGGCCGAAAAAGAGACGGCTTTGCGTGCTTCGGCGGAATTGGGCCTAACTGTTTGCGGAGTAGATATGTTGCAATCAGATAGAGGTCCGCTTGTTTTGGAAGTCAACTCTTCGCCTGGTTTGGAAGGTATCGAAAAGGTTACGGGAAAGGATATCGCCACCCATATTATCGAATTTTTGGAAAAGAAGCATCAGTTGAAAATGGAACCAAAGGAAAGAAAAAAGAAGAGTAAAGTTGGACAAACGCTTTAAGGCCCTCGAGCAATCTTCCTTTTATAAGATCTTATACTTTGATTATCAAATTCTTTTTCATATTTTTGCGAACTTTAATAGAAATAGGACAAAAAGCAAATTAAAAAACAGTAAATGCCTACTATTCAACAATTAGTTAGAAAAGGTAGAGTAGCTCTGGTTGATAAGAGTAAATCACCAGCGTTGGACAGCTGTCCACAGCGAAGAGGCGTGTGTACACGTGTATACACCACTACCCCTAAAAAACCAAACTCAGCGATGCGTAAAGTTGCTCGTGTACGATTAACAAACGGAAAAGAGGTAAATGCCTATATTCCGGGTGAAGGACACAATTTGCAAGAGCACTCGATTGTATTAATCCGCGGTGGTCGTGTGAAAGACTTACCAGGTGTGCGTTATCACATCATTCGTGGTGCTTTAGATACTTCCGGTGTTGCCGGTCGTAATCAACGCCGCTCTAAGTATGGAACAAAACGTCCGAAACCAGGGCAAGCTGCTGCTGCTCCTGCAAAAGGTAAAAAGAAATAGTTAAACGGAGGAAATTAAGATGAGAAAGTCAAAACCAAAGAAAAGAATCATTTTACCTGATCCAAAGTTTAATGATGTTCAGGTCACACGTTTTGTAAATAACATGATGTATGATGGAAAGAAATCCATCGCGTATTCTATTTTCTATAATGCTGTTGATCTTGTTGAACAGAAAACAAGTGAAAGTGGCTTGGAAACATGGAAAAAAGCACTTAATAATGTGATGCCTTCGGTTGAAGTAAAATCACGTCGTGTAGGTGGTGCAAACTTTCAGGTACCGACAGAAGTTCGTCCGGAGCGTAAAATTGCCTTAGGAATGAAATGGTTGATCAGCTATGCACGTAAACGTGGAGAGAAAACCATGTACGAAAAATTAGCCGGTGAAATAATTTCAGCGTCCAAAGGTGAAGGTGCTGCTGTTAAGAAAAAAGAAGATACCCACAAGATGGCAGAAGCTAATAAAGCATTCTCTCACTTTAGGTTCTAAGCTTATTACGATGACACAGATTAAATTGAATAGCACAGTAGATTTACAACAAACTAGTGTGTCAATTTAATCTGTGTTGTTTTTTGCCGAAGCATAAATCAAATGGATTTACATTTCTATCTTAAAAGTAAATCTATTTCATAGAAGAGTTTAAACACACCTTTAGGGAATATTTAAAAAGATGTCAAGAGACTTAAAATTCACAAGGAATATTGGGATTGCCGCACACATCGATGCTGGTAAGACCACTACGACTGAGCGTATTCTATACTACGCCGGCGTTAACCATAAAATAGGGGAGGTGCACGAAGGAGCGTCTACCATGGACTGGATGGTTCAGGAAGCTGAACGTGGTATTACCATCACTTCTGCTGCTACTACTGTGTTCTGGAACTATCGCGGAAATAAATATCAGGTCAATGTTATCGATACACCGGGTCACGTTGATTTCACCGTAGAGGTAAACCGTTCATTACGTGTGCTAGATGGTTTAGTATTTTTATTTTCTGCGGTTGACGGTGTAGAGCCTCAGTCTGAAACAAACTGGCGTCTAGCAGATAACTATAAAGTACCCCGTATTGGTTTTGTTAATAAGATGGACCGATCAGGAGCTGATTTTCTTAAAGTTGTCAATCAAGTAAAAGAAATGTTAGGCTCTGATGCTGTTCCATTGCAGTTGCCAATCGGTGCTGAGGATAACTTCAAAGGAGTTGTTGACTTGATCAATAACCGTGGTATTATTTGGAATGAGGAGGACAAGGGGATGACCTTTACAGAGGTACCTATTCCTGATGATATGCTTGATGAAGTTGCTGAATGGAGAGAGAAGTTATTAGAATCCGTTGCCGGTTACGATGAATCATTAATGGAGAAATTCTTTGATGATCCTAATTCGATTTCTGAGCGTGAGATATTGGATGCTTTGCGTAAAGCTGTTTTAGATAACGCCATTGTTCCTATGGTTTGTGGTTCTTCTTTCAAGAATAAAGGGGTACAAACGATGTTGGATTTAGTAATGGAATTACTTCCTTCACCATTGGATCAAGAGGCTGTTGTTGGAACGGATCCACGGACTGAAGCAGAAATTAGCCGTAAACCGTCGGTTAGCGAACCGTTCTCTGCTTTAGCATTTAAAATTGCGACAGATCCTTTTGTTGGTCGTTTATGCTTTATACGCGTTTACTCCGGCAATTTAGAGGCGGGTTCTTATGTGTACAATACACGTTCTGATAATAAAGAACGTATTTCTCGTATCTTCCAAATGCACGCAAACAAGCAAAATCCAATTCCGAACATTGGAGCGGGAGATATTGGTGCGGTTGTTGGTTTTAAGGATATCAAAACCGGCGATACCTTATGTGATGAAAAGAATCCGATTGTATTAGAGTCAATGGTCTTCCCTGAGCCTGTTATTGGTTTAGCGATCGAGCCAAAGACCCAGGCTGACGTAGATAAGCTAGGGATTGCTTTGGGTAAATTGGCTGAAGAAGATCCTACCTTCCGCGTACAGACAGATGAGGAAACCGGTCAGACGGTAATTTCGGGAATGGGTGAATTGCACTTAGATATCCTAATTGACCGTTTGAGACGTGAGTTTAAAGTAGAAGTAAACCAAGGTGCTCCGCAAGTGGCCTATAAAGAGGCAATTACTGCTGAATCGGCTCACCGTGAAGTATACAAAAAACAAACAGGTGGTCGTGGTAAATTTGCGGACATTCAAGTGGTTATTTCTCCTATTGATAAAGACTACGAAAAAGGTGGTTTGCAATTTGTAAATGAGATTGTAGGTGGAGCGATTCCACGCGAATTCATCCCTTCCGTACAGAAAGGTTTCGAAGCAGCAATGGTTAATGGGGTTTTAGCTGGCTACCCGGTAACAGATATGAAAGTTAGATTGGTTGACGGTTCTTTCCACGCAGTTGACTCAGATGCTTTATCCTTCGAAATTGCTGCGCGTACTGCGTTCCGTGAGGCCTTGCCAAAATGCCGTCCTGTATTGATGGAGCCAATCATGAAAATTGAGGTATTGACTCCGGAAGAAAACATGGGGGATGTTATGGGGGACTTAAACCGTCGTCGTGGGCAACTTCAAGGTATGGATACACGTAATGGAGCGCAGGTAATTAAGGCTCTTGTGCCGCTTTCTGAAATGTTCGGCTATGTGACACAGTTAAGAACCATTACTTCAGGTCGCGCTACTTCTACGATGGAATTCGATCATTATGCTGAAGCACCTAGAAATGTTCAGGATGAAGTGATTGCAAAAGCAAAGGGTAAAGTTAAAGCATAATTTTTTTAATCCGGTGTTCCGTTATAAATAGCTCTAACGGAACATCATCAATAAAACATATAATGAGCCAAAGAATCAGAATTAAATTAAAATCGTACGATTACAATTTGGTTGATAAGTCAGCTGAGAAGATTGTAAAAACTGTAAAACCTACAGGAGCTGTGGTAAGTGGTCCAATTCCACTTCCTACTGAAAAGAAAATTTACACTGTTTTACGTTCACCACACGTGAATAAGAAAGCGCGTGAACAGTTTCAGTTATGCTCTTATAAAAGATTGTTAGATATTTATAGCTCTAACTCAAAAACAGTTGATGCTTTGATGAAACTCGAACTTCCTAGTGGTGTAGAAGTTGAAATCAAAGTTTAACGATTTTATTTTTTCGTTAAAAGAAAAGCGAGGGTTTTAAATCCTCGCTTTTTTTGTTTAAAGGCATGATGTAAGCTATAAAATATGTATTTTAGCAATTAACGCTTTTTCATTTAGTAGTTGTATGGCCAGTAAAATCTTAGTTATAGAGGATCAATCGAAATTAGCTTCTTTAATTCAAAGAGGACTTAGCGCAGATGGTTATGAGGTTCGAGTAGCTCCCGATGGTGAATTGGGGCTAGATATGATCTATCATAATACATTCGATCTTATCATTCTCGATTTAATGTTACCGGGAATAAGTGGAATTGAAGTTTGTCAATTGCTACGCAAAGAAAACAACCCTGTCCCTATTTTGATGTTGACAGCATTAAGTGCAACGAATAATGTGGTAACAGGACTTGACTCCGGAGCAGATGACTATATGGTTAAGCCATTTAAATTCGAGGAATTGAAGGCTAGAATTCGAACTTTGGTGAGAAGAACAAATAATACGGGTACGCAACAAGCGTCTTCTACGATCCGTATCGCTGATTTGGTGTTGGACATGGATACACGTACTGCTACGCGAGGAGGTAAGGAGATTGCTTTAACGGCTACAGAGTATCGCCTGCTAGAGTTCATGATGAAAAATAAAAACAAGGTATTAACACGTATCGAGATTCTAGAACATGTATGGGACATTAATTTCAATATGGGAACCAATGTTGTAGATGTTTATGTAAACTATTTGAGAAAGAAAGTAGACAAAGGTTTCGATACTAAATTAATCCATACGATGATAGGAGTAGGTTACTCGATCAAAGAGGCATAAGGTTTCAGCTTCCAATGTAAAACCTATTGCGAAAATGATACGAATGAAAATAACGTAAACAAACTTAAAAATAGCTGAAGATCAATTTGAGTAGAAGGAGTCTAACCCAAAAAGGGGAAGCAATAAACCTAGAATAGTTGCCTGCGACAGGCAGCCAAAAATCTACCTTAAAGGACAATTATTCCAATGAAAATACAAAGTAAATTTGTACTTCTTTTTTTCTGTGTTGCGCTTGGACTGATATCCATTTTAATGGGGGCTATTTTCTTTTTTACACAACGTTACGCTTTTGAAGATTTTTATAAACGCCTAGAAGCCAGAGTAAATATTGGTGCTCAAGTGTATATGCAGGAGGATGAGCAAACTATTTTTTACTATCGAAGAATAAGAAATCGATACCTGGAACGACTACCTGCAGAAAGTGATTTTTTCTTTCGTGTTGAAAAAGGAAAAGTAATTCCCAAAAAAGGGGCACCAACGTTACCAAAGAGGTTTTTTGAAGAGATACTTAAAAAAGGACGTAGTCGTTATAGTAGCCATAATGATTTTTTTGCTGGTAGGTTCTTTAAATCAGAAAAGGGCGATTTCATTGTGATCGTTTATGCCAAGGACCCTTCTGGCTTTAGAGAGCTGGCCATGCTTCAAAAGATACTGATCATCGGTTTTTTTATATCGGTTCTCGTTGTCTATTTTATAGGCAAGGTGTTTTCTCAACAGATTTTTAAACCTTTTTCTCAAATTATTAAAAAGGTACAAAAGATAACGGCTGATAATTTACATTTACGTTTGCCTGCACGAAATGGAAAAGATGAATTGGCAGAAATTACGACGACTTTTAATGATATGCTGGATCGATTGGAAACGGCCTTCGACACACAGAGTAATTTCATTAGCAACGCTTCTCATGAATTGCGAACGCCGATTAGTATTATATCCGGAGAGGCTGAGTTGGCAATGAACAATAAGGACCTACCCGAATCGTATAAGCAGTCATTATCTGCCATTATGAGTGAGGCGGACAAATTGCAAGAGATTATCAGTGGCTTGCTTTCCCTTGCCAAAACATCGGCTGATAAAAGTAAACAGCCGAAGGAACGTGTGCGTATGGATCAGCTCTTGATGAATATTAAGAAAATTACTGATCAGGTGAATCCCGATTGTGAATTGAGGTTAAGCTTTGAAGATTTACCGGAAGAGGAAGATGAACTTACCGTAATGGGATACGAACACCTGCTGCAACTCGCTCTATCTAATATTGTAACCAACGCCTGTAAATATTCCGATAATAAACCGGTGAGAATCCGTTTGAAAACCTCTGATAAGCACATTCTTATTAATGTACTGGATGAGGGAATAGGTATTCCTGAACAGGAGAAAAAGTATATTTTTGAACCCTTTTTTAGGGCTTCTAATACTCATTTTTATGAAGGACATGGTGTTGGATTGCCTTTAGCATTAAAAATTATCCGGTTGCACCGAGGTACTATCGATATTAGAACCCAAGTGAATTCCGGAACGGATATCACTGTTCTATTACCAAGCGTTGCCAATCAAGAATAGGGATACAAGAGGTTTTTACTCCTAAAGTCTAATCCCATTTTAATTCTATCCTTAACCCTTCTTAATTTGTTTCCTCTTTCTTTGTAAAGTTAGATAAAATGAACAATTGTTTGTGGGAGCTTTAACAATGTTCTTATTTTGTTAATTTTTAAGATAAGAGAAAATATTTTATGAAAAAAATTCTTATCCCAACTGATTTTTCTGGTAAATCATTGGATATTCTGACGGATTATCTTTTATCAAGTAATGAAAATAAGGTTTCTGTTTTATTTTTTAGCGTCGTGAAGCTTTCTGACTCCATAACAGATTTGTTGCTTTTGTCGAAAAGAACTAAAGAGATTGAATTGATTCCAAAATCATTTGAAAATTATTGTAATTGCATTCAAAACGAATTTGAAAGAATAGAAGATGTTCGATTTGAATACTTCTACGGTAATACGATCGCTCTTTTTAGAAATTTTTTAGATGCCAATTGTATCGATGAAATAGTTTACGATCCCGCTATTAAATTACAGATGGTCACCAGAGTCAGCGCTAATCCCATTGAGATGATTGAAAGGTGTAAATGGAAAAAGTGGATTCCGTCGAAAAAGAAGGCGGACGGGAAATTGACGGAAGAGGAGAAAGAAATCTACGCACAGGAAATCGAAAAAGCATTTCTATAAAAGATTAAAATATTTACGCATATGCTACTGAAAAACAATATACCGATAGGATACGTGCTTGGTAAAGTGAAATATGACAGCGCGTTGGTTGCAGTGTACGCTATTGCTGTGACCGTTTCACATCAATTGAAAATATTTAATTTTGATATTCCTATTGGAGGTGTCCCTGCAATTCTCGGAACCGTGATTTCCTTGTTATTAGCGTTTCGTTCGAATCAAGCATATGATCGATGGTGGGAGGCCCGTATTGTATGGGGAGCTATCGTGAATGATTCAAGGAGCTTTGCCAGGCAAGTGATCACCTTTATTGGAAATCTCTATGATGCCGGTAATACCGGAGAATTGAAAGAAAGGATGATTAAGCGGCAGATCGCATGGAACTATGCACTAACGAAGTCATTGCGAAAGCAGGATCCTTATAAGGATATTAGGAGATTATTATCTGAATCTGATTTTGAATTTGTAAAAGCGTACGACAATGTACCGAATGCCCTGCTTAAATTACAAGGTATGGATATAAATAGGGCAACTAACGAAGGGCTTTTAAATCAGTTTCAGCAAATTGAATTGGAAAGAACCCTAATGAAGTTAACTGATTCTATGGGAAGATGTGAAAGGATAAAAAGTACGGTATTTCCTGAGACGTATACCTTATATATTCGTCTAGCCATTTATCTATTCATCACTGTACTGCCATTTAGTCTTTTTGGTTTATTTGGATATATATCGATTCCATTAGTGATAGCCATCGGTACGTTATTTCTTTTAATTGAGAAGATGGCCGTGCATTTGCAGGATCCTTTTGAGAATAAACCAACCGATACACCAATGACTACTATTTCTGCTAAAATTGAACGTGATTTAATGCAAATGTGGCTTGATGATCGGATAGAAGACCAGCGCGAGGATGCAAAGAAAGCCGATCGGAAAATGTTCTACATACTTTAATCGACTTAAACCTTATCAAAAAAAGGCCGAGAATTTCTCGGCCTTTTTTTATAATAAAAAATATTGTCTATTCTATTTGTAAGCGAAAATATCCCCCAATTGTGTACTTTCGGTAAAGGTTAAATCAAGATCGATTAACCTGCCTGTTTCCAGTTCTATAACCATACCGTGTACGGCTAAATCATCTCTTTCTTTCCAGGCATTTTGGATGATAGTTGAGGTACATAAATTGAATACCTGTTCTGCTACATTCAATTCTACTAAGCGATTCACCTTTGCAGTAGAATCTGTTATGGCGTCAATTTCGTCTTTATGTAAGCGGTATACATCTTTGATATGGCACAGCCAATTGTCAATCAAACCAAATTGCTTTTGACTGAGCGACGCGGCCACACCGCCGCAACCATAGTGTCCTGCTACAATAACATGTTTCACCTTCAATACGTTTACTGCATAGTCCAATACACTGAGCATGTTCATGTCCGAGTGGATACACATGTTCGCAATATTCCGATGTACAAAAACGTCACCTGGTCTTGTACTCGTTATTTGATTTGCAGGAACGCGACTGTCTGCACAGCCTATCCAGAGAATTTCCGGGTTCTGTCCTTGAGCTAATTGTTTAAATAATCCCGTTGTGTCATTTGCCACTTCCTTTACCCATGCATCGTTCCCTGCTTTGATCTTATTAAATGTTTCTTCTAGAATGGGATTCTTAAAAGTCTTTTTCGACATATTAAATTTGTTTAATTAGTTTACTCTTTTTTTTTCTTGTTCTTGGTTGTACTTTCTTAAATAAGTGATGAATATTGGGTACTTCCCTTTTGTCGTACACATCAATCAGCTCAATACGTTTTCCTGCACTGAGGGCATTCTGCTCAAAGTCCTTGATTACCTGAACAACATCCTTGTCTATGAAGCGACTGTTTGTTCCATCTACAATAATATGAGTTACATCTTTAGGTAAATTGTACAAAGATTGCTGAATGGCTGCCTTATTCAAAAAAGATACTTCTTCAGATAAATATACCTTTATTTTTTTGTTTCCATTGCTTTCTTCTAGGTCATAGCCAAAGGGGTTACGCATATTGTTGCGTAATATGTAAAATATCGCAACCACCATACCAATGCCGACGCCTTTCAATAAATCGGTAAATACTACAGCTAATATGGTAACAATGAACGGAATGAATTGGTCAAGCCCCCTTCTATACATATGAGTAAATAGCGAAATCTTAGCTAGTTTATAACCCGTTATTAATAGGATGGCAGCTAAACAAGCAAGTGGTATCATATTGATAATGACGGGGATAATTAGCAAGGCTAGTAGTAACCAAAAGCCATGCAACATGGCGCTTTGTTTGGTTTTTCCACCTGAATTGGCATTCGCCGATGATCGCACAATAACTGAAGTTAAAGGAAGCCCACCTAACATACCACTGGTCATATTACCGATCCCTTGTGCAACAAGTTCCCGGTTAGTTGGAGAGACACGTTTATAAGGATCGAGCTTATCTATGGCTTCGATGGAAAGAAGCGTTTCTAAACTCGCTACAATCGCTATGGTAAATGCAATGATCCAAACATCATAGTTTGCAATCGCTTTAAAATCGGGAAATTGGAATAAGCCCAAGAATTCGCCGAAAGAATTAACAACGGGGATCTCAACTAAATGCTTGGGGTTAATTTCGAGCGTGGTACCCTTAAATACAAGGTTAAGTAATACGGCGAAAACAACAACCACAAGAGGTGCGGGTATTGCGCTCAGTCTTTTAAGTTTTGGCCAATAGATCAATATCAGGAGTGATAAGGCCGTTATAATAAAAGCACCTAAATGGATCGCTCTTAAAGCTACTTGAATAGCTAACAACGTATTGTCGCCATCTAATTGTTTGAAGCTTTCGTCTCCAAAAAAATCGGCATCATATCCTAATGCATGAGGTAACTGTTTAAGTATAATGGTTATACCAATGGCCGCTAACATTCCTTCGATAACCGCGGAAGGAAAATAGTTGCCAATGGTGCCAGCTTTGATCATGCCCAGAACCAGCTGAATCATGCCGGCCAATACCACAGCTAGTAAAAAAACATGATAAGAACCTAAAGACTGAATGGCGCCAAAAACGATGACCGTTAAACCAGCGGCAGGACCACTTACACTTAATTGTGAGCCGCTAATAGACGCTACAACGAGCCCGCCGATAATTCCTGTCAATAGCCCCGCAAATAAAGGTGCTCCGGATGCCATCGCGATACCTAAACAAAGCGGTAAGGCAACTAAAAAAACAACCACACTGGCAGGTAAGTTGTATTTTAAGTCTCTTTTGGCAGCTTTAAAAAATGCTGAAAAACGTGTGCCTAGCATAAAATATTAATGTGTTAGATAAATGATAATTATTTGCGCTTATGTTAAGCTGTATACAGATCCTGTCGATTATCACATCGAATTTATCATATTGGTTATACCAGTTATAGAGAATCGATTGTGGGAGTTATCAATTCTTTACTAGCTCGCATAACCAATAATATATGGGCGATAAAAGCTTCAGGAAAAATTAATGTGGAAATTATTTTAGCAATTTGGAGGCGGGGTAGGAACAGAAGGATAAAAAGATTTTACACTTATATCATCATCTGTTATGTATTGCTTAATAGCTAAATAACGCAAAGGGGTCATGAAAATGTCCCAATTGATTACGGTTGTGAATTCTTTAGTGAAATTTTCAAGATTGGTGTCGGCACAACTGGATTTTCCGGAGTGATTTTCAATTTCCAACTGTAAGATCACGGCCATGACATGTTTACTGTCATACAAAGAAGCATAAATGGGTGCAATTGAAATAGCCATCTTCAAGAAGAAGATGGAGAGAAAAAGAACACTATATAAATTTCTGATCTTTTTTGTTCTCATGTTATTTTAATATAACCCTTTGCTAAAATAAACAAAAAAGATTTATATCTGATTTCAGTGAACAAAAATATTACGAAAATCGGACAAAGTTTAATTGGTCAAAAAACTAAAATGTATGGACTTTGTTGTCTAGTGGGATTCTTATCGGGCCATTCAATGATAAAATAGCAACAAACAATGCCATTGAAAGCAAACAATTATCATGGATTGCTTGCAATTGGAATCTGCCATGTCAACGGCCGACATAAGAGCAAAAAAAATGAAGGTTTCAAAAGACCTCAGGAGAAATTATTTTGAGTGAAATATAGAAATTACTCTCAGAATATTCAATAAAAAAGGCGACTTTTGCAGCAAACAGAATTTTTATGTAAAAACGTTACTTAAGGGCTTTTGTATGGAGAATAACTTAGACACTCTGGTAGAACAAATCGAATTATTGATTGCAGAAGGTGATAAGGAACAGTTACAAGAATATTTAGATAGCCTGAATATATCTGAGGTAGAAGATTTAATCGATGAACTACCTGAGTACGGTTCTACATTTATTGAGACCCTAAGTATTAACAGAGCAGTTAATGTTTTTCGGATTTTAGACTTCCCCACACAGGAACGGATTATTAAAAAGTTATCCGGTCCGAAAATAACCGAATTAATTAATGAATTACCCCCTGACGACAGGACAGCATTCTTTGGCGAACTTCATGGTGATGCCGTAAAGAAGATGATTATACTAATGCCACCCGAAGATCGAAAGGAGGCATTGACCTTGTTAGGATACCCCGAGGATAGTGTGGGGCGACTCATGACACCGGATTATGTAACGGTGAAGCAAGATTTTACAGTAGCACAAGCGCTGGGACATATTCGTAAATATGGGAAAGATTCCGAAACGATCGATGTAATCTATGTTATTGATGACAAGGGGGTGCTATTGGACGATATTCGAATCCGAGAAATACTTTTGTCGGCTCCGGACGTAAAGGTCGCCGACTTAATGGATAATCGATTAATAGCACTGAATGCGTTCGATCCGCAAGAAGAAGCTATTAATATATTCAGAATGAATAACCGAGTTGCGCTGCCTGTAACCGATAAGCAGGGGATTATGTTGGGGATTGTAACAGTAGACGACGTTTTGTGGATCGCCAATGAAGAATATACGGAAGATATACAACGGATGGGGGGATCGGAAGCGCTGGATGAACCCTATCTAGATGTATCGATTTGGCATTTGGTGAAAAAAAGGGCCCCCTGGTTAATGATATTGTTTATTGGTCAGCTTTTTACGGCAACGGTTATTGAGAAATATGAAGTTCAATTAGCAACGGCTGTTGTATTGATGACCTTTGTCCCTTTAATTACTTCAAGTGGTGGAAATACCGGTTCTCAGGCCTCGGCACTCATTATACAGGCGATGGCTATGGGAGAGGTCAATCTTTCTGATTGGTTTAGGGTCTTTAAAAGGGAGTTGATTTCGGGTATTATATTAGGTATTATATTAGGGGTTTTGGGTTTATTGCGCATATTCGGTTACCACCTTTTTGGTGAATATGGAGAACATTGGTTTTTAATCAGTATGGTCGTAGGCCTATCCTTGGTAGGGGTGATCTTATGGGGGTCTTTGGTCGGCTCCATGTTACCCTTTATTTTAAGAAAACTAGGAGCCGATCCTGCCACCTCGTCCGCACCTTTTGTTGCTACCTTGGTAGATGTTACAGGGTTGGTAATTTATTTTACGGTAGCAACCTCGATTCTAAGAGGTACCTTGCTTTAAACCCGACCGTACTTCTTCTTATAAGCTAAATAAAATAGTTGCGGTAGCACCACCAGACTTAATATCATACAGATAAGAAGGCCGCCAACGATCATAATCGCTAGAGGTTTCTGTATTTCGGAACCCATTCCCTGAGAAAGAGCTGCCGGCAGCAAGCCTAACGACCCCATGATCGCAATCATGAATACCGGTCTGATGCGATCATAAACTCCTTCCGAAATGGCTTTTGACAAATCTTTACCTTTAACTAAATTACTCTTCATAACCGAAATGAGGATAATTCCGTCTATTGTCCCCACACCGAACAAAATAATGAAACCGATACCGGCAGAAATGCCAAAAATAGTTCCGGTAGCCCATAAGGAGATAAAGCCACCGATAAAGGCAAAAGGAATCGTAATTAGTGAAATAATAGTGTCTTTTAGATTTCCAAAGTTCAAGTATAAAAGAAAGGCAATAAGTAACAAAGAAACAGGGACGATAACCGTCAATCTGCTTAATGCCCTTTGTTGGTTTTCAAAATCGCCCGCCCATTCTAAACGGTAAGACGCGGGGAGTACAACATGCTTGTTAACTTTGGCCTGTGCTTCTTTGATCGCTCCCCCTAGATCGCGTCCCCGAACCGAAAATCCGACGGCAATGTATCGCGAATTTCCTTGCCTGTAGATAAAGGCCGGACCGGAATGGTATCCGATGTCAGCTATTTCGTAAAGTGGTACTTTGGCATTCTCGATGGAGGGAACTAAAATATTTCTGATTTGTTCTTCTGTATCACGAAAGGGCTTATCGTAACGTACGCGGATATCGAACATTCGCTCCCCATCATAAAAGGTTGATGCCGCTTTCCCTCCAATGGCCATTTCGACAACGGCTTGGGCATCACGCATTGAAACGCCATATCGTGCCATTCTTGCTTCACTTAATCGTATTCTTAATTCCGGTAAGCCAATGTTTCTAAAAACTAACAGATCTTCAATCCCCTCCACCTGTTTCAAGTTATTAGCGATACTATCCGCAATTTGCTCTAATTTATAAAGATCATCCCCATACACTTTTGCCACCAATGAACTCTTAACACCGGCAACATACTCTTCTACATTATCCATAATAGGTTGGCTAAAACCGAAATTAATGCCGGGATAAACCTGAAGTACCGCTTCCATTTCTTCTAAAAGGGCTTCTTTTGTTAGATGGCTGCGCCACTCGTTCTCATCTTTTAACTGCACATGAAATTCAATATTGAAAAAACCCGTGGGGTCCGTCCCATCATTGGGTCGCCCCGTTTGCGTAAGGATAAACTTCACTTCCTGAAATTTCTTCAGTTTTTCCTTCATTTCTTTGGTCAATCGTACCGATTCATCCAGATTTACACTATTCGGTAATGTGGCTCGGATATAAATAGCGCCTTCATTTAATTTAGGTATGAACTCCGTTCCGATTTTAGTGAAGCCGATGCAGCAAATTGTCAGGAGTAAAAGGAAAGAAAATAAGGTTGCTTTGATATGTCTGTGTGCAAATTGATAGCAATTGAAAATTACTTTGCGGAAGAATTCGGCAACAGGGTTGTGCTTGTCTACCACGTTCTTCTTTAGCAATAATTTGCACATGGCCGGGACGTAGGTGAGGCTGAGTAAAAGTGAGCCTAAAAGTGCATAACCCAAGGTGAAAGCTAAGGGAGCAAACATCTTACCTTCAACTTTCTGAAAGGTAAAGATGGGCATTAATGCAATGATCAATATAATTTGAGCGAAGAGGATAGATTTTGCAACACCCTTTGCATTTTTCCGAATGATACCTCCTTTTGTGATTTTATTAAAACGCTCCATTCCCAATAACTTCGCCTTTTTGTCGAGGCTGACATATACATGTTCTACAATGACCATTGTTCCTTCCAAAAGCAATCCAAAATCGATGGCACCAATGGAAATCAAATTGGCGGGTAACCCCTGTATTCTTAGCATTAAGATAGCAAAAAGGAAGGCTAATGGAATAACAGAAGCAACGATTAGCGTTGTGCGCCAATTAAATAAAAATAAAAATATGACGACTGACACGAGTATGATGCCTTCAATTAGGTTGTGTGTCACTGTATCGACCGTTTTTTCTACAAGATGCGTGCGATCGTGAAAAGCTTCTATTTTGATGCCTTTCGGTAATATGCGCTCATTTAGATCTTGTATACGTTCCTTTAGCCGTTCAATGACCTCGCTCGGATTTTCTCCCCTTAGCATCACCACGATGCCCTCTATCAGATCATCCTGCTCATTAAGTCCCGCTTGGCCTAATCTAGGTTTACTACTAATCTGAACATCTGCAACATTTTTTACCAGCACGGGTACACCGTTCACATTTTTAATCAATATGCTGGCGATATCACTTACTTTATCCAGTAAACCAACACCCCGAACAACATAGGCTTGGTCCCCTCGTTGAATGACGTCGCCTCCAACATTAATATTGCTTTTTTCGACAGCATCGTAAACATCAAGGGCCGTCAAATTGTAATTTGCCAACTCAGCAGGGTTTACTCTGATTTCAAATATCTTTTCTTCGCCACCAAAACTGACAATATCTGCCACGCCATCCACAGATAAGAGCTCCCTTTCAATAACCCAACTTTGTAGTGCAGCTAGTTCTCTAATAGGGATTTCTTTCTCACTTTTAATTACATATCTGAAAATTTCGCCTGTTGCACCATAGGGTGGTTCTATTTCGGCCTCTGCACCTTCCGGTAGATCTACCGAACGTAACCTGTTCGCGGTATATTGTTGAGCATAGAAATCTTCTATATGTTCTTTGAAATTAACGGTGATAACGGATAGGCCAAAGAGAGAGATGGAACGAACTTCAGTTTTACCCGGAATGGTGTTCATTTCTTTGCTGATAGGCAAAGTAATAAACTTTTCTATCTCTTCTGCACTTCTTCCTGGCCATTGCGTGATGATACGTGCACGTGTATTCGTTACATCTGGAAAAGCTTCTATCGGCGTTTGCTTATAAGCGTAGACGCCAGCGGCTACCAAGAGGGCCACAAAAAAGAAAACAATCAGTTGGTTCTTTAATGAAAAACCAACAATCTTCTCGACAAGTTTAATCATTTCAAATAAAGTGTGAGTGGGGGATAGCGCTTAAAGTAATTCGAATAATCGTTATCTTCCGATCAGTCGGTTATAGATTAATAAACTGTTTTTTCCAACAATGCGATCACCGTCATGAAGATGATCGTCTGCTACATAATAGTAGTTATTGTCTTCATAAGTAGGTGTAAAGTCTATTACTTCTAGATCACAATCATTATTGTATTTAATAAGGTGATATGCTTCATTATCGAATATGACGGAAGTATGTGGAATCGCCATACTGTGAATTTGATGATCTAGGTGAACATCAATGGTGGCCATCATTTCGGGTCTTAAGAGTAAACTTCGGTTATCTAACTCAATAATCGCCTTAAGTACACGTTCATTCGGGTCCACTACATTGGAAATGCGATTAATAATTCCGTTGAAATATTTATCGGGATAGGCGGTTGTTGCAACGCTGACCGTTTGTCCTTTTCTTACACTACTAATATTGCCGGTATAGACGTTCGCCTTTACCCAAACCCTACTTAAATCGCCTATAACGAATAACGGTTCTCCTCCAGCCTCGATCTGCTGACCATTTACGATATTTTTCTCAACGATATATCCGTCATTTTTTGAACGGATAACCAAAACCCCTTTTTCAATGTTACCGCCAAAAATAGCTAAACTAGCTTTCGTCTTTTTAATTTCAGCCTGTGCATTGCTGACATCGGCTTGCGCTTCTAGAACTTCTTTATCCGACGCTACACCGTCTGCGTATAAATTCTGCGTCGAACTTAACTGCCGCTGCGCGATCTTTAACTTTAGTTCAGCTTCGTTTAAATTAGCCACCATATCATTTAGGTCAGTGCTGCTTATTTCAAGTAGTATCTGCCCCTTTTTTACATAGTCGCCAAGACTGAAGCCTACGTGTTGTACAAGGCCACTTAATAGGGGTACAAATTTGTAAACTTTATCTTCGTCATAACTGATACTGCCCGTAAGCTTTAGTATCTCTTTGTTTTTCGTGCTTGTCTGTACCGTCTCTGTTGTTATAATTTTTTTAAGATCATCATTCAAGCAGGTTTTCTTTAGACGTTCTGATTCCTGATCTTCGTTCTGTGACTTGGTCGATTTGCAAGAATTGATCGTTATAGCTGTGATTAGCGAGATAAATAATATATTTTTTTTCATTCGAATAATTATTTATGAGCGAAATGTCTCCATAGCGGACATGGGTTCTTTACACTCGTTTGTTTATTCATTACTTGTTCTTTTTTAAGGTATTCATGCTGCCTTCGCTGGTTTTAGTGACAATGGATTTTGCCTGCCTACCTTAGGTCAGTGCGAATTATACTGCATCCTCTCATCGAATGAGTTGCTGATACATTAGCCGTTTCTGATCATTGTCTATGAATTTATTAGTTTTGAAGGTAGTATATACCCGTCTTCCCATCTTTAGTTACAGATCACTCCCAACTAAATAGGTTAATTCGCAAGCTTCTAATTGAATATCTCTTTTCGTTTTATAATACAGTAATTTATTGGTCTTAAATGAATCAAAAAGGTCAAGAAATTCAAGCAAGCTGAGGTTACGGCTAAGTAAATTGTTGGCAATAGATGACTGCATTTTTTCTAATTGAATAAGGTAGTTTGGGTCAAAATTCTTGTAAAGTTGCATACGTTGATCGATGTTTTTATAAGCCTCGTCCAATTGATTATGAATCGCATTTTGCTTTTCTGCCGTTAGCTGTTCCTGCTTTTTAAGTTCCAACGTGGCTTGTCTAATGTTACCTTTGTTTCTATCAAATAGGGGGAGATCGAAAGAAACGCCGACACCAAAAAAGTTGAACATCGTAGAACCGTTACGATCGTAGTTTAAATTGAATGTTAAATCAGGTGTTTTTTTTGCTTTTTCAACTGCTAAAGCCGATGATGAAACACCTTTTAAGCTATTAGCAAGCTTAAGCTGACTGTTGTTAAGATCAGCCATTTCAACAAGTTTTGCGTAAGAAAGAGCTGTCAATCTATCCATCGTCTTTTCATCTAGATTTTTGTCATTTAATACAATGAAAGTTTGGCCATTAATTGCCATCAACGTTTTTAGATTCGATTGTAACTTATTACGCTCCCCTTTTGCTTCGTTAAGTTCATTGAGTAATTCGATCTCAAGTGCTTTAAGACGTAAAAAGTTGGCTTGAGAAATATTTCCTTCTCGCAACTGAGACTCCTGTGCTTTGATCAGTTTATTGATAATTTGTACTTGTCGCTCCAAGTCAAAAAAGGTCTCCTGATTAAATAGTAAATTAGCCAACAGGGACCTGAATTCTACTTTTAATGATTGTAAAAAATCAACGAAGGTACTTTCCGCTAACTGCTTATTGCTAATCTCCAGGTTTATATTTTTCTTTCTTTTTCTTGCGGTTAAAATAAGTTGTTCGAGCTGTACAGTAAATTGTTGATTACGGGCAAAATTTCCAAATAGGGGTGGAATTGACTCCGATGTCGAATTGCGATTGAAATTTACTTCATCAATACTGAGTGTCGGATTCGGCCAGGCCTTTGCTTGCAATATTAGCGCTTCTGCTTGTTCGATATTTAATCGTTCGGCTATTAATGATAGGTTGTTTTTTAGAAAAATCTGTTCTGCTTTTTCAGTATCTATACGGAGTGTGTCGGGCCCTACCTGTGCGTGAGCGCTGAAAATGAGCAAAAAAAGCGTAAGAAATAGAATAAGTGTCTTTACAGTCATTATTTTTATGATAACAATACTGCAAAGGTGAATTAGAACTTATTAGGAATCCTTTATAAGTATATTAGAGTTAGATTAGAGTTGAGGGCCTCTTGAACTATCTCTTACAATTAACAAGGGATCAAGCTTCATTCTTTTAGGGGCCATTTTATAAAAACTACCTTCTTTCAGCATTGTCAAAAATAACTGCGCAGTCTCTTGTCCCATTAAATGGGTTTGCTGATCAATGGTTGAAAGAGAGGGGGTAACCAAACTACCGAAAGCCTCGTTAGCAAAACCTATTACACCCACTTCTTCCGGTATTCGTATGTGTTGTGATTTTAATTGCTGGATGACGCCCATGGCGGTGAAATCTTCCAAGGTAAAAATAGCATCGAAATCGATACGTCTATCTGTTAAATCCTTTACACATTCTTTACCGAAATTCAGGGAGAGATTGCCTTTTAGAATCAAATCCTCATTAAGGGGAATATTATAGGTTTTTAAGGCATCTAGATAACCTTTTAAGCGTTCTTTGAAAATCGATAGGTTTCTGGTTTCGGTAATGTGGACAATTTTTTTATAACCGGATTGAATGAGATGCTCGGTTGCCATATATCCCCCCTTATAATCATCTATCGTAACAGAGGGTGCATTTAATTGATACAGCGCTCGATCAAAAAAGGTAAGTGGAATATTTTTTGAAATAATTTCCTCGAAAGAACTACTATCTTCACGATCAATAGCAAAGGAAGTAATAATACCATCAACACGTGAATTTAGTAATGTCTCAATTCCTTTATCCTCTTTTTTGTAAGATTCCTGTGATTGATATAAAAGAATGGAATAGCCATGTTGGTTCATGACAGATTCAATACCATGTACCACCGAACTGAAGAAACTTACATCTAGTGAAGGAACCAACACACCGATAATATTACTTTTACCTGAACGTAAGGAGGATGCGATCTTATTTTTGCTGTATCCTAACTTTTCTGCGGTTTTTTTAACAGCTTCTTTTGTGGATTTACTGATGGCAGGGTGATCATTTAAGGCTCTTGCAACGGTAGAAAAAGTGATATTTAATTCTTTTGCGATATCCAGTATAGTGACTTTCTTCATTCGGTATTATAAATAATTAAAAAGGTGTATCGCAAAATAGCTTTGCTATACAAAGGCTCCGCCGCCTTCTGTCAGAAAAATATACGAAATAAATTTTTCAAACATAAAAAAAAGGAAATGGATATGCAATTTTACTATAGAAGTCAGGCATTCCGCTTGGATACTGCCATATGAACAGAAGAGTAAATGCTTTGCTGCTCCAAGGCCGTTTTACCCGCTCGCAAGGACCGTATTTAGGGTCGAAGAATAATACGTCCGGTTAAAAATAAAAGCCCGTCGTTCTAACAAAATGCCGCCTCCAAAATTTACGCCTTGCACCGGGAGGCACTACTATTCCTGTAAATTTTGAAGCGGTGATTTCATTCACTACTTCATTATTTTCAAAGGTGTTCATGGACTCCCTACGGTCGGCTCTTTGCTTCTCTTCTTTCTCGGAGATAAAATAAACGTTCGTTTTTAAAAAGTGAAATCCTTGACACAGAAGCCTGGTGATATCATTATGAAGCCAAAAATATTAAAATAGTATGTTGCCTATTGCAATTTTCATACTTAAGTTCTATTTTTATGCCAACGTTAGCATTAACCAGAATAAACTGAATATTCTATGTTATTATTAGGAATAGATATAGGAACATCTGCTATTAAAATATCGGTAGTAGATGCACATGACCAAAAATGTTTGGCTTCTTTAAGGTACCCCGAAGTGGAGGAGACAGCAATTCTGACCCCTAAAACGGGATGGGCGGAGCAATCACCCGATATGTGGTGGGAACATGTGCAGCAGGCGATCCTTTCACTGAATAATAAAAAGCTATATAACCCGCATGATATAAAAGCGATTGGCATTGCGTATCAGATGCATGGATTGGTGATGGTCGACAAAGAACTAAATAATCTTCGAAATGCGATCATTTGGTGCGATAGCCGAGCTGTCAATATAGGAGAAAGGGCCTTCCATGCGCTGGGCGAGGAGAGGGTTCTCCATAGCTTATTGAATTCTCCCGGAAATTTTACGGCATCTAAGTTAGGATGGATAAAAGAAAATGAACCAGCTATTTATGATAAGATATATAAAGTGATGCTTCCGGGGGACTATATTGCCATGAAACTTTCGGGTTCCATTACAACCAGTATTTCGGCTCTTTCAGAGGGTATATTTTGGGATTTCCAGCATAAATGCTTATCAGCGGAGTTATTGAATTATTTTGGCTTCAGCACCGACTTGATCCCAACAATAAAACCGCTGTTTCAAGAGCATGGAAGCCTTTCTAAAGGAGTAGCAGATAAACTGGGACTTACTGTCGGTATTCCTATTAGTTATAAAGCTGGGGATCAGCCTAATAATGCCTTATCTTTAAATGTTCTCAACCCAGGAGAAGTGGCGGCAACGGCAGGAACATCGGGTGTAATTTATGGTGTTAGTGATCAGCTCGTTTACGATCAGCTATCCCGCGTAAATACCTTCGCTCATGTAAACTACGAACCAAATGATCCGAAGGTCGGTGTCTTGCTTTGTATTAATGGTACGGGCATCCTAAATAGATGGGTTAAAGAACAATTTGGAAAAGAGCTGGATTATGAGGCGATGAATCAGTTGGCCTCATTGGTGCCATTGGGAAGCGAGGGACTTAAGATATTGCCGTTTGGAAATGGTGCGGAACGAATTTTGGAAAATCGCATATTAGGTGCGCAACTAGCGAACCTAGATCTTAATAAGCATCAACGCGAACATATATTCAGGGCTAGCCAAGAGGGAATTGCTTTCTCCTTCCGTTATGGACTGGACATTATGAGAGCGAATGGTATGTCTCCACAGGTAATACGGGCCGGTCGGGCTAATTTGTTTTTAAGTGATTTATTTGCACAAATTTTTGTAAATGTAACCGATGTTCCTGTTGAACTTTACAATAATGATGGTAGTGTGGGGGCAGCACTTGGTGCAGGTATTGGCGCCGGCGTCTTTGGCACACCCGAAGAAGCGTTCCAAAACGCAAAAGCACTGAAAGTAATTGAACCGAAGGCTGATTGGAACTATGAAGAGGAGTACCAACAATGGTTACAGTTGTTAATGGGTCAATTAAGGTAAATTAGTATAATAAATTAATATATAAATCAATATCATATGTCAGTTATTATTGGAGAACGTGAGTATTTTAAAGGAATCGGACAAGTAAAATATGAAGGTCCGGATAGTGATAATCCCCTAGCGTATCGTTGGTACGATCCAAATAGGGTCATAAGGGGTAAAAGCATGAAGGAGCATCTACGCTTTGCAGTGGCCTATTGGCATTCATTTAATGGAACAGGTTCAGATCCATTTGGTGGCCAAACACATGAGTTTCCCTGGGATGAGAGCAACGATGTTATCCAGCGAGCGAAAGATAAAATGGATGCTGCATTTGAATTCTTTACCAAAATTGACATGCCATATTATTGTTTTCATGATGTGGATGTGGTGGATTATGGAAATAATGTGGCAGAAAATGAAAAGCGTTTACAAACCTTAGTGACTTATGCCAAGGAAAAACAGCAGGCCAGCGGCGTGAAATTGCTCTGGGGAACAGCCAATCTCTTTAGTCATAAACGCTATATGAACGGTGCGGCAACGAACCCTGATTTTCATGTAGTAGCGCATGCAGGTGCACAAATTAAGACGGCACTCGATGCGACGATTGCTTTGGGTGGTGAGAATTACGTGTTTTGGGGAGGCCGGGAAGGTTATATGACTTTGCTGAACACGGACATGAAAAGAGAGCAAGAACATTTGGCAAAGATGCTCCATATGGCAAAAGACTATGCTCGTTCTCAAGGTTTCGAAGGCACTTTTTTTATCGAGCCTAAGCCATGTGAGCCCACTAAACATCAGTATGATTACGATGCTGCTACTGTTATTGGATTTTTACGTCAGTATGATTTGCTAAATGATTTTAAGTTAAATCTGGAGGTGAACCATGCTACTTTAGCGGGTCACACTTTTCAGCACGAGCTACAAGTTGCGGCGGATGCGGGTTTATTGGGTTCAATTGATGCCAACCGTGGTGATTATCAAAATGGATGGGATACAGATCAGTTCCCGAATAATATCAATGAATTAGCGGAATCATTGTTGATTATTTTGGATGCGGGTGGTTTTGCGGGAGGTGGTATCAATTTTGATGCTAAAATTAGACGAAACTCAACCGATCCGGCCGATTTGTTCTATGCACATATAGGCGGTGCAGATACTTTTGCACGTGCATTGATCATAGCGGATACTATTTTGGAGCGTTCTGATTATTCTAAAATACGAAAAGAACGTTATGCATCTTTCGATAGCGGTGATGGCAAGGCTTACGAAGAAGGGAAACTAGCCTTAGCTGATCTTCGAAATTTAGCAATCTCTCTCGGCGAGCCAAAAACAATCAGTGGAAAACAGGAGTTCTTGGAAAACCTGGTCAATCGCTATATTTAATAAAAACGTCTTGGAAACCCTGCTTACAAGCAGGGTTTTTGTTTAGCTCAGAAAAATATAATATATTGAGCCTTTCAATATCGGGAAAAGCTAACAAGAAAATAAAATTCGAAGTAAAACGTAGATGTAAATAGTAGGGACTCCCTGTGAAATGATTATTTACATTGAGTTCTTATCAAACATTAAGAGAAAAGAAATAGATGAAAACAATTAAAGGACCAGGTATTTTTTTGGCACAGTTTATTGGTGAAAATCCACCATTTAACACATTAGATTCCATTTGTGAATGGGCTAAGGGTTTGGGCTTTAAAGGGGTACAGATCCCTTCATGGGCCACTTCGTATTTTGATTTGCAGAAAGCAGCAGAGAGCAAGACCTATGCAGACGAGATAAAAGGTCTGGTCAATAGCCATGGTTTGGAAATTACAGAATTATCAACTCACCTGCAAGGACAATTGGTAGCAGTGAACCCAGCTTATGATAAACTATTTGATGGTTTTGCTCCGGAGCAATACCACAACAACCCAAAGGCCCGTACGGAATGGGCTGTTCAGCAACTTAAATACGCTGCCAAAGCCTCTCAGCATCTCGGACTTACCGAGCATGCAACTTTTAGCGGTGCTTTGCTGTGGCATACGGTTTACCCTTGGCCCCAACGACCCGCAGGTTTAGTGGAAGATGGTTTTAAGGAATTGGCGAATAGGTGGTTGCCTATCTTAAATGCCTTTGACGAGGTCGGTGTAGATTTATGCTACGAAATTCATCCGGGGGAGGACTTACATGATGGCGTAAGTTATGAGATGTTTTTAGATAAGGTGAATAATCACGCGAGGGCGTGTCTATTATATGATCCTTCCCATTTTGTCCTCCAGTGTTTAGATTATTTGGCCTATATCGATCATTACCATGAAAGAATCAAAATGTTCCATGTAAAAGATGCAGAATTTAATCCTACGGGTAAACAAGGTGTCTATGGAGGGTACCAGGGATGGGTTGAGCGTGCCGGTCGATTCAGGTCCTTAGGTGATGGTCAGGTGAATTTTAAATCTGTTTTCAGTAAATTGACCGCCTATGACTTCAGTGGTTGGGCAGTGATGGAATGGGAATGTGCGTTGAAACACCCTGAAGATGGTGCAAAAGAAGGCGCAAAGTTTATCAGCGAGCACATCATCCGTGTAACGGATAAAACATTTGATGATTTTGCTTCTACCGGTGTCGATGAAAAGCTCAATAAAGAGATATTGGGTATCTAATGATTAAATGCAGGTTAATAATGGAATTGTACGGGCTTTTGCCCGTACTTTTTAAATGCTACAGCTAAAGCCTAAGTTGAACCACCTACCGGGTAGCGGTATGGCGGAAGCCTCTATATAACTTATATCTAATAAATTATTGGCATCCAAAAGCAAACGATACTTCTTCCAACTATAGCTCACCCTTGCATCGGTTAAAAAGTAATTTTTGTAATTTATCCTTTCTACAAAACGTTCTGATATATTGAATGATACATGTCTGGATCTAAAGCTTAACTGAGCCGTCAATTGATGTCTTAAGCTCTCAATGGCATATTTAGATAAAACATCATTTTGATAGGCCGTGGCTACCTTCGGATTCAAGTAATTATAAGCAATTCCAATATACCAATTACTATTACCAAATGTATTTAATTGCCAACGAGTGTTTACATTGAAACCGTGTATTTCGTTCTGCATAAAATTATTGGAACGCCAGCTTTCATTGGTGCTAGGACGGGTCCAATCAATAAAGTCAGTTATTTTTCTATAGAAGTAGCTCAGACTAACGAAATTTCGATCGTTGTTGTATTTTATACCACCTTCGGTATACCAAGCATTCTCAGAACTTAGATTGGGGTTGCCAACATTACCTCCACCATTTGTATATAAATCGGTAAAAGAAGGAATTCGTTGTCCTGAACCTGCGTTGATATACAAGCGCCAATTTGACGCTAGCTTATAACCGACGTCTAAACCTGGATACACCCGCCAACCGAAGTGGGTGTTATAATTTAAGTAAGCCCCTATATTAGCAGTTAATCGTTCGGAGAACTCGGTTTGATATTCAGCATATAAACCATAGTTATTCCTTTGCCTGTCGCCCATATTGGTGCTGATTAAAAATTCATTTCTCAACTCCAAACCCAGGCCCAGCACACCTGCTCCAGTATGATAGGTGCTATTAAATTCGGTGTTGACAACATGGGAATGATGCAAGTTTCTGAATAAGCTCAGGTCGTATTGATTGTAACGATAATCATCATAATTATATCGATAGCTTAATCGGGGTGAAAATTTCCATCGATTTGATTGACTACTCGTAAAACCAAGTGAAAAAAGTGCTGTTTGCACAATCTCTTTTGCTTCCCGATCGTTCGGTGGCGCATAATAAGCATTAGCACCAAAATTGTTGTACGTATAACCGCCCATTAAATTCCATAAACCTTCGTGAGCGTTTTTTATCTTCCCCTGATAAAAAAATTTGCTATTATTATAAGGTGTGTTGTATCGGTACCCGTTACCGGAATCATGACTGCCATAAATTAGATGTGTAGCAGTCCTACCTGCTATACCGGTACCTAGTTGTAGGCTACGACCATTATAAAGACCGTTTCCTTCATCCTTCGTTTTTAAACTGGATGCAAGTTGAACAGTACCTTCATAAAAATCCTTGTCAGGTGTACGTGTAATAATGTTGATGGCTCCCGTTAAACTATTAATACCATAGACGCGGGCGGCAGGTCCTCGGATAACTTCCACACGTTCTATAGCACCGATCGGGATGGGGATGTTCATCGAATGGTGTGCCGTTTGCGGATCGTTGACCTTAATCCCATTAATCAGGATCATGGTTTGTTCGAAGGTGCCCCCGTCAATGCTGATATCTGCTTGCGCACCCCAAGGACCTCGCTGACGCACGTCTACTCCGGGTATAAAACTGAGTAACTCACTTACTGAACGTGCAGGAAGATTCTTTATTTGATCTCTTGTTAGTATGTTAATATTCCTGTTTTGTTCAGAAAAGGGAGTTTGAAGGCGGTTTTCGTTAATAATTACCTCATTTAATGAAGTCGTAGTTGTGTCTTGTAAGACGATAGGTAATGCAGCTGATTGCGCAAATAGGAGTGGCGTAAAAAAGTAAAACGTGAAAAAGGTAAAGACTCTCATGATCGCTTGATGTTTTATGTATGTGCTTTCCAATCAATTTGCATGGGTTGGAAAGTGGTACAAAATAAACAGCTATAACTTTAGCTCAGGCAGTCCGGTTTCAATATTTCAGGTAGTCCGGTGTATTTATTGCCATTCTTCCCTGCCTAATGCTTTGCTATTAGCGGAGATCGTATCTTTTTCAGCCTTGATAAGCGGTTGGTCGTTTCTTTTTAAGAGATCGTCTACCTTCGGCTGGCCGGCATCCACCCAAGCTGAATACCAAAAGCTACCGGTTGCCAGGACTGATTTTCTCATCTGCTTTTCTACCATCCCATTTAATAATTGGTGGTAGGCTGTCGAGTAGGAACGCGTATAGACCCTTTCTAACGTACGCGACCGGTTTTCATAGGTGTATTTCGTTTCTGGTGGATGTTGCCTGTTAAGAGTAGATTCTAAACGCAGCACACTATCCACCAATGCGAAACTTTCTTGTACAATTTTCCAAGCTTCTTCTAGCGGGTCGGTAATATATTGGGCGCGACCAACAATAAAGTTGTACCGTTTAGCAAAGAGCTCAGGGAGTCTACTTTCCCAAAAGGCATGAATCCCTACTTGATTAGTGAATTGACCATTATAATTGTGTGTTGTATGAAGCGGAACGTGCGCGTCGGCGATGTAATGCCCGAGATCTGCCGAATACCTTAAAATTTTGGAGAGCTCCCGGTTGCTAAAAGCACTTGTTAAAAGACGATACGTACGGTTGATTTGCCACGGTACAATGCCACGACTATTAAGGGTGTCTTCTGAGTATTTTGATACAGCTTCTGACCAGTACTTCGGTAAACTGTCAAAGGGGTGACTTCCATAAGCATCTATATCAATATAGTGTCGTGCAGCCTCGTATTCATTTGCATACCTTCTTTTGTCAGCATCAACAGCATGTTCACTTAAATATAACAGATGTTTCTTATATAAAGGGGCCAACTGACCCGGTAAGGTAAAGACAGCTAAACGATTGATCTCTTTATGAGCATAAAACCCCCAAGAACATAAAAAAAATAAGGTTAGAGATGCTAATAAAAATAATAGGTTACGGTTCATGTGTACGATTCGTTTCAAACTCTTTTTTTAAACTTTTTTGTATTATCCAAATCTTAATTCTATATTTGCAGTCCGAAAAAAACATTAAAGGTAAAAGGCTAAAAAATGGCAAACCATAAATCTTCAATCAAAAGAATTAGAGCGAACGCTGCGAAGCGTTTAAGAAATCGTTACCAGGCAAAAACAACACGTAACGCTATTAAGAAATTACGTGCAACAACTTCAAAAGAAGAAGCTGCTACATTATTGCCTCGTGTAATATCTATGCTAGATCGTTTGGCAAAAAAGAATGTAATTCATAAAAACAAAGCATCTAACAATAAGTCTAAGTTGACGAAATTCGTTAACGGTTTAGCTTAAAATATATTAATTTAAGATTTTTGGGGTTGAGGTTTTTCCACAACCCCTTTTGTTATTTCATATCTTTGGTGCGAATTTCTTCTAATACACCTGCTAACTTCTTTGAATCTTTCGCGTAAGGTTCTAAATCAATAATCGATACTCTTCTGAATTCGACCGGATGACTTTCACTTTGTAAGGAAAAATAGCCGCTGCCCAATAATTTTCCATCTTGTTTCATTTTCGGGTCATAATTGCTGACACCACCACCGTTTATTGTTGGCTTGGTGTATACCATTACTGTATCACGGTTTATAACATGTTTGATAATGGAATCTCCCAGCACCAAAACATCTGCGGTTACCCATTGATCTCCGGCGTAGGTCTTGGAACTTGAATTCAGGCAATGAGGTGTGAATTGTTCGTCTTTATAAACAACTTCTGTGCCTGGGGTGCATAGATTTCCGGTGCTTCTCTCTTCCTTTCCATTTCCACCAAGAAGTTGCGCTTCAAGGGAAATCGGAAAATCTTGGTCCTTCAACATCGTATGTGGTTCCTGGCCATGAAGCATGATACCGCTATTTCTCCAGGCCCAGCCCTCACCACCTTTTGCTTGTTCTCCAACAAACCGATACTCAACTCTTAATAAGTAATAAGAATAGGGCTTATTGTAAAAAATGTGGCCGTATTGTTGATCAAACTGATCATAACCTTCATACCCTACTTTAATAACCCCGTCTTCCACCCGAAACGTGTTCGCATAATTTTCACCCACTTCATGTTTGGCAATCTTTATTGTCCAATCATTCAGATCCTTTCCGTTGAATAAATCAACCCAGGATGGTGCTTCTTCTTTACCTTCTTGTGATTGAATGTGTTGGCATGCCGATAGCGTTCCACCGATCAATGCACACATTCCTAATTGTAGTAATTTGTTCATCGTCTATAATTGAGTAAATTATGGCCTAAAATAGCAAACTTAGATGAATTTGCCACTATAGACACTATAAATGCTTGCAAATTCGCCATTTTAATACCCTGATTTCTGCGGAAAAAAGGAAAAAATAAGAAATCTTTTTTGAAGGTGAAATCCTTACTATAGAGCGGATTTCCAGCCAAAATTTCCTATATTAGTAAGCTATTTCACTAAACCTGAAAATCCTTTAAACCTTAACAATTGAAATTATGGAGGAAACCTACACCAAAAGAATGCATTTAAAGCAATGGGCAGAACAGGACAGACCAAGAGAGAAACTATTGTTAAACGGTCGTCGTTTACTTAGTGATGCCGAGTTGATTGCCATTTTAATCGGCAGCGGATCAAAAGAAGAAACTGCCGTTGACCTTAGCAAACGAATTTTAAGTGATGTGGAAAATAATCTCAATGATTTAGCGAGGCTAACATTGGCAGATTTATGCAATTATAAAGGAATAGGGGAGGCGAAAGCGATCGCAATCACTGCCGCGTTAGAGTTGGGGAGGCGAAGAAGAGAGAATAAACCAATAGAAAAACCGCAAATTGGGAGCAGTGAAGATGCTTATCAAGTTTTGCAATCCGTCTATGCTGATTTATCACACGAGGAATTTTGGATTCTATTATTGAATACAAACAATAGAGTGATTGCAAAAGAATTGATCAGCAAAGGCGGCAGTGGTGTGGTAGCAGTCGATGCTAAAGTCGTATTTCAAGCAGTGTTGCAGGCTAAAGCAACCGGATTAATACTCAGCCATAACCATCCGTCAGGTGCATTGAAGCCAAGTACGGCGGATAAAAATCTAACAAGAAAGATTGTTGAAGGCGGTGAATTGTTGGATGTAAGAGTGCTGGATCATTTAATTATTTCAGATGAAGGCTATTACAGTTTTTTGGATCATGGAGACATTTGATGTTTTTCATGATCTGTCCTCTTTTCAAAAGTGCCTTGTCCAGGAAGGCTATTGAATTTCCGAGCTCATCAAGAATAGTCGAACTCGGGTTATTATAAAAATAAAAAATATGCTAAGTTTGCAACAATTTTTAGCGTTGCAACGTTTGTACGACTTGTCATGAAATAGCCGCAGGTTTTTCATGCACCGGCTCGGAAATTTATCCAATCATATTTTAGCGGATTTATTTGAATGACCAACAACGCGAATAGGAAAAGATTAAGAAAATAGACTACTTGCATGAAGATATCTTACAATTGGCTGAAACAATTTATATCAACTGATAAAAGTCCAAATGAGCTCTCACAAATACTAACAGACATTGGTTTGGAGGTTGAAGGTGTTGAAGAAATCCAAAGTATTCCGGGAGGGTTAGCGGGTTTGGTTATAGGAGAGGTGAAGACTTGCGAACAGCATCCTAATGCCGATCGGCTGCGGGTTACAACAGTTGACGTCGGAGAAGCGTCTTTATTGCATATTGTTTGCGGAGCGCCCAATGTCGCTGTCGGACAAAAAGTAGTGGTGGCAACGGTTGGCACAACGGTGTATCCGCTAGAAGGAGAACCCTTTAAAATCAACAAATCGAAAATCAGAGGAGAAGTTTCCGAAGGAATGATCTGTGCAGAAGATGAAATAGGATTGGGAAGATCACATGAAGGCATTCTTGTATTGCCGGCGGAAGCCCCTATTGGACAATTTGCCAGGGATTTCTTTGGGGTAAAGGACGATTATTGTTTTGAAATAGGTCTAACACCAAATCGAGCAGATGCGGCTTCTCACTTAGGAGTTGCCAGGGATATTGCAGCGTCTTTGCGGCAAGGAATAACACTCCCCGATATAAGCTCATTCAACGCAGGGATAGGCCATTCTGTGCCCGTTACCGTAGCTAATCACGATGCATGCAGGCGCTATTCTTCCCTAAGTATTCATGGTGTGAAAGTAGCCGATTCACCCGAATGGTTGCAAGAAAAACTGAAGGCCATTGGATTAAGGCCCATTAATAATATTGTTGATGTCACCAATTATGTGCTTCACGAGATAGGACAGCCCTTACACGCATTTGACGAAGATAAGATAACAGGTAAGCATATTGTGGTGCGTAATGCAGAAGAAGGTGAATCTTTTGTTACGTTAGATGATGTAAGACGTCAACTCTCCACGGAAGATCTTATGATCTGCGATGAGGAAAAACCCTTATGTATTGCCGGTGTATTTGGCGGATTAAATTCAGGTGTTACCGATACGACAGTGAATGTGTTTTTAGAAAGCGCCTATTTTAATGCTGTTTCAATTAGAAAGTCGTCAAAACGGCATGGCCTGAAAACAGATGCGTCCTTCCGATTTGAACGGGGTACGGATCCTGATATTACTGTTTATGCACTTAAACGGGCTGCACTGTTAATTCAGGAGGTTGCGGGCGGAAAAATAGCTTCTGATATATCAGATATTTATCCTGATCCGGTAAAACCTTTCATTTTTGAAGTAAATACCGCGCATGTTAGACGTTTAATTGGTAAGGATATCGCAGATAAGGATATAATAGCTATTATTAAGGCTTTACAAATACAAGTTACAGAAGAAGAAACGGGTGTTTTGAAGGTTGAAGTTCCTCCTTACAAAGTCGATGTAACACGCGAAGTTGATATTATCGAAGAAGTCCTAAGGATTTACGGTTATAATAATATTGAAATGAAGCAGCAGATCAAAGCCTCATTGAATACTGCTCCAAAGCCGGACAAGGAAGTGATACAGAATCTGGTAGCCGATACCCTAATCGCAAATGGGTTTATAGAGATTTTGTCAAACTCACTTACGAAACTTGCTTATGCCGATCAAGAAGATACCGCCGTTAAGATTTTAAATCCATTGAGTAGTGATTTGGACGTAATGCGACAAAACTTGCTGTTTTCAATGTTAGAAGCTATCGCCTATAATCAAAAAAGGAAACATGCAGACTTGAAATTGTTTGAATTTGGAAAAACCTATCATGTAATAGATGGTCTTTATGTAGAGGAACAACAATTAAGCCTATCTATGACAGGTGCTCAACAAACTCCGCAATGGAATCAGAATTCGAAGCCTGTTTCTTTTTATCACTTAAAGGCGGCCGTTGATGCGCTGGTAAAACGATTAAATATTCGTGATCTGCAAATCGAAGATGTAGATGGAAGCCATTTTTCGTATGGATTACAATATCTTAAAGGACAAAAGACGCTGGTTAAGTTTGGGGCGATTGCTTCAAAAGCCTTGAAAAAGGCAGATGTGAACGGTACAGTGTATTATGCTGTTTTCAATTGGGAGTTATTGTTAAAAGCTATCCGGAAAAATAAAATAACCTATAAAGAGGTGGCTAAGTTTCCGGCAGTCAGAAGAGACTTATCCTTGTTGATTGATAAACAGGTAGCATTCGAAACCTTGCAGCGTATCGCCGAGCGAACCGAACGTAAATTACTGAAGTCAGTGAACGTTTTTGATGTATATGTTGGCGATAAATTACCGGCCGGCAAGAAGTCCTACGCTTTAAGTTTTGAATTACAGGACGAGGAAAAAACCTTAACCGATAAACAAATTGATTCGGTGATACAAAAATTAATACTTAACTTTGAAAAAGAAGTAGGTGCGGAAATTAGAAAGGGGTAGAAGCTAACAAAAAATGCTAAATAGATGTCAACGGTTTCAGCGCAATTAGATAATGTTGTAGAGAAAACAACCAAACTGATTGAATTATGTTTATCTTTACAGGAAGAAAATGACATGCTTAAGTTGGAGAATCAATCCATAAAAGTGGCATTTGAGGCGTCGAAAGGTAAAAATAAAGATTTGGAAGAGAAGCTGAAAGCCTTAACGGTTGCTCGTTCGCTGGATAGTGTAACTGCGAAAAGTGGGGCCATTAATGAAAAAACACTTGACATCAAGCAAAAAATTAACGATTTTGTGCGAGAAATAGATAAATGTATAGAGTTACTAAAATAAAGGAACTCTAAGTATATAGTGAATCAAGCTCATTCTATGGGAGATATTTCCATAAAAATAAATATTGCAGACAGGATATATCCTTTGCGGATAGAGATGGAGGAAGAAGAGATCATCCGTCATGCAGCGAAATTAATTAACGACCGTATAAAAGATCTACAAGAGAATTATGCGGTAAGAGATAAGCAAGATTTGCTTTCAATGGCTGTTTTGCACTATGCAACGGCTGCGCTGAAGGCAGAAAAAAAGGTGAGAGAGGAGGATACGGGAGTATCTGATAAAGTTTACCAATTAGACCAATTGCTATCGGAGTTTTTTAAAGATTGATTCGTTCTTTTAAATATAGAGCTATAAAGATTTAACCGCAGTTAATTCGGGTTTCACTATTTTTAAACTTAACACTTCAATATAAAGAAGCGTAAATAGACATACTCCATTTTGCTTTCGCCATCTGGAGACAGTTAGTACGCTAAACCTGTATATAGAAGTTTAAAATAATTGGAACCTATTTTTAGCTGCGGTTTTTTTGTTTAAACCTGTGCGATCTCTCTGGAAGAGAAATGCCGGGTATATAGTACATAAGCAATCAGCGATTCTAGAACGGAAGATCATACGATCTCTTCTGTTCTAGTATCAACTAAATATATATATATAAACAACATGGAAATAATAATTTATGTGTTATTAGGTTTGGCTATTGGCGTATTGATCGGACGCTTTTTACTCCGTAGCTTACTTAAAAAGCAAGAAATTGCAGCACAGAATAAGGTTAAACGTATCTTAAAAGAGGCAGAGCAAGAAGCGGAAATGCTAAAGAAAAATCGTTTATTGGAAGCGAAAGAAAAGTTTCTTCATTTAAAGGCTGAACATGAGCGCGAGGTTAACCAAAAAAATAATACGATCAATCAAAAAGAAAACTCACTTCGTCAGAAAGAGCAGTCACTTAATTCTAAATTAGAGCAGGTTAATCGCGAAAAACAAGAACTCGATAATGTCAAGAAGAATTTAGATCGCCAGATTGAGCTGAACAACAAAAAACAAGATGAGGTAGAGCATTTAAAAACGCAGCATATCAAGCAGTTAGAAACAATTGCAGGCTTATCGGCAGATGAAGCGAAGGAACAGCTAGTAAATAATTTGAGAGAAGAGGCACGTTCCAAAGCGATGATCCAAATAAAAGATATTGTTGATGAAGCAAAACTAACTGCCAGTAAAGAAGCTAAAAAGGTCGTTATCCAAACGATACAGCGAACCGCCACCGAGAGCGCGATTGAAAATACAGTTTCGATATTCAATATCGAAAACGATGAAATTAAAGGACGTGTTATTGGTCGAGAAGGCCGAAATATCCGCGCCCTGGAAGCAGCCACCGGCGTGGAAATCATTGTTGATGATACACCTGAAGCTATTATTCTATCGGGTTTTGACCCGGTTAGAAGGGAGATAGCTCGACTTGCTTTGCACCGATTGGTAACGGATGGTCGTATTCATCCGGCCCGTATAGAAGAGGTTGTTGCAAAGACAAAAAAGCAAATCGAAGACGAAATCGTGGAGATTGGTGAACGTACCGTTATTGACCTGGGGATTCATGGTTTACATCCCGAGTTAATCCGCATGGTTGGTAGAATGCGTTATCGGTCCTCTTACGGACAAAATCTACTACAACACTCACGGGAAGTAGCCAACTTTTGCGCAACAATGGCTGCAGAGCTAGGACTAAATGTGAAACTTGCAAAACGTGCCGGTTTATTGCACGATATCGGAAAAGTACCGGACGATAATCCTGAATTGCCACATGCCATATTAGGTATGCAACTGGCCGAGAAGTACAAGGAACATCCCGAAGTATGCAATGCCATCGGTGCTCACCACGATGAAATTGAAATGACTTCGCTTATTTCTCCAATTGTACAGGCTTGCGATGCAATCTCAGGTGCACGACCAGGTGCACGGCGTGAGGTTGTAGAAAGCTACATTAAACGATTGAAAGAGTTAGAAGAACTGGCACTTTCTTATCCAGGTGTGGAGAAAACATTTGCAATCCAAGCCGGTAGAGAATTGCGTGTAGTTGTGGAAAGTGAGAAAGTAACCGACTCCCAAGCCGAAATATTGGCGGCTGATATTTCAAATCGAATACAAACCGAGATGACATATCCCGGGCAGATTAAGGTTACGGTTATTCGGGAAACCAGATCAGTTTCTTTTGCAAAATAGATAACAGATGACAAAATGAGGGCTGAAAAGCCCCCATTTTGAACAGCACAGCATCAAATTAAAGCTTATGTCAAAACAGCGGCCAATTGATCTTTATTTTGAACAATATGCTGAACATCATCAGCACCCAACCAATAAACTGATACATTGGATTTGTGTTCCGCTCATTACCTTCAGCATTTCCGGATTGATTTGGTTCATTCCCTTTCCTCATCTTGATTTTTTAGGTCGATATAACGGCTTTATTAATTGGTTTACCATTGTAATGGCCCTCGTGGTATACTACTATCTCCGTCTGGCACCTACATTATCCTATGCGATGCTCTTCAGCTTCGGTGTTTTTAGTTATATTATTGTACAATTGGAGTATTGGGAGAAAGCAGGCGGCCCGGCCCCTTGGTTGGTATGCCTTGTCATTTTTGTTATCGCTTGGATCGGGCAATTCATCGGTCATAAAATAGAGGGTAAAAAGCCCTCATTTTTAACAGATGTAAAATTTCTGCTGATCGGGCCCGTATGGCTATGGCATTTTATTTTTAGAAAACTGCGGATACCTTATTGAAGTTTAAGGTATTAGCTATTCAGTTTTTAACAACCAACAACCAACAACCAACAACGAATTTTGGTTACAAATACTTAACTTTAACCTAACTAAAACATTAAGTAGAGTACTTATCATTATCAAATGAAGATATTGTATGCGGTACAAGGGACAGGTAACGGGCATCTAAGTAGAGCCATGGATGTTATCCCCTGTTTAAAAAAACGGGCAGATGTCGATATTTTAGTGAGTGGCATCCAAGCTGATTTAGAATTGCCCTTCGACGTAAAATATCGTAAGCACGGATTAAGCTTCATCTTTGGAAAAGCAGGAGGGGTAGACCTCTGGCGAACGTTTATGAGTAATAAGGTACGTGACATCGTAAAAGAAATCAATGAAACCCCGGTAGAAGAATATGACCTTGTTATCAATGATTTTGAACCGGTAACTGCTTGGGCCTGCCACCTACGTGAGCATCCTTGCATTGGAATGAGCCACCAATCTGCGGTCTTAGATTCAAAATCGCCAAAACCGGAAGAGGTTGATATGATGGGCAAGTTCATTTTAAAACATTATGCTCCTGTTGATGTGAGCTATGGCTTCCACTTTCAACCTTATAGTCCCTCTATCTTCACACCGGTTATCAGAAAGCAGATCAGGGAGCAAGAAATTAGTGATAAAGAGCATTATACCGTGTACTTACCAGCGTATGATGATGCACGATTATTAAAAAGTCTATTACGGTTTGACCAGATTCAATGGGATGTCTTTTCCAAACATAACCGTGTACCTTTTTCACTCAAGAACGTAAATGTTCAACCCATCAATAATCAAAAATTTGTTGAAAGTATGGCTTCTTGTCATGGTATTTTATGTGGGGCGGGATTTGAGACTCCTGCTGAAGCTCTTTTTTTAGGAAAGAAGCTGCTTGTCGTTCCCATGAAAAATCAGTACGAACAGCACTTAAATGCCGCTGCACTAAAGCAAATGGGCGTACCTGTGATTAAAAATCTGAAATCAAAAAATGACGAAACGATTCAGGAATGGATAAATACTGATCAGCGTGTAAAAGTAAGTTACCTGGATAATACACAAGAGATTGTCGATAAAATATTAGCCAATCATCTTAATATATGAATCGTGACTCATTTGGGAAAGATTTTGTGTGGGGAGTATCCACGGCGGCATATCAGATTGAGGGGGCGTATGATGTCGATGGGAAGGGTTTGTCTATTTGGGACGTATTTAGCAAGAAAAAAGGGAAAATCCGAAACGGACATCATGCCGAACTTGCCTGTGATTTCTATAATCGCTACGAGGAAGATATTCGGCTGATGAAGCAGTTGAATATTCCCCATTTTCGTTTCTCTATCGCCTGGACACGCATTTTGCCTAAGGGCGTGGGGGAAGTTAATCAAGAGGGAATAAATTTTTATAACCGAGTAATTGATCAGTGTCTTCAACAAGGAATTACACCTTGGCTAACATTGTATCATTGGGATTTACCCCAAGCCTTGGAAGATAAGGGTGGCTGGACAAATCGCTCCATTCTTGATTGGTTTGAGGAATATGTCCGTATCTGTATCGATGCCTTTGGCGATCGTGTGCAATACTGGATGGTTATGAATGAACCAGTTGCTTTCGTTGGTGCCGGCTATTTTTTTGGAAAGCATGCTCCCGGAAGATGGGGGCTTCGTTATTTCTTGCCCGCAGTGCACCATGCGACGCTCTGCATGGTCCGTGGGGCTAAACTTATCAAAGAGCGTTACCCAAGGGCCTTGGTGGGTACTACTTTTTCACATTCGGTGCTCGAACCTATATCCCTTAAAACGAGGCATATAAATGCGCTTAGGCGAGCGGACGCCATTATGAACCGCCTTTTTTTGGAACCTATCTTAGGAATGGGTTATCCCATAGATGCTGTCAAAGCGCTTAAGAATCTGAAAAAATATATTCTTCCGGGCGACGAGGACCATATCTCCTTTGACTTCGATTTTATCGGGCTGCAAACTTACACCCGAGAGGTAGTCCAATTCTCGATGCTGATGCCTTACGTATGGGCGAATATTGTGGAACCACGCAGGCGGGGTGTAAAACATACAACGGCAATGGACTGGGAAATTTATCCGCCGTCTATTTATGAGGCACTTAAACGGTTTCAAAGCTACCCCAATATGCCACCCATTATTATTACCGAGAATGGAGCCGCATTTAAAGATGAAGTGGTTAATGATCAGGTTGTTGATGCAGAAAGAACCAAATATCTCCAAGACCATATTGAACAGGTTTTGCGCGCAAAGGAAGAAGGGGTTGACGTGCGCGGATACTTTGTATGGACCTTTACTGATAATTTTGAATGGGCCGAAGGGTATCATCCCCGCTTTGGCCTAGTACATGTCGACTTTGAAACGCAAAAACGTATCGTTAAGGGGAGCGGGAAATGGTACGGTGAATGGTTAAGTCGTGATTCGTTGAGTAGTCAAATGGTTTAGTAGTGGATTAGCCAATGTGATAATGAGCCGATTAGCCAATGCGTCATGTGATAGTAGGCAGACCTAAGCTTAAAGCTTATTATTTAATAGACGTAAGACATATTATAGTAAGTCTTGATACTTATGTCTTAATAACTAATATTTATACCTTAAAACTTAGAACCTAAAATCGGACTTTCCCAATTTACCTCCCCTTAACTATTTTCCTACTAACTATTTCCCCACTCAACTAATTTTTTTATGTTTGCCTATCATGATCAAACCATTAACTATTATCGGTCTTATAGCGATGTCAACGTTACCGACATTTGCGCAGCAAAAAACAAAACAAAAAGTAATACCTAAGCAAAATAAAGTCACACCCATGTTCGAAAGCAAAATCGATTCAGCCTCTTATGCCTTTGGTTTAAGTATGGCTAGAGACCTAAAGAAGAGAGGATTAAAGAGTTTAAACGGAAAATTAGTAGCGCAAGCAATCGAAGATTATTTTTCGGATAGCCCGGTTCGCATTAAAGAAGAGGATGAATATAAAGCCATTAGTGAGGTGTTAACGGCAGCAGCAGAAGAATTAAAGAAAGAGCAAACTGCGACAGGCGATTCATTTTTAGCACAGAATAAGACGAAAACCGGTGTTCATACAACAGCGAGTGGTTTACAATACGAGGTTATTCGTGATGCAGAAGGTCCTAAACCGTTGGAAACAGATTCTGTAACCGTTAATTATAAAGGAGCATTACTGAGTGGAAAGGTCTTTGATAGTTCTTACGACCGAGGCGAACCGATCTCCTTTCAACTAAATCGGGTTATTCAGGGGTGGCAGGAAGGCCTGCAACTGATGCCCGTTGGCGCTCATTATCGCTTCTATATACCTTATCAATTGGGATATGGTGAGCGTGGAGCCGGAAATGACATCCCACCATATAGTGTTCTGATATTTGACGTTGAATTATTGAAAATCGGAGGATAGATATCCATGCGTACACTGGGAAAATCCGATTTAGAAGTTAGCGAAATCAGTTTTGGCTGCATGTCATTAGGTGATAGTCAGCTGCATGCCAATCATTTGTTACGTAAAGCTTTCGACCAAGGTGTCAATTTTTTTGACACGGCCGATCTTTATGACAAAGGCATGAACGAAGCTTATGTTGGTGAAGCACTAAAATCGATACGTAAGGACGTAATCATCGCTACGAAAGTTGGAAATCAGTGGCGGTCGGATGGTAGTACTTGGGACTGGAACCCCTCAAAAGAATATATATTAAAAGCGGTTGATCAAAGTTTACGGCGACTGCAAACGGATTATATTGATTTGTATCAACTTCATGGTGGTACCATCGATGATGCCATCGACGATTCTATAGAGGCCTTTGAGATCTTGAAGCAACAAGGGAAAATTAGGTGCTATGGTATTTCTTCGATCCGCCCCAATGTAATCCGGGCATACGCACATCGATCCAATATTGTCTCTGTTATGATGCAATATAGTTTATTGGATCACCGGCCTGAAGAAGAGATGCTAGACTTTCTGGCGGATCGTAATATAAGTGTAATTAGTAGGGGAGGCCTTGCACAGGGCAGGTTGATGGCAAAAAAGGAGGGAAACTATTTACAGTATACCGCTAGTGAGGTAATGAAAGCTGCTAGGGCTATTCATAAGCTAGCCGTTAAACTTCAGGTACTAGACACAAGCGTTGCATTGGCCTATGTGCTGAATCATCCCGTCGTAGCAACTGCAGTCACCGGATTTCGTACAGAAGAGCAATTGGATGAAGGATTACGTGTCTTAAAGGAAATACCTTTATTGTCCGCCAATGATTTGGAGGAACTAAGAAGTCAAGTCAGAAGCTTTACCTATGATAATCACAGATAAGATAAACCCACAAACCAAATAAAATCAAGATGAACTACAAGAAACAAGTATGGAGTAGCCTTATTGCTTTAATGGCTATTATTTTTGCAGCTGGCACCTTAAAGGCACAAGATAGGCCGGAGGAAAAATTAGGATGGAAATTGGGTGCCCAAGCTTACAGTTTTAACCGATTTACTTTAGCAGAGGCGATTGCCAAAACCGACAGCTGTAAATTGAAGTATATTGAAGCTTATCCGGGCCAGAACATCGGTGGTGGGGTGGAAGGTAAAATGGATTTTACCATGAGCAAGGAAAAAAGAGCGCAAGTATTACAATTGTTAAAAGATAAAGGCATTACCTTGGTTGCTTTTGGTGTAGTCAATGCCGATTCGCCGGAAGGTTGGCGTCAACTTTTTGAATTTGCGAAGGCCATGGGTATTAAAAATATCAATACCGAACCAAAACAAGAGGATCTTCCTTTGATCGGAAAGTTGGCAAACGAGTTTAAGATTAAAGTATCCATTCATAATCATCCGAATCCCACACACTATTGGAGCCCGGAGATCGTGTTAAATGCGATTCAACTGGCAAATAGCAAGTACGTAGGTGCTTGCGCTGATATTGGTCACTGGGTACGTTCAGGTTTAGATCCCATTGAATGCTTACAAAAGTATAAAGGGCATATCAATCACCTGCACTTCAAAGATTTGAATGAAAAATCAAGAGATGCGCACGATGTACATTGGGGTACAGGTGTGGGGAATGTAAAAGGTGTGATGCAAGAATTGAAAAACCAAAAGTTTAAGGGGATGTTATCCGCTGAATATGAATATAATTGGTTGGCAAATTCTGCGGACATTGCTGCGAGCGCTGAAAATTTCAGAAAGCTGGTAAAAGAATTGGAGTAGGACAAGTTGTAGATTTTAGGTTATACCCTATAGAGCCAAAGCCATTGCAGATTGCAGTGGCTTTTTTAGTATCAGAATTTCCTTCAAAGGCATCATCCATGCTCTTTGATCCGACCTTCATCCGTGTTCCATTCGTGTCCTATAGGACCTATATCCCAGTGATATCCCTGTATGGTACGTAAAAACTAGCAAAACACGGCTTTTTAAGCAATACCTATCGGACTCCTATCGGACTAGGCTATAACTGCAAGGGAGATCGAATACGAGTACGAAACCAATAGCCCGCTTTTTAGCTTTAACGATGTGTCTTATATAAATAACCTATATGTGTTTATGTGAATTTGTAGAGAGAATAAGGTTCAAACTTATAGTGTTCCGACCATCTAAAGGGATATTTTTCGGCGTATAGTATTTACTTATTTCTCAGTTATACACATTAATTTGTGCTTATTTTGGTCATAGTTAATATAATACTGTACAGAGGCTTTATTTAACTTTGTTAATATATTAACCTTAAAATTATGAAAACAAGAATTACATTTATTAGTTTAATTGTGTGCTTTGTAGCGGGCACCCTAAACAGTTGTAAAAAGGAAAACATAATAGATACAGCATCACCTGAAAAAGGTGAATTGCACAGTGTAGACTTTAAAGTAAAAGCATATACTAAAGAAGTAATACCAATGGGTCCAACTATGTCTACCAATACAAAAGGAAAAAGTTCTGCAAATGCAGAAGCTGCCAACGATAATGCAGTAGATAGTTATTTGCAGGAGTTAGATTATTTTTTATATGACTCAAGCGGCACACTTATAAGTCACGTCAATCAGCAAAATGGCGTGGAAATAGGCGAATGGATACATTATGGATTTAATCACTATGAATTGTATGCAGGTGATTATAAATTAATTGTTGTGGGTTCCATGGGTGGCTTGTCCTTTCCGGATTCTACCAATTATACTACTGCGGCGCTTGTTCCTGGTTATGTGGTGGAAGATATTTTCTATAAAGAACATGCCTTTACGGTAAATGAAGAAAATAACACAGAAGAGACCATCACCATTGAGCGAATTGTTGGTAGTATAGAGGTGAAACAACGAGAAATGGTAGGAGAGCTTTGGGGCGGTCCACCAGAAATTTTAGTCCACTCTGTTTCTAGTTATCCATTTGACAAAAATCAGGAATATGAAGTATTGGATCCAATACAGCTTCCCAAAATCAGCGGAGAAGTAGTACCTTACAAAACAAGCGATTTTGTTTCAAGGGGCTTTGTTCTCCCCGATAGAAGTGGAAGCTTTAACAGACCCTTGTATATGATTATCCCAGGTGTTCGAAGTGGACAAATTGCATTTAGGGAGTTTGATGATATTGTTGTAAAACCAAATTTTAAAGTACTGATAACCGGTACGCTTACGGGCGATAGGGGACAACAGTATTTTGACGTTAGCGCTGATTCGACTTGGGCAGGTACAGAGACGCACGAATTTAACGGTGAGTAACTTTCCGCGACCCAAAGCCATCAGCTACACATAATCTAGGAAGATAACCTCGATATTTCTAATGGTAATTAATACCTTATAATAACAGATACTTCGAACAAGAGACCTCTGTAGGTTGTAAAGGTTTTACTTTGTTAATATACCTTCGAGGGAGTTTAGACGGTAATCCTATTTTTTCCATCCAACTCCCGCTTAACTTCGTACGAAGTTCGTAAAACGATCAGATATCGATCAGGTTTTTATCAGGTTTCTTTCAGATTTACCTGATAAAAACCTGATGGGATCTGGTAAATATCTGGTGAAACCCCGAATTTGATAGGGACTTAGCTTGAAGTTGGTTATGACTTATCGTTTATTAAGTGGTTTTGAAAATCCTGACGGTTTCATGTATTATTATTTTTTGTCCAAGTAAGTTGCGAAGGCTTTATAATATGGCCGTTAAATTGTGTATAAAAATGCTCGTTTTTATACATTAAAATTCCTCGTTGTTGATTGAAGTAGACAGCTTGTCAATATTTCCTCTTAACACTATATTAACACTATATACATGTAAGAATAATATCAACTTAACATTCTGTTTACCTGTTCTTGCGTCCTTTGTAGCGGAATATTACAAGTTACATGAAAGTCAAGACCCTAATCTTTTTAACTCTCTTTATTAGCGGTTCAACAGCTTTTGCTCAGCAAAAGGGAATCGTTAGTGGTGTTGTGGTAGATGCTTCATTGAATAATGAAACCATGCCCGCGGTGTCCGTCGCCGTGCAAGGTACCAAAATGGGTGCCAATACAGATATTGATGGAAAATTTAAATTAGAACTTACCCCAGGTACACATATCCTCGTATTTAGTTATGTAGGATACCAAACGTTAAGAGATACGGTTGCCGTAAAAGCAGGAAATAACATTAACCTAAGTGTAGCCATGGCTTCCGATGCCCAAGTATTGGATGACGTGGTAATTACGGGTGAAGTGCGGAAAGATACCGAATCCGCTTTGCTAAGAAAACAGATGAATTCGGCAGTTATCACCCAAAGCATTGGTTCACAGGAAATGAGCCGAAAAGGAATTAGTAATGCTGCTGTTGCTATTACCAAAGTGACGGGTATCGCTAAGCAAGAAGGAACCAGCGGTGTCTTTGTACGTGGTTTAGGCGATCGTTATAATAACACTTTGCTAAATGGCCTTCCTTTGCCTTCAAATGAACCCACCAGCAAGAATATTTCATTGGATTTATTTGGTACTGATGTTATTCAATCAATTGGTATTAGTAAAACGTATACAGCTGAGGATTATGGTGATGTTGGTGGCGCAACAGTTAATATCATTTCGAAGGAGCACGTTGGTAATCCTACACTGAGTGTGGAAATCGGTGGTGGTTTAAACACAAATGCATTTCGGTCTGATTTTAAAAGAGCAGATAACTGGAAACGCTTTGGTTTTTATAATGTTAAGCCTCCTACTACTCTGCAACAATATACGTTCGGAAGTAAATGGTCTCCTAATACTGTTGATAAGCCTTTCAATTACGACTTCTCTATTCAGGGAGGTAAAAGTTTTCAGGTTGGTGAAGAAGGGAGGTTAAATATTTTTGCAACTGTCTCTCATAAAAACAATTATCAATTTAGGAAAGGTTCTGAAAAAGTAATGGGTTCGAGGGTTGATATCGTTAATGCCGATTACTTTAACATCGAGAAAAATGTTTATGAAACGAATACCACTGGTATGTTGAACTTAGATTATAGAGTTAATTCAAAGAACCGACTAAGGTGGAATAGTATATTTATCAATGGCTCTTCTAGTGCTGTAAACGATTATGATGTGGCCCCTCTGGATGAACCAATACAATTTACTAGACAAACGTTGACTCAACAAAATCAGTTGTTCTTAAATCAGTTGCTTGGAGAACACCAATTGAAAGAACGTTTATCGTTAGATTGGGGAGCATCTTACGGTATCGTCAATGCTGATATGCCAGATCGGATTACTAGTACCTTATCAACTAGTAATAGTGGTGGTTTTGAGTTTAACAATTCTCAGGTAAATAATCAGAATCGATATTTTCAATATATTAATGAGAAGGAAATAGCAGGTAGATTTGCTTTTAACTACAAGCTGTTTAAAAATGAGATGGGGGAATACAATGGAAAACTGAGTGTCGGTTATACTGGACGATATAAAAAACGGGATTTTGAAGCTACTCAAATTAACGCCCGTATACAACAATCAGGCATAGCAGCTGATCCGAATAATTTAGATGCATTTTTGAATGCTGATAACTTTACTACTACTACTGCTACAAGTCCAACGTTTCGCTTTGAAACCGCCAGAGTTTTAAGTTTGGTCCCTCAAACGTACGATGCTAAATTAAATGTACACGGTGGTTTCGCCCTTTTCGAACATACCCCAAACAAAAATCTTACCTATACATTGGGTTTGAGAGCAGACAAGGTTTTACAAAAAATGACATGGGACGTGAACATTCTGCAACCAATAGTAGACTTTGATCAAGCGGATATTGACAAAGTTTTTATATTACCTGAAGCTACTCTTAAATATACTTTGTCGGAAAATCAAAATTTAAGAGTAGCAGCTAGTAAATCTTATACTCTTCCCCAATTTTTAGAAAAGGCTCCTTTTCAATACGAAGATGTGACATCTCTGACCTTCGGGAATGGAGCATTGAAACCCGCAGATAATTATAATTTAGACATTAAATGGGAGCAGTTTCCAAGTTCTGACGAATTATTTTCGGCAGGTATCTTTGGTAAATATATCAAAGATCCGATTAGCCAAACATTGATCACATCAGCGGCATCCAACTTGTTTTCATTTCTAAATGCAGGGGATTATGCTTACGTATTTGGTGCCGAAATTGAGATGAGAAAGAACATTACTAGTGGTTTTTCAGGCGGAATGAATGTAACCTATATGTATAGTCGCCAAGAGTTGGACCCAGAGAAAGTTGCAAAAGAGACCGACTATACTATGAGTGTTAATTTTAACGATGACCATGATCGCTTACAGGGAGCTTCACCTTTGCTTGTGAATGCGGATTTGACTTATAAATTAAATAGTGGAAAAGTCAGACCTACTATTGCTATCGTGGGAAATTATTTTTATGATCGAATCTTTTCATTGGGCGCTTTTGGCCGCGGGAACATAGTAGAAAAAGGTTATCCCACGTTGAATTTTATTTCAAATACAGCAATAAATGAAAAATGGGAAGTAGGATTAAAAATAAATAATCTATTAAATAACGAGGTGCGTATGGAACAGGAAAACACCGATCAAAGCGTAGAGGTATATAACTACAAGAGAGGTTTGGACTTTAGTTTGGGAGTTAAATACAAGATCTTTTAGACAAAATAAAAACAGAAAAACAACAAAATTATTCATTCAAAATGACAATTATGAAAAATTTATTCTTAAGCATGATGATCATTGCAACGATGTTTGCAAGCTGTAGTAGTGATGATGATAACAACCCGGGACCCGATGGCGGAGAGATTACTTTTGAGGACGGTATTATCAGTGGGAATATTGATAGAAACGCTCGTGTAACCGCTGGCAGAACATATACTTTGCGTGGCCCTGTCTATGTTAAGTCTGGGGCAACGTTAACAATTGAACCAGGTGTGCGTATTGAAGCGGAGTATTCAGAAAATGTTACAAATGTGGCCTTTTTAGCCGTTGAACGTGGCGCAATGATTAACGCTACTGGAACGGCAGAAAATCCAATTGTATTTACTTCCAGCGCTGCAACACCCGCAGCTGGACAATGGGGTGGTATTGTGATTTGTGGAAACGCTGGCACTAATAAGGGTGCAAATGCACAAGCAGAAGTAGCTGGTTTGATATATGGAGGCGATAATAATGCTGATAATTCAGGTGTCTTATCGCATATTATTATAGAATATTCAGGTAATAAGATTAATGATGAATCGGAGTTTAATGGGTTGACATTTTATGCAGTAGGATCTGGTACTACTGTGAATAATATCTTTATCAATCAAGTTTCCGACGATGGTGTAGAATGGTTTGGTGGTTCTGTAAATGCCGAAAATTTAACAGTGATTGGCTCACAAGATGATTCGTTTGACTGGGCAGAAGGTTGGAACGGAACCGTTACAAATTTGTATGCTGATCAATCTGCAGCTACAACTTATTCTTCTGATAGCCGCGGTATTGAAGCAGATAGCAACCAAGATAATCCAACTTTAGCTCCTGTTTCAAGTCCAACTTTAACAAATTTAACATTAATAGGTCGTAACAGTGCTTCTGTTACTTCAGAAGCAGGAATGATGTTGCGTCGTGGTACCTTAGGCTCAATTACCAATGTTTATTTAAAAGATTTTATCGCTGGTGAAGGTATTACTGCAAGTGGTGCAGAATCTCTAGCTCATTTCCAAGCTAATAAAGTGAAACAAGTTCGTTTTGATAACGTACCAAACAAAGGTACTGCTGGAACGTTCGAGGAAGATCCTAATGCTACAGGCGCTGGTAACGGTGCTGCTCGTCCTGATTGGTCAACTTGGGCTGAGTCGCATTTAACTGGTAATTAATTATTGTATTGTTCATAAATGCTTTAAAGCGGCTATCCAATCGGATAGCCGCTTTTTTATGAATGGTGTTTGGGCGGCTTTGTATTAATTTTCCTTACCTCCCTGATGATCTCTGTGGGAATTGTCTTGAAAGAGGAAATCAAGGAACTCACAAATTATGAAGGATATCCAGGTCGACAGCTGGCAGCTAAACCCCAAAGCTTAACAGCTAATGATGAAAAATAACAATCCTTTAACATTGAAACGACTTTCTGTTTAATTCTCCATGCTAGTTTTATGCTAAGAAAGCCTTACTTTTATGGAACTTATTCTTCGTCGTAAACTAAGCAGAAAGTGGATGAACTTCTTCTTTATTACCTGTCTTTTGTTTTTGATTGTGAAGCGATACTTTCAGGTTTGCCGTGTTCCTACGCAAAGCCATTCATTTATTAGCTTTACTGCTCATTCTTTGGATGAATTGCCCGTTAACTATGAAGGTGAATTTTCGGTTATAACGTACAACATCGCAGGGCTACCGCAACTAATTTCCAGTGCGGTTACGGAACGTTCTTCCAGCATCGCTGAAATTGGTCGTCGTTTGAACGATTATGATATAGTCCATGTACAGGAAGATTTTAATTACAATAGCTTCTTATATTATGGAGGTAATGAACATCCTTTTAAAACAAAAACAAAAGGAGGGGTGCCTTTCGGTGATGGCCTCAATACGCTCTCTAAATACCGTATCACTGAAATAAGAAGGATTCCGTGGAATAACTGTACGGGCGCCGACTGTTTGACTCCAAAAGGCTTCACCTTTAGTAAGATTGAAGTAGGGAAAGATATCTTCATCGACTTTTATAATGTACATGCCAATGCTGCAGATGACCCGGCTGCTGCCGCAGCTAGGCGAAAAAACATGATTCAACTGTCAAATTATATTAAAGAACACTCGGGTACCCGGGCGGTTATTGTTATGGGCGATCTAAATGCACATTTCTGTTACGAACATGATAATATTCGCGATCTACTTGCCCAAAATCACTTGAAAGACGCCTGGATAACACTGAAGGGAAAGGATAGCTTCCCTGCTTTTAGAGCCTTTGTAAAGGAGGATATTTTGAAGCTGAATGACGATTGTGAGTCTATCGACAAAATACTTTTTCGAAGCAGCGACGATCTCCAATTACGTCCTATGGCTTATCGTTTCGAGAACGAAAAATTTAACAATAAAGAAGGTGTCCCGCTCTCTGATCATTGCCCTGTAAGTTTATCATTTAGTTGGCAGCAACATAGTTATTAGCTGTTAGTTATTAGTTGTGCGTTTTCTTCCTGTCCTATTTCCTAGGAGGTATCAAGTGTCAAGACGTAAGTATCAAGACAGCCCGTCTTATGTCAACTATTTTCCTATTCAACAACTCGACGACTCAACTAATCAACCAAGTCCAGAAATGCCTGGTAATAGGTTTTTACCATTTTTTTCCAACTATAATGTCTTTTAGTATAGTTAATAGAAATCTTTATTTTCTCTTCGTCAATAGGTTGCTTCATGACTTCATTAAGTTTGATAACCCATTCTTCTGCTTGTTCAGCGGCTAGTAAATAACCGTTTTTGCCGTGCTTAATGGCGTCCGGGATTCCCCCGGTACAGGAGGCCAATACTGTCGTTCCGCATAAAGCGGCTTCTAAGCACACTAAACCAAAGCCCTCCATATCACCTTTCACTTCAATATTAGGCATAATAAATGCACGCGCATGGTGTAGGATATTTAAAATTTCGTCAAAAGGTAAGCGTCCCAAGTGTTTAGCCCTTTTTCTGATTTCAGGTTTATGTAATAAAGCTCGCAGTTTCGGTTCATCGGTTGGTGCACCCAGAAATAGAGAGAATTTATTTCGGATAAAAGGTGGGAGAAATTTTAAAAAACGCTCCTGTTTAGTGGGCTTCCAATGAAATGGCCCTATCAGTAACAATAAATAATCATGCTCCAATTGTGGCATCACATTTTCTATAAACCAAGAAAAACCCTTTCTTTTTACGGGCCTTCCCAGGGCTACCAGCAATTTTTTTTCACGAATATCGAGGTGATATCGCGTTTGAAAGTCATCGTAAAAGCTTAACGAAAATTTATGCTTTGGGATTTTTTCATCAACACCATTGGATATAACCCTTATTTTTTCTGCTCGAATTCCCAAATCACGCGCCGCTTGTGCAGTAGCCGAGCTTACGGCTAGGATAAGATCGAAACGATTCAATTTGGGAAGCATGAATTTCCTGTATAAATAGCTGGGAAAGACCACATCCAAACCATGTATAGTAACTGCATGCTTAATCTGTGAATGGAATCGACAGCACAATAAATAATAGGTAGCAATCAATGCATCATTAAAATGGATAAGCGTGATATTGGGATGGTGATCTAAGATACGTTTTATATTTTTTCGGAGTGCGAGAAAAAAGCCGAATCTACTGCCAACTCCTTTATAAATTAGCGAATGTACCGGACCGCATTTTTTCATACCCGCCACCAGCTCATAACTGTGCTTTTCCATACCGCCGGTAGTAGGGGGGTATTTATGACTGATAAATAAAATTTCCATGAACGTTTTATGCTGCTTGCAGTGGTAAGGGCTTTCGATAATACATGATATAACTGATTCCTCCTAAAAATAGCCATATGAGTTGTCGCACTCTTCGAACAACAGATACACTAAGCCAGATACTGCCTGTAATGCCGATAAATTTTAGCATAAATTGATTGCCATATTCTTCAATGCCGATTTGACCGGGAATTAATGCGCCTGCTGATTTAAAAAAGATAACCCCCATGTCCATCGCTAAACTTTCTATCATGTCGATATGGATATCCAACGCATAGAGGATGAGTAGAAACTCCAGGGAGCCGACGAACCAATGGAGTGAAAAAAACAAAAAAGATAGGACGAGTGCCTTTTTTTCTTGGTGGTAATATTGTTTTGTCTCTGATAGGGTGGTCGTTAACTTTGATTGGAACTGATGGAAACGATTCGAAAAAAAAGAGGTAAATTTATATCGTAATGACTTTATCAAGCGAACAAACAAGAAAATTATCAAACCAAGAATTGAAAAAATGATGATTAAATAGCCAAAGAAGGACGATATGGGGTGATCGAAACTGGTACTTTTATCTCGCATAAATAAAATAATAAGGGCTAGTACTGATAAGATAAGTTGAGAGCTAATCATCAGACAACGGGAAACGACAACCGATCGAATGGCCGATTTTCGTTCGATCATATAAGGTTTTAACAATTCAGCTTTTAAAAAATCACCGCCAATTATACTGCTTGGATTAAAAAGACTTACGGTTTCTCCAATGAGTCTGATCCAAAACAAATGATAAATACTAATCTGCTTGGATTGGTTTCCCAGGCAATATGCCCAGGCAATGGTACCTAATAGATACGCACAACAGGTAAGGAGTAAGATCCAACAGAAATTCCAACCAATTTGTGTTATCGATTGAGCTACTTGAGTAAGATCGGTGTGAGCAATATAAAATCCTAAAGTAATTGCGACAGATAAGAATAGTACAATTTTAACAAATCGAAGCATTCGGTACTAAGAGGTTAATTTGTAAATACTAGGTACCTGGCCCAGCTGCTCGATATCATTGAAGTAAATGTCTGCCAAATGTTTCCAATTACGTTTGGCGCTTTCTTGTAGTCCAAGCATTTTGAACTGCTGGTAAATCGTCTTCTTCGTCAATAAGGTCTCAATACGATCCACAAATTCTCCTTCGCTTTTCGGGTTGCACGAAAAACCGTTGACACCATTGTCTATCAAATCTTTCGAGCCTCCTCCGTTTGCGATAACACAGGGTAGGCCAGAAGCTTGGGCTTCTAGTATTACGTTCCCGTAGGTTTCACTAATGGACGGGAAAATAAAGATCGAACTGGAAGCATAGAGTATCGCTAATTCATCGTGGTTAACATGTCCTAAAAAAATTGCGCCCGGCATTTCATGTTCGCAAGCTTTACGCGCCAATCCATCTCCCGCAACCAAAAAATTACATTCAATCCCTCGTAATTTAATTAATCGGTAAATGTTGAAAAGCATTTCCAGATTTTTTTCCCATACGAGACGGCTCACAAATAAAAGGGTGGGAAGTTTGTTACCCGTTATTTCCTGAAGCTTTGCAGGGTCTCTCTTCAGTGGATTGAACAACTCGTGATCAATACCTCTTTCCCATAACTGCATTTTAGAAGCCTGAATGCCATAACTCATCAGCTCTTGCTTAATAGTTCTTGTAGGAACGTAGATACAGTCGCACTGATTATAAAACCATTTTTTCTTCGATGAAATATATCTTTTAGCTAGGCCGATAAGAAAGGGGGTGTGCTTCAGGTAATAGTCAATATACGAGATAAAATGGGTATGATAGATGCTAACGACAGGAATATGTCGTTTGCGCGCATAAATAACAGCAAAATGCCCTAAAAACGAGGGGGTAGCAATATGTACGATATCTGGGCCAAAATCATCCAATCTAAGGGTTAGCCCTTTTTTTATTAAGGCAGGAACTGACAGGGTGTAATTTTTGTTGGATGGAATTTTTAACGTTGGAACTTTAATAGACGGGAAATTAAACAGCTTATCCGGACCGTCTCCGTAAATAAACATAAAATCAAACCGATCCGATGGAATTCTTTTAATTAGCTGAAACATTGTCCTGGAGGCCCCGTCTTTATCCTCATATAGAATCTCAGCAAAGAACGCTACTTTAATTTTCTGCATAGCATATACTTGGTATTCATAAAGCTAATAGTTTAAATTGATGCTAGCATTAATCAATTGTTATGAATTCATCATGTAATGCGGAAAAGCAGGTAAGGAGCCTTGTTTTTTTCACAAAGGCATAATGCTTTTTTAAAATAGGGTTAACGCTGATGCCTTAGATTTGTACCAGAGTTAAATAGTAATTGATTCATGTAAATTAGGTTTGGTTAAAATTGGGAAAAGGCTCGCTGTGAAGCGTGCCTTTTTTTATGTTGCCTTTTTTTTCGGCTTTTTAAGGGTTAAGGTCATTTTTCCGTAGTCAATGATCCCTTGGTATTGTGTTAATATATCACCGCCAATAACGCCGATTACGGGTTCAACGGAAAGGTTCTCGTAAGCGAAATTAATAGAAGATAAATCCAGAACGGCTACTTCAAAATTTTGAAGATGAAAAGTACCGATTTGAAAATCCGGAAAAAGCCAAGTGAAACTTTCCATATTGGTAGTGCCTAAACCGGTAGATACACGATCACTGTTCTTAAGCTGTTTATCACCTATATGGCGCTCTAAAATGGTTTTATCAAATACGGTTTTGGATGCACCGGTGTCCAAGACGGCTTTAAAGATTTGCTTGAAAACAACAACTTCCACCAATAAGTGGAAGCCGTCATCTTGAAGATTTAATAATGCAAGTGGTATTTTAATCATTAACTTCTTCGTTTTAAATAATTTTACTTTCGGAAAGTACCTGATTCATATTTCTCACAGCCTCGGCACTTTGCCTAAATTTAGCCTTTTCCTCTTCATCTAACTGAAGCATAACGATTTTTTCTGCCCCGTTTTTGCCAATAATAACCGGGACGCCCAGCGTGATATCCCGTTCATCATATTCGCCATCCAAGAATACAGAAGCTGTAAACAACCTTTTCTCGTTTCTTATAATACTTTCAACCATCGATGCTATCGCAGCGCCCGGTGCGTACCAAGCCGAGGTACCTATGAGCTTGGTAAGCGTGGCTCCGCCCACCATGGTATCCGCTATAATTTGCTCTTGTTGTTGAGCTGACAAAAATTGTGTTACAGGAAGGCTATTCCACGTCGCATGTTTTATCAACGGAATCATTGTTGTATCACCATGACCACCTATAACAATCGCATTTAGGTCAGAAGGAGAGGCTCCTGTATGCTGACTGATTTGATATTTAAACCGTGAAGAATCCAAAGCACCGCCCATACCTATTACTCTATTTCCGGGCAAACCTGTAGCTTTCAGTGTAAGGTAAGTCATCGTATCCATTGGATTTGATACCACCAGAATAATTACTTCCGGCGAGTATTTCAATAGATTCTCAGCAACGGTTTTTACAATATTTGCATTAGTTCCGATCAATTCTTCACGTGTCATACCGGGTTTACGTGGTATACCAGAGGTAATGACTGCAACGCTGGATCCTGCAGTTTTCTCATAATCATTTGTTACGCCGATGATTTTCGTATCGAAACCTAAAAGAGCAGCGGTTTGCGAAATATCCTGCGCCTTACCCTCAGCAACACCTTCTTTGATATCGAGTAGAATAACTTCTTCAGCGAGTTCCTTCCTCGTGATATTGTCTGCAGCGGTTGCGCCCACAGCACCGGCGCCAATAACGGTTATTTTCATAAATTTATAGGATTAAATGATTCTTTAAAATTATTGTTTTTTACCTCAATCCTGCACGACGGTAAAATAGTAAAAAGGAATGGGAATGGCAAGATAAGTTGCCCTAAAAAGGATAACCTATTGCTAAGTTAAAGACTAAGTTATCGCGTCGCCAATCTGGATCCCTGAAGTTGATCTTATTGAATACCCAACGTTGACCATCCGGTAAATATGGGATCCGGAATGGAATTGCAAGATCTGTTCTTAAGATGAGGAATGTTAAATCAAAACGTAACCCCAAACCCCCTCCTACGGCCAGTTCTTTAAAGAAATCTTTGGAGAATTTTCCGCCTTGAAATACTGTATCTGCATGTTGCAACCAAATGTTTCCAACGTCAACAAAGGCGGCCCAATCTAATATGCTAACAATCTTTGATCGATATTCCAGGTTGAATTCCATACGGATGTCACCGGTCATGTCCGGTACAAAATTATCATTACCGAAACGTTCCGGATTATAGGAACCCGGCCCGATTGCCCTGGCTCTAAAAGCACGTAAGCTATTTGGACCGCCGGCAAAGAATTGTTTTACATAGGGAAGTCGTGTTGAGTTGCCATAGGAATAACCATAACCGAACAAGGCCCTTGCAGCAAGCGTCCGATTTTGCCCTAATTTCATATAATGACGATACTCAATTTCGGTCTTGATATATTGCGAAAATGCCGCATTGAAGATACTATCCTGTCGGCCTTTTTTTACATTAGATCCTAAGATCAAACCTACCGTATTGGCGGATAAATCCAGTCCCCCGGAAAAATAGAAAGTATGCTTCCTATCGGTTTCCATGGTATTGGTATAGGTGAATTTGTAAGTTGGGCCAAAGGTAAATTGCCGGTCGATAGCTCTTTGTAAATAAGGAAAGTCGTTCGCAAGACTATCATAAAACGGCGTGACATTTACCGGTTGTACGTAGGCAATATCCAATAAATTAAGTTGGTGCGTTTTTTTTGCAGATTCCTGCCAATTATATCCCCAAGCAAAACGTAATGAGTTTAAGCGATAGGCTTGCCGTCTGTTTAAAAATTCGTAACCCACTAAAGTGGTGGTATGCGGCACAAAACGACGTGTCGGTTCCCACCCGAAAGGTGCAATAATGCGCGGCCAGGTTAAAGACGCCTCTAAACCATAACGATAAAAATTGGAATTGATATTGACACCTCCACCAGATTGTACTTCGTAGCCACCGTAGGCGGTTAAACGTAAAAGTTCAGCACCCTTAAAAGCATTTCGATGGCTCCAACTGACATTCACTTCGGATCCGTTATAAACGGCAGCCGTTTTACCGAGCAATTCAACACGGACGGCTTTTTTCTGTTGCGGCGTTAGATAATAATGAACATCTAGCTTATTGGTCTTTCCTCGATCAACCAACATAAAGTTATTTTTCACAAAACGGAACGTCCCCATACCAACAAGCTGACTGATGGTTTGATTTTGTCGATCGCGATTGTAAAGGTCGCCCTTATGAAAAAACATAGTACGTGCAAGCGCAAATTTTCGGAAGGTACGGTGCGGGTCTATGAAATAGAAACCTTTATATTCCTCCGCATCGGCAGGTGTTGCTATTTCGTAATTTCCCTGTACCAACGAGTATTCTGGATAAATGAAAATATTATTGATGGTGTAGGGTTGCTTAGCATTTTTAGGCGTTTCGTCTTTCAGTTTGACATTCATATCAACCATGTGATTGCCAATCATACTATCCACCTGGACCAAAATGTGATCTGGACTGAAAAAATAATAGCCCTTGTCTTTGAGCATATTTTCAATTCGCTCGCGCTCGGCGATGATCCGGTCCAAATTATAGGGTCTGCCGGGTATTAGTAAGGAGCCCGATTGCGCTAACTTGATCTCTTTTCCGATTTGAGTAGTAGTATCTACCTCGTAAGTGACTTTATTGATGCGGTATATCTTGTTTGTGGTTGCTACATAATTAAGCGTCGCCTTCTGATTTTTAATAGTCGTATCAGTGCTTACGTATGCATTGAAAAAGCCAATGTTCTCGAGTCTATTTCGGACCAGATTTTCATTATAGGATACATTCACATCTTGCAATAACACAGGTTCTTCGCCAGCTTTGTTTTTTAACCAATGTTTAAAGCCCTTGTTTTTCTTTGGCTGGCCAGCAATATTGTAGAAATATAATTTCGTACGTAAACCTAAGAACTTTTTATTCGGTCGTGGCCGTAACACTTCTTCCAACCGTTCGGTTAGGGGTGCCCGATATTGATCGGGAATCGAATCGTTATTTAGTTCAACCTCCCCCTTGACGTATAGGTTTTCTCCTTCCTTTAGGTATTTGATGTTACTGCAGGAAGTGAAAAATATTAAAATTGCTATATATGTATATATTCTAACCCTCATCGTTGCTCTTTTCTGGTTTTTGCTCGGTGACTTCATCTTCATTCCGGTAGGCTTTGTTTGCATTTTCAGACTGGTCCGTAGGAGATGGGTTTTGCTTTTTCTCCGGGGGTGTTTCTTTAAACTGCTTGTTACCTCTATTTTGTTGATCTTTACGAAGTTCTAAACTATCTAGGCCCTCCTCGTCCTCTTCATCCTCATCATTTTGTTCCAAATGCTCTTTCATCTCCTCAGCTCGTTTATCATTGAGCTGTTGAAGCCGTTTAGCGTTCATGAATAACTCTTTGAATTCATCGTAATTCATATTGATAATAAAACCTAAACCTGTTTCTATAAACTGTCCTTGTAAGGTTACCTGGTATTGATTTTTGCGGTAAACGCGCGCAATATATCGCCCATCTCTGGACAACTGGTATTCGATCGAAATATCGCCGGCAATATTCGTGGCCTTTTGCCCGGGTTGTCCACCGCCTTCCAGTTCAAAATTAGACCCAACGGTTACCTTTAATCGATCATCTAACATTCGTTTAGATACCCCAACATTCAGGTCAGTCCGTGTTTGCGCTTGACCGGTACTGTAATCGTCGGCTGTAGACTGTAAATCGAAGTTCAATTCCACGCCCGCAATTAGGTCGCCAGCTAATTTGTTTAACTGGCTGGTCAATAAGCTACTTACACTGGAACGAACCATGGTTTCAGCACTTGATCCTCCGGCACTTGAAAAAGGATTTTCCGCAATGAACCTACCTAATACGATTAAGGCGAAGGTTTGTTTATTCATTTCAGATGGATTGTCCTTTAATTGCGCCAATTTGGACTGCACGGTTTGCGTGACATCTTGCGAAACCGTACTTGCGTTTCCTCCCGTACCCAAGTCAATGTCAAAGGAGATTTCCGGTTTCAACATTTTTCCACCAATATGCAGGTTGACATTGAAGGGAAGACGTTGCCTATAATAATTGGCTTGTGCACCCGCAATCTGATTTTGCACAAGGTCAATTGGTTGCGCCTGTAAGGTATAAATGGCCGTCATATTGAGGTCAGCATCCATGATATCGCCACCCCAAGTAATCGTGCTGCCTTTCTTGAAGTCGAATCTCCTTTTGATCATGTTAAAAGAAAGCGAATAGTTACCTTCTTCCACTTCATAAGTTCCTGCAAGCGTCATATCGCCTCCGGGATTGATGCCAAAGTTCAATAAGGCCTGTCCTTTGACAAATAATTTGTCGCCCGTTCCTGGATCAACAATCACTGTAAAAGCAGCAACTTTGTCTACATCAATATTCAGGGATATATTCATCCCCATAATGGTATTCGCTTTTGTTTCCGTTGTGTCGTATACTGCAAGGATTTCGGCGCTGTCTCGTGGACTTAAGCTCGTAAATTCTACAATTCCCTCGCGTTCTACCAAACCAGGGTCTGTTTCCGGCATCGTTAAGGTCATGTCTGTACTCTTATTCACTCTTAAGGTACCATTTACAGATGGGCTCATAGCAGCGCCACGGATGCGAAGATCAGTATCGATGTTCAGTTTTCCATAAAATAAATTGTTATCAACCTCCGTTGAATTCAGCACTTGGAAATCATTGGCTTTTATATCCATACCTAAAACAAACTCAGTATAAGTTTTTGTTCGAATATTGCCATTAACTATCGCCTTATTACCAATACTATCGGTTAAGGTAAACTGTTTAAAACTAATGCCACGATTATTAAAATTAACGTGTTGCTGATCCATGCTAAATGTTGCATTCAGCATGGAAATATTCATTTTGGCTTGATTGAAAACCAAATCACCATTGATTACCGGTGCATCCAAACTTCCGGTTAAGTCGAGTTTTCCGGAAATACCCCCCGAAGTACGCCTTAGGTTTCCGAAACTAAAGGCCTCTAGCGTGCTCATATTAAGATTATTGACGAGCAAATCAAAGTCCATTGTTGATTCAGCGTCCAAGGGGGTAATATAATCACCACTTAGTTGGATGTCATTTCCTTTACCTTGTACGGTAATGTTGGCATTGTAAGTATTTTCTTTTGCGTTATTGACCTGAAGACCAATATCTCCAATAGTGTCTTGACCAAAGTAGAAGTCGTTGATCGTTATATCAGAGGTGAAAACCGGATAACCATCGAGGCGATCAACCAAGGCGTTACCATTAATCCCACCACCGACATCTAAACTGGCGCTTTCTACCATATTGGCAAAGGTTTCGATGCGAAAATTTTTAAAATCAACGGCTAAAGGTGAATTCGGTACAGAATCTTGCGAGGCAATGCTCATTTCCTGTCCACTTTGGCTGAGGTCGAAATGAGATGCCAACAAACCTTTTGAACCAAAGCTGATAACATTTTGTGGATTTACGGCCCATTTATCATAATTTAACATGAGCCCGTCCTCTTTTAAGGAGAAGAGAAAATCTTCAGCACGTGCCAATAAATTAGCACCTAAATGATATTGCTCCTTACCCTTTTTATCTTTAATCCACAAACCGGCATCAATTGAACTATTCTTTACGGTACCACTTAAAAGTGTATTTATAATTTCTATGCTCGATACCTTGATGCTATTCACGAGTAAGGCGTAATAGAGCGTACTATCCAACGTGTTGATGTCAAAACTTACATTTTGTATATCAGTTCCTGCATATACTGCTTTTGGAGCCACACCTTTGACATTAATCGATTTCGTTTCGCTATTAAAATTACCGTCCAAAGTTATAGGTTGCATTTCTGTTAATTCCGGCATAACACGGATAATCAGTGGTGATCGTCGAAATGTTGCTCCAAATTCGATTTCGGCCGGGCTATAGGCTGGGATGGTGTCCTGTAACCCCGTTTTTTTATCGATTGTAGGATTGGGATTATAATAGGTGTTCAACACATCCTGAAAAGCATAAGAGAGTGTACTTAACTTATAGTTGCCTATCATATGAGCCGTGAGAAACTCAGAGCGTAACTGTATGAGGTTCTGAGTGCTGTCCGCTTGGGCAATGACACTGATGGTATCTAAGACATAGCGATCATTATTGTACGCAATAATGGCTTTCGTTAGATCGAGTTTTCCATTTAGGTAGTCAGGATCAGCGGAATCAAAATCTGCAACGAAATTACCGTGGAAACGTATATTATCGTCTGTAAGTTTGAGATTCTTTGTATTAATACTGTCAACCAATAAATTCAGTGTAAATTTTGGGTATCGTTCGTTGAGCTTGGCAGCAATTTTTCCGTTCAGACTTATATTTGGATCATCGCTAGTTAGCGAGGCTTCTACATCACCACTATTGGCTTTCGCCGCTAAGGTGATGTTGGTATAGGTATAACCCATTGCTTCAGCGCTAATTAATTCGGCTTTTGCATCAGCTATTAATTTCGAAGGATCAAGTCCCTTTCCTTTGATTTGTGCGGTAAAGGATATCTTCCCCAGGGTCGAATCCATTTTCATGAGATGCCCCACATTTATATCTCGTATCGCAATATCGGTATCGTAGGTGGTGTCTCGTCCTGCGGCGTAATTTGCACGTAGGTTGGCGCTTCCCATAGAAGACTGCAGATGCATATTGGTGGTAAACTGATTGAGCCCCCCTTTAAATAGCCCGTTTAACTTCAGCTGTTTAGGAAGTTCGATGCTATCGGGAAGCATGCTCTTTGCTATCAAACGATCGAGATCTCGCTTTCCTGTTTCTAAATTTTTTAACTGTAGATCCATATAAAATTTATCAATATCAGGAAGTCCTTTTAGATGAGCGCTAGCTTGTAGGCGGGTCTGGTCTAAAGTGCTGAACACGATGTTGGATAGTTGGAGATCATCCACACGACCTTTTACCTGTCCGTCTATAAAAAAAGTATGCGCAAGCAGGGGTTTCATTACCTCCATCGTATCAAGGTCGGGAACCAATAGGAGTACGTCTTTCATTCCCAACTTACTCTTTTCAATATTGGCATCTACCTGAATCTCTCCGATATGTTCGGTAATTTGTTCAAGTGAAGGGTAACTTACTTTTGCATAATTTCGAATCAATGTATTTGGTGTTTCGATATACAGATTTTGGGCGCTGGCTCCTTTTTCCGTGTAAACAAAATCAGCCTCCGCTTTATTGATAGTAAAGCCACTTCTATCCTTAAAATTTAATTGTTTCAGTATACCACTAATGGAATCGATTGAGAAAAAGAAATCAGCCATTTTGGCATCTACATTGATCATATCGAGATTTCCGTAGTCCATACCCTTTGCAACGCGTGGTTGATTGGCATCAAAATAAGCTAGCTTATTTTGATCAATGACTAAATCAGCGATTTTCACCTGCCAGTTCATTGGAGTGGATTTTTCGCTTGTATCAGTTCCTGCTTGCTTCACTTCTCGATTTAGGGTCTTTCCAAATGAAATTTTTGCCGTATGGTCGTTTAGTAAAACCTGTTTTATATCAATTTGCTCTTTATTGAGATCGATGCGGTTGAAGTCCACGAGAAGGCGATTCAATAAAATATTTGCATTTAAGGCACTGGTCTCATCTGTATATTGCGCCTTTATGTTCTCAAAATTGACGCTTCCAAGTTGAATATCGGGTAGGGGAGCATCACTTCCGGTCACTTCTTCCACACCAAAATCTTTCGTATTGGGGACATCCGAAGAATCAGCGACAGCCCATTGTTTGACCTTTGTGTTGATTCCTTTTACGTTAATTTTAGGAATCTCAAATTGCATTTTATTTAAGTCAAAAATTTTAATTCGGGTATCAAGGTGTCCCAAATTAAAATCGGCGTCTGTACCGATAACTTCATCTTTGTAAACCAGACGAATACGATCGAGATTTATTTTATCAATGGAGAATTCCATGGTCGATGTCGTGTCCTCAGGCTTCGGAGGCGTTTCTTCCTCACTGACAAAGGCGCGTATAATGTAATCGAAATTAAAGCTACTATCCGGTAAGGTGCGATCAATCTTTGCCGTGATTCCTCTTAAATCTATCTCGTTTATTTCAACTTTGTTTTTCAGTAGTTTCAATAGACTAATATCAACTTTCAGTTGATCTCCGGCAAGCAATGTGTCCTTCTTTTGGTCTTCGAAATAAACACCTTCCAGTACCAATAACTTTGGCAAATCAAGTGAAACCCTTTCGATTTTAACAGGCGTTTCAATCTTTTTCTCTAAATAGGATACAACCTGCTGTACGAGAAAATTTTGAACAGATGGAATGCGGATTAAAATAAAAATAAGGAGTATTAAGCCAATGATACTGCCGACGATCCATAAAATAGTTTTAAGTGCAATTCTTCCAACCTTATTCAAAATAATATATACTTAAAAGTGTTCTCAAATTAATCTATTTTTGATGCTTCTAACAAATGCATCACTTTTTCTTTTGACCATTGCGGTTTAAATGACCGAAGACATAACATGCACTACTAAAAGAAAAAAGCAAAGGTATCAAACTTTGGTGAAAGACCGCTCCGGTGGAGCCTTAAATCCGTTTCTTTTTGATTTTTTTTTGCGATCATTGTTACATGTTAAGCGTATTTATTAGCTGAGCAGCCAAACAATAATTAACACGAAGAGAATCAATGCCAGTAGTAGAAAGAGGAATTTTCCCGAACCCTTGTCTGTTTTTTCAAATGCTTCAGGTGCTGGTCCGGGATTATCCTTATGCGCGGTGTAATCGTCTTCCACTTCCGTCTTACTGCTATTTTTATCACTATCTATCATCTTACTCATCACTGGCTATCTTTTTCCCTATCGCACTTTTTTCTTGTGCCCTTAATCTAAACACGCTTTTCAGAAAAAGGTTTAACCTTATCTATCCTTTCTCTTGGAGCTAACATGCCAACAAAGTGTTGGCTCGATTGTATTAATAAGCAAAAGGGTATTTAAATATGCATACAGATAAAGAGATCAAGGACTGGGTTTGCAATCATATTCACCAACTTATTCAAGAAAACGAAGCCTCAGAACAAAAGGAATTTAACGCGAATGTCGATATTGAAGGTACAGACGGAACCGTACATACCTATACTATATTTTTGGAAAGAAGCGGGAGCGAGGAGGAGGAAGAATGGATTGTGCGTAATATCGTTCGACCTGAGCAATTGCAATAATTAGGATACATTGTTTTTTTGTTTGAACGAATAGCTACCTTTAGCGTCGTTAAACAGCCATGCATATTTATGAATCTAGTATTTAAAGTAACACTTGCGATTGTTTTGCTTACATCGAGCCATTTATTTGGTAAAGAAACGCTAAAAGTGGCCGTGGCGGGTCTAAATCATGATCACGTTCATCTCTTATTAAATCTATATGAACAAAAGAAGGTCGAGATCGTGGGAATAGCCGAATCGGACGGCCAGTTAGTGCAAAGAATGCAAAAAAGGTATAAAATTCCCGGTAATTTATTTTATAAAGATCTTGCCACCTTACTACAGCATGTAAAACCGACAGCTGTACTCGCCTATAACCCAACTAACGAGCACGTGCAGGTCGCCGAATTATGCATGCCGTTAAAAATACCTGTAATGGTAGAAAAACCTTTAGCAAGTACTAAGGCGGAAGCTAATCGGATTGCTCAATTAGCGAAGGAAAATGGGACGCTGTTTTTAACTAACTATGAAACTACTTGGTATAAAAGTAATCAACTTCTTAAGTCTTTAGTGGATGAACAGGCTGCTGGAACTATTACAAAAATGTTAGTGAAAGACGGTCACGAGGGCCCTAAAGAAATCGGGTGTAGTGAAGATTTTCTCAGATGGCTAACGGACCCTGTCAAAAATGGAGGAGGGGCACTAATGGATTTCGGGTGTTATGGGGCAAATTTAATGACTTGGCTTAAAAAAGGGGAACAACCGGTAGCCGTTACGGCTGTTACGAAACAGTTCAAACCTTCAGTTTATCCAAAAGTGGATGACGATGCTACGATTATGTTGGAATATCAAGATGGAAGCACGGGAATTATCCAAGCGTCATGGTGTTGGCCTTATAGTGTTAAGGATTTACAAGTATTTAGTACGCAAGAGCAGTGGCATGCAGTAAATGGTACAACCCTTTTAAAATATACGTCACCTGAAAAATCCGAAACGATTCCGCTTACAAATGAATACTATGAAAATCATTTGGCATATTTGGAGGCGCTTCTAAAAGGAGAAGTAAAGGCCGAGGATGATTTATCTTCTTTAAGCAATAATGTGATCGTGGTAGAAATTTTAGAAGCCGCCAAACAATCAGCTAAGGAAGGCAGGCGCGTTCTTTTGTAAAATGAGTGGCAGGTTTCGATTTTTTACATGAAACCTGCCGCTATGTTTTATTCGTTATTTTGACTTTGAGCAAAGTCTTTGGATATAAAATTATATACTAAAAGAGCTAAACCCTCGCCATCTACATCTCGATCCCGGTAAACACCAAGACGAAGGGTGTTTTCATCGAGCGCTAAAATTTCATAGGTGGTCCAATCGGACACGCCGGTAATTCCGTTTTTGGATGGTTTGTAACCGCGGAGTATAGTACCCCCATTTAATGTTAGCGTTTTATCAACCAAGTTGAGCATATAGGTGCCTTTCTCCTGAACATTATTTTCCATTTTCTTGATATTACTAAAGTCGGGACCAGCGATCAAAGAGAAGGTCATTTCGCCATAATCCCCTTTGGCCATATTATCTGGATAGATTCCTTGGCCTGCGTCCCACCAAACGTTAGCAAAATTGTTCGGATCAACAAAGGTTAATGGGCCTTCAAAAAAGAGACCATCGGTATCAAGTACCCAAGTTTTTTCATGGCCTGCGCCACCAGCGATATTAGTCCACATAGGGTCCGACACATAATTTAGGTTATTTTCTGTTACAGAAACTTTTACAGAATCTACTTCAACTATACCGCCACCGGTTACCGCCGAAAACTTTATCGTATAATCTCCTTTAAACGCGTAGCGTACAGTATCTTGTTGCCGAGTGGATTTTCCCGTTTGATAATCCCACATGGATATGGTTTCAGGCGTATTGTTTTTCAATATAACCGTATTACCGCCGGCATCAGCATTGAAATCTTGAACAATTTCAAACTGGAATTGGGATTTATCCAAGGGTTCGGCTAACTTGTAGTCGTTTTTCTGGCATGAAATTATCAGCATCATTGTGCTAATAACTAATCCTATATTTATTCTTTTTAGGTTCATCGTTTTGTATGTTAAGATTTCCTTACCAACCACTATTTTGTGTCAGCACACCGTTTGACAGTGTTATTTGATTATTCGGAATTTGTTGTAATCCGTTTGTTTCGTTGATTTTGCTGGCACTAATAGTTTTGCGAGCTTCTTGGCCGCCATTTAATACCGTTGTACTTTCAGCGATTGTGGAGGCGGCCACGTCAACACCTTGGCGGAGTAAATCCCAGTAGCGAATCCCTTCTAGGGCAAATTCGAGTCTGCGTTCGTTCATAATGGCTGACTGACTCACCGGTTGAGCGGAAAAATTAGTACCGAAAGCCCGCCTGCGTACGGCGTCGAAATAAGTTTGGGCGTTGGCACTTCCCAGTTCTGCCGCCATTAAGAGTACATCCGCATAGCGGATGGATACATAATCTTGGAATTGACCGATTTGAAAGTTGACTCCTCCTTTACTAACTGCAATACTGTTCCCGTTTTCATCTACTAAGGGCGTGTATTTTTTATTGTAATAGCCGGTATATTCTCTTTGTCGAGCTTGGTTCGTAAAGTTTATTCCTTCTTCATTAATAGCAATGATGGAGGCGGCCCTGCGACTATCATTTCTATTATAAACGTTCCATAACCTTGGATTGACCGTTGCGCCACCCCATCCGTTGCCATAAGGAAAACTCCATTGCTCGCGCATACCATACATAACCATCCAGTGATTACCATCGGTATTTCCATCATAGTCGCTCGTGAAAGTATACTTGATAGCAAACACAGTTTCTTTATTATCCTCACCCACATAATTTTCTAAGGAGGCCGGCCATAGATGGGCGAAATTTTCTACGAGCGAAAAACCGCCATTATTAATAACGTCCTCAAGGTAGCTAAGTGCCGTGTTCCGATCTACCATACCTACTAAATCTGATTGCTTGTAGTAACCGGTATAATATAGAAATACACGCCCTAATAAACTCTCAGCAGCCCATTTCGTAACACGTCCGTAAGTAGCGGTAGCTTGATTTGCATAAGAAGTATTTGGCAGACTGGTAATAGCAAATTGAAGATCGCCGGTAATAACCTTATAAACTTCTATTGGATCCGATTGCGGGATATTATCACTACTTGGTTCCGTTAACAAAGGAATATGCCCCCACAACCTGATCATGTCAAAATATAAATAGGCACGTATAAAGCGTGCTTCCGCCTCATATACAGGGCGTAAGTTAGCTTGATCTCCCCAGTTTATATCGTCTAGTTTTCCTAAAAGCATATTGCATCGGTAAATCGCCTTGTAGTAGGCGATCCAGTTATCAACAAACAAATTTTGATCGGCGGGCGAACGTAAACGATCAAATTCGTCTAGCATTTGATAGCCAAAGCCATCGGAATTACCCGTACCACCAAAGCAGTTGTCAGACAATATTTCTGTGGCAACAGGTAAACTAACGCCTCCGGCCCAAACTATCTGTAAACCATCGTAACAACCAACTAAGGCCTTATAGGCATCATCAGCCGTACGGTAAAAATTTTCGTCCGTTAATTCCGTTATTGGTTCTGTATCTAAAAATCCTTTCGTACAAGATCCTATTGTTAATGTGCTCGCTAAAAGCGTATAAAGAATGAAATTTTTCATTTTTCAATAGATAATTGGTTAAAAAGTAATATTGGTTCCAATCATAAAAGTCCGAGGCCTAGGGTAATAACCCAGGTCGACACCACTGGCAAAGCCTTCGGTATAACCTATTTCCGGATCCATACCATCGTATTTCGTGAAAGTAAAGGCATTTAGTACAGAGGCGTACAAACGTACTTTTCTTAAATAATTCTTCTTAATAATTTTACCAAAATCATAACCCAATGTGATGGTGCTAATACGTAGAAAATCGCCATCATGAATGTATAGATCCGAAAAATTGGTCCAGTTACGTGCGTCTTCGGTAATGCGCGGTGTTGTATTCGATGATCCCGGACCATGCCAACGATCGAATATAGCTGTTGTATAATTAGCGTAGGGATCGGTATGATTGCGGTACGACTGCACCAATTGATTACCTGCTACGCCTGTAGCCTGAATCGCTAAATCAAAACCCTTATAATTAGCCATTATATTGAAACCATAGGTGAAGTCGGGATTTGGGTTGCCAATGATGGTTTTATCCGTCTCAGCGATCTGTCCGTCACCATTTACATCAACATAACGAACGTCTCCTGGCTGTGCAGTAGGTTGTATCAAAGCGCCATTGGCATTTTGGTAGCTGTTAACCTCTTCTTCCGTTTGAAAAATTCCATTGGTTTTATATCCCCAAAAATATCCAATGGGAAAGCCATTTTGAGCGCGGTAAAATTCACCGGAATTAGCAAATAATAGGTTATTTTCGCCATGGATAATTCCATCGGAAGTGGGTATACTTCCTACTTTATTTCTATTGTAGGTACCATTAACACCTACACTGTAATTAAACTCTCCAATATGATCATGGTAATTTAAGGCTAATTCTACGCCCGTATTTTTTACATCACCACCGTTTATAAATGGTGCTTCTGCTCCGGCCGTTGCCAATACGGGTACTTGGATTAACCAATCTTTTGTAATTTTATCATACCAATCGAAGGCAACGTCCAAACGATTTTGTAACAATCGGGCGTCAAAACCGATATTTGTCTGTTGTGAGGTTTCCCATTTTAAGTTAACATTGCTTAAGCGACTTGGGTAGGCTCCGGGTGTAAGTAGCCCCTCTTGATTTCCGAAAATATAATTGGTATTCAGAAAGGTTACGGGCGACATAAATTGAAAAGCGTCTATTCTTTGATTTCCAACCTGCCCCCAGCTTGCCCTTAGTTTAAAGAAATCCAACCAGCTTTTGGTGCTTTCTGCAAAAGCCTCATTGGAGATAACCCAACCAGCTGAAATAGAAGGGAAATAACCCCAGCGATTACCACTTGCAAACCTGGATGATCCATCTGCTCGGAAGGTAGCGTTCAACAAATAGGTGCCTTTATAGTTATAATTGAGCCGTCCAAAATATGACATGCGTTTATCCGGATCGTCCGGCGCACCTCTTAAAGTCATTTGCGTAGCATCGTTTGCATTGGTGGCGTTGGATAGCCAGGCATGCTCTAAATCATTGAACACGGCGTTTATATTCGCTCCCCAAATACTCGATCCGTCGTATTGAAAGGCCGAAGATCCAATCATGGCCTCAAAGTGGTGATCGTCTTTTACATCGAAAGTATAACTGAGTAAATTATCCCATAGGAGGGACTTATTCTTTCCCATATTTTGATTGATTCGGGAAAAATCATTGAAAGAATAAGCGGAAAGCCTATATATGGGTGTATAAGATCTGCTTTCATTTACATTGTAGTCCAGCCCCAAACTGGTTCGAAAACGCAGGCCCTTAATAGGTTCTACTATTAAATAAACATCACCAAATAAACGCTGACTATTACGATCATTTTGATTACTATAATACATGGTGGCGTAAGGATTCGCTTCACCTGTATTCCAGGAGGAATTCGTATTATCATAAAAATTTCCATTTTCATCGTACATTGGTACCAACGGACTGGTATTAAAGGCGCCTCTTAACGAATTGTTGTATTGATTGCCTACGCCAATCCCGTTACTGTTCAAATAGGTAAATGTGAGATGTTCACCTAAGCGGATAATGTCGTTATATAAATTGTGTTCTGAATTAATGCGATAATTGAAACGTTCATAATTAGATAAACTCTTACCTCCGACAATTCCTTCTTGTGAAGTATAGCCGAAAGAAGTAGAATAGGTAGATTTTGTACCCCCTCCTTGTGCACTTAAGGAATAATTCTGGGTTAAGGCGTTATCTTTAAACATTTCGTCCATCCATAGCGTGCCTTTTCCGAGGTTGGTTATCTGTTCATTGGTAAAATATGGCGCTTTCCCGGCATTAACCGCTCCTTCGTTCATAATAATGGCGTACGATTCGGCATCGAGCATGTCAATCTTTCTGGCCAATTTTTGTAAGCCGGTATAAGTATCTACAGAAATTTGGGCAGGTTGGTCTGATTTGCCGGTTTTAGTGGTAACGAGTATCACCCCATTGGCGGCCTGTGAACCATAAATAGCTGCCGATGCGGCATCTTTTAATACATCAATCGAAGCGATATCGTTGGGATTCAAATAGGTGATGTCGTTTGTTAGAACACCGTCTACCACGTAAAGCGGACTGGCATTGGCGATCGTTCCTACGCCTCGGATAATGACACGCATGCTTTCCCCGGGCTGGCCCGAGCTAGAGCTGATCTGAACACCCGGTGTTTGTCCTTGTAATGCTTGTAAAGCATTGGTAGTACTTTGCTTTTGAATATCATCACCTTTTACCTGAACCGATGCGCCGGTAATTAGTTTCTTTTGCTGCACACCATAACCTACTACCACCACCTCGTCTAGGTTTCCGGTGGTGGGGGTTAATGTTACGTTAATGGAATTGGCAGAAGTCAATTTTACTTCTTTTTCTTCCATTCCAACGTAAGAGAAAATTAAAGATTGACCAACGTTGGCATTAATAGAGAAGTTGCCATTCCCATCTGTTGAAACCCCTTGCGTGGTTCCTTTTACTTTTACACTTACGCCAGGGATCGCCAGTTGGTCTTCAGAGGAGACCACCTTTCCCTTAATCGCTTGCTGGGCAAGGGCTGCTTGTAGCGAAAACAGTAGCAGTAATAGCCATGTCCCAAGTTGTTGAACGGTTTTTTTTATTGTTAGCATACTCATGTTTTTAGGTCTTATAGCTGTTGGTTTATTGATTTAATTGTTCGTTAGTTTTAGCTTTATATTTTTACCTGTATAGGTAATACTTGTGTTCGGTTTAACCTGATGGTCTATACCCCTTGGTCGCTGTTGATCGACTAGCACGATATTGAATTTCCGAGTTTTAGGTGTTGCCTGGTATTTTCCTTTCCTTTCTGATATCGTGAGACTTTTTGTCTGATTATCGTATTTGATTTGAATGCGGTTAAAGATTCCTTTTTCATAGTCATAACTCAGCCCGTCGTCTTCATATAGGGTTAAATCGGCATTTTTTCCTTCAAAAATATAGAGCGTGGTAAGCCCCTCAATTTTCTCATCGGTATATTGCCTTACAGGGTCAATAGGTAAAATAGACCCACTCTTTACAAATACGGGGATGCGCTCGAAAGGTGCTTCGGCGTCGATCTGCTGCCCTCCCTTGTAAGGTTTTCCTGTATAAAGGTCATACCAGGTGAAGCCACTGGGTAAATACACCGGGCGACTGGTAGCACCTTTTTTAGTGACAGGGTTTACTAACAGAGCGGAACCTAACATAAATTGATCGCCTATTTCATAAGTTTTGGCGTCATTGGTAAAGTCCATTGCTAAGCCCCTCAACATACTATAATCGTCATGATAGCTTTTGCAAGCCAAGCTATATAAATAGGGGAGAAGACGATAACGGAGTTGAATATAGTATACCATGCTATTATAGGCTGGATGCCCTTCGGGTGCAATATTAAAAGGCTCGCGAAATGGGAATTGTCCATGCGCTCGAAATATAGGTACGAAGGCTCCGAATTGATACCATCTGCTATTCAATTCGCGCCATTCTTCTTGATCGGCCGTATTGGGGGTATAAAACCTTTTTTCTACCAAGAAGCCACCGACGTCCATCGTCCAGTATGGTAGTCCAGACATGGAAAAATTTAGGCCAGCGCTTATTTGGTCTTTCATGTCATTCCAACTAGAGGAGATGTCGCCACTCCAAGTTGCTGCTGCATAGCGTTGTTGACCGGCAAAACCCGAACGCGTAAGCATGAAGATCCGTTTATTAGGGTCTTCCGCTCGTTGACCTTCGTAAATGCCTTTGGCATTTTGCAATGGAAAGGCGTTATAGTAGCGGGTTGAGGATCCGATAGCGGGTTGAAATACATCTTTTCTTTCCTGAACACTGATATTGGAATGGATATCAGGCTCGCTGGCATCCATCCAAAAGGCATCAACACCTTTTTTATAAAGTCGTTCATTGAGTAAATCCCAGAATCCGCGCCTTGCATCGGCATTGAAAGGGTCGTAAAAAGTAGATGTATATCCTTTACCGATCCAATCTTTTCTACCATCAGTAATATTTCGGCGATACAACCATCCATTTTTCATGAATTGATTAAATACGGTCGACTCTTCGTTCACCTTTGGCCAAGTCGATATCATGAGCTTAAAATGATCTTGATGCAATTGTGAAATCATTCCTGCTGCATCCGGAAAGCGTGCAGTATCAAAATTTTGTCCGCCCCAATCCTTCTCAGGCCAGTACGACCAATCGAGGACAAGGTTGTCTATAGGGATGCGGCGTTTACGGAATTCTTCCGCTACATCTAAAATTTCTGCCTGCGTTTTATAGCGTTCGCGGCTTTGCCAGTAACCAAATACCCATTTAGGCATGATAGGCGCTTTGCCTGTTAGGGTACGATAGCCGCTGATGACCTGATCCATGTTGCTTCCCTGTATAAAATAATAGTCAACTCCATCACCAGCTTCTGAATCGAAACTAAAATTCCGTTGATCTGATGGTGGAATAGGGCGTTGCCAATTTATTCCCAAGTATGATTGCGCCCCTTCAGGTTTCCAATCGATGCGGATATCATGTTTTCTGTGTGCTTCAGTGGCTAATTCGAGCTCAAAGCTTCCTGCATTCCACGATTCGCGCCACCTATCTTGCAGCAATTTGCCATCTATCCAGACTTTTATATAACCCGCATATTTAAAATGCAAGCGGTGTAGGCCCGAGAAAGGCGAGCTAAAACGACCTTCATAGCGAACTAAACTTTTGGATAAATCAACTCCTTGTGGAAATTTAGGTATGTCCGTTAAATCGTTGTAGGCAATATCTGATTCGGCCTGAATTGCGAAGACTTCTTTTTCGTCGGCTTTATTCAAATAGCTCGCGCTTAGCCAACCTTCTTGGCCGTCTTTAGCATATAAGGTAAGGCCTGACAGTGGTAACAACGCACGTGTGTCACCTACTTTCGTAATCGAATAATTATTCCATAAAAGACCATAATTTTTTGTGGATAACAACATCGGAACGGCTACATCTGTATTGTATTGCAACAGGGTAACTTGTTTGCCCCGGTAATTCATAATACCATTTTGGTGCTGCCCTAAACCATAGAGACCTTCCTGTTCAGATATCTGAAAAGCCTGTTTAATACGGTAAAATGCATCACCATTTGCAGCGGAAGAGGCAAATGTTTGTGTATTTCTAGGTGCTTCACATAAGATCGTGTCGCCGTTAAGGTTTAAAAAATTTATTTGACCCGTATACAGTGAAACGGCTAAGTTGATAGCCTTGCTTTTTATATAAACATAATCATTGGTTTCTTTTACTAGCAGTTCACCCGGTTTACTTCTAAGCGTATCGGTGATAGCCAGTTGTTCGGAGGCTTTTACGGAATGAAGCAAGGGGGTAGATCGAACATGTACAATACCATCACGTATAAAGTCGATGGTTATCTGTTGATCAATTGCCCCTAATGCTTTACTGAATGTAAGGGAAATACCGTGTTCTGTTTTTTTGTAGTTGGCTTTTTGTGCACTTAGGGCAAAAGGTATGCTACAGCAAAATAGGGTAAAAAGAGTACGTAGTTTTGGCATGCTTTTATGGCTTATTACAAAATTTTTGTTCTGTTTTACGAGCATCGGTTAGTTTCGGTTAGTCTGGTAAAACTGATGAGGCAAAACTACGTGTACCTGCAATACATGAGGGGATGTAAATGTTTATAAATGGGGGTGTTTTCGTTAACCAATCCATCCGTAAATATAAACGAGAAGGGTTTACAATGGAACAGCGCTCGTTTTATTGATTAAGCTTGTAAACAGAGGGCAACACAGAATACATCGCTTTGAAATATCTACTGAATTGTTTTGGATTGTTGAAGCCTACTTGGTAAGCTATTTCCGCCACACTTAAATTAGATTTTGCTAGGAGTTGAGCCGCTTTGCGCAATCGGATGTTACGGATAAATTCGGTAGGCGTATGGCCATTTAGTGCTAATAAACGCTTATACAAACCTACACGACTGATGTTTAAAGCCGAAGCCAGTTCTTCGACGGAAAATGACCCATTAGAGATATTGTCTTCCGTAATTTTAGCCGCGCGCCGTAGAAACTTTTCATCGGCAGATTCAATGGCAGTTACAGAAGGTATTACTTCAAGTTGTTTCCTGTAGGTCTTCTCTAACATTGATTTTTGCTTTAAGTGATTGTCTATTTTTGAAATCAAAAGCTGAAAATGGAACGGCTTGATAATATAATCGGATGCGCCTGCCCTCGTAGCACTGATTTGAATGTCGGCATCGCTGTAGGCTGTTAACAAAATCACCGGAATATGGCGGGTGCGGGCGTCACCTTTTATCTTTCGGCATAAATCAATGCCGGAACCTCCTGGCATTTGTATATCTGAAATAATCAGATCGGGATGCAGGGCCAAGGCTTTTGTCCAAGCTGTTTGTGCATCGAAAGAATAATCCAAATGAAATTTATACTTTAAGTTTTCATATAGATAAAAGATCAAATCTTCATCATTATCAACTAGAAGTATAGAGGAAAGCTTTCCATTGTTTTCTTTTGCGCGCTCTTGAGGTATAGGTTCCTGTGAATCTTCCGATAGGGCAAAGATGTTCTCTGTAGAAGAAGATAAGGGTAAGGTTATGGTAAAGGTGCTACCAATATGTTCTTGGCTTTGGAGTGTTATGGTGCCGCCTAATAATTGTACATAATCATGCGTTATGGATAACCCAATCCCATTGCCTTGATTATACAGCCTGTGACTCGGTATATGTTGGAAATAGCGTTCAAATATCTTTTCTTGTTGAAAAGTCGGTATACCTATTCCGGTATCCTTTACTTCTATCTGCAACTCATGAGGCGGTTCGGTATCGCTCACCATCAGCGATACGTGCACTTTACCATTTTTGTCGGTGAATTTTAGCGCATTACTCAGCAAATTGAAGGTGATACGTTCTAGTTTTTCATAATCAAAATAGGTGTATAAACTGCTTTTATTAGCATGGAATACAAGCTCAATTTGTTTTGTAGCGGCCAAATCTGTGAAAGAGTCAACATGTTCTCTAATGAGGGAAACCATGTCACCTAAACTTAAGTCTAGTTTTAATTTATTGCTATCAACTTTTTTTAAGTCAAGGAGTTGATTGATCAGATTTAGTAAGCGTTTCGCATTGCGTCTCATGGTTTGCAAGTGAATTCTTTGGCTATTGCTCGGGTTTTCCTCCAGTAGCTTGTCAATCGGCGCTATTACCAAGCTTAAAGGAGTGCGAAATTCATGGCTTATATTGGTGAAAAACTGGGTTTTAGAACGATCTATTTCGATGGCTTGTTTATATTCTTCACGCTCTTGTTGCAATTTAAATCTACTCTTTTGACGTTGCTTCTCGATATGTCTGATTAAGAGGAGCGTGGTAACGGTCAATACAACATAAGTTAAGTAAGCTAGTGGTGTCTTCCAAAAGGGTGGCGCTATCTCAATATGTAACAATGTGTAAGGCGTGCTCCACTGTCCATTGTCAAGCGATGCTTTTACCTTAAACTCGTATACACCGGGGTCCAAGTTGGTGAAGGTTATTTTGTGATCGCCTGGGTCGGGCAGCCAATTGTCGTTAAATCCCTCTAACTGATAGATGAAGCGTCGATGTTCTTTCGCGATATAATCGAGAGGTGAGAAGGTAATCGTAAAAATATTTTGATCATAATTTAATGAAATACTTTTGGTGTAGGTAGGAGAGTTAGTTAAAATGGAGCGGCCCTGATATTCCTTATCAATCTCTAAGGCTTTATTAAATAGTGAAAACTCAGTGATTACAGGATTAAAGGCTTCTTGTAAGCTTGGAATATTTTCGGGCACAATGATATTAAAGCCGGCGGCACCACCAAAGATAAGCTCATTTGCTTTGGTTTTAAATGCGGCATTTTCATTGAAAGAAAGACCTTGTAAACCATCTTGTGTATGGTAGTTTTTAATATCCAGCAACTCGTGATCGGTACCGCTGTAGTTTATGCATGATAAGCCTTTTAACGTGCTTATCCAGAGTTCGCCCTGTTTGTCTTCTAATAAATTCAAGGTGAAATTATCGGGTAGACCATCTGTATCCCGAAATGTTTGAAAACCCTTTATACTTGGTTTATATAAGTTTAGTCCATCCTGTGTAGCCACCCACATTCTTCCTTGTTTATCTTCTAATAAATCGGAGATGTAATTATTACTGAGGCTATTTTTTTTAGTTTCGGCGATGAACGTGTGGATTATTTTATTAGACTGATTTAGCACAACAATACCTTGAGCACTTCCAATCCAGAGATTGCCATTCCTGTCTTCGGTGATGGCAGATATATATTTCGGTATGCGCTCATCATTTAGGGCAACGAACCGATCTTCGCTAGCTTCATAATAATACAGGCCATCGGAAAGTGTGCCAACCCAGATTCGCTTCCTGCTATCTTGGTACAGCTCCCATATGCTGTTATCCTGGGGGCGTCGGCCCTTAGCCGATCCTATGGGGTATCGCTTAAAACTTTTGCCATCAAAAATATTTAAACCTCCATAATAGGTGCCTAACCAAAGCTTATGATTTGTATCGAGCAACATACTTACGATGATGTTACTGCTTAGGCTATTGGGTGAACTACTTTGCTTATAAGATTCAAAACGATTTTTTGCACGATCAAAGTACAAGAGTCCCCCGCCATTTGTGCCAATCCACAAATTGCCATGACGATCCTCCACAAACCGGTTGACGTCCTCAAATGGCAAGCCGTTTTGTTTATTTACCAGGGGAAACATAAACAGCTGTTTGTGGTAATAACTAAGCCCTTGTTTGTATGTGCCGATCCATATAATTTGTTGATTGTCTTTATAGAGTGAAATAGTGCTATTTTGCGCGATGGTTGAACTATTAGCATCGTGATGCAATATGTAAGAAACTGTAAAATCCTTCTTGTGCAGCAGGTTAATCCCCCCATGGTCGGTTGCCAGCCAAATATTATTATTTTCGTCTTCGGTAATATGGGTAACTACATCTGTGTTGAGGGATGTGGGTTTGCTTGCATGGTGTATATGCAATGCGTCAACTGTCCCTTTTTTTATGTAATAAATACCCAGCGGCACGTCTGCAGCGAAAATCCACAGGTCATTATCCCTATCGCAAAATAACCTAAAATCAGCATCCCCTTGGTTTTTAATTGCTTTTAGAACGGATGTATAACGCCGTAGGCATTGCAAAGATCGAGTATCAATCGTTTCTATTAAGCCATTGGCGTATATCAAATGTATGACCCCATTTTCTTTAGAAAGTGCCATGCCTGTTATACGCTTCATCTGTTTGGCAGCGAAACGGACGCTTTGCCTTTTTACCGGGTCGTAACGGAATAGTCCATTTTCAGCGGTTAAGAACCAAAAAAAGCCTTGTTTATCTTCCGTTATTTGTAGCATATCATCTACCGGCAATCCATAGGTATGTAATGCACTATCAATGTTCCGGATAAAACGCTCCTGTCTATCCTCATAAATGTTAATGCCTTTTTTTGTTTTTACCCACAGTTTGTGATCTGGTCCAATAAATAAGTTGTTGACATTATTGTCGTTTATGCTATTAGGATTCGTGTTCGAATGTCGATATATTTTAATCTGCTGTCCGTCATATCGATTTAATCCTGCAGAGGTACCGAACCATAGAAAGCCCAGCGAGTCCTTGATAATGGTACTGATATGGTTATTAGACAAGCCGTGCTGTTCATTGAGTTGATAGAATCGTATGTTATCCAACGGTAGTGCCAACGTTGTCATTGTATAGCACAGTGTCAGAACTAAGGTATATAAGGTAATTCGTAGCACGGTTAAAGCAATTTATTCAGTGAAATCGATAGCAGATTAAGATATCAAAACTGTTTGGTTATCGTTAGCTTTTTAATTCATCAAACTTATGTAAAATCGGCATGATTTCCAATTACTAATAAGCTTAACGGTGATTTTGCTTTTTAAAAAAAGGAATATTTATATTTAGTCTCTGCAGAAAGTAACCAAAGACTCCTATGTTTATCTTAGTATAAAAAAGTGAGCAGAATGAGCGTAAGGAATAAAGGCAAAACAACTTTTAAAGCATGTAGTCGTATGAGATACTGCTTCATTCTTTTTTAATTTCTTAGCGTCTGAACAGAACCAGTGATAACGGAACAAACTTGCTTTCTCCGTGACATAATTTCTGACATATGTGGATACTTTTATGAAGTGGGGTGAGGGGATCCGTCCAAAATTCTGTAGTTTTGCCTATCTTATTGCTCAATCCATATAATAGCTATGTACTTAATTTTTGATACTGAAACAACAGGTTTACCAAAACGTTGGGATGCGCCTATCACGGACACCGATAATTGGCCGCGCTGTATACAAATAGCTTGGCAATTGCATGATGATATGGGACGTTTGATTGAGCACCAAGACTACCTTGTCAAGCCGGATGGTTTCAATATTCCTTATGATGCGGAACGAATTCACGGGATTTCAACGGAGTTAGCAGCGGAACAGGGGATTGCTTTGGTAGAGGTATTGGAAAAATTCAATATCGCTTTGAGCAAAGCTAAGTTTATTGTCGGGCAGAATATTGGTTTCGATGTCAATATTATGGGCTGCGAGTTTCACCGTATGGGAATAGCCACAACCATGGGAGAGAAGGCGGTGTTGGATACCTGTACAGAAGTTACGGCAAATTTATTGCAATTACCAGGCGGTAGGGGTGGAAAATTTAAACTCCCCAATCTTACCGAATTACATGCCTATCTATTTGGTGTACCTTTTGCAGAGGCGCATAATGCAACTGCCGATGTTGAAGCAACGACACGTTGTTTTTTAGAGCTTATCAAGAAAAATATCTTTACGGCGGCCGAACTACAGGTTCAAGAAGACTATTTTGAGGTTTTTCGAACGAATAATCCAGATCCAATTGCTGCAGTCGGTTTGCAGCATGTTAATCTGAAAGCTGCTTCTGATGCGATTAGGCAACAATTAAAAACGGAGCAGGATAGTATTTCTCAAAAAGATCTGGATGCAAACAGGGAGGAGCTCAAGGAAGTTGATTATGTACATTTGCATAACCATACCCAATTTTCTATTTTACAATCGACCATTTCCGTTTCCGATTTAGTAAAAGCAGCAGCCAAGCATAAAATGCCCGCTGTAGCTATTACCGATCATGCGAATATGATGGGTGCTTTTCATTTTGTCAGCAATGTGCTGAACCATAATAAGGCCGCTGAAGCGAAGAACAAGGCAGCGATCGAAAACGGAGAAGAACCTACAGAGACTATCATTAAGCCGATCGTCGGTTGTGAGTTTTTCGTTTGTGAAGATCATAAAGATAAAACCAGAAAAGATAACGGTTATCAGGTGGTTATGTTGGCAAAAAACAAAGCGGGCTATCATAATCTGGCAAAGATGTCATCCTTAGCTTACACGGATGGTTTTTACTATGTGCCTCGTATTGATCGAAAAATCATTGAACAATACAAAGAAAATATTATTGTCTTATCAGGTAACTTATATGGTGAAATACCAAATAAGTTGCTTAATATGGGTGAAAATCAAGCAGAGGAGGCCTTACTATGGTGGAAGGAAGCGTTTGGTGAAGACTTTTACGTTGAATTAATGCGACATGATCAAGAGGATGAGAATCGGGTAAATACGAGCTTAATTGAGCTGGCGAGAAAGCATGAGGTTAAACTTATTGCAACCAATAATACGTATTATATAAACAAAGAAGATGCACATTCACATGACATTCTTTTATGTGTGCGTGATGCTGAAAAATTAGCTACTCCAAAAGGTCGTGGAAGAGGATTCCGTTATGGATTGCCCAATGAAGATTACTACTTCAAGTCGGGTGAAGAAATGAAAAAACTTTTCACTGACATCCCGGAAGCGATTGCGAACATACAAGAGATTGTCGACAAGATCGAGGTTTATTCGCTTTACCGTAATGTATTGCTGCCGAAATTTGATATTCCGGAAGAGTTTCAGGTAGAAGAAGATAAACAAGATGGCGGCAAGCGAGGTGAAAATAAATACCTCCGCCACCTAACTTACGTAGGTGCTGCTAAGCGCTACACGGAGATTACGTCGGAAATCAGGGAGCGACTTGATTTTGAATTGCAAACGATTGAAAAAACCGGTTATCCAGGGTACTTCCTTATTGTGCAGGATTTTATTGCGGCAGCTCGAGACATTGGGGTGTCAGTAGGGCCGGGCCGTGGCTCGGCTGCTGGATCAGCTGTAGCCTATTGTTTAGGGATTACCAATATTGATCCCATTGCATATGATTTGCTTTTTGAGCGTTTTCTGAATCCCGACCGTGTTTCGATGCCGGATATTGATATTGACTTTGATGATGAAGGCAGAGGTCGTGTTATGGATTATGTGATAAATAAGTATGGAGCCAATCAGGTGGCACAGATCATTACTTATGGAACCATGGCCGCAAAATCTTCGATCCGGGATACGGCACGCGTATTAGATCTTCCCCTTTTTGAGGCGGATAAAATTGCTAAATTGGTGCCTAACTTAAAGCTTAACAAGCTGTTTAATATGGATGCACAGGCACTTAAAAGTGCGCTGAGAACAGAAGAACTGGAAAGTGTTCGAGAATTGATCAATTTGGCAAATGGTAATGATCTTGGTGCTGAAACGATTCGGCAGGCAAAAGCATTGGAAGGATCGGTGAGAAATACAGGGATACATGCTTGTGGTGTGATTATTACCCCTGACGATATCACGAATTTCGTACCGGTTTCAACAGCAAAGGATTCCGAACTTTATGTAACCCAGTTTGACAACTCGGTGGTAGAAAGCGCGGGCTTGTTAAAAATGGACTTTCTTGGCCTTAAGACCTTGACCTTGATTAAGGATACGGTGAGTCTGGTTAAACATACCAAAGGTATTGAATTAAACCCCGACTTTTTCCCAATCGATGATGTGAAGACTTACGAGCTTTTCCAACGTGGTGAAACGGTAGGTATCTTCCAATACGAATCACCCGGTATGCAGAAGTATATGAAGGAGTTGAAGCCGACCGTTTTTGGAGATCTGATTGCTATGAACGCTCTTTACAGACCAGGCCCCTTAGAATATATTCCCAGCTTTGTTAGACGGAAGAATGGAGAAGAACCAATCGCTTACGATTTAGAAGCCTGTGAAGAATATTTAAAAGAAACCTATGGCATCACTGTTTATCAAGAGCAGGTGATGCTTCTCTCACAAAAGCTTGCCGGCTTTACCAAAGGTGAAGCAGACGTCTTGCGTAAAGCTATGGGGAAAAAGCAGCGTGATGTATTGGATAAAATGAAGCCAAAGTTTGTACAACAGGCCGCGGAAAAAGGACATGACGAGAAGATACTGGAAAAAATATGGAAAGATTGGGAGGCTTTTGCAAGTTATGCTTTTAACAAATCACACTCTACGTGTTATGCTTGGGTAGCTTACCAGACGGCCTATTTGAAAGCCCATTATCCAGCAGAATATATGGCGGCGGTATTGTCTAATAACATGAATGATATCAAACAGATTTCTTTCTTTATGGAGGAGTGTAAACGAATGGGCTTAACCGTATTGGGTCCTGACGTAAATGAGTCATTCTACAAGTTCACCGTGAACGATCAGGGAGCCATACGCTTTGGTATTGGTGCGGTTAAAGGTGTAGGAGCGGGTGCGGTAGACACGATTGTCAGTAATAGGGATGAGGGTAAGTATCTGTCCATTTCCGATTTTGCAAGACGAAGTAACCCACGTACGATTAATAAGAAAGTATATGAAAGCTTAGTGTACAGTGGTGCTTTTGATTGTTTTGGTTTAAATAGGGCGCAATTTTTCCATGTACCAGAAGGTTTCACGCAAAATGGAATTGAACGTTTGATAAAATACACCAATGACTATCAGTATAATAAAAATAATGCGGCAATGTCGTTATTCGGCGGAACCAGTGATGCTGATATTCCAGAGCCTAGTTTGCAAACATGTCCTGAATGGGGCTTGATGGAGAAACTGCGTCATGAGAAAAATGTAGTAAGTATGTATATCACCGGACATCCAATGGATGACTATCGCTTGGAACTGGAATATTTTTGTCAACATAAGGTAAGCCAACTTCATTTGATTGATAGAATGAAGGCCGGAGCGGGTAAAGATCTTGATAACGGAGATGGATTGGAGTCCCCCGAAAATGGAGTAGATGATATTAAAACCGAATTCGCTAAAATCAAAAATAAAGATTTGGTAGTAGGGGGGATGGTTACGGCTGTTTATCATGGTATGACCAAGACGGGTAAACCCTACGGGCGTATGACCTTTGAAGATTATAGTGATTCTTACGAAATGGCACTTTTCGGTGAAGATTACGTTAAGTTCAAGGGATTTATGAATGAAAATTACTTCCTTCAGATAAGGGGTACGGTTAGTGAGCGTTTCAGGCAGCAAGATAATTGGGAGTTTAAAATCACTTCTATTCAACTATTATCGGAGCTCCGTGATAAGATGGCAAAATCAATTAGTATCCAAGTACCGCTTCACGAATTGAATAGTAAATTTGTAGATAATTTACAGCTTATCATTCAAAAGAACCAACAGGAGCAAGAGGTTAGGAACTGTCAACTGAAGTTTGTACTATTAGATTACGAAGATAAAGTAAGTCTGGAAATGCCTGCGAAAGGTATGAAAGTTTATTTGAGTAACGAATTTTTGCAAGATTTACGCGCTTTAACCGGTGAAAGAGGTTATAAGTTAAATTAGTGTCAGATTGTCAGATACTATACTTTGGCAAAGCTTTTGAAAGTTATCTTTGTAATGCAAATCGAGCATATTAATAATTAGTAAGTACATAAAATAAAAAGATAATGGCATTAGAAATCACAGATAGCAACTTCGATGAAGTTGTTTTGAAATCAGACAAACCTGTGTTGGTGGATTTTTGGGCAGAATGGTGCGGACCGTGCCGTATGGTAGGACCCGTTGTTGAGGAATTAGCAAAAGAATATGATGGTAAGGTTGTTGTAGGAAAAGTAAATGTAGATCATAATTCTGATGTTTCTACTAAATATGGAATTAGAAATATTCCTGCCCTATTATTCTTTAAAAACGGTGAAATTGTAGATAAACAAATTGGTGCAGTTCCAAAGTCTGTTTTGGCTAGTAAGTTGGAAGCTCAATTGGTTTAATTGTTAATTGTTGGTTGTTGATTATTCATAAATTGTTACAGAATAATCAGCAACCAATTTATTCGGCAACGACACATACCTTCCGCGCTATATTCTACTCCCTTATAGGTTATCCAAACCCTGCTTAATAATCCGACAAGCCTCTATAATTTCTTTTTCTTCAATTATTAATGGTGGAGAAATGCGTAAGGCTGTTTCATGATGTAAGAACCAATCGATCATCAGGCCATTTTGTGCGCAGTATTTGCACACCGATTCGACCTGTTTAAAAGAAGCCAGCTGAATACACATCATAAGGCCGATGCCTCTTACTTCTTTTATAATTGGGTGTTTTAAGTGTGTTTTGAATATTTCATGTTTTTCGGCAACGGTATCCATCAGTTTTTCATCCAGAATCACTTCTAAGGATGCAAGTGCCGCAGCACAGGAAACAGGATGCCCCCCGAAAGTAGTAATATGTCCTAAAATTGGATTTTCTTTTATAACGGCCATTATTTCTCGTCTCGCAATAAAAGCGCCGATGGGCATACCACCACCTAATCCTTTCGCTGTTAATAATATATCGGGAACGATGGAATAATGCTCAAAAGCAAAGAGTTTACCCGTACGCCCTAAACCGGTCTGTATTTCGTCCAATATAAGAAGCGTTCCCGTTTCATCACAGCGTTTTCGTAGTTGCTGCATATAGCCTATATCAGGTACACGAATACCTGCTTCACCTTGGACGGCTTCGAGTACTATTGCGGCCGTTTCTGTTGTAATCTTAGCGAGTTGTTCGGGATCATTATAATCGATATAAGTTACATTGGGCAACAAGGGGGCATAAGGTGCCCTATATTTTTCATCTCCCATTAAGCTTAGTGCGCCTTGAGTGCTTCCATGATATGCTTTTCTAGCGGCAATAAATGCAGACCGCCCCGTATATTTTTTTGCGATCTTCATAGCTCCTTCGGTTGCTTCGGCACCCGAATTTACAAAGTAGACGTTGTTTAATGTTGAAGGAAGCTGCGCCAATAGTTTAGTGGCCAAAGCCACTTGTGGCGCTTGAATAAATTCTCCATAGACAGTTACATGGAGATATCTTTCCAATTGATCCTGAATAGCAGCAAGCACTCGCGGATGTCGATGGCCAATGTTACTGACAGCAAAACCCGAAACCAAGTCCATATATTTTTGTCCTTCGGGCCCATATAGGTAAAGTCCTTCTGCTTTTTCAATTTCTATTAAGCGTGGGCTCGTAGAAGTTTGGGCTGTATTCAATAAAAAAAGTTGACGATTACTTAGCATAGAAATTCTTTCAAATCACTCCGTGAGCCGAAGGTACAGAATTAAAACAAAACTTAAATAAATTCATTTTATGGTAATATAACAGCATGGGTATATAAAATGAATTTCTTTTTTTTATAGAACAAATATACCTATGACTCGCATCGTAGGTATATTATAAAAGTATAGGTGATAAGCTATCTTTTAATCGTTTCGTCTTGTTTTTAATTCCTGTAAGAGCTGCTCGCGGAACTCTCGTTCTGCCTCGAAGAATTTCGCTGTCCGTTGCGCATTTATTATGGGAATAAAGGCGTCCCGATAACGCATTTTTAATGCCAGAACCTCCGAGTCGTAATCTAGTTCACTTCTCTTTTTGCCCGTTTTAGTTCTTCGTTGATGAATCAATGTCCGCATTTCTTTCTGATATTGATTGTATAAAGGAAAAAAGCGTTCGGCGTCCGTTGGGCTTAACGAAAGTTCTTTCGTGACGTAAGCTATTTTTGCAGCTTCAATCTCTTTAAATCGGTTCTGTTGGTCTCGATCTTGAGCCTTTATCGAAAAGAAGGAAGCGAGCAACAGGATGTATGTAAAAAATAATTTCTTCATTTCGGGTTAGATACTGTAATCCAAATAGGCTTCTATATCTTCTTCTGAAAATTGGGGTTTATCCATTTGAATAACATCATCAAATTGAGCTTCAAGAAAAGCAGCATCCCCAGGCTCACTGTAGTATTGCAAATAGTTTACAATTTCACTGTCCGGTATGCTTTTCAATGTACGCTCAAAGGTGTTGGATTGATACTGAAGAAAGCCGTAAATACCTAAACTTATCGCAATACAGGCAGCAGCGGCGTAACCAATCCACGACAAAATTCGATTCTTTCTTCTTATCGGAAAAATGATTTCTTTTGATTTCTCTTTCTCAACGGAAGGAGCAATTTCCCGGTTTATTTTTTGACTTAATTCATCAAAATAATTTTGTGGCGTAGTAAATCCCGGTGTAGAAACTTTTTCTTTAAGTACTTTAATGAAAGGATGATGTTCCGTCTTATCGAACGAATTGATCGGTGTCGCGTAGTTTTCTTTCTTTATCTTTGCAAAAATATGCTCACTAAGTGATTCAAAATACCCCTCCGGTACTCCGAAACTTTTCTCCGTGTCCGAAATAACGGAGATACGTTTCATGATGTTGGTTTCTAACGTATTAAAGTAACCGTTAGGTACAATAAATGGTGTATCCTTTGGATTAGCAAGCATTCCTTTTATACTCGCTAAATCATCTTGATAATTACTTTTATTGTCCATAGTGCTCATAGTAACTCTTAGATAAAAATTAGGCTAAAAGGTTTAATCGTTATCCGTAAAAAATTGTTCGATTTTTTTTACGGCCAAATGGTAGGATGCTTTTAAGGCACCGACACTTGTTCCCAGAATTTCAGAAATTTCATCATATTTTAGATCGTCGAAATATTTCATATTAAAAACCAACCGTTGTTTTTCCGGTAAGGTCAATAACGCTTGTTGCAATTTCAACTGTGCCTGATTACCGTTAAAATAACTTGACGTTGTAAGAGTGTCAGCTAGATAAGAGGCAGAATCATCATCCAGAGATACACTTTGGTATTGCTTCTTTTTATTTAAGAAAGTGATACATTCGTTTGTAGCAATACGGTAAAGCCATGTGTATAACTGAGAATCTGCTCTAAAGTTCTCCAAATTTTTCCAAACCTTTACAAAAATATCCTGCACCAGATCATCGGCGTCATCATGATCTACTACCAACCTTCGGACATGCCAGTATATCCGCTGCTGATATTTCTTGAGCAATAAATTAAAGGCCTCATTTCGAGTCCTTTCATTAGAGAATTTTTCAATTATTATTGAATCTTCCATTAGAGGTTTTGATGGTCAATAACAACGGAAGCAATCTCATGATCTTCCGTTGTTAAAGTAAACCATTTATTTTCTTTTGATAACTTTTTGTGCGGCACTAACAATATTGGCTGCATTTAGGCCATATTTTTCCATCAATTGTGCAGGCGTGCCGCTTTCGCCGAAACTGTCATTGACAGCCACGTATTCCTGGGGTGCCGGATTATTTTTAACCAATACTTGCGATACACTATCACCTAAACCCCCAAGACGATTGTGCTCTTCTGCTGTTACCACGCAACCGGTTTTAGCCACAGACTTTAGGATCGCTTCTTCATCTAAAGGTTTAATCGTATGGATATTTATAATTTCAGCGTCAATACCTAAGCTGGCAAGTTGTTCCCCTGCCTGAATAGCCTCCCATACTAAGTGACCTGTTGCAATGATAGTGACGTCGGTCCCCTCATTTACCATCCAAGCCTTACCGATTTCAAATTTTTGATCAGGATCGGTAAAGATGGGAACAACAGGGCGGCCGAAACGCAGATAGACAGGACCATCATAATCAGCAATCGCTATTGTTGCAGCTTTTGTTTGATTATAGTCGCAAGGATTGATCACTGTCATGCCGGGCAACATTTTCATTAAACCGATATCCTCCAAAATTTGATGGGTGGCACCATCTTCTCCCAATGTTAAACCAGCATGTGAGGCACATATTTTAACATTTTTACCCGAATAAGCGATCGATTGACGAATCTGATCGTAAACTCGTCCTGTTGAGAAATTGGCGAAAGTACCCGTATAAGGGACCTTCCCACCAATGGTTAAACCGGCAGCGATTCCCATCATATTTGCTTCCGCAATTCCTATTTGGAAGAATCTTTCCGGAAAGTCCTTAATAAATGCATCCATTTTGAGTGAACCGACTAAATCGGCGCACAGTGCAACCACATTGTTGTTTTTCTTGCCTACTTCATGTAAGCCTGCGCCGAAGCCTGAACGCGTATCCTTTTTGTCCGTATAGGTATATTTCTTCATTTCGTAATATTGAATAATAGATGACCAAATGTCACGTCAATTAATAATCTCCTAAAGTTTCTTCAAGCTGCGCAAGTGCCGCTGCAAGTTGTTCATCATTCGGTGCAACACCATGCCATTTATGAGATCCCATCATGAAATCAACACCGTAACCCATTTCCGTATGCATGAGAATCATAATTGGTTTTCCTTTTCCTGTACGATTTTTAGCTTCCGATAACGTTTCGATTAGTTGAGCCATATTGTTACCTTTTGTTTCCAGAACATCCCATCCGAATGCCTCCCACTTGGCTTTTAGATTACCTAAAGATAACACTCGTTCGGTTGGGCCGTCAATTTGTTGGCCATTGAAATCAATCGTTGCAATGAGATTATCTACTTTGTTATGAGGTGCATACATAGCTGCTTCCCATACTTGACCTTCCTGTAATTCTCCATCACCCATCAGTACATAAACAAGCTTATCATCACCATTTAGCTTTTTAGCGCGGGAAGCACCAATGGCCACCGAAAGTCCTTGGCCAAGTGAGCCTGAAGCAACTCGTATTCCCGGTAAATGCTCATGTGTCGTTGGATGTCCCTGTAACCTGGAATCAATTTTCCTGAAGGTTGCCAGTTCGCTTTTATCGAAATAGCCGGCACGTGCAAGGGTACTGTAAAATACAGGGGATATATGTCCATTGGACAAAAAGAAGATGTCTTCTCCAATACCATCTAAACTGAAGCTAGGATTATGTTCCATTTGATGGAAGTAAAGGGCTACAAAAAAGTCGGCACACCCTAATGATCCTCCCGGGTGACCTGATTGGCAACCATGTACCATGCGTACGATATCTCGACGTACTTGTTTTGCAATGTTCTCAAGTTTTGCTATGTCTGCACTCATTATGATTTGTGTTAAACGATATTAAGATGCTAAGATAAATAATTTTAGTTATTAGCGGTTATTTAATAGATGTTAATTTGACACTTATATTTTTTGAAACGGTCTTATGCGATTTTTCTCCTGGACATACCTTTCGGAACCCATCATACGAATTGATCCGCCAATCATCCTTTATCGATCAAATCACGTATCTGCTGAGACGCATTGCTATTATCTACTTTTTTGATAATATGTTTGATAATGCCTTTTTCGTCAATTACGAATGTCGTTCTTGCCGTTCCCATATATTTTTTTCCGTACATGTTTTTTTCTACCCAAACCCCGTAGTCTTCGACGATTTTTTTGTCTTCATCAGCTAATAGATTAAACGGGAGTTCAAACTTACTGATAAATTTTTGATGCGATTGTTCGCTGTCCGTGCTGACACCCAATACTTCAAATCCATCTTGAAGAAGGGATTGGTAATTATCTCTGAAATTACAGGCTTCCGTTGTGCAGCCCGGTGTGTTATCTTTGGGATAAAAATATAAAATCACCTTTTTACCCAAATAGTCTTTCAATTGTACCATTTCACCCTTTTGGTTTTTGGCTTTGATAGCAGGCGCTTTATCGCCTTCCGTTAGTTCCTTCATTTTTTATGGTTATTCGTTAATGATTAATAGTAGAAGCTTATTTTACAAAATCTGCTTCAAATACCTTTTCGTTGTCTTTCCAATCTTTAACGCGTAATTTGAACCGATGCTTTCCTTTCGAAAGATTGCGTTCAAAAGTATGCCAGAGTGAGGCGCTTTTAGAATCGTATTCCATTAATACCCATTGATTATCGATGTAACCTTCAAAAGATTGAATTCCAGATAAATTGTCTGATATTTTGAAATTGACCCTATTGTACGCGCTCATATTCTTATTGGACGAAAGATTAAGGGAACGAATGATAGGAGCAATAGTATCTACAGTAATATAAAAACTTCCCAAGACTCTAGCCGTCGTTCTAACAAATCCATCTTTGTAAATCCCCCCCTGTGAGTCGCCCTGCGCATTCACAATCAGTGCCTTTGCCTGTAAATGGGGCGGCACATCCTGTGCATTAATAGCCAAGTTATATCCTTGATGTACTGGAACCATTCGATTATGAATATGCTGTAAGTTCGAATAAGCACCCTTTGGACGCTGCCCTTGATCATACTTAAAATATAAATCGCTGTATAGACAACCTTTTGGCATGTTGATCTTTACCTGATCGTTTTCAAATAGATTCTCTTGTCCATAATAAAAGTAAGTGGTTCCTGAATGATTTTTTTTAATTATCGTATATTGAGGATCATTTTTTACATCGAAGGATAGGGTACTGACATTGCCCATGATATCTTTAACTTTATAAACCAGTTGATGGATTTCTTTGTCTTTAATATGAATAATACCCCGATTGATTAGATGGTGATAAAGCTCCAATTTGTTTCCCTGTTCTACGAAACTCTTTTGTACCCTTCTTTTATGTAGTATGTAATATGCGTAATCGATGTGGGCATTAATCGCCCGACTATTATCAAAAGAAAAGTGTTCCCATGCAGCTGTGTAAATATTTTTTCCATCCAGAAAAAGCTCAATGGAATATACACCATTTCTATTGGCCGATGCAGAGTTAAGGTCGGAAGTGACAATTCCGAAAGCCGTTGGACCGTTGATAAGGATCGTTTTTGCAGGTGTTGTTTTATAGTTGCCGCTTGCCCCCGAAACTGAAATGTGCTCTCTTTCGGTATTTTCGTCGTATGTATCAGTTCCAAATCGATAAACCGTTAAAGCGCTGATGGTAGGAGGGACTTTATCGGGAATTGTTAATCCAAAAAGTTGGGCATTGATGGTATGTTCAGTTTTGGTATCTCTCAGTTCAAAATGTAAATGGGGTCCCGCAGAGCCACCGGTGTTTCCTGAGAAGGCAATAACATCTCCCTTCTTGACGGGAATAACTTTGGCATCCAAAGGAAAATCAACATCAAATTTTCTTTCGCTGTACTGCTTTTCCTTTACTGATGCTGTAATCTTTAAATTAAAGCGTTGTAAATGCATATAGACGCTTGTGTATCCATTTGGATGATCAATATAGAGTGCATTTCCACCACCGCCAATTTGAACACGCGCTCGGGAAATAAAACCGTCGGCAACCGCATAAACAGGATAACCTTCTCGTTGATTGGTTCTATAATCGGTTCCCGAATGGAAATGGTTAGCTCTTAGCTCTCCGAAACTACCGGCTGCTTGAGGCGCTAGGTCGAGCGGTGGACGAAAATAGTTTTGCGGATATTGCTTTTGCTGCACGCGTGGTTCCTGAGCTTTCGCCGGAAATGTGAAATATAGAAATAGAATTGAGAAATAAAGAAGTTTCATCTGCAAATTTACTTTACATAAAAATCAAGTAGTTTTTGGTCTTCGATATAACCCACTAAATGGTCTCCTATGGCGACAGGGCCAACGCCGGCGGGTGTTCCTGTGTAAATTAAATCGCCTTTGCGTAGTGTGATGTATTCGCTTACGAAAGATATAATGCTCTCAAAGGAAAAAATTAGATTATTGGTATTGCCTACCTGAACTTCCTTTCCGTTTTTCTTTAAGCAAAAATTAAGGTTATATATATCCGGAAATGTATTTTTTGGAATCAAAGTACTAATGGGCGCTGATTGGTCAAAAGCTTTGGCAAGCTCCCAAGGTAATCCCTTTTTTTTATGCTCTGCCTGAAGGTCGCGAGCGGTAAAATCGATTCCCAAGCCAATGGAATCATAGTAGGTGTCGGCAAACTTCCGTTGAACGTGCTTTCCTTCCTTGCAGATTCTAATCACTATTTCAATTTCATGATGGACTTCTTTGGAAAAGTCCGGAAGGTAGAAGTCCTTATTGTCCTTAAGTATTGCCGTATCCGGTTTTAAAAAAATCACAGGTTTTTCAGGTACGGGATTGTTCAGTTCGTGCGCGTGCGCTACATAATTTCTGCCGATTGCAATGATTTTCATCAATTAATTTATTTCAAAACTAGATGAAGCTTGCATGAGCTGCATAATTCTCATATGATTGCTCATGCAGGTTTCATCAACTAATTTATTTCAAAACGACAATGAAGCCAGCTTGTCCCAAAAGCATTCTCCGGAGACCTTTCGACAACTCAATTAGTCATTTTATTCTTTATCTAAATATAGCTCCAAACCTACTACAAAAAAGTTTTGGAACGAATTTTTTGACGATTAATTTCAATAAAAAAACCATCCGTTTCCAGTGGGAGCGGATGGTCTCGAATCAGAAAAGTAATTTTTTACCTAGAGCACTTCAATTCGTTTAACGATTGTCTCCGCACCGGCAACAACACGTATAAAGTAAAAACCCTGATTAAGTTTGTTGCCTAAATTAAAGGTGTTATTCTGCTCACCGGCAGAAAGCCTCTGTGAAAGTAATGTTGTTACTTCATTTCCCAATGCATCCATCACTTTGATGGATACGTTACTGTCTTTATTCAATTTAAAGGATAAGCTCAACTGATCTGAGATCTGGTTTGGGAAAACCTTCACATTGCTAAGCACTTTTTCATTTTCTGTCCCTTCAACTTTTTGCGCCCCCATCAGTGGCGAAAAAGGCTTGAAACCAAAGTGCAAGTCACTTGTTTTATAAGTTTTATGGTCAGAAATCCGACTCTTTTGCATCGGCGTTTGTTGCTTCCTTGATGCGGAATCCATTTCTAAATTGTGGTAAGCCGCTGCATGCGTGTCTACCTTCACTAGCGTAAAGATTACAGTTAAAATGAAAAGATATATAATAGAAAAGTATTTATATGCCATATGTATTAACTTGGATAAGTTGTTGCAAAAAGATAGAAGTGTATCATAAATAACGAAAAAACACTTCACCAGTTAGCTCGACTACAAAAATATAATAAATATATTTCAATTTTTAGAACAAAGCAAAAAAAAGATAGTTTTTAACAATTTTTAACAACTTTTTTCGTTCAGGCTGTTTTGATGTGATTGAAATGACATATGCTTTCAATTATCAATATAATGGCTACATTTGCCTCGTAAATTAGAAAAATTAATCAGTGGAAAAATCAAAAGATTTACACAAATTAAGCACCGCGGGATTATTGGTTAGTTTGGGAGTGATATATGGTGATATCGGAACCTCTCCCTTATATGTATTCAAAGCGATTATTGGCGACGATGTCATCACCTCTGAATTGATTTACGGTGGTTTATCCTGTATTTTTTGGACGTTAACTTTACAAACTACTATAAAATATGTCATTATCACTTTAAAGGCCGATAATAAGGGGGAAGGTGGGATTTTGTCGCTGTTTTCTTTGGTGAAAAGACGCGCTAAGTGGTTAATATTTCCAGCGATGATCGGTGCCGCAGCCATGCTTGCCGATGGAATGATTACACCGCCTATTACCGTATCTTCAGCGATCGAAGGGCTAAAAATTTACAATAAAGATTTACCGACGGTGCCGATTGTGATTGGCATTATTTCCATTTTATTTATTATCCAGCGCTTTGGGACATCTGTAGTAGGGCGAGTTTTTGGTCCTTTGATGTTTATTTGGTTCACGATGATGGGAGTTTTAGGCTTACAATATTTGGTGGATATGCCAGAAATTATAGCCGCTATTAATCCTTACTATGCTATAAAACTGTTGATCAATTATCCCAATGCTTGGTTAATTTTAGGAGCTGTATTCCTTTGTACTACAGGGGCTGAGGCACTTTATTCAGACCTTGGACATTGTGGAAGGGCAAATGTTAGGATTAGTTGGATCTACGTGAAATCCTGCCTCTTAATGAACTATTTTGGTCAGGGTATTTGGCTTGCACAACATCAGGGAGCCTATTTAAATGATCAAAATCCTTTCTATTTATTGATGCCTGAGTGGTTTTTAACAGCAGGTATTACGATTGCGACCATTGCTGCCATCATCGCCTCACAAGCTATGATCTCCGGTTCATTTACATTGATAGCAGAGGCAGTGCGACTTAATATTTGGCCAAAGGTGAAAATCAACTATCCAAGTAATCAAAAAGGCCAGCTATATGTGCCTTCTGTAAATTTGCTTTTGTGGATAGGTTGTATGATCGTAATTCTAATCTTTAAGGAGTCGCGCAATATGGAAGCTGCCTATGGATTGGCCATTAATACTACCTTCTTGGCAACGACGATTTTAGTGGTGGCTTATCTTTTCAAAAAGCATACACCACGGTATTTGATCGGACTTTTCTTTATACTTTATATGGGAATCGAGTTGTCTTTTTTAGCAGCAAATGGTGCTAAAATAGTTCATGGAGGTTGGCTAACGCTACTTTTGGCAAGTGTACTTTTTGCGGTCATGATCTGTTGGTGGTGGGCCCGAAAGATAAAGAATAATTTTGTTCGTTACGTTGATATAGAGGATTATTACCCGGTATTGAGTGAGTTAACCGAAGACGAAACGGTACCTCGTTATGCTTCTCAGCTCGTATACTTGACCAGCGCTAATTTTAGGTCAGAAATAGAATCGAAGATTGTTTATTCCATTCTTCAGAAAAAACCAAAACGTGCTGACGTATACTGGCTCGTTCATGTTGACGTTACGGATGAACCGTATACCAATGAATATAAAGTAGATCATCTTGTTAAAGGAAAACTGATACGAATTGATTTTCGCTTAGGTTTTAGGGTTGAACAGCGGATCAGTCTATTGTTCCGTAAGGTCGTGGAAGAATTGGTGAAAAATCAGGAAGTAGAAATAACCAGTAGGTATAAGACCCTAAAAAAATATAACATGGTTGGTGACTTTCGGTTCGTTGTGCTCGAAAAAGTGGTTTCGAGATCCAATAATCTGGGTTTTATGGAACGCATTGTTATGGATGCTTATAACCTCCTGAAACATTTTAGTCTATCAGAAGAACGAGGCTTCGGTTTGGATTCTAGTTTTGTAACCATCGAACGCGTACCACTTGTCATTTCCGGTACGAAAGAGATCAATATCAAAAGAAGCTATTGGAAACAGTAGGTTAATTAAATTAATGAGTCCATTAACTAAAGAAGAACCAACGTGGTAATGGGGGCCATGATGCGGTGCGAACTCAATGCTTATCGCTTACAATTTAGGGCTAACGTTCAATTTTGACTTTCTATAGCCATACGCGAAATAGATGATCAAGCCAATAACAAGCCAAGCTGCAAATATAATCCAATTGCTTGCACCAAGCTCGGTCATGAGGTAAAGATTTACCAAAATTCCAGCTACCGGAAAAGTAGAAAAGCTGTGTTTGTAACTAAGAAAAGCAAGTAAGATCCACGTGAACCAGAAGATGATCGTAAGGGATTTATGTTCGACAATCTCCAGCGTAGAAAGATCAAGCCACTCTCTTATAATTGTTTTGCCATAAATTGAGAGCCCCATGACTGTCAATAACAGCGCAAGACCGACTATATATTTTCCGTTGATATACGGGACGCGGAATTTTGATTGCGCTGATATTCCTTTATGATCCAGGTATAATACGCCGCCACATACCAAAATAAAAGCAAAAAAGGTTCCTACGCTTGTTAAATCGACAAAGAAATCCATCCTAAAGAATAGCGCCGGAACGGTCACAACCACACCGGCAATAATGGTAGCAAATCCGGGCGTTTTATACTTCGGGTGAATACTGGCAAATTTTTTCCACAATAGGCCATCTCTACTCATGGTCATCCAAATACGCGGTTGACCTAACTGAAAAACCAATAAGGCACTGGTAATAGCGATAACGGAACTTATAGAAATGACACCAGCCATAAAGTCCAATCCCGTTGATTGAAACACGAACGCTAAGGGGTCGTTAACATTTAATTCTTTATAATTGACCATACCTGTTAATACGAGGGTTATTAAAACGTATAAAACAGTGCAGATCAAAAGACAATAGATCATCGCTCTAGGGAGGTCTCGTTGTGGATTCTTACACTCCTCCGCTGTCGTTGAAATGGAATCAAAACCGATAAAAGCGAAGAACACAGCTGCAACGCCACTTAAAATACCCTGAATACCGTTGGGTGCAAAAGGGCTCCAGTTTGCTGGTTTAACATAAAAAGCACCTCCAATAATGACAAAAAGTACAACACTTACCTTAAGAATTACCATGATGTTGCTTGCCGTTCTTGATTCTTTAATGCCAACATAAACCAACCAGGTTACTAAAATAGTAATCAGGCCGGCGGGGAGGTTACAGACAAACGCAAAATCTCCTAGATGTGGAGCTTGTTCATATGCCGTTGCCGCTATCCGTTCAGATGAACTGAGGGCTTCCGGTCCGACATGTTGTAGCTTTGTGAATGCTTCATAAGCGCCTTCCGAAGAGGTGGTTAGCCACGGGGGAAGTTGAATTCCAAAGCCTTTTAGCATGCTTACAAAGTATTCGGACCACGATATTGCCACAACCATATTAGAGACTGCATATTCTAAAATAAGTGCCCATCCGATTACCCAAGCAAAGATTTCACCGAACGCAACATAAGCATAGGTATAAGCGCTTCCCGATACAGGAACGGTGCTTGCAAATTGCGCATAGGAAAGAGCGGTAAATACACATGCGATTGCTGTAAAAACAAATAGGAGTGACACTGCCGGGCCTCCATTATAACTTGCTAGCCCAATTGTACTGAAAATACCTGCACCGACAATAGCTGCAATACCAAGCGAAACTAAATCTTTAACACCTAAAACTTTCGCTAAGCCTCCGCCTCCTTGGTGATAAGTGTCTTTTTGAATTTGCTCAACGGTTTTTTTGCGGAAGAGTTTATGAGCCATATGATGCTTGCTTGATTAAATAGCTGTTGAAATTAAGGCCCAAACATAAAAAAAATATTTTACTCCTCTGTTATAGATACTAAATAAAGGAGCTTTCAGTCCCACTACTTATTTAGTTGTAGTATTTTCCTAGATAATCAGCAATTTCATTGAAAATTACTTTGTAATTGTAGGCTAACTCAGCTTCATATACGTTTAAAGCGTCTGTTAATTTAAGTTTTTTATCTTGACTTAAACCCTGCGGCCAAAATCTTTTGCAAATTTGATCTAAAGCATAGGTTACTTTCGCCATTTCGCGGTAAGTTCCTAGGTATCGGTCGCTAACAAAAGCTGCAAAGTAAGTAAGAAAGCGCGCTGTATCCTGTAATCCTGCGAGTTTTAAAAAGGTAGCTAAACTTTGGGGATCTACGTCTTGTAATTGTCCGTAGAAATCATTCTCATGCAGCCAACTGTCTTTTAAAAGTAGGCGATCTAGAAGGAGTTCGAGCGCAATGTGCGAAAGAAAGGAAGCGCGAATGGGGGTATTTATGACAACTGGAGACAGATAAGCTTTTAATTGCCTGGTTTTTTCCAGAAAGAATACATTATTATGAAAGAACTGATCGGTGGCTAAGTGTCGACACCAACCTTTTAATATTCGCGAAGTATGTTGATCATCAATAAATAACGAGACGTTCTTTTCAGGAAAGATTCGGATATCCCTATCCATATTTCGCAAAAGATCAGGCAGCACCGATCCAAGTGTGCGATAAGGGTCATTTGCTTTTCTTTCAAAATAAAAATGAGATAGGAAATTCATATTACGCAATTTAAAGTCCTCATCTTCCTCCAATTCAGTTGTTGTGCAATCTCTTGTGAAGATACATTTTTTATGCCGGTTTTCAAATCCTTCGTTTCTACGTATCCAATGTCTTTAAAAACTTTCATTTAATAAAGATGGTGCTACAATTTTTTAGATATTTATCCTTTAGGAAATGGAGAAAAAGTTACATCCATAAAAAAATAATGCTAAGTTTGCACATTTTCATTGGGTAAATAGACATTTAAACAAATAGATACGAAAAGATGAATTTTGTTGACGAGCTGCGTTGGCGAGGTATGTTACAGGATATGATGCCTGGAACGGAAGAACAATTGGAAAAAGGGGCAACCTCTGGTTATATTGGTTTTGATCCAACAGGTGATTCGCTACATGTAGGTCACTTGACACAAATCATGACACTTATCCATTTCCAGCGAGCCGGACATAGACCGATCGCGTTGGTTGGTGGCGCAACCGGTATGATCGGTGATCCGTCCTTTAAATCTGCAGAAAGGAATCTCTTGGACGAGGAAACGCTTCGTTATAATGTTTCCTGTTTAGAGAAACAGTTAAGGAAGTTCCTAAATTTTGACAATCAGGGGAATAAAGGTAATGGGGCCCTCATGGTGAACAACTATGATTGGTTCAAAGATTTCAAATTTTTGGATTTTATCCGCGATGTAGGAAAGCTGATTACTGTTAACTACATGATGGCAAAAGATTCAGTAAAAAAGCGTCTGGAAGGTGAAAATGGGCTGTCATTTACCGAATTTTCCTATCAACTTATTCAAGGATACGACTTTTATTATTTATGGAAACATAAAAATTGTTTGATCCAAATGGGTGGATCGGATCAATGGGGCAATATCGTAACAGGTTCAGAGTTTATCAGAAGGCAAGAGGGGGGAACGGCTTTTGGTTTAACGACGCAGTTAATAAAAAAGACGGACGGTACGAAATTCGGTAAAACTGAAAGTGGTGCGGTATGGCTGGATCCCAAAAAGACATCACCTTACAAATATTATCAGTTTTGGCTCAATGCGAGTGATGAGGATGCAAAGAATTGGATCAAAATTTTTACACTTAAAGACAAAGCTGAAATTGATTCGATCCTTGCTGAACATGATACGGCGCCGCATTTACGAATTGTCCAGAAAGCCTTGGCAGAAGAGATTACTATACGAACTCACTCAGAAGCTGCTTATCAGACAGCACTTAAAACCTCTGAATTTTTATTTGGAAGTGGCTCGTTAGAATTTTTGAATGACATGGACGACTCGGATGTCTTAGATGTTTTCGACGGTGTACCGCAATCAGTGATTCGAAAGGATGAACTGAGAGGGGGAATTAATGTTGTTGATCTATTGTCTACTTATGCTTCTGTGTTCTCATCCAAAGGTGAAGCACGCAAAATGATACAAGGGGGTGGAGTCTCGATCAACAGGGTGAAGGTAGGAACAGTTGATCAACAGGTGAGTCTTACAGACTTGGTTAACAATAGGTATATAATTGCACAAAAAGGTAAAAAGAACTACTTTTTGTTAATTGCGCAGTAATTATTATTGGTTATTCGTTATTGGTTGTCAGTCAACTGACAACCAATAACGAATCATAAGTAAAGAAAAGATTACTGCACTAATAAATTACAACCACGAATATCGCTTTGATCGAAGCGTCCCAATATCTCAAAATGATCGTTCGATACTCTTCCAAGATCCTGGGTAGCAATAAAAGAACAACTATTAAGATTCGCTAAATCAATTATATTTACACCACCTGTCAATCCGTGCGGTAATATAGTAAGCGGATCATTTACGTCTCTAACAAATACTTTCATCCAAGGGGGACAGGAGAAAACACCGTTTCCTTTGGAGTAGGCCTGTGACAGCAGTTCTGTCATTCCATATTCTGAATGTATTGCATCTACACCAAAACCAGTACACAGAATGTTATGCAGTTCATTTCTTATCATCTCCTTTCGTTTACCCTTCATCCCACCTGTCTCCATAACGACGAGTTCTTTAAAAGATATTTTGTAGTTTTCAACAAAATCGAGTAAAGCATAGGTGACGCCAATGAGTATAGTGGGAATTCCAGCCTTCTGCAACTCATTCAGGCGTTTGTACAATGCTAAATGATCATACAAGAAATAACCGCTATACTGTGGATTGGCATTCTTAATAAGATCGTCAACCATATAGATCAGCGAAGATCCTTCACGTTCTAAATAGGAGGGAAGAAGAGCCAATAAAGCCGTATTTCTTGTATCGCCATAGAAATGATTAAAAGCCTTTCTGAAGCTCGCTTCATAGAAAGCTAAGTCGCTTACCAAATGTCTGCTTTGCTGCATGCCGGTTGTTCCGGAGCTTGAAAAAACAAGCTCACTCACTTGCCCTTCGAGTATTACTTCTCTCGTTTTAAAGAACTCAATGGGTAAAAAAGGAATTTCTATTATAGAAGAAATGGCGGTGACGTCACAATGAAGATAAAGCAAGTAGTCCTTATATATAGGATTTTCACTTGCTTGCTTTTTAAAAACTTGCAAGGCGAGTTGCTCAAACTGTTCCGATGAGCTGATGTCAAAAATTGCGCTTTTTTCGATGTTCAACATATCTAATTGGCACAAAGATACGCGAAAATATTAAAATGCTTTCTTTATGTATTGCCCGGAGAGACCTGCCAAACCCGCCACAAGTCCGCCCGGCACTCCACTTATTAGGACCATCCAAATCCAATTAAGCGGGCTTTCAGGTAATCCCAATAATATACCGATACGATTAGCTAATAAATGTTCATTTAAATGACTCAGGTATAGACTGTATAAAGTCCAAACGCAAAAAGCCGCAGTAAAGCAAATAAAGAAGGCCCTTCCAGGTTTTTTATTAAAAAGGTACGATATTATAATGGAAATGGGGATAATAATCCACCAGGGTGATAATAGCTGAACCATAAAGATGGTTATGGAAAGTACAATAAACATTTTCATCTTAATAAATTATTCTTTAAAGGCGATGAGGCGATCAGCTTTATTCATATCCTGTCTGGTTTGAATACAGCATGATGGTTCCATCATAGCCTATTTATTTATGGTTTTTACCCTACTCATACAGGTTTCTAGTAAATCAATAAGGACATCTGTGTCGACATCACCCTAAAAACGCTACTTAGTAAGCGTTATTTTGCTTACAATTCTATTTTGCACGTCACTTTTTTTATCCATTAGAAACAGAAGTTCTTTGAGCTCTCCTTTAAGCCAACCCTTTAGTTGATTGTCGTAATAAATGCTACCTGGATTACCGGATGAACCTCCCGGTAATATACCATAAGCTTTAGGAGGATTTCCTAGCGCCACAACCATTCTCCAGGATGGACCACTTTTTTCTCTGATCGCATTGATTGTTCTACCCGAACCGTTTACAGGGAATTTAAATGATCCCAATCCATTTATACTTGCTAAATGAAGAACGCGACGTTCATTTACCATGCCCCATTTCCAATTTTCACCAAAGGGGCCATTTTTTTTTGTTAACTGCTGTATGGTTTTATGAAGCGCCCGAGCTAACAGCCTACTCCGTGGATTTAGTTCGCCTGGTTTTTTCTCGCCATACCAAATTGAGTTCGGCTCATCGAGCAAGAGTGCAACAGTACGATCGCGATTAGGGTAACGCATTTTTTCCGATGTTTTATTTTTAGTAAACTGCTCACCCCATAATTCGTTTTCGATGCACTGATACCACTGTTCAAAAATAGTTGCTTCTATCGAATTTGCATCGTAGTGATGATTCCATTTTCTCAATAAAGTAAGCGCTTTTCGATCAGTGTCATTTAAATTCTTAGCACCATCCGTGGCGGATATTATGGTATCTAAAATATCGTCCGCCAAAATACTTCTATTATCAAGTTGAATCAGTCGGAGGGAGTCTACTGTCGCATGTTCCAGCTTAGCTAAACGCTCATTTATTCGATGTCCACGGTCGTAAGGTGCATACTCCCAATTTAAATAGTAAGGATAACTTTGATCAACAGGCGATTGATTGGCTGAGCTGACAAAACCGCGCGAAGGATTTTTGACACTTGGATTCTGTTCTGCAGGAATCCGATTCGACCAGTCGTTTTTGCTGTATTTTCCATCGAGTATAAATTTACCATGTTCCGGCGCTTTTAAGGGGAAATAACCGTTTGGAGTAATAGCAATGTTATCCTGATTATCAGCGAAAATAAAATTCTGAGCAGGAGCTGTGAAAAACGTTAATGCTTTCCTATACTCCTCATAATTTTTCGCGCTATTCAGCTCGTAAAAAGTCCGTAAATCATTGGATGGTAAATGAGCCACCCATTTTAAGGCCGCATCTATCGGTATATTATTTGTTAAACTACGTTGGCCATCTCCGGATTTTTCCATTACACTGATAGGACCATGATGCGTATAGTAAACGGTATCAAATACAGCGGAACCGGATCTCACATTTATTTTTTCTATTCTTTTGATCGTCTTTTTCCATTGGTTGTCAACCAAGTAAAGATCCTTTTTTTCATCCTTAAATGTAATCTGATACCAATCTAATACATCCGAGCCCACGTTGGTCACACCCCATGCAATATGCTGATTAAAGCCGATAATTACACAAGGAGCGCCAGGAATGGAAACACCGCAGCTGTTGCTGTTGGGACCTTGAAGCTGCACTTGATACCAGATACTGGGCAAGGTAAGACTAAGATGCGGATCGTTTGCCAGTATGGGATGCCCCGTATTACTTCTTGTCGAAGATATGGCCCAGTTATTACTTCCCAGACCTTCTTCTTTGTTCCCTGTTAACAAACTGTTTTGGTCAACTAAGGGTATTGAAGACAAAGATGACTCGGATTTTTTCGGGTGTAATGAACCTGTCTTCTCCCTTTTTGCTCCTGTTATGGTTTCAAAAGACCAAGGCGTTCCCGTAGGAATAATGGGATCCTCTCTAAATGGATAGTTCGGAAATAAATTAGCCGTTATTTCCTTTCCATGGGTTTTAAGAATATTGGTCATATAGAGCTCATCCGTACTGCCAGCGAGTGTAGCTGACATTAATTTTAATAGCAACGCAGAGTTTATTGGCCGCCAAAGTTCGGGTTCATAATCTAATAATTTGAATTCCAAGGGATAATCTGTTGGAGAAAGGCTAGCTATATAAGCATTTACACCATCTGCATATGCTTCGAGAATCAGTTTGCTAATAGGATCCTTCATGCTTTCCGCAAGCATTTTTTCTGCGCCGAACATCATTCCCATTCTTCTTTGGTATCGATCTAAGGGAATTGCTTTGGAACCAACAACCTCTGCAAGTCTGCCACTCGCATATCGCGTTTGAAAATCCATTTGCCAAAGTCGATCTTTCGCAGTGATATACCCTTGTGCAAAATATAAGTCATAATCATCCTTGGCAATGATATGAGGAATATGTTGATCATCATAAAAAATCTCGACCGTGCTTTTAATTCCTTTTACGGTAAGGGAATGATCTGTTTCGGAAGAAATGGGATCTGCATTTTGCCAAAAGCCATTAAAAGGGTTTAAGAATTTTCCAAGGGGTGGTATATCTCCAATTTTCTTATTTAATGCAATAGCTAAACCGACACAAAGGAAAATAGTTAGAACTGCTTTTAACTTCATAGTATACTGGATATATAATGAACAGCTGTAAATAGGTTACGTTATAAAAATAATAAAAACACGGCTTTATACAAAGGCTTTTAAGAGAAAGAAAAAAGTAAGACTGGTGAGAAGGCGTGATAATAGGATTTTGCCCCGTTAATTCTAGCTAAAACTCTTGTTAAAATCCGTTTTGCTTCGAAAGCTGAACTCGCCTTGGAGAACGAATGATCGGATTTTAAAAATTACTTTGTAATTCTTAAGAATAGCTTTATTTTTACCGCACTCTTCGGGAACGTTTTCGTACGTATAGATACTGTTTCCAGAGGCCAATATAAACAGATTTGGTATTGTTTCGCTAAGAAGAGATGTTGCTGAATCTTGATAAAAAAGTTTTACCAATAAAATTAAAGTAGATTATGACTTCCTTTCCGACATCCGTCCCGTAAAGTTATTTAGCAATGTATGTATTTAAATGGCCTTAAATATGGCCAAACGAGCTTCATTATAACCATTAAAACCAATCGAATGAAAAAGAATCATGTTGTCAGTTGTCTGGCGTATTTCATTTTTATGTTAAGCTCTCTCGTTTCTATGGCACAAAGCGGTAGTATAGCGGGAAAAGTTTTAGATGAAAACAATCAACCTTTACCTAGTGCTTCTATACAAATAAAAGAACTGAACAAATCAGTTGGTACAAACGTTGATGGAAATTTTAGCATAGCTAATATTCCAAATGGCCGGTACACGCTGGTCGCCTCCTTTGTGGGTTATATAGCACAAGAAAAAGCAGTAACTGTTTCAGGGCAAGCGGTTACCGTAAGTTTTACCATGCAGCCAGATGCGCAAGGCTTGGATGAGGTTGTTGTTGTGGGATATGGTACCCAGCGAAAAAGCGATTTGACCGGTGCTGTTGCGTCCGTGGGCGCCAAGGATTTCAACAAGGGTCCGCTGGTTGCTGCCGACCAATTAATTCAGGGCAAGGTTTCCGGTGTCCAAATGATTAATAATAGTGGTCAACCAGGTGGTGCCACTACGGTACGCATTCGTGGTAATTCAGCTGTTACAGGTACAGGTCAACCCTTATATGTTGTAGATGGTGTAGCCTTAGACGGACGTTCAGCCAGACCAAGTCAAAGTGGCGGTATCGGTACCAGTCCTGCCGGGAACCCTCTGAGCTTTATTAATCCGGCAGATATTGCTTCCATGGAAATTTTAAAAGATGCGTCGGCAACGGCCATATATGGTTCAAGAGCTGCGTATGGAGTCGTTTTAATTACTACAAAGCGAGGCCAGGAAGGAGGCTTGAAAGTCGATGTTAATTCGTCGGGCGGTATTAGCAATCTGATGAGAAAAATCGATATTCTTGATGGCAATCAGTATCGGGATGCATTAAACAAATATGGATTAACAACCGGAGACTTTGGAGATAATGTGGATGCCTTGGATGCCATATTACGAACCGCCTATAACCAGAACCATAGCCTTTCATTGAGCGGAGGGAATTCGGACAATAAGTATCGGGCGTCTTTCGGTTATCAGGATCAACAAGGCATTGTTCGTAAAACAGGGTTTAAGCGTTATACGGGATCCTTTAATGGCAACTTTAAAATGCTTAAAAGTAAAAAGTTGGGGTTAGACGTCAATTTAATTGCTAGCCAAAACAATGAAAATATTGCACCTATTGTAACCGATGCAGGCGCTACTGGCAGCTTGCTAACGCATGCCTTAGCTTGGAATCCAACTCGTCCGTTACGTAACCCGGACGGTAGTCTGGTCATAGAGCAGGGAAATATTATCAATCCCTTGGCTATGTCGGAGGCATACAATGATCGAGCAAATGTAACAACTGTGCTAGCAAGTTTATCTCCTTCCTATAAGTTCAATGACTGGTTGGAGTATCGAATGTTGTTAAGCGTTAACTATAGCAGAGGAGAACGGCGTTCGTCTACGAGAAGTTTTATTAATATACCTGGTATTTTGGAAGATCCAGCGAATGATTTTCTAGGAGGTTACGCAAGTGTAGCAAATAATGAATTGATTACGAAACAAATCACACATACGCTATCCTTTAACAAGGAAATAGCAAGTGATTTGAATCTAAATGCCGTTATCGGTTATGAATATATGGATTTCATCAATCGCGGAACGGATATGAATGCAAAAGGATTTGGCGATTTACCCGTGGATTATACAGACGTTATGCAGGCTACTGCTCCTGCTAATAGAGTACTTAATTCCTTTAATGATCCGACTACACAGCTTCAATCGTATTTCGGTCGAGCTACCTTTAATTTTAAAGATCGTTACTTGCTAACAGCCACGGTTCGTGTTGATGGATCGACTCGATTCGGTGAGAATAATAAATATGGTACATTTCCTTCATTTGCGGGTGCCTGGAACCTAAAAAATGAAGATTTTCTCGCAAATACAACCTGGTTAAGTCAATTGAAGCTGAGAGCAGGATGGGGAAAAACAGGTAATCAAGAATTCCCTTCCGGATCTTCACAGCGTAGATATTCTTATGGTTTCCAAGGAGGTGAGCAAAAGATAATCGCAGTCAATAATGAAAACCCTAATTTACGTTGGCAATCTGACGAGCAAATTAATGTGGGTACAGACTTCGGCCTGTTTAATGGAAGGTTAAGTGGTTCTGTTGACTATTTTTATAAAAAGACTACCGATTTATTATTCCCTCAAATACCTTTCTATCCTGCTGCTGCCGATGCCTCGGTAACATGGATAAACTTACCTGGACAGGTAGTAAATAAAGGCCTTGAGTTAAATTTAAACGGTATTATTGTTGAAAACGACGACTTTCGCTGGGATTTAGGGGCTAACGCAACATTCGTCAATAATAAAGTGCAGGACTTAGACAATACGATTATCCGTACAGGTAGTTTAAGCGGTCAAGGGTTAAGTGACGTTACGGTAGAGGTAATTCAGGACAATTACCCACTGTTTGCGATGGTAACCCGAGAGTATCTTGGGTTGGATGAAAATGGATTTTCGAAATATACAGATGATGGTTTTGTATTTTATCGTGTGGGTAATCCGAATCCAAAAGTATTATTAGGGATTAGTACAGCCATCGATTATAAGAAGTTTTCATTTACAGCTAATTTGAACGGCGCATTCGGGCAGGATATCTACAATAATACCGCTAATGCGGTGTTGCCTATCTCCAATTTAGGGACTAGAAATATAGCTACCGAACTTGTTGCTTCTTCAATTTTAGAATCACCTGCTAACCCAATTGCCGCTTCGTCTCGATATATCGAAAATGGAAGTTACTTAAAATTAGCCAATGCGACACTTAATTATCGAGTAGGTGATATTGGCAATTCAATTAAAAACTTAAGCGTATTTGTAAATGGACAAAATTTATTCGTGATCACCAAATACAAAGGATTCGATCCTGAAGTGAATGTTAGTAAAGCGGTGAGTAATGTGCCTTCTGCAGGAATTGACAATGTAACTTATCCTCCTGCAAGAACTTTCAATTTGGGTGTCAACTTTTCATTATAAAATTAGAAGAAGTATCATGAGCAATAAATATATAGGAATCCTTTTAATTGCATTAATGGCATTTACTGGATGTACGAAATTAGATGAGGATCTAAACGGGCAGGTTGGATCGGGCGGTGTTGGAAGCGAAAACGTTCCAGCGCTATTAAATGCAGCATATATCGCCATGCGTAATCCATATTATGGCCCTTACGGTTGGTGGGCTCTTCAGGAGTTTCCGACAGACGAAGCAATAGTTCCAACCCGAGGGGGGGACTGGGATGATAACGGCGCCTGGCGCGCTTTGCATTTACACCGTTGGGAATCTGATCATACGCGTATACATACTGTTTTTAGAGACTTATTAAGTGTAAGCTATGTGTCCACCGATGTACTCCAATATAGTCCAAATGCTGAACAGGAAGCGCAGGCTAGATTTCTTAGAGCGTTTGCTGAATACTCTGTGCTAGATGGTTGGGGACAAGTTCCTTATCGGGAAGCGGGTGAAGACGTAACTCAACCTCCGAAAGTTAGAAATGCACAAGAAGAAATTGATTATTTGATTTCGGAGGTTAGTGAAGTGATGGAAAATTTACCAACAAGTCGTGCTGATCGCGCTACTCCAGACGCAGCTAGAATGCTTCTGATGAACATTCATCTAAATAAAGGTGCTTTTTTAAACCGACAGTCGCCCACCTTTGCGAATGAAGATATGCAGGAAGTGGTTAGGCTAGCGGATGAAATCATTAATAGCGGAAAATACAGCCTTATAGATGATTATTATCTAAATTTCGCACCGAATAATGGGCAATCGACAACAGAGAATATCTTTACGGGTGAAAACAGAGGTGGTGAAGATGCTGCAACAGGTATGACCAATATGTGGGTTGCAACCCTGCATTACAATCAAAATCCTCGAGGTAATAATGGTTTCTGTACACTATCTGATTTTTATAATAAATTTGAAGAAAATGATGTTCGTAGAGGTGGTGAATATCCAGGCGTGACCAACGTCAGTGGGGTGCGTGTAGGTTTTTTGGTAGGACAACAGGTAAATCAAAATGGTGAAAATTTGACAGATCGTAGAGGAAATCCTTTAGCCTTTACCCCAGAAGTGAGTATCATCGAAAGAGATCAAAACCACTTGGAAGTAGCGGGTATACGTGTTATTAAATATCCTATTGATTATGCGAACGGTTCCACAAGCTTACTTAACAATGATTGGGTCTTTTATCGCTATTCTGATGTTTTATTAATGAAGGCAGAGGCGCTCTTAAGGCTGGGACAAGCTGGCGAGGCTTTGAATTTGGTGAACCAAGTAAGAGTGAAAAGAGGTGCCAGCAGCCTTTCAGAACTTAACGAACAGTCATTGCTCGATGAACTAGGGCGGGAATTTTTCTGGGAAGGACATAGAAGAACTGATTTAATTCGTTTTGGGAAATTCTTAGAAGAATGGCAAGAGAAACCTGCTTCAGACGCTAAGAACCTGCTGTTCCCAATTCCTTTGAATCAATTGGGAAATCCAAATTATACGCAGAATCCAGGATATTAACATTCATGCCGGGCAACCTTTGCCCGGCATGAATTTAATTTATCTATTTGGTATTGTTGATTTCTTGCTGTTCCTTTAATTTGGCCACATTATTTTTTTCACCGAAATCACTGGTTCTTGAAATGAATTCTTCTGTTAAACTCGTTAGCGTATCCAGGTTTTCTGCTGTACGTTGATGAACTTCCGGAAGAACTTTTTCAAGGCTTTTGTCGTCCACTTCAATATTTTCCACTTCAATGTTGCTGATTTTTTCTAGAATAGCTTGTTGACTATTTCGCAAATCTTCCAATTGACGGATAATCTTTTCCATCAATTCGAACTTTTTTAGTTTATCCATATTTCTTATTCTCTTGTTTTACCTGAAATATTAACAAGAGACAAAATTGATTGTTTGTGGAATTTGTTGTGAGCTAAATTTAAATTATGGTTAATATGTTGGAATAATAGGTGATTTTGGAATAGCGAACAACTTTATTTGCACTATTGTTAATGAAATTATGAGCCAAATAAATATTAAAAAACTAGCGGCTGCTTTAGGTTTATCTACATCAACTATTTCGAGGGCTTTTCGAAATAACAGTGATATAAATCCACTTACTAAAGAAAGAATTTTACGTATGGCCGATGAGCTAGGTTATTCCCCTAACTTATATGCGAGCAATTTGAGAGATTCGAAAAGTAAAACGATTGCTATTATTATTCCTGAGTTTGGAAATAATTTTTTCTCTCAGGCAATCAAAGGTATTGAAAAGCAGGCAAGGTATAATGGTTATCATACTTTAATTTACGTTACGGAAGATGATGTTGAGCAGGAAGCAAGCTTCATTCGGTCTTTATGTAATGGCAGGGTAGAAGGGGTTGTCATGTCAGCTTCGGGCGAGGGGTTAAAACACAGCCACTTGAACCTGTTAAGGGAAAAAGGAATTCCACTGGTTTTCTTTGACCGTTGCTATGAAGATGTGGAGGCGACCTGCGTTACAGGGAATGATTATGATAGTAGTTATGAGGCAACACAACATTTGGTAGCGAATGGCTGTAAACGTATCGCTTATTTAGTCGTAAATAAAAGCATATCTATTGGAAAAACCAGAATGCAGGGTTATTTAGACGCATTAAAGGATGCTGACTTAACTTTAGACGATAACTTGATTGTTGAATGTACCAATGACAGAGATGAAATATACAAAGCCATTAAAAGGTTGTTCGAAAAGACGAAACCCGATGGGGTATTTGCTTCCGTCGAGCGCTTAGCTATGGCTATGCTGCGATATTGCGTAGATGCAAAGCTCGATATTCCGATGGATATTAAGCTTATCTGTTTTTCATGTTTAGAAATTGCTGATGTATTAAATCCTCCCTTAAGCACCGTGAATCAACCCGCTTTTGAGATGGGGGCACGCGCGGCTGAAATTTTATTTGAAGCATTGCATAACAAACAGACAATTACAAAAAAACAGCAAATCCAGCTTTCTTCGAGTATTATACCCAGAATATCAACAGAAAAAAGGATATTTGATGACAATACGGAAACTTGACTATTTAATTAGTCCAAGCCTGGCATGAATCAACTGACGAAACCGAACCTGCGTACCTCGCAAATTCTTAACATGAGTTTGGGCTTTTTGGGAATCCAAATAGGATTTGCACTGCAAAACGGAAATGCTTCCAGAATCCTCGAGACTTTTGGAGCGAATATAGAACATCTTTCTTTATTTTGGCTGGCGGCTCCTATAACGGGTATGATTATACAACCGCTTATTGGTTATTATAGTGATCGAACCTGGAATAGATTGGGAAGAAGGCGGCCCTATTTTCTCACCGGCGCCATCTTGACAGCCATCGCTTTATGTCTGATGCCAAATGCTGGACTTTTGACGTCGATTTTGCCACCATTGGCGATCGGAGCGGGCATACTGATGATGATGGACGCATCGATTAATGTGACTATGGAGCCTTTTAGAGCACTAATAGCAGATAATTTACCGCATAGGCAGCGAAGTAAAGGGTTCTCTATACAAACCTTTTTAATAGGAATAGGAGCCGTCGTTGGTTCTTGGTTGCCTTATACATTGGCCGAGTTTTTCGATATTTCTAAACAAGCAAATAAGGGGCATGTTCCCGATAACGTGATTTACTCGTTTTATATTGGGGCATTCGTTCTCGTAATTAGTATATTATGGACGATTGTGACGACAAAAGAATATACCCCAAAGGAACTGGACGCCTTTGATGAAGCTGAGCGTAAGGTCATCGAATTAGAGACTAGCCGTAGATCTACTTTTAGGGATGTTTTAAAGGAGATGCCCGATACGATGAAGCAATTAGGTATCGTACAATTCTTTTCATGGTTTGCGCTGTTTTCCATGTGGGTTTACACGACACCAGCTGTAGCAGAACATGTATATGGTGTAACACCCGAAGATTCATCATCGTCAACTTTTGCAGATGCTGGTAACTGGGTAGGTGTGCTGTTTGGCGTCTACAATGCTATTTCCGCACTCTATGCATTACTTTTACCGAAAATAGTACAACGAATTGGACAACATGCAGCACATGCGATATCTCTTGCTTTAGGCGGATTGGCACTTTTGTCCGTATTCTTTATCCACAGTCCCTATCTTTTGATTTTGCCTATGATAGGCGTTGGCATCGCATGGGCCAGCATACTATCGATGCCCTATGCTATTTTATCCGTAGATCTGCCAGCTGGAAGAATGGGCCTATATATGGGAATCTTTAATTTCTTTATCACCTTTCCCCAGATCATAAGTGGACTATTCAGCGGCTACATCGTAAAATATTTATTTAATGGGCAAGCCATATACGCGCTCCTAATGGCGGGGTTTTTTATGCTCTTAGCGGCTATTTTGACCTTAAAAGTTAAAAATAGGCAAACAGGTTAATACGAGTGACCAGCAACTCGTGATATAGACTTCCCAAAGGTCAATCGTTTTTAGAAAATAGGATCGTTTTCAATTAAATGCTTTAGATAGGAACCTTAAAGCCTTCCTAATGCGACCAGTTTTGTTACATACTTCCCAACGATGTCAAATTCCAGATTTACCTGATTTCCTACTTTTAGTGTATGCATAGCGGTGTGATCGAAAGTATAGGGTATGATCGCTACCGAGAAGGTATCTTTTCTTGAATCTACTACCGTTAAACTGATACCATTTACAGCTATAGAGCCTTTTTCTACCGTGATATTTCCGATCGACGAATCGTATTGGAAGGTGTATAACCAACTACCGTTTTCATCCTTAATTTCGGTACAGACAGCGGTTTGATCAACATGACCCTGAACAATATGGCCGTCTAAGCGACTTCCAACCATCGTACACCGTTCTAAATTTAATTTGTCTCCCACTTCTAGCTTATCGAGGTTACTTTTCATTAAAGTTTCCTGAATTGCGGTTACCGTATGCTGACCGGGATTTAAGGCTACTACAGTTAGGCAAACTCCGTTATGAGAAACACTTTGATCAATTTTTAAATCATCGGAAATATTGGAGGCTATCGTTAAATGTAAGTTTGTATTTTCCCGTTTTATATTTTTTATAATTCCCAGCGTTTCGATTATACCTGTAAACATGTCTTCGATTTTTTTAACAAAGGTACGTTTCCGTTCGAAATCCTAAAACTATTGCACCTAAAGAGATGACTAATTGTAAAAAGTACACTATATATTGGATAAAATATTGAAAACTAAAAACTTACTTATTGGTGTATTAAGTTGTGTTTTTAAACTATTTTTAAATATGGTATAGTAAAATTGTGTATTAATTTTTTTGTATTTATTTGTAATAATATCCTGAAAGGTGTATTTTGTGCCACGATTTTCAGGTTTTGCGGCGTAGAATGGTTTTGAACGCTAGCTAAAAAGGGAATTTTTTAAATTAGAAAATGATATAAATCAATATTAACTAAAACCAATAACATGATCATTATTGCAGATGGCGGTTCAACCAAAACGAATTGGTGCCTGATCAATGACTCCGGTAAAAAAATCTATTTCAACACTGAAGGGTACAATCCTTATTTTGTATCGAGCGATTACATTGTAAGTTCTTTGAAAAAAGGACTTCCAAAAGATTTGCCATTTGGTGAGGTAAAGGAGGTCAACTATTACGGTGCGGGGGTTCACAATGAAGAAAAAGCAGCTATTGTTGCAATGGCTATCAAACAAGTATTTAGTCAATCGGAGGTATTTGTAGGACACGATTTGTTGGCAGCCGCCAGAGCTTTGTTAAAAGATAAAGCCGGTTTTGCAGCCATTTTAGGGACAGGTACCAATACCTGTATCTACGACGGGAAAGACATTATTCAGAATATTGATTCGGCGGCATATATCTTAGGCGACGAGGGTAGTGGTTGCTACATTGGAAAAAAACTACTGACAGATTATGTGCGAGGTTATATGCCTGCTGACGTAAGAGAGGTTTTCTGGGAAACATTCAAACTCACACCTGATGATGTTATGGACGCTGTTTACACGAAACCTTTAGCGAACCGGTTTTGCGCGAGTTTTAGTAAATTCGTTTATGATATTATGATTAATATCGAATATTCAAGAGGCTTGGTTAAAAGCTCCTTTGAAGATTTCTTTAAGAACTTGGTGGTTCATTATCCAGAATATCAGAACTATTCATTCAACTGTATTGGTTCCGTAGCTTATAATTTCAGAAATGTACTAGAGGAAACGGCACATGAATATGGTATGGAATTCGGTAGGATTGTACGTTCACCTATCGATGACCTGGTGAAATTTCATCAAGAAAAAATCAATGCTTAAAAATATTGACTAATTACAAAAAAGGGGTGGTTGCTAATCACCCCTTTTTATTTAAGAGAAATTTAGCTCATTCTTAAAGATCTTATTGTATTTGCGCTTATCAAACTTGTACAATTTTGCAGCGCGATAAGATACTCCTTTTTGTTTCTCATCCAATTCTTTCAGGACGTTGTATTTAAGCATTTTCTTTCTAAAGTTTCTTTTATCCAACTTTTTATCCCAGATAGCCTCATAAAGCTGCTGCAGTTGGGTGAGTGTAAATTTCTCTGGAAGCAACTCAAAAGCTATCGGGCTGTGGCTTACTTTACGCCGTATTTTTTCGATACTTTTTTCTATAATATTTCGGTGATCAAAAGCAAGTTCCGGTAAGTTATTTAACGGATGCCATTGTGCTTTTCTTACATAATTGGTAGACGGTTTCGGATTGATATTAACAGCCTCCAGCCGCAACATTGCATAATAGGCCACCGTAATAATTCTTCCTTGAGGATGCCTTTTTAGGTCACCAAAGGTATAGAGCTGCTCCATATAAATTCCCTTTAACCCGGTATGTTCAAGTAAAATACGTTTCACAGCATCATCGATGGTTTCATTGTGTTCAACAAAAAAACCGGGCAGTCCCCACCAATCTTTGAAAGGATACTCATTTCTTTCAATTAAAAGGACCTTCAGCTCACCTTCGTTAAAACCAAAAATAACACAGTCAGCCGTAAATATAGATTGTAGATGTGGTAAGTTTGATTGCAAAATTTTGTTTTTTAAGGTTCAATTAAAATATTCAATTATCAGTTTCGATAGTCGCTTATAAAATTCAGCAATAGTTTGCTAATTTCAAAACGCTACTTACTTTAGGCAAATAAAGTCAAAGTTATGGAAGAAAACTACAAAAGCAAAAAACTTGTCCCGATCTAGTTCGTTTTTTTGTATTTTTAGAACGTTTGTATAAGGGAATGTAAAGAGGTTCAAAAAAAGTAAAAAAAAATACAAATAAATAGCAATAGTGTAAGAAATACACCTTATATTCGTGCTTTAGATGTGAAGTGGAGCAACCTAATATGCAAGCTGACGCTATATTTTACTAAGCACTGCTGAGGTGTTTCTTCAGTTCATAATGAAAGTTAAATTCAAGTGAAACCTATATAGATATTTTACAGTGAACAATTCAATCAAACGTATAGGCGTATTTACTTCAGGGGGAGATGCTCCAGGGATGAACGCATGTATTCGGGCGGTAGTTCGTACCGCCATTTATGAAGGTAAGAAGGTAAGTGGTATATTACATGGATATCAGGGAATGATCGATGGTAATATCATCGATATGAATAGTCGTTCAGTCAGTAATATTCTTCAATTGGGCGGAACTATATTAAAGACGGCTCGTTGCTTGGATTTCAGAACACCTGAAGGACGTAAGAAAGCCTATGACAATATAACAGCACAGGGAATAGACGCTTTGGTTGCTATTGGAGGTGATGGGACTTTTACAGGGGCCGAGGTATTTTCAAGAGAATACGATATTCCGGTAGTGGGGGTTCCGGGTACAATAGATAACGATTTATATGGATCAGATTTTACATTGGGATACGATACGGCTAACAATACGGTAATTGATGCGATTGATAAGATTCGTGATACGGCGGCTTCTCATGATCGTCTGTTTTTTATTGAAGTTATGGGGCGGGATTCCGGTTGTATTGCATTGAATTGTGGTATAGCAGGAGGTGCTGAAGCAATTCTACTACCCGAAAAGGAAACGGGTATTGACGAACTTATCCAAAAATTGGAAAATGCCGCAAAAGACAAGAAGACGTCTACTATCGTTATTGTTGCAGAGGGTGATAAAAATGGTGGTGCATATAATGTAGCTAAAAGGGTTCAGGAAAAATTTGATTTTTATGATGCTAAAGTGACGATTTTAGGTCATTTGCAAAGAGGAGGGTCACCTAGCAGCTTTGACAGAGTATTGGCGAGCAGATTGGGTTTTGGAGCAGTAAAACGATTGTTGCGAGGTGAAACAAGAATCATGGTAGGCTTGCGTGGAAACGATATTGTAACGACTCCGTTAGAAGTGGCGCTCCGAAGTAAGGAATTTAAATTGGCGGACGATATGATTGAAATGATGAATGTTTTAGCCATTTAATCGATTGAAATGATTGCTGTTGTTTATAGTGGCTCAAGGTTTGCAGATTGGCGGTTAGCTGAAAAGGGGAAAGTAATTGCCGGATTTAAAACTATGGGAATCAATCCTTATCATAATGATGAGCGGTACATCGGTCAGGTTTTGAACAAAAACAACAGTTTAATAAACTATGCCGAGAAAATTAAGAAGATTTATTTCTTTGGCGCGGGCGCTTCTTCTGATGAACGAAAGGAGACTGTTTATAATGCTTTTAAGGAGTTTTTCCGCTACAGCAAAATTCTTGTTGAGCACGACATGCTGGCAGCTGCACTTGCGACTGGAGGCAATGAGCAAGCGCTTGTCGGTATTCTGGGCAGTGGCTCAAACGCAGCCTATTACGATGGCAAAAGAATTTATGACACTAATTATGGCTTAGGGTATATCTTGGCGGATGAAGGTTCGGCCAATTGGATGGGAAGATATCTGCTGCGAAATTATTTGTCGGAAACACTACCTATTGATCTTGAGAACAAATTTACCAGCTACTATCCGTTGGATCGGAAGCAAATTATGGACAAGGTATATAGAAATCCAAATGCCGCATTGTTTTTAAGTTCTTTTGCAGACTTTGTTGCAGAACAAAAAGATCATGAGTTCGTTCATAATATGGTAATGGAAGGTTTCAGCTTGTTGTTTGAAACCTATTTTGTCCCATTAAAGGAAAAGTATCATTATCCGAAAATAAATTTTACCGGAAGTGTGGCTGCCGGTTATGAGCCTTGGTTAAGGCAAGCCGCCAATGACCATGATATGGAGGTTGGGGTTGTTATCAAAGAGCCAATTCACAATCTTTTAAATTATTATTTAAATAAAAATTAGTTAAAATGAAAATTGGAATTAATGGATTTGGACGTATAGGACGTCTTGCATTTAGGGCTGCTATCAATCGTGAAGGTATCGAAGTTGTTGGTATCAATGATCTGGTTGATCCGGAATACATGGCTTATATGTTAAAATACGATTCTACACATGGTCGTTTTGATGGAACTGTAGAAGCGAAAGACGGAAATTTGATCGTTAATGGAAAGACCATTCGTGTAACAGCTGAAAAAGATCCTGCAAACTTGAAATGGGGCGATGTTGGTGCTGAAGTCATTGTTGAATCAACCGGTTTGTTTCTTACTCAGGAAAGTGCTCAAAAGCATATTGATGCGGGAGCAAAGAAAGTAGTGATGTCAGCACCAGCTAAAGACGATACGCCTACTTTTGTAATGGGTGTAAATCATAAAGAATTAAAAGCAGATCAGCATATCGTTTCAAATGCGTCCTGTACCACTAACTGTTTAGCTCCGCTTGTTAAAGTGTTGCATGATAAATGGGGTATTGCTGAAGGCTTAATGAGTACAGTTCATGCTGTTACTGCTACGCAAAAGACAGTTGATGGTCCTTCTGTAAAAGATTGGAGAGGCGGTCGCGGTGCTTATCAGAATATTATCCCCTCTTCTACCGGTGCTGCTAAAGCGGTAGGCTTGGTTATCCCATCTATTAAAGGTAAATTAACAGGTATGTCTTTCCGTGTTCCGGTTCCTGATGTATCTGTTGTGGATTTGACAGCTCGCTTAGAAAAACCTGCTACATACGAAGAAATTAAACAGGCATTCAAAGACGCTTCGGAGGGTGAGTTGAAAGGTATTCTAGGATACACAGAAGAAGACGTAGTTTCAGAAGATTTTAAAGGCGATGCCAGAACGTCTATTTTCGATGCGAAAGCAGGTATTGCTTTGAATGATAATTTCGTGAAAGTAGTTTCTTGGTATGATAACGAATGGGGTTACTCAAATAAATTGATTGACTTGGTTCAAGAAATTGGTAAACTGTAAGGTTAATTAGCTAATTAGCCAATTGGCTAATTAGCTAATCTTAACGATTCAGTAAGTCAACAATTCGACGGATTTTATTTTCGTTGCTTACTTCAACCACATTACCCATATTAGCTATGGCCGGATTGTGGTAAATCATCTTGCTTTCAATGGGTGTTTTTGCAGATAGATGATATTCTTTGGCGCTGGTTGTTTCCTTCAATATAAGAATATTCTGCTCGTTGATGCCTGAACCAGGCATAATATTTATTCTACCTGCCGATCTGTCAACCAAAACCTTTAGAAAAGAACTGCCTTCTATCGCTGTATTATGCATGCCTGACGTAAGTATACGCTCGCAACCACAATTGATAATGTCCTCTAATGCTTTCAAACCATCGTTGCTGCAATCGAAAGCTCTATGGAATGTGACTCCCATCGGGTTCGCTAGATTGACAAGTTCCTTTGTTCGTTTAGTATCGACATTTCCATATTGATCCAATAAGCCAATGACCACACCGTCACAACCAAGTTTTTTGCAGATTTTGATATCTTCTTTCATAACGGAGAACTCGTCATCAGAATAAAAAAAATCTCCCGATCGTGGTCGGATTAGTACATATACTTTTATGTCAAGTTGTTTACGAACGCTTATTATTGTCCCATAAGAAGGTGTCGTTCCACCCTCGTTTAAATTCTCGCAAAGCTCTATACGTTGCGCGCCCCCGTTTTGAGCGGCTAAAGCTGACGCAAGTGAATTTGCACATATTTCGAGTATCATCGGTATTTGCTCTTAGTTATTCGTTACTGGTTACTTCTTGTCGGTTCTTTGTAAGAAACGTGATTGCAGTTCTTAACTTTCAACACATGTATTTAATATATACTTTTCCCTTTAATCAGCAGATCTTGCCGCTCTTCATTACATACAGCGAAGGAGAAGCCTTGTTGTAGTGCGTAAGCTCCATATTCACCTTGTTTATTCATAGCCAAAAATCCGACTTGGATTTCCTTTGCCTTTTCTGGTTTTTTCTTAACTATTCGCTGTACAGCTTCTTTACAAGCTTCTTCAGGTGAATAGCCCTGACGCATTAATTCAACAACCAAAAAACTTCCCACTGTTCTAACTACTTCTTCACCAACACCTGTGGAAGTGGCGGCTCCAATTTCATTATCTACATACAATCCAGCCCCAATAATGGGACTGTCACCCACTCGACCATGCATTTTAAAAGCCATTCCACTGGTGGTACAGGCACCACTAAAATTGCCTTGACTATCCAAAGCTAGCATACCTATTGTGTCGTGATTGTATTGATTTCCGGGTAGTTTGTTAGGTGAGAAGTGCTGATTTTCTATATTCATGATCGGTTTATATTCGGCTTTTTTCAACCATTCCTTCCACGCGTTTTCTGATTCTTTTGTTAACAGGTTTTCCTTTTGAAATCCATTTTCCAATGCGAATTGAAGGGCACCGTCACCCGCAAGCATTACGTGGGGTGTTTTTTCCATCACCAATCGGGCTACTGAAATGGCGTGTGTAATATGCTCCATCGCGAGTACTGCCCCGCAGTTTCCCTGCTCATCCATAATACACGCATCTAAAGTGACATGTCCGTCGCGATCCGGATAACCTCCTTTACCAACGGTAACATTCTTGAGATCAGCTTCTGGTACCTTCACACCGGCCTCTACCGCGTCTAGAGCACGGCCACCCTTTTTTAATATTTTCCATGCTGCTTGATTTGCAGCAACTCCGAAATCCCAGGTAGAGACAACAATAGGTCGAGCCAATTTCGCCGTGAGGATCTTAGAACGCTGACTACCATATGTTTCATTTGCGATGCCCAAAGCAACTGTTCCAATAATGCCTTGATGAATGAATTTTCTCCGATTAATCATGCTTGTGCTGTTTATACGGATGCAAACATAAAAAAAGTCTTTAGAAAAATACGCGCGCTATCTACTTATTAAATAATCTTTACGAACTGCATTGTCTTGCGGTTTTTAAATAAAAATATGCAAAATATTTGCTCTCTTTAACATATAACTTAATTTAGTGTGAAAATATCCCATCTAATCATCATGAGAAGAATAAATATGCTTGTTCTGTTTGCTTTAGGATTTTATTCAGTGGCAAAGGCACAATCCGATTCGCTCCTGGAAACAAAAATTGCCCATCTCCTGGAGGTCACTCGTGGTAAATATACACTTGACAAAAGAACAGTTGTGTTCGAACTTCATCGTGACTCACTGGGACGACATATACTCGAAACAAGTGATCGTACAGCCGCTGCCTATTTCAGTCAACAGTACAAGAAAGCCAATATTAATCAAGCACTGTTTATCAGCTATTTGCCTGATACAGCTTTACGAGATACCGTTTTCGGTTTAATTAATGTTTCTGTTGGCAATATGCGTACCGAACCCAAAAATACTGCGGAAATGGCAAGCCAGGCTTTATTAGGATGGCCTATTGATGTGTTGAAAGAAGAGAAAGGCTATTACTTAGTTCGGACAATTGACGGCTATATCAGTTGGTTAGATGCGGCAGCTATTGCTTTAAAAACAAAAAATGAAATAGAAAAATGGAATAGACAGAAAAAAATAATAGTTACGTCCGATTATGGACATGTTTATAGTGAGCAAGATAAAAAGTCGTTGCGGGTTTCAGATATAGTAATGGGAAATATATTGATCGCGGAGGAGGAGTATAAAGATTTTTTTAAAGTAGTTTTCCCCGATGGTAGACGAGGCTACGTCGATAGAACTGCAGCAATGAGTTACAATGATTGGAAGCATGGGCTTCATCCAACGGCAGAAACCGTTTTGGAAATTGCTAAAACAATGATGGGGGTACCTTATCTATGGGGCGGAACATCCGTTAAAGGAGTCGATTGCAGTGGATTTACAAAAACGGCTTATCTCATGAATGGTTTTATTATACCTAGAGATGCTTCACAGCAGGTTTTAGTCGGCAAACCAGTTGATATTTTAACCAATGAAAAATTTGACTTGTCCAAATCGTTGAAAAACTTAAACGCCGGAGATCTTTTATTTTTTGCCAGCGGAAGAAATGGACATCCCAATGCCAAAGTGACGCATGTAGCACTATACATGGGGAACGGCACATTCATTCATGCCGCTGGTAAGGTAAGAATCAACAGTATGGTGCCCGGGAATTTCAATTATGACGATTTCGAAAGCAGGACAGTGGTGGCCGCTCGCCGTTATTTGGTAAATCAGGAACTAAAGGGAATAAAGAAGATAGAATAATTGGAAAAATTAACATCAACTTTTATGGCATTTAGCAGCAAACACCGCTCTTGAAAAAAGATCAGGTAACTTAGGCATGTGTTCACAATTGCTGCAGGTTCTAGAAGTACAATACCTATTATACTAACCGATTTGTGTATTTCGGTATGGTTGTAAGTACTCTTTTTATTTAACTACTGAATATAGTTTTTGAAATCTAGCTCCAGTTCTTTCGACAGGTCGATCAAATAACCATTAACGATGGCGTATACCGGTTTCCCATCCTTCGCCAAAAAGAAGTTTGCCTGACTTCCTAGATTTGGACTATTGCCATAAATTGTTCCGTTACCAGTTAGAAGAAGGGGCCATTTGTGATGTTTGTTGATTGCCACATTTCTAACTTGTACAGCAAGATAGCCAGCTCTTAACAAATCCATTACCTTTTCTTTTGTAAGTTCTTTAGGATGATTTATAGCACTCGGATATATTTTTCCCTTCATAAAATGTAACCCTTTTGCATCCAACTCCTCATAGCCGTAGCTATCTTTCAAATCACCTACATCATCAATTCTTCCCCTGATATAAAAGGTGCTATCCGGTGCATTTAACTCATCTCTTTTAATCGCTAAATCAACGGAATAACTTATCGAATCCCGTTCAGCCCGGATATTCTTTATTAATAAGTCACTCAATTTAGTAGCATTTTCGGGAATATCTTTATAGGCGTCTTGTTCGTATTGGACATAACTTTCCTGCGCAATTTCAATTAAGGCATTCAAGATAATCAAAAAGTTTAGTTTTCGAATATATTGCTTTTCAGGGTCATTTTTGTAACCTCCTGACTCGATGAGCACGGTACTAGCCCCCCATTTTTGAAAATTGTCACCGAAACCGCGTGGTTCGTGCGTGTCGTCATATTTGGCTACCCCATGAGGGATATATTGTTGCAGGAGTTTGTTCATGCCAACAATAAGTTGCATCGCTTTGCCTCGAACATCGTTAATGTCTTTCTCGTGGTTGTAGGCGGGTGCCAAGAACGATATGGTAGCAGGGTTTCCTGTACCAGGTACATTATAGTAAATATGCTGATCATGTAAATTAAAGCCAAATGCGGGTTTATTGGTTTCTGCAGCCTCTTTCAGAATGCGTGCTTCAGGAGTAGCTGTTTCGCGGGCGTCCCGATTTAAATCAATATCCAACGCATTTCTTCGGTTGAAAATTTCAGCCCCGTCGGGATTAATCATGGGAAGGAAGTATAAGGTCGTATTTTCACTTAATAAGGAGCGAATAGTGTCAAATTGATCATTTGCACCTTCTAAAAAATTAAAAAGATCAAATAAAGCCATGGTCGCTGTACTTTCATTCCCATGCATTTGTGACCACAACATCACACGCTTATCGCCCGTGCCATATTTTAATTGATAGAGTGTTCTTTTCTGTACTGACTGACCCAACTTGGTTACTTCAAATAATTTGCCTTCTTCTCGTTTTAAGATGAGTGGCTCTATATCGGTATGTTTAAATCGACGGTGGGTAAGACTTTTTTCCTTAAAAGCTTCAAAAGCACTGGTTAACATGGTAGTATCGGGGTTATAGGTGTTTTTGTTATTAAGGTTGGATTTCTCTTGTTGACAGGAGCTTATAGCGAGTAAAGTAAAGAAAATGATTGTTATGTACTTCATATCAGTAGGGGATTGTTACCTGTAAACCGCCATGTAAAGAAATCATCTTAACCTGTATTTTCCTTAAACAAAAAAGGTGCCTTCATTCCTATTTCTCTCCAGTTCCTGACATGACACAATAATGCTTGTTTTTCCATTTCGTACAATTGGTAATTTCAATTTACCGTTAATCACTAGTTCCGCTCAAATAGCAAACGTTTTCCCGGAGCGTCACTTACAATCTTATTATCATTAAAAGCCAGATTCCCTGACACGATGGTATGTGTAATGGACGATTTAAAAGTATGTCCATCAAATGGCGACCAGCCGCACTTTGATAAAATATTAGCGGGACTTACCGTATAAGGTTTGTTCAGATCAACCAATACAAGATCGGCGAAATACCCTTCACGAATAAAACCCCTATTTTCAACCTGAAAGCAAATCGCGGTATTATGCGCAGTTTTTTGAGCAATATCCGCCAAGGTTAACTTTCCTTCATGATACAGATCAAGTAGTGCCTGTAAAGCATGTTGAACCAAAGGTCCTCCTGAAGGCGCTTCAAGATAGGGTTTAGATTTTTCCTCCAATGTATGAGGTGCGTGGTCAGTAGCTATTACATCCAATCTCCCATCTAATACAGCCTTTAGAATTTCTTTTTGATCCTCTTTGGTTTTTACAGCAGGATTCCATTTGATTAAATTTCCCTTATTTTTATAATCCTGGTCATTAAACCACAGGTGATGAATACAGGCTTCAGCGGTTATTTTTTTGTCTTTAAGTGGTATGTCGTTGTTAAATAGCAGCGTTTCCTTTGCTGTTGAAATATGTAAAATATGCAAGCGTGTACCAAATCTCTTGGCCAAGGCAACCGCACTTGACGAGGATAAATAACAAGCTTCAGCAGATCTGATTAAAGGATGCATGTCGGGATTCAATTCGTTGCCATAACGATCCTTGAAATAGGCCAAATTTTGCCTAATTGTTGCTTCATCTTCACAATGCGTCGCAATAAGAATCGGGGCATTTTTAAAGATAGCTTCTAACGTTTTCTCATTATCAACCAGCATATTCCCGGTTGACGATCCCATGAAGACTTTGATACCACAGACATCTCTGGGGCTTGTTTTCAAAACCTCCTCCAGATTGTTATTGGCGGCCCCCATAAAAAAGGAATAATTCGCTAAGGAAGTCCTTGAGGCAATACGGTATTTATCCTCTAATAATTCTTGTGTTAAGGTGTTGGGGACTGTATTGGGCATTTCCATAAAACTAGTCGTACCGCCAGCCACCGCGGCCCTGCTTTCATGCCATATGTCCGCCTTATGCGTTAAACCAGGCTCTCGAAAATGAACTTGGTCGTCGATGAGGCCGGGGAAAAGATAGAGCCCTTCCGCACGAATGACATGATCGGCAGGATGGTTGATTTCGGAAGAAATCATTTCAATTATTCCATGGTTTATATACAGATCGGCTACCTGAGTCGTTCCTTCATTTACGATAGTTGCGGCTTTGATTAAAATGGATGACATATATATTGTTCAGTATGAAGAGTCAAACTTAGACAAAATTGACTTCATAAACAATTTTATCCAATCCGATCAATTCTCTATCTTTGTAGGCTATGCATAAATCATTTGAGGACTTTAAGTTTAACAGGCAAATACTGAACGCAATAGCAGAAGCGGAATATAGGGAACCTACACCCATTCAGCAAAAAGCAATTACGCCTATACTTGCAGGACAGGACGTTATGGGGATTGCGCAAACAGGTACGGGAAAAACAGCCGCTTATGTCCTACCGATGATCATGAAACTCAAATATGCACAAGGATCTGATCCAAGAGCATTGATTTTATCACCCACCAGAGAACTGGCGATGCAAATTGAGGCGAATATTCAGCTTTTTGCAAAATATACAGATTTACGTACCGTTGTACTTTATGGAGGTTTGGGCCCCAAACCACAGATAGAAGCACTTACGAAGGGGGTGGATATTCTAGTGGCTACTCCAGGGAGATTTTTAGATCTGTATTTGGCGCAACATATTACTACGAAGCAAATCAAGTTTTTGGTAATGGACGAAGCGGACAAAATGATGGATATGGGTTTTATTGGGAAAATCCATAGAATTCTGGAAGTTGTACCTAGGAAGAGACAAAATTTACTCTTTTCCGCGACGATGAGTGAACTTGTTCATAAGATAGCTGGTGATTTTTTAGCCTTTCCAACGATTGTTGAAGTATCACCACAAGCTACGCCAGCCAATACCGTAAGTCAGCAGCTGTATCTGGTTCCAAATACAAAAACAAAAATTAATCTTTTGCAATATTTGCTAAAAAATGATAAAGACTTTCATCGACTGATTATTTTCTGTAAAACGAAAACGACAGCGGATAATGTCTATCACTTTTTATCCAGGAAGTATGGCGAAGAAGAAGTTCGCGTGATTCATGCCAATAAAGGACAAAATACGCGTATTAATTCTATTAATGCGTTCAAAGAAGGAACGGTGCGAATGCTAGTCGCAACAGATGTGGCAGCTCGGGGGTTGGATGTGAGTGATGTAAGTCATGTTATTAATTTCGATGTTCCTATTGTAATAGAAGATTATGTACATCGTATAGGTCGTACAGGTAGAGCCACTAAATCGGGCGTTGCCATTAGTATGTGTACACCAGCAGAAGAATACTACGTCCAAAAGGTAGAAAAGCTTATTCGCCAACAAATTCCAGTTTTTGACTTACCTGGTGATGTGCTTATAGAAAAGACTTCTTTTGAAGAGCATCAAAAGCAGGCGAGAGAGATCGATATGCAAAAGCGGAAAGAGAATCCCGAATTCAAAGGTGCCTTTCACGAAAAGAAAACAGCGAATAAGAAGACAGATAAAAATAGCAAGAGCAAAACGGCAAGTAAAAAGTCAGCAGGTCGCAATATGAAACACAAGAGATGAAGAACCTACGCCTGACCCCGCTTAATATTGTATGTGCCGTATTTTCCGTTTGGGTATTATGGAGCGTATCCATTCATCAATTAACTTGGAAAAGAGCTGCGCTTGCCCTGCTGTTAATTATTATATTGATCATTGCCGATCAGTTCTTCCGTCTTTTTTTTCAACGGATTAGACGAGTTTGGTTTGTAGAAATAGGCTTTGTAGCTGTTACGATCCTATTGATCTGGTTAATAGGGAGGTGATGTAGATTGAAATCATTCAGTAGATTAAGGAAATAACTAAAATAATATAAAGTGAGAAAAGCAGAAATAAAATTAACAATTGAATTAGATGACGCAAACATTCCTGAAAATATAACCTGGGAGTCGACAGAGGGAGAGAGTAAAGATGCGTTGCCCACCAAGGCGATGTTTTTAGCACTCTGGGATCATCATTACAAAAATGCTTTAAGGATTGATTTATGGACGAAAGAAATGCCGCTCGATGAAATGAAGCGTTTTTTTTATGAAACCCTACAGACCATGGGGGACTCTTTTCTAAGAGCTGCCGGTAGCGATCCTTTAGCAGAGGCTGTCATCGGAGATTTGCGTGATTATTGCGCCCATTTCGCTGAAAAAATGGAAGTAGTACAAGCCGAAAAATAATACGTTCAAAGGAAAACAACCAGTCCATTTTATTGAACTAGTTGTTTCCCTTTCTCTACAAACTATCCTACCTTTTCCACATATCCATAATTATTTATGGGATCGATGTCCCGTCAAATTGCTTAATTTGATTAATTAATCAAATTAAGCAATTTGACGGGCTAGTTTTGATAAATAGCGTTTTTTGATCTTGATTCCATGGAAAAGTTAGGGATCGATAATCGATTCGACACCACTTTCCTTTAAAAATGGACAGACAATTGTTACATACTTGCATTATTAATCGTTATTTATTAAGCCTTCTGTTATGGTGGTTAGACCCTTATTTTATCTAATGCAATCGTTTAAATACATAAGTATACTGATTGCTGTTTTTTTAATTGCTGATGTATTATTTGTAAAGCTGTCTTATGCTCAAGAGATTCCAACACCTACGATCGCTAACGATACTGTAAAAACGCCTAGCGACACTACAAAAGCAAAAGCGCAGGATACAATATCTGGAATTGTTCAGGATGAACAAGGAAATGCGCTTCCGGGGGTGTCTGTAATGGTAAAGGGCAGACCCAACACCGGTACAACAACTGATCCGAATGGCCGTTATAAAGCCACCGTTGATGGGAATACAATACTGGTGTTCTCTTATACCGGTTATGGAAGTAAAGAAGAACGTGTAGGTACAAGAAAGGAAGTAAATGTTGTTCTCCAAGCGGAACAGGAAGCTTTAGAAGAAGTAGTCGTTATCGGTTATGGCTCGGTAAAGAAGAAAGACTTAACAGGTTCGGTAGCACAGGTAAAGGCTACTGAAATCAATGCCTTTCCTACAAGTAATGCCCTACAATCATTATCTGGCCGTGCACCAGGTGTGCAGGTTTACCAAGGTTCGGGTGCGCCAGGACCGAGCATGTCCGTTCGTATTAGGGGATCAAATTCTATCTTAGGAAGTAATGAGCCTTTATATGTTGTAGATGGCTTTCCGCTATCGGGAAGTAACCCCACAATCCTAAATAATGCTGATATAGAAAGTATGGAGATACTTAAAGACGCGTCTGCCACGGCAATATATGGATCTAGAGGAGCGAATGGTGTGGTGATCATCACGACCAAACAAGGAGGTGTGGAAGGTACTGGAAACGCAACACAGGTAGATTTTGAAGCAAATTACGGTATACAGCAGATCAGGAAGAAGCTGGATTTAATGACTGGTCCCGAATATGCAACATTTTATAACTTGCGTGCAGCAAATGATGGTGTTAATCCCTATTTTACACAAGAACAAATAAATAATCTGCCATCCTTTGACTGGCAAGACTTTATTTTCCGTTCAGCTCCTATAAAAAGTACATCACTTAACATTGGAGGAGGGAATGAACGTACCCAATTTTCAATTGGCGGTAGCGTACTTGCGCAGGATGGGATTATTAAAGGGAGTGATTATGACCGATATTCCATACGTGGAAGTATTCAACACCAGCTTAGTGACAAGTTAACCGTAGATGCTAATGCAACGATGAGTAGGTTAATAACGGGAAGAAAGGACAGCAACGGAGGAGCTCGCGGTAATTCGCTAATATCGGCTATTTTAGGTGCTCCACCCGCTTTAACGCCTTATGATGATAACGGTGGTTATAGACTACTTTCAAATGCCTTTAACATAGCTGCACCAGATATTATAAATCCGCTAAATTGGATAAATGAGGAAGTAAACAAAACAGAAGCCAATCTAGTGCTTGCAAATGCAGCGATTACCTATAAACCTATATCCGACATCAACATTAAGCTCTTAACCGGTATCGAGAATCGGGACGATCGTGAGAATATGTATCGTACTAATCGGTATCAAGGATCAACGGGAGAAGCCAGAATTACAGCCAATAATGAGCAAAGTAGACTGGTTGAACTAACGGCCAATTACACTAAGCTTTGGAACGAACGGCACAATTTCAATGTATTAGGAGGTATTACTTATCAAGATTTTATAAACAGCTATGTTATGGGAAGTGGACAGGGCTTCATTAGTAACGTAAGTGGTTGGGATAATTTAGGTGGGGCATTAGTCCCATTGGTGCCGGCATCGGGCTATAACAAATCAACGCTACTATCTTATCTGACGAGGGTGAATTATACGCTCGACGATAAATATCTCTTTACTGTGAGCTTTCGGGCAGACGGATCTTCACGGTATCGTACAGCTAATCGCTGGGGATATTTTCCCTCCGGTGCTTTTGCTTGGCGAGTTTCACAGGAGGATTTCCTAAAAGACCATAATTGGATCTCCGATCTTAAATTTCGTGTTAGCTGGGGGAAAACCGGAACACAGATCGAAGATTTTTATCCAACCTTTAATCCTTTAGCCGGTGGATATACCGTTTTCGGACAAGATCTGCACTTAAGCTTTGCACCCGAAACCGATCTTCCAAATCGAGATCTTAAATGGGAAACGACAGAGCAAATCGATGCGGGGCTTGATTTTGGTGTTTTAGATAACCGTTTGATTTTTACAGCAGATTATTATCGTAAAACAACAAAGGATTTACTGAATGCAGTTCCCTTGCCCACTTCAATGGGTTATGCAACCACTTTTCAGAATGTGGGGCAGATACGTAACAGTGGTGTTGAATTAGGTCTGAATGCCAATATTTTTAAGGGTGATTTTAAGTGGGACGTGACAGCCAATGTCGCTTTTAACAGAAGTAAAGTTTTGAAGCTGTACGGCGGAGGCGACATATTTGGGGACGAACTGAAAATGAACGTTGTAAGTGATTCGCGGACCATACTACGTGAAGGTTTGCAGAGAGGCTTGTTTTTTGGCTATTTGGAAGACGGATATGATGAAAATGGGCAGATAAAATATAAGGATTTAAATGGTGATGGAACGATTAGCAATGCTGATCGAGCAGTAATAGGAAATCCAAATCCGGATTTTATTTATGGTCTGAATTCTTCGATGTCTTACAAAAACTTTGATTTCACCTTTTTCCTACAAGGAACCGTCGGTAACGATATATTCAATGCCAGTTCGATTGGCAGTACGGTAGATTATGTCTCCGGGTTGAATATGACACGTGATGTACTAAATAATCATTGGACACCGGAGAATCCGAATGCGAAGTACCCTGTTATCAGTAATACAGTTAATGCGCGGGTATCCGATCGATGGATCGAAGATGGTTCTTTTTTGCGGTTAAGGAACATTCAATTAGCTTATAATTTGCCGGTAGAAAAATTTAATCTAGGCTGGCTTAAACGTTTACAGGTTTATGTTAGCGGACAGAATTTACTTACGGTAACCAATTATTCCTGGTACGATCCGGAAATGCCTTCCAGTGGCTCTGATTATTTAAGTTATCCAATAGCTAAAACTTACACATTTGGCGTGAAAGCTGGTTTCTAACACTAAATTAAGACTTTAAGAACATGATACACAAAGCTCAATTAATATATAAGGTGAAACATCACAGACTCAGTATATGGTTTGTGGTCGTATTCTTCATGCTATCGAGTTGCAGTAAAGAATTGGATCAGGAACCACGCTCAATTTTAGAAGAAACATTTTATAATACGGCTGCTGAAGCAGAGGCAGCTGTAAACGCTATCTTTCCTCCACTTCGTTTAGGTGCGCAAGGTATTGCGCCATACAATGCTACTTTAGAATGCCATACGGACTATGCCTATGGTAGGGGTAGTTGGGCTCAATTTAATGACTTCAATGGATTGGACGCTACCAACACGAATCGTGTAGGTGATTTTTGGAATTCGTTTTATTTGGCGATACGAAATGCAAACCTCGTAATTAAACATGTTCCCGAAGGAGATGCCATGAGTGATGAAGAAAAGAACAGATATGTTGCCGAAGCGAAGTTTATGCGTGCTTGGTGTTATTTTCATCTGGTTCGCAATTGGGGCGCTGTCCCGTTAAGGATTGAAAGTAATATGGAGGAAAAAGATCTAGCACGAAATTCTGTAGAGGAGGTTTATGCATTGATTGACAGTGATCTTCGCTTTGCCGAAAGCTATCTTCCTGAAGATAATGCTGCGCAACCGGGAAGACCCACTACATGGATGGCCAAAACGGTGCTGAGTGATTATCTTTTGACTACCAACAAATATCAGGAGGCAAGAGACAAATCTTTAGAGATCATACAGTCCGGTCTTTTTTCACTTGTTCCAATACAACGCGTGGATGACTTTGAGCGTATTTTTGGAGTAGGAGTTGGTGTAACCAGTGAAGAAGTTTTTCATTTCAAGTACACACGCGAGGGCCAGGGAAATTATTATCCGTTTATCATCAATCATCCAGAGACCGGTTACTTTATGAAAGGCGGTGGAAAGGGTGCTTATGCACAGTATTCCAATGTTAATAATAATTTTTATAAAGAATGGAGCGATGGAGATTTGCGCAAGCATTTGTGGTATCCGATGGACATTGGCTTAGGAGAGGGCACGGTCCTTCAGAAGAAATTTATAGATCCTGCAGCAGCAAACGAGTATGGCGCCATCAATGATTTTCCGCTTTATCGTTATGCGGAAGTTTTACTGTTATTTGCTGAAGCCGAAGCTCGGACAAACGGTGTAACAACAGAAGGACTCAACGCATTGAATCAAATTAGGCGACGTGCTTATGGAAAAGATATTGGTGCTGCTTCGGATATAGATTATCAACCTACTTCATTTTCGCCTGAATCATTGGTAGATACCATTTTACAAGAGAGAGCATATGAGTTTCAGTTTGAGGGAAAGCGTTGGTTTGATTTGAAACGTACTGGCGAAGCAGCTGAATTACTGCAAAAAAATAAAGGTGTCACTATAACAGAAAAGCACTATTTATGGCCTATTCCTTTGGCTGAATTAAATTACAATCAAGGCATAACAGAGAACAATCCAGGATACTGATAGCTACGCGAAGACGCATATTATATATACCTGCCTATCTTTGCTTTAAAAAATAAATTACCTATTTACGATAGGAACGAACAGCCTAGGATAGTCTTAGGCTGTTCGTTCATAATATAAGGAGGAGGTTAAAAAAGAATCTTTGTAGTAGTAATGTAAAAAAATCCTTAATTTGGCCTACTTTCGTAGAGTTGGTATAAAGCATGGAAAGAAAAAATAAAGTAGCCGTAATAGGAGGGGGCAGCTGGGCGACAGCCATCATTAAAATGTTAAGTGATAATGATCAAGAGAAAGACATTTTCTGGTGGATGCGGAATAAGGATGCTGCAGCATACATCCAAGAATACCATCATAATCCAAATTATCTCAGTGCTGTAGAAATAAAAATACCTTCTGACCAAATAACAACTAAATTGTCGACAGTTGTTGAATCATGTGATCTGCTGGTCTTAAGTGTACCCGCCGCATTTTTGCAGAAAGCGCTTTCGACAATACCTGCAACATTATTACAGAATAAATATATTATAAGTGCGATTAAAGGCATTATTCCGGAAGAAAATCAGATTGTAGGCGACTATTTACAAACTGCTTTCGGTATTCCACTAAGCCAGATCGCTGTTATTAGCGGACCTTGTCACGCAGAAGAAGTGTCATTAGAGAAGCTGTCTTACCTCACCATTGCCTCTGCATCACCGGAAACAGCCTCTATTTTTTCTTCGCTATTAACCACTCGCTATATCAAAACTATTCTATCCGATGATATATATGGGACGGAATACGGGGCGGTTTTAAAGAATATCTACGCAGTTGCTAGTGGTATATGTCATGGCGTTGGCTATGGCGATAATTTTCAGGCAGTTCTTATTTCTAACGCCATACGGGAAATGGCCCGCTTTTTGGCCAAAGTTCATCCGATTCATCGAGATATTAATGAATCTGCCTATTTAGGGGACCTATTGGTGACAGCCTACTCACAATTTAGTCGAAACCGTACTTTCGGGAATATGATCGGAAAAGGGTATACTGTTAAATCCGCTCAGCTCGAAATGAACATGGTGGCTGAAGGGTATTATGCATCGAAATGTATTCACCAAATCAATAAAACATACCAAGTTGATATGCCGATTTGTAGGGCAGTATATGCTATTTTATATGAGAAGCATTCGCCACACATAGAAATGAAGCTTTTATCGGACCAATTAACCTAGTTATTAACCAACATGTAAAACTTATTATATGAATACCTATTTACGACTTACCAGCGGATTTAAATGTTTGTTGTTATGCCTTTTGCTTTCAACTCATAGTCTCGTTTTTGCACAGGACACGGTTTCAAAATATCGAAATGGCATGGTAGTGTCCGCGCATCCAATAGCCTCAGAAGTTGGTGTAAATATTTTGAAGAAAGGCGGGAATGCTGTTGATGCAGCCATTGCTGTTCAATTTGCCTTAGCAGTCGTGTATCCAAATGCAGGAAATATTGGAGGGGGCGGTTTTATGGTATATCGTTCAGCCAAAAACGAATTTGCCGCATTGGATTTCAGGGAAACAGCACCTGGGAAAGCAACAAGGGATATGTATCTGGATACTGAAGGTAACCCAATTGAGCGTTTAAGTTTAGATGGACAGTTGTCGGTAGGTGTTCCCGGAACTGTCGATGGAATGGTAAAAGCCCATGAAAAATATGCTAAATTACCTTGGAAGGATCTACTCCAACCTGCTATAAACTTGGCAAAGAAGGGTTTCCCATTAACGGACATGCAAGCAGAAGAGTTGAATAGTCGTAAAGAAACATTTCAGCGATTTAACCCAATGGGAACCGCACTTATTAATAAAAAAAGTGAATGGAAAGCTGGAGATATCTTAATACAAAAGGATCTGGCCCGAACGCTTACGGCAATAAAGGATAAAGGTCGCGCAGGTTTCTATGAAGGCCGTACGGCATTTTTGATTTTGGAAGAAATGAAGCGTGGAAACGGAATTATCAGCTATGAGGATTTAAAGCGCTATCAGGCGAAGTGGCGCGAACCAATTGTGGGGAATTATAAAGGCTATCAGGTTGTATCAATGCCTCCTTCGTCCAGTGGTGGTATTGCTTTGGTATCGTTGTTAAAATCTGTCGAGCCTTATCCTTTATCCAGATGGGGATTTCAACAGGATTCGACCATTCAGGTTATGGTAGAGGCTGAGCGAAGGGTGTATGCGGATCGAGCTGAGCACTTAGGTGATATTGATTTCTATCCTGTACCGGTTAAAGGATTATTGGATTCCGGTTATCAGTTAGAAAGGATGAAAGATATGAATTTTAATAAGGCAACACCTAGCAACGAAGTAAAAGCAGGAACGCCTCCAGGCCATGAGAGTGAACAAACTACCCATTTTTCGATCGTTGATAAGGATGGGAACGCTGTATCTATAACCACTACCTTGAATAATTCCTACGGTTCACAAGTTGTAGTACAGAATGCAGGTTTTTTATTGAATGACGAAATGGACGATTTCTCGATTAAACCCGGTGTACCTAATTTATATGGCCTTCTAGGTGGAAAGGCAAATGCAATTGAGCCGGGGAAGCGAATGTTAAGTGCGATGAGCCCAACAATTCTAACGAAAGATAATAAACTCTTTATGGTTGTTGGTACGCCCGGTGGATCAACTATTATAACTTCCGTATTTCAGACAATCTTAAACGTGATTGAATTTAATAAAACAATGCAACAGGCCGTAGATGCCCCACGTTTTCATCATCAATGGTTGCCAGATGAAGTTTTTGTAGAGGAAAATGCGATACCAGATGCTGTTCGCACGAGACTGGAGCAGAAAGAATATAAATTTACTTCACGAAGTAGTATTGGTAGAGTAGATGCTATTTTAGTTAGCTCCGATGGTTCGCTGTCAGGAGGTGCCGATTCGAGGGGAGATGATAAAGCCGTTGGATATTAAAGATTTTTAAGGTAATAAATAGTAAAAGGCCCCTTAAACAGGGGCCTTTTACTATTTATTACCATTTTCTTCGTTCACCTTTTCGCTCGCGTCGTTTCCCTGAAAAATCACGGAAACCTTGGCTATCTCCTCTTTCTCGATCGCGGCCACGTCCGCTACCACTTCTTGATGAAGAGCGATTACCTCTGCTTCCACCTCGTGAAGATCCAGCATCGCGGTCGCCTGCTAATTCAATACGTACGGAACGTCCATTAAAATCAGCACGTTGAAACCCACTCATTATTTTATCAACCACCTCATTTTCCACTTCGAAGAAAGTATATACACCCTTCAAGTCGATCTTACCGATACTTTTACCACTTATTTGCGCGTTATTACAGATATAACCCAACATATCACCTCTGGTAAAATCATCAACCGATCCCAGGTTAATAAAGAGCCTAGTGAAATCAGATTTGTAGCCGGTTCGACCGAAACGATCTCCTTTCGCACCTCTTTCTGATCGGGAGTCGGTTGCTGATACATTTAGATCAGGTGCATTCTCGTAATAATCCAAGAAGCGATTGAACTCTAAGCTAGCAAAATGCTTAATAACATCTTCTTTAGAAAATTCGCTGAATTCATCCATAATGCGTGGCAGATATTGACCGATTTGATCGTCGTTAACTTCCACTGCTTTTACTTTATGAACAAGCGCAAATAGTTGCTTTTCACAAACATCAAAGCCATTGGGGATTTCAGCTTTTACAAATTGTTTACCAATTACACGCTCGATTTGACGTATTTTTCCCAGCTCCTTGGCGGTAATCAGAGAAATAGAAACCCCTGTTTTACCTGCACGGGCAGTACGACCACTGCGGTGTGTATAATTTTCAATCTCATCTGGTAAAGAAAAGTTAATAACATGTGTTACATCATTAACATCAATACCACGTGCAGCAACATCTGTTGCAATAAGTAATTGCAAGCTGCGTTCACGATAGCGTTTCATTACCTTGTCGCGCTGTTGTTGCGAAAGATCTCCGTGTAAAGAATCAGCATTATAACCGTCCTTTATCAATGCTTCAGCAATTTCCTGCGTTTCAATTTTCGTGCGACAAAAAACGATGCCGAAAATTTCAGGGTTAAAATCTACAATGCGTTTGAACGCCGCGTATTTATCGCGAGGTCTCACAATGTAATATTCATGATCGATATTTGCATTACCGGTATTTTTCGTTCCTACGGTAAGTTCAAACGGATCAGTCATGTAATTTTTTGCAATCCGGCGGACCTCAGCCGGCATAGTGGCTGAAAATAGCCAGGTTTTTTTCTCGTCGGGAGTAGTTGAAAGAATATCGTTAATGTCCTCTTGAAAGCCCATGTTGAGCATTTCATCTGCTTCATCCAAAACTACATACCGTACTCCCGAAAAATCAATAGCCTTTCTGCCGATGATATCAAGCATACGGCCAGGTGTAGCGACAACGATCTGAACACCACGTCGTATCTGACGTAGTTGATCACTGATACTCGCTCCACCGTACACAGCTACAACGTGTACATTGTTGAGATTCTTTGAGAAATTTTTTAGATCATTAGTAATCTGTAAACACAATTCACGCGTAGGACATAACACTAATGCTTGAGGTGTGTTTTGCGAGAAGTCTAATAATTCTAATAACGGCAGGCCAAATGCTGCGGTTTTACCGGTTCCTGTTTGGGCTAATCCGACAAAATCGCTGCTGCCTGTGAGGAGGGCTGGAATAGCCTGTTCCTGGATTGGTGTAGGTTTTTCAAAACCTAGCGCCGATACGGCATTAACAATATCATGACGGATTCCCAATTGACTAAATGGGTTCATGAAATTCAAAAAACGTTAGACTTTATTGTCTAAAGAAGGTGCAAAGGTAAGACTAATTGGTTATATGTGCAAGTTTTTGATTATTTTTTGTAAAGTATTTTTTTGTAAAGCCGCTAACCGTTAAAAAAGCCGCCCAAGGGGATCGGGCGGCAGTCCATCGAAATGGGAATGATGGACATCAATCAACCTATTCGTGCTTGAAGATGGAAACACGCAACTTTTCAGCTTCCTCTTCAGTGTCTATAAAGCCAGTGGCTAGTATAGTGTAATATTGTCCTTGCTTCGGTGTAAAAGTAGTACTGGCCATCGGCGTTCGACTGTCATGGTCGATGAGTTCCAACGTATAAGCTATATTGTCGGTAGCTTTAATATCACCAAAAGCACTATTTTGTTTAAATTTCTTATCAGATGCCAATAATGTATCCACACTATTGGTTTTTAAATCAAACTTAACTGAATCCGGACAAAGATTAATAAAACGAACTCTTGCCATACCGTTGGCTGGAACATCGCTGGCATAGAAATCCCGAATTCCCAAAAGTTCCAATGAGTCAAGGCGATCCACTGCGAAAATGGAGTAACATACTCCGCCTTCTAGACTCCAGTTTTTTACATCTAATTTATTGTTGTCAACGGAAGTGTTTACCTGAAATTGGTTGCCTCCTGGATACACCAATTGATAAACTGTTCGGTCTAAATATTTGAATTGTTGTGTGTTAACTCTATACCCATTTATGCCTACTATTAAATCACCGGCATCCGGTGACGTGTGAATAAATGAAACAAGTGCTGCGGGTACTGTTCCGTCTCGCCCGCCGTCATCATCTTTAAGGCATGCGCCTAAGGGTAACAGCAACCAAAGGCCCAAAAAGCCATAGATTAATCTCTTCTTGTTATTTAACAATAAAGTATGTAAGTTCATGTAAAATAATAAACGTATACTGATAGCTTGTCTTCTGCTGTCTTTAACGGGTTAGGAGATGCAAGCGCTACAGTATTTATAAAATTTATTTATGGCGAAGTCTTCGTCCAAAAAAATCCATAAGTTTGTACCAAAGAATCGTAGAAATTAATGTCTTTAAAAGGAAATCAGTTTAGGTCTAATACCGTAAAAGGAGAGGGGAAGATAAGGAATGGCAGCACCTCTAAAACGTCACGCAAAGAGGGATCCGTAATTGGTACTCAATTTTCCAAGAAAATAAATTTCCAACATAGTAAGGTAGTAAAGATTACAGGTTTGTTCTTTTTGGTGCTATCCCTTTATTTCTTTATCGCATTCACCTCCTACCTCTTTACCTGGCAAAATGATCAGAGTTATATATCCGCAGCTAACGGCGGATGGAACACACTTTTTAAAACCAGGGAAGAACTGGAGACTTTAGGCTTTAAGGAGGTGCTTGTTGAAAATTGGTTGGGTAAGTTGGGAGCCTTATTGGCCAATCAGTTTATGTATGAATGGTTCGGTATTGCGTCCTTTTTATTTGTGATCGCTTTTTTTGTAATGGGCTATAGGCTTTTATTTAAAATTAGATTAATAGCACTCGACAAACTTTTCGGCTACGGTTTTTTTCTCCTGTTGTTTATATCGATAACTATCGCCTATTTTCACGGCTTTATTTTGGAATATCCACATTATCTGGAGGGAGAATTCGGCTTTTGGACGAATAAAATTTTAGAAGCACAAGTCGGAACAGCTGGGGTTGGTGCTTTTTTGCTATTTATAGGTTTAACGGCATTGATTGTGGCTTTTAATCTTGATTTTAAGTTGCCGGAGAAAAAGAAAAAAATAAGGTTAGACGATCATGAAGGTTCATTGTCCGATGAGGTAGAAGAAGATGAAGAAGAAACACCGGAAGAGTATACAACGCCCGCCTTTCAACGCAACCATATAAAGGATGAGCGGGGTGAAAATGAAATTGGTGAAAAGGAAAACCGCTTGTCACAAAACTTAGAAGTCAAGCCTAAAAGAATAGATTTAGATACTGAGGTACGTTCAGATAGCCCTTCATTTGAGTTGGAACCTTTGATCGTTAATGAGCCGGAGACGACAAAAAATGTCCCGCTTAATGAAATTAAAGAGAGTCCTGATTTAATGGTCGAGCGTGTGAAGGAAGAGAAGCCTTTAACAACTGCTGATACCTTGGTAGAACAGTTTGGTCAGTATGATCCCAAACTTGATTTGTCTGGTTATCAATATCCTCATCTGGAATTATTAAAGGACTATGGCTCAGGAAAGATTGTCGTAAACAATGAAGAACTGGAAGCTAATAAAGATAAGATCGTTGAAACCCTTAGTAATTATAATATAGAGATTGACAAGATTAAGGCTACTATTGGTCCTACGGTTACGCTTTATGAGATTATTCCGAAGCCAGGTGTGCGTATTTCAAAGATTAAGAATTTAGAAGATGATATCGCACTTAGCTTAGCCGCCCTCGGAATACGGATTATTGCACCCATGCCAGGAAAAGGGACTATCGGGATCGAGGTTCCGAATAAGAAACCGGAAATGGTAGCCATGAAAGCTGTTATCGCAACCGAGAAATTTCAACATACAGAAATGGATCTACCAATCGCTTTAGGTAAGACCATTTCAAATGAGGTATACATAGCCGATCTAGCAAAAATGCCACACCTCTTAGTTGCAGGAGCCACTGGTCAAGGTAAATCTGTCGGGATTAACGCCATTATTACCTCCTTATTATATAAGAAGCACCCTGCCGAATTAAAGTTTGTCATGGTGGACCCTAAGAAGGTTGAGCTGTCTTTATTTAAAACGATTGAACGTCATTTTTTGGCAAAACTTCCAGGAGAGGAAGAGGCCATTATAACCGATACGAAGAAAGTTATCAATACACTTAATTCATTGTGTATAGAAATGGATCAACGTTACGATCTACTGAAAAATGCGCAAGTAAGGAACCTAAGAGAGTACAATAACAAATTTATTAATAGAAAACTCAATCCGGAAGATGGGCACCGGTTCATGCCGTTCATTGTTCTTATTGTTGATGAATTTGCTGATCTCATGATGACAGCAGGTAAGGAAGTAGAAACACCTATTGCTCGTTTAGCTCAACTGGCTCGAGCAGTGGGTATCCATTTAGTAATTGCTACACAACGGCCTTCTGTTAACATCATTACCGGAACCATTAAAGCGAACTTTCCGGCGCGCCTTGCCTTTCGGGTTCTTTCCAAAGTTGATTCGCGCACGATTTTGGACACAGGGGGTGCAGACCAACTTATTGGACGAGGTGATATGTTGCTTGCAACAGGAAGTGATTTAATCCGGATTCAGTGTGCTTTTGTGGACACCCCGGAGGTCGAGGAAATTTCGGAATTTATTGGTGCACAAAGAGCCTATCCTTCGGCTTTTCTGTTACCTGAATATGTAGATGAAAATGGAGAAGGTAGCGGTTTAGGTGATATTGATTTAATAAATGACCGTGATGCATTATTTGAGGATGCAGCAAGACTAATTGTTTTACATCAACAAGGGTCTACTTCACTGATTCAGCGAAAGCTTAAATTGGGATACAACCGCGCAGGACGTATTATCGATCAATTAGAGGCTGCCGGTATTGTTGGACCATTTGAAGGAAGCAAAGCCAGGGAAGTACTATATCCCGACGAATACTCATTGGAACAGTTTTTGGAAAGCTTAGATAAAAAGGACTGATAGAAAAATCTGTTGTCAAATTAAACATTTAGCAAAAAGATGTGTCTATGGTTCTTGTAAGTAATCATGTTGCCTTTGGTATACAATGGTTATAAACAAGTTTATAGTATGAAAAAGATATTCTCTTTAATAATTTTTATTGCTTATGGTCTGGCAGCTTTAGGCCAAAGTGATCCTACAACAAAAAAGCTGTTGAGCGATATTAGTAAAAAATATCAATCTTATAGGACCGCGAAGATTAATTTTGGTCTAAAGGCAGTTAATCAACAAAATCAGACAACGATCAATGAAAAAGGGGAGTTAACAATCGAGCCTCGTACGAGTAAGTATCGTATTCTTCTTGAGAATCAGGTGATGATTTCCGATGGTAAACAACAGTGGAACGTACTTAAAGATGAACAAGAGGTTCAGATTAACCACGTAGAGGAAGCACAGTCAGGTTCGATTACACCTGCTACTATTTTTTCATTTTACAACCAAGGCTTCAAATATCCCGCTGCTAAAAGCGAACAGGTGGCGGGCAAATCGTTAAGCGTTATTGACTTGACCCCTACGGACAATAACAAGTCGTATTTTAAAGTGCGATTACGTTTAGATAAATCGCTAAATCAGATTTATGATGTTACTGTTTTCGATAAAAGTGGAAGTCTTTATACTTACACTATCCAAAATTTCACACCCAACGTTAAAGTTACTCCCAAAACTTTTATATTTGACAAAGCAGATTACCCGGGAATGGAACTTGTAGATTTGCGGTAATTTCTGTGATCAGGTTGATTTCTCGAATATATAAAAAATGTTACCGTTCACACAACATAGTCTGGATAAGTTAGAGGCCCTTTTTAAGGGGATGGGGTATAAGGTTCGTTATGAGAAAGGAAACTTTAAAACGGGTTCATGTCTTTTACAAAATAGCAAAGTTATAGTTGTTAACCGTTTTTCTAATATCGAAGTAAAGATCAATTCCCTGATGGAGCTTCTGCGGGAGCTTGAACCCGATATTTCTCACTTAGACGATAAACAAAAACAATTCTTATTTAATATTAAACAAACCAAATTAACGCTTTGACGATTAAGTTTTTAGGTACTGGAACATCCCAGGGCGTGCCCGTTATTGCATGCAATTGCAGCGTTTGTACCTCTTCAGATTATCGCGATAAACGTCTCCGTTCATCCATTATGCTTACTGCGAAGGGCAAAAATCTTGTCGTTGATACGGGACCCGATTTCCGCTACCAAATGCTTCGAGCTGAAGTAAAACATTTGGACGCTATACTTTTCACACATGCACATAAAGATCACATCGCCGGATTAGATGATGTAAGGGCCTTTAACTATTTTCAGGGTACAGCAATTGATGTTTTTGCCGATTATTTGGTTCAAGATGCACTGAAACGCGAATTCTATTATATATTTGCCGAACACAAATACCCGGGTATTCCTAAGATTAATCTAAGAGATGTAACAGATCAATCCTTTTTAGTAGGTGATATTGACGTTCAGCCTATTGAAATTATGCATTTTAAGTTGCCGATAAAAGGATATCGATTTGGTGATTTTACGTACCTTACCGATGTGAAATCTGTTTCGCAAAGTTCCAGGGCAAAAATAAAAGGCACAAAAATTTTAGTTGTCAACGCCCTACAACGAGAGGCTCATATTTCGCATTTTACATTGGAAGAGGCTATTCATTTTGCAAGAGAAATAGGTGCTGAACGCACCTATTTAACTCATATTAGTCATCGCTTAGGGTTGCATGAAGAAGTATCTAAAGAATTACCCAAAGGGATCTATCTGGCTTACGACGGTTTAGAAATCTCTTTAGGTGATTGATTTTTCTGTTGGATAATTGTTTTTAGTGCACTATCCCATAATTTCACCCGGAGTTGTAATGATCGGTTTACTGCTTGTGTTGCCTCTTGCCAAATAGCAAATCTGTCTCCGCATAAAGTACTTGTCATTTCGAGCGCCAAGTTGTTATGATGTCCCCCGTCTACTTCAATATGCCTTTCTAAATAATATCTAAAAATGGAAATGTTTTCCGGGAATTGAGTGTCTAAATCTTTTATGATGGAAATAAACATATCTGGAATCAATCCTTCTCTACTAAAAGTAAAAACGGCAGACTGAACCGCTGGAGTTGCGTGGTTTATTACGTTAAATGTATCACTCACAAAGTGTTTTGCTGCCTCGGGTGCGTTTGCTATAACAAGCGCGTCCTGTATTGACTTACCTTCTTTAAGCGCTTTCGTCAATTGGAGTATCGCCGTTGTGTTGGCTCCACATTGCTCCATAGCTTCTAGGTATAACTCATAATGGCTTTTTCGGTTACCTAAATGGTCGACATCGGATTCTTCTCCAGTAACAATCTCGTTTATTAAATAACGTGTATTTGCGTCACCTGTTGGAAACCATGGTATTTCAACGCAAGTTAAATTCTTCTGTAGTATTTTTAATAAGGACATAAAGTCCCATACCGCAAAAACATGATGTTCCATGAACACTTTTAGATCATCAATATTTGTAATATTCCTATAAAGTGGATGATGAATGATTTCCGCTTTATGTTGAGCGACTGCTTGTTCTAGTTGTTGAATATGGGCTAATTGCATTATTGATGAATTTTATGCAAAAATAGTTATGTATGTGTTAAGTAGCATAACTTTGATGTCAAAAATTAGTAAGCGTAGAAACCTTGAAAAACTATTTAAACTTTGATATGTAATGTAAATGTAATAGTGAACTTTTGCGGTGATTATTGATCGGATTTCTTATTGGTAAGCTTGCTATTGTCAAAAAAAGTCGATTAATTTGATATACTTTGTGTTAAATTTAAAGGAGGAAAAAAACAATGAGTTTACAACTAGGAGATGTAGCACCAAATTTTGATGCCATTACAACTGAAGGAAATATTAATTTTTATGATTATGTCGGTGATAGCTGGGTAGTTCTTTACTCACATCCCTCAGATTATACGCCAGTGTGTACTACAGAATTGGGACGTACTGCTTCGTTGAAACAGGAGTTTGATAAACGTAACGTAAAAGTGTTGGCTCTCAGCGTGGATAGCGTAGAGGATCATCATGGCTGGGTGAAGGATATTAACGAGACGCAAAATGTTGAAGTAAACTTTCCGATCATTGCAGATAAGGATCGGAAAGTTGCCGAAGCATATGGAATGATTCATCCCAATGCTTCTGCTACGGCTACAGTGCGTTCAGTTTATGTCATAGACCCGAATAAGAAGGTACGGTTAACAATAACTTATCCTGCTTCTACCGGTAGAAACTTTCAAGAGATTTTGCGTGTTATTGATTCCCTACAGCTTACCGAAAATTATAGTGTTGCAACGCCTGCTGATTGGAAAGATGGAGAGGATGTTATCGTGGTCCCTGCGGTGAAAACCGAAGATATACCTTCGAAGTTTCCGAAAGGCTATACAGAGATCAAGCCTTACCTGCGAACAACTCCGCAGCCGAACAAATAACCATGAATAAACACATGAGGGACCTGTAAGGATTCGCAAATCGGTTTGGTTTGTGTCAACTGAGTGTATCATAATTACTGTTCAATTTTTTCTTGTGATCATTGAAAAATTGAAAATTTTATAGTAGGTTTGATATAGTTTAATTAAATCTGTTCGAGTTCTGACCGCTGCCGGTAGTAATGTGGACTATTTTTTTAAGCGAAATTACTGAGAATTAACCCTGTGTTTCCTAAATTATGATACGTCAGTATTTCGATGTAGGGTCACAACAATCGTACAACAACAAATTTTTTATTAATGAAAACCGGAAAAGTAAAATGGTTCAACGCGCAAAAAGGATTTGGATTTATTATTCAAGAAGATGGAACCGACATTTTTGTTCACTTTAAAGATGTAAAGGGCGGAATAGATGCAATCAAAGATAATGATCGTGTAGAGTTTGAAGTAGCAGATGGAAGAAAAGGTCAACAAGCCGTTAATGTAAAAAAGATCTAATTCGCTATAAGTTTTTAAGTTTGTATTAAGAAATTCTAACAGCCCGTATTTACGGGCTGTTCCATGTGTAAATTATTTATATCAAAGGTTACCTCTTTTTTCCTGTTCTCTTTCAATGGCCTCAAAAAGCGCTTTAAAATTTCCGGCACCAAAGCTTTGGGCTCCCTTTCTTTGAATTATTTCGAAAAAAAGCGTTGGACGATCTTGTAAGGGCTTGGTAAAGATCTGCAAGAGATACCCCTCTTCATCACGGTCGACTAAAATGCCTAATGTTTGTAAAATTTGGATGTCTTCGTCAATTTTTCCAACTCTTTTCGAAAGCATTTCATAATAACTGGCTGGAGGTGCTGTTAGGAACTCGACCCCGTTTTCTTTTAATCTTCGTACGGTAAGCAAAATATCATTCGTTGCCAATGCTGCATGTTGTACTCCTTCACCTTCGTAATATTCAAGATATTCTTCTATTTGCGATTTTTTCTTTCCTTCCGCAGGTTCGTTAATAGGAAACTTTACATAACCATTTCCATTACTCATTACTTTGCTCATCAACGCAGAATAGGCTGTATTGATTTGTTTGTCATCAAAGGAAAGGATGTTAACAAAACCCATCACTTTCTCATACCATTGAACGGTTTCATTCATACGATTCCAACCCACATTGCCCACGCAATGATCTATATATAACAAACCGCTCTCCGTAGGTTGATAATCACTCTTCCAAGTGACATAGCCTGGCATGAAAGGACCGGTATAGTTTCTTCGTTCTACAAAGAGATGCACGGTTTCTCCATAGGTATAGATACCGGCCGTTTTTATTTCACCATCTTTGTCAGAAAGAATACTGACTGCTTGATAGGACCGCGCACCTCGTTGTGTTGTCTCATGATAGGCTTTTTCTACATCTTCTACCCACAGGGCTAATATTTTAATGCCGTCTCCGTGTTTTTTGACATGTGTAGATATAGGATGGTCGGAATGGAGCGCAGAGGTTAAAACAATTCGTATCTTATTTTGACGAAGCACATAAGAAGCGCGATCTTTAACACCCGTTTCAGGACCTGCATAAGCTTCTGACTGAAAACCAAAAGCTGTTTTATAAAAATGAGCCGCCTGCTTGGCATTGCCCACGTAAAATTCGATAAAATCGGTACCATTAATCGGTAAAAAATCCTGTGCTCTGGCTATTTTTTCTGCAAATGTTTCCATTGTTCTATTTATTTACAAAACCTTGCTGCTTAAATCACTTTTTTAAAATTAATTTTTCGGCCAAAATGTAGACGAACCTATCTATTCAGTCCATGATCGATAGTAGTTACTATCTTCTATTGCTAGAGCTTCCTCGGTCAACATGAGCGGATTAAACGGATCGATCATTACAGCTAGCTCGTTTGTTTCTTTTTGTCCGATACTTTTTTCTACTGTTCCTGGATGCGGACCATGCGGAATACCGGCAGGATGCAACGTTATCTGACCTTGTTCTACATTTTTTCTACTCATAAAATCACCATCCACATAATACAATACCTCGTCTGAATCTATATTGCTATGATTATATGGGGCAGGAATGGACTGTGGATGATAGTCGTATAAACGCGGACAAAAACTACACAGAACGAAATGGTCAGTTTCAAAAGTTTGATGTACCGGAGGGGGTTGATGGAGGCGTCCTGTAATGGGCTGAAAATCGTGAATCGAAAATGCCCATGGATAATGAAATCCATCCCAACCTATAAAATCAAAGGGGTGTGAGCCGTAAGTATAAGGATATAGGTTATCTTGTTTTTTGATATAAATATCAAAGGTTCCGCGCTGGTCGATCGTTTGGAGATTCTGTGGCCGTCGAATGTCCCGCTCACAAAAGGGGGCATGCTCCATTAATTGACCAAATTCATTTCTATATCGTTTTGGTATACGAACAGGACTAAATGATTCAACAATAAAGAGACGATTCTTTGTATCGTTAAAAGTTAACTGGTAAATGATACCCCGGGGAATAACAAGGTAATCACCATATGAAAAGGGAATCTCTCCATATCCGGTTCTGAGTACACCTGAGCCCTTATGAACGAAGATAATTTCATCTGCTTGACTATTCTTATAAAAGTAATCATGCATGGATTTTTTGGGTGACGCAAGTGCTATATAGAGGTCTTGATTTACCAGTACATATTTCCTGCTTTTCAGGTAATCATCGACCGGTTGGATTTCGAATCCTTTTAAACTGGTATGTTTAAGATGTTTTTTTTTGCCGATGTTAGGTGCCATCGCTATTGGTTCACCAATTTGCTGAACAATCGTAGGAGGGTAGCAATGATAAACCAATGAATACATACTGGAGAATCCATGGGTGGAAACGAGTTCTTCCGCATATAGATCCCCGTTGCTTTTCCGGTAAATCGTGTGTTTTTTAGGTGGAAGTTGACCTAATTGATGATATAGTGGCATAATAGTTAGTTTGTTTTTCTTAATGCGCTAGTTTTAAATTATCGATGCCGGTTCATCCTTCATATCATTTAAATAGTTGACGGAATTACGTAGATCGAGGCAAGTAATGGGATGACAGCTAGTGTTGTGCAAATATAATGGCTCTTATTAAACCATGGCTCAATAAGAAGATGGCAGTGCACGGATGGAGGTATATAGCAACTATTTGTCTTGCCGTTAACATTTCCTAGCTCGCTTTTTTTGCTAATTTACTAAAAAATGAAGATAAAAAAGGTAATCTATTATAAAAATCATAGCTTTGAAGAGCGTTAGTCAAAATAATGAAACTTGTAACCTACCGTAACGAAGAAAGTGCTCGACTGGGTTTGCTTGCTAGAGCGGGCCTTTACGATTTGCAGCATTTAGATAAGCGTTTACCGAGCACGATGCGTTCGTTCCTTGAAGGGGGAGCGAGATCGATGGAGCTGGCTTTTGATGCTGAAAATTATATCAATAACCGCGCTGACTTCATAAACCCAATCATTGACTTTTCACTTGAGTCGCCTATACCAAACCCCACGTCCTTACGCGATGCCTATGCTTTTCCTCAGCATGTAGAGACTGCTCGTAAAAATAGAGGATTGGATATGATTCCCGCCTTTTATAAGTTTCCGGTGTTTTATTTTTCCAATCATCAGGCAATTTTCGGTGAGGGTGATATTATTTGCGAACGGGATCATTTCAATAGATTGGATTTCGAATTGGAAGTGGCTGTTGTATTGAATAAGCAGGGAAAGAATATTGCGGCTCATAAAGCGGACGAATATATTGCAGGTTATATGATCATGAATGACTTTAGTGCGCGTACCTTACAAATGGACGAAATGCAGCTCAGTTTGGGCCCCGCTAAAGGTAAAGATTTTGCAACCGCATTGGGACCATGGCTGGTGACACCCGACGAACTCGAGACTTATCGTTGTGAAACTCCCAGTGGCCATGTTGGTAATGTCTATGCCCTGCGTATGTCGGCTGCAGTTAATAACAAAGCTTTTTCAAAGGGTATGTTATCCGATATGCATTGGACCTTCGCTGAAATTATTGAACGTTGCTCATATGGTGTGAATATGTTTCCAGGAGACGTGATAGGTTCCGGGACGGTAGGCACAGGTTGCTTACTTGAACTTAATGGTACGGCACGTAGGGAGAATCCAAATTTCCGGGAGCGCTGGCTAATGTCTGGCGATGTGGTAGAATTGGAGGTCAGCGGATTAGGTGTATTGAAAAATAGAATCAGAAGGAATGATGTTGATGAACAGTAGATAGCATAAACGAATATGAAAATACTAAAGCCCGAGATGATCGATTTTGACACTATTTTAAAATATGCAATAGCGCCACGTCCCATTTGTTTTGCGAGCACCGTTGACCAGAAAGGGAATGTGAACTTAAGCCCTTTTAGTTATTTCAACATCGTTAGTCAACATCCTGCAATCTGTGTTTTTTCGCCACTGCGCCGTATGCGGGATGGTACCACGAAACATACGCTCCAGAATCTTGAAGAGGTAAAGGAGCTTGTTATAAATATTGTGAATTATAATATGGTGCAACAACAGTCTCTGGCAAGTACAGAGTATGAAAAAGGAATAAACGAGTTCGTAAAAGCTGGTTTTACCGCTATACCGTCGTTAGTCGTAAGACCACCACGCGTGAGAGAGTCGCCAGTACAGTTAGAGTGTAAAGTGCAAGAAATTATATCATTGGGTGATACTCCCGGTGCAGGAAACATGGTCTTGGCCGAGATTCTGCTGATGCACATCAAGGATGATGTTTTTGATACTGATGGACAGATTAATCAAGCAAAACTCGATTTGGTAGCCCGCCTCGGTGGTGATTGGTATTGTCGGGTTACGGGAGTCAATTTATTTGAGGTGCCAAAACCTTTAAAGAGACGGGGAATTGGTGTCGATCAGCTACCCAGGCATATAAGGTATTCGAACATATTAACGGGTAATCACTTAGGGTTATTAGGCAATGTGGAACACTTGCCCGATGAGAGGGCGATAGATGCGCTCAGGTGTGAGCCAGAGATACAGGAGTTATTGAACACATTTATTGGTGATCGAACAACTTTGGAAACTCATCTTCATCAAAGAGCCGCTGCGCTATTGGATAGGGGAGAGGTTATCCAAGCTTGGAAATTACTTTTGCTTTAGAACAAGCAAAAAAGAAGATAATACCCTCTGTTCAATGTGGAAGAAGTGCTAAACCATCTGCTATTAATTTCGATAATTTGGATTCTTTTTTTGCTTTATCCAGCAAATAACGTCTTATTTCATTAGCTGTTTTTGTGTTGGATTTCACGTTTAATAAAATTTCAAGAATTTCCAAGGAGCAAAGCCAGTCCTCCGGATAATTAGCGCGAATATTTAGCCATATATCAACAAGGTTTTTTACGGAACCAGTACCTTCGCGAATATTTCGGATTTCTTGATACAACCGATGTAGACGTTGCATGTTCTTTCCGTAATGTGGCGCAATTTTTTTGCTGTTAGCGTGTAAAGTGATTTGTTCATAGGCATTTTTATCAGCTGCCCCACAGTAAACAGAAACAACCCGCTCGCCTATACCCATGTTATACGGCCCCCATGTAGGTTTAAAGTATATATATCCCGTACTCCTATTTTTTACTTCACAATTTGACCAAGTAATCATGATCACTTTTTTTCGGATACGGGTAATATGCTCTATGGTGCCCTTTACTTCTATATTCGACTCGAAGAGAAGCGATGTTGAATCACCCTCAATAATACCTAAAGACGCCAATCGCATATCATCGCAATCTTCCAAGGGGAGGCTACAATTTGTTATGCGTCCTACTGGAGAACCATAACCCACGGCATGGTGCTCTTTACTGTGTCCGACAAGTTCCTTATTACTATAAGAAAGAGCGGATGGACCTTCTGTTTGAAGGTACGCTAACGATTGAAATGGTTCACTTTCTACAAACACTCCCGAGATCTGCAAGCCGGAACTGTAAACTGCTGTACATACGTTTTTACAGGCAATCGCTTTTTCAACACTCTCTTTGCCACCAACTCTGAAAGCCATACCATCAGCAAATTGGTTTAAAACCTTTAAGAGTTGACCAAAATCGGGAGTTACAAAAAGTTGCGGTTGAGGTTTTGTGATATCGTAATTATAATTAATAGCATCAATCGTGTAAGGAATTTTTTTTACGTTCGTTCGCATGCAACTGACACTTTCGCCAATGGATGATAGTAAGCCGGCTCCGTAAATTTTTGGGTTGTCGGGAGTACCAATCAAGCCATACTCTACGGTCCACCAATGGAGACGGCTTAGAAGTGCCATTTCGGAAGGTTTTCCCATATTGTTTTGAACATAAATTAGTTTATCCTCCACTTGTTGAACTCTTTCTTCAGAAGCAGTGCCATCTTCTTTTAAAATTGATAATTCGCGAATTACCTCATACAATTGAAAATCTTGAAATGAAAACATCGCTTTTGAACCGATTTCTCCAAAATAGCTTAGGTAAGCAGCGTAATCAGGTTCAGCAATAATGGGGGCATGTCCAGATGATTCGTGTATAATATCAGGTGCCGGAGTATATTCAATATGATCTATTTGACGGATATCAGCGGCAATAACCAATACATGATAGGCTTGAAATTCCATAAAGGCCACAAGTGGAATAAAACCGTCAACGGTAACTGCACCCCATCCTATCTTTTGAAGATGCTCATTCATTTCCGTGAGGTCAGGAATATGCTCAATACTAATCCCCGCTTTCTTTAAACCTGGAATATAAGGATAATAGGCTATATCCTTGAGATAGTTATAATTCTGGCGCATAACGTACCGCCAAACCGCCTGATCAATTGGTGTATAATGTGCATAATGTTGATCAATAATATACTGCCTTAAATGATTTGGTAGCTTTGCCAATACAGGGTTTCCATACGTATTCATAGCCGGTAGGTTTATCGGCCTAAGTTAGCTAATCTTTTATATTTTTTATTTAATTCGGTCGGTATATTTTATTTTGTATTTAAATTTTGAAAATTAAGATCAATTCAGCTTTATATTCTACACCTCGCGATGATTACCGTTGTGCATAAACCTCCGGGTTAACGATATGAGGTAAAGGTTGCCCATGGAAAGCAGCAATAACATTTTTAGCCGCAATGCTCGCCATACCATCCCTCGCTTCTACGGTATTGGACCCTATATGAGGAAAAACTGCAACATTCGGCATATGAAGAAGGGGATTATCTGCTTGCATAGGTTCCGGATTGGTTACATCCAATCCAGCTCCCCATATTAAGCCTTCTTGCAACGCTTCAATAAGATCCGTTTCATTATGTACTCCTCCCCGTGAAGGATTTATGAAAATAGCAGACGGTTTCATCTTACGGAATACTTCTTTATTGAACTTGTTTTTTGTATCTGGTGTAAGTGCGGAGAAAGCTACTAATACGTCGCTTTGCTGTATCAGTTCATCAAAAGATACGCGGATAGCACCAAGACTTCTTTCTGCCTCTTCATTGTGCGAACGATTGTGGTATATGATCGGCATATTAAAAGCTGCCGACGCCTTTTTTGCAAGCTCATAACCAATATTTCCCAAGCCAAATATACCCAATGTTTTACCTTGAATAGAAAAACCGAGGTCGTCTATCGGTTGACTAAAGCCCCATTCACCTTGAATGATTTTCTTATGAAGATACAATGCCTTCCGAGATACAGCTAACATTAAAAGAAAAGCTGTATCGGCTGTGGCTTCACTTAAAACGTCAGGGGTATTACCCACAGGAATGCCCCATTTCGTAGCGGCTTTTATATCCACGCGGTCGTAACCAACCGAATGCAAGGAGATGACCTTTAAATGTTTACAAGCCTCAATAAAGTCGTCATTCAGTGGGCCCCAACCGGCTGTCAACAAAGCATTGTGTTTACTACAACGATTGATTAACTCTCGTGTGCTTAACTCTCTTCTTTCAATATGTTGCTCATAAGTAATACCTGCCTCATTTAAAAGATCAAGACCAACTTGAGGAATTATACGGTCAATAAATACAGTCATACGTAAAATATTATTTAAATTATAAATGGCCCTAAATAGTTATAGCATCTGATTCTACTTATTAAGAAGCGAAAAGACTTATCAGTGTATAGCGTCCTTTCATAAAACCAATCGTATACTAATGAGCAAAACCAAAAAAAACACTAAAACAAATGATAGCAATAACAAGTAGTGTAATTGCTACATAAAGGTAGTCCTTCTCTAAAAAGAAGGCAACTAACGAGAATACAATACGCAAAATAGGTGTTAAAAATAAAAGCAGAATTCCTAATAAGATGACATCGTCACCTCGTCCACGTATGACACCCCCAAGTGTCTCTTTCGTTAATGTTAATATATTAACATCTTTTTCTACGAATATACTGTAATGCACTATTTCCTGTTCGTGGTTGAATAAGTAAATCAATCCGCCTAAAGCAGCTACACCGAGCGCTGTCCAAACGCCATATCGTAGTAAATTTCCTATAACAAGCTGAATATCTCGATCGCCTATTTTTTCATTTTGCATTCTTTCTTAAATTTAGCTCAAATAACATCAACTTATATATTTCCTTTAATACCATTATAAATCATGTTTAATGCCAAAGCAATGATAATAACAGCAAAGAACCTTCTTAATTTTTTAGGATTGGCCTTCAAGAGCACTTTCGCACCAGTCATAGCGCCGAGCAAAACACCTATTACTACGGGCATGCAAATATCCGGCTCGATATAACCTTTCTGCAGATAAATAACGGCACTGGCGGTAGCGGTAACTCCCATCATAAAATTACTGGTAGTTGTTGATACCTTGAATGGGATGCGCATTATATTGTCCATAGCAATTACTTTAAATGCACCTGATCCGATTCCAAGTAAGCCGGATAACATACCTGCAAGTCCCATCATACTAAACCCACCTATTACATTTTTAGTACCATAAGAAACGGTTCCGGAGGCTGTAGGATAGGTTGAAGGTAGCTTTAATGCTAAGGCTAAGGAACTCGAGGATTTTACATTATGCTCTTCTTTTTTGCGCAAAGAATTAAGCGCTGAAAATATAAGGGTACAACCAAATAGAATAGCGATAAAGCTGGTAGGGGCAATCGAGGCCAGTAAGGCACCACCTACTGCCCCGGCAGTTGTAGCGATTTCCAAAAACATTCCCAAACGCATATTCGTGATTCCTTCTCTTACATACGCAGCTGCTGATCCAGATGACGTCGCAATAACAGAAACAAGTGCTGCACCAATAGCATAATGTATATCAACACCCAAAACTACCGTTAACAATGGAATGATGACAACGCCACCGCCGAGTCCTGATAACGATCCGATAAATCCTGCACAGAACGCTCCGAACAATAAGATGAGTGTAAAAGCTAAAACTGTCATTTCAAGTGGAGTTTGGCCCCAAACTTAGCTAAATTGTAGGGATTATACAATTAGTTGCCGGTACCTGATGATCGTTTGTGACCTCTATTCGACGACAAGAATTTGTTACGATTGCCTTGTTATATTTACTGGTTATGGGCGATTTTTAAATGGAAAAATAAGATCGGCTTTTTATGAACGTTATTTTTTAAGGCTATTAATAAAAAAATTCCGTTTTTTGTTAATGTTAACTATAAATGAACTTATGAAAATACTTCATACAGCTGATTGGCATTTAGGTAAGAGATTAGATAGATATTCACGATTGGAAGAGCAACGTGCCGTACTTGATGAACTAATTGTATTGGCTGATGAAAATGAAGTCGATGTAGTATTGGTCGCCGGTGACCTATTCGATGCTTTTAATCCGGCGGCTGAGGCGGTAGAGCTGTTGTACAAAAGCTTGAAACGGTTAGCAAACAACGGTGAAAGAGCCATTATCGCTATTGCCGGTAATCACGATTCACCAGATAGGATTGACGCACCGGATGTACTGGCTCGTGAATGCGGAATTGTGTTTATTGGCTATCCACAAGCTGAAATAATAGAAGGTGAGTTATGTGGTGGTTTTCGTATTACCCGAAGTGAACCTGGCTTTCTCGAGTTACAAGTTCCGAAATACGATTACCCCCTTCGTTTGTTGTTGACGCCTTATGCTAACGAGTACCGTTTGAAAACATTTCTCGGTGTCGATAACGGAGAAGAAGAATTGAGAAATATGTTAGGCGCATTTTGGCAACGATTGGCAACAAAATATTGTGATGATTTGGGGGTAAATATATTAATGGCGCATCTTTTTGTAATGAAAAGGGGAGAGGTTCCCCCCGAAGAGCCGGTCGATGAAAAACCGATACTACATATAGGTGGTGCACAAGCGATCTACAGCGATAATATCCCTAAAACCTTACAATATGTAGCATTGGGACATTTACATCGATATCAAGAAATAGATAAGGCCCGCATGCCGATTGTTTATAGTAGCAGCTTATTGAGTTATAGCTTTGCTGAAGCCGAACAGCGTAAGAATGTAGTATTGATAGAAGCCGAACCCGCTAAAGCAGTACATTTTCAGAAGCTGACATTGAAAACAGGAAAACCGCTATATAGAAAGCGCTTTGAAGGTATATCAGGGGCCCTTGAATGGTTAAATAATTGCGGCCCTGCCTGGATTGAACTCACAATGGTAAGTGAAGATTTCATGAATGCCGAAGACAGAAAGAGGCTTTTGCTGGCCCATGAGGGGATTGTTACCATCATTCCTGAAGTAAAGAATAGAGGTTCTTTGCCTGATGAAGGTCGGACTATTGATTTGAGCCAATCCGTTGAAGAGCTGTTTATCCAGTATTTTAGTTTTAGAAATGGACAACAACCTAATGCGGATTTAATAACATTGTTTAAAGAAGTAAGAGCAGAACAAATAGACGAATGATTCCAGTTTCATTAACTATAAAGGGACTTTTTTCCTATCAAAAGGAGCAAATTATCAATTTCGATCGATTAACTGACGGACAATTATTTGGCATATTTGGTTCCGTGGGATCGGGTAAATCTTCCATTTTAGAGGCAATTGCTTTTTCACTCTACGGAGAAACGGAACGACTAAGCACGCGGGATGATCGAAATTACAATATGATGAACCTAAAATCTGACGAATTACTAATTGACTTTGTTTTTAGCAACTTTGATGAAATGCAGTATCGATTTGTCGTTAGAGGAAAACGTCACGGGAAGAAATTCGAAAAAGTAAACACCTTTGATCGGACTGCTTATATTTTAAAAAGCGGTGCCTGGGAGCCTTTGAAAGAAACAACAGCCGAATCTCTGTTAGGGCTTAGCTATGAGAATTTTAGACGCACCATTATTATTCCACAAGGTAAATTTCAGGAGTTTCTACAATTAACAGACAAGGCTCGTACTGATATGCTCAAGGATATTTTTCAGTTAGATAAATATGAGTTTTTTCAACAGACTACTTCTTTGGAGCGAAAGAATAATGAGGTTATGCAACGCTTGAAGGGAAGACTATCTGTTTTTGAACATTTAAGTGAAATGCACCTTAACCTTGCGTTGCAAGAATTGGAAACGATGGCGGCAGCGAATTCAACGCTGAAAACAGAACTCCAAGATAGAGAAGATAGCCTGAAGCAACAGGAAGAGCTAAAACGATTATTTGACAATTTAAAAGTTGCTGAAGATGCTTACAACCAATTGCAGACCAAGGCTACAGAATATCAGCAACTGAAACAGCAATTAAGCGACTACGAATATTGCGAACGGAACTTTAAAGCGAATATACAACGCGCAGAAGAACTGATTGCTGGTATTGAAAAACGAAAAGAAAATTTAAAAGAATATCAATATAAGTTAAAAAATTGCGAGACTCTGCTGATGGAACAGCAGCAGGAGTTTGCTAATATCACCTTGAAATATCAATCACTCGAACTCCTGGATCAGAAACGAAGTGATTATCATACGGCTTTGCAAATGTTAAAGCTGAAAAACGATATCAATCATTTAGGTGAACGGATTGTCAGAGGGAAAGACTTTGTACATAAAGCACAGCAGGAGAAAATACATCGGGATAAAATAAGTATAGAGCTTAAGGAGAAATTAAAAAGAAAAAAGAATGAAAAACCTGACCTGAATGTTTTATCGGAAATAAAGAATTGGTTTACCTCGCATGAGCATCTGGAGAAAAATAAAAAAGAAACCGAACGAGCCATCCATGAAATTACAACGACTTTCAAGGAAATAGAAAAATCGATAAATAGCTTACTTAATGAGGAAGAAATTCCATTGCAAAATTATAAAGAATCATTAGACATTCGTATCAAATCGATTGAAGCGGAACTGGATACCTTGTTGAATGAAATTGCGCATATTCAGATGCAAGCTAAATTAGGTGATTTTGTAGCCGCCTTGCATAGGGGGGAAGCATGTCCGCTTTGTGGAGCATTAGAGCACCCTCAGATTATAGTATTGGCAGATGTGGAAAAACAGCTCCAACAATTAACAAAGCGACTCGCGTATATTAAAGAAGAAAAAGACAGGCTTGGCAAACTTTCGCGTCAATTGGAGATATTGGAAGTGAAAAAAGCTACGGTTGTGAGGAGTCAGGAAGTTATGACTTCAAAGAGCGATACGGATGAGCACGCATTACAAGCACATTTGCGTAAATTTATTTGGGAGTCGATCTGCAGTAAGGACGATGCCGAAGTTATTGATCAATTGCTTGCGAAACATAAGGTTATAGAGAAGGAGTTGGAACAGCTTGATATTGCAATTAATGAAAACGATGCGTTATTGAAAAAAGCAGAGGCAGATAGAGATCAATATGAAGAAGCTATAAAAAAAATCGTAGGAGAAGAACGAGAAAAGGTTGGGTCACTAGATATGCTCATAAATCAGCTTCGTCACATATCTAAAGAAGAAGTTTATACTTATGATTACAAGTATTTAGAAGATAGTATTTTAAATATTGATTCCGAATATAAAATAATTGTTGACAAATATGAACAACTTCAAAGCCTAGTACATGAACAACAACAGCTAAAAGTATCTTTGGAGACCAGAGCTCAGGCAATTAGTGAAAGTATGGTTGCGGAAGAGGAGCGTTTAGATTTTATAAATGATCAATTACAAACTTCACTGAGTAAGTCAAAATATTCGAACTTGACACAAGTTAAAAGTCTTTTAAATTTAGCAATTGCTGTGGAAGAGGTTCGAGGCAATATAGACCTATTCTTCCAGCAATTATATAATGTGAAAGAACAGTATGCCGCCTTAGCCTCGGATGCAAAAGATAAGACGTACGATGAAAAGCTGTTTTTAAAATCAGTAGACGCCTATGAATTACTCAAGAATCAATTCAATGAGCAACAAGAAAAGCATGCGGCAGCTAAGGCAAATTATAATAGACTTTTAAAGCAACTGCAAGAAAAACAGCAATTACAAAACGATTTGCAATTATTACAACAACGAGCCGATGACCTAAGCTTGTTAAAGAATTTATTCAAAGGAAGTGGCTTTGTTAGTTATATATCAACAGTTTATTTACAGCAATTATGTGATGCCGCAAACAAACGTTTTTATAAGCTTACACAACAGCGATTACAACTGGAGGTGACAGATAAAAATGAATTTCAGGTGAGAGATTATTTAAACGATGGCAAAACAAGATTGGCCAAAACGCTATCGGGAGGACAAACATTTCAGGCATCATTATCCTTAGCGTTAGCATTGGCTGAATCCGTGCAGCAGCAAAATAAGTCAAAACAGAACTTTTTCTTTTTAGACGAAGGTTTTGGGTCTTTAGATAAGGAATCGTTAGCTGTCGCCTTTGATACGCTAAAAACATTGCGAAATGAGCATAGGATAGTGGGTGTCATTTCTCATGTAGAAGAGCTGCAACAGGAAATAGATGTCTATTTAAAGATTAAAAATGATCCTTTTTTAGGTACACAGGTAAGCGGAAGTTGGGAAGTCGACTAAATAAAAAAACACCATACGGGAAGTATGGTGTTTTGGAGCGAAAAACGAGGTTCGAACTCGCGACCTCAACCTTGGCAAGGTTGCGCTCTACCAACTGAGCTATTTTCGCATTAGGATAACAAATATAAGCGAGATAAATATTTTTTGCAAGCACTAATTGAAAATAGCCGATATCTTTTAACCCATCAAATAGCTCCTACGAGTCTATTATTTTTTTAGATCTTTTAAGGAAATATTTTTGGGAAGTATATACGGTAATATGCTAGAAAATAACGCGAAGCAATCCCATAAAAATCGATTGCTGTCTTTGTTTTTTTCTCCGCAATCAATAATTGCAGTGCGGCCCAGTAAACATTGAAGCTTCTGTGATTGATGATGAATGCCCAAAAAGCGAGCGAATCTTAGTAGATAATATTCGAAATATAAGTGACCCCAGATCTCAACAGCCAAAGAATTAGACCTTATCTTTAGCGGTGCGCCGTATAGCGACTCGTGGTCCTGTTGTATCGCGTTAATTAACCAGGCTGTTTTTTGTGTTATATCGTGGTCAAAAAAATGCCATAGATCAATATCATTCGAAATACGTATAATTCCAGGTTCATAGCCTACGCGTACAGTAAATGAATGATAACGAAGTACTCTATCTACCATGGTTTTTATGATCAAACAGGAAAACAGAAGGAAGGTTTTATTTTAAACTGGAAGGAGAAAAAGCATTTCTCTTTAGAAAGCTTACAGTAGGTTGTGCCAATTTTTCTTTAGTGGTTTTGATCGGTAGAATAAAATAGAAGACCGAACCTTTTCCAGGCTCGCTTTCCAGTCCGAATTTACCATTATGATGCGTGATGATTTGTGCACAGATAAATAAGCCCATTCCCAGGCCTTGATGTCTGTTTTTTTTGTTGTTCACGCGGTAATATTTATGAAAAATATATGGTTGCTTTTCTCTAGGAATACCCTGTCCTTGATCTTTTACACAAACTTTTAACCATTTGTTATCTATTATTTCTGTGTAGACGAGCACTTCTGTATCTTCAGGAGAATATTTGAGTGCATTGGTTAAATAATTGCTGAGAACTTGCTCCAACCTTTCATGGTCGCCTTCTAGCCACACTTTGGTATGATCATAGACGTTGATTTGCCTATCTGGATAACTATGTTTTACACTTTCGATGGTTTGCTTTAGGTAGTCTCGACAGTTAAAAACAACGAAATTGTATTCCATTTTTCCAGTTTGCAATCTAGAAGAATCTAAAAGATCTTTTGCAAGTCGATTCAATTTATTTGTTTGATTCAGACCTTTAGATAATAGCTGTATCGTTTGTTCAATATCTTTATTGTTAGCGCTGCGAAGCGCTAATTGCAGATAAGCGTTTATAGAAGTAATCGGTGTGCTAAGCTCATGCCCTGCAATACTAATGAATTCATCTTTTGCAGCCCCTGTCATTTTTCTTTTTTCGAGCTCTTCTTTCAACGCATTGTTCTCAATTTGTAACCGTGTAAAATGACGTTGTTTATCAATAATGGATTTAATCTTGAAAAGGAGAGAAGTCGTACTATAATTGCCGATCAAATAATCTAAGTATAATCCTGTATATTTTTCGAATTCAGGCCAGAGGGGCTTGGATCGCGAGCTAATTAATAGAACTGGGAGTTCTTTCCCTTCAGGAATATTATTTATTGCATCTAAGATTTCATTCGTTTCAATTTCTAGGGATTCTGTTCGCAGTATCAGAAGTTTATATTTGAAATTGACAATATGCTTGATGATTTCATTTGGCGATGTAACATGCTGATTGAGCAGGTTATTTGCCTTCAAAAATTTCATTAAAGAATTGCTATGCTCGGGTACGTTATCAAAAACCAGTATCATACAATCTGATTTACAATGTTAGGTAGCCTGATCTGACATTTCTAATATCGATAAATGTACGCTATCAATAAAAAAAATTACACGAAACCGTGTTTTCTGAGGACAGAATTTTCATTCTCATCATGCTACTTTCGGATTTTCGCACTATGCGTTGTTAAATACATACGTGCTTACATTAAAATCTTTCCTGCAAATAGGAAACATCCTGGACTTTCTTTTGTTCTTTAAATGCATAAAAAATAGAATGTTATGGCAAAGTATTCAAAAAAGGCAAGCGAGAAAGTGGAAGAAACTATGCATGAAATGAAGGAGGGAAAATTAAAAAGTGGAAGCGGTAAAAAGGTTACTTCAAAAAAGCAGGCAATTGCTATTGGATTATCTGAGGCAAGAAAAGAAGGTGCTAAAGTACCAAAGAAAAATTAAACTTCATCTTTCGAATAATTTTATGGTAAGCAAAAAGCCGCTGTCATCTCACGACGGCAGCGGCACAAACACACATGAAATATTCTTTTATTTACCAACACGGTTTTTTTCTGAACTATCTAGACTTCGTTCGGATATTTTTAATTTTTGATTACCAAAGTTATAGGTGAACGTTAATCTGGCAACACGACTTTCCCAGGTGTTGAAAATACGGACGTTTAGGTTAGAATAATCTGTTTTAACAGTATTTGGTTTTGTATTAAATATATCAGTAACTGCAAATTTTATTTGCGCTTTTTTATTCCAAAAAGATTTGTTCACACCCAAATCCAAACCCCATGATGTACCAATCTGATAGATACTCCAACGTAGAGGAGATCGGTACTGTAAGGTAGTTTCAAAGCGCAAACTTTGCGTTAGATTAAAGGTATGATTGCTATTTGCTTGTACGGCAAACTGACCAAAATCAATAGGTGCAGCAGGAATATCTGCTTTATATCCAAGATGCATCGCATTTATATTCGTATTGCTACTCCATATTTTGCCGATTTCCAGGGGGATATTTAGATTAGCAAAGTATACATGCTCACTTGCAATATTCTCATTCGTTACATATACAATATTTGTTTCATCATCTTGGTACATCATTTCACCTACCATATCTTTGGTTTTTTGATACCCGGTTGTTAAGGTGTATTTCTTTAACAACGTATAGCTTAGTTCATAGGAGTTTGTGTAAGATGGATTTAGAAATGGATTTCCTTGCTGATAGCTGTAAGGATCAACGTAAAACAAAAAAGGATTAAGGTTGCCATAATTTGGTCGGTTTATTCTTCTGCTGTACGATAAGCCTACGCTCTGCTTATCTGATAACTGTTGATTCAGACTAACATTGGGGAAGAGACTTAAGTAATCTCGTTTATTTCTCACATTCATAGTTACTGAATTGCCATCCGAATAGGTATGTTCAGCCCGTAACCCTGCCTTGATCTCCGTTTTGTTGATGGTTTGACTGTAAATTGCATAGGCGGCACTGACTCGTTCCTTATAGATAAAGTAATTGGAACGATTTTCATTATTTTGCCACTCATCATTCACCTGGTTATAAAACCCCATATTGTTATCACTTTTGACACCACTATATTTTATGCCTAATTCGATCTTACTTTTAGCATTTAAAGGATGTGTATAATCAATTTTAGCAGTTTGTATGTTTATTATGGATGGCATATCATTTAAAATGAACTCAGGATCTCGTAAATACGCTCCACTTGACATATAAAAATAGTTGTCATAATAGTTAAGCGTCTTATCACTGAATCTGGAAATATCTGCTTCAATAACTAGCTTACGTCCATTCGTATCGATATTAAATGTATTGTTAACATTAAAAGAAATATTATTATAGCGATTTTTGCCTCGATTTAATGTGGTAAGTGTAGAATCCAAAGGGGCATTTAAATCCGAAATCCTGTTATTACTGGTAGAATGATCGTTCCCTTGCATGAAAAAGCCCGAAAATAAAAGACTTAAAGTATTTCTTTCAGATGTTTTGTAGTCTATACCCCCTCTTACGCTGTTACTTGCTCTTCTGTTTCGGAAGTCTGCAAATTGATCGAATACCTTTGCCGATGTATTTTGTCCCACAACACGATAGAGCTCCAGTGTATTGTTATAATTGCTGTTAACATAGCTATAGTTTCCAAAAAGATTCACTTTACCTGCCTTATGATTAATTTGCAAAGAATTGTTCGATTTGTGGGTACGCCCATATCCTCCACTCAGGCTTAATGTTCCATTCGTGCCTTCCATGTTATTTTTCTTCAACTTAATGTTGATAATCCCGGCAGTACCTGCTGCGTCATATTTTGCCGATGGATTGGTATTCAGTTCAATGGATTGAACATTATTGCCGTCCATCGATTTTAACATATTAGCCAATTGTTCAGCAGAAAGATAGGTTTGTTTACCATCAATCATTACTGTTACACCCTGCCTGCCCATAAGGCTAATATTTCCATCTTTGTCTACACTTACGCCAGGCGAACGTTCTAATATATCCATTGCGCTGTTACCCGCGGCTAAAGCGGTATTAGCAACATTCACGACTAAAGCACCGTCTTTTCGTTCAACAGTAGGCGTGGTAGCGGTAACCGTTACCTCTTTTAAAGCATTTGCTTCTGGCATTAAAATAAGAGGTGTGGCCTGTATTATTTGCGGCGATTTTACATTGATCGGCAAGTAAGCTTTGCGAAAACCTATCATAGACGCTGATAGAATATATGACCCTTTATTGACAGTGGGGACCTTATACTTGCCTTCCGCATCGCTGAATACAGAACGTATATAAGACGAATCAGCAGCGTTTAACAAAATCACGGTGGCTAAATCGACAGGTGCTCCTGTTTCATCCTTTACTAGCCCTTGAATGGTTGCTTTTTCCTGTGCTTGCGTATAAATGATAAAAGAAAAGAAAAGAAATATCGATAATAAAGAAGTTTTCAATAAAGGCATTGGTTTGTGTGTTTTTTTGTGTGTGTCGGGAATATTCATGGCTTTATTCTTTTTGCCAAAAGTATCTATCATGTATGTGTTCTTGAAGATGAATTAGGTAAAAGCATTCAAAATCTCGGTAAATAGCCTGTTTTGTTAGGTGAAATTTTTAGAGATAATAGAGGGCTGATAATCATAATGTCTGAAAAGGATTGATTTGGTTCTTAACGAAGGACTGTTTTGTATGTTTCATTGACAGAAAGGTTTATTTTTTGTTATTACTTCGCATTCTTATTTACCTAGACGCTAAAAATCTTAAAACGTTGCAAGGGAAGGCAAGACTTTAATAATAAAATTGCTTTTACTTGCGATTGACCATGGGTAAATAGCTAAGAATTAAATATAAAAATGATGTAAAATGAAGAAAGGGGAGGAGGGGAAGTCTCAATATCAAAAAAAAGCCCGGTTACATGTACCGGGCTTTTTCTAATGTTTTTCTATCCATTTCCTTGCATTGACAAATGCTTCTATCCATGGAGAAACCTCATCGTTTCTTTCACTCGGATAATGGGCCCAATGCCATTGAAATAAAGAACGTTCTATATGAGGCATCATTACTAGGTGCCTGCCGGATTTATCACAGAGCATAGCGGTATTGTAATCGGAACCATTTGGATTAGCAGGGTAGCTATCATAATGATATTTCGCCACTATGTGGTATTGGTCTTCATTGTAGGGCAATTGAAACTTACCTTCACCGTGTGAAATCCATACGCCCAAGGTGGATCCAGCGAGATTTGAAAGCATGATCGAATTATTTTTTTGTATGGTCAGAGCCGTGAAACCACTTTCGTGTTTATGACTGTCGTTATGTAACATTTTCGGTTTATCTTTATGATCCGGATTGATAAGCCCTAGCTCAATAAATAGCTGACAACCATTACAGATACCAACCGACAATGTGTCGGGGCGGTTAAAGAAGTTTTCAAGCGCTATCCGAGCTTTTTCATTATACATGAACGCCCCTGCCCAGCCTTTTGCTGAACCCAAAACATCGGAATTAGAGAACCCGCCCACAGCTCCTATAAATTGAATATCTTCTAAATTCTCCCTTCCCGAAATTAAATCAGTCATATGAACATCCTACACATCGAAACCTGCTAAATACATGGCATTGGCCAATTCGCGTACAGAATTGCTTCCCTTCTCGCGTATTACCGCAGCCTTTGGTCTATATTTTGTATTGTCAATCTGGGGTTTTTTGCCGTCAAAATGTGCAGGAAAAGAATAGTTGAGCACATGGTTTTTATAATTCCTGAAACGTTCTGTTGCTTTTTCTTGACCGCTTTGCTTTTGATCAAGCAAATAAGAGGTTTTAAACCAAATATCTCGTAATTCATCTATGTCGAATGACCATTGTGAAGCATTATTTGTTATTTCCAAAGTGGCTTTTTCACTTACCTGGCCGATTTTATAAAAGATAATTCCTTTTTCCTCTAAATCTTGTTCAATAGACTCATCTGCTTGAAAAACGATACCGATATTCTCCGCAAACAAAAGCTTAATACTGTCTTGTTCTTTCAAAGCAGATAAATCAATATTGGCTCCCAAATCACGGTCAGCAAAACACATTTCCAGTAAAGTAGTAATTAACCCCCCGCTACCGATGTCATGCCCGGCGATTATCTTTCCTGACTTTATAAGCTCTTGTATAGCATTAAAGGTTGCTTTAAAGGCTTTTGGATCGATGATATCCGGTGTATCAGTACCTATGCAATTTAAAATCTGTGCAAAGGATGATCCTCCCAATTTAGGTTTATCACCAGAGAGGTTTATATAGTAAATTTCACCCCGTTTTTTTTGCAGTACAGGTTCTACCACGGCAGTAATGTCAGTACAATGTGCAGCCGCAGAAATAATAACTGTTCCGGGTGCGATGACTTCGCCATCTGGATACTTTTGTTTCATCGAAAGAGAATCTTTGCCGGTAGGTATATTGATACCTAAGTCAATAGCAAAATCTGAACAGGCCTTCACAGCTTCATACAAACGAGCATCCTCCCCTTCATTTTTGCATGGCCACATCCAGTTTGCGGACAATGAAACACCTTGTAAACCTTCATTTAATGGAGCCCAAATAATATTCGACAAGGATTCGGCTACAGCATTTCGACTACCTGCTGCCGCGTTAATAAGTGCAGAAAGAGGGGCATGGCCAATTGAAGTTGCAACTCCATCTTTTCCTTGATAATCGAGTGCCATAACACCGCAGTTATTTAAAGGTAATTGAAGCGGACCAGCACATTGCTGTTTAGCAACACGTCCTCCAACACACCGATCTACTTTGTTTGTTAACCAGTCTTTACAGGCAACGGCTTCTAGTTGTAATAATTGATTTAAGTAAAGTGGCAAATCCGTTTCACGGTAAGAAAGATCACGGTATGTTCGTTTTATAGATTGATCTTCCATAATTGTTTTTGGTGAACTACCGAACATATCATTCAATGCCAAATCCATCGGTTTGGATCCATTACTCGAAGAAGCGATTGTAAAACGATGGTTACCGGTTACTTGACCAACTGTGTAGATGGGGGCCCGTTCACGATCGGCAATCTCTTTTAGCATTTGAAGGTGCTCTTCAGCAATTATCAATCCCATACGCTCCTGCGATTCATTACCGATGATTTCCTTTGCCGATAAAGTTGGATCACCGACAGGAAGCTGATCTAAATCGATTTGTCCTCCTGTACTTTCAATTAACTCTGAAAGGCAATTTAAGTGCCCACCAGCACCATGATCATGAATAGAAACAATGGTGTTATGATCACTTTCGACTAAACCACGAATAGCATTTGCTGCTCTTTTTTGCATTTCAGGGTTGGATCGTTGAATCGCATTTAGCTCGATACCTGAACCGAAAGCTCCTGTATCAGCTGAAGAAACAGCCGCACCCCCCATACCAATGCGATAGTTTTCACCACCTAATACAACGATTTTATCGCCAGTAGCAGGTTGCAGTTTTTTTGATTGTTCATTCTTACCGTACCCAACACCACCGGCAAGCATGATTACCTTATCGAATCCCAGTTTTCGCGCATCTTCCTCATGCTCAAAAGTAAGAACCGATCCGGTAATAAGCGGTTGTCCGAATTTATTTCCGAAATCAGATGCTCCGTTTGAAGCCTTAATCAGGATGTCCATTGGTGTTTGGTAAAGCCAGTCCCTTTCTTCCATAGCTTTTTCCCATGGCCTATTTTCTTCCAATCGTGAAAATGCGGTCATGTAAACAGCTGATCCAGCCAACGGTAAAGAGCCTTGCCCACCTGCAAGGCGATCTCTTATCTCCCCTCCAGAGCCCGTAGCCGCTCCATTAAAAGGTTCAACGGTTGTAGGGAAATTATGCGTTTCGGCCTTTAGCGAAATAACTGAATCAAATTCTTTGATGGTATAAAAATCTGGCTTGTCGGCACGCAAGGGGGCAAATTGTTGTAATTTCGGACCTTTAATAAAAGCCACATTATCTTTATAAGCAGAAACGATATTGTTCGGGTTTTTCTCTGAAGTTTTTCGGATCAGCTTAAATAAGGATGTTGGCTGTTCCGTTCCGTCGATAACAAAAGTGCCATTGAATATTTTATGTCGACAGTGTTCGGAATTAACCTGGGAAAAGCCAAAAACTTCGGAATCCGTCAGTTTTCTGCCAAGTTTTTTCGCTAGCGCATTTAGGTAGTCAACCTCTTCATCACTTAACGATAAACCTTCTTTTTGATTATAGGCCGCGATATCATCCACCTCCAAAACAGGCTCCGGTTTCAAATGAATGGTAAAAATATCTTGATCTAACCCCTCGTATTTTTGCAGCAACATGTGATCGAAATCGTTAAAATCGGGGTTTACCTCGGTAAATTCCTCTATTCGAAGAACAGCAGTAATGCCCATATTTTGCGTTATTTCTACTGCGTTAGTGCTCCATGGTGTTATCATAGTTGCTCGAGGCCCGACAAAGGAACCTGGTAAACTTTCATCGGAGAGTAATTCAGATCCACCAAATAGCCATATTAGTTTAGCGATTTCATCGGCGGTTAAAGGCCGTTGTATTTGTAGCGCGAAAATAGTGTGATGAGGGTTTTTAAAGAAGTAAATCATGATGTTTTATACGTGACGCAAAATTAGACAAAATTGCTTTTATATGCAATGTAGGAACGAGATAGTAGTGGTGGACGAGGAAAGAAAAATTTCGTCGGAAATAAAAGAACCGTTAAAATGAAGTCAGACAGGGATTCTTGCTTTTTTTTATTGTAAGCTGAATGTAAAATGATAAAAGAATGTCGTCTTAAACAACGCAGCTATCACAAACCTGCGTTAGACTTTCATTACTTCACGGATTTTTTCGGGAAATAGAATATATTTAACATTTTATTTGTTTATCAGGAAGCTATGGGTACTGTTAATACAGTATATTGGATTTTTACAATAGGTTTGGCGATTTTGCTATTAACAGCGATTATTGTTTTATTATTTTTATGGAAGAATCAAGGGCAATTACGGGAAGAAAACCGAAAGTTGCGGATGAGCTATGATGAAATCGAAAAAAAATACACAGGAGTTCATGCAGAGCAACTTCGATACAAATTAAACCCTCATTTATTTAGAAATGCTTTAAATGCGATTCAGTCGCATGCCTACCAAAGTTATTATGCTTTGGACAAGTTGTCGGGCGTGCTAGATTATATTCTATACGATACAGACGGACGATTGGTGACTGTAAAGGAGGAAATCGAATTTGCGCGAAACTTTATTGAGATAAATCGGTTGAAAACAAGTCCCTTATTTGATATACGGATTAAGAATAAGATCAACGAGGCAGATCCCCGTTGTCATCAAGCTGTAATTGCTCCGCTATCATTCATAAATCCGATAGAAAACGCCTTTAAACATGCTGATTTACAGAGTGATAATGCATTTATAAGCGTTAGTTTTTCTTTTGAAAACGATTCCTGGTTTGTATTACAGGTAGCTAATAAAACCAATGATCTCCCTCCTTCGTTAAATACAAGGGGTGGACTCGGGAATGATATTTATTTAGACCGCCTTTCTTCGGTGTATGGAGTGGAGGGATATTCTTGCAAAGAATCGATAAATAACGGAATTTTTATTACTGAATTAAGAATAAAAATATCATGAAGGAATTAAAATGTGTTTTGTTGGACGACGAGTTACCTGCTCTTCGATATTTGCGATCTATTTGTGAGGGGATTACCAATGTTGAAGTCATCAAAGCATTTAATAATCCTTTGAGATTATTGGAAGAAATAGACCAATTGGATTTTAATGTGTGCGTGCTGGATATTGAAATGCCGCAAATGAACGGAATGGAATTGGCAGGTAAACTAGATGGAAAAGCCATTATTTTCACCACCGCTTATAAAGAGTTCGCTGCTGAAGCATATGAACTTGAGGCAGTAGATTATATTATCAAGCCCATTCAGTTTGACAGATTAAAGAAAGCTTTTGAAAAGTCTTATAACTACCTTCTTCGAGAAGAGGTTCCGCAGCTCGTTCAACTGAATAGCAATAAGGGGAAAATACGACTGCTGTTTGCAGTGATTGCATTTATTGTTGTCTCTGAGATTGACAAAAGAGATAAAACAGTAGTGTATGATGATGGACGGGAGGTAACGTTAAAGAACATATCGTTTGACCAACTTGTTACCCTTCTTCCGAGAGAAGCCTTCGCGCGTATCAACCGGCAGACCATTGTTGCAGCTCGATGTGTACACGCTTTTACTCATAATCAGGTTACATTATTATTAGGGTCAAAGCCTATTGTTTTTTCTCTAAATGAACATTATCGTAAGGACTTTATTGCTTTGTTGGGCGCTTAGTTTTATTACATTTTATTTCCTGTTAGTTACAAATTAAGGTAACCTTGCTTTCATGAAACAGGTGTAAATTCTATTTTCGCCAAAATACTTAATTTAGTTATTCATAATGAGGCGGTACAAAGATTTAGTATTTTATGTGGTGAGTATCGGGGGTTTCTCTCTCCTTATTTATTTGTTGATTATTCAAGGTGCTAACTTAGAGTTTGCAAAAAAAGTGAAAATAGATCATGCGGAGATTTCTGGATCGGCGTGGGATCACTTTATCGATTCATTAAAACATAACTTTTCTTATCCGCTTGCCACACTATTACTTCAAATCATTACAATTATATTAGTAGCTAGGTGCTTTGGATATTTGTGTAGAAAAATTGGCCAACCAAGCGTGATTGGCGAGATTATAGCCGGAATTGTATTAGGACCGTCCTTGCTCGGTGCCTATTTTCCGGATTTTTCAGCCATTCTTTTTCCTGCAAGTTCATTGGGTAATTTGGGTCTCATGAGTCAAATTGGACTTATACTTTTTATGTTCGTTGTAGGGATGGAACTTGACTTGGGTATTCTAAGAAACAAGGCCCATGAAGCGGTTGTAGTGAGTCATGCCAGCATCATCTTTCCCTTTACGCTTGGTGTTGCCTTAGCCTATTTTATCTATCAGGACACAGCTCCCGAAGGTATCAACTTTATCTCTTATGCACTCTTTATTGGGATTTCCATGAGTATTACCGCCTTTCCTGTTTTAGCTCGGATTGTGCAGGAGCGTGGACTTTCGAAAACAAAGCTGGGTGCAATGGCTATCACCTGTGCTGCCGCGGATGATATAACCGCTTGGTGTATCCTTGCAGCAGTGATTGCCATTGTAAAGGCAGGCTCCTTAGCCAGTGCTCTTTACACAATTTTATTGTCGGTAGCTTATGTTGTGCTCATGTTAAAATTTGTACGACCCTTTTTAAAGCGAATAGGAGATCTTTATTCCACCAAGGAAAGCTTAAGTAAACCAATTGTAGGAATATTTTTTATAACACTTCTATTGTCATCTTGGAGCACTGAAGTTATTGGTATACATGCTCTTTTCGGCGCCTTTATGGCAGGGGTTATCATGCCTGCTAACATTAACTTCAGAAATATTTTTATTGAGAAAGTCGAAGACTTAGCACTTGTACTTTTGCTTCCTCTTTTTTTCGTCTTTACTGGTTTACGTACGCAAATAGGTCTGTTGAATGAACCAGGACTATGGGGGTTATGTGCTATTTTCATCGCAGTAGCTGTAATAGGAAAGTTTGCAGGAAGTGCAATAGCAGCAAGGTTTGTGGGGCAAAGTTGGAAAGGAAGTCTGACAATAGGAGCATTGATGAATACACGGGGGTTGATGGAGCTCGTTGCACTTAATATCGGGTATGACCTGGGGGTATTATCTCCCGAAGTTTTTGCTATGTTAGTACTTATGGCACTCATCACGACATTTATGACGGGGCCCTCTTTAGCATTTATCAACCATTTTTTTAAAGAGCAGAAAGAAGAAAGCTTTCCCACTCTACAAGTTGATAAATATAATATCCTTATTGCTTTCGGTAGCCCGTTAACCGGTCGGCTACTTGTCCGATTAGCTAATAGTCTGACGAGGAAAACAAAAGATACAGTGAGTGTTACTGCTTTACATCTATCTTTAGCAAATGAATTGAATCAATTTAACGCCTTTGAGTACGAGAAAGAAAGCTTTGCACCAATCCAGTTGGAATCTAAAGAATTAGGACAACCTGTTGTATCGTTGTTTAAGCCTTCAGATAATATTGACGACGATATCATAGAAACAGCTAATAGAGGTGAATTTGATCTACTTTTGGTTGGTATTGGTAAATCGGTGTTCGAGGGAACCTTGTTAGGCAGAATATTAGGACTTACCTCTACAGTTGTAAATCCCGAAAAACTATATGAGACATTTAAAACGAAAGGCAGCTTACTTTCTTTCGGTGTATTTGATGAGCGAACCAAACACATATTAAAGCATGCTAAAATTCCCACGGGTATATTGATTGATAAGCAATTGAGGGAAATTAAAGAAGTAGTAGTACCTATTTTTTCGTTAAGTGATAGTTTTCTATTGATTTATATACAGAAACTTATACAGAATGGCGGGGTCAAAATTTATATTATGGATCTTGCGGGCGTAATCAGGCAGAATGTCGAATTTAAGGAAGCTGTTAGAGCGATTGATGTAGTGGCGTCACATCACATATCGGTAGTGGATGAAAGAACGATGAATAAAGCTTTCTTAAGCCAAAAAGACCTGCTACTTGTTAGTTTGGATAGTTGGAAGAAAGCGGTCGAAACAAGAAGTGTCTGGCTTGCGGAAACCCCCTCAGTTCTTATTCTCAAACCCTAGTTGATCAAATAAACATTTAGTAACATAAATTTTCTATTATGGAGACTTTAATATTCAAGACCGATATTCAAACACCTGCTTTGAAAACTAAATTACTGAGTGCTTTGGAAAATATTAAAGGCCTTGCTCATTGGAGGCTTGATGTCGAATCGATTTATAAACTATTGGTAGTAAATGGTATCGGTGTGAATTATCTGGAGATTATAAAGGAATTGGAGAAAATCGGTATCCATGCGGTTCGCCTTTATGAGGAATAGACGGGTCATTAAAAAATCCCAACACGGTATGCTGGGATTTGTAGGCTTGGTTGGTGATATAAAAAATATTAAGCAGATGTTAAGTTGTTGTAGAACTCCATTTTCATGACTTCAATAATATGGCCTTCACAGGAATATGTAATAATAAAACTATGAAAATGGTTCTCGACCGTGCTTTCATTTCCGGAAAATAATACATCCATATATCGAACATATTGATAATCTGAATCCAAACGTTTATCAATCCAAGCATTCTGAAAAGGTTTAACCTGCAGATCATTTATATCTATTCCTTTTGGCAATTTTTCAGGGTGTTGTAAGAAGAACTTTTTAAGATAGTTTGCAAAGTCTTTGAGCGGAACAAAATTTCCCATAATACCTAGTTTGTTAATGTAAAACTAGGTATTAGCCATGATAACCGTGTATACATAAAGTATACAGAAAATTGTAAAAATATGCGCAAAAGATCGTTAAGACCTTTTACTTTGACTTTCTATGTTGGGAAGAAAACCCGTTATAATTCCTATCAAGGGCAAAAAAGCACATATTTTGAATACATAGTTGATACTTGTATGATCCGCTAACCAGCCCAAAACTGCCGAACCGACACCTCCCATTCCAAAAGCAAATCCAAAGAATAATCCGGCAATCATGCCTACTTTACCTGGGACGAGGTCGGTAGCATAAACTAGAATTGCGGAGAATGCCGATGAAATGATAACACCGATAAGTACAGCCAATATTCCTGTCCAGAATAGGTTTGCAAAGGGTAGAAGTAGTGTGAAAGGAGCCGCTCCCAATATAGATATCCAAATAATATACTTTCTTCCAAATCGATCTCCCAAAGGCCCACCGATCATTGTGCCGGCTGCTACAGAGGCTAAGAACGCGAATAAGTATAGTTGAGATTGTTGTACACTAAGATGAAACTTGTCTATCAGGTAGAATGTAAAATAGCTCGTCATACTAGCCATATAAAAGTACTTTGAGAATATGAGTATCAATAGAATACTGAGTGCGACAAGTATGCGCCTTTTGGGAAGAGCAGAAATGCTAGTAACTGTTTTGCTTACTTTTGTAGTTTTTAAATAGAGGTGTTCTTTATACCATTTCCCGATTTGTACGAGTACAATAATAGCCAAAATAGCCGCTAGAGCAAACCAAATAATGTTAAATTGCCCATAAGGAACCACTATTAAGGCAGCTAGTAGCGGGCCAATGGCGCTACCTGCGTTTCCCCCAAGTTGAAAAATAGATTGTGCCAGGCCTTTTTTTCCGCCCGATGCCAAATGTGCTACTCTGGAAGATTCGGGATGAAAAACGGAGGAACCCATTCCGATTAAACTTACAGCGACCAATACGGCTATGAACCCATTGGCCGTTGATAATAAGATCAGCCCGAGCAATGTAAATGCCATACCTATTGCAAGCGAATAGGGACGCGGTGTTCGGTCTGTATAATAACCAACAAAGGGTTGCAATAGGGAAGCTGTAAGCTGAAAGGTAAAAGTTATCATCCCTATTTGTGTAAACGATAAACGAAAATTCGTTTTGATCAAGGGGTAGATTGCAGGGATTACCGATTGAATCATGTCATTCAATAGGTGAGTGAAACTTATGGTAAAGAGAATGGAATAGACGGTTTTTTTTACGTCAGTATCGAGTGTGCTATTGGCAAGCGTTTTCATTTTTAATGACTGGATGGTAAAAAATTCTTGTTATTGTGAAACATGACCTATTATTTTTGCCGCAGTGTTCCAAGCTTTTTTGGGATTACAAGCAATTATATCTTTCAGAAGTTGTTCGTGGAGTTGTTGCGTATGCCTGAAAGCGGATGTGTCTGCATATATACTGTGAAACCAGTTGGTCAAATGAATGGAAACTGTTTTATATAAATCAGTCAAAATTTCATTTTGCGATGCCTCGGCAATCGAAATATGAAAATTAACATCAGCTGCAATACAGTTTTCCAGTAGATCGGATTCAGCTGCCTCTTTACGAGCAAGTAGGTGAATCCGTATTTGGTTGATATCCTTTTCTGTTCGATTAATTGCCGCTTTTTCAGCAATTTTCATTTCCAACAATTGCCTAACTTCATCTAATTCTTTAAAGTCCGCTCGTTTAAATCGCTGTTCGATAGGGTCTGTTTGGATACGAATATTCTCTACAAAAGTACCCACACCTTGTTGCACCCGCAATAAGCCGGAATTAACCAGTATTTTAACCGCTTCTCTAATGGTAGAACGACCGACACCAAAAGTCTTCATTAATTCCGGTTCAATCGGTAGCTTGTCATGTAATTTATAATGTCCGCTGAGAACTTGTTTTTGTAGTTTAGACGCGACTTCGTCGGCGAGTGATTTTCTTTGTATAAGTGTTTTCATTGTTTAATATACTATATACATCATATCATCAGATGAATTGGCAAATGTACTAAATGATCTGTAAAATCAAAGATTCTAAATAAATTATTATAGGTAGCGTTGTTTAAGTGTTTGCTATTAATTGCTTACTTCTGGTAGGCAACATAAACATACATTAGGTTGATTGATGCCGGGGGCAGTAAAAACTTAAATTTTTTAAGATTTAATGGAAAAGAAAGTATTTCTTTGTAAAGAAATGGAGGGCCCATGATGTTTTCAAAAACTCAATCACGAGGAAAAATGAAGCAGCAGAAATTAGAGAGGCTTTATTCCCTCATATTCGCCAACTTATACGTTGAGTAAATAGAGAACACTGTCAATAACGTAATGTCGAACCATTCATCATCGTTTATTTATAAACTTTTATATGGACTTTCCACAGATTAACCGTGAATTTAAAGATATAGAGTCTATTTTTTCAGGTGAGTTATACTACAATGATAGCTCCACGCACCATACCGTACGACTTGCCTATTCTACCGATGCTTCGGTATATCAGGAGCTGCCAATAGCCGTGGCAATTCCGAAGAACGACAACGATTTGAAGTTGTTAATAGCGCTTGCCAAACGAACAGAAATTACTTTAATACCGCGAACCGCAGGAACTTCCTTGGCAGGGCAGGTTGTTGGACGAGGCATAATTATCGATATCTCTAAATACTTTAACAAAATCATTGAAGTTAATCAGAAAGAGCGTTGGGTGAAGGTGCAGCCCGGGGTAATAAGAGATGATCTAAATGCCTTTTTGAAAGTATATGGCCTTATGTTTGGCCCCGAAACTTCAACCGCAAGTCGCGCTATGATCGGAGGGATGATTGGAAATAACTCGAGTGGTTTGCATTCGATCGTATGGGGGGATACGCGTAGTCATTTGCTTGCCGTAAAAGCCTTTTTAGATGACGGCAGTTCTGTGATTTTTGAGGAGCTCGACGAATCAACGCTGTTTAGTAAACTAAAACAGCAAGATAGAGAGGGTGAGATCTACAGGGCCGTTAATGATTTGTTGAATGATAATAAAAATCAAGAGGTTATTAGAAAAGGATATCCTAAACATTCCATTACCAGACGAAATACAGGTTATGCTTTAGATTTGCTGGCAAATCCCAAAGAATCGTTCAATTTTTGTAAATTGATCGCGGGGTCTGAAGGTACCTTGGCATTGGTTACTGAAGCCAAATTGAATCTTATTCCCTTACCACCTCAAGAGGTAGGCATACTCTGTATACATTGTTATTCACTTATCGAATCGCTACGAGCCAATATTATAGCCTTAAAATATCAACCTGAAGCATCGGAATTGGTTGATAAGTATATTCTTGATTTTACGAGGGATCATCCCACTTATCAGCATAATCGTTTCTTCATAGAGGGTGATCCTGCAGCCTTATTGATGGTTGAATTTCGTGACCATAATTTAGAAGGTGTAATTAATAAAGCGAATGCATTAAAAATGGCGCTAGAGGCCGATCATATAGGATATGCCTATCCGCTTATCACAGGAGATCGTACGAACTTAGTATGGGATGTTCGTAAAGCTGGTTTAGGACTTATTCGTAATTTACCTGGCGACACGCAACCTGTAAACCTTATTGAAGATTGTGCCGTATTGCCAGATGATCTTCCTTCTTATATAGAAGAAGTTCAGACAATACTGGCAAAACACAATACAAATGCATCTTACTATGCACATGCCGGAGCCGGGGAGCTTCATGTAGAACCTCTGATCAATCTGAAAACAAAGGAAGGTAAACATAAGTTCAGGGCTATATTGGCTGAAACGGCTGTTTTAGTAAAAAAGTATAATGGATCACTAAGCGGTGAGCATGGTGATGGACGTTTACGCGGTGAGTTCATAAAAACGGTATTAGGACAGCATGTTTACTTACTTTTAGAGGAAGTCAAATCTATTTTTGATGCTTCCGCAATTTTTAATGCGAATAAAATTGTTCGCACGCCACCAATGGACAAATTTTTACGATATGAAAAAGAAACTTCTTCCATTCATATAGACACTATTTTTGACTTTCATAAACAAGAAAATATTCTTCGTCTCACAGAAAAATGTTCTGGATCAGGTGATTGCCGAAAATCGCATATAACCGGTGGCACGATGTGCCCATCCTATATGGCGACACGAGAAGAGAAGGATACAACAAGAGCGAGGGCTAATATACTTCGACAATTTCTGACTCATTCTAATAAGGCCAACCGCTTTGATCACAAAGAAATCAAAGAAGTAATGGACTTGTGCTTAAGCTGCAAAGCCTGCAAAACGGAATGTCCTTCAGGGGTTGATGTGACAAAGATGAAAGCAGAGTTTTTGCAACATTACTATGACGCAAACGGTATTCCTTTTAGAACATGGCTTATTGCTAATTTTACTAAATCTCAAAAAATGGGTAGCTATGTTCCTCAATTGTACAACGCTGTTATAAAAAATTCTCTTTTATCATCGCTCGTTAAAAATACCATTGGATTTGCCAAAAAGAGATCGTTGCCCGAGGTGGGTAATATCACACTACGGAAATGGATACAGGGGCAAAAATCAATAGATACAGTCTTTAAGCAAACGGTATACCTGTTTTGTGATGAATTTACCAATTACAATGATACGGGAATAGGGCAAACTGCCTTTAAGTTGCTGAGCGCACTGGGATATCAAGTGACATTGATTAATCATAAAGAGAGTGGACGTACTTATTTATCGAAAGGCCTCCTGCGGAAAGCAAAAAAAATCGCAAATCATAATATTCGGATCTTTAAAGATCTCATTTCGGCCCAAAGCCCCTTGGTTGGCATCGAACCTTCTGCAATTCTTACGTTTAGAGATGAATATATAGACCTAGTTGATAAAGACTTGGTAGCTGATGCACAACGGGTGGCTGAACATACGTTACTAATTGATGAATTTATTGCAAAGGAAATAGCGCAAGGAAATATCAAAAAAAGCCAGTTCAAGGCTAGTGAAAAAAAGATAAAGCTTCATGGTCATTGTTATCAAAAAGCTTTTCACTTGGTTGGCTTCACCGAAAAAATATTAAGTTTTCCAACAGGATACAAAGTAGAAACCATACCATCCGGCTGCTGTGGTATGGCGGGCTCCTTCGGTTACGAAAGAGAACACTATCCCATTTCGCAGCAAGTAGGTGAACTGGTTTTGTTTCCATCTATACGAGCTGCCGACCCTAATGAAATTATTGTTGCACCAGGAACAAGTTGTCGACATCAAATAAAAGATGCTACCGATCGCAAAGCTCATCATCCCGTTGAAATTCTCTGGGATGCATTGGTTAATAAAAAAAATGCAAAATAACCCATTGAAATGGATTGATCAATTACTGGAGAATTAGGTTTAGCAGTAGGAAAAGGCGTTGCTATTGAGGCTAAAAAGATGTGATCCGAAATTCAAGCGGAATTTATCACCTGGTAATGCTTGTTGTTATATAGTTTTGCCAATGCTCTTTCTCGTCCCCATCTAACACATCAACAAAAGCCTTTGCGATCTCCATTTCATGTGCATTATTTAGATCTAACGCTTCAATGTTCGCTTCAACGATTTCAGCACAGAAAGCAGGCCCGAAACTATACGCTTTAATACGCTCTAATTCCTTATGACCAATTTCTGTTGCATATAAATACAAAATTTCTTCCGGAATCTCGAAATCTCCATCCGCCTCATATCCGATATACTGAAAACAACCATTTTTCCAAACAAGAAAAAGTATTTCATGGTTCAACGATTCTCCAAAAAATACATACATTCTCTTTAATAAGCTATCCGCGATCGGATGATCAAATAGTTCATACAATACCGAATTTACTAATTGAATATATTTAAGAAAAAAGGAGGAGTTCAACGATTGTTGAAAATATTCTGTGACGATATCAAAAATCTCGTCTTCAGCTTTGCCCTGCAAAATCTGTCTTGCTGCTAAATGGATTAAGGAATATTCTTCCTCTTTCTTTTTACGATGTCCTTTACTTTGTACATCTAGGCCCTGAGGTAATGTTATTTTAACCGACAGATTGAGAAATTGCATGGCTATATCCCAATCTTTTTTAGTTGTCGCTAAATGACAATTGTGACCGATATAACCGCCTTTTTTCCTGTCCGGTTTTTTTTCGCCAATGACAACATCGCCACTATCGATGGCAAGAGGCGTCGAACTAAAGCCACGAATATGAACGAATAGAGACTCTTCTTCAGGTAATGCGATTATCCCGAATCCTTTTTGATTATCAAACCATTTCACTGCACCGATGAACATGGCCTGGAGTTTTTGATTATGATTCAACGGCGATAAAAGTAAGCATTATTCATTAAAACAATAGCATTTTTTTTATTTATTTATTGATTATCAAATTAATGTAAACACAATCTTATGAAATATGGATAGGCCTACATGAGATGGGTTATTATTGGGTTATTCGGATGGAGGAACTCTCGAGACTTTTTTAGATCAACATCCAAACGACTTCCAATAAAATAGCGATGATAAAATGCTTTGCAATATAATGCAATTTTGCATAACTTTGCAATATGAATCATGCGTTAATTAAGGGGGTGGAAGTCGATCCAAGCAGGGCACGTTCCGCAACACAATATGTCTTTCTGGTTTGTGGATTAGGAATTTCCAGCTGGGCGCCTATGGTTCCTTACGCTAAGGAGAGATTAGGGCTTAATGACGCAGATTTAGGTCTGTTACTGTTGTTTTTAGGTGCGGGGGCTATTACGATGATGCCTATAACGGGAATTATGACAACAAGATATGGAAGTCGGTCGGTCATTTTAAGTTCAACTTTCATTATGGCGCTTAGTTTACCAATGTTACTTTTAATGACATCACCTATTTTAATGGGACTTATGCTTTTTGTGTTTGGTGCTGCGGTTGGTACGATCGATGTGGCAATGAACGCGCATGGTGTACAGGTCCAAAATATATTTACTAAACCAATTATGTCCTCACTTCACGGTTTATTCAGTGTAGGAGGATTACTGGGATCTTTAGGCTTGGGTTTCTTTATAAAATTAGGTTTGGAACCGATTGTCGCCGCAATTGGTATTTCGTTCCTGCTGCTATTCATTGTTTGCCGCCAGTATGCCAATTTGCTTTCCGGTAGTTCAGAAATCAAATTGCGAGAAATTAACTCATCTGCTAACATACATGAACAGGGCCGTTTCTCTTGGTTAAAAGGAAGTGTTCTCTTTCTAGGTATTATGTGCTTTATTGTCTTTCTGTCAGAAGGGGCAATGCTCGACTGGAGCGCAGTCTTTCTTCGAGAAATTAGGGGTGTGAGTCCGGAGTTTGCCGGTAGCGGTTATGCCGCTTTCTCGATAGCCATGGCGATCATGCGTTTGATTGGTGATCGAATTGTCGTACGTTTAGATGGAAAACGTGTTGTAGTAGGAGGAAGTCTATTGGCTGCGTTTGGGTTGTTTTTAGTCGTTTTTGTCCCATGGATTTCAGGAACTTTAGTGGGATTTGTTCTTCTTGGATTGGGAGCGGCTAATATTGTACCGGTATTTTTTAGTGAAGGAGGGAAGATAAGAGGTCTTTCGCCAACCGTGACAATTCCTGCCATTACAACGATGGGATATGCCGGACAACTGGCCGGTCCGGCAATTTTAGGATTTATTGCCTACGGCTTCTCACTCCCGATCGCTTTTGCATTTATTGGCGGTATGCTTTTACTCGTTGCGTTGAGTTATGGATTTCGAAACCTGGGGCAAGGTACGAGTAGTTAAGCAATTTTTTGAATAATTTCGTATTCAGTTATGGTAGGTATAAAATGTATAATATTTGATTGCGATGGTGTTCTTGTTGATACCGAATCAATTATGATTTCTGTTTTGCTGGAGATGGCCGGGCAGCCAAGTGTGATGGATTTGGACGAGGCGGTTAGTCTTTTTAGCGGCCGACAGATTTTAGAGACTATCAAAATGTTGGAAGAACGAAGCGGTAAAATTTTCCCAGCGAATTTTGAGAATGAATTTCGTAAAAAGGTCTATGAAAGATTTACGAAAGAAGTTAAGCCCATAGCAGGCGTGAGTGATTTGTTATCAGATGTGAAACTTCCCTATTGTGTCGCTTCGAGTGGGCCAAGGGAGAAAATCGAACTGAATCTGGGGCTGACCGGCTTATTGCGTTTTTTCGAACCTAATCGAATTTTCAGTTCTTATGAAGTCGGTAGTTGGAAACCCGATCCGGGAATCTTTTTGCATGCAGCTAACTCAATGGGTTACAGTCCCTCAGCATGCGCAGTTATCGAAGACAGTTTAGCAGGGGTTAAGGCGGGGCTGGCCGGCGGTTTTCATGTATATGCTTTTGTGAATGATCATAATGAAAAGACCTTGGCCGACGAAGGTGTGCAAGTATTCAGGGAAATGAGCGAACTACCTTTTCTATTGGGTCTTAGAAATGAATTAACAGGATTATAGATGGTAAAAGAACAACGGTTTGATCATATTTTAACTACGCTTAAGGTAGCAGAAATGGTTACTTATGATTCATTAGCGCAAACGCTAAACGTATCAGAAGACACCATCAGAAGAGATATTGAAATCCTCCATAAAAATGGTCTCTTATCTAAGGTAAGAGGAGGAGCCATTTTACGTGCTAAGAATCCCTTAACTTTTCAAGATCGGTCTTCCTACCTGAAAAAAGGTAAAGATGTAATCGCCTTAAAAGTACAGCAATTCGTGAAAAGTGGTCAAACCATTTTTATGGACGGAGGAACTACTATCTGCGCAGTCGCATCGCAATTTCCCCTTAATGCAAGTTTTCGGGTAGTGACCAATAATCAAGCGCTGGTGCCCATATTGGCAAAAAATAGTGGGATTGAAATTGTTGTTTTAGGTGGGATCTACCATCGTGATACAGAAACAAATATTGGAGCAAAAACCTGCCAGGAAGTTGCCTCCTATATTGCCGATATTTATTTCATGGGGGCCTGTGCTGCCGATCCTATTTATGGAATAACAGCTAGTGTACGAGAAGATGGGGAAGTAAAACAGAGCATGGCGAACGCGGCAGCGAAAACCATGGTATTAAGTAATCACGAAAAATTAAATCACTATGATTTTTTTAAGGTGTGTAACCTTTCAGCAATTGATGCCCTCATTACGGATCTTCCTGGCGAAGATGAACGATTAGATGCTTTCCGTAACAAGAATATCCATATTATCTAAGTACTTGGTGTTTTACAAATGTATAGAATTGTTTCTTTGGATGAATTAAGCTTGTAGTGGAATCTTTCGTCCGTTTCGGCACGCTTCATAAATAGCCTCAATAATTCGTAAATCTTTCAAAGCTTCCATTCCATCGACAGGAACAATCGGCTTGTTTCCTTCCAGAATAATGCCTGCCATTTCATCCATTTGTATTGTTTGATGCGTCTTGTGTGCCTGTGTTAGCTGGCCGAGATGAGTCTTTCCCTCTATCGGACCATAACCTGTTGATGGTTGCAGCTCAGCAAAACCCTTATCCCCATTTAAAAAGAAACGATCTAAATTGTTCATATTATATGTTGATAGGCAAGAGGCAACGGCACCACTCGGAAATCCCATTTGAAATTGAATCGTCTCGTCTACACCCTCCTTAAATTTTTGTTTGTCGGTCTTTGTCTCTTGAGCAGTAACCCAAATCGGCTCTTCACCAACCATGTAGCGAGCGCCATTTATAGCATATATTCCGATATCCATTAACGATCCACCGCCTGCCAATTCTTTATTTAGCCTCCACTGGTTTGGGTCTCCTATCTTGAAACCCGAAAGACCTTGAAAAAATAAGATATTTCCAAACTCGCCTTCTTTTCTCATCCGAACAATTTCTAAGGTTTTCGGCTCAAAGTGCATGCGATAACCAACTAAAAGTTTTACGTTGGCCTGTTGACAGGCGTTTATCATTTCTTGGCCTTCCTTTGCGTTGAGTGCCATCGGTTTTTCACATATAACATGTTTACCCGCCTTAGCTGCTCTGATTACGTGATCATGATGAAGTGCATTAGGTGTAATAACATAAACCGCGTCAATGTCAGCGTTATCTTTTATGTTGTCGAAATTCTCGTAATTATAACAATTTTTGTCAGGTATATTATATTTCCCTTGCCAATTTTCTACTTTTGAAGGAGTTCCACTGATAACACCGACAAGTTTGGCTCGTTTACATGACTGCATCGCCTCGGCAACACGTGTACCATAACCCCCTAAGCCCATAATAGCTACTTTCAATATCCGCTCGTCAAAAAGAGAGAAATTGCTTGACATAAATGGTAAACTTGCTGTTGATACAGCTAATCTGTGTATAAATTCCCGACGAGAATGCATATTGAATCTATATTAAAAACGGTTTAACCTATGTTAGTTAACAAAAGACTTGAGATAATGTTTGGTCTGATCTGTGGAAAAAAATAAGAATTGATGTGTTCCAAAATGAGAATATATACGCAGACCTTATATGAAGTATTAACAACATGTTATTTTTTTGTGAAAAATTGTAGTTGTAACATGTTTTTTATCGCTCTATTACATAAATAATATACAAAAACAGGAAATTTCCTGTATTTTTTTGTGTTTTTTCCTCTAGTTGTTACGCTAATTGTCTCGTTTCTTTGTGTAGAAAATAAAATTACTACCACTAATGAGAAAAACTATGGACAAGCATTATGGCGAAATTATTGAAAGAACCATCAGACGCAATGGTTATAGTATTAGCGAATTGGCCCGTCTGATGAAAGTAAATCGTAGATCGATTTACAATTGGTTCAATCAACCCAAATTTAAACCAGAAATCATTTTCAAAATAGGTTGTGCTTTGAAGCACGACTTTTCAAATGAATTTCCAGAGCTGTTTTCATCAGAAGAATTTCAACATGCATTCAACAACAGTAAACTATTAAATACTGCTTTAGTAAGTGAAGAACGTGAGAAGATAAACTATTGGAAAGATAAATATATCAACCTATTAGAAGAGTACAATCAAATTTTGGCAATCAGCAGTAATAAGATAAATACAATGACTTATTCTTCTATCTAAAATTTCTGCCCATAAAAACATATAATTCAAAGGCCAACCGGGAAACAGTTGGCCTTATCTTTTTTAGAGAATAACCCATTATTCAGCGCATTGGTCATTCGTTAATTTACAGGTTTTATTTCCACCCGTCTATTTTGCGATTTTCCTTCTTCGGTTTCATTAGTAGCAACCGGTTTAGTCGCTCCAAATCCCTGCGCGGTTAAATTGTCCGGGCTTATACCTGCATTTACCAGGTAAAGCTTAACTGCATTGGCACGGTCTACAGATAACGCCATATTATGTTCAGCGGTTCCTTCTAAAGAAGCATGCCCATTAATAGAGAACTTGATAGAAGAATCTTTCTTCATTTCTCTTACAATCTGGTCCAAAACACTGTAAGAAGCCGTTTTTAATACACCTGAGTCAAACTCAAACAAAATATTTTCGAAGTTATAGTTTGGTTTTTCAACAACGGGTTCTTCTTGCTTTTCTTCTACTGGTTCCGGTTCCGGTTCTTTCTCTTTAACCGGTTCCTCCTTTTTAACCGTTTCAACAACTGCGTTGGGCTGTACAGCCATCTTCTTTGATTTACAAGCTTGCATGCTTACAAAAACAGCAAGTAAAATACCAAATGGATAGGTTTTTTTAATATTCATTATATTATAAAATTTTTGTAAACATAAGGAATATCCCTAACAATAGAAAAGGATCCCTTAGCTGCTCTCCAAGTTTTTAATGATATTTTTTACTACTACTTTGGTCCCGTCACTTAAACTTTGTAGGCAAGATTCAAGTACATAGCTATGAGCCTAAATCTGATGGAGAATAGAACGGTGCTGTTCAGTGTCCCTAAACTGAAAGGATACAGTTAGGACGAGAAATCAATCAATGCTTTAATAACAGCAGCGGACGGATTTAGACAGGTTTCAAAGGCTTCATTGATTTGCTCTGCTTTGAAATGATGAGTGATGTACTTTTCGGGATCGATAGTTCCCTCTTTCACGCTTTTTATAACGACTTCGAAATCCTGAATGGTTGCATTTCGGCTACTCATTAGCGTAAGCTCACGTTTATGAAAAGCTGGATGGCTAAATGTGATGTCACCTTTTTGAAGACCAATCAATATATACTCTCCGCCGTGCGCTGCGTACTGAAATGCGTTGTTGATAGCGCTTAAATTACCAGTACAATCAAATACGGCAATTGGCATTTCTCCATTTGTTATTATGCGTAACGAATCCATTGCCTTTTCGTCTTTTGCCAGAATTGTATGTGGTATTCGGAGAACTTCCCTGCAAAAGCGTAAACGATTGGCATTGACATCCATAGCGATAACGTTTGCTCCACGTACTTTTGCCATTTCCATAGTCCCCAGACCTATAGGACCGGCACCTATAACTAGCACGAAATCTCCCGCCGAAAAGTGAGCCCGAGCTACACCATGTGCGCCGATGGCAAGCGGTTCAATAAGGGCCAGTTGTTGTGGGTTCAGCCCATTTTCTCTAATAATTAGGTGATTTGGAACGCGGATATAACTACGCATACCGCCATCAATATGTACTCCGATTACTTGCATATGTACGCAACAATTTGTTTTTCCTTTTCTACAAGCGATACACTTTCCGCAATGATTGTATGGCATAATAGTAACCAGATCTCCTTTTTCAAATCCGGAGTCAAGTGAGGTCTCATATATTCTTCCTGACAATTCATGACCTAGAATTCTCGGGTATTCAAAATAGGGTTGGGTACCTTCAAATGCATGTATATCGGTACCACATATTCCAATTTGATCAATCCGGATAATGCTATGCCCTTTGATAAGCGCAGGGCGCGTTAATTGAACTGTTTCAAATTTACCTGGCTCTTTACAAATAATCGTTTTCATTTTTCTCCAAATGTTTCAATTACAAATAAGATGCATTTTAGGGATTTTTCGTTTAAACCAATTAGCCGATTATTAAGGATTTTTAACTTTATTTGATGGTTTTTGTCAAAAGAAAGAAAAATAACCTTACATTTAAGGGGTTATTACTTTTAATATTACCCTTGCAGCCATAGTGAAGGGAACAAGAATGATGTGTTTTCAACAACCGATTTATAATCACTCATCTTATGAAAATTGAGCAAATTGTTTTACATGCAGGATACGCCAGCTCGTTTCAAATCAGAAAAGAGTTAAAAGCAAATATTAATAATCGATGGCACTGTCATAAAGAATTGGAGTTAATCCATTTCCATCAGGGAAGTGGCACGCAATTCATCGGTGATCATATCCAACGATTTAAGCCTGGAGACATTGTATTGGTAGGTTCCAATTTGCCACATTATTGGCGTTATGATTTAGAATATGACGAAAGTAATGAGCAGCCGTATTCTACAGTTATACACTTTCATGAGAATTTCCTAGGTACAGGGTGGCTCGATTTACCGGAGTTTTATCTGTTTAAGAATTTATTTGAAGTAGCGCAACGTGGGATCATCCTAAAAGGAAGTGAACATGCTGTTATTGTTAATCTTATTGAAACAACTTATCAATCCACCGGGTTCAATCGATTAATGTGTCTGCTAACATGCCTCGATTATATAGCGAATATTCATGATCCCCATGTTTTAGCCTCAGTTGGTTTTTCTTATAAGTATAGTGAAAACGAAACGAATCGATTAAACAACATCTACAATTACACACTTAAAAATTTTAAGAATAAAATTGAATTGGATCAAGTGGCATCCATAGCTGATTTAGTACCAAGTTCTTTTTGTCGGTATTTCAAAAATCGGACGGGAAAAACCTATACACAATTTTTGCAAGAAGTACGAGTCGGTTATGCCTGTAAACTTTTGGTAGAAGACAAAGGTACCATAAAGCAGATATGTTATGATAGTGGATTCAGCAATTACACCTCATTTCACGAAATTTTTAAAACGGTAACCGGTAAAACACCTAAAGCATATTTAAAATCGTATTTGACAAGGTGAAACCACACTTGATTTATTGTAATGCTAAAAAAATTAGTGTATTTTTGATTCTTTAATCAGTTGTTCAAAACGTAATTTGATATGGGGCAAGCCAACGACGACAAAAATAAGCGTGACGAGAATAGTAAGCAACCTTTAGACCTGGATAGCTTGTTAGATAGTTTATTACTTGATACGAAAATTGTAAGCTATTCCAATCAAAAAAAGGGACTTAAGGATTTGTTGAGTAAAGGGTTTTACGTCGAGAATTTTGATACACAAATTTCGGAACATTTGCGGATATTAGTGGATGTATCCAAACACATAAATGAAAAGCTGATCGATTTACATCAACCTTATGATCTTTCGAATCTAAAAATAAACTATAATAAAGAACTTAATGCCCAACAACTTGCCGCAGTTTGTACGATCGATAAACCTTTATTGGTTATTGCAGGTGCGGGTACAGGCAAAACGCGCGTTATTACTTATAAAGTTAGTTATCTTATTGAAAAGGGGTACGAGCCAAATGAGATTTTATTACTCACATTTACGCGTAAGGCTGCCAATGAAATGCTTACGCGCGTGCAAAAGTTGATGCACGCAAAGTCTACCGCAAATGTACTTGGCGGAACTTTTCATTCTTTTGCTAATTATGCGTTACGAAAATACCATGCTTTGATTGACCTTTCACCAAATTTTACCATCATTGATAGTGAAGACGTGGTAGATATTATCAGCCTCCTTAAAACCGAATTAAATTTAGTACCGAAAAAAGGAAGCAAGCATTTTCCTAAATCAAGTACTATACAAACCATTTTTTCGAAGGCGTTAAACCATGAAATGAATATTTCAGACGTAATTTCAGTTTACTTTACTGAAAATGAACGTTTTATAAAGGATTTTGAACGAATTTATACACTACTTAAAGCATATAAACAACGATCCAATTTATTGGATTATGATGACTTAATTGTCACGTTACGTGATCGGCTAAAAGATAAGGCACATTTTAGGCAGGTATTGCAGGATAAGATTGCATATCTATTAGTTGATGAATATCAGGACACCAATAATATGCAACGTGAAATTGTAGAATTGTTATCTCAAAAAGGGAACATAACAGTTGTTGGCGATGATGCGCAGAGTATTTACTCCTTTCGCGGTGCTAATTTTGAGAATATTCTTCGTTTCCCGCAACATTTTAAGGATTGTGGAGTTGTGAAAATTGAGGAAAATTACCGAAGTACACAGCGTTTGCTGGATTTCACAAACCAAGTTATCGAAAAAGCACGTATCGGTTTTCAGAAAAAATTGTTCTCCCGATTACAAAAGGGACGCAAGCCCCGTATAAGTCGTTTAGCTGATGCGACGAAAGAAGCGGAATATATTGTGGATACCCTTATGAGATTGAAGGAAAACGATTTGGAGTACGCTGATTTTGCGGTGTTAAGTAGAGCCTCTTGGCAATCTAATTTTGTGCAAGCCGAGTTAATGAAGAGAAATATTCCATTCATAGTTGTGGGAGGAATAAAGTTTGGGGAGCGGAGACATGTGAAAGATCTCGTATCCTTCTTGAAAATTATGTTGAATCCGATGGATGCGGTAGCCTGGCATCGCGTTCTGAAGCTTCTGGAAGGCATCGGAGATGTTCGTGCCAAAGAAATTATTGCCAAAGTACATAAGCAAAACGGTCGAATTGAAACGGATTTATTTGAAGGAAAGAAATATGGAGAAAACTTGAAGTTGCTTTTGGATTTATTTAATAAAATGCAGCAACTAGATCCTGTTCCGGCTGATTTAATCCTTGTCATTTATGAGTTTTACAAACCGTTGCTAAAGCAATTGGAAGATGATTTTGAGGCGAGAGAAGTAGACCTTGATATATTCGCGGAAATTGCTTCAACGTATGATAATTTAGAAAAATTTTTAACTGATTTTACCTTAGAGCCTCCATCCAATCGGTATCAGGATAGAACAGTTCCGTTTGACGAAAGCGATGAAAAACCATTAACAATTTCAACAATACATTCTGCAAAAGGCCTGGAATGGCATACGGTTTTCGTTCCATTTGCTTTGGACGGTATCTTGCCTTCGGCAAGATCCATGGCCTCTTTGGAAGAAATGGAAGAGGAGAGACGTTTATTTTATGTCGCCTGCAGCAGGGCCAAAGACAACTTGTTCATTACAATGCCTGCATATGTTTCTTCTTGGGATTCGGTATTTACAAAACCTAGTCGGTTTCTGAGCGAATTATCAGACAAGGTATATGATATTGCCAATGAATAAACCCTGTATTTGCTTTTAATAAGGATTTCATAGTGATTGGCTGAAGATGGATGGTTAAACAATTTTTTTGTGAATGGATTACTCAAGCTCATGTTGTACTTAAATGATCTTTATGATACAATTCTTGATTAATATAAAAGGCCGTTAGGCTAAAATTATTGTCTACATCTATTTTTTTCATGATCGATTTCCGTATCTCTTCAATTTTTCTTTTGGTTGTAAAAAGCTGATAGGCTATTTCTCTGTTAGCATGACCGCTCATAATAAGTTCCAATACATCTCGCTCTTTTTGATTAAGCAATTCCATTTTGGAAGAAAAGAGTGTCGATGAACCCAAGCTGCCTAATTTTGTAATGAATTGCAATGATATACTTGGTGCGATGTATTTATTTCCTTTGATGCTATATTCAATAGCAAATAGTAATTCTTCCTCCGAAGCATTATCCATCATTACACCCGCTATTTGCTGTTCAAGCGATTGAGCAACCAACGACAGATCATTAGACGACAGGATGGCAAGCATACGAGACCTTAGGGACGTTGATTCCATGTTTTTCAAGTACCGAATATCGTCATCATTATTCAATTCAAATAAGCAGATATCTGCCCGTTCATCGTAAGATTCGTCTCGCAATAATAGCACATCCTTTTCTTCTTTTAGCAGGGCTTGTAAGTAGGTTTTTAATAATGGGTTCTGGATTCTCAATTTAATATTCGCTTTCATACTTCATTGATTAGATAAATCTAATGTATTATGAATTTAACATGCTGATTTTTAAATTGTTTTTTATTTTTTGGTAGTTTGTTAGGGTTCGTTTTCAGATTTGTCGACGGATATGAATTTCTTGTTCGCTGTTCTTCACCGTTGTTCAGTTAATGAAAAAGAAACCATGTATTAGACTGGCGTTGATTAAGCAGCATTATCATTTGAATCTTTCAGATTTCTTACCTATTTAAGAAAACAAAGAAAACCTTAAGCTGTTATAAAGAAAGAACAAAAAACAACATCATGTATTATTTAGTTTGTTACGACTTGGAGACGGCCGTTGCTGTGGGCGATGATATTGATCCTACAAACTTGAATAGTAAACACTGCCCCCATTTAAAAAAATTCCTGCAAAAGGTCGGAAAAAGGCCCATCTGCAAAATTGATCATAACTACCCCAGTTATCGTGCCGTATTAGATAACTATTATATTATCGGAGAAACGAAACATTACGTTCACTAGTTTATCAGCTTCATTTTAAAGGGTTGATTTTTTTACATTAAAATGAAATTTACTTCTTAGAAAAGGTACGATCTGTTTGCAGATTGCACCAATTTGTGGCACGGACGTTGGAAAAGATATACTGCTAGAAAGCATCTGCTGTTTGGAGCTTCTAAATAACAGGGAATTATTTAAAAACATACTATATATTCTAATGAAAAAAAATGAAAAATCGGATATAGTTTTAAGAAAACTATGCTTAAATGAAGCACGTGAATTTTGCTATTTGCATTCTTTCCCGCAACAATATGGTACTTATTATCAAGATCTATACGAAAATGAAGAATCACCCGAAGAATTTACAAAACGTCTGTTATGGCTCTCGAAGTGTGTGTACACGATTCGAATAAAATCAGCACCGGATAAAATTATCGGATCTTGTATGATTTACAAAGGAGGAAAAAATAGAAAAGACGTATACGTAGGTGGTACGCTACTTCCCGAGTACAGAAATAAAGGTTTAATGGTGGAGGCCTTCAATCAGATGTTGGAGATGGCCAGATATTTTTACGGTGTATATGAAATAAAGATTTTGCTCAATTCGATAAATGACCAAGTAATCCAGATTATGGATAAGTTGGGATTCAGAATGGATCAAAAGAGTAGTAATATATATAGCAAGATCTTGCAGCAGTATATTCCTAGACGAACGACTAATTTACTTTATTAATAGTCTTTAATCGGGCCTTTCCATGTGTCCGATTTTTTTCTCTTTTCTGGTTATATAGGTACAGTTGTGACATCCAACAGATAGAAGGGGTTCGCCTGATCTTCTTTTTTAAGAATTGGCAAGGCTACATTAAAAACCTTGACTCCACCTGAGGTTACGCCATCGAGTTGACCAGCGTGTGCATGACCATGAAAAGCGGCAAATACCTTTCTTCTATGCAGGGGATCAGCCAGGCGAGACGAGCCTAAAAACGGAAAGATTTGTTCCGGCTCTCCAATCACCGTTTCTTTTATCGGCGAATAGTGCAGCAACGCAATTTTAAGAATATTCGGGTTATCTTGTTCTAATCTCGCAAGTGCACGATCAAGTTGAAGGGATTCATTTACTGCTTCTTGTACAAATGCTTTCATCGCGTCTTCACCAAACATGGATAACATGTATTCGTCAAAGCCACCGCCAAAACCTTTTACACCTGCAAAACCAATATTATTCACAACAATACTTTCACCATCCAGAATGACCATATTGCTGTCCTGTAATATCTGACGAATTAATTTATTTCTCCCTTTCTCATAATCATGATTTCCCAGCACCCCTATAGTTGGTATACTGCATGATTTTAATTCTTCTGCTAGCACCGCCGCTTCCTCTTCGTCTCCGGTATCCGTAAGGTCGCCACAAATTAGCAGTATATCCGCTTTATTTGATATTTGCTCAAAACAACTTGACCATCTACCTTTATCGTTCGTTCGAATGTGAATATCTGCCAATGCAGCTATAGTGGTCTTCACTTTCTTTCCCATGGCTTATATCGTTGTGATAGTATATGATTTATAATTCCATTCTTTGATGTCTACCTCATATTGCGTTTGATCAATTAAAGGTCCTCTGCATACCTTCTCGATGGGAGCTGGTAATTCATACTGTTCATTTGCTCTGTTGATGAGTTCGTCAAAAAGCCATTTAGGTATAATATTGCGGTAATCTGCCGGATAAACAAATTGAAAGGTGAGTAATTGCACCAATAGGATATGCCAATGCGAATCTAATCTGTTTAAAAGGTGTTTCCAATCAATATACGATCCATACCTCAAAAATATATGGTTTATATCGGCACTATCGTTTCTTTCCCGATTTCTAACATACATTTTGCACCAGATCAGCTCCTCGGCAGGAATAAATTTGACCGGTACTTGAACGAATTCACCTGTTGCCGCACGTTCATACCAACTATTGTCGACTGTACAAATGTTATTAACCGTATCAAAAATGATGTCAATAAAGTATTCACCCTTAAAAACTTTAGCCAACCATCGCACATCCGTTAACTCTGTGTGATAACCATTGGAGGCGAAATGCTTTAATATTTTAGGGTACTCGTTACTTTTACAGAAAATATCGAGATCTTTCGTATTTCTAAAAATACCTGTGTAATGAAACATAGCAAAAGCACCTCCTAACATATACGGACTGCCACTGCTGTTTAAAAGTTCCAATGCTTCTTTAAAAAAGGCATTTGAAATGTCCTTCTGTTCTTGTGTTTCTATCATATTTTAGTACTGCTATAAAATAATAACATAGCCACCTGCTTTTTTGTTCTTATACAGGTCTGCAATAGATAGATTTCAATGTTAGTTAGTCTTGTAATCGGCTTAAAGTAAAAGTATAGGTGATAATCTGTTATCGATTCCAAACCTTAATTTGGTCTGGTTGTTTGACAACAAATACAACAATCTAAAAGTCATTATGACGCTTGAAAAAAAGATATTGGTACCATTGGATGTCTCTGTTAAAACTTTTCGCGAGCTCCAATTTGTGTTGAAGAATGCCCCTCTTTTTAATTGGTCGGTGTTTATTATCGTACCATTCGAAAATGATCAGCCTGATAACAAGGAAAACGTCGATCAACAGTTAGAAGGAATAATAGACCAGGTTAAACGGGATTTTCCACTGGTCGAGGTGAGGGGGGAGGCGATTCAGGGAAGCATGTTGCAAGTAATTTTAGATTTAAACACAAGTGAACATATTGATCTCGTGGTATCAGGACAATACGCTGATATTTCACATTATACAACTCGAAATATAATGGAGGGGCTTGTAGAAGAATGTTACATGCCTATATTAGTACTTCCTGAAAGTAAACCTATACCTGATCTCCACCGTATCGGTGTGATGACAAGCTTTCACGAAGATGAAATAGAAAGCATTAAACTAGTTGAGCAATTGTTCGACGGGAAATTATTTATAACCGTATTTCATATCGCAAATGAAGGTGAAAAGGACATTGCGCTCGAAAGGATGCATGAATGGGAGCTTGATGTTAGAGGCAATATCAAGAAGGTGGATATTGACTTTTTAGTAATTGAAGCCAATCGTGTCATAGATGGGGTTGCTAGTGCTATTACTGAAAAGGGTATAGACATACTGGTTGTAACATCAATTGCCGAAACATTTGTAAAAAGAATAATATCAAGGAACTACTTCAAAGAGTTCGCACAATCCCAGCTGTCGCAACCGACTTTATTTGTGAGATGTGATTGATCCAAAAAATTAACGTGATGCCGTCAACTGTTATAGACACTGTTTATTACAATGCAGATACGGAGGTTCTTCAAATCCTTTTTACAACAGGTTTGTTATATTTTTATTACGATGTTCCGCCGGCAATTTACGAAGGACTTATTCATTCTCCTTCAAAGGGTAGTTTTTTCAATAAGAATATACGTGGGCGATATCCATTTAAAAGGAAAGGGGCATCAATATAACTCCCTGTTTTCTTTTGCGCTTCAACATCCGGTATGTCATTTGGCCTGATTTTATCAATGTACTAATAACTGGATAATTTGTTTACTTATTTGGAACTCTTTCGTTCAATGACACCGCTGTCTTTACTATTAGGCGAGCTGATTTTCTTTTTACTATTAATTTCATAGAAATAAGCGTGCTTGGCGCGGTTTTTTAGCATTAAAGAAAGATTAGTTCAATTTATAATTTATCATGTTTATGAAAAAGTTATTGTTTACAGCTGCTTTGGCTACATTTATTTTTGTGGGATGTAATAATCGCCAAGGCGACAACACCGATAATGGTATGGGCGCGGGTGACGGAAGAATGGATAGCTTGGAAACACCGGCACCTAATGATACTTCAGGAATGGTGGCGCCGATTGATACCACGATGGATACAACGTCCAGGCAATAATTGATATTAAGCAGTAAGATGTCAAGAGTGGATCGTGTTCTTGCCGTTTCCTGCAATCTTTTGATTAGATGTTGTGACGTCCGAAATGAAATTTCGATACGCAATGGCTTGCAGATTTTCTGAAGTTGCCAAAAGATCAATGTTTCACCTTTGAAGCAGCCCATCAGTCGCCAATTATTGTGACCGATGATTTCATATATATTCGTTTACACAGCAGGAGATAATATCAAGGAAGTTATACCGATGAACAACTGTATGCCTGTAAAAAGTGATACACCTTAGATTTGGCTTTTGCTAAGGCAAATTGTAGTTTTGCGATAAAGTTTCCACTATACAATATTAATCATCGCGAAGGCAATACCATTGGAAAGAGTCTCTCAAATAGAGCAGCGTAAAACACCAATTACCTTTTTGAAAAAGAGAATCGAAACCGTTGATTTCAATGTGTATGTGTTGTTTCTATTCAAAATTGAACCTACCGTTACAAAAGCGAATATTATTGATCATTGCAGATGCAGAGAGGTTAGTCAACCATTTAACGCGGTGTTTAATGCTTTTATTTTTTTTACTGATGATGTGCATGCCGTTTTTCCCAAGAATAAGGCAACATATATATATGATAGCTTGGAAGAAGAGGAAGCGACAAAGTACATTAAAGCGATTTATGTCTCCAATAACTCGAGTGGTTTTAGCAAGCTATTTCATTATCCGATCAATTATTTTTACGGAGAACCCGAAGAAATTTATTATTTGGACGACTTTATGAAAAAGCAGCTAAAATAAGCCGTTTTCTCCCTTGTGCCAAAGATTTGCTGTCTCAAGTTCAATATCAACTACGGTTATTTTCTTCATTGCCGGGCGATTTCAAAATGATTTAAATTTATATGTAGCATAATTTCAAAGAGTTTCGTCTAATAAATAGTAATGCGTATTACCTTTTATTTATTTATTTTGAAAACTAACAGTTATGGAAACTAAAAATCAAATGAAGCAGCCGTTCTTTGCAAGGTTCTTAGAAGGGCAAACAGTTCAGAATGCTAAAAATCAAGAAGGTACGCAGCAATCTCCAAAATCTGAGCTTTATCAGCAACCGGATTTGAATGTTACGTTGAAATTCCCTTCTGACAGTGATGAAGGCCTGTAAGGTATCATCAAAATCTTAGTAAACTCAAGGGGTTGGCGCCGACCTCTTGTTCCATTTCTATTAACATGATTCTATGTATTACCCATTCCCAAGATTTCTATACCATCGATATTGTCCAAAATGCTCTAACAAACTTAGGATTTCAATCAATTCGACTAAATGTTGATGAGTTTGCCATTAATTATAAAATTCATTACAATATTATAGATGGACAAACACGTTGTCGATTAACCACCGAGGATCTATCTATTGAGTCTTCGGAGATTACAGCCGTTTGGTATCGCAAGTTATGGGATTTAGAAGCCCCAGAAGATTTAGATCCTAACTATAAATTGGTAATCTTAAAAGAATATCACACCTATTTACAACTATTCTTTGACAGTTTAAAAAATGTGTACTGGATAAACGATATGAAGACGGACCATGCGGTTGGCAGTAACAAAATGCATCAGTTGGAGGTTGCTCATAATATTGGCTTACAAATTCCGAAAACGACTATCGGTAATGAACCTGCAGTTGTTAGAACTTTCAGTAAGTCTTGTCCAAATGGAACGATCATGAAGCTTCATGGAGCACTAGCGAAAAGTATGGATGCCAAGTTATTCTTACCCACGATAAGACTTAGTGATAAAGATTTGGATAACCTAGCAGATTTATCGTATTGCCCGATGATCTTTCAAGAATATATCGACAAGATGTATGAGTTACGAATCATTTATGTTGAGGGCATTTTTTTTGCCGGAAAAATCCAACATACGGAAGTTCAGGTTGATTGGCGGATCGCTCAAGGGATTGAATCCGTTTGGAAGCGCTATCAATTGCCTAATGAGATAACAAATAAGTTACGAAGAATGATGCAATGTTTACATCTGCCATTCGGTGCAATCGATATGATAAGAAATAAAGAAGGTGTATATGTCTTCCTTGAAGTGAACCCTCAAGGTGAGTGGGGTATGCTTCAGCGAGAATTGGGGTATCAGATCGGGGAGACTTTGGCCGAAAAATTAATTGAGCAGGCAAAAAAAAATGAGCAATAAAAAAGTATTAATAATTACACATGAGCATGATAATACCTGTGTAGCAACTGTTGGAAACTTTATAGAAAAAATGGGCGGAAGAACGCTTCGGTTTGACGTAGATAAGTATCCGACAGCGATCTCTTTAACCAGTTTGTACAACCAACAACAACGATTCATTGAGTTGGAAGGAGCCGAATCGCAACGGTTAGATGACCTTGCCGGCGTTTGGTACCGAAGAAGCCATTATCTTGCGAAAGGACTTAAAAGTATGCTGCACGACGAATATCTGTCTGCCGCGATAGGAGAAGTTAAACGTACCTTTTACGGAATGATCGAGTCGTTACCGTGCTTTCAGATGGAACGTTATAGCACCTATCGCCGTTTAGATAGTAAAGAAGAACAATTAAGGATAGCACATGAATGTGGGTTGCGGATACCTAGAACATGCATCAGTAATTCGCCACGAAAAGTAAAGGAATTTATGGATCTGCTGGGGGGGGAGCTTATTGTTAAGATGCAAAGTTCGTTTTCGATTATTAAGGATGATGTAGAGCAGGTTGTGTTTACAACACTTGTAGGTCAGGAGGATATAGAACGACTGGAAGACATTCAATATTGTNAGGAATTTATGGATCTGCTGGGGGGGGAGCTTATTGTTAAGATGCAAAGTTCGTTTTCGATTATTAAGGATGATGTAGAGCAGGTTGTGTTTACAACACTTGTAGGTCAGGAGGATATAGAACGACTGGAAGACATTCAATATTGTCCAATGGTATTTCAAGAAAAGTTAGCGAAAAAGTTGGAGCTGCGGATAACAATTGTGGGGCATGAATTTTTTGCATTTAGCATTGACTCACAACGTCAGGAAAGCACAAAGATAGACTGGCGCAAAGACGGACTAGGGTTAATGGACGACTGGCGACCTTTTCAATTACCTGAATCAATAAAAAAAAGCTTAAGCCTACTAATGGATTATTATCAATTGAATTATGGCGCCGTTGACGTAATTGTAACACCAGATGGTCAATATTATTTCTTGGAAATTAATCCAGCGGGTGAGTATTTCTGGCTGGATAAAATATGCGAACACGCGATCTCTGAACAGATTGCCAAGGTACTCATGGGAACCGTGTCGAGAAGAGAGTAAACGTCGATATTGAAATAAGGTTCCTCCGTTTAAAAGATCATCAAAAGCTGAACAAAAAAAGTCGCAAAACACCTTTTTAATGTCGCCTCTTCACTTCAAATTGAGCGATATTGCTTTGTAAATTTGTTCTATAAATATAAACAAATATGAAAAACACAATTTATCCATGTTTGACCATAAAGGACAAAGCAGTGGAGGCAGCGGCGTTTTATTTGGCAATCTTTGGCGACGGAAAAATTATTCAGCAATCCCCATTTGCCATTCAGTTTTTAATGAGTAACCAAAAATTTCTATTGTTGAATGATGGCCCGTCTTCACAGCCTAATGCGGCTATATCTTTCATGGTCAACTGTAAGTCGAACGAAGAAGTAGAATATTATTGGAACCAACTCATTGAAGGAGGAAGAGTCTTAATGCCCATAAATACGTATCCATGGAGCACAAAGTATGGGTGGTTAGTAGATCAATATGGTGTGTCTTGGCAACTGTTTACGGCTACCGAGGGTGAACAAATGCAAAAATTTACCCCAACACTTATGTTTACAGGAACTAAAGCCGGAAAAGCCGCTAAAGCTATAGCATTTTATACGCAGGTATTTCCCAACGCAGAAACAGGAGGTATATTCACCTGTAATGAAGGAGAAGGTGATCGAACAGATTTCATAAAACACGCTCGGTTTTCGATCGATGATTTTGCTATTACAGCAATGGACAGTTCAATGGATGATCCTATTGATTTTAATGATGCGATCTCTTTTGTTGTTGCGTGTGATACCCAGAGCGAAATTGATTATTATTGGGAACAGCTCAGTACAAGAGGGGGTAGAGAGATTGCATGCGGCTGGTTACAGGATAAGTTTGGAATAAGTTGGCAAATTATTCCGAAAAAGCTGAGTGCATTAATAGAAGATCCTGAAAGGGCTCCCAAGGTAATGAATGCGTTGATGCAAATGAAGAAGTTGGTTATTGCTGATTTAGAAAATGCATAACATAAAAAAGCTCGATATCACTCGAGCTTTTTTATCCTTTTAATCTCTAAAGAAACGATAACACAACCATTTCTTCGTTGATTTTTTCACATTCTCTAATTAGAAAGATGCGATTCGGGAATTGAATTACATTAGATAAAGAGTTTTAGAAGAAATAGGAAATTTGCTGAACAGCTGTGCGTCTAATGTATACAGATATATACTAAATATACACATAAGCATATACTACAAATGCTTTAGTAACATTATGGCCTAAGAATTGCTTCAATAGAGTGATCATAAAAAGTGACCACAAATGAAGAAATTGATTTATATTCTTGAGGATGAGTCAGACATAAGAGATATATTATCCATCTTTTTATCGGATTATGCGGAAGTAAAAACTTTCGAGAATATTAAAAGTTTCAAGGAAGCGATGTTATCGGTTATACCACATTTATTTTTATTGGATATTAATTTACCGGATGGAAATGGATTGGAGCTTGCGATAGATATTTCTAAGAATCAATTAACCAAAGATAAACCAATCGTTATTATGTCAGCTCATGCAAAAAGTGACGATTTACAACGAAGGAAAGAAATTAGTGCCTTTATCTCAAAGCCTTTTGATTTGATGCAAATGGAACGAAAAGTGGTCGAATTGTTGGAAGCCTCTTAATACTACGCTCTTTTTCTCATGCTGTTTGTGTAAAAGATGTATAATCATATTACTTCTTTTTAATTTAATTTTATATCACTAAAACAAACGTATTATGGAGAATTTTAAAGCTTTATCAGCCTTCCCTGATCATTTGCAAAAATATTTGCTAGAACACCCTGAGGAATTACCTACAGAAGTCAATACTGCGAATTTCAAAGTAAAACCTTTCCAGAATGCATGGACCGACATTCGCCTAAGTGCAGATTATGAATATACGCGTTATATGGATGTCGTATTTATTGATGGGGAAAAATACCCCAATAAATTACATAGCTATTTAGTTACTTATTCGAGCACTAAAAACGTTATTAATCTGAAAAGAATTATACTTTCTTAAACATAGGTTCATCCAAGGTAACTTTTTGAAATTTAATTGGCTTTATTTTTAATAAGGTTATTCTTAGTATATTATAAAGAATAGAGCAGTACCCAATAGTTTATCAGGAGGTACTGCTTGTTATTTTAATGACTATAGGCTTTCTGACCTGAAACAGGTATCGATTTAACACATAGATGAATTGTTTATATTAAAGGAACGATTATTTTAACTTCTTTCTTTCTCCGCGAAATAAAGAAGCAAAGAAAGCTCG
>NZ_JAWMTI010000009.1:0-261329 GCF_036959255.1 Olivibacter sp. CPCC 100613
TGAACAAGCTGGATACGTTTTTTACCATGCATTCGGGATTTAAAGTAGGGACATATGGGCAGGAGATCCATGAAATGCGCGAAATGGTACTGGCCAACATGGGGCAGTATGCGCATGGTAATCAACCTGTTCAACATGTGGCTTATGCGTATAATTACGCCGGACAGCCTTGGAAAACCCAATACCGTGTCCGGAAAATCATGCAACAATTGTATAATGCTACCGAGAAGGGATTTCCGGGTGATGAAGATCAGGGACAGATGTCATCATGGTATGTAATCAGTGCCCTCGGCCTCTACAGCGTATGTCCGGGAACTACGCAATACAATATTGGAAGTCCGGTTTTCCGCAAAGCAACGATTACCCTGGAGGATGGTAAGAAATTCACGATCAATGCAACGAACAACAGTCCGGCAAACGTATATATTGAGTCGGCCACGTTGAACGGAAAGCCTTTTGAAAAGAACTGGATAGATTATCGGGATATCATAAATGGGGGAGAGTTGAAACTGGTGATGAGTGATAAACCAAATCGGGAAAGGGCCGGGAGCGATCAAGACAGACCGTTTTCGTTAACCAAGATGAAACCCTAGTACGCAGGCGTAAATCGCTTGTAAGGAATAGAACCTTTTAATACGTAAATAGATGTTAAGAAAATTGTTGATTTTATTGGTTGTTTTAAGTGGTACGCACACGGTGCGAGCGCAAGAAAAGAAGACAGATTTATCATTATCGCCTGTTTTGCAATCCAAGATGGTTATTCAACAGAATAAACCTTTCAAGATCTGGGGACGTGCTAAAGCCGGTGAATCGGTACAGATATCCGCCGATTGGCTTCGTACAACTATAAATGTGCAGGCAGACGATTCCGATCAGTTTATGGCCATACTGGATGTGCCCGCAATCGAGAAAAATGATTTTTCAGAACATGTGATACGGATACGGGCAGGGGCGGACGAAGTGCTATTGGATTCGTTGCTCATAGGTGATGTTTGGTTTTGTTCCGGACAATCAAATATGCAGTTTTCGTTAAAGGAAGATATTCATGCTGCCAGCGATTTGCCAAAAGCAAACCATCCGCATTTGCGTTTGTTCAGTGCAGGATTGAACTTTAGCGAAAATCCCATCGACTCGATCAGCGGCACCTGGGCGCTTTGTACACCAACGAAGGCAAAGGATTTTAGTGCCGTTGCTTATTATATGGGAAAAAAGCTGTTAGACTCTTTACAGTATCCTATTGGACTGATCTTTACGGGGATCGGTGCATCAGCCGCTCAGGCCTATGTGCCGAAATCGGTATTGGCCGATGATCCGCTTCTAAATAGACGCTATCTTCAACCCTATCTGGCTAGTCCGAAGTCGAAAGAAAAAATTGACGGAGGATTCTCTTTTGAAAAGGTGACGCGACCCTATCTATTGTACAATGCTTTAATTCACCCTTTTGTTAATCTGTCCATTAAAGGTTTTACTTGGTATCAAGGAGAAGCCAATCATTTAGAGCGCGAATCTTATACACATTTAACGCAGGTAATGATTGAAACCTGGAGAAAGATTTTTGGACAGGGAGATCTTCCTTTTTATTACGTGCAGATAGCCCCTTATGATCATGAAAAAAAAGATCCCAACTTGGTTTTTGATGCCTTTTTCAGAGAAGCACAAGGCAAAATTGCCGAACTAAATAATACAGCAATGATAACCAGTGTAGATATTGGCGAATCGGACAACCTGCATCCCAGAAATAAGAAACCTTTGGGAGAACGGCTGGCTTATACAGCGCTAAATCGGAACTATGCTCGTTTAGGGGTGCCTTATGAGGGGCCGAAAATGGCCTATGTTCAATATGAAGGTTCGAAGGCTATTGTGTATTATGAACCGAAAAGTATGGCCAATGGCTTAACGACGAAAGATGGCGCAATGCCGAAGTTCTTTGCTTTGGCGGGCGCAGATCAAATTTTTCACCCGGCGAAGGCTGTAATCCAGCAGGATCATATTGTGTTGACCGCTGAAGGTGTTGATCATCCGAAGGCGGTACGCTACGCTTTTTTTAACGATCCTGAAACGAATTTACAAAATGGCGCAGGTTTACCGGCGCAACCATTTAGAACAGATCAATGGGCGGAACCTAAAAATTAGGTGAGACCTGTTGAGAGGCTATTTTTTGAGTAATTCAAGTGCTAGATCTTCCAGTTCATTTAGATCGAATGGCTTCTTCAGATAGCTGTCTGCACCCGCCTCTTCTGCTAAGTTGGGAAGGTCATTGTTGGCAGAAAACAAAATTACCGGTATATCTTTTAAGTGGGCGGTGCTTTTTAACACTTGCGTCGCCCTAACGCCACTCATCCCCGGTATCCAATTGTCGATCAGAATGATGTTCGGTTCAGCTCGTTCAACCTGTTCAACTATATCTTTGCAGTGAGGAGAAGAAATCACTTCAAAATTTAGACCTTCAAAGACAACGGAACAAAAATATAAGATATCCTCGTCGTCATCGAGAATTAGTATTTTATTTCTCATGTATACCAATACGTGTTAAGCGTGGCTATTAATTATTTGTGCTAATTGATGTTGCGGTACTACGCCGCTCTGGCGCCATTTGATTTCGCCTTCTTTAAAGAGAATCAACGTGGGGACACCCCGAACTTGATACGTGTTGGCTGCTATGGGATTTTTATCCACGTCAACCTTTAGTATGGTGACTTTATCCCCAAACTGGGTTTTAACTTCATCTAATATCGGGGCCATCATTTTGCACGGTCCGCACCATTCAGCAAAAAAGTCAACCAATACCGGTGTTGGTCCTTTGATGAGTTCTGAAAATGTCGCCATTGTATATATTAGTTAAATAAAGTACTAATCTAATAAAAAATTGGGTAAATATAAGAAAAAGTGACGAAGAATGAGGACGAGATGAAATCCTTGGTTAATAAACTATTGTTTCAGAACCTCTAATCGTAATTGCGTGCAAGTGGAATAACCTACTTGGCAAAAAGCGAAAGATTTTGTATATTTGTTGGCTTAAATATTACATGGGGTCGACCGGAATTGACAGGATGGAGACGGTTATGTAAGCATGCAGTGCGTTGTTAGTATAGCACTCTAATCTGAACTTTCAACTTTATAAATGGCGAAAATAACTACGCCTTAGCTGCCTAATTTAGAATTAGAATAGCTTTTGTTCCGTTGCAGTCTGTTTCGTGCTGTAACACCGGGAGCATCGATTAACGAAACTAGCGAGCTTGGCGGTACGATAAGTTAGCGAAATTAAGTACCTACGGAAACTGGTACAGGTAAGCGACCGACCTTCCACTTCCCGACAATTAAACGGAAGCTAAGCATGTAGAAAGCATATACAGTACCATGTTTGGACGAGGGTTCGAATCCCTCCGGCTCCACAAAAAAGCCCCTTATTAAAAGTAAGGGGCTTTTTTTCTTTTCAGTTTGCATATAGTATGTAATTTAATACATCCTCATTTATTGTCCCTCCATTTCAATCTTTTTCTTTACTTCATCAGCGGTTTCGATGACATAAATCGGATTCAGGTGTGAGAATACGAATTCTATTTTTGCATATCTGTTTGAACCTATTTGTTCGTCAAAATAAACGGAAATGGAGTCCGTATTTAGATTTATAATAGTCTTCTCGTCATTTTTTAAGGTCAATTGTATGAACTTAGCCATGGCTGTAACATTGAATTTTTTATACACGTAAAGTTACGTTTTTGGATTTAATTCCCGGTACTTATATTTCGTTATGTAATGGATCAGTAAGAAGGGAGAAGAGACGTTTGGACTTTTTTATGCACTCATTGGCAGTTTGTTGGATTTGGTGGCCGATATGGTACGGGATTTAAGAAAAATCACACGATATAAAAGACTATTTTCGGAATAATGTCCTTACTTTGGCCCTGTAAACGATGGTTAATTAATGGTCATCGAAAAAAGAAAACCGAGAACAAATTTAATCGAATGAAACCTGCACAAATTGCCATATACAGAAGACGATGAATAATTTATGCAAGCTTCATTGCCATTGAAAAACAAATTTAATTAAATGAAAAAAGTTGTTTGTTTTGGAGAAGTGCTTTGGGATGTACTTCCTGAGGGAAAAAAGCCGGGCGGAGCACCTATGAATGTTGCCTATCACTTAAACCGCCTGGGTATAGAGAGCTATATGGTCAGCAGGGTCGGCGATGATCCGCTGGGACAAGAGCTAACGATGTTCTTAAAAAAAATGGGTTTATCTACCGATTACATTCAATTGGATAACTATCAAAAAACCAGTGAAGTAATTGCAACGGAAGGAGCCAATCACGAAATGAGCTATGAGATTGTGCAACCGGTTGCCTGGGATTTCATCCATTGGGATAGCAAGACATCGACGCTGGTTGAAACAGCTGATATGATGGTGTTCGGCAGTTTAGCAGCCCGTAATGAACGCAGCCGGACTACACTTTATGAGCTTGCTGAACAGGCAAAACTGAAGCTTTTCGATGTCAATTTTCGTGCGCCGCATTATACGCAATCCACCATTGAATACCTATTGGGTAAGGCGGATATCGTAAAACTTAATAATCACGAACTGCGCATCATTGCATCTTGGTTCGGTGATGATGGCGATCATGAACAGGATAGTGTAAATCGATTGCAGGATAAATACGGAATTGGAGAGATCATTGTGACGAAAGGTGGAGATGGTGCTTCTTATTATACGCCTATGGCGCGGTACGATTATAAAGCTTACCCTGTTATTGTGAAAGATACGGTTGGTAGTGGAGACTCTTTTTTGGCTGCATTTGTTGCACAGAAGCTATTGGGGAAATCCACGGAGGATATATTGGATTATGCAGCGGCATTGGGTGCTTATGTTACCTCGCAAGCGGGGGCCAACCCAGATTACAAAAGCACTGATTTAGCCTATTTTATGTGGCAAAAGCAATTGGAACGACTCAAATGGCAATAAGAGCCCTTATCTGATTTTGCTTTTATATTGGCTGGGCGAAGAACCGAATTTCGCTTTAAAGGTGGTTGAAAAGTAACTGGGACTGGAAAAACCGACAGCGTAGGTGATCTCCGCCACATTTAAGGATTCATGTTTAAGAAGATAAGAAGCCTTTTTTAGTCGACGCTCGAGTATATATTCATTAACGGTCATGCCTGTCAACGATTTGATCTTTCGGTACAGGTGCATTCGTGAAATTCCGATCAATCGGCAAATGTCATCGACACAGAACTGATCATTGCTCAGGTTTTCTTCGACAGCGCTTGAAAAATCATTTAATAATTTTTTATCGAGCGGACTTAATTTGGTGTTTTCGTTCGGGAGTTCAATATCGCTGGTAAAATGACTTTTTAGTACTTTTCTGTTGTTGATTAAGGCTTTGATACTTGCTGAAAGGTTTTTGATCAGGAAGGGTTTGGTAATGTACATGTCAACTAAGGCATTCATGCCGGAAACAAGCTGTTCGGAATTTGTCTGAGCCGTAAGGAGGATAATGGGGATGTGGGCTGTTCTAAAGTCACCTTTTAACGTTTTACATACTTCTTTGCCGGATTTTCCGGGTATGACATTATCGGTAATAATAAGATCGGGTACCTTTTCTTTCGCAAGTCGAATCGCTTCCGGACCATTGGTGGTAAAGAACACATCGTATTCGTCACTGAGCTCTGCTACCAGATAATTTAAAAGATCGGGATTATCTTCTACAATGAGCAGCGAATGATCTTTTAGACCCCATGGTGCCGTTTGTTTGATATCTTGTACCTGGATCTCTGGATCGATGACGTATGTCGTCGCTTTTTCATCCTTTTTACTTAGGGACGTATGAATAGCCCCCTTTTCGCGGTCGCTCAAATGCTGGTTTCCCAGTGGAAGTTTTACGGTAAAGATCGAACCCTGTCCTTTCATTGACGCTACCTTTATTTCTCCTTTGTGTTTATTAATAATCTCTTTTGCCAGCGATAAACCGATACCGAACCCATTAGAAGGCGAGTTATCGGCTTGATAGTAGGGATCGAAAATTAAAGCGATATCTTTTTCACTCATCCCAATACCCGAATCTTTGATTTGGATGCTTACATCGTTACCGCAGCGTTCGATATAAACTTTGATGAAACCACCGGTATTTACAAATTTAAAGGCATTTGATAAGAGATTCAGCAGGGCCTTATCGAGCATATTTGAATCAAACCAGGCCAATATTTCTTTTTCCCCGGGAACGAAGGATAGTTGTACTTGCTTTTTTAAAGCATATACTTTAAAAGGCTCGATGAGATCGCGAACGAATGAGACCAAATTGTTTGGAGAAGCCTGTATAAGGTATCCTTCTATTTCTATTTTTCTGAAATCCAAAAGCTGATTGACAATATTCAGAAGCCGTATCGAATTTCGTTGCACCGTTTGTATCTTATCGGCTGCCAGTGATAAAAAGCGGGTATCTTTTACCATATCCTCGATGGGCGATAAGATCAACGTTAAGGGGGTCCGTAGCTCATGGGTGATATTAGTGAAAAAGTTTAACCTTGCTTCTGTACCGGCGGCAGCTTGTTTTGACATCTCGATAAGCTGTTTCCGTTGGGTGTCGATTTCTAAATTCTTTTTAGCTAGGTTTTTATTGATCTTTCGATTGTCTCTCAGCAAGATGACCACAATGCTCCCAAAAATCAACGATAATACAAGCAATACAATGATAATGTTCAGAACGACCTGTTGGCTTTTGTATACTAATTTCTGTTCGTCAAGCAGTTTCCGCTGACTATAAATATCATCTTTCTGACTGCTGATCATTGCCGCCTGCATCTTCATAACACGAACATTTGTTGAGTCTATTACAATGGAACTTAATTTGTTTTCCTTTTTGAAAGGTTGCCCTTTCAAAATATCCAAAGCGGTCCGAATCGCCTCTTTTCCGAGTGTGGGATATACCAGTGAGGCGGTAATTTTTCCGTCGTACACCATATCTAAACCTCCCCCTTCACCAAAACAGGCATCTACACCAATAATGGGAATGCGCTTTTCAGGATAATATTTACGAAGGATTTTCCGCGCGCCCAAGGCCATATTGTCATTATGTGCAAAGATGGCGTCCACGTCGTGCAACTGCTGATGCATCTTGAGCAGGACATTTTTGGTAGTGTCTTCCATCCAATCGCCATAAACTGTTTTTGCGATGCTTAGACCTTTCGACTGATTAATCACTTCGGAGAAGCCTTTACTTCGATCGATAGCGGGAGAAGAACCCGATAAACCCGTGACTTCAATGATCTTTCCTTTATTTGCAATCAGCTGCGATAAATATTGACCCGCCATTTTACCAATTTCCACATTGTCAGCGCCGATGAATGCCGTGTAACCGTTTCCCTCAATTTCCCGATCGATTACAATGACCGGAATCCCACGATTCATTACCTTTTGTACGGTAGCCGTTAAGGGTTCGGCTTCATTGGGTGAAATCACCAACAAATCAATTCCTTTTTCGATTAGGGTGTCTACTTGTGCGCGTTGTGTGGCGCTGTTGCCACCTGCTTCCAAGTAATGAAAATCGACTTCGGGATGGAGGCTTAACTCCGTCAGCATTTCGGCTAACATATTTCTTCTCCATAAATCGTTACCGGTACATTGAGAGAACCCGATTGTGAATTTGTTGTACTTTTTGGTGCTTCGACAGGACATGGCCGACCCCAAAGCCAAAAATAGGAGCAAAACAATACATGATCGGTTGAAGGAAATGGTATTCATGTTTATAATTCAGTTTTAAGCTACAACTTAGGTTTTCGCAAATATAAGGGATTGTGTGTTTGAGTAAGAAGAAAAAGCATTTTCCTCATTTAGGTGGTTCAACATCAATGGTACAATATCGGAAGAAGATGTTACACGGTCGAAACTTCAACGTGAATGATTAAGTTGTTGAATTTTAATTATTTGATAATCAGTGTTTTAATTTTTGGTATAAAAACGAAATGATTTGATCGTTGTCAGCAGATCGTTCTCTTTATCCTGGTTTATCTTGCACCGCAAATTCAAATTAATCAATATAGATCAATATTTTATGAAAAATCACATTGTGAAGTTATGGTCGGTGGTGGTGGCTTTGGGGGGCTTTCTTTTTGGCTTCGATACTGCAGTTATTTCGGGAGCGGAGAAAGCCATTGAACAATATTGGCAGCTCACTATCTTCGAACATGGTTTTACTATTTCAGTTGCACTGATGGGAACTGTTATCGGATCCTTGCTTGGATCGTATCCCACGGACAAACTGGGACGTAAAAAGACTTTATATTTAGTCGCACTCGCTTATCTTTTTGCATCGCTTGGAACCGCTTTTACCGGTAACTGGTATCTTTTTGTAGTCTTTCGATTTGTTGGTGGCCTAGGCGTAGGCGCTTCGTCGGTTACGGCACCGATTTATATATCTGAAATAGCGCCACCTGATCGCCGTGGTGCATTGGTCGGCTTATTTCAGTTTAATGTAGTGCTGGGGATATTGATTTCGTATTTATCAAATTACTTAATCAATCAGTTGGGAGATGAATCCTGGCGTTTAATGCTTGGCATCCAGGCCGTGCCGTCCCTTCTTTTTTTAATCGCCATCTATTTCATCCGCGAGAGTCCAAGATGGTTGCTCATGAAGGGTTTACGACGAGACGAGGCAATAGAAACGCTAAGCATTATTAATCCGCTGGGTTATCATCAGGAACTCATTGCGATTGAAAATACCGCAAAATTAAAAGCAGCTAAAGAATCGCCGGCACTTTTTGTTAAAGCGTATCGCAGGCCATTGATATTGGCCGGGCTGTTTGCGTTCTTTAATCAGCTTTCGGGTATTAACGCCATTATCTACTATGCACCCCGCATTTTTGAGATGGCCGGACTGGGCGTTCATTCATCCTTGCTTTCAACAATTGGAATTGGCATGACCAATTTTGTGTTTACGCTACTGGCCGTCCAATTGATCGATAAGGTGGGCAGAAGAATGTTGATGAAAATTGGCTCTTTAGGTATCATCATTTCCCTGCTATTGGTTGTTTTCTCGTTTAATAATCCGGCCGCATCGGGTATGTATATTTCATTGTACTTCATGTTTTTTATAGCCTGTTTTGCTTTCTCTCAAGGAGCTGTTATCTGGGTCTTTATGGCAGAAATCTTTCCGAATCAGGTGCGGGCAAAGGGACAAACCTTTGGAAGTTCCATTCATTGGGTTCTGGCAGCACTAGTGACCTTCGCCTTTCCGATTTTGGCGGAAGCTTTAGGGGGGATGATGACCTTTCTGTTCTTTGGGGTAATGATGGTGTTGCAACTAGTATTTGTTATTTGGTGGATGCCTGAAACGAAGGGTATAAGCTTGGAAGCTATTGAAGCACAGCTGGCGAATGAGCCTCTTGCCTAGTTTTTCTATTAACCGATAAAATAAACCAAAAATCTAATTAATTAACCGAAAATGAGAAAAGAATTATTGATGGCATGCTGTATAAGTATGTTCCTTTTCCTTCGCGTGGCGGCGCAGGAAGTTATGATATCCGGCATTGTGCGGGATACGAGCTCGGTTCCGCTTGAGGGGGTAACCGTGTCTATTGTAGGAAAAACCGGTTCTGTTATTACGGACAACAACGGAGCGTACAGAATTGCCGCTTCGGTGGGGCAGAATATCTCCTTCAGTATGTTGGGAAGTGAGCCAATACGAATGGTAATCAGAAACGGCGATCCCATCAATGTACTAATGAAAACCAGCGTAAATGCGCTGGAGGATGTTATTGTAACAGGTTATACGTCGGAACGTAAAAAAGATCTGACAGGGGCCGTTTCTGTTGTTAAGATGGCGGATATTGAAAATGTGCCTTTGGGTAACCCGGTAAAAGCAATGCAGGGGCGTGTTCCGGGTGTAGAAGTTGGTGCAAGCGGCGCTCCAAATGGGGGGGTAACGGTACGTATGCGCGGTCAGACGACGCTCAATATTAGCAATGACCCGCTTTATATTATCGATGGGGTGCCGACACAGCGCGGATTACAAGAGATCAATCAGAGTGACATCGAGTCGATGCAAGTGCTGCGGGATGCATCAGCTGCTTCAATTTATGGATCGAGAGCTGCAGCAGGGGTAATTATTGTAACCACCAAGCGCGGTAAATCAGGTGTTAGACGGATTGATGTAGATGCTTCGCATTCACTTCAGTTTTATAACAGCAAAATCAACACCTTGAATACCGACCAGCGTGCACGGGCGTATTGGCAGGCTGCCGTAAATGACGGACGCTTCGGCCCGTCCCGTAATAATCCGCAAGACCCGTCCACATTAAGTCTGATTTATGATTTTGATTGGAATAAAGATTTTTCGAATCCGCAATTGAATGCAGTGATTTTGGGACAATACGTGGATCCCGAACAGTCGATGCTTACGTCGGATACCCGATGGTTTGATGAAGTTTCACGTATTTCTCAGATTAAACAATATAATATTGCACTCTCAAACGGAGGGCAGCACGGAACGTCTTTCTTTTCTTTGGGTTACTACGATAATGAGGGTATTATTAAACGTACGCGAAGTCAGCGACTGACCTTACGGATGAATGTAGACCATGCCTTGTTTAATGGCAAGCTGAAGATAGGGGAGAATCTAAACCTTTCTTATTTCAAAGACGCGCAAATACCAACTGGAGATGTTACCTCGCTGGCGCTGATATTGAATCCGATTTTACCGGTTCGTACGGTTAGTGGTGGTTGGGGCGGCCCGGTTGCCGGGATGGACGACCGGCAAAATCCGGTTAGACTGATTGAAGATAATAGGCAGAATAATAATCACTTTGCTCGTATTTTGAGCAGTACGTTTGCCGATCTTTCTATTTTACCGGGCTTGAATTTCAGAACAGCTTTTAATGTGGATTATGCAGGTACTTTTTATCGCCATTTACAGGTGCCCTACCATTCCGGTTTTTTAAATAGTGATGTGACCCAGGTGAATACAAACTTTGATTACAGTGGGTCATTAACCTGGCAAAATATCCTGACCTACGACCTGAATTCGAATGAGCATCGTGTTAATTTCCTGTTAGGCTCTGAAACGGTTAACAATCGATATCAGGGCTTTAACGCCAGTGCACAGGGATTGGCCATTGCAGACCTAAACTATGCTTACCTCACACAAGGTACCCAAAACATTCTTGCACGTGGTGATGGAAATTCGGACGCCTTGCAATCATTCTTCTTTAAAGCAAATTATAACTATCATGATCGCTACCTGGCTTCTGTCACGATCCGGAGAGATGGTTCAAGCAAGTTTGGTTCCAACAACCGCTACGCAAATTTTCCGGCAGCATCGTTGGGATGGCGCATCAGTGAAGAGGCCTTTTTTAAAGATAATATAAATTTTATCTCTGATTTTAAACTGCGTTATAGCTGGGGGCAGACCGGTAATCAAAGTATCCCTGCTTATGCCACTTATTCACTCTACCGCGCCATTTATGGGACAGACCTAACCTGGGATCCGAGCGAAGGAAGTGCCTATGACATAGGAGGGCAGGGTACGGGTACGCTTCCTGCCGGCTATACGGCCATTCAAACCGGTAATCCGGATCTTAAATGGGAAACCACTACGCAATCCAACTTTGGAGCGGATTTTGGATTGTTCTCCAATCAATTGACCGGTTCTGTTGAATATTATATCAAGAATACAGACGATGTGCTGATTAGTCCGCCTTATTTAGGTGTAGTGGGAGAAGGGGGAAGCACATGGATTAACGGTGCTTCGCTGCAGAACAAGGGCTTGGAGGCGGTTGTAAATTATAGCCGGCGTTTAAGCGATGATATGCGTTTGGATGTGGCGGCTAATATTACCAGAAATCGCTTAAAGATAACAGAACTTCCTAACAATGCGATTATAGGCTATCCGGGCAATGGTACAACCTATACCATCATTGGGCATTCGCCAAATACACATTTCGGATGGGTTGCAGATGGTTTGTTTACGACACAAGAACAACTTGACAATAGCCCCGAACAGCCGGGTAAAGCGTTGGGCCGCATACGTTACCTCGATCTGGATCAGAACGGACGAATCGACAATAACGATCAACAATACTTGGGTACCTCGGACCCTGATTTTACCTACGGCTTGAATTTAACCTTAAGCTATAAACGATTCAATATTGCTGTATTCTTCCAAGGTATACAGGGAGGGGTGGTCAATAATAGTTATAAAAATCTGACTGATTTTACTTCGCTGGCACCTGGATCAAATTGGGGTAGCCGTGTATTGGATGCCTGGACTCCGGAAAACCCGGGGGCGAGCGTTCCGGCCTTAACCTTGGTGAATACGAATAATGAGAATAGATTTTCGACCTACTTTTTGGAGCCTAGAAGTTATTTCAAATTGCGAAATATTGAAATCGGATACGATCTGAAGGATGCATTTGAAAGGTTTAATGTGAGCCGTGCACGTGTATACATGCAGGCATCCAACCTGTTACGCTGGAAAGACCGGGCGTATACGGCACCGGATCCGGAGAATCCGGGAAATGGCTATCCGGTACCGGTAATTGCTACGTTAGGATTTAACCTCTCCTTCTAACCTATTGTTCTATCATGATTGTATTAAAATACTAGCAAATGAAAAATTTACCTATCATATTATTGGTTTTGACGGCCATCCTATTTTCTGGCTGCTCGAAAAATTTGGAGAAACTGCCGCAAGGCGTTGTGTTTAATGAAAACCTGAAAACACCCGAAAATGTGGAGGCGATGGTGATCAGTGCCTACTCGGCTTTGGGTAATGATCATTGGAGCGTACCCTATACCACCATGTGGGCTTATGGCAGTGTACGCGGCGGAGATGCCTACAAGGGTGGGGGCGGAACGGGAGATCAGAATGATGTGCATGCCTATGAACTGTTTTCCATCAACCGGGTAGACTTGGGAGAAAGTGATGGTACTTGGTTCCGTTTGTATGTGGGCGTAGCGCGGTGTAATGCGGCCTTGGCGCTGTTGAATGAAATGGGTGATGACGTTTTTCCGCAGAAGCTGATGCGTACTGCGGAAGTGCGTTTCCTTCGCGCCCATTTTTATTTTCTGTTGAAGGTTCTTTTCAAACGTATACCCTATATCGACGAAAGTGTCGAAAAGTCCGCCTATCAAACCATTGGGAATGATCTGTACAGTAACGAGGAGCTTTGGACAAAAATAGCAGACGATTTTCGCTTTGCAGCGCAGTACTTACCAGTGACGCAGGAGGAGTCTTCGCGTATTACGAAGGGAGCTGCTCAATCTTACCTGGCAAAAACATTGCTTTATCAGAGTTATGTACAGGATGAGCAGCATAATGTGACCTCAAAAGATCAAGCGAAACTAAATGAGGTAGTGGCCTACTGCGATAGTGTGATCAATTCAGGAAGGTATCACCTGGCAGAAGATTTTGCTGAAAATTTTCTCTCCGAGTATGAAAAAGGACCGGAGTCTGTCTTTGCCATTGTCTTTTCAAAAAGCGATGGAACGCCACAGGGAAGGATTAACGCCGGTGTAGGGACGAATTATCCTATGAACCAAGAATATGGTTGTTGTGGTTTTCATCAACCCAGTTCCAATCTGGTGAATGCATTTAAAACGAATGCCAATGGATTGCCGCTATTGGATGATTATAATACCAATGATATCGTACCTTCCGGCGATTTTAAAACACAACGTTTTGATACACGTCTGGATCATACCATTGCCATTCCGGGACATCCTTACAAATACCAAAAGAACCTGGTGTTTCAGGCCTCATGGAATCGTGACAATGCCACCTATGGCAATTTTATGAGTATGAAGGAAACGGTAGCCTATACCGATCCGACATTTATGAAATACCCACCATTTATGTCGAGCGCCAAAGATTGGCCAGTGATCAGGTATGCGGATGTGCTACTCATAAAAGCGGAAGCTTTAATTGAACTGGGCCGCGAGCAAGAGGCACTTCCTTTGATTAATAGCATTCGACAACGTGCGCAGAAAAGTGCGGCCCGATTGACACAGGCGGATGGAACACCAACCTCAAGCTACTATGTCGCTACTTATCAGCCGGGCGTAAATTGTGTTTGGACGAATGACTTTGCGCGTAAAGCCCTGCGATTTGAACGCAGGTTGGAATTTGCCATGGAAGGTTATCGCTTTTTTGACCTCGTTCGGTGGGGAATTGCATCCGAGTTTATCAACGATTATTTTTCGGTGGAGCAAGGAAGAACACCTCATTTGGCAGGCGCCGCTTTCAAGAAAAATAGAGATGAATATTTACCAATCCCACAAAATCAAATTAATTTTAGCCAAGGATTATATAGGCAAAACTTTGGCTGGTAGTTATATTGCATATAAAACGAATTTATCTATTTTGAAAAAGGGGAACCAATAAATAAATCAAATGATGACTAAACTATTTTTATTAATCTGCGCTACGATTGGTCTTGCCCATTACGGCCATTGCCAGGAGGTGGTCAATATGGCGCAGCTATTAAAAGAAATGCGTGCTATTGAACAGGTTGCGCGCTATCCAGAACCTGCATATACCCTGAAACAAGTAAGTAGCTACGATAGGCGATCCGTCGCACGCAATGAGGCCGGATGGTTTGCTAACAGTGATTTTAACCAGTTTATCCGTCAGGAAGAACAGGAAGGAAGAGTAGAGTATGTCATGATGGACGCAGAAGGCCCCGGCGCCATTGTCCGTTTTTGGTTGACCTGTTTGGAAAAACCCGGGACGATGCGTTTCTATTTTGATCATAAAAAGGAACCCACCATTACCGTTCCCGGATTTGATTTGTTGAAAGCCGGACTGGATTTGGGCCCTGCCTTGTTGAACCCTCATACGAATTATGACCCGCAGGGAAAGGGAGGAAATACGCTATATTTGCCCTTGGTTTATGCGAAGCATTGCAAAGTAACCTGGGAGTTTGCGGATAGCGCAAGTAAGGAGAAACCACATTATTATCAGATCAATTACCGAACGTATCCAAAAAACGTGAAAGCCGAAACGTTTTCTTTTGAGCAGCTACAACAATTAAAAAAGGAAATTAATGATACGGAAAGTGCCCTTTGGCATCCATCGGTAAATTTTAGCATAACAGATTCTATTTCAAAAAGATTGAATCCTGCGGAGGAATGTGCGCTGGGTGTAAGGGACGTTAATAAGGCGATTCGTCTGCTGAAAATCCAATTAGGTGATTTAAACCGCGATCAGGAAGCGCTTTGGAGAAAGGTGATACTGAAAATATCCTTTGATGGTAAGGAAACGGTGTTGTGCCCTTTGGGTGATTTTATAGGTAGCGGCTATGGAGGAAATGACATAGCCAGTTGGTATAGAACACTGGCAGATAAGAAAACGCTGATTTCACGATGGGTAATGCCATTCCGAAAATCGGCAGTGATACGGGTAATCAATAACAATGATTTCCCTGTTGAATTAAAGCTTTCTATTGCAACCGATGATTTTGAATGGGATGAGCGAGCGATGTATTTTCATGCCTACACGAAAATGGAAGAACAGGTATGGGATGCCAAATGGGATTATGATCCGGAGAAGAACCCGAAGGGAGATAACCACGCACCGATCGACTGGAATTTTATTGATGTGAAGGGTAAAGGGGTGTATCTGGGCAACACCTTGGCCACCCTGAATCATATGCATTCCTGGTATGGGGAAGGAGATGCCAAAGCGTATGTGGATGGCGAAGATTTTCCATCCGAATTTGGTACCGGGTTGGAAGATTATTACAATACCTCATGGGCACCTGTAGTTATTTACCAAACGCCTTTTGCTAATGCAACGCGGACAGATCATACGTCGTCCACAGGGCATAATACCTTTACGCGGACGCGCATACTGGATGCCATACCTTTTAGTAAGCAATTTTCATATGATATGGAAATGCTAAGCTGGGATAGTGGTTATGTGGATATTGCGGCAACAACCTATTGGTATGCCAAACCCTGATGTAAACAGGATGATAAGGAAATGCAATAAATAAGGAGTCGATTAGGCTATTAGCCCGACTTAATAAATAATACAAAAAACAAACAGATGAAAACCTTTGCGAACAAATTTTTAACAGTTGCCCTGCTATTGGTAAACTATGTTTCATTAAGTGCAGGTGAAATTGAAATTAAAATCAACAAAAGATACCTTAACTTTCCGGTATCACATAAAGAAGAGCGTCAGAAGATGACGTTCAGCGTAGATGGCAAACCAGATCTTTCGGTGGTAATACGGCTGGCGAAGTCATCGCCCGATTATTGGGTTTTTAAAGATGTTTCGGACTTGGTAGGAAAAACGTTGAAGATAAGCTATGAGGGCGATGAGGCCGGGTTGGCAAAAATTTATCAAGACGACGAGTTAGCCGGTCAGGATAGTCTTTATAAAGAAAAAAACCGACCGCAGTTTCATTTTACAACCCGCAGGGGATGGATCAATGATCCCAATGGATTGCTTTTCTATGCAGGCGAGTATCATTTATTTTACCAGCACAATCCTTATGAAAGTGAATGGGAGAATATGCACTGGGGGCATGCGGTGAGCAAAGATCTGGTACACTGGACGGAGTTGCCGGATGCACTTTATCCAGATAAGTTGGGAACGATGTTCTCCGGATCAGCGGTAATAGATTATAACAATACAGCAGGCTATAATCAAGGTAAAACACCGGCTATGGTAGCTGCTTATACGGCAGCCGGACCGGATAGGCAGGTGCAGTGTTTAGCCTATAGCCTCGATAAAGGGCGTACATTTACAAAATACGAAGCTAATCCTGTTATTGATTCTAAAGAGAAGTGGAACAGTCCGGATACGCGCGATCCGAAGGTATTTTGGTACAAGCCGGGAAAACACTGGGTCATGGTGTTAAATGAGCGGGATGGCCATTCCATCTATACATCCAATGACCTGAAAAAATGGAAATATGAAAGCCATGTTACCGGTTTTTGGGAGTGCCCTGAACTTTTCGAACTTCCAATCGACGGCGATGCCAAGAATACAAAATGGGTAATGTATGGTGCTTCGGGTACCTATATGTTGGGTTCTTTTGATGGGAAGGTGTTTAAGCCGGAAGCGGGCAAATATGTTTATACAACAGGCCCTATCTATGCGGCACAAACCATTACAGATATGCCTAACGGGCGAAGGGTACAAATTGGTTGGGGGCAAATAACGCATCCTGATATGCCTTTTAAAGGGATGATGCAGTTACCGACAGAACTGACGCTGCGCAGCACAAAAGAAGGGCCGCGCCTTTTCAGTCAGCCAGTAAAAGAAACGGAGCAACTTTTTACATCGGTGCAAAAGGAAACCAACTTAACAACCGAACGTGCTAATCAAATGCTTGCAACGTATTCGGAAGCAGATGGTTTGAGGCTGAAGGCCACCATTAAGTTATCCCATGCAACTACTGCCGGGCTTAACCTTTTTGGGCAACGCATTGTGGATTATGATTTGAATTATAATAAGCTTAACGGTATGTTTTATTCGCCAAACGATCCCACCAGTATGGAAATATCGGCAGATATTTACATCGATAAAACGAGTATGGAAGTATTCATTGATGGGGGCGCTTATTCGTATTACCTGCCAAGAAAAGTGGAAGACGGTAATAAAGAAGGTTTTCATTTTTGGGGAAATAATATCGAAGTGACCGATTTGGAGATTTTAAAGGTTCAATCTATCTGGAATTAGTGTCGCGAATTCGCCAAATAAAATGGCCGATTTAAAAAGCGAAGACCCGATTCGTGTTGTATCACAAACTTTTTCCTTTCGTCAGCGTTTGTTAAACATTAAAGCTGGTTGGGCGTAATATGATCGCAAATTTTGGCCCCACCAATAAAGGTAGGGTATGAATCGTTTACAGGTAAAACATGGAAAAAATGGACTTGATGTCCGGGCTAATGCAAAAGCCGCCGGCTTGCGCTATATATCTGATAGTACGCCAGGATATAGTAGAGAAGCCACGAACAACGGATTCCGTTACCGGGATGCTGATGGAAAGATCGTCCGATCAAAGGCACTGATAGACCGTTTCAATAAGCTGGTGATACCACCAGCTTATAAAAATGTTTGGATATCACCGATAGAAAACGGCCATCTCTTATTTACGGGCTTGGATGCTGCAGGTAGGAAACAATACCGTTATCATACCGCATGGAATCAATTGAGAAATCATGCCAAATATGATCGAATGCAACTTTTTGCTTCCTTTTTGCCGATGATCCGGACACAAGTAGACCGAGATCTGCGGCGCCGGGACCTCCATCATGATAAGGTGGTAGCCTTGGTTGTGAGGTTAATGGAGCTGACGAGCATCAGGATCGGTAATAAATGCTATAGACGCTTGTACGGATCGTACGGTTTAACTACGCTGCAAGATAGACATGTGAAAATTGATGGTGCTAATCTAAAATTTGAATTTAAAGGTAAAAAGGGTATTGTACATCGTGTTCACTTATATAGTAAACGAATGGCACGTTTGGTTAAACAATGTAGGGATATTCCCGGCAAGGAATTATTTCAGTACTATGACGAAAATGGGCAACGACAATGCGTAGACTCAGGGGATGTAAACGAATATTTGAAAAAAATTACCGCAGAAGACTTTACTGCAAAGGATTTTCGTACCTGGGCGGGCAGCGTGAGTGCATTGTATGCTTTTAAGGAGGCCGGCGAATTTACTTCGATTTCAGACTGCAAAAAGAAAATTGTCAATGCCCTGGATGAAGTAGCGATCAATCTTGGAAATACGCGTACAGTTTGCAAGAAATATTATGTGCATCCAGCGATTATCAAAAGTTATGAGGAGGGATCTATTTATAAATACCTGGAGAATTTAGAAGAGGACATGCCGGCCGATTCTGCCGAACTGAGCTTAGCGGAGAAGGCATTAATTGAACTTGTAACAAAGGAGAGAATAGAGTTGGCGTGTTAAGCCAGACCGGCTGGGAACATCTAGTGTGTGCATGAGAAGGTAATATATCAACATGCTGACCTGTACTATACATGGTTAAGGAATAAATCTTACTTTTATAAAAAAGATATGCTAACAACGATTAACCCAAAACTACCCATGCGGGATAAAACCGCGACTAGGGCTTTCTACATCAATAAATTGGGCTTCCGAGCGCTTGGGAATACAGATTATGATGGCTACTTGATGCTGGGAAAAGATGGTATCGAAATCCATTTTTTTGAATTTAAAAACCTTGATCCAAGTGAAAATTATGGGCAGGTCTATATCCGAACAGATAATATTGATGAGTTGTACCATTCGATGTTACTTGATGAGGTGGAGATACATCCCAACGGAGCCTTGCAGCTAAAAGCTTGGGGACAGAAAGAATTTTCATTGCTTGATCCGGACAATAACTTACTGACCTTCGGACAGTCCGTATAAAAAAACCACCTCGTACGAAGTGGTTTTTTCTTGGAACTCTATTATGTTATTTTGTCAAATCGATTCAAATATAAAGTCCGGATATTAAGAAGATATTATGTATAGGTTATTAATTGCTAGCCTATAAATCGATAAACTAAGCCCTTGACACGTGAAAAGCGGAGTAAAATAGATTAACACCCATATTAGCTGGTTGTACGTCCGGGATATTTTTCCAATCCTTTTTCGATACATTGCAGGGCACTCGCCAGATCTTCCAAACATAAAACATAGGCTAGCCTTACCTGTTGCTTGCCTAAGGATGTATTAGCGTAAAAACCTGTTGCAGGCGCCATCATAACTGTTTGGTTATGATAGTCAAATTCTTCCAGCATCCACTGACAAAATTTATCGGCATCATCTACGGGCAATTGAGTGACTACATAAAAAGCACCACCAGGCGTAGGACAGTAAACACCGGGGATTTTGTTCAGCCCTTTTACCAATAAATCGCGCCTTTTGGTATATTCGCTGATGACCTTATCAAAATAGCTTTGCGGTGTATCAATTGCGGCTTCACCCGCTATTTGAGCGACGGCGGGAGGGCTTAATCTCGCTTGGGCAAACTTTAAACCGGTTTCTAGAATTTCTTTGTTTTTAGTAATCAGGCAACCAAGTCGGGCACCGCAAGCACTGTATCGTTTAGATACGGTATCGAAAATGACAACGTGATTTTCTAAACCTTCCAAATACATAGGCGAAATGAATTTATTGCCATCATAACAGAACTCCCGATAAGCTTCGTCAGCAAAAAGATAAAGATCATATTTAAGGCAAAGCGCTTTCAGGGCTTCCATTTCTTCTCGCGAATATAGATAACCGGTAGGATTATTGGGATTGCAGATGATAACGGCCTTTGTTTTCGGGCCGATTAACTTTTCAAAAGCCTCGATATCAGGTAAGGCAAACCCATTATCGATATACGAAGGAATGGGTTTAACTTCTATTCCGGCCATGCAGGCGAATCCGTTATAGTTGGCATAAAAAGGTTCGGGAATAATAACTTCGTCTCCGGGGTCTAAGCAGGACTCCATGGCGATGGTGATGGCTTCTGACCCACCTGTGGTTACGAGAATATGATCAGCTGTAATGTTATAGCCAATTTTATTATAATAGGTACTTAGTTTTTCACGATAGCTGGCATTTCCTTGGGATGGTGTATAGGCCCAGACTTTGAAGTCAATGTTTTTAACGGCATTCAGCATCGTTTCAGGTGTCTCGATATCGGGTTGCCCGATGTTGAGATGAAAAACCTTCCTGCCGATTTTTTTGGCAGCGTCCGCATAGGGTGTTAACTTTCTGATAGGGGAAGCAGGCATGCGCTTTCCCTTATTTGATATTGTTGGCATAATATATTGTTGGCAATTTCGGTACAAACTTACTAAAGTAAATCAACAAAAAAAGCCGCTTATTTTTATTAAGCGGCTTCCTATTCGTTTTATTTAATGCTTTATTTTACTACTTCTCCTTTTATATAGAGGGATTTCAGCGGTGTCTTTGCATTTGAACGGATGGTAACCGACTTGCTAAAAGGTGCCGCCTGGGCCGCATTGAATGTTACGTTTATGGATCCCGTTTCTCCCGGTTTAACCGGTGCATTTGTATATTTAGGAACGGTACAGCCGCAAGAAGACTCAACTTTGGTAATGATCAAGGGTTCGGTTCCTACATTCGTAAACTTAAATTCATAGGAAACAGGTTTACCTTGTGGGATTTTACCGAAGTCGTACGTTTCTTTTTCAAACTTGAATTCAGCATTACCGTCTACTTTCCAAGCTGTAAAAGCTGTAAAAGCAACTAAAAGCGTAACAATGGTTAATAGTTTTTTCATTTGCATACATTTTTTAAGTGATGAAACGAGCGGTCATTTCTCGGAAGTCTCATCTTTTCGTTTTCCAGAATCTATTTCTTTCAAGCATCTTAGCATCTTCTCCGACGCTTTTTAACGCTGAAGAACTTCGAATCTTTTGTATAAAATTATAATAAAAATATCATATATGGCAATTATAATGCCAATAAAGTACGTAATATATTTGTTTCTGTTTGATAGTGAAGTGCTTTAGTTTTTATGGAAATGCACCTGTCGAATCATACGGTTTTTTGATAGTCGGTTAATAATGTTACTTTTACTTAAAAAAAAGCCAATTTCAAGTTATGATGTAAACTCTTATGGGAAGAACTGAAATTTTGTTTGTTCTTTATGGGCTATTGTAAAATAGCTTTAGGGTTTATTCGTGTAACGCAGAATTTTATATAATTTTTATTACTTTTGAATTTTAAGCATGATTTCTTGATATGTCTGATACCCACTTGAAATATACCGATCCGATTGATACCTCGAAACTTAGCTTTGAAGACTTCAAAGCTACCGTGTTAAACGATTACCGAATTATATGCGAGAGTAGGGAGGCGAGTTTGTTGGGACGTAAAGAAGTGTTAACGGGAAAGGCCAAATTCGGCATTTTCGGTGATGGAAAGGAAGTTGCCCAGGTTGCTATGGCCAAAGTATTCAGGAAAGGTGATTGGCGATCGGGCTATTATCGAGATCAAACCTTCGCTTTTGCGACCGGGATATCGAATGTTTACGAGTTTTTTTCGCAAATGTATGCGCATCCGGATATTGAGGCTGAACCGGCATCAGGTGGACGTATGATGAATGGCCACTTTGCGACGCGGGAGCTGAATGTAGATGGAAGCTGGGTTAATCAAATGCAACTTAAAAATTCTTCTGCCGACGTTTCCACCACAGGTGGACAAATTCCACGATTGCTTGGTTTGGCGCAAGCTTCAAAGGTATATAGAGAAAATAAAGAACTCGCTTATTTAACGCATTTCTCTAACAATGGGAATGAGGTGGCCTTTGGTACAATCGGTAATGCATCCACTTCGGAAGGTGTTTTCTTTGAGGCGTTCAACGCAGCAGGTGTATTACAAATTCCCTTGGCAATCTCTGTATGGGATGATGGTTACGGGATCTCAGTGCCTAATAAGTATCAGACGACAAAGGAAGATATATCAGAGGTTTTAAGCGGTTTTCAGCGGGATGAAAAAGGAGAAGGCTATGAGATTTTTAAAGTTCGTGGATGGGATTATCCGGGACTTTGTGAAACCTATGAACGTGCTATTCGTATATGTAGGGAAGAGCATGTGCCAGTGTTTATCCACGTAACAGAGATGACGCAGCCGCAGGGGCACTCCACCTCGGGTTCGCATGAACGCTATAAATCGAAGGAAAGGCTTGACTGGGAGACTGAATACGATTGTGTGGTGCAGATGCGGAAATGGATGCTGGAATCGGCCATTGCCGCAGAAGATCAACTGGCAAAAATTGAGCAACAAGCGAAAGAGTTCGTTAAGGAGGAACAGGTTCGAGCCTGGAAAGATTATATCGGTGCTTTTGCGGAAGAAAAGGCAAAAGCTATTGAATTGCTGAATGCGATCGACCATAAAACGGTAAAAACGTTAACAAATCGGCTGAATGCGATTAAGGAGCCGAATCTGAAACAGATTTATGGAACGATCAGAAAGGCATTGCGAGAACTGAGGGGGGTGGCGAGTCAGGAAAAAGAAGAGCTGATCGGTTGGTATGAAAAACAGCAAACGGTTAATTTCGAACGCTATAATTCAAAGCTATTTACAGATACTTTAGAGGCTCCCGATAACGTGGCTGTGGTGCCTGTTACCTATGATGAGGAAGCTAGAATGGTAGATGGCAGAGAAGTATTAAATGCCTGTTTTGCTGCCAATTTTAGTCGAGAACCCCGCTTATTGGCTTTTGGCGAAGATGTGGGGGCTATAGGGGATGTGAATCAGGGTTTTGCAGGATTACAGGCCCAATTTGGAGAGCATCGTATATTCGATACGGGTATTCGGGAGACCGCTATTATCGGACAAGGCCTGGGCATGGCTTTACGAGGACTGAAGCCGATCACGGAGATACAGTATGTTGATTATCTTCTATATGGATTGACGGTACTGAGTGATGATCTGGCTTCGCTGAGTTACCGTACAAAAGGAGGACAAAAGGCTCCTTTAATTATTCGAACAAGGGGCCATCGGCTAGAGGGTATCTGGCATTCGGGTTCTCCGATGTCGATGATTTTAGGTTGCCTGAGAGGATTGCATGTTTGTGTTCCCCGTAATATGACCCAAGCAGCAGGTATGTATAATACATTGTTGCGATCGGATGAACCGGCACTGGTGGTAGAGTGTTTGAATGGCTACCGTTTGAAAGAACGGATGCCTGCCAATGTGGGTGATTTTACGGTGCCGTTAGGGATTGCCGAGGTTGTAAGGGAGGGTAGTGACATTACCGTAGTTTCTTATGGATCTACCTTAAGATTGGTACAGGAAGCTGCAATTGAGCTGAAGGAAATGGGAATTTCGGTTGAAATTGTGGATCCGCAAACCCTACAACCTTTTGATAAGTTGCAGATCTGTGCGCAGTCACTCGCCAAAACTAATAAATTATTGGTAGTAGATGAGGATGTTCCGGGAGGAGCTTCTGCCTTTATACTACAGCAAGTATTAGAAGAGCAAAATGGATATTTCAATCTCGATTGTAAGCCCCGTACCCTGTCTGCAAAGGCGCACAGACCACCTTATGGTACAGATGGAGATTATTTTACAAAACCTTCTTCCGATGATATCATTGAAACGATTTACGCGATGATGAATGAATCGAACCCAGATAAATTTCCGCGTATTATATAGCGGAAAATTTTAAGATATTCTTGTGTAAGGATCTCATATAATGAGATCCTTTTTTTTTAATCCTACTTCAACCTATTTTATTTTTTTGAGTTTATATAAGGGGTTTTTTATTTATTATTCGTGTTTTTCCTTATATTTTTACGACTTTATATAGTTCATTATTTGTTTTTATTCAATAATATTTGTTTTATGGTTATTTTTTGATGGATTTGATTGTTTTTTTGAAGTGTTTTGTATTTTTTTACGCAATGTATATTGTTTTTTATATCATATTTTATGTTTTTATATTAAAATAGCATTAGAATTTAATATTTTATGTCTTATTTCTAAATATTTTGGTGTTTTTTTGATAAAAAAGTAAATATTGACTTGTTTTTGTGGTGTAAATGATTTTTATTTGTGCTGTTGTTTTAACTATTTGTTTTATGGTACACTTTTACTTCATCCAACTTATGATCTAATATTTTTGATTCGGTTTTATGAATTTCTGTTTCTTTATTCCAATGAATATAGATGGCTATGGTCGTTTTGATATTTTTTCTTTTCGGCAAATGGTCAGTAAAAAAAATTGCACCTATGTTTAACTGTAATTTTATTTTATTAATCTTTATTTTATTTATTCATTAAAATTAAATTTATGAGAAAAATGACCACATTATTTAAAAGCTTACTCGCTTTCTTCTGCCTGTCTGTCTTAACCTATTCAAACATTGTGAAAGCGCAAGTCGCCGATGATGATTTTACATTTACTATTGGATTGAATTCTGATCAGTTTTTTGGGTTTGCACCATCATTTTCAGGCGCCTATACCCTAAGCCCTACCACACAGCTTACATTTTACGGTATACATTGGTCCGGTGGAACCGGTGGTGCCTGGGGTAACTGGACGGAATTTGGTGTGGGTGCAAATTTTATGCTTGCGGATGGTTTCGGTGTGAATCCAAGTATTGGTATAACAGGAGGTAACTTATTGTCGAGCGGTGCAGAAGGGCCATCCATTTTTGGTGATGGAATTGTTCCAAACCTTATTCTGTCGCTAAACAAAGAGCATATTGAAGGGCAAGGGTATTTCGGTTATTACGCCCCCTTGAGGAACAAGGCACCGGAGGATGGGACGACACTATCTTATATCCACTATTGGGCAAATGTGGGCTATAAAGTGAGTGCTAAATTTTCTTTCGGCGCGCATTTTGAAGAATTGATTAATTCAGGTGGGTCAAATGTTGAAGAATCTACAAGTGCTTATAAGTGGTTGGGACCCTATATTCAACTTTCGTCACCGAAACACCGTGTTTTTGCACGTCTCACTGCCGGAACCGATTTGGTGAGTGGCAATGATTCTTTCTTTAAGGTTGGGACCGGTTTCAGTTTTTAATGGTTGCAACGTGTTAATGTAGCAAAACGAAGGGCTATCTTTTGAGATAACCCTTCGTCTTTTTGTATTGTTTTTACGAGCGACCCAGACTTAAATTGCGTAGATAATGATCAGTAATTACGAGCGCAGCCATCGCTTCTACAATAGCTACGGCCCGAGGTACGACGCAGGGGTCGTGCCGTCCTTTTCCTGAGATTTCCGTTTCTTCACCTTCTAAGTTAACGGTGCTTTGCGCGCGCATGATCGTAGCGACCGGTTTGAAAGCAACCCTGAAATTGATGTCCATCCCATTCGATATGCCGCCTTGGATGCCGCCTGAAAAGTTAGTTAACGTTTTTAACGAGTTAGCTTGTTTTGCCGGATTGATAAAGATATCATTGTGTTCTGAACCTCGCATAGTTGCACCGCTAAAACCAGACCCGTATTCGAAACCATGGACAGCGTTTATGCTTAACATGGCTTTGCCTAAATCTGCATGAAGCTTATCAAATACAGGCTCGCCCAGACCTACGGGAACCCCTTTTATGAGCGCACTCACGATGCCACCAACGGTGTCGCCATCCTTTCTGACAGCGTCAATAAATGCAATCATCTGATTGGCGGTAGCGGGATCTGCACAACGAACAATGTTCGCCTCGCGAATAGTTACCAATTCATTGATATCCAGATCACCTAAATTGGGTGCTTCAATTTTTCCAACAGCGGATACGTGAGCGAAAACATGGATGCCGAGTTCTTGAAGAAAAAGCTTGGCAACAGCCCCGGCTGCAACCCTCGCTGCAGTTTCCCTGGCCGAAGAACGTCCTCCTCCTCGATAATCGCGTATACCATATTTTGTTTGGTATGTATAATCGGCATGAGAGGGGCGGTATTTATCCTGAATATGAGAATAATCTTTTGATCGTTGATCTTCGTTGGGGATTAACATCGCTACAGGCGTGCCTGTTGTTTTTCCTTCAAAGACACCGGATAGAATTTTAACAGTATCGCTTTCCTTTCGTTGTGTGGTGATCTTGGATTGACCGGGCTTACGCTTATCAAGTTCAGCCTGTATGAAATCAAGATCGAGCTTTATATTGGGAGGACAGCCGTCTATGATTACACCGATGGCATCTCCGTGAGATTCTCCAAAAGTAGTAATACGAAAGCTTTGTCCGAATGAATTTCCTGCCATAGCTACTATATTATTAAGTACATTGTATATTCGAAGGGTAGTCCTTCTTAATCTAGCTCGAAACCTATACTTGCCAAATGTTCCCAGAAAGCAGGATACGATTTACCTACTACTGCCGGATCTTCAATCGCGAGTCCGTCAAACGCAAGTGCCAAAGGCGCAAATGCCATTGCCATGCGATGGTCCTCATATGTTTTTATGAAGGCGTTTTCCGGTTTCTTTTGACGAGCTGTTTTTAAATGATAAATCTGATTTTCTTCAAGCAATTCTACTTCGAATTTAGCTAATTCATTTTGAAGCGCTGCAATACGGTCGGTTTCCTTGATTTTCAGGGTTTCCAAACCTGTAAAACTTGCATCGTATTTCAATGCTGCGCAGCAGGCAATGACTGTTTGTGCTAGATCCGGACATTCTTTTAAATCAAAAAATCGCGTGCCTTCCGATATTGCCAATTTCTCAATGCGAACGCCTTGGTTTTCAAAAGTTGATTTAACACCAAAGTTTGCCATGATTTCGACAATGGCCCGATCTCCTTGTAAACTGTGATCTTTGAGACCCGGTAAAAACAAACGACTACCTATCGGCGCAAGTGCTACAACCGCATACCAATAGGAGGCGGCGCTCCAGTCGGGTTCTACATGTAAAACAGCCTCTTGTACCGTTTGCTTGTGGATTGTAATACTGTCTGCAGTCCACGTATGCGTAATTCCTATTTCCCTTAACATGTCCAAGGTCATGTTAACATAAGGTTTAGAGGTTAAGGCGCCAAGAATGTTTAAACGAAGCCCTTTTGGTAGAAATGGGGCAACCAGCAGCAGGGCAGATAAGTATTGGCTGCTGATATCGCCTTTGATGGATACTTCTTCTCCTTGTTGTGTAAAGTCGCCCTTTATTAAGAGGGGAGGGAAGCCGTCTTGTTCGGTGTAGTTTATCGCTGCGCCAATGCTTCGAAGAGCATCTACCAAGAGCCCTATAGGTCGCTGCTTCATTCGTTCAGATCCCGTTAATATGAAGGTGCCCGGAACGGTTGAAAGGTAAGCAGTAAGGAAGCGCATGGCTGTTCCGGCCGGTCCGATGTCGATCGTTCGAGTTTGCTGCGGCACATCTAGTGCATCCAAAACGGCTTTCAAGGTTACGGTATCATCCGCGTTTGATAAGTTCTGAATACGGACTTTGCCATTGCTGAGCGCGCTTAAGATAAGTGCTCGATTGCTTTCGCTTTTGGATCCTGTTAGTTGAACGGTGCCTTGTATGACACCGCCTGAATATGATACGCCAAGTGTTTCCGTGTTCATTAGGCCTCCACTGCTGGTTTGGCGTTCATGATTTGATTTTGTTTGCGAATCGACTCACCATGGATCAATTCTAATAATTTTACCGTAAAATCTTCTTCAAGATTTAAGGCTTTTGCAAATTTACTGCGTTTCTCGATGATTTCTTCCCAGCGGTTTACCTGTAGAATAGTTACTTTATTGTCGCGTTTGTATTCGCCGATTTTTTCGACAATTTTCATTCGGTCTGCTACTTTTTTAATGATTTGATCATCAATAGCGTCAATTTCTTTCCGTAGGGCAGCAAGTTTGTCTTCGAATACCGGATCGTTGGATTCTGCTTTTCGTAACGAAAGGTTGTTAATAAGATCTGCCAACGCTGCAGGAGTGACTTGTTGTTTAGCGTCGGTCCAAGCTACGGAAGGATCGATGTGCGACTCAATGATGAAGCCTTGCATGTCTAAATCTACCGCTTTTTGCGCGACATAAGGAATTAATTCTCTTGTGCCGCAAATGTGGCTCGGATCATTGATGATCGGAAGTTCAGGTGCTACGGTTTTTAACTGAATGGCCAAATCCCACATGGGTTCATTACGAAAAGCTGTTTTTTCATACGAAGAAAAGCCACGGTGGATGGCGCCCAGTTTCTTGATTCCCGCGCGATTAATGCGTTCCAAGGCGCCGATCCATAAGGATAAATCAGGATTAACAGGGTTCTTAACAAGTACAGGAACATCTACGCCTTGCAAAGCGTCGGCAATTTCCTGAACAGTGAAAGGATTAGCCGTTGAGCGGGCACCTACCCATAATATATCAACACCGGCTGCTAAGGCTTCCTCTACATGTTTGGCGGTAGCTACTTCAGTGGCGGTCAATAAGCCAGTTTCTTCTTTAGCACGTTTTAACCATTCCAAACCGATGCTTCCGATGCCTTCAAATTCTCCTGGACGAGTACGGGGCTTCCAGATGCCCGCGCGTAACACCGAGATCTTACCCGTCGCTGCCAGCAAATGAGCTGTAGCAACTACTTGTTCTTCCGTTTCTGCACTGCATGGTCCTGCAATTACTAATGGTTCTTTGCCGGTTGCTAACCATGAGCTTAAGGGCAAGATGTCTAAATTTAGTTTCATTGTTCTATTGTTTTTATATTATATGCTTGTTAATTTGTTTTATACTTTGTCGTTTTTTATATATTCCCCAAGGATATTGAAATTAATGGTGTGCTTAAGTGTTTTACGGATAGCTGCATCGTAATTACCCTGTTTTTTCCACTCTATATCTACATAGAAGTCGTATTCATTACGTTTTCCTAATACGGGCATCGACTGGATTTTACTCATGTTGATTTGTTCTTCCGCAAAAAAGGTAAGTACCCGGGCCAACGAACCAATGCTATTATCCGTTTGAAAGAGTAGCGTCGCCTTATTCGCCTTTGGATTTTCCGTTTTTTCTTTTGAGAGGATCAGGAAACGTGTATAGTTCTTTTTGTTGGTTTCTATTCGTCTGTCGATGATTTCCAACCCATATAATTTGGCGGCCAATTGATTGGCTACTGCCGCTGTGTCGGTCAATTTATTTTCGGCGATTTTTTTTGCGCAAGAGGCTGTGTCGGTACCTTCAGTGACTTTAAACTGTGCGTGCTCCTCTAAATAGTCAGCACACTGCCGTAAGGCAATAGGGTGTGATTCTACTTTCTTGATCTGCGATAGTTTAACGCCGGGAAGGGCCAGTAGATTCAGTTGAATACTTAAATACACTTCACCTACGATTGGAAAATGATAATCGTGGAGTAAGGTGTAGTTAGGGAGTAGACTTCCTGCGATGGAATTTTCGATAGCCATAACTACATAGTCGGCTTCATTTTTTTTCAAGGCATCACAGGTGTGCTTGAACGTTTCACATTCCACCGTTTGGATATCTTGTCCGAAATATTTGAAAGCTGCTTCTTCATGAAAAGAGGCACGGGTTCCCTGAATTGCTACTCTAATTTTGCTCATTTTGAATTTCAAAAAAAAAGTCCCGGTTACTCACCGGGACTTTTTTATACATTTTATTTTCTTTATACATGCATATTAATCCCGGCCCTTACTACTAAAGTAAAAGTAACCAAAGAACCAATATGCAGCTGTGTATTTCATTTTTCCTTTTTGATATCGCAAATATATGCAAGAATTATTATGAAACAAGAAAAAAAATAAAAAAATGTAAATATACTTTCAAGAAGCGGGTTGTCCTGTTCGGACTTCCTGCTTCAAGTGTGTTCCTTTATGCGCCCGGCGATGAAATTAGTGTGCCTTGCGTATAGTTTTCGTTGTGTTGTGATAAATCTAATCCTTGCTCTTCTTCTTCGGAAGTGACGCGGAGTGGTTGGATCAAATTAACTAATTTAAAAATAACGAAGGATACAGCGAAGCTAAACGCTACCACGATGAGCATTGCTTTTAATTGCGTGAAAAAGAACTCGGGGTTTCCATAGAAAAGACCGTCGTTACCTATTGGATTCACTTTTTTGCTAGCAAAAACACCGGTTAATAACATGCCGACCATACCACCGACACCATGGCAGGGGAATACGTCTAAGGTATCGTCCAAAGCAGATCTTGATTTCCATTGCACAACAAGGTTGGAAATGATTGCTGCTACAACGCCGATAAATATACTTTGAGGTATAGCTACAAAACCCGCAGCAGGTGTGATTGCTACCAAACCAACAACGGCTCCGATACAGAAGCCTAAAACCGATGGCTTTTTACCTTTAATTACATCAAAAAACATCCAGGACAAGCCGGCTGCTGCGGCAGCAGTATTTGTTGTGCCGAATGCAGACACCGCTAAATCGTTTGCGGCCAGTGCCGAACCGGCATTAAAACCAAACCAGCCAAACCATAGTAGTCCGGTGCCTATTAAAACATAGGGGATATTTGCAGGTGGCACTTCTTGGTGTTCGAGGTGTGACTTCCTGCGTTTTAATACCAGGGCTCCGGCTAAGGCAGCGCAACCTGCAGATATGTGTACTACGGTTCCACCTGCGAAGTCAAGCACACCCATTTTAGCCAAAAAGCCTTCGGGGTGCCAACTCCAGTGAGCTAACGGTGCATAAACTAATAGGCAGAACAATACAATGAACAGAATGTAGGAAGTAAATCGAATTCTTTCCGCAACAGCACCCACCACCAATCCAGGTGTTATGATGGCGAACATCAGCTGGAAAAGCGCAAATAAAGAAAGAGGGATCGTGGGTCCACCTCCCCAAGGTTCACCCGAAATTACGTTATTAAAAAAAAGGAATGTTTTCGGATCACCTATAAGGCCGCCGATCGAGTCGCCAAAGCAAAGGCTAAATCCGACAATAACCCAGATAACGCTCACGATTCCTGCTGCAACTACACTTTTGATCATGGTAGAGATCACGTTTTTTCGATGTACCATGCCGCCGTAGAAAAAAGCCAAACCCGGAGTCATCAGGAAAACCAGCGCTGCTGCCGTTATTACCCATGCAATGTCAGCTCCACTGTAAACGCCTTCACCATTAAATGCTGTGACGGGCTGAATAAAAATTGAGGCAATAGCCACTACAATCAGGACCAAAAATGGCGTTGATTGTTTGATTGAGTTTGTTTCCATAATTGTACTTAAAGTTGATTCTATTTGTGTTTTTAGTTAAAATGCATATACTGCTGCAATCAGAAACTGCGAGGCAGTTTTGGTGGAATTCAGGTTCTTTTTGAAAAATATTTCGTCCGAACCTGAATCGAGCCGCAGCTCGGGTATGATTGTTAAAGGACCTGCTTTTACATTTCCACTGAGAGTAACCGCGGTTATGGAAGTGCCTTCTGCTTTTATACCATCAGTTGTTATGTCCTTATTTTTGAAATATTCACCCCGCGCACCCAAAGCGAAAGCGTCAGAAAAGGCATATTGCGCATATAAAGCACCGCCATGATAACCGCCTTCCTCATCAGAAATCTTATAGTTTGCACCATTCAATCCAAGTTTGAAAGCGTCGGTGATTTGATAAGAGGTAGTTAGATCGAAGATGGTACCTGTACCTCCTGCATCAGGTGCAGAATGACCGTTAAGGAAATTAAGGTAGGCATCCCAACCTTCTACAGGTGAAACGTGGAGTTGGGCACCGACATGAGACACACCATTGAAATCCTGATATTGATTCCAGTCGTTAAAAAGACCAACCATTAAACTTACCTTGTCGGAAAATGAGTACGTGCCCTTTATTCCCGCATTTTGAAAAGGACCCGTGGAGAAAAGATAGGAAGTAGAATAGTTAAAGTTACCCGTAGGTGAGATGATTTCATATCCTATAAAGGTTCCCATAAAACCGGCAGTCATTGAAAATTTGTCAGTAAAATCATAGCTCACATAGAGGTTCTGCAAATGAAATGAGTCTCCTTCCTTACCGGGAACGATGGATTGACCTTGTCCGCGAGGGCCAAATGAAATTTCTCCAACAAATGAGGCTTTGTCGACTTTTTTGCTGATCGCTAAGTCTAACATACCAAGAGATATGGAATTTTGTTCGTTTGCGAAGCTGGTGGGAATGTTTGAATATCCATCTTCTGTTCTGTATCCTGAAAAATCATATTTATAATACATGTCAGCTGAACCGGTGATAACTAATGGATTTTTTTCATCCTCTTGTGCGTTTACGCCCAGGGCAAGGGCGCAGAACATAAATGTTGAAGAAATTTTGGTAATAGATTTCATTTTTGATTTGGTTTACGATGTTTGGATAATTTGGATCTAAATTTTTGAGTATTTTCTTTTTTACTTCATATTATGGTTTTTTTAAATTGTTTATAATAGGATTCTAATCTTATTTGCGTTGACTTCGGCTTTGTTTGGTGATTTTTAGGTTATTTTATTTGTATACATGTGTTGTTTTTTTTAACAAATCTATAATAGAATATCTATTTTGCAAAGAAAAAGTTATTTTTTTTACCATTATTTTGATAATACCCATTTTTATTGACTTTGTGGCGTGTTTTTTTTAAATACATATTTTGATATTGCTGTATTTTAATGTTGTTTTAATGGTTTTTTTAGAATGTTTTTTAATTTTTATAAATTTTTACGTGTTATATCTCTTTTTTTCGTGTTTAAAATGACTGATTTTGTGTCTTTTTTGAGTTTTAATTTTTAATGTTTACGAAATCAGCTAATGAAGCTTCTTTTATTTTTCTATTTGATGAGTTATAATCTCATTTTAATGTTTCCAATGTATTCTTGTGTCTTAATTGCATATACTGCAATAGCGCTGCTATGGAAAAATCTTTCAAGTTTGTTGGCTTTCTGCTGCTGGTTGGGTGCTTACTTTTTAATGGACATGTACGGGCGCAACGTTTAAAAGACGGATGGCTGGGACGCCAGGTGTATCGTATTTTTAATGATACAGCTTCCGCTGCTGCAAAAAGTTTTACAGTTTATCCTACTTTTGGATATGCGCCGGAAACGGGCATTGAGCTGGGAGCCTCGGCACTTCAATTATTTCGTGCAAAGAATGATACATTGAACAGATTGAGCGAATTGCAAGCCTTCGCTTTCTTTACTTTCAAGGCGCAATATGGTCTGTGGTTGGATAATGCCGTATACGGGGATAAGGACAGGTGGTTCTTTCTTGGAAGAACGCGTATCCAACGCTTCCCGTTATTTTATTATGGTATCGGACCTCATACGGAAAATGCCAATCATGCTGTGGTTGACGCTTTCAGTATCGCTTTTAAACAACGTATTTTAAGAAAAATCAGCAAAGATTTTTTTGTAGGTCCCGAGATTGATTTTCAACAACTTACAGGTGTGTCTTTCAATCGGCCATCCACGAGTGGACCGACGCTTCCATTAGGGGCGAATGGCTCATTGAATTTAGGGTTGGGTGCTGCTTTAGTTTATGATAATAGACATAATGTATTGAATGTAAGAAAAGGGTTCTTTGGGGAACTCTCTTTTTTGAACTACAGCCCTTCTTTGGCGAGTGACTATCGATTCAGCAGTATTAATTTGGATATACGATCTTTTCATGCGTTGAATAAACGCAATACGTTTTCGTGGCAGTTTTTTGGCAATTTTGTTCAAGGGGATCCGCCGTTCAATCAGTTGGCCCTTATGGGAGGAGATATGTTGATGCGCGGTTACTATCAAGGTCGGTATAGAGACAAAAATATGCTGGCTTCGCAAGTGGAATTTAGAATGTTACCCTTCGCGTTCAGCAAAAGAGTCGGAGGGGTGTTGTTTGGATCGGTAGCAACCGTTGGCCCCACCATCGATCAGCTTCATTTTTCTAATCTAAAATGGTCGGGTGGTTTTGGACTTCGCTACCTGCTTTTTCCAAATAAAGATATTTATATCCGCTTGGATATCGGTTTCACACAGGAAGGCGCCGGCTTTTACATCTTCAACGGGGAGGCCTTTTAATAAAAAAATACACAAGCTAAACAAAATGAATTTCCGATGTGTTTTCTTTTTACACCCAATAATAAACTGTATGGAGCAAATAAGGATTCCGCGAGAAATGATTGTTAGCTTCGACTATGAAGCGAAGGATGTACCATCATCGGTAAGGGAACTGCGTCCAGTAATTTTCCAAGATGGTAATGATTTTTGTTGCGTGCTAGGGCCTGACATGAGAAATGGTATTTTTGCATGTGGTTTGTCCCCACAAGAGGCGCTAAAGAATTGGCAGCGAAATTTGGTTGAACGGATAAAAAACCATGCTGAAGATGATGAGGTGGCAATTTATGTTGTTGACACCTTGAAAGCGTCCAACAGGAAAGTTTGGTAAATTCTTTATAAACTGGCGATTATTCGTTTTTTACAGCAATGATTGGATCCGAGGCAGGTACTGCACGCTGTTAAGTAATTTTCGTTATGTATTAGTTCAGGATTTGGCGCTTATTGTCATTGGTTTGCTATGCAGCGATGGTATGTATAGATCTGGTTAGCAAGTTATATAGTTGTTGAAAATAAACAATTATAAAAACAACCAATTTTTTCTTTGATTTGCGTGTGTCTTTTGGAAAGGTTTCAAACGGCTTTAAAAACGAAAAAAATGCTTCTTCCCATTGGAGATGATAACCGGGATCGGAAGACGATCCCCTTTGTAAATTACTTGCTTATAGCCATTAATATATTGGTGTTTGTTTTCTTGCAAGGTGTTGGTAACAATATTTATTTCACGTTTGCTTATGCGACAATTCCTGCGGAAATTCTAACAGGCAGTGATATTGTTACCGAGAGTCAATTAATTACTGATCCATATACGGGAGACGTTTTTGAATTGCCTGGGTTGCAGCATACGCCCATACCCGTCTTTCTGACATTGATAAGCTCCATGTTTATGCATGGTGGTTGGGCTCACCTGGGAGGTAATATGTTATACCTTGGTATATTCGGTGATAACCTGGAAGACCGAATGGGGCATGTCAACTACTTATTTTTCTATTTGTTGACCGGCGTGTTGGCAGGGCTAAGCCATGTGTTGAGCACGTTCATTTTGGGACAAGATTTACTGATCCCCAGTTTAGGTGCATCGGGTGCAATTTCTGCGGTATTGGCAGGCTATATGGTTTTGTTTCCGAGAAGAAGTGTTTATATATGGATTTTATTCGTCGTTATCACTGTGCCGGCCTTCTTAGTCGTCGGGCTATGGTTTCTTTTTCAAGTATCAAATGGCCTTGGAGCCTTGGGTGGGCAACAGGCGGGCGGTGTTGCTTATGCCGCACATATAGGCGGTTTTCTATTTGGCCTGTTTTTGACGAAGCGCTTTGTCAAAACTGTTAGGAAAGCAAATCGCAGAAAACGCCGATATTGATAGGTAGATTTTACAAGTACGGCTCCCTTGAAAGGAGGGAGATTAAAGTTTCATGAAACTGACATCATCTAAAATAACTACGCCGGACGGTGATTGATCAAATACAAAAGATAATGAACGCAAATTGTTTAGATCGAAAGTAGGGTGATCCTTTTGCAGTTTATCCAAATCGAAATAAAAAAAATCAGGTATCGCTTCTGAATCTTCGTTCGCATTTAAAAAGGCGAATTTTGTTAGTTTTTTCTGTATTTGTGCTTGTAGGGGGGTACAGCTACTAAGTAGGAAATGTACTTTGTTCCCCTTTTTATCAATTAATTCAATCGTGAAATCAATTGGATTCGTTTCCTCATCGATCTGTTTACGTTTTTTATCATTGGCGCTCGCCTTCTTTTCCTTCTTTTTTTCTTGGTTGCTCTTTTTTCCCTTTTCAATATGAAGAGAACTTTCATTACTAGTTGCGAGATTGAAAACAAGTGCTTTTCCCTGTAACAGAAAACGGGCGCTATCGGCAAAATCAAATGTGTATTTCCCTATTAACGCTTTGTCCTTTTCCCAGTTCCAACCGATATAGACCGCACGGGAGAGATGATCTCGCCACATAAGGTTATTTTGTGCTTCTTTCCAGACACTCAGATTATTCGAATGAATGCGAACACCAGATGCGGTGGCTGTCTCTAGGTTCAAATCTTCTTCATATCGTGCAATAAAAGTCGATTCGCTTGATTCGTATTGATTAAAATAAATTTGGTCGGGAAGCCAATTGCGACCATAACGGTAATCGACGAATAAAGGCTTATAGTCGGTTATGTTCTTTAGATGGATGTCTAGAAAGGCACTGATATAAACCTTGGCTATTTGTTCCTGATCCTTTGCCGACATCAGATTCGTCATGTTGAACTGGTTGATGAAAGGGCTGCTAGCATCATATTTTCCCCAACTCGTATTAAATTGCCCGTGATTGGCATGATGAACATACAAACCTGCTTTAAAGCCTTGATAAGAAGGGCTATACTGAATACGTTTATAGGTGCTTAAGCCGCCATAGGACTGCATGTCCATGTCATGCGTCCCCTGGATGACAAAATAATTAACATCGTGTAAGGTTGCTAAAATGGAAGCAGGTTTGTATTGTCCGTCAACAGGCGCGATGGCTATGTAGGCTTTAATGGGGAAATTAAAATCAAACTTTTCATTTGCGTTGTCGGGAAAGCTCGGTAGTGTGTTGAATAAAGCTGCGTGAGACATAGCTTCACCACCTCGCGAATGGCCTATAAGTGCAATATTATTCATATCGACCCGCTGATAAAACGGATTTGACGGATCTTCGCTCCATTTCTTCCAAAGCTCCAGATGTTTTAACATCAACCATCCGCGGGTACCGTTTTCCCCCTCTAAGCCTCCACGTGGCATATCGGTAAAACTTCCGTTCAAAAAATTTTCATCAACGGACGCAACAATGTATCCTCTGCTTGCCAATAGCTCTCCTAGATAATCGTAACCACCTTCGGACCAGTCTTGTGCTAAATGATTTCCATGAACAATTAAAACAAGTGGTGCGGGAGCCTGTAGGTTGTTGGGATACCATACTATGGCGTTCAATGGAAGTGCTGTCTCATTGAAACCAAAATACCATGTCCGTAATTTGCCGGAGACCCCTGTCCAAGATTTCAATAGAAAGGAAGCATCAACGGCTGGGGTTTTTAGTGTAACATCGCTGCCGTATATTGCACGGTGTTTATCTTTACCCGAACCATAGCTTAAAACGGATACCTTCCACTTTCCTTTTTGGGCAGGATTGGGCGCCTCAAGGGGAGGGGGAAGTTTTGCTAGGGTTTTGTAGTTTTTGGTGGGTTTAACCGGGATTCCTGCGTATAGAAACAGAAATAGACCTGAAGCCAAACCAATGAAGCCCAAGCAAAAGGCAATAATGGGTAGTAGTCTCTTTTTGGGATATTGACTTTCGTTGGCTTGTCGCCAATAAGATAATGCGCCGAAAATTAAGGAAGAGAAAATGACAATCGAACCGATCACAATCCAATTATAGGGCCAACTCAGTCGATCGAAAAATAAAATAAAAAAAATAACAAAGGCGATCGACTGGCGAAAATAGCGCGGTGTTTTTCCAGCAAGGCTTATGATAAAACTGATAACCGCGGCAACTAAATAGGCAACTATCGTATAACATAGCAAAGTGAACAGATAATAGCCAAATCCAACGGCCGTGAGGAAGCCATCGGCCGTATTGAAGCTGAAAAAAAGAAAGGAAAGGAGAAAAATTCCGATTCCACAAGCCTTTAAAGTTCGATTGCTTGGTGTGATGAACACAATTGCCTTCTTGAACCAATTGCGCATCCCTTTCCACCAGATGTTATGACCTTGCTGCATGTTTTGTAGTTTAAGTCATCAGTTAGTAAGTGATTTTACAAACTGCATGATAAAGATAAAATGCTTTTCCACTATAAAACTGTATAAAATTAGCCTAATATGTGCTTTTATAAATTTTGTTTTATTTTGGTTATTTAAATAGTAGACAAGAAAAGTGCTCTTTTGTTACGCGCTGTTACGTATATGTATTCGGTTCTAGTCGGATAATACTGTACGCCGATTAATGCTTAGATCTTATTATTCTTTATTTATAGGTTCATTCCCTTTACATTTGTAGGATGGATTCGATCAAACGGTTATGCGGGGAACCGACTTGTTTTTTATGCAATCAGGTTAGTAACGAGGTGTTTAAAGCGATTAGTGCTAAAGGTACGCAAGGCCAGATTGCCAAAGGGCAAATACTTTTTAAAGAAGGGGATAAAACCGATACCATTTACTTTATTACCCGGGGATGCGTTAAAACACATATGAGATGGAGTGGTGATCGAGAGTTTATTCTTCATTTTAATAAAGCGGGTGAAGTTCTGGGATATCGTGGAATGGGGGGAGATCTAAAATATCCTATTTCAGCAACCGCACTTCAAAAAAGCCATATTTGTTCACTTAGTTTAGATTCTTTTGATCGGTTATTAGATGTAGATCCGGCTTTTGCCAGAAAATTTTTAAACTTTCACATCAATGAGTTACGCGGAGCGGAAAAGAGAATGCGTGATTTGGCGCTGATGGAAGTAAAAGGTAGGGTAGCGAATACCATTATTACCTTGCAGGAACATTTCGGCTGCGATGCGCTGGGTTTTATCGCAATCGAGCCTAAAAGACAAGATTTGGCTTATTATGCAGGAACGGTTTATGAGACTTTTTTCAGAATGCTCAAGCAATTGGAGGAAGAAAGTGCGGTGGAGTTGAAAGGGAAGAAGATCAGAATTTTAAATAAAGATCAGTTACTTCTCTATTGCACCAGCTAATTATTGTCGGTTTGGCCTGAGGAGGTTGCGGGTAGGGGTAATTCGTAAAAAAATTGACTGAAATATTTTAAAAATATGATATAAGTCATATTTTTGCAGCAAATTTATATCATGTCAATAAAGAAATCCGGAATCCCTATTTCCGTATCGTTATCATCGACCCTGGAGTCGGAAGCCATTTATCCACAGCAGGTAAAAAACAAGAAAAGATTACTTATGATATCTTGTTATGCTATTGCAGTGGGGGCAGCTATCAGCTTGATTGCTCGTTTTCTAGTCTATTTGATCAATCTAATAACAAATTTGTCTTTTTATCAAAGTTTATCGATTCATGAGGTGTCTCCTGCTCATAACCGATTGGGGTGGATTGTCGTTGCTATACCAGCACTGGGCGGTATTATTGTTGGTTTAATGGCTAAGTATGGATCGAAGGCGATTCGTGGACACGGTATTCCCGAAGCGATGGAACAAATTCTGACAAATGAAAGTAAGATACGTCCAACCATTACTTATTTAAAGCCCATCTCATCTGCAATTGCTATTGGGACCGGTGGGCCTTTTGGTGCTGAAGGGCCTATTATAGCCACTGGTGGCGCCCTAGGTTCTACCTTGGGGCAGTTACTACGCATTACGCATACGGAAAGAAAGATTTTACTTTCAGCTGGAGCGGTAGCTGGTATGACAGCCATATTCGGGACGCCCGTGGCTGCCATATTCCTGGCTATTGAATTACTTCTCTTCGAATTTACACCCCGTTCCATTATTCCCGTAGCCCTAGCTTGCATAACCGGTGCGGCCGGTCACCACCTGCTTTTCAGTGCTGTTCCTGTATTTTTTAGCGATGCTCATATTGGGGTGGTTTCGAATATGTCCATATTCTTTTATAGTTTAATGGGCCTGTTGATTGGCTTTCTAGCTATTTTAGTTACTAAATCAGTTTATGCCGTTGAAGATTTATTTGAAAAGCTGCCGGTACATTGGGTGTGGTGGCCGGCAATTGGTGGAATTGCTGTCGGCTTGATCGGATATTTCTTTCCTCGTACGCTGGGGGTGGGTTATGAAAATATCACCGATTTGCTCTCGGGTAAAATGCCCTTATATTTTGTACTTACACTTTGTGTTTTTAAATACCTCTCTTGGGTTTTGGCCTTAGGTAGTGGCACTTCAGGTGGAACATTGGCTCCTTTGTTGACCATAGGAGCGGCCCTAGGTGTGCTGATTGCCACCGCTTTTCAACAGCTTATGCCCGATTTGGAAATCAGCTTAGCTTTAGCTGCTTTGATTGGGATGTCGGCGATGTTTGCAGGTGCGTCAAGGGCGCTGCTTACTTCCATTTTATTTGCACTGGAAACGACGGGACATTTTAATGCCCTGATTCCTCTGCTTGCAGCCTGTGTTGCTTCTTACATGATATCATATTTATTCATGCGTAACACCATCATGACCGAAAAAATCAGTCGCCGTGGAATTCTTACCCCCGATGAATATGAACCTAATTTGCTGGAGATGATCAATGTCGGACAAATCATGCAACAGGTAGATGTGACGGTTGTAGATACGATAAGTATTGCAGAAGTGCAAGATTGGATAGGTCAATCTGTCAATAAACCCGATCATTTGATCATTGTCAATGAAGAACAGCAGTACGCTGGCCTTATTGCCACTAAAGAAATTTACACGTTTACAGGAGATAATACCAAGCAAGTGGGCAGTTTAATTGAAAATTCCGTTAGACCCTTATATACAGATAATAGCTTACGGATCGCGCTTAATGTTATGTTAGCAGAAAATAAACATTGTCTCCCCGTTATCGATAAAAAGAGGGAAATATCGGGAATTATTACCTACGATAGGTTGCTCAATTCTTTTCAGGAAATATCGGCTAGAAGTGAGCGGCGAACAATTAATATTTCGCTCCGAAGAAGGGGGCTTAAGTTTATCTCCAATCGTAAAAGGTCAAATCGGGTTTAACGGGTTGTTTCTGTTTGTTTTATATAGAAAAAACGTTCAATATAGGTCTTTTTTTTCCTTTTGATTCCATAAACTAAAGGGTTCAAACGCTTCTTCAAGTTGTTGGCATTCAAAGGGAATCTTTCTTTCCTTTCCGGTTAATGTTATTTCCTTGTAGATCAGTGCATCGTCAAAACCTGCTTCGGCTGCCGTATCGCGTGTTGCTGCATAGATAACACGTGATGGTCTTGCCCAATAGATCGCACCTAGGCACATGGGACAGGGTTCGCAGGATGTATAAAGCGTGCAATCATTAAGCTGGTATTCGCCCAGCTTTTTACAAGCATCTCTTATGGCTACGATTTCTGCGTGCGCAGTGGGATCCATCATGGATGTTACTGAATTGTAGCCTTTACCCACTACCTCGCCATTTTTAACAATGACGCAGCCAAAAGGACCGCCTTTATCCTGGGCAACCCCCGTTAACGCCAGATAGATCGCCTTTTTTAGAAATGAGATGTCTTCTTGTGTAATCATGCGCGTAGCTTTGCTAGCTAATCTACGGTTTTTTCCCTTCTATTAGGGCTAATATCATCAAAAAATCGTATTGAAAATAGAATAAATGAGTATCGGCAAATTTACCCGAGAAGGTTTTTACTATATCGGCTTTTTCCTCTAAAACAGGGATCGATTTAACACCCGGTTATCTTTAGGTATTATTTCCGATAGTCATAATAGATTAAATAACTATATTTAGCTTATGAAACTATACTGGCCAATTATACCACTTTTTGTAGGCGCTTTTTCCTGCACGGAATCTACTCATTCTTCTGTATCGCTACCTGTGCAAGGGACGTGGCGATTGATATCGGCTACCGTTGTTACAAAAGGAGACAGTGTTACTACCGATTATACGAAAGGAACCGGTATGATAAAAATCATCAATGAATCTCATTTTGCCTTTTTAAGACATGATGAAAACACACCCAAAGATTCATCGAATCATTTCGATGCAGGTGGTGGTAGGTACACCATTGAAGGTAATACATATACTGAGCATTTAGATTTTTATGCAAACAAGAACTGGGAAGGAAACACGTTTCATTTTACGATTTCAGTGAACAATGATACACTCGTGCAAAAGGGGAAGGAAAAGGTAGAAAGTGAAAATGTTGATCGCGAAATTATTGAAAAATACGTACGTGTGAGCCCCTGACTTCGCTGTTTTTTGATCAGCATGATTAGGTCGTAATGTATCTGTATCCGGTTTCCACCGAAACAAAGGCGCTGAAGTGATCTCACGAAGGCTTTGTAAGTGATTTACGTTTTAGTTTGTTGATTAATGAAAGGGATAAATTGGTCTCCTTTGCAATTTCGGCGTCTGAATAACCGTCTTTTTTCATGCCCCTTGCAATTGCCATTAAGGTTTTAAGGAAAGTACGGGCAGGGTGTACACTGTCGTTGATTTTAACAGATCCTATTGTTGAGTTTACCATAACAAAATCTATTTGGTACCAAGCCAAATATAGGCTTTTGCTGGAAGAAATCTAAAAGGGGTTCTTCTATTTGTGTTTTTTTTGCGAAAAAATGTATATGTATGTGAAAGCCACTGGACTAAGTGTAATAAAAGGCTGATTTGGGCCGCTAAATATATTTAATGACTTATACAATAAGAAGATCAGGCATAATAAGCTATCTTTGCTGTTAAAAAGACCTCTTTTATGTGAATTTTATCAGAAGGGGATGAGACTGTTTTACTTAATTTATAAAAACTGCATGAAACACTATTTTTTTTATGGGTTGGCCTTTTTTTTACTTAGTAGTTGTAAACCAAATGTACAAGCGGACAAAAATTATGTGTCTGAAAATCTTGTTATTAAGAAGGTGAAAGACAATGTCTATGAACATACCAGTTATTTGCTGACAAATGACTTCGGAAAAGTGCCTTGTAATGGTATGATTGTTTTCGATGCGGGAGAGGCGGTTGTTTTTGATACGCCCGCAGATGATTCAACGGCTACCGTTCTAATTAACTGGATCAAGGATAGGCTGAAGTGCAAAGTAGTGGCCGTTATTCCTACTCATTTTCATGCAGATTGCTTAGGAGGGCTACAAGCCTTTCATACGAATCAGACGCCGTCTTATGCGGCTAATAAAACGATTGATTTTGCGAAAACAAAGAAGCTGATAATCCCCCAACACGGTTTTGATAAAAAACTGGAACTACATGTCGGAAACAGGGAAGTGATTGCTGAATTTAATGGAGAAGGACATACGAAGGATAATATAATAGGATATTTTCCGGATCAAAAGGTGATGTTCGGTGGTTGTTTGATCAAAGAAGTGAATGCAACCAAAGGAAATTTGGAAGATGCGAATGTAAATGACTGGTCTGAAACAGTTAGAAAAGTTAAACAAAAATATCCCGAAACGGAACTGATCATTCCCGGACATGGTGAATCAGGAGGACAAGAATTGTTTGACTATACAATTCAGCTATTCAAACCATGATCGTTTTTTTATGAAAGTGGAAAAAGGAAGTTTTACATCAATTAAAACTTGGTTTTACTTCTATATTTAGTATATATTGCTAATATTTTTAGTTTTTATAGATTCGGATATTCAATTAAAAAGGGATATCCGCTCTTTAAGAGGTTCAAGCCGGTGCTAAACGATGCTGCTTTTTGTACCGGACTTGAACCTATTTTAAATAGAAAAGCCCGATTTTTGGGGATATCGGACTTTTCATTTTTTTATCAACCTAAACCTATGTAAATAGTCACAAAGTTTATGCCAAAGATATCGATAGCGGGGGCTCTAATTGTGACGGAATAAACAAGCCAATTAACGTTTAATTCTTCCGGATTAGGCGATTAGAATAGGAAACATTTTATGCTATTTTTAGGACATGCTAAAAGCCTTGCCAAAATTCTCGATTCTTGATTGATCTAGCTTAAATACCCTCTTACCCTCCTGTTAAACTCGGTATTCATTAAAAACAACCAAATATCGCCTTATAGGACATGTTTTTGCTTTACCTATAAGGGTGTTTGACTTCAATTGTTTGTTTGAAGAAGTTTAATATGGAGTTACGTAAATTCAATTGGGATGCTTTAAAAGAATGGAAAGATACCGGGTATAAACACGTGAATTTAACGCAATCGCAAAACGTCGGTTTAACGGACGATTCCGAGAAGCCCTTTATCTTATTGGAGCCTTATTTGGATGACGATAAGGCATACAAATATGGAAGCGTGGTAGCTATTACTTCTGTAGAAATCGAACAAATTATCATGGATGGTTCCGGAAAATATTATAAATAGATGTTTAATATTAAATAAAACGAGTTATGACTTTGGTAAAAGTAATCGAAGTGATCGCTTCATCAGAAGTAAGTTTTGATGACGCTATTAAAAATGCGGTAAAGGAAGTTACTGAAACAATCGAAAATGTTGATTCTGTTTACGTAAAAGATTTCAAAGTGCATGTAAAGGATCGTCAGATAACAACATTCGGTGCTGTTTGTAAGGTCTCCTTCAGAATTGATGAAGGGAAAAGAAATCAGTCGCATTAGAAATTTAGTTAAGACAGTGCTGTTTCAAGATAACCAGTTTGAAATGACTTGTAACGCCAAGCCACAGATATACCCCCCATAGGTGCCCACGGCATAACCTAATACGGCCAATAGCACCCCCACAGGGGTTAAGTAGCGACTAAAAGCTGCGGCAACAATCGGAGCTGACGCGGCACCGCCGATGTTGGCCTGGCTTCCTACGGCCACAAAAAAGAAAGGGGCACGGATAAGACGGGCAATTAATAACGTAATGGTAATATGGCTCAAAATCCAAATAATTCCGACTAGAAAAAATTTCGGATTATCAAGCAATGCTTTTAGATTCATATTCATGCCAATAGTAGCCACTAAAATATAAAGAAATAAGGAAGCTATGTTAGAGGCACCATCGTGTTCAAGTTTACGTGCTTTGGTGAAAGACAAAGCCATACCTATCGTGGTAGCGATGATGACAAGCCAAAAAAAGTTACTGGTCAGTGAGTATTGAGCAGTTTGTGGAAAATGCATCTCAAACCAAGGAGCAATAAAGTCAGCAAGTAAATGCGAGACTCCTGTAGCACCAAAGGCCACCCCCAGAACAATAATCCAATTGGATATTCCCTGGGCAGTATTTGACTGACCGGCATGCAATTGCTCCATTTTTTTTTCTAGATCGGCGATAGCAGAATTATCGGCCTTCAACCAGCGGTCAATCTTTTTTCTGTGTTGAGCACCATATAGCAGTAATCCCATCCAAATATTTGCAACGAGTACATCGACCGCTATCATCTGTGCAAAAAGTGTCTTACTAGCACCGAAAACTTCTAACATAGCTGCCTGGTTGGCACCGCCACCGATCCAGCTGCCTGCAATGGTGGCTAAACCACGCCAAGTTTCTTCTTCTTTAAAATGTAATATATCGGGGAAAGTTGAACCTACGATGGCGAAAGCAAGTGGACCACCTAACATAACGCCTAAAGTGCCCGCAAAAAATATAATGATAGCCTTGGTACCCAAACGTTTCAGCCCTTTTATGTCTATACCGATCGTAAATAAAACCAAGCTGGCAGGTAAAAGATAACGAGAAGCGACATCATATAAAGCAGAGTGCGCTCCTGAAATCAAGTTAAATGTATTAAATAGGGCCGGCACAAAATAACATAACAGTACGGTGGGTACAACACGATAAAAGCGTTTCCAAAAGAATGTTTGTAGTTTTGACGTATAAAAGACCAGGGCCAATACAGTCATTAATAAACCAAATACAATGGCGTCATTTGTGATCAATGGGTTTGTACTTTGTGCTGTTTCCATCAATAGCGATATGTTTTATGAATTTTCGATATAAGGTTCTACCGTGTCCCACGTTGGTTTCTTCAGTCCTAAACCCGGACTGTTATCGACTCGAATTTCACCTTGGACGCAGGGAAAAGCAATAAATGGATCATTCGTAACGCCTAAGTTGCCATCAAGATCAATAAACTCGGCTAAACTTCCCAGCTGCGCTCCCGCGGCTATTGCACAAGAGGTTTCGGACATGCAGCCGATCATTGTATGCAACCCTTTCTTCTTAGCTGTTGTAAGCATGGTAAACGCTTCACGGATCCCGGTCGATTTCATTAGTTTTATATTCACACCGTGATAAAATAAACCGGCATTGTCTATATCTTTTATTCGTTGTATTCCTTCATCTCCTATAATTGGCAGGCTGCTGCGATTTTTTAGCCACTCCATCGCATCAAAATCATTTTTAGGCATGGGCTGCTCGATAAAGAGGCAAGCCTGCGTACTAAGCCAATCGATTAACCTAGCGGCCTCTTCTTTGTTTTTCCATCCTTGGTTTGCATCGATGTACAAAGGTTGATCGGTCACTTTCCGTATGGCCTGAATAATTGCCCGATCTTCGGCTGTTCCCAATTTAATTTTTAGGTAGCGAAAATCTTTTGCTTCCGTCACCCGGGCTGCCATTATTTCCGGTGCCTCAATGCTGATTGTTTTAGCTGTTTGGAGTATTTCGTTAGATAAACCATATAATTCATGAACGGATCTTTTTGTTATCTTTCCCCACAAGTCATGTAGGGCTATATCAAGTGCAGCTTTGATCGCTGGATTTCCCGGTTGTATATGGTCGATGTATGATAAAATGGGATCTATTGGTGAGACGGAATGAAATTGGCTCAGATCTAGCTGATCTAAAAAAACTTTAGCTGTATTTAAGTCCTCGCCATAACGTGGCGGCATGGACGCTTCGCCGAAACCTTCCATATCCCGATAAGAAATTTTAATAAGCATAATGGGAGTTCCGGTCCGAACATTATCGGCGATACGGAATGGATGTTCCATCTTTAAAAAATAAGGCTTATAGGTGAGGTTTAGCATTTTTCTAACGGAAATAATTGCTTAAAGAGGGTTCTTTTATCTGAAGTCTTTTTGATATGCTTTTTTGTTCGCACTGAATGTAAATATCGACTTTTTTTTAGAAAAAATGAAATCATTTACTAAGAGGAATTTCTCTTTTTTTGCCGGTTCTTTATGATTTATCTGCATAAAGCCTATTTTGGCGACAATGACCGAAAATATAAGGGTTGTTTTAATGGGATTCAAAAATAAATCCACATGATTTTTCCTAAATCAGTTAAAATTATTTTTATAAAAAACAAAATATTATTCTGATTCTAATCGAATTTTAATCTTTTTAAGTAGGTTTTTTGTATGTAAATTGCTATATTTGATAGGTATGAAGCAGGGTGGGAGCTGCTTCGGATGTAGTAAATAGTGATAACATTAAATTGAATTGAGATGGTAAATTTTGTAATGTTCTTATTCGTGGGGCTTTTTGCTGATACGAGCGGACAAATAAATACAGGGGGATTCGTAACGGATCAAAATGGAAAATATGTGGTTTATCATCAGGAAGAGGCTTCGAAGCTAGACGATAAGCAGCACATAGAAAGCTATATCAGTAAATTTTTTGAAACGAATGCTTCAACACTGGCAGCGGACGGACAGGAACGTGTGACAGTGGCAGGTAAAACTACCTTGAAGAGACATGCGACGATTGGAAACTATATAGCAGGAGATGTAAACTATAAGTTGGTTTTTGAAAAAGTGGGCGAGGGGTACCGTTATTGGTTCACTGATTTGTCATATCAGCCATATATCAAGGATCGGTATGGTAAAATCGTTCCGGCCAAAGTAAAACCAATTCCTTTAGAAAAAAATATGACGCGTGTTAACCAGGGGAGCTGGAACAAACAACGGGAATATGCTTATCAGACCATAAGCAACTTAGCGGAGCATTTTAATGAATACTTGAATAGGGGGGATCAACCAACTGTTGTGAATATTCCGCAATAGCAACAAACTCGTATTATAAGAAAGTGAAAAGCCGGATTCTTAGATGGAATCCGGCTTTTTTGTCAGTTGTGAGCTGTCATACTGACTGTCTGTGTCTTTTGGAACATTGCTTGTTGATGACTTTTTGTTTACAATTAGGAATTATCTATAAATATCATATTATGCAAGAAAAAGGGAACATCTCAATTCATACCGAGAATATATTTCCGGTAATTAAGAAGTTTTTGTACTCCGATAATGAAATATTCTTACGAGAATTAGTGTCAAATGCGGTCGACGCTACGCAGAAACTAAAGAGGTTGGCTTCTTTAGGGCAGTATGCCGGTGAAGTTGGTGACACAACTATTGAAATTTCGTTTGATGAAGCTGCGAAAACGATTACCATTTCTGATAAGGGGATCGGTATGACGGCTGAAGAGGTGAAAAAGTATATTAATCAGATTGCCTTTTCGGGTGCTACCGAATTCATGGAGAAGTTTAAAGAAGCAAAGGATGCGAATGAAATTATAGGTCGTTTTGGTCTTGGTTTTTATTCGGCCTTTATGGTAGCTGATAAGGTAGAGATTCAGACTCTTTCGTATCAGGATGGTGCTCAAGCAGCGAACTGGGTATGTGATGGTAGCACTTCCTACGAAATTACCGATGGCGAAAAAACAAGTCGCGGTACGGACGTGATTTTGTATATTAATAAGGAATCTGAGGAGTTTTTAAACAAGGCGAAACTTGAAGAAATTTTAAATAAATACTGCCGCTTTCTACCGGTGGCTATTAAATTCGGAACGAAGACGAAATCAGAAGAAGACGGCCAAGATGAAGAGGGTAAACCTAAATATAAATCCATTGAGGTTGACAATATCATCAATAATACGAATCCGGCATGGACTAAATCTCCCGCTGAATTAAAAGATGAAGATTATCTGAATTTCTACCGTGAATTATATCCTTTTTCTGAAGAACCGTTGTTCTGGATTCATCTTAATGTGGATTATCCTTTCAACTTGACCGGAATATTGTATTTTCCAAAGGTTAAAAACGACTTCGATCTACAACGAAATAAAATCAAGTTGTTCTCGAGGCAAGTATTCATTACCGACGAGGTGAAAGATATTGTCCCTGAGTTTTTGATGCTATTGCATGGGGTTATTGATTCACCTGATATCCCGTTGAATGTTTCACGTAGTTTCTTGCAGGCCGATAGCAATGTGAAACGAATCAGCAATTACATAACTAAAAAGGTGGCTGACAAGCTGAGCGAGTTGTTTAAAACGGATCGCAAGGGTTTTGAAGGAAAATGGAAAGACATCGGTCTTTTCGTGAAATATGGCATAGTCAGTGAGGATAAGTTTGCTGAAAAGGCCGGTGATTTTGTCCTGGTTCAAAATGTGGATAAAGAGTTCTATACTTTAAAAGAGTATGCAGAGAAGGTGAAGGATCTTCAAAAAGATAAAAATGACCAAGTGATTTACCTGTATGCAAATGATGCCGCTAAGCAAGACAGTTTTATTTCAGGTGCGAAGTCAAAAGGTTATGATGTATTGCTTTTCGATTCTCCGATTGACGGACATTTTGTAAGCTACTTGGAACAAAAAACAGAAAACACACAATTAAAACGAGTTGATTCGGACGTGTTGGATAAGTTGATTCAAAAGGACGATGTAACGGAATTGGTATTGAGTGAAGAAGAAAGCACAACGGTTAAAAGTCTTTTCGAGAAAGCGATCAAGAAGGATAATATGCAGGTAGAGGTGGCCGCACTTAACGCAGAAGAAATGCCTGTAACAGTTACCATGGATGAATTTATGCGGAGAATGAAAGATATGGCTCAAAATGGCGGTGGTATGGGATTTTATGGTAATTTACCAGATAACTATAAGGTTTCGGTCAACGGTAATCATCCGCTAATTAAACGTATCCTAAGCGCTGCTGATGACGAGGAAAAAGAGAATTTAGCAAAACAAGCTTTTGATTTAGCATTATTGTCTAATGGTTTGTTGGTGGGCTCTGAACTGACAAATTTTGTAAAGAGAAGCGTTAGTTTAATTGACTAATTTAGCGCATTACTTATTGCATTAAAAGGAGAGGGCACTCTTTCAGTGCCCTCTTTTTGTATAGTAAACTCATTAATAATAAGTTAATCGAACTACATTGGCAAGTTTTTTTGCCAATCGAATTACCTGTCTGCTATATCCGTATTCATTATCGTACCAAACATATATAATCAACGTTTTGCCGTCGTCCGAAATGGTGGTCGCTTGACCATCGATAATGCAAGTATGGCTATTTCCCACTACATCACTGCTTACCTGTTCTTTTGATATAGAGTAATCAATTTGCTCAGACATTGAACCAAATAAAGCCTCGTGTTTCAACGTATTTTCGATTATTTCTTTTGTGACGGTTTTTGATAACTGTAAATTTAAGATTGCCAATGAGCCACTTGACACGGGAACGCGAACTGCATTTCCGGTGAGTTTTCCGTTTAACCTCGGAATTATTTTGGAAAGAGCCTTTGCTGCACCGGTTTCCGTAATAACCATATTACTTGGAGCAGCTCGACCTCTGCGTTCTTTTTTATGGAAGTTGTCTAAAAGGTTTTGATCATTCGTGTAGGCATGAATAGTTTCTATGTGTGCTTTTTTTATCAGGAAATGTTTATTAATTACCAACAATATAGGCGCTACAGCATTTGTTGTGCAGGAAGCGCAGGAAAAGATATTTTCTTTACTGATATGAAATTGCTGTTCATTAACGCCTGCTACGATGTTTGGAATATTGTCTTTTCCCGGTGCTGTTAATAGTACTTTACTGATTCCTTTTGCTTGAAGATGTTTGCCAAGCCCTTCGCGATCGCGAAAGATACCGGTATTGTCGATTAGCAAGGCATTATCGATTCCGTATTTGGTGTAATCAATTGTTTCGGGTTTATGACTGGTAATTAGTTGAATCAATTGACCGTTGATAATTAAGCAGTTTTTCTCCTGATCAAGGTTTACTGTACCTTTAAAATTTTTATAAATGGAATCATAACTGAATAAGTCGGCTCTTTTTTGAAGATCTCCGTTTTGTAGATCGCGCACGACAATTGCACGAAGGCGTAGCTGTTCACCCTTACCCGTTTGTGATATAATTTCTCTAGCCAATAGCCTGCCAATCCGACCAAAGCCGAATAAAACAACGTCTTTTGGTGTCAATTTTACTTTGTTTGCGCCTATATGGTTGGCCAACTCTTTTGTAATAAAATCGTGTATGGAAGAATATCGTTGATGCTGCTCGATCCATTGGAGTGTTAGCATTCCTAAATCGATTCGACTAGGGGCTAGGTTGCTTGTTTTAATTGCTTTCGCGAGCTCTAATGTTTCATAGATGGAGATGTCCTTTTGTGTCACGTTGCGCGCATCTTGATGAATCGCTAATACTTCACTGCTACCGATATCAAATAGCGGCTTTCGAAAAAGCATAAGCTCAATAGAGCGTTCAAAACGAAGCTGCCCTACGGTGGTAGTCAGCTGCAATGCTGTCTTTTCTTTTTCAATCCAGTTTTGAAATTCTGTTTGGATTTGATTTGTCATTTTGAAATTTAATAAGGTTTATTTTTGACAAATCTATAAAATATTATGTTTTTAAAAAGGTTTTATTGAGTATTTGATAATTTTTTTGACTGGTGTGGTCAGACCGTTTCGAGAATGGCTTTACGAAATAAATCAATAAAAAAGCAGCCATTGTAGGCTGCTTTTTTATTGATTTATGAAATGATTGAAGAGTTTTATCCTAGATAAGACTTCAATATTTTACTCCGTGAAGTATGGCGTAAACGTTGTAGGGCTTTGTCTTTTATTTGTCTCACACGCTCTCTGGTGAGGTTAAATGTCTCACCGATCTCTTCAAGAGAAAGCGGATGGTTGGAGCCCAGACCAAAAAACAGAACGATGATTTCACGCTCGCGTTCCGTTAGCGTTGCTAAAGAGCGTTTGATTTCTTCAGAAAGCGATTCATCGATCAAATTGCTATCTGTATTTGGATCATGGTTCTCTAATACGTCTAACAAGGTGTTTTCTTCCCCTTGAACAAAAGGTGCATCCATAGAAACATGGCGACCCGAATTGCTTAAGGTGTCAGAGATCTTGTCCACAGTAGTTTCTAAAATATCCGCTAATTCTTCAGGTGAAGGCTCGCGTTCATATTCTTGTTCCAGGCGTGAAAAAGCCTTGCTGATTTTACTTAATGAACCTACCTGATTTAACGGTAAACGAACGATACGTGATTGCTCTGCAATTGCTTGTAAGATAGACTGACGGATCCACCAAACAGCGTAAGAAATAAATTTAAAACCTTTGGTCTCATCAAAACGTTTAGCTGCTTTGATCAATCCTAAGTTTCCTTCGTTGATAAGATCTCCAAGTGTAAGCCCTTGATTTTGGTATTGTTTAGCTACCGAAACCACGAAACGTAAATTGGTTTTTGTTAAACGCTCTAAAGCAGCTTGATCGCCCTCTCTGATCTTTTGGGCAAGTATTACTTCTTCCTCTGCTGTAATTAGGTCAACTTTACCAATTTCATGCAAATACTTATCTAACGATTGCGATTCACGGTTAGTAATCGACTGGGTTATTTTGAGCTGTCTCATTAATTATTTATATGCCCCTTTCTTTAATAAAGTGTGCAAAAGTACAAAAATTATTTTTCTTATTAACGATTGAAAAGCAAAAAAGTTGTCTGATTTTTAGGGTTTTATACAGTTTTTTTTGCAGTATTTCTATAGCAAAAAACGAGCCAAATCATGCTGCTGACAGCCCATGTCTGCGATTCTCGGAGACGTTGTAAAGGTATTATGAACCAACGATGACAAAAAGGCATTTGATTAACTAAGTCGTTACATAAAATCATATACTTGTTACAGCTGCAAAAACGAAATTTATTTATAGTACCCTATTGGTTGTTATATGAACGTTTTAATGATCATGGGTGCGTTTTTGTGCATGTTTTTCTAATGTTTTTGCATATTCAGTTATGAATTTGTAGCTTTATACACAATAGATAAAGAGATGCATATTTTCTTGCCTGAACAAATTAGATGAACCAACGCTACTATTCGCTCGATGTTTTTAGAGGGGCAACGGTGGCCCTGATGATTCTCGTTAATAACCCAGGGAGTTGGAGTTATGCTTTTTCACCTTTAAAACACGCACCCTGGCATGGTTGTACACCAACTGACTTAGTGTTCCCTTTTTTTCTATTTGCTGTAGGTAATGCAATGGCTTTTGTGATTCCAAAGTTACGCGTTCAGGGTGATCGTGTATTCTGGAAGAAGATGCTGAAGCGAACGATGCTGATTTTTCTGATTGGTCTTTTGCTTAACTGGTACCCCTTTGTGCAATGGAGTCATGATTCTCTTCTTATTAAATATTGGATAGATCCTGTCAACTCGACTAGTGGTGTACGTATATTAGGCGTATTGCAACGAATCGCACTCTGTTATTGCTTTGCGTCCATTTTGGTTTATTTTTTAAAAAACAAAGCGATCATTTGCTTAGGTGTCTTGGTATTGCTTTTTTATTGGAGTATATGTGTGTTTTTTGGGGAAACAGACCCTTATAGTTTACAGGGCTGGTTTGGAACAAAGCTCGATATAGCGGTGCTGGGTATTGCCCATATGTATAAAGGTGAAGGTGTACCATTCGAACCCGAAGGTATTGCTAGTACCTTTACGGCGGTTATCCAAGTTGTTATAGGTTTTTTGGCAGGGCAATATATTCAATTAAGTTCAAAAGTGGGTGAACGGCCTACTCCTGTTTATCGAACTATAAGTGGCTTAATGGTTGTTGCCGCCTTACTAACCTTGGCAGGGCTAACTTGGGGGTTGGTTTTTCCTATAAACAAAAAAATATGGACGAGCTCCTTTGTCCTTTATAGTAGTGGATTGGCTATTACCACCTTAAGCGTACTGATTTGGTTTTTAGAGATTAAAGGGATCAAAAACGGCGTTACGAAATTTTTTGATGTGTTTGGCAAAAATCCATTGTTCATTTTTGTAATGAGTGCCTTGATACCGAAAACACTATCGCTTATACGAATTGAAAATGGATTTGATGAGCTTGGTAATCCTTCTTACACTTCACCGTTGAGATGGTTTTACACGTCCATTTGTGCCCGATTCCCGGGACCTCCTGAAGTCGGATCATTTGTTTATGCTATTTGTTTTCTTTCGTTGCTCTGGGTGATCTGTTATGTGATGGACAAGAAGGGAGTATACGTGAAGGTGTAATGTTGGTTATTTGTTATTGGTCGTTGGCTATTTGTTACTTACCCCATTACTTCTTCCAACCTCAAATCTTATTCCGTCGCCTTCTGCCTTTCGCTTGCTGCTGGTGATCAACAACATGAACCAAGTTAAGAATCCATTTAATAAAATTAGTTCAAATCCAACGGTATAGCCGATCGATTCTTTCAGCCAAGATTCAACGAAGTAAGACAGTATCGGTGAGATAAGACAAATGTAAGGGACCAATTTATCCCGTACAGAGCGCTCGGATAACATGCCGAAAGCAAAAAGACCTAAAAGCGGTCCGTATGTATATCCGGCCGCTATAAAAATTGCATTGACAACGGAATCATCGTTAATTAAACGAAAGATAAGAATGACCACTAACATCAGAAAAGAAAACACAAAATGGACTGTATTTCTTGTTTTGATCAGTTTATGGTCATTAGGGTCTTTCTTTTTGTTGAAATTTAAAAAATCGACACAAAATGAAGTGGTAAGTGCCGTAAGCGCCGAGTCGGTTGTAGCAAAGGTTGCTGCCGTTAACCCAAGCATAAAGATAATGCCTGGTACAATGGCTAGATGATTCAGCGCTATCTCAGGATACAGGTGATCCGGCGTTCGCAATTGCGAAACATCAATATTGTTTTTTGCAGCGTATAGGTATAACAAAGCGCCAACTGATAGAAAAAACAGATTAATGAAAATGAAGATTGTTGTAAAAGTGAGCATATTTTTTTGGGCTTCACCGATTGTCTTCATACTCAAGTTTTTCTGCATTAAATCTTGGTCTAACCCCGTCATGGCGATGGTGACAAAAATACCGCCCAAAAACTGTTTCCAAAAATTGGCTTTGTTGCCCATAAAATCATCCCAAAAGAAAATCTTTGAATAACTACTGTTTTTCACCGTTTCAATGGTATCGAAAAAGTTAAGATTTAAACTGGATGCAATAAAATAAATAGATAGTACCACGGAAAGCAACAGAAAGAAGGTCTGCAATAAATCGGTTATAATAATTGTCTTCAATCCGCCCTTATGTGTGTAAAGCCATATAAGCAAAAGGCATATAATTATGGTAAGCGCAAAAGGAATATGCCAAGCGTCAAAAATAAACCGTTGTAGGACAATAGCCACCAAGTAGAGCCGAAATGCCGAGCTGATCGTTCTTGAAATCAAAAAGATCATTGCACCGGTTTTATAACTATAAAACCCCAATCGACGTTCGAGATACGAATAGATAGAAACCAAATGCATTCTATAGTAAAGAGGCAAAAGCACTAAGGCTATAATGACGAATCCAACGGCATTGCCCAGTACGAATTGAAAATAACCGAAACTCCCGTTGCCAACAGCTCCCGGAACGGATATAAACGTAACACCCGACAAAGCTGTACCAATCATCCCAAAGGCAACCACATACCATTTAGAGCTCTTATTTGCGATAAAAAATGTAGCGTTATCAGATGATTTTCGGGATGTTAAATACGCAATTAAGATTAAAACCCCAAAATAAATCAAGAGAAAACTTAGCAAGGTAATCGGAGACATACTTAAAAGATGTTTTACAGTTTACAGGATGTGATTTGAATAGCTGAGATTAAGCTTACGGGTGCTGCATGTACTCTATAGCCTTTCTGACACTGCCATATTTTTCAAGTAGCTCGTTCGCTTTTTCTTGATTAACGCCGGTTTCCTCCATTATAATGCGGGTGCCTCTGTTGAATAATTTTGTATTGGTTAACTGCATATCTATCATTTTATTCCCCTTTACTCTTCCGAGCTTGATCATGATCGAGGTACTTAACATATTCAGTACGAGTTTCTGAGCCGTGCCTGCCTTCATTCGTGTTGAGCCGGTAACAAATTCAGGTCCCGTAATTACCTCTATCGGAAATTTCGCGATTTTTGCCATGGGTGTATTCGCGTTACAAACTAAACAACCTGTTGTGAGTCCGGCCGCATTGGCGGCTTCTAGCCCGCCAATTACGTAAGGTGTAGAGCCAGAAGCAGCAATACCCAATATGACATCTTTATTGTTAATGCCGTGTTCACTGAGGTCTTTCCATGCTTGTCCTTTGTCATCTTCCGCAAATTCTACAGCTTTTCTAATCGCAGTGTCACCTCCTGCTATCAATCCTACGATCCAGTCGAATGGTACACCGAAAGTGGGCGGGCACTCGGAGGCATCCAATATACCTAAGCGTCCGCTAGTACCTGCTCCTATATAAAAAAGACGGCCACCCTCTTCCATTTTTTCGACCGTAGTTTTTACCAAGGCCTCTATTTGTGGGATTGATTTTTTTACCGCTTCGGGTACACTTTGGTCCTCTTTATTAATATTAGTTAGCAACTCATTAACCGACATCTTTTCCAGGTCGTTGTAGTAAGATTCTTTTTCAGTTGTATTCTCCATCGTTATTATTAACTATTACAGTCAAATTTCCACTCAACTAAGATATGCACTTTTGTGCATTTTTATATATGTAAAACTAAAAAACACGCATATTATTGTTTCAAAAGCTCGTCTATTCTTTTGAATTGATATCCTTTGTCTATTAAAGTGTCTATTAAGTTAGGTAATCTATTGTAAAATTTGTCCGTTCTATGCGGCCCTACACCTAGATGAATTAACATAATAAATCCCCTCAGTTCATGTGCGTCTTTTTTCATAAAGGAAAGAACGGAGTCATATATGACTTCCGATGAACGATATCGTTTGCCCATATTTGGGATGGTATAGTCAGCAGTTGTCAAGGTTCCGGGCGTAAAGTTAATTAATTGTAATCCATGATTGCTAGTCCATTCACTTATTTCTTTATTATACCATTCGTAGGGGGGTAAGAAGAAGGAGGCCTTGGTTTTATTGACACCAAACCGCTCTAACTTCCTGTAAACTTGTGAAAGATCTTGATCGAACGTATATTTATCTATTAATAGGCTATCCCTTTTTGTCCAATCGCAGTAAAGTAGATGTTGATCCGAGTGTGCACCGACATAATGCTGGTCCCTAAGCATACGCGAAATTAATAACTCATTTGTTGGATTGTCCAAAAATCTACCTGTTAAAAAGAAGGAGGCTTTGATTTCTCGTTGGTGCAATTGGCGAAGGATAGTCGTTGCTCCTTCCGCGAATTCGTCGGCTGAAAATATCAACGCGATCTCCTTACGATTATAATCACCTCTGATGATAGCACCATAAGGATCCATAACTACTTTTTTATTGGAGCTCCTCCCAACAACTCGTGCTCTTTGGCGGCTAATAAATAAATGAGTGAAGCGCTACCATCCATGGTGGGTTCATTCGTGCTATAATCACCATAGTCATCGTGGTATACCGCCAAGTCTGATTGAAATGCTTCATATTCGTCCGGATTAACCAATTCAATACCAATAAGCTGGTTAAATATACTGCCGTATACCGGGCCGTCCACCAAGCCACCGTCTATCGGGAAGTTTTTCAGATGTGTAAATGCGGAGTGCGGATCTGTAGGGTTGTCGCCATTATGCGGTAAACCGTACACCATGCTTGTTCCCCAAGGATTGCAGCCAAAGAGCCAGTCGATATTTGATTGTTCGAGTTCTGCATAAGATTCATCATCCGCTAAATCTCGATACCATAAGCATTGAATGGCAAATGAAACTGTTAAATTGTTACTACACCAAATAAAAGGGACACCACGGAAGAACGCATTTTGTTTTGCCCTTGTCCAAACTTTTTCTATTCCTGTCCGATAATAAGAAATAATTTCTTCCCGATGTTTTCCATCCAATTGCTTCGCTAATTCATAATGGCCAAGGTTGATAAAGGGGTACCATTGATAATGGGCAGCGGTGTCAGTTTCTAACCACGGCGTTATTTTCTCCTGCCTTGCGTACTGTAATGCTTCGTTTTTGAATTTAATATCACCTGTCATCTGTAAATTGGTTGCCGCTGCTAATTCCATGTCATCTACCCAATTGTCTTCGGCATAGATGTAGGGCGATTTTACTGAAACGGTCTGAGTAACACCGGGCTTTATATTGGCAAAATGGTACGCACTTTCTGCTTTAACTCTTAACTGATGCGCATAATTACCATCTATAGCTGTAAAGATTTGGCTTCCTATACTGAAAGCGCTACTGAATTTGGCAGCAGTAGAACTCGTGCCGGTTGTATTGTTTGAGAATTTTCCGCGCTGTTGTGGCCGTCCATCGATAAAGTAAACCGGGCGCTCGTAAGCTCGACCGTAAAAGGCATCTTCGGCAGGCATTCGCATTCCGGCGTGATCACGGTCATCGGCAATTTGGTTGAACATAAGATGCGGTTCAGGATGCATTTTTAATAACCAGTCTAGTCCCCATTTCGCTTCGTCTAACACATCGGCGATACCATTGGCGCCTTCGAGTCCGTTTGCTTGCTTTTGATCCGTAAATACAGCTGGAAAGTCCCTATATGCGGCTAACAAATGATAGATCGCATTTGCGGACGTAGTGGAATATTGCAGGTAATCTGATGCATCATGCCAACCTCCTCCCACGTCAATTTTGGTGCTGTCGGGCAGACCTGCTTTTGATGCATATAAAGTGAAGCCGTCATGCGTATGACAACTATCTTGGAGGAATGGATTAAATAGACTTCGCTGTTGACGCATATAGCGAAGTACAAAATCAGCCGTCCCTCTGTACACTTCGGGTGCTATCCGAAAGGTAGGTGACTGTGTGCTACCGGCCAGAATATAGAAGCTCCCGGTATCGGTAAAATTAGAAAAATTCAATCGACGACTTTGTTGGAAAGGGCCATATGCGCCATACGATTTACCAGCTTGGATTGTTAATACTTTTTGCTCAGTGCGTGCATTTACCAGACTAAACGAATCAATATCTTCTTGATGTAGAGAGCCCCAAACCGCTACTTTTATGCCTTGTGGACTATAGCCAAGTTGATTGATGCGAATCACCGCATGTTGATTTTGCTTGAATTGTTTTGATGCACAAGCAAAGCACAGACCAAGGGTGAAACAAAAAAGGGTAAGCTTTGTCATCAGTTAAATTTTAATTTCACAATTTTTCCATCCATGGTACTGGCTGCGATATGCTTTTTATCCAAAGGTAGCAAAGGGTTCACCAGACAATTTGAAATCTTATGTTGCCAGATGAGACTCCCATCGGCACGTCTAACAGCTGATAATAACCCGGAATTACTGGGCACCCAAACAATATCCGCTGACTCTTCAATAGCGGTTGGTGCCAATTCATAAGGCAGTTGCAGTGCTGAATGCCAAACTACCTTCATATCATTGGCTTTTGTTGATACACCAATTAGTTGCCCATCCATAGTTTTAGCATATACCAGGGTGCGATCAGTAGAAAGTCCGATACTTTCGCGAACACGATAATTGTCCATTTTTTTTCTCCAGATTACCTTCCCGTTTCGCGCGTCGAGGGCTGTCATATAACGATCGGGCGCCACAATGAAAATTCGATTATTGGTTCCGACCGGATAACAGGCTGCCGGTGAGAGCATTCTGCTAGAAGCACCATTGCTCCAGTGCCAGATGGCTTTTCCGGTATTTCGATTCAATGCATAAAACTCATTTCCCCAAGTACCGAAATAGATCTTGTTCTTATAAATGAGGGGTTTCGCGGACATATAGCCCTTTAATCCTTCGAACGACCATTTTATTTTACCGGATTTGATATAAATGGCTCTGAAAACACCGTCAGAACCACCAATATAGGCAATGCCTTTATAAATAATAGGAGATCCTAATACAGCTTTATCCGTTTTGATTTTCCATTTTTGTTTCCCATTTTGTATATCGATGCCGTAAATACAACTGTCAGAAGAGGCGGCGATTACTGTGTTTTTCCAGACGCTTGGGGTCGCATATATTTTTCCTTGGGTTTGATAGGACCAGCTTTTCTTCCCTGTATTTAAATTCAGTGCATATATTTCGCCCAATGTATTGCCGGTAATCAATTTATCTTTTGCCATTGCAAGACCGGCGCCTATATCACTCTTGTCTTGGAAAGTCCACACTTCCTGAACCTGTTTAAACTTTTCATTTACTGTGTAGGAGGGACGAGAGTATACGTTAGTTTTTTTTTCAAAATGATGATTTTTTAAAGCAACTGCTAACCAGGGCGATTGTGTAAGACTATCTGGATTTCGTTCTTGGTAGATAGCCTGATCAGAAGATATATGTACTATGTTGTAACCGCCTGTATTCTTTTTTGCTCTTAAGTTTGAACGTCCCATTACACCCGGGATACCTTCGAAATCGCAGGCTTTATTTTGATGACCGTGTCCACAAAGAAAAAGTTGCACATTGTGTTTCTTGATACGGTCTATTGCCTCATACCAGTTATTTAAGGAAGAATCCTGCGGATAATGATTGATATAAATCAGTGGCAATTCATTGTCGAGCTTTAATACTGAATCCAACCAAAGTAGGTTTTCCCTTGGAATTTGACCTGGGCTCATTCGCATATTGGGTCCCGAATTGGTGCCGGCGAAGCGATACCCCTCATATGTGAAGTAGAACGTTTCAGAACCAAAAATTTGCCGGAAGCTGTTTCCACCACTTTCTGACCAGTTGGCATCATGATTGCCGGGAATAACATAATAAGGGATGTTGATACTGTCCAATATTTGTTTGGCAAGTTTCAGCTCGTTATCAGCACCGAATTCAGTAATATCACCGGAAACGATCACAAATTTTAAGTCTTTGTTTTCATTGATGTCGGTAACCGTTCTCCTTAAATCTTCAGCACCGGTTTCACTTCCCACATGTGTGTCGGTAACATGTGCAAAAAGAAAATCTTGTGCATCGGTTCTTTCAACGAAAAGGACTAGAAAAAGGATGATTATTCTTTTCATCACGGCTAATGTTTTTAATTCAGATAGTGTCTACTGTCTTTACAATAAGTGGGATTAACATAAGTTTTTGCTATTCAAAGTCTGGATACAACAGGTATTTCTTTCTCATTTTTTTATAGGCAGTGAGCTCCGGTTTCCAGCTGTCCTTAATCTGATTCTCCGTCATCCCCGCTTTAATCTGTTGTATAAGTTTGTCGTTACCGGCTAGCTTGTTGAAGAAATCGGGTCGAGCGAAAAATCGATCGGCCATGCCTGCTTGCTTAAATAACGTATAAAAATCCAGTAAGTAGTTGAGGGTAAAAGTTGAATTTTTGGGATCCACCTGTCGTAAATCCAATCCATAACATATTTTGTCTTGTTGTTCAACATGGGCGCTCATACCTGGTTTGGAGCCTGGTGTAAAAGAGAATGCACCGAATGAAGGGTTTGGATAACCCAATACCTGAAAGGGCCAATCGGTACCCCTTCCCACACTCACATCAGTTGCCTCGAATAGACATAGTGACATGTATAGACGAACGGAAACATAGTTTGGTAGACTAGGGGATGGGACCACCGGTAATTGATAGGGTGTTTTATGATCCCAATTTTTTATCGGAATAACCGTGAGGTCACATTTCTTTCCTTGATCTAACCATCCTTCACCATTGATCATCTGGGCTAATTCACCTACCGTTAAACCGTGAATCATTGCGATTTTGTGAAAGCTGATATTCGATTTATACTTATCATCTTTTCTGACAGGACCATCTACCTGATCTCCATTTGGGTTGGGACGGTCTAATACAATCATTTTTTTTCCATGATTAGCACATAATTGCATAACACGATGCATCGATGTAATATAGGTATAGAAGCGGGCACCTACATCTTGTAGGTCGAATAGCATGACATCAATGGATTGAACAATTGAATCAGCCTTTTCGTTTTTTCCATATAAACTATGCAGCGGTAAGCCTGTTTTTTCGTCTATATCATTGGCTACCTTTTCGCCCCGTTCTATACTGCCCCGAAAGCCGTGCTCAGGCGCGAATGCAAATTGAATGTCAATTTTATTCGCTAATAACACGTCTACCAAATGTTTTTTATCTGGCCCGACTACAGAAGTTTGATTTCCCATGAGTCCTACCTTTTTACCTTTTAATATAGGTAAATAAGCTTCCAGCTGGTCTGCACCTGGAAGTATTTCACCAACTGACCTGTGCAGCTTTTCTTTCTGCTTTGAATGCTGTTGGCTCTGTGGACGCTGTGAGCAAGAAGCATAAGAAAAAATAAATAGGGATAACAGAAAGGGGAGAAATTGTATATGTTTCATCGCATTTTTTCTTGATTGAGGAAAATTATTTTATGGTATTTCGGCAAAAGATAAAGATATTTTATTTTTTGCCGAAATAGTACTTTAACTGGGTGAAGTTCATTTGACGATTACCAGCCGGGGTTTTGTTTAAGTTCCGATCCGTTTTCTCGATAAAGCGTAATTTGATCGATCGGGAGCGGCCATAAATACACCCGGTCATTGTCAAAAACACGTTGGGATTCAGCCCGGAAAGCTGGAATGATATAGCCAACATCACCACCACCATCTAAAACCAAATTTGCTACTCGGCTTTTCCCATTACTATCCAGGTAATCGTTTTTGTTAATCCAGGCGCCGCGATTGATGCTTACATTATTTCTTGTATCTGCATAGCTCAGTTTCTTCCAACGCCTTAAGTCGTTCAATCGAAAACCCTCCATCATCAGTTCAGCTCTACGTTCACGTCTAATCTCCCATAAGATAGAAGATATTTCCGAATCTTTAGCTGGGTCGGAATAGACAACATTATTAACCATAGCAGAAGAACCTGATACTTGTAAATCAGGTAATTTATTTGTGAGATTTCCTCGTTTGCGAAGTACGTTGATAGATTTATCAAGATCTTCTTGATTGATGGTACCGAGTTCCGCACAGGCTTCCGCATAATTGACCAGTACTTCACCATATCGAATGATAGGCGCATCAGTCGGATTTCCGCTCAGATTCCCTTCTGGAAGGTCTTTAATAGATTCGTTAAGGAATTTATGAACTGAATACCCGGAGGTAGAATAATTGGTCGCAATTCCTTGGAGCCTTAATTCAGGTACAATTGTGCCAAGCATTCGTGGATCTCTATCGATGAGAACATTATCAATTGATTTATCGCCTTTATAAACTTTGGATAATGTTATAGGAAGCCCGTCTGTACACAAGTAATTTTCAAGTGCATTTTTTGAAATGCCAGCTTGAGGCTCTTTATTGTTATTACTGTGCAGCGCATGAGTTAAAATACCTATTGCATATTTTCTATACAGAATCATTTCCGGGTTTGTACTTAAATCCAGCGAATTAAACAAAGAACGGTAGTCTGGCCCAAGTGTATACCTACCTGATAGAATAAGCTCGTTTGCCGCCCATTTCGCTGCTTCCAAATAAGTCTTTGCTTTTTCCTGATCGATTTCGTGGTACTTTAACCAGGTTCCCTCAAATAGAAACACACGGGACATAAAAGCTAATACCACATCTTTGTTAACAGTTAGTCCCTTCTCCCCATTTTGAAGACGTACGTGTTCTGCTGCAAACTGAAAATCCGCTAACATTTTGTCTGTAACAAATTGCCTAGCATCTCTTTTTTTATAAAGTAGTTCCGTGTCCTGATCGTCTATAACCTGATCGAACCAGGGCATATCTCCAAAACGACTTACGAGTCGGTGGTATTCCAATGCTCGAAAAAAGCGAGCTACACCTATCCAATGATTTTTTGCTTCCTCTTCCATAGGCACTTGGGGTATTCCTGCTAACATAACATTAGCTCTTCGTACCCATTCAAATGTCCAAGCTGCATCGGCAGCAGAAGAAGGGACTATCTGAACAAATTGTGCGGGTGCGCTGTTTGCAAAGTCGTCGTTTAGACTTTCGCCCGAAAAGTAGTCGCCCCATGTATTACCTCTTCCATATCCTCTGAAATAACGTTCATAAAAACCATAGGAAAATGTTCTCACATTATTTTCACTAGACCAGTAATCATTATTTGTAAGTTCATCCAAGGGATCTCGCTCAAGGAAATCTTTCTTACATCCGGTGAACAGTAAGATGAAGAAAATATATATTGAAATTTTGCGTATCATAAGTGTAATTTTATAAGGTTAGTTGAACGCCTAATGAATAGGTTCTTCGATAAGGATAGACTCTCCCGAAAGAATTAGGATCATTTAATCCCCAGGATGTATAATCCGTTTCGGGATCAATCGGGATATTCACATTGTCGATCAACTCAAATAGATTTTCTCCACTGAAGAAGATTCGTAAATTTTGAATTTTTGCTTTACTGATTAGCTTTTGAGGTAATGAATACCCCAAGGTTAAATTTTTAACTCGTAGATAAGACATATCGAGTAAATATTTCGTTTGTACAAGAAAATTCTTGTTGCTCCTATTCTGTTCATGATCGGTTGGCCGTGGGTAAAAAGCATTTGGATTTTCAGGTGTCCAGTAATCTAATTGATGTTGATACCAACCCTCGGCAGCTCTAAAACCCGGGATCCCCATCGTGCCTGCAGCCCAAAGATCTCGTTTGCCAACGCCTTGTAAGAAAAATCCAAAATCAAAACCTTTATAGCTAAAATCCATTCGGTATCCATATTGCCACCGTGGTGTAGAGTTTCCGATAATCTTCTGATCACCGGGATTATCAACCGTGTTTTCTCCATCGGTGATTAACCCATCACCGTTTAAATCCTTGTATTTAATATCGCCTGGACCATAAAAGAACCAAGGACTCGTTCCCTCAAACCTTTCTTGAGAAGGGATACCATCGACTCGTATGTATCGCCCTCTTTCATCGGTAAGTAAATTACCATTTGCATCTTGTTGAAAGTCGTCTCTTGTAAAAAAGCGATCCGTGACATAACCCCAGATTTCACCACTTACCTGTCCTTCATAAATAGGGGAATTCGCGATCGTTTGTGTGAAAATTTTTGTTGAATTACCAGGGAATTCAATTACTTTTTCTGTAAAATCACTTAATTGACCCGTAGCACTTATGTTAAGTCCATTATTGAACGTGTGGTTATAGCCGATCGTCAGCTCCCAACCCTTTGTTTGCATTTTTCCTGCATTTAGTATAGGTGCAATAGCTCCAAAAGAGGAGGGAAGGGTAAGCCCCGCACTTAACATATCGCTAACCGTACGATTATACCAGTCAAAGCTCAGATTGACTTTGTCATTAAAAAAATTTGCATCCAACCCAAAGTCCGTAGTAGTAACTCGTTCCCATGTTAACGTTTCGGACACGGCTGTTGGATTCTGAAAAGTTGGCATGAACGCATCGCCTATTAACCATTGTCCCGCCAGATCGCCTGTTGAATAGGCCGTCATAATTGGTAAGAAAACATTTTCACCAACATTTTGATTACCCACACTTCCGTAAGATCCTCTTATTTTTAAAAAACTTAAATAGGGTTTGGCGAACTCCATAAACTTCTCTTGTGATAAAACATAACCTGCAGAGAACGAAGAGAAAAAGGCCCATTTGTCGTTTACGGGAAACCTAGAGGAACCATCATACCTTCCATTAAGTTCCAGCAAGAATTTATCTTGAAAAGCATAGTTAATGCGTCCGAAATAGCCAAGTGTTGACCAATGTCGAACTCTTCCTCCCACGGTTTGTGCCCCGGTAGCTAATCCAAATTCTCCTTTAGAAGGATCCATTAACCCCATTTGCTGGGAAAAGTGATTTCCATTTTGAAACACTTCCAGATTTGTCCCCAATAATGCTTTAAATGCATGATCACCGTATTCTTTAGCATAGTTTCCATATGCGTTAAAAACATGTCGGTCTTCCCAACTGGAGTTCTTTCTAACCCGGTCATGTGCCGGGGTCGTATAGGTTTCAAGGACCATTGGATTTCCGTTCCAATAATTCCATCCTTTAGCCGATCCGCCTACGATATGCTCTAGATCATTAACCTTGGTATAGGTGTAATCTGCGTCCAATGTTAATCCTGGAAGGACTTTTGCAGTACCACCTATTGTTAGACGGGTCATATTTGATTTTGTGCTTGTCATATTTGCCTGTTCTACATCGGTAATTGCATTTCTAAAGGGTTGACCCTGGTAGGTACCATAGGGAAATGTTTTAGGCCATCGATATAGATAGAACCAGGGATCATAGGTATCTCCATTATATGAATAAGGTTCGGTTAGTTTAGAGTTCGAGTAAAGTACCTTCGTACGCACGTCTAACCATTTGTTTACCGAAGCATTGACGGCTAAGTTAAGGTTATATCGATCGTATTGATCCGGGTTAACTTTCAATATACCGTCTTGATTTAAGTACCCAAATCCCATGTTATAATTGATTTTATCACTTCCCCCATTAATGCTCAAATTGTGGTTTTGTTGAGGCGTATATTTTTTCATATACATCCCCGGAGCATCCCATGGCCTATAAAAGAATAAAGCGCCATCCCTTACTTCGAAATCACGACCTTCCACCATTTCAGGTCCAAGGTCTTGACCGCCATAAAGACTTTCCCATTCTTCCATTTTTTGGATTGCCAATTCATCAAAGCGTACACCTAAACTCGAATAAAAGGGTTGTGACGGATTTCTTCGTATCGCCGCGTCTAATGCCATTCGGGTACCTGCTGCTGCGTCGGCAATTTTCGGTGTTTTTGTCGGTTTCTGTAGCGCTATATTGTTTGTATAAGTAATCCGACTGGGTGTGTCTCGTTTTCCTGATTTTGTGGTTATTAATATTACTCCCCAAGCAGCTCGAGTACCATAGATAGATGTTGATGCTGCATCTTTAAGAACAGACACGGTTGCAATATCGTTGGGATTAATCATTTGAAGAGAAGGTACTTCGACATTATCAACTAGAATAAGTGGTTGCGCACCAGCGGTACCTGTATTAATTGATCCTCTTGCTCCTCTCAATCTGATCGTTGGGTTGCTTCCCAAATCTCCACTAGGTGTGGTAATAGTCAATCCTGGAACGGTCCCTTGCAACGCTCTGACAGGATCAGTTATCGGACGCGTCTCAAAAGTCTTTTGTACATCTACCGTGGAAACAGCTCCCGTTAAATTCGCTCGCTTTTGCTTTCCAAAACCAACGATTACAACTTCGTTCAAAGTTGTTTCATTCACTGCGAGTTGAATATTGATAACATTCTCTTGTCCGATAAGGATCTCTTTTGTGTTCGATCCTACGTAAGAGAAAACAAGCGTTTGGCCAATCTTTGCGCTAATAGAATAGGAGCCAATATCATTTGTGGTCACTCCTTGATTCGTTTCTTTAACCTTGACCGATACGCCGGGGAGCGGAGATTGATCAGCTTCGGATGTGACCCTGCCTGTGACCGTTTTTTCCTGTGCCAGCAGAAGGGCCGGTGAAAGAAATAGCCATACGAAAAATAGAAGTAGTTTTCGTTTCATTTTTTGGTTGTTTTTAATGGTCAATTATGATTGTTATTTGAGTTTTTTCAAGCTATACTGGTTTGGTTTACACATTATTTCAATCTTCCGATTCAGCTTATTGGTTTTGATAGAAGGCTGTAATCCTTCATGTGTTGGTTAATATTACAAGATTACAAAATAAAAATAAAAATTGCAATTTAATGCATTTTTATTATTAAAATACTTATAAAAACGCATAATATTTTCCATTATATTGCAATAATGCGCATTTTTAATTTTGTTTATATTTCTTTAAGATTATGGAAGTGTTAATATTTGCTGATTTGCATACTTGTTAAGATGGGACGTAAAAAAGGCTGTCTTTAAAAGATAAGAAGCGAATAGGTGCCCGTGTACAGACACCTATTTTTAGGTTAAAATGTAGGGTCGGGGGGCGTATTGGGATTATTGTCTCTTTCTATAAACGGATAAGGAAAAAAGTTCCTTTTCATTTCCGATTGCGGCCGATTAAATCTTCTCATGTCTTCTAACTTTAAACCAGACATAAATAATTCGATACACCTATTTTTGTAGATCAATGTTAGGAGTTCTTCCGTGCTGAAAGATCCTGACAACGCCGGCATGGCAGCCCCAAGGCCGTAGATGTCATTGCTCGGTCTTTTTGTGATAACCTGATTGAGCGCTGCCAGTGCCAGGTCGGGTCTCGCAGTACGGGCATAAGCTTCCGCCTTGATCAAAAGCATTTCACCTGGCAAATACAGGGGAATTGGTGATTCGTTGGTGAACGAAAATCCTTTGATGCGTACAGCTGGTGGTGCAGGGTTGGCGTTTTCGATATAAAACAATACACGTTGATCGTTGGGATCGGGATATAATGGTTCCGGTAACCCCAAATGCGCGTCCTTTGGCTGAAACACATTGTTTGTCGAAGTGGCGAATGTATAAATAGGATTCGGAGAAACATTGTCGTAAGCAAATACAGACGCTTTTTGAAGGTCCACCAGCTCCGATGCGGTCAGCGCATCCTCATAATTTCCCAGATAGAGAGAGAAGCGAGCTTTTAATGCATATAGCGTGTTTTTTATGTCAATACTCGCTGTTGGGATGTCTTGTAAAAAGGCACTACTGATGGAGTCCATCTCCGTCAGAACTAAGGCACTGTCAATACCTGCAATCGCCATTTTGTATCCTTCCATTCTGTCCACAAAAGGGGCATTACGACCGATGTTGGCGGGTACTTGCTCCCAATTCATAGCTAAATCACCTAAGGAAAGCGCTTTCAGCACGGTGGTGTACGCAATTATACCACTAGCACGGTTTTTATCAGCTATATTTTTTGCGTTTTGTATAATAAGATTGGCATCATAAATGATTTTATTGCTACTTGTCCATAAACCTGCTAGCACTGTATTTGTGCCGTCTATCGTGGCGCCTCCTGTACTTAATTGTAATTCGGGTATATTCCCTTCGTTTCTGAGTAGAAGTTCATTGGTTACGAATCCATTGGCCGTTACTTTATTGTAGATATTACTTGTTCTCAAATAACTGTAAGTCCGTTGTAGTCCGATGCTTATATCCGTGAGTGCCTGGGACGACGATAAGGCTTCGTCGTTTAATGCTCTCGACGGATCGATATAGTCTTTCGTGCATGATGACATGGCAAAGACTAACGCGAACCCATAATAGAAAAGCTGTGTGTATTTTTTTTTATCTTTTTTCATGGTTGTATTTCTGCTGGTCCAAATTTTTGTTAATTGACGCTATAATTTTACTTGTATTCCCAATGTAAAGGTTCTTGGAATTGGAATAGCGCCAAAATCTATTCCGCGTAATATGGTGGACTGTCCACCCGCATTCACTTCCGGGTCATAGCCTTTGTATTTGTCAATAGAAAATAAGTTTCTACCGCTTGCGTTAAGGGTGAGGTCTTTAAGGAATTTTACTTTACCTATATGGTAGCTTAATGAAATTTCTCTCAATTTGATATAATTACCGTTATCAATTCTCCATTCTTCAACTGCATAAACGCCGGCCACATAACCTCTCGGCAATTCTCCCATTTGTTCCTGTTGCGCTATTTCACCGCTGCCAACGCCTTGTCTGGTTCGCCAGTCTGCATTCCATACATCCACACCTTGTACGGCATCAAATTGCAGGTGTAAGGATAGCTTTTTATAGGTGAAATCGTTCACAAAGCTGACTGTATAATCTGGGTTTGGGTCACCAATGACCTTACGTAAAGGGGTGCCAGCCGGTAATCCATTCGCATCCCGTTGTGGGGTGTATTCCGTTCCGTTTTGGATGCCACGCTCCATTAATGGGATTCCTTTGTTGTCCGTTAATAAGCTTCCGTCAGGGTTTCTGGCGAAAAAGGTGCCATAAAAAACACCAATAGGTTGATTGTCAATGATAGCCACCGGTGCGCCTGGGTTCGTGCTAAATAATCGCAAGCCACCAACATCAAGTGCCTTGTTCCGGTTTCGATTGTAGATGATTGCGGTGTTCCATTCAAAATTGGAATTTTTAACTGGTGTTCCATTCAGCACCAATTCGATTCCTCGGTTCTGCAGGGAACCCACATTGTCTAGAAAGCTAGAGAACCCAGTGGTAGGCGCTTCTACCCTGGAGATAAGTAAATCTGTCACCTTTTTATTATACCAGTTGAAACTAGCGCTTAATCGATTATTAAAAAAAGATAAGTCCGTACCCAGTTCCAGTTCAGCTTGGCGTTCGGGTTTAATGTTCTCGTTGGCAAGTGTAGCGCTTGAAAATAGCGAAACTCTACTTAAAAAGGTTTGTGAAGAATAGGCGTTATACCGGTCGTATGCGCCAATACCTGTTAGATTTCCCGATTGACCGTATGCCGCTCGCAACTTAAACAGGTCCCACCAATTATTGAGAGATGAATTCCTCCAATAATCGGCAGAGGACAATACATAACTACCGCTGCCCTTTACGTACACTTGCCGGCGATTATCTTTGCCGAATACGGAAGATTCATCTACACGGACTGCACCTGTTAAAAATAGATGGTCTTTGTATTTGAAATTTTGTTGAAAATATGCCCCGCTCACAGAATATTCACTTCTCGCATCCATTCCCGGTAATATAGTACTGGCTGCATTGACGGTTTGAATAAAAGGAGCCAACCCTCGTCCATTCAGCATGTTGTAATTGGATTTTTCGTATTGATAAGAAAAGCCTAGTTGAGAAGTTGATGTCAACATTTCCGACAGGTTGGCGTTATACGTGGCATTAAATTCCTGATTAATCAGAAAAGCGGCGTTGCTAGCTACACTGGCATAACCATTTTGCGTTGGATTCAAACTGCTTCCGCCGCCCCAATAATCTGGATTAACGTTGTAAGTATAGGGTGGTATATATGTTTTGCCATTTTGACCACTGTAATCCACACCAAGGGTGTAATCAATAGACAGGCCCTTTATAGGTGTAAGTTTTAGATTTAAGTTACCCAAAATACGGTTCACTTCTTGACGTTGTTGGATATCTTCAATGACGGAAACCGGATTCACCCGACCCCTTTCTCCAACGGCTTTTAAGTTTCCATCAGCATCTCTCGTAAATAAATCGTGGTAATTGGCAATGATATTGATAGCGTTTAAGGGAGAGTAAAACGAATTTCCGTCCGGTTTCTCATCTGCTCCGCTGTTGATGTAATTTAAACCTGCGCTAAACGAAATCCAATCCGCAAGCTTCTGATCGATGTTTGTTCTTAAACTAAACCGCTTAAAGTTTGTGTTTTTTACAATGCCTTGGTTATTAAAGTAGGAGGCCGATACATAATATTTGGTATCATCTTTTCCTCCGGCTACGGAAAGATTATTATCTGTGCCGCTTGCATTTCTGAAAATATAATCTTGATAATCGTACCGATTAACAGGTGTGGTGCTGGTTAGGGCAGTATTCAATACGTCTTGGGTCTCTGTATCGACTGACCCCCCGAATTTAACAGGAGATTGATTGACAGGTACTCTTTTTCTTAAATTGTTGTTAGAATAACTGGTAGAAAACGTTACTACCGGTTTTCCCACTGCGCCCCTTTTTGTGAAAATTTGCACGACACCGGCATTGGCCCTGGATCCATAGATCGCTGCTGCTGCTGCGCCATTTAACACTTCAACACGCTCAATATCTGCAGGATTAATATCTACCAGTCGATTTTGGCCGATCGTTCCAACAAAATTACCGCCATCATAACCGGCCTGCGTGTTTGTTACGCGGGTGGTGTTGTTGTTGACGATAATACCGTCAATGATGTAAAGTGGTTCAGAGGAGGAGTTTACGGAGCTTATTCCTCTTAGACGTACTGATATACCTCCTGCTGGATCACCTGAATTTTGTGATATTTGAGCTCCTGCGGTTTTGCCTTGTAATGAAGATAGTATGTTTCCGCTTCGTCCCTTCGTTAGGTCATCTCCCTTTACTGAGCTAATGTAACTGCCTAGTTGCCGTCGCGTAGTACCTGCTGAAGTGCCGGTGATGATAACTTCGTCTAAACCTACAAGATCAGTACTTAAATCACAATCTAACAAATTGGTGCCGGTTCTTAACTGAATTGTCTTCGTTTCGGTTTTGTAGCCCGTGTAACTGAATACAATATATTGCTGACCTATAAGTTCTCCGATCGGTAGCGTATATTTACCGTCAGTATCTGTAGCGCTTCCTGTTGTTGAATTTCTTATTTTTACAGAAACTCCTGCTAGGGGCTCGCCGCTCATTTTATCTACCACATGCCCGGTTATTACGGATTGCTGTGCGTAGGCAAATTGGAAAAAAAAGAAGGAAATGAGCGATAGTGATTTGATTGATTTGGTCATAAAAATTGAATGGTTAAATGATCATGTTGGGGTTACTTGGGACTTTTACTTGCATAAGGTCATGTTTATTAAATTCTATCCCGCAGTTTATAAGGTCTTACAGCTCTATTTGAAGCTTAATTGGATATGCAAGTATAATAAAAAAAAACTTCCATGCAATATTTTGCGTCTTTTTATTTTTTTTTGTATGAACGCGCATTTTTCATCAATAAATGCAATTAGATTATAAGTTTAAACGTCTAAAAAATGTTTTTTGAAAGTGAGATGCTAAAAAATGGAGAAAGCGTTTTTATGCGGGGTGCTATACCAATGAGGCACTTAACAGGTCGATGATAAAAACTATAAAGTAATAAATGAGGGTACTTCGCAAATCATTTAGGAAAACAGGGCTTCCATATGCAAAGTTTATTATCTTCACAAAACTTTTATATTTACAACTCTTACGGTAAAAATTGACCAACATGCTAAAAGAAGAAAGACAGGCTTTTATAATGCGCGAAGTAAATCTACACAATAAGGTTTTATCATCGGATCTTAGTGTGCAGCTGAATGTTTCAGAAGACACCATTAGAAGGGATCTAAATGAATTGGCTGAAAGTGGTAAGGTGCTAAAGGTATACGGTGGAGCTTTATCTAAATCTTTTCAATATCCGTTTCAGGATAACGAGGTTTATGCACGGGAATCAAAAAAGACAATTGCTCAAAAAGCAATAACGCTTATTCAGGATGGAATGGCTGTGTTATTAGGAGGAGGGACAACCATGCTGGAATTAGCGAGGGCATTACCTGAAAAAATGCAATGTACCTTCTTCACGATCAGCCCACTTGTCGCACTTGAACTGGCGGAACGATCTAGTGATGATGTAATCCTTATTGGGGGTAAGTTGGCTAGAAGTACGAATGTAACGATTGGTTCTCAAGTGATTAATCAGTTGTCTGAAATTAGGGTCGATCTTTGTTTGTTGGGTACTAACAGCCTGTCTGTTGAAGATGGAGTTACCGATTCCGATTGGGAAGTCGTTCAGATAAAAAAAGCAATGCTTCGCTGTTCACAAAAAACAGGTATTTTGAGTATTGCCGAAAAATTAAATTCGGTACAAAAGATGAAAGTCTGCAATGTGAATGCGATTGATTATTTAGTGACGGATTTAGATCCTAAACACGAAAGCTTAAGCAGATTTTCACAAGTGGTAAAGGTCATTTAGTCATTTTAATGTTACTTTAATCTTGTTTTAATGAGGTTTAGGTAGTTTAGTGTAATAAAAGTCAATGTAACGTCTTTATTTCTCACATTTTTTGAACTTACGCTGCCATTTAACTAATATTGTTATACCAAACCAACTAAAACAAATTTACTATGAGTACCGTTATTGCAGAGCTAATCAACAAGGAAGACATTCGGAATTATAAAATAATTGATGCCCCTGAAAGCCATATAAGTGAACTACGTTATAAATTGCAAAGCGCCGTCAGATTGGGCAATGAATTTAAGTCGAAATCGATCATTACCTTCAATACCACCAGTGGCCCAAAAAGGGTAGAAACTACAGTTTGGATGTTAACCGATAGTTATTTGCAATTGAAAAATGGAATTATGATTCCACTGAGCAGTTTATTGGATCTTGATTATTAGGTAGTATCACGACGATAAGATATGTAAGAAGCTGACTGGTGCCTGCCATTTTGCTTCTTATATATATATAAATTAATACAAACGCCCTGCTTGCGATCTTGTCTACGCTTAGTATCACATTATTTCTCAAAGAAACTGTCAATTAGTGTTAAATTTTTTTTCTCCTAAAAAAAAGAAATAGAGTTGTCGTATATTGCAACAAAATATCGATTGTAATAGAGATGAATAGAAAAGTACTTGGCAGGTTTTTAACAGTTTCTATTGTAGTATCATTACTAATAAACGCCTGCAAGAAAGATAATCCAAGCTCAGATCAAAATAATACAAAGCAAACGCAAACAAGTGATCGTACAGCCCTAACGAACGATTCAATTTTTTTATATGCCAAAGAAATTTATTATTGGAATCAAAATTTGCCCACCTACGATGTTTTTAATCCGAGACAATATATTTCCAACGCTGATAAATTAAAAAATTACGAAACGAATTTGTTGGCAATAGCTCAATATTCCACATCAAAGTATGATATACTTACCGCCAATAATACCGACTATACAAAGTTCTCTTATATAGAGGATGTGTCAGGTAGCAGTGGTGTTACAGCTGGCGTAAGAAACTTAACCAATAGTGTTAATTTAACAGGACAAGGAAATGATGTCGGTATTTACGATATTGCAGCCTATGGAAGTGATACGGACTTTAAAGTATTTATTCGCGCTGTTTATCCTGGATCACCTGCTGCTAGGAGTGGCTTGACTAGAGGCACTTCTATTACTAAAATAGATGGGGAAACAATAGGGGATGACTGGGATCGTGATTATGATTATATATCGCGGTTATTGGGTGACCCTTTTTCCATTCGCTTAGAGGGACAGAAACTGGGGGGGAGTTCTTATTCCATTTCATTGAGTAAGCAGACTTATAATAGTAGTCCCATCTATAAAGACACAGTACTCACTATCAATAATAAAAACATCGGTTATGTTGCTTATGCTCGCTTTTCCGACGAGGAAAACTCCTTTGATGTTCTTGATGATATTTTCTCGGATTTTGCAACAAAGAATGTTGAAGACTTAGTTATCGACTTACGCTACAATGGAGGTGGCTATGTTGCTACTGCCGAACATTTTGCTAATTTAATAGCTCCTAGCGGTACAATGGGGGTTATGTTTGTTGAGTATTATAATCAATTGATGCAAGAGGGGAAAGCGACTATACTTAAAAATCAACCTGTACGTAATTCTAATGGAGAAATAATAGGTACAGATACTTATGCTAGCTACAGCTATAAACCGGAGGCAACAGGTAACACGGTTAATTTTAAAAAAGCGGGAAATCTTGGTAATGTGAAGAATATTGTTTTTCTTGTTACTAACAATACCGCTTCCGCCAGTGAATTGTTGATTAACTCCCTGGGTGGTTTAAGCTCGTTAAATATAAAGCTGGTTGGGACAACGACTTATGGAAAGCCGGTGGGATTCTTCCCCGTTCGTCTTGAAAGCGTATATGATTTATATCTGCCAAGCTTTTCTTCAAAGAATGCAAAGGGAGAAGGTGACTACTACAACGGTTTCAAACCAGGGACAGATATTCCAGGCAAGGAAATGCTTGATAATCTTGGACAGGATTTAGATAGCTTTAGTGAGTACGATTTTGGAGATCCAAATGAGCTTTATCTAGCGGAAGCGCTGAAACAATTGGGAGTAACAGCCAGTACGACTAGCAGTGGTTCTTTAATGAGTATTCGTTCCAGGCAATCGAATAATCCCGCGCAGAACCTAATGAAAAATAAACGTTCGAATAAAGAATTTAAAGGCATGATAGAAACGCGTACAAGGTAAGATGGTATGAGCCTTAGCTGTATGAGCGTCTACATAACTTTATTTTTATTTATCTGAATCTGGCTTGATAGTTTATTGTCGATATTTTGTATCACGCCCAAAATAGCCTGCACGGCATTTACATAAAATGTCGGATTGATATTTTCATAGGTATCACTCGGTTGATGGTAATCTTTGTGATCTTCCACTCCAAAATACAAGAAGGGAATACCTTTGTCGTGAAAAGGTCCTTGATCACTTTGATTCGTCCAGTCATCGTGTCCGGTATCTGGATTATCATGCCCTAAAAGTAGTTTTACTTTTGCTTCGTCTTTTGTACCTTCTATATAGTCTTTCCATTGCGGATATTTGTATGTTCCGCAAACATATAACTCATTTTTCTCATTGTGTGCAATCATGTCCATATTGATATTGAGTTGTATGCGATTCAGTTGAACGGGAGGGTTTTCAACAAAAGCTTTGGCTCCGCATAATCCCATTTCTTCTGCATCGAAAGCCGCAAATATGAGGGTGAAATTGGGTTTGTTTTTGCTGAAATACGCGGCAAACTGCAACAAGGCGGCCACACCCGATGCATTGTCATCAGCTCCGTTATAAATTGAGTCACCTTTTTCTCCTAAATGATCGTAGTGAGCGGATATGACAAGCGTCTCCTTTAGCTTACCGGGAATATAGCCTATGATATTTTTTCCAGTATGAGCAGTTCCTTCTTTATCCGCAAATTTAAAATATTGTACATAAGTCGATTGCTCATTGAAACTTTGTAGACCTAGGCTTTTAAATCGATCGACAATGAACATTGCCGCCTTCTCTGCACCTGCCGTTCCTGTTTTTCTGCCTTCAAATCCGTCTGACGACAGCATTTTTAGGTCCTTTAATACCTGTGAATCTTGCTGCTCTGCATTTTCTTTGACACTGGCACAGCAGCTCAAGCAAAAGAATAATACTAAAAAGGAAAAACGATGAGGAATAGTAAGCATATCGATGCATGTTTTATTACAAACATACGAAATAGTTCTTAAGGACACCCCAGTATAAAAAGGAACTTTATTTGTCGCTGCAAAATTTACAGGAACGGTAGTGCCTCCCAATATTACTTGTAAATTTTGGAGGCGGCATTTTGGTAGAACGAGGGGGACTACTTTTAACCGTACTTACTAGTTTTAGCTATGTATTTAGCCTTGTGTATTGGGAAAACGGCCTTGGAGGATGCCGAGGCAACGAGCAGCAAAGCATATGCACCATCAACATGTGCCAAATTCAAATCTTTAAAACATTAAAAAAACAGGTAGCGCAACAGCCACTCAAGCCAAAGCGACAAAAAAATTGAATAAAGAAAAGGTTCGTTTAAATTAAAGCGTAAAACTTAGTGCCTATCACACTTCCCGCATATCCACAGCAACTACACGAGATACACCTTGCTCTACCATGGTTACACCATATATGATATCGGTACTCGCGATTGTCCGTTTATTATGGGATACAATAATAAATTGTGATTGATCGGAAAATTTCCGGATAATGTTATTGAATTTATCAATGTTGGTATCATCCAATGGCGCATCTACTTCATCAAAAATACAGAACGGTGCTGGTTTAAGCAGATACAGAGAAAACAATAGTGCCGTTGATGTAAGTGTTTTCTCACCACCGGAAAGCTGGTTGATGGATAGGGGGCGCTTTCCTTTTGGACGAGCCATAATTTCTATATCGGATTCGAGCGGTAAATCAGGGTTACTTAATACTAAATCACAAGAATCTTCTTCATTGAACAGGGAACGAAAGACGACAATAAAATGCTCACGCACTTGCATAAAGGACTCCATAAATTTATCGCGCGCTGTATCGTCTATTTCTTTGATCGTATCCAATAAAGATGTTTTTGCATCGAAGAGATCTTTACGTTCCTTTTGAATAAAAGTATATCGTTCATTCATTTCTTGATAAGCTTCCATGGCCATGGAATTAATAGCACCAAATTCCTCTAATTGCCTTTTCAATTTTTCAGTGCGAGTTCTCAACTCTTCTTCGCTGTCCATATGCTCGGGAAGCTCATTATCTAATAAATCGTTGATATCGATTTCAAACTCAACAGCTAATCTTTCCTTTAGTGCATTCAAGTCCAGCTTTAAGCTGGTTTTTTTATCTTTTATCTCGTTTGTCAGAATTTCAATTTGATCTTTTCTTTTACGGAAAGCCCCAATTTCTTCTTCTTTTTTATTGATATTACCCCGCATAGCATAATATTGCTGCTCCGCTTCCTGCAAAGCTTTTTCTAGGGCTTCTTTCTGCGCGTACATGGCAATTAAATCTTCATCAGAATGATCCACATGTTGTAAGGTGTCCTTAATCGATTCTTTTACCGCCTCGTATTCTGCACTGTATTGCGTAATTCGTTTTTCAAGATTTTCATGCTGACTTTCTCTGTATTCTAAATCTTTATTAATTCCAGCTACTTTATTTTGTTGTTGGTGAAAGCGTATGTTTTCTTGATTAAAAGCAGAAGATAAGGTCGTTAGCCGTTCCGATATTTCATTGAAATTTTCCTGAAAGACGATCAATTCATTTGCCTTATTTGTTTTATCAGTCATTAACGATGCTAAAGCCGGTTCTGCTCGGACAAGTTCCGCTTGAATCGTTCGGATTTTTTCTTCGATATCTTGTTTTCTATTCTGGCTATTCTGAATGAAAGAAAGGTACTGCTCTTGTTTCGTTTTTACGGAGATTAGCTCGTTGCTGAGCCTGTTCAATTGCAGCTTGGTTTCTTCTAACTGACTTTTTTTGGTATTGATCTTCAGCTCATTTAATAAAGCAGTTTCATTAACAATATCCAATTGAATCTTTTCGAGATGCGTAGCAAGTTGTTTGATCTCTTTATTTAAGTTGTCTAGATTTTTAGCCCTACCGATACGCTTTCCTTCAAATAGACCAACAGATCCACCACTCATTCCCAGTCTAAACTTCGTAAATTTACCCGTTTTATGTAAGATGGTCAGTTGCGTGTCGGGCAAAGGTGTCTCTAAATCGTTTTCATCGTCAGTTTTTAAAATGTATACATGATGTAATAATAACTTGATGAGGGGAAGATAACGAACTTCGGTATCGACTACAGATAAAGCAGGAATGAGTCGTTCGTCAGAAAAAGCATCCTGTTCATTACCGGATGGTCCGGCAATGGCCTCCAAGACGAAAAAACCAGCACGACCGCGAGATGCACTACCCAATAATTTAATAGCTTTCACTGCTTCTTCCCGCTCATTAACTACGTAATGATTCATTACCGGTTCGAGAAAGTTTTCAATAGTAACGCGATATTCTTCTTTGCAGAAGAGAACATCTGAAAGGAGGGGATAAGGTTTGGCCCAGCCTGCATTCTTTCTGAGGAATCGAATGGATTCCGGGAAGCCTTCCAAATTATCTACGAGCGATTTAGTAAGATTGTACTCATTTTGTTTTGCATCCAAGGTACGGTTATCCTTTATTACAGATTCTTTGTATGATTGGATGAGCAGTTCTTTACTAGCAATTTGTTGTTGAAGCTCTTCTTCGTAAACTAAAGTGCCATCATATTCTCCTTGTAAAGCGTCAACCCGTCCCTCTAATTCATCGACGACTTTAGAAAATTCATTGAGTTCAGTTTCCTTTGCTTCTGTATCGACAATATTTCGTTCACTTTCCTGACTTAGGGCATCTTTTTGGATATGCAGAACGGCAATTTCCTTTTCTAGTTTATAGATGTTGTTCTGGAGTTGATTATTTTCATGAATAAAAGCATCAAGTTTGGATTTTGCGGTTTGCTGTTGGCCCCTCAGTTCATCTACTTCCAGTTTCTGATCATGAAGTGAGGTGCTAATTTCATCTAACTTTTGCTGTTCAAGCAATTGCTCTTCATGTAAGCGCTTAATATTGTAGAGAACATGATTGATCTGTTGTTTATCGTTGGCCAGTTCTTTACTTAAACGTTGTTCCTTGTCATTCAGATTCCTTAATTGCTCATTTTTGACCTTTTTTTCACTCTCATAAGCTCTAATTTTGGACGTATATTCATTTGCGGCCTTTTGTTGTACAGAAAGATTCTTCTCTTCTACTAAACTTTCTTGCTTGAGTTTTTGAAGTTCAGCTTCTAAAGTGTCCAATTGTGTAACAATAAGGCTTCGTTCATTTTCTTGAATCAGTTGTTGCTCTTCTAAGCGTTCAAGCGCTTCGCGGAAGCTATTAATTCGGAAAGATGCTAACGAAACGCTCAGTTCTTTATACTGGTCCTTAAGCTTATAATAACGCTCTGCTTTTTTTGCTTGATTTTCTAAGGTTTTTAAATTCTTTTCAATCTCAAAAAGCAAATCTTCTACACGGCTTAAATCAGTTTCGGTGTCCTTCAGTTTGTGCAGTGTTTGCTTTTTTCTAACCTTATATTTTGATATACCGGAAGCCTCTTCAAAAAGTGCTCTTCTGGAATTCTCTTTATTATTAATGATTTCGTCGATCATTTTCAACTCAATGATCGAATAGGAATCATTTCCTATTCCTGTATCCAAAAACAAATCAGTGATATCTTTTAATCGGCATTGTACATCGTTTAAGCGATATTCACTTTCGCCTGTTCGATACAGTTTACGGGTAACGGTAACTTGGGAAAATTCTGTCGGGAGGATATTCTTGGTATTATCAAATGATAGCGAAACTTCCGCAAGATTGGCTGCTTTACGTGTTTTAGTACCATTGAAGATGATGTTTTCCATCTTCTCCGAGCGCAGGTTCTTCGTGCGTTGTTCACCAAGTACCCATCGGATAGCATCGACCACATTGGACTTCCCGCAGCCATTTGGGCCGACAATAGCAGTAACTCCCTCATTGAAATTGATGGTGATTTTATCGCCAAAGCTTTTGAACCCTTTTATCTCTAAGCGCGTAAGTTGCATGTGTTTCGAACAAAATTTAAGGCTGCGAATTTAATGAATTGAACCAATTTATTTAATTTTCTGCTGTTTTTTTCAGGTATTTCGCTGTTGATGAAGGTGTTTATATTAAAAGAACGTTTTTTTAATACAGTAGTGCTGATTTTCTTTGCAGGAAGGAATTAGACGAAAATTATTTTATACCTTTAATCCATGGAAAGTATTCTACCTATTATTATCGCCGCAGTTGTTTTTGGTTTCCAAATCTATACTAATTTTAAGAAAGAGCAGGAGAAGGCAAGAAAACGTACGCCATCTCATCGACCCCAACCGGATGAAACAACAACTTATAAGCCCTTGAGGCAAGAAGTACTTCAGGAAGGCTCTATTCAAGAATACAAGGAAGTACTTAAAAAACAAGTTCCTTTCGAGGATTATACGGGTGTCATTGAGGTGGAAGAAGTAAAAAGAACGAAAGAGATCCATAAAAAACACCCACATGTTTACCGCCGTTTAGAGCCCTATAAGATAGATTCAGCAGAGGAAGAAGCTAATCCCTACGCTGATTTCGATTTAAGAGATGCTGTTATCAAGTCGGCTATTTTAAATAGACCTTCCTATTAAATTTAAAATCAGCACTAAAATACTTCGATTAAAACAAAAATCTTTCCTCTTAAGGCTTAAAAAGCTATTGATCAAGCAAAACAAACTGATCGGCGTCCTGCAAAAAAGGTAATTTTTCTCTAATTCGTTTTAAATCATCTGGATACAGTGTAAAGGTATAGAGGTCTTCGTCTTCGGGCTTATAATAAACAACGCCACCATCGGGTGCTACACAGGTAGAAGCTCCTGAATGGTAAATCTGATTGCCGTCATAACCGACGCGGTTTACACCAATTACATAACATTGGTTTTCTATTGCACGCGCTGGAATAAGTGCTCTCCAATGCGCTATTCGCATATCCGGCCAACTTGCTATATATAAGAGGATATCATAAACATTGTTGAGATTTCTGCTAAAAGCCGGGAAACGGAGATCATAACAGGTCTGTAGACAGACACGCCAGCCATTGATTTCAACGATAACACGTTTTTTTCCGGCGGTAAAAACCTTTTCTTCACCAGCCATCGAAAACAAATGTCTTTTATCATATTTATGGAACGAGCCATCTGGTTTCATCCAGATAAACCGATTGTAATATTTATTGTCATCTTCGATGATCAGGCTGCCTGCCACAACACAGTTGTATTTTTTTGCTTGTTCCAGCATCCAATAGATCGTTTGCCCATCCATTTTTTCGGCGCACTTTTCCACATTCATCGTGAAACCTGTATTAAACATCTCCGGTAAAATAATCAAATCGGTTTTTTCCTTTAAAGAGGAAAGACGTAATGCAAGGTTGGATAGATTTTTTTCTGTATTTTCCCAAAAAAGATAGGCTTGAAATATTGTTATTTTTAGTGGTTTCATTTAACGTAATGTTCAGTTTTTCGTCAACGATTTTCCCGTATCCTTTAAAGAACAGGCTCATCGCATAGCAGTCTTGGTTACTCTTCTTACCAATAGTATGCCGTAATATACTAAATTAACGAAAGTTTGTAAATATCTTAATTTCTCAAAATAATCTTTTTGTTCACTATTTAATAGATGATGCACAAGCTCCGTTTCATGGAACAAAAGATTCTTACTATTTTAATCTTGCTAAATTTTCAACGGCTTTTTCTAAGGTTTCGTGCTTCTTCGCAAAACAAAATCTTATATAATGTTTGTCTAATCTGTTTTTATAAAATACAGATAGTGGAATCGTAGCAACACCATGCTTGATGGTCAACTCCTTCGTGAAGTCAAGATCCCCCCGGTCACTTATTTTGTCATAATTCGCCAATAAAAAATAAGATCCTGCAGCAGGAAGTATTTCAAAGGGTGTCGCTTGCAAAGCGTTCACGAAAAAATCCCTCTTCTCTTGAAAAAAATTACTCAGGGAGCGGTATTCTTCTTCGTCGGATAAGAAATCGGCCAACGCATACTGAATCGGCGTGTTTACGCTGAATACTAAATACTGATGAACTTTCCTGAATTCAATGGTTAGTTTCTCAGGAGCAAGACAATATCCTATTTTCCAGCCTGTTATATGGAATATTTTTCCGAAAGAAGAGATGACAAAACTACGCTCCCGAAGTTCTGGATAACTCGCTACACTAATATGTTTCTTGCCATCAAATACAACTTTATCATAAACTTCGTCACTAATGATAAATATGTCCGTTCCTTGCGTAAGCTTAATCAATTGCTTCATATCAAAGTCGGTCAAGGTAGACGATGTCGGATTATGGGGTGTGTTGATAATAAGGAGTTTCGTTTTATGCGAAAAGACTTTCTTCACATCATCCCAATTGATGTTAAAACTGTTTGGCAACAGGGAAACGGTTTTCACCATCCCACCACATAAATCGATCGCAGGTGCATAACTGTCATAACAAGGGTCAAAGCAGATGACTTCATCATCTGGCCGAATAATACTGGCAATGGCTGTGAATATTGCTTGTGTTGCACCAGCTGTGATGGTAATCTCCTTTTCGGGGTGATAAACGGCCTGTTGTTCCTTTTCTACCATCGCAGCTATTTTTTCACGTAGTTGTACAACGCCTGGCATCGGAGCATATTGATTATACCCTTTCTTCATATAGGTTTGTGCCAAGTCAATGAGCTTAGGAGAACAGTCAAAATCAGGAAAACCTTGCGAGAGATTGATCGCCCCGTGCGCATTAGCTAAAGCAGTCATTGTGCTAAAGATAGAGTTGCTTATGTTAGGAAGTTTAGATAGAACGTTGATCATAAGGGTGTAATTCAGGGATATTTGTTTTGTTTAACTTTTTTTTAAATTAGTTGTTACTGGTTAAAGATGACATTGTTTTATTCGTGTGTACTATTTTCTCGACAAAATAAGTCAAGTGTACCGTATATTCTTGTAAATTGCAGCGTCCTGAGCATACGTGTAGAACATTGTTGACAGAATTGTGATGACTTACCATTGTATAATGCAAAGGAACAAATTATATACTAATGAAATATAACAGATTTTTGATCGTATTATTGTTCGTCGTTGGGTTCATTTCTTGTAATAACCCCAAAAAACAGCATGCCATTCCACGGGTCGGATTTATCGAAGCCTTTGAGGATGCCACGATTGGCGATGCCCGTAAAGGTTTTATAGAAGCTTTAGCGGCTAATGGTTTTAACGAGCAAAATAAAACGGTAGAAATTGTCTCGAAAAATGCACAGAGTGATATGGGGGCCATGAATCAAATTGTAAGTTATATGCAGTCGGAAGCCGTAGATTGTATTGGTACCAGTACTACCATGTCGACATTGGCAACCGTTCAGCGGGTAAAAGATATTCCTATATTTATGTGTGTTACCGCGATGCCTGAAATATTAGGCTTGACAAACAAGGAAAAAAAGGGACCTAAAAATTTATTTGGTGTTGGCGAAGATCTAAATTATATCGATACCTCATTTACCATTATTCAACAAGTTGTTAAGCCTAAGAAAAAAGATAACCTGCGTATTGGTATGATATACAACCAAGCCGAGCAGCAGTCGGTTGATGCTTTCAATCGTTTAGATAAACTAGCAAAAGAAAAGCAGGTTGACCTGATCGCTTTACCTCTAAATACTTCGGCTGATGCGCAACTCGTTGTTCGCGCACTTTTAAAAAGAAAAATTGACGCTTTTTTCGCTAATCCTGATAATACGGTTTTCGCAGCTTTCGAAACCATTTTAAACAATTGCAATCAAAATGACGTTCCTGTCTTTACAAGCGAAGTGGGGCTCGTAAAAAGAGGAGCTGTAGCCGCCTATGGCGCCGATATCTACCAGTGGGGATACCAGGCCGGTCAAGAGGCCGCAAAGTTTTTGAAGTCAAAGAAAACAGATAATCTAAAGGTAGAAAAAGTCAACATCAGAAGAAGAGTATATAATGGGGCAGCTGCCGCCCGATTTGGGCTGACATTTTCGGGAGGGTTTGAAAAACTATAAAATTTTCTTCACAGCATGGATTTTTATCTCGCGGCTATTCTACAAGGCTTATGTTTTGTTCCCATGGGTTTGGGAATCTATTTAACCATGAAAATCTTCAATTTTCCCGATATAACCACCGACGGAAGTTATACACTAGGAGCTGTCATATGTGCCCTTGGTTTAAGTCACCACGTTTCTCTTTTTGTTTTAATTCCACTGATTTTATCGGGGGGCGCGCTCGCAGGTAGTTGTACAGCTATTATCCATACTAAGCTGAAAATTAATGCCCTGCTCGCAGGTATTTTGGTGATGACTGCCTTGTATTCCGTTAATCTTACTTTACTGGGACGTTCGAATATTCCGCTGCTTAGCTATGCAGGTCTTTTTTCTTCTCCTTTGGTGCAAGATAGCAATTGCAATATGCTTTTGATCGTCGGAATGATTGTGATCGTCCTCATCTTTCTACTTAGCTATTTGTTACGCACTGATTTTGGGATTGCTATGCGCGCTACAGGCAATAACGAAACCATGGTAAGAGCTCTGGGTGTGAATACTTCCAAGATAAAGTGGATCGGTTTAGCAATTACGAATGCATTGGTAGCTTTTAGTGGTTCTCTGATTGCCCAATTTCAAGGTTTTGCCGATATTAATATGGGGATTGGTGTTGTTATTAGTGGTTTAGGTTCTGTCATGATCGCCGAAGCCATTATTAGGATACTTCCCACAGATAAAGTATGGATTAATCTCATGATGGTCATTATAGGGGTGGTTGTTTTTCAATTGGTGCTTGCTTTCACCTTAAGTGTAGGGGTGGATTCTTCGCTTTTAAAACTGTTCACTTCGTGTTTTGTGCTATTAATCGTGGCCCTACCGCAAAGCAATTTTTTGAAAAGCTCTCTTAAACGGTGATTATGCTAATTATCAATAAGGTCAGTAAAACTTTTTTTCCGAACAAGCCAAATGAAATACGAGCATTGGACGATTTGTCTTTTGCCGTTTCTCCTGGAGAATTTGTTTCTGTGGTTGGCGCAAATGGATCAGGTAAGAGTACATTGCAGAATCTCATTGCCGGTACGGTGCAAGTTGATAAAGGAGAGATCAGTTTAAATGGCGAATTGATAAATCAGATGGCGGATTATCAACGAAGTCGGTGGATTGCTCGTGTGTTTCAAAATCCATTGCAAGGCACGGCACCTGAATTGAGTATCCTTGATAACTTTAGGTTGGCGTCGTTACGAGGAAAAACGAAAAAGTTTACGATTGGAATCAACAAAGCCTTTAAGGAGCGGGTTAAGGAGCAGGTGGCTCTGCTCGATATGGGATTAGAAAATAAAATACATCAACCAATGGGCTTGTTAAGTGGCGGACAGCGGCAGGCATTAACCTTACTGATGACAGTAATGAGCGATGTTAAATTGCTCCTTTTAGATGAACCTACAGCGGCTCTTGACCCACGGTCTGCTACTCGGATTATGGAATTGGCCAATAAATTAATTGGGGAGTATCAACTTGCTGTGCTGTTTATCACGCATAATATGAAAGAGGCGTTGGGCTATGGTAACCGATTAATACAAATGTCGCATGGTCGAATAAAACGAGATTTGCCAAATGAGGAAAAATCCCGACTAAAGCCGCAAGATTTATATGAATGGTTTAATGAGGATTGAATAAAACTTGTATATTCGCCCTATGTTGAGCGCTCAAGGCATAAAAAAGACATATGGTAATCTCCAAATTTTAAAAGGTGTCAATCTGGAGGTGAAGAAGGGTGAAATTGTTAGTATAGTGGGAGCTTCCGGAGCAGGGAAAAGTACCTTTTTGCATATACTTGGATCACTAGATATGCCGGATACAGGGACGGTAGTTTTAAATGGAATTGAGTTATCGAAACTATCGCCCAATAGATTGAGTGCCTTTCGTAATAAACACATTGGTTTTATTTTTCAGTTTCACCACTTACTCCCGGAATTTACTGCGCTGGAAAACATTTGTATACCCGCATTTATCGCGGGAAAAGGAACGTCTGAAAGTGAAAAACGCGCGAAAGAGTTGTTAGATATTCTTCAGGTGGGGGCTCGAGCTGATCACAAGCCTAACGCATTATCCGGTGGTGAACAACAACGCGTGTCTGTCGCACGGGCGCTTATAAATAATCCTTCCATTATTTTGGCGGATGAACCATCAGGTAACCTTGATTCAGAGAATGCGGAGGCGTTACATCATCTTTTTGTACAACTAAGAGATGAATTGCAACAGACTTTCGTTATCGTAACGCACAATGAACACCTCGCAGAGATTTCCGACCGTACTGTACATATGAAAGACGGATTGATAGTTTAGATTGAGAAAGTAAGCTCACTAGGTTTATTCGATATTGATTTTGATGAATATATTAATTACCGGCGGTATGAGTGCGCTGGCACAAAAACTAGCACGTATATTTTCAACAGAAGATCAGGTGATATTTGGTGATCATATGGCTATCCCTGATTTATTGGTTGCCAGAGGAAAGTATGTGGCGACGCCTCGGGGCAATAGTCCTTCTTTTAACCATGAAATGCTAAAGATAGGAATTGACAATCAATATGACCTGATAATTCCTTTGAGAAGAGAGGAAATCATTCAACTGGCTGCATGCAAAGATTTATTTGAAGAATATGGAATACAATTGGCGGTACCGTCTCATCAACTGTTGACGGCCCTTGATTTTATTGTCAATCCAGGTAAGGATTTGGATACCAGTGTTTTGCTTAAGGGTAAAATAATAGGAGGCGCCGAGTTTACCGGACTGGAGATGGAGTCGGGCGTATGTGTGCTTTCTGACGATGGCGGGGAACTCCTTTTCTGTTGCTTAAAATAGTCTGTTGATGATCTGCTGTGAAAAAGATATGATTACATACCGAGATTTAGCGCAAGGCAAGAAGGCTTTTATCTTTGAATTGGATAATGTACTTTATCCGGAAAAGGATTACCTCTTACAGGTGTATTACCTTTTTGCTCATTTACTGGAATATACAGAGACGGTGCCTCCCGCGGATGATTTGACGGCCTTTTTTAAAAAGGTATACGAGCATCATGGAAAGGATGGGATTTTTGAACGCGCGGCAGCGGCATTTGGTATTGATGACAAGTATCGCGAAAATTTTAAAAGGATCCATGTAAATGCGCAATTACCGTTAAAGTTGCTTCTCTTCGATGAAGTGAAAAGTTTATTGAGTGAGATCATAAAAGATGGAAAGAAAATTTTTGTATTGACGAAGGGAAATCCCTTAATGCAGCTTAATAAACTAAAGCAAATCGATTGGGGTTCCCTAGGGAAACAGGTGACCGTTTATTTTTATGATGAACTTGTGCTACAGGGAATAAAAGAACCTTTGACCTACCTTCTTCATCATCATAATTTTACTTTGCAGGAAGCGCTCGTGATTGACCGACAAATGCAACCTGATGATGAGGTTTTCAATGGCGAAGTCGATTATCTGTCAATAGACACCTTGTTAAAGAAAGGTTACTCCTTATGATCAAAAGATTTCGTACATTGCAGTTTAATTTCAGCCAATTGTCTTTACAATTGCGGAACCGCCTACAACAAGGCTTTTAATGCTGGTATTTTATGAATAAAGGCAAACAACCAACGATCAAGGAAATCGCTAAACGATTAAAGATATCTACCTCAACTGTTTCCCGCGCACTTAACGATCATCCAAGTATCGGTTTAATTACTACGATGCGAGTAAAGAAACTGGCTGAAGAATTGAATTATGAACCGAATAGAACGGCTATCTTTTTTAAACAGCGGAAAACGTTTACGATAGGAGTTATACTGCCAAGTCTATCTGAGGCTTTTTTTTCTGCTGCGATAAGTGAAATTGAAAATTTTGCAAATAGTCGTAATTATACGGTTATCCTTGGCCAATCATTGGATGATCCCGAAAGGGAAATGCGTATAATCAACACGATGAAAGAACATCGAGTGGATGGTGTCATCCTTTCTTCTGCAAAAAATACCCGTGAATTTGAGTATATTGAGATCCTTAGAAATGCAGGGATTCCAGTGGTGTTTTTCGATTGTGTTCCCGATCTAAGTCACATCAATGCGATTGTAAGTAACCTGAAAACAGGAATGAAGGAAGCGATTGATACTTTTGTATCTTGTGGACATCGTGCGATCGCTTTTATTAATGGGCCGGCCCACCTACCGGCAAGTAAAGAAAGGGAGGAGGCTTTTGTGGAGGCTTTGGCTGATAATGACCTTCTTTTGAATCGTGATTATATTGTCTATACAGATTTATCAGAAAAAGGAAATATTGATGCTACACTGCAGTTAATCAACTTAAGTGAAAGACCCTCCGCAGTTATTTCTTTTAATGATTACGTCACTTTGGACGCCATGAATGCCGTTCGCAGCAAAGGATTGACCGTTAATCAGGATGTGTTTTTTATTAGCTATGCAAACTATCCGATTTGGAAATACATGGAAAATCCACCCATGGCTTCGATCGAACAATTACCTGGAAAGCAAGGAGCACTTGCCGCAGAAATGTTATTCGGTTTGATTGATAGCGGCACAGAAGACAATACAGATGATTCGGCCCTTAAGGAAGGACAAAAAATTGTTCTGGAATCGAAGTTAGTAAACCAACACTTATAAAGCCTGCTGTCAGCTATTCATAATAAAGAGTGTCGAGTTGAACCACGATATTTCAGGATATTATTCGTGTAGAAAAGGGGAGAGGCCCATTGCTATTAAAATCATCGCTAACCATTGAGCTAAATTTATGAACCTCGATTTTAATGTAAACGAAGACGTCAACAAACAGGCTGTTTATACACTGAAAAGCCGATTAAAGAAAGTTTTTTTAGGCGGAGGAGAAGCCGCGAGCAAAAAGCAGCGCGACAGGGGCAAGCTGTTGGCGAGAGAGCGAATCGCCTATTTGTTGGACGCAGATCAGCCTTCACTGGAAATAGGGGCATTCGCAGCGGAAAACCTTTATGAGGAACAAGGAGGATGCCCTGCAGCAGGCGTCGTAGTCGTTATTGGATATATCGCCAATAGACAATGTATTGTGGTTGCAAATGATGCTACGGTGAAGGCTGGTGCGTGGTTTCCCTTAACTGCAAAGAAAAACCTTCGTGCGCAGGAAATAGCGATGGAAAATCGCTTACCCATTATTTACTTGGTGGATTCTGCAGGCGTTTACCTGCCAATGCAAGATGAGATATTTCCCGATAAAGAACATTTCGGGCGAGTTTTTCGAAATAATGCACGTATGAGTAGTGAGGGAATTGTACAGATAGCCGCTATTATGGGATCTTGCGTGGCTGGCGGCGCTTACTTGCCTGTCATGAGTGATGAAGCCATGATTGTGGACGGTACAGGCTCTGTTTTCCTTGCGGGATCTTATTTGGTAAAATCAGCTATTGGGGAAGATGTGGACAATGAAACGCTCGGTGGCGCTACAACCCATTGTGAAATATCCGGTGTAACGGACTACAAATATCCCGACGATAAAAGCTGTTTGGATAGTATCAAACATATTATCGGAAAGCTGGGAGCCCCCTTAAACAGTGGATTTAATCGAGTAAAACCTATACTTCCTGCCTTTAATCCAAAGGAGATCTATGGTTTAGTTCCCGATTCGAGGGAAAAGCCCTATGATATGAAGGAAATTATTCTGCGTTTAGTGGATGATTCGGATTTTGAAGAGTATAAAGCTTTATATGGAAAAAGTATTTTATGTGGTTTGGCCAGGATTGATGGCTGGGCAGTAGGCATTGTCGCGAATCAACGTAAAGTGGTGAAAAGTAAAAAGGGTGAAATGCAGATAGGAGGGGTCATTTATTCGGATGCAGCGGATAAAGCAGCACGTTTTATCATGAACTGCAATCAAAAGAAAATACCGCTAGTTTTCTTACAGGATGTAACCGGGTTTATGGTCGGCAGCAAATCTGAGCATGGGGGGATTATTAAAGATGGAGCGAAAATGGTCAATGCAGTAGCGAATTCAGTGGTGCCAAAGTTCACGATCGTTATTGGGAACTCGTACGGTGCTGGGAACTATGCTATGTGCGGTAAAGCTTATGACCCGCGTTTAATATATGCCTGGCCTTCGGCAAAAATCGCGGTTATGGGAGGGGAGCAAGCCGCAAAAACCTTGCTGCAGATTCAAAAGGCAACAATGAAAGCAAAAGGGCAAGACTTAGGTGAAAAGGCAGAGGAAGATCTTCTTCGTGAGATTACGGCTCGGTATAATCAACAGACGACACCTTATTACGCGGCAGCTCGTTTATGGATTGATGGAATTATTGATCCCTTAGATACCAGAAAGGTTATTTCAATGGGGATAGAAGCAGCGAATCAGTGTCCAATTGTAAAACCCTTTAATGTGGGGATCATGCAGGTATAGTTACTGGTTGTTAGTTATTGGTTAAGTTGGGTGCAGTCGGTATCCTTGAGCGGAAGGTAAGTGGGGCCGACGACTGATAAGAAATTTACAAAAGGTAAACGGATTGCTTTAATGTAATCTGTATCTTTGTGTCGAGAAAAAATAGAATTTAGATGACTGAAGAAATAGAACACGTTAAATGCTTAATAATAGGTTCGGGACCAGCAGGATATACTGCCGCTATTTATGCAGCACGTGCTGATTTAAAACCTGTTATGTATACAGGCATTGTGCCTGGCGGACAATTAACCCAAACGACGGATGTAGAAAATTTTCCAGGTTATCCTGCGGGCATTATGGGGCCTGAAATGATGGAAGATTTTAGAAAGCAGGCCGAACGTTTCGGTACCGACATACGTTTCGGTTATGCAACTGGCGTAGATTTTTCCGGCCCGGTGCATAAAGTTATTATAGACGAAATTAAGACATTAACCGCTGATACAGTAATTATAGCAACAGGTGCAACAGCAAAATGGCTGGGATTGGACAGCGAGCAAAAATATAACGGATTTGGTGTTTCAGCTTGTGCTGTATGCGATGGATTCTTCTATAAAGGACAAGATGTAGCAATTGTGGGAGCAGGAGATACAGCTGCAGAAGAAGCTACTTATCTTGCTAAACTATGTAGAAAAGTGCACATGTTAGTGAGAAGAGACGAGTTTCGGGCTTCTAAGGCCATGCAGCATCGTGTATTTAACACGCCAAATATAGAAATACATTATAATACGGAGGCAGAAGAGATCTTAGGAGATGGGAAAACAGTGAATGCGTTGCGAATCATTAACAATCAAACGAAAGAACATCAAGTACTGGATATAACTGGTTTCTTTGTAGCAATAGGCCACAAACCTAATACCGACATATTTGGAAAATGGTTGGAGATGGATGAATCAGGCTACTTAATCACAAAAGCTGATAGTACACAAACGAATATTGAAGGGGTATTTGCGGCAGGGGATGTTCAAGATCACATCTATAGACAAGCTGTGACCGCTGCTGGTAGTGGCTGTATGGCTGCTTTAGAGGCGGAGCGATATTTAGCTGCTAAAGAGCATGCTATTATAGAAACTACGGAGCAATAAATTTATTTTACCGAAAGCAAAAGGCCTCCTATGGGAGGCCTTTTGCTTTTTTAACTATTTAGAGACTACCTTTAAACCAATGATGGAAGCGATTAACGTAAAAATAAAAAACAATCGCCAGAAATCTGAAGGTTCTTTATAGAGTATTATACCCATAATAACCGTTCCTACTGCACCAATGCCTGTCCACACAGCATAGCCGGTACCGATTGGTATATCTTGTATTGCTTTGTTGAGAAGAAGAAAGCTAAGGGTAATACAAACGAAAAAACCGATAGACCATTTAACATTGGTAAAGTTATCCGATAACTTTAAACAAGAAGTGAAGCCCACTTCAAATAAACCTGCAATAATTAAATAAAACCAAGCCATATTACTTATTTTTTGTTGGCAAATATCTGGATTAAGACAGCTATCTTTTTTTACATATGTTAAAAAATCAATCGAGGATCAGCGGCTTATTTTCTTTCTTATTCTGCTTAGCGTTACTTGACTAACTCCTAGGTAAGAAGCGATATAACCTAATTGCACACGTTGAACGATAGAAGGAAATAAAGTAATCAGTTCCGTATAACGTGCTGTTGCAGTTCTGGATTGAGTACCTATTAAACGTTCTTCTGTTTTAACCAATTCTAAGCCAATTAGCCGATTAAAAAAATTGGCAATGGTTAAGTCGCTTTTGCAAAGAGCTTTTACTTTACGGTGACTTACTCTTACGAGTTGACTATCTTCTAGTAGTTCAATAGTTTCGTAGCCTGGACTTTCATTGAAGAAACTATTATACGACAGTATGACATCTGTTTCTAAACAAAAGCAAAATACCGTCTCTTTCTCTGCTGTCTGAATAAATACACGTGCTATACCATCTAAAATAAAATATAAATGAGGTTCTGTGCGACCTGCTTTTATGATTTTCGTACCTTTTTTATAATGAACTTCTTCCAGGGCATTATAAAATAAGCTTAAAGACGGTTCTCGCAAACCTAAACGTCTCATCTTTTCTTTTAATAGTGTTCGGTTATTTGCCATAATTGGTTGAGATGATCTTAAACGCTGTTCTTCTATTTTGCCGTTTACCCGTGTCCGTTGTATTGTCCGCAATCGGATGCTGTTGTCCGTAACCCTTATATTCCAGTCGGTTTCTTTCAATACCTTTGTTTAATAAATAGGTATAAACAGCAAATGCTCGCTTTTCGGAAAGCACTTGATTTGCTTGCGGAGAACCCGAATTATCTGTATGTCCCGCAATTTCTATTCGTATGTGCTTGTTGTATTGCAATAATTGAATCAATTCGACCAGATCACTCTCTGAACCAGGGAGAAGCTCATAACCGTTTACGGGAAAAAATATGTTGTTTAAAATGGCTGAATGCCCTGAATTGATACGCTCTAAGCCAATTTTTAGGGCATATATGTCTTTTGTTGTGAGTGAATCCGGTAAGGTGAAGTGTTGACTGTAAAAAAGATACTCTGGATGTAATACATGTAATGCATATTCACTTCCTACCGGGAGTGGTACCAGAAAAGATCCATCTAGATAATCCGCTTCGGAATGAAATGTTCGTTTATTATTGCGTAGATCGGTAAGCTTGATCTCTGCTTTTATCGTTTTGCCGGTTGTTTTATCAAACACACTACCTTTGATATAGGTAACGGAAGTAGGTCTTAACTCCTTGTCTAAAATAAAGGTATAGATATCAAGCCCTCCCTTGCCTTCAGGTCTTTCAGCAGAAAAGTAAGCACGTGAACCATCTAAGCTAACGCTTAATGCGCGTTGTTCCAAGTGATCATTAATAGGTGCTCCTAAGTTAATGGGGGGAAGCCTATTCCCCATACTATCCAGCTTGCTCATAAAAAGATCTTTGTTACCAAAGCCAGGCCAGCCGTTGGAAGCAAAATAAAGTGTTTCATTATCCGCATGGATAAAGGGCGTGCTTTCGTCAAAAGATGTATTCACCCGATTACCCATATTTTTTGGTATTTCCCATGTGCCATCTTGTTGCAGGGTGCTATACCAGATATCGTTTCCACCAAAGCCACCTTTTCGATTGCTGACAAAATACAGGGTATTCCCATCCGGACTAATAGCAGGCTGTGCTTCCCAAGCACCACTATTAATGGGAGAACCCAAATTATGAGGGCTGCCCCAGGCATCCCCTTCCCAGTGAGAAATATAAATGTCGCAACTCCCCTTACCGTCCGGTTTATTACAGCCCGTAAAGAATAAATACTTTCCGTCGGGAGAAATACAATGTGCGCCTTCGCTGTATAATTCTGTATTAACTCTTCCTGGAATAGGGTAGGCTTGTTTCCAGATACTGTCTTGATATTGGCTTACATAGATATATTCTAAACCACCTTTTTTTTGACGAGTAAAAATGATCGAAGATTGGTCGGCGGTCAACATTGGGAAATACTCATCGTCCTCCGAATTGATCTCGTTTCCCATCGTACGAATGGTCAATTGACGATTGATTTTTTGTGCTCTTAAACTGAAATCACAGTCCGCTAGGTATTTTTGTGCAATAAACTTTCGTTGATTTGTTTGGCTTGATGTCAGCTGAAGGTAATGTATGAAAGCTTGTTTAGATGCGGTGTAGGAACCTAAATTCAATAAACTTTCTCCTAGTCCGAACCAGGTGGAAGGTGTTAAGTTGGGAGCCAGTTTGGAGACCACTTCATAGTGTAGGGAAGCCCTTTTATAATTTTTTTGCCGTAAATAGATATCGGCCAGCTGTTGACGTGCGGTAATAAAAAGACTGTCTTCGCGCAAGAGCCGTTCCAAATTAGAGGCAGCATTTGCAAAATCACTCCGGTCTAAAAAAATTGCGGCCTCTTCAAAAAGCTTCTTTGATTTAGTTGTCGAAGGGTTGAATTGTTGGGCATACAGCTTTGGGCCGAAAAAGATTAAACTAGTGTAAAACAGACAAGATAAAAAAATAAGGCGCATACGATGAATATATCTTGGCATAGGCTCAAATCCTACACTAAGATATAACATTTTGGACCTTATTTTGTCGTTTATTAAGGAATATTGAGATATTTATGCGTTTGTAAGGAAATTTCCCATTTCGGATGTTCCTTTACGTAATCGATGATAAGTGGTGTCATTTCAGTAGCTTTAGACCACTCAGGTTGTAAATATAGCTTTCTATCTACGGGGATTTGAGAGGCATATTTTTCAGCCCATTCAAAATCACTTTTGTTAAAAACAATTACTTTTAACTCACCTGCGGCTGCAATGACATCGGGTAGGGGTGCTTTAAATTTCTTGGGGGATAGGCAGATCCAATCCCAGTGGCCGCTTAAGGAATAGGCCCCTGAAGTTTCGATGAAGGTTTTAATGCCCGCTTCTCGTAAGCCCTTTGTTAAATAATCTAAGTTATAGATCAAAGGCTCACCTCCTGTAATCACCACCGTTTTGGCAGGATATTGTGATGCATTTTTGATGATATCATCCGCTTTGGTTAAAGGGTGCAGTTCTGCATCCCAGCTTTCCTTGACATCACACCAATGGCAACCTACGTCACAACCGCCTAAACGTATAAAGTAGGCTGCTTTCCCTGTATGATAACCTTCACCTTGAATTGTATAAAACTCCTCCATGAGTGGAAGAAGCGTGCCGTCTTCTGGAACCCTTTTTGACATAATGCTGCAAAGGTAAATATTTTTTTAATGCCGCTCGTCAAGCTCTCGTAATCTATCAAGGTAGTTAGTTTTAAAAAGGCCTTAAAATAAAGACTTCATTGGTACATTAAATACAACTATCTTGAAGCACTTTCAAAATCCAAACGAATAAAAAAGCTGTGGAGTCTCCTCCACAGCTAACCAATTATCCAAACAAAATGGCTTAAAAACCACTATCATCTAACGCAAACACTACTTTACGCTCTTTCCATTTTCCATTTGTAAAATCAGGTATCTCAACGGATTTGTTTCCCTCTGCTAATGATAATGTCGATAAGGGAGTAATGACACTCATGCTAACTGAATCATAAACATCAATAGGTGTTTGCTTGTTTTGCTTTACGGATTCAATAAAGGCGTTGAAGACAAACCAATCCATTCCGCCATGTCCAGCACCTGCGGCATCATTTGCATATTTTGACCACAATGGATGATCATATTTTTTCAACCATTCATCAGCGGCATCCCATGTGTGTCCTTTTGCCGATTTTCCCTCGATATAAATTCCATTATTTAAATCCATCCACAAACCTTCTGTACCTTGGACCCGAAAGCCGATTGAGTAAGGTCGAGGCAAATGCACATCGTGAGACAATAACAGCGTTTCCCCATTGGCGCAATTGATCAAGGTGGTAGTTACATCGCCATTTTTATAGTTAATCTTTGCATTGGGATGTCCAGGTGAGGTTTTTTGCACATAATCAGCTAGTCCTCTAGCCTTACTGGAAAACGAGACCATATTGGTCATCCTGTTTCCATGGTTAACATTTGCATAGTGCATTAACGGACCTAGACCGTGTGTAGGATAAAGATCGCCATCTTGATCAATATTAAATTGCGTGCGCCATTGCGCCTCACTCATCGCTTTAGAACCATATTCAACACCGCCACCATAAGGTTGCTTGCCGTCATTGAAAAGTACTTCTCTGAGATCGTGCTGATAACCACCCTCTAGATGGATTAGTTCACCAAAGAGATTTTGTCTAACCATATTTAGAACAGCCATGACATCCCGCCGATAGCAAACATTTTCTAATGTCATATAAGGCTTTCCCGTTTGCTCTGACGTTTTAACGACTTCCCAATGGTCTTCAACTGTTAAACCAGCAATTACTTCGCATCCAACATACAAGCCCGCTTTCATTGAATCCACTGCTTGATCTTTATGAAACTGCCAAGGAGTGGCTATAATAACGGCATCTAGTTTTTCGTTGTCAAGCAGCTTTTTATAAGCGTCTATTCCACCGGTATATTCTTTTGGCAGTTTTTTATTTGCTTTTTGAAACTGTTTTCTACAACTTGCCAATGACGTCTCTTGAATGTCACAGACAGCTACTACATCAATATCCGCTCTTCCGAGCGCTATTGCTAAATGATTTCGTCCTCGCAACCCGACACCAATAAACGCCAGGCGTATTTTATTCTTATCTTGGGCAAAAAGAGTTGTGTTGGGTAGTATACTTGTTGCGGCCGCTGCGATAGAGCCGGATTTTATGAAATTTCTTCTATCCATTAGGAGTTTTTTTGATTATTAGGATATTACTTGGCGTCTTCATAAATTAGAACGCGATCTCTTGAACAAACATAGAAAAACAATTTAACAAAATCTTATGCAACCGATTGCTCTATTTTCAAAAAAATTGCGCAATCGGTTGTGTTTTTAATTATGTATGAAGTTGTCTTTCATTTTCGCATATTGCATCAAATTATAGAGAAACCGCTATTTTAAACGGTATTTTAATTTTCAACTTAAAAGTTTTTATATACTTAATGATAGATATACCTAAAAGCAAGGCTGCGGAGTTTTTACCCATTGTGAATTTTTTTGCAATCAAAGGTAAAGCCATCAATATTGAACCTTTTGGTTCAGGCCATATTAACGATACTTATAAAATATGTACAGATTTGGAAAAGGGGCCTAATTATATGTTACAGCGCGTCAATAATCATGTATTTAAGAATGTCGAACATTTGATGCAGAACGTTGCACTTGTCTGTAATCATATTAGGGAAAAGCTGATTGGGCTGAACGAGGCAAATGTTGATGGAAAGGTACTTACGCCTATACCAACAAAAGAAGGGAAACTTTTTTTTAAAGACGAGAGAAATAACTATTGGCGTGTATTTATTTTAATTGAAAATACGAAATCCTACGATATGGTAGAAACGGTGCAGCAAGCGAGAGAGGGAGGACGTGCATTTGGGAATTTCCAGGCGATGTTGTCGGATCTGAATCCACACGATGTTCATGAAGTCATCCCAAATTTTTTGAATATTGCCAGTCGGCTAAGAGACTTTAAGGAAGCGACCAATAAAAATATGGCCAATAGGATAGAAGAGGTTCAGTCGGAAATCGATTTTATACTAGAAAGGGAAAACAAAATGAATACCATTCTGAATATGGCCGCAAAATCCCAGATTCCGCTTAGAATTACCCATAACGATACAAAATTTAATAATGTGCTTTTAAATGGAGATGACAAAGTACAATGTGTAATCGATCTTGATACAGTAATGCCAGGTTATGTGGCTTACGATTTTGGAGACGCCATCCGAACTATTATTAATTCGGCAGCTGAAGATGAAATCGATTTAGATAAGATAAAGTTGAACATTCCTTTGTTTGAGGCTTATACAAAAGGATACTTGGAAGCAGCATACCATTTTTTATATCCAATGGAAATCAATTCATTGGTTGACGGCGTATTGTTACTCCCTTATATGCAGATGATTCGGTTTTTGACAGATTACCTAAATGGCGATACTTATTATAAAATAAACCACCCTACGCATAACTTACAACGTACAAGAGCACAAATGAGATTGGTGATTGAAATAGAGAAAAAGGAAGAATTGTTGCGAGATATTGTAAAAAAAGAGGCAAACGTTTACCTTAGCTAGATTGAATATTTACCATGAGTATAGAAATTCCTTATATATCTTCGTTGGATAGCACATCTACCGGAAATGCTATTCGTTTAGCGCTTGCTGACTCGGAAGCGCATACAATTGCCTCGGTGAACTGGAAAGAATATTACTATGTGCCAAAAGTAACTTTCAAAATTGCTTTTACTGACGAAAGTATTTTGTTGAACTATGAAGTGTTTGAAAAGCATATTCGGGCAACCTACCTTCATAGTAATGAACCGGTATATAAGGATAGTTGTGTTGAATTTTTTATTTCTTTTGATGGTAGCAACTATTATAATTTTGAATTTAACTGTATAGGAACCATGCTGCTAGCCTACGGCAGTCAAATCATGGAAAAAAGGCAATTAGCCTCTCACGACCAGATCGGTAGTATATACAGAGATGCGAATATTCATGCCGCACCTAATGGCGTGCAATGGGATTTGGCGGTCAATATTCCCTTCAGTGTCTTTAAAGAGGATCATATTCAGTCGTTAAAAGGAACGGAGTGTCGTGCAAACTTCTATAAATGTGGGGATGATTTGCCCATTCCGCATTTTTTGTCGTGGACAGCCATTGATTATCCTAAACCAAATTTTCACCTGCCTGCTTTCTTCGGTAAGCTTCGGTTTCAATCTTAATGGATCAGAGGTATTAAGGGGTGCCGTTTTCCATCTCGAAAACGCGGTCAATTTTGTGATTTTGCTTATCTTTCCCGGCTAATACAGCCAGTTGATCGCATCGTTCGTTTTCAGGATGACCTGCATGGCCTTTCACCCATACGAATTTGATTTGGTGGAGTTTATAGACCTGTAGGAAGCGTAGCCATAAATCCATGTTCTTTTTTCCCGCGAAGCCTTTTTTCAACCAGCCGAAAACCCATTTCTTTTCCACTGCGTCAATTACGTATTTGGAATCCGAATAAATAGTGACATGGTTTCCAGGTTTCTTTAATGCTTCCAAACCTACAATCACCGCTAGCAATTCCATTCGGTTGTTTGTGGTTTTTCTAAATCCTTCTGATAATTCCTTATAGTATTGTCCAGCTCTGAGAATTACACCATAACCTCCAGGGCCTGGGTTACCGCTGGATGCGCCATCCGTAAATATTTCAATCATTGTAGCAAAGATAAGGATAGAATCGGGGATATCACTCGGTTAAATTTTTAAAAATCGTAGTTAACACTTGATTGCATATAGTAAGCTCTTCAGCAGAAACGTTCTCAAGTGCTTCATCCATCGTTTTCTCTGCCTGTACTTTGCTTTTGTTTTGTAGCATCTTTCCCTTATGAGTCAAAAAAATGAGATTAATTCGCTTGTCAAACTTATCAGGAATGCGAACCACGAGATTGTGCTTCTCTAAATTATCAATTAATCGTGTAATACTCGGTTTGTCTCGGAAAGATTTTACGGCGAGGGACTGCTGCGTGAGCCCATCAGTACGCCAAAGCACATCTAAAATGGCCCATTGTTCTATCGTAATCAACAATCCGGCTTTTTTGAAGTTTCTTAACAATCGACGCGTTAAAGCAGTATATGTAACGCCGGTTAATAATTTTACGAGGTCCTCCTCATTTAACGCAGTTTTGTGCATAAGCAGTTCTTGTTATCACAATAAGCGTATCAAGATACGTAATATATCTATATTTTGTTAATTCGAATGGAATGAATGAGGGGCTGATAGACTTAATCCTTAAACTGATTCTCTAATTTTTTTAACTTGCTGATTAGTTCTTCTAAGCGTTCGCTTTCCTTTTTTATGTAAACTTTCATTAGTACAAAATAGCATATCAAGAACCATAGAATCGCACCTGCAATAAATAAAACGAGTGCAAATGTCGATACGTAAAAAGACATTTCAATTAAATATAATGCCAAAGCAATCGATAAACAGATAGTATAAACCGTATAATTTCGGGTATTTAATTGGTAACGATGCTGCTTATATGCTTGTAAATAGGCAATATAGGCTTCCGGTTTGTCCAGTAAACTTTCACTGCTACTAATGGCTCTATAATCCTTTATTTGGATCAACATGTAGTAGATTAAACAGGTGGTTACAATGAACATCGATAATAGGGTTGTCCACGTGTGGAACCGGAAAGAGATAAAAATGTAAATGGTTATTAAAACGATGATCGCAATACTAATAACGTGACTTAAAAGTTTAGTTGTATACTTGCTCTTCGTCTGTTTAACAGTGTTTAAGATAGCATTATAGCTAACACCATCATGTTCCTGCTGCACGTGCCAAAGCTGTTTTAATTCATTAAAATCTTTCATGGCGATTATATATTTCTGTTAGCTTGCTTTTAATGCGGTGTATTTTTACCCGAAGGTTTCCTTCTGAGATACCTGATATTTCTGCAATTTCTTGATAAGGCATTTCGTCTAGAACCATCGTAATGATAATTCTTTCATTTTCTTCTAGTTGTGATATGCATTTGTAGAGCTGGTTTACCTGTTCTTGCTTATCAGAAACGTCATCTGCTTTGGTTTCGATAAGCCTTTCGTTGATTTCGTCCGTTGCCTTTCGCTTTTCAACGCGCAGGTAGGATAAACAGGTGTTTACTGCGATTCGGTAAATCCAGGTCGATATTTGGGATTGATTCCTAAATCTATCAAGATTTTGCCATACTTTAATAAAGGTTTCTTGCATAAGATCATTCGCAGCCTCGCTATCTCCGGTATAACCGTAACAGAGGTGATACACCTTTCTGTTATTTTTATCAAAAATATCCTTAAATAGGGCTTCTTTTCGCGTCATTTTCTTTGCAACTCAGATTTAGACTAACGGAATTAGTCGGTGTTACATTTTTTTGTGTTTTTTGAGCTAATTTTTAGGGTAATCGTTTTTTTATCTCACGTAAAATTACATCTATTTATTGGAAGCTTAAGCTAAATAGTTATTTTTGTGAAATTGAGAACCGCTTAAAATATTATATGAAGTCCAAGTCAGCTGTATTTTTTTCCCTCATCACCCTAAGTATCGCCGCTTTATTATATGCCATAGATTTTATATTTAATGTAATCCCTCCTCAAGTACTGTTTATTTCCAGATGGCTTGCGATAATCGGTTTAATCGGTTATGGATTTAGGAAGAGAACGCTAACTGCATGGATTTTGATTTCATTGGTAATTGGAGCAAGTATCGGACATGATTGGCCGCAAGTAGGGATTACCTTACAGGTGGCAAGTAAAGCTTTTCTTAAGTTAATTAAAACAATTGTGTCACCGTTGATCTTCGCGACATTGGTTTATGGTATTGCAGGGCATTCTGATATAAAGCAGGTGGGTAGGATGGGCTGGAAGTCATTATTGTACTTTGAGTTGGTTACTACAATTGCTTTGTTTATAGGTTTGGCCGCCATTAATATTAGTAAAGCAGGTATGGGGATTGTTCCCCCCGCCAATCAACACGAAGAGTTACCGGACGTTAAACCCCAAACGGTAAACGATATTATTCTTCATATCTTTCCTGAAAATATAGCAAAGTCTGTAGCAGAAGGTGAAGTTTTGCAAGTAGTGATTTTCAGTGTGATTTTTGGTTTAGCGTTAATCATGGTACCTGAAAAGAAACGGATGCCGATGGTAAATTTTACCGAAAGCTTATCGGAGGTCATGTTTAAATTTACCAATATCGTCATGTATTTTGCTCCTATTGGGGTTGGGGCAGCAATGGCTTATACAGTGGGGCACATGGGGCTTGGTGTTTTGGTTAATCTTTTTCAATTATTGGCAACCTTATATGCTTCGCTTATCGCTTTTATATTGTTGGTGTTACTGCCTATTGGTTTACTAGTAGGTTTGCCTATTAGACGCTTTGTAAAGGCTGTGGGAGAACCGGTGTCTATTGCTTTTGCTACAACTAGTTCTGAAGCAGCACTACCGCGAGCTATGGAGGCTATGGAGAGTATAGGTGTTCCGCGAAAAATTGTGGCGTTTGTAATGCCTACCGGTTATAGTTTTAACCTTGATGGTACTACTTTGTATCTTTCACTAGCCAGTGTTTTTGTTGCCCAGGCTGCGGGAATTCATTTGTCATTTGGAGAGCAGCTCTTGATGGTCTTTACGCTGATGATTACCAGTAAGGGGGTCGCTGGAATTCCACGAGCATCTTTGGTCATTTTAATGGGTACAGCTGCTTCTTTTGGCTTGCCTGTTTGGCCAATTTTTATTATTCTGGGTATCGATGAATTAATGGATATGGCTCGAACATCGGTTAACGTACTTGGAAATTGCTTAGCAGCAGTAGTGGTGGCTAAATGGGAAAACGAATTCAACCCGAATGCGGTAAATGAAGACATCATGGATACAAAAATATCGCCCCACGATGAAATAAAACCCTAGCCAAAAGATCTTTGTCAACTAGTTGCAACAATACAACATAAAAACACGCTTTTAAAACTATACATCATGAGTGAACGCTCAAAAAAAATCTTTCTTTATATCTGCATTATTGTGCCCTTTTTAGGTTATTGTATTTTCTATTATAGCAATATGATTAAAAATGCACCTTTTCGATTTTCCGATTTTGAGTCGATTGAATTTAGTTATGGCGCTCCCGATAACATGCTGAACAAGTACGATTCGAAGACGCAGGAATACCAATATGTAAATAGAAGAGACTCTTTGATTAAAAGTACGTTGCGATTACGAAAAGATGACCTACTTTATTTACATAGAAAGGCAACTGAATATGGTTTTTGGAATTTTCCGGACGATATGACGAGTAAGACGGCCACATCGGATACCACTGAAAATGTCGTGCGATTTTTCCTGAAATTCAATTACAAGGAAAAAAGCAAGCAAATGCGCTTTGATTCTAACTTTGGAGGTGATCCTAAGCTTGTCGAGACCGCAAAAACCATGATCAAAGAGGTACAACGTATTTTATCGGATGCGGAAGACAGAAACTAATGCTTACTTAGCGTTTCTGTCACCTGCATGAGAATTGAGGCAACAAGTTTTGCCGTTCGATTGTCTATATCGTATAAGGGATTCGTTTCGGCTATACCGATGCTTAGTACTTTTTTGCTGTCCAATATCTGTTGTAAACAAGCCGTAAAAATAAAATCGGGGTTGATTCCATTATAGGAGGTTGCACTTACCCCTGGAGCAAATGCAGAAGCAAAAACATCCATGTCTATACTTAGATACAGAAAGTCGTTTTTCGCTATAAAGCTATCAAGGCTTTGTTGAAGGAATTTGTAATTCATGTAATGAAAATCAGCTGCTTTTATATACTGAACACCTAGTCGTGCCGCTTCATTAAATAAATGGTTGGTATTGCTTGTATGTTGGATACCGATTGCAAGATAGCGAAATGCTTGCTTTTCAGCTTGGTCCGTTTGGGCGATCTCCCAAAAGCCGGTGCCGGAGTTTACGCCATTTTCATTTGGCATGCGAAGATCAAAATGCGCATCAAAATTGATGATCCCTATTGATTTGGAGGGATCACTTAAAAAATTCTGTAGGCCGCGATAATTTGGCTGCGCGATTTCATGTCCTCCTCCCAAAAGAATTGGGAAATTTCCGGACGCCAGAATAGAAGTAACGGTCTGGGTCAAAAGTTCTCGTGCAGCCTCCAATCGTTTATTAATGCATTTTATATTACCAACATCATATAAAGCACATCCTGAAGCTTGTAAAGGCAGGTTGCTGAGCGTTTTCCTTATATGTTCTGGACCTTTCGACGCTCCCTGTCGTCCTTGATTTCTCCTGACGCCTTCATCACAAGCAAAGCCAAGCAGTACAATTCCCTTGGATGTCATTTGTGTTTCTTGCTTTAGCGACTGGAGTTTGATCCATTGGTGCCATCTTAAGTGATCAAGATCATGGCCATCTATGCGTCCACGCCACCATTCGCGTTGCGGTTCTTCGTATAATGCGTTATTATGATATCGATTTTCCATTTTTCCAAACCGTTGATGGTTTCATACTTCCTTGATAATACAATATCTCTCTGTAATCTGACGTGGGGTAAGCTTGCATATCAGCTAGTTGTCCATTCGCAATTTTGCCACGATCCGACAAATTCAATGCGTGTGCCGCGCGGTAGGTAAGCGCCGATATCGTCTCGGCTAAACTCAGCTTTTCAAACGCACCTAAAATGGCCGCTTGAGTTAGCAGTTGTCCCATCGGAGCCGAACCGGGATTCCAGTCACTTGCAATAGCTAGTGCGGCTCCGGCATCTAGTAATTTACGTGCAGGACTAAAAGGGATGCCAAGCCCAAGAGAAGCGCCGGGCAAGCAAACAGCAATTGTATCAGATTGCGCTATAAGCCGTATATCTTTTTCACTACTATGTTCCAGATGATCGGCTGATTGGGCGCCTAACATAACGGCCACTTGCGATCCACCTGGGGTGAATTGGTCTGCATGGATGGTGATTTCAAAACCTCTTAATTGTACTTTTTTTAAGAAATCGCGGGCTTCTACTGGATTAAAGGCGGATTGCTCTATAAAAATATCGAAACGTTTGCAAAGTTTCTCTTTTTCAATCATGGGAAGGAGCTGTACTACGAGCTGATTAAGATAGTCTTCTGAACTGCCTTTAAAGTCCCGAGGAAGAGTATGTGCAGCCAAACAAGTCGATACTAAATCTGCCTGAATGTGTCTGTTCGCTTCCTTGATAGCTCGCAACATTTTCAGCTCGCTTTTGGTGTTCAGTCCATAGCCACTCTTGACTTCTATTGTTGTTGTTCCATTCGTTAATGATTGGGTAGCTCTTTGAACTACGCCCTCGGTTAACTCCTGTTCGGTGGCTAGTCGGCAATGCTGAACAGTTTCCCATATACCTCCTCCTGCCTGTGCTATTTCAAGATAGCTTTTTCCCGCCGTGCGCATTGCATAGTCTTTGGCTCTGTTACCTGCATAACAGATATGAGTGTGGCAATCAATAAAGCCAGGTATAAGTGTCGATGCAGCAGTGACATGTTCTATTGTTGCGGCAGGATAAAGACGACGAAGGTGATCAAAGGAGGCAACGGCCACAACCTTAGCACCTTGAACGGCAACGGCTCCATGCTTCAGTATTTGCAGTTGCTCATCTTTCAGACTGCCTTTTAACGGCAGCGCTGCCATCGTCATGATCTGCGCAAAAGGACCTATAATTCTTATCTGCATACGCTTTGTTTTTTCATATATTACCAATTTTTCAGGCTAAATTTCTTATTGCAGGCTTCAGCCTCTTCATAGCCAGCATCTAGGTGTCTGAATATTCCCATTGCCGGATCGTTAAACAATACCCGTTTTAGACAAGCTGCTGCACGGTCGGTTCCATCTGCCAAAATTACCAACCCTGCATGCTGCGAATATCCCATGCCAACACCACCGCCGTGGTGAAAAGAGACCCAGGTGGCCCCGCCGGCTGCGTTGCTCATTAAGTTTAGTAATGGCCAGTCGGAAACAGCGTCCGATCCATCTAACATAGCTTCCGTCTCGCGGTTTGGTGAGGCAACGGAGCCACAATCTAAGTGGTCTCGCCCAATAACAATTGGACCTTTTACTTGTCCACTGCGAACCAAATCATTAAATAATAAACCGGCTTTCTCGCGTTCGCCCATCCCTAGCCAGCAGATACGTGCAGGCAAACCTTGAAATTTCACTTTTTCTCGTGCTTTGAGCAGCCAATTATGTAAACCTTTGTTTGCAGGGAAGGCTTTTATCAGTGCCTCATCAGTAACATAGATGTCTTCGGGGTCACCCGATAAAGCAACCCATCTAAAGGGACCCTTGCCTTCGCAAAATAAAGGACGTATAAAGGCTGGGGTGAAACCTGGAAAATCAAAAGCATTGGTAACACCGCCCTGTCTAGCAAATTCACGTAGATTATTTCCATAATCAAAAGTGATCGATCCCCTTGCTTGCAAAGCCAGCATAAGTTTAACATGTCTAGCCATGCTTTTAATAGACAACTCCTTGTAATGTGATGGGTTAGCCGTTCTTAATTTAAGTGCTTCTGCAGGCGAAAGGTTATGGGGAATATAACCATTTATGGGGTCATGGGCTGATGTTTGATCGGTTAATATGTCTGGTATTATTTCGTGATCCAATAGTTGTTGGAGTAGGTTTCCCGCGTCACTCACTAAGCCTACGGACAATGGTGTTTTGGATGATTGAGCCGCTCGGGTCCAATGAACCGCCTCCTCAAAAGAATTCGTCATTCGGTCTATATACCCAGTCTCGATCCTTTTCTTAATCCGAGAAGGATCCACATCAGCTCCCAGGAAAACAGCCCCCGCCATGGTAGCTGCTAAAGGTTGGGCTCCACCCATACCGCCAAGTCCGGCACTCACTAACAGTTTTCCCGATAGGTCAGCATTGAAATATTGCGCAGCACAGGAAACAAAGGTTTCGTAAGTACCCTGTAGAATGCCTTGCGTACCTATATAAATCCAACTACCTGCTGTCATTTGACCATACATCATTAGTCCCCGGCTCCGAAGTTCATTGAAATGGTCCCAGCTCGCCCAAGCAGGAACTAAATTGCTATTTGCAATTAACACCCTTGGTGCTTCGGGATGTGTACGTACGATCCCAACAGGTTTGCCTGATTGAATAAGCAGCGAGTGATGTTCATCCAGCTCTAATAGAAGGGTAATTATTTGGCGGAGTGATTCTTTATTTCTGGCAGCTTGTCCAATGCCTCCATATACCACGAGCTCTTCAGGGTTTTCGGCTACTTCCGCGTCTAGATTATTTAATAACATGCGTAAGGCCGCCTCTGCTTGCCAATTTTTGGCATGCAGCTGATTTCCAACCGGGGCCTTGTAAAAGGGATGTTGTGCATATTTTTCAAGAAAGCTGGAACTGTTCATAGTCTTTATCATTTAAGTTTATTTGGTGTTTTATTGCCACTTCGTTCGCTCGAGCAACAAACTTGCCACTGGCAATTAAGTTTTTTAAGTGTTGTATATCCGTTGAGAAGATACGATCTTCCTCCGCATAAGCAACCTGCGATCGCACGAAGCTATGACATGCTTCCAACACGGAGGTTGAGCGAATAGGATGCCTAAAATCCAAAGCTTGGGTAGCATATAACAGTTCGATGGCCAAGATGTATTCTAAATTCTCGATAACCTTATTTAGTTTTCTGCCGCTAATGGATCCCATTGAAACATGGTCTTCCTGCCCTAAAGAAGTGGGAATACTGTCGGCACTGGCGGGAAAGCACAAGCCTTTATTTTCGGAAACCAGGGCAGCGGTTGTGTACTGTGGAATCATGAAGCCTGAGTTCAGTCCGGCATCCTTTATCAATAACTTCGGCAGTCCATAACGGCCTTCAATAATCAGGTAACTTCTCCTATCCGAGATGTTCCCCAATTCCGCTGCTGCTACAGTAGCATAATCTAAGGGAATTGCTAAAGGCTGTCCGTGAAAATTTCCACCACTTATTGTATCCAACGAACCTAAAATTACCGGATTGTCTGTAACTGAATTTAATTCGATTTCTGTTAATTGTTTTAAGTGAAGCCAAGCAGTACGCGATGCCCCATGCACCTGAGGGATACAGCGGAGCGAATAGGGGTCCTGTATTCGGTCACAATTGACATGTGATTGAATGATTTCCGACTCCGCTAATAAAGCCCATATTCTGCTTGCGACAAAACGGTTGCCCGGAAAGGGCCTGAGCTCATGAAGACGCGGATCGAATGGTTTCGAAGAGCCCATCAACCCTTCTAAAGACATAGCACCGATAAGATCAGCGGCATCTAAGGCATTGTGAAAACGCGCTAAGGCATGAACCGCATGGGCTGCAATAAATTGAGTGCCATTGATAAGTGCCAAACCTTCCTTTGGGCCCAACTGGAGCGGTTCGATGTTTTCTTGCCTTAATACATCGCCTGTATCGCTCATGCGTCCCTTGTAGTAAACATTACCTAAACCAATAAGTGGTAAAAACAAATGAGAAAGCGGTGCTAAGTCGCCCGAGGCACCAACGGAGCCCTGAGCAGGTACACAAGGAAGTATATCTTGTTCAATGAACCAGTGTATCCGTTCAATGGTCGATGTCCGAACACCGGAGTAACCTAGGCAAAGCGCATGCAACTTAATGATGAGCATTATTTTTGAAATTTCGGTAGACACGATCTCTCCAACACCAACGGCATGGCTCATTAACAAATTATGCTGTAACTTGGCTGTATCAGAAGCCGAAATTAAGGTATCACAGAGAGGGCCAAAACCTGTATTAATACCATATACAACTTTACCTTTATCTACAATTTCATCCACAAAAGAGCAGCTTCGAGTAATGTTGGATAAAGCTTCATCTGTAATAATACCTTTTACATGGCCTTTGGCTAGCTGCATCGTCTTTGCGACGGTTAATTGGTCAATTCCATACTTAAATACCATGATGATAAGATTAATTTTATTATTTAGGCTGCATGTCAGCCAATATATGTTCCCTTAACGGTCTTGCTCGCAAGGTGTCTTCCAGTTTACTTAAGCGATCAAGGAAGTCTTTAAGGTTTTCGTCCCGGGTCTCGAATGTTGACAAGACAGATTCGATACTTCGCCAAACGGGTTTTATGTCATCTAACATTTTCCGTCCGGTTTTGGTTAAAGTGACGACCTGCTTTCTTGCGTCCTGCTTATCGCGTACGCTCTTTACCAATTTTTTCTGTCGAAGGTTATTGATCATCTGGCTAACAGATGAATGAGAAATTTGCAAGCGATTGGATAGATCGATCAGCGAAATCTCTTCCGCTTCTGAGAGAATATAAAAGAATGAAAACCAACTGGTGTCGAAAGGAATCCCCAAAAGTTGATAAACACTATTCAATTCACTGATATAATATTCGCTTAATCTTCGTAAACGACTGCCGAAAATGAGATAACCCGGGATTCGATAAAAGTCCATAATTGATTTATATAAGTACTTATACAATAATAAGGTGTTGTATTGTAAAAAGCAAGTGCAGCGTTGATTTTGAAGGATTGTTATTTAATTGAGTGGGGAATTAGTTAATTAGTCGATTAGCCAATTGGTGAATGTGGTAATGGGTTTGCGGGGGAGCAAAGAAATTCTTGAGTAGTTAAGTAGTATTGCCTTATAGAGTACCTCGGCTCACAACCGGCAACCCACAACTGGCAACTAATAACCAATAACGAATATGTCTTGCTAATTTGAAATATAACGCATATCTTTGCGCTTCGAAATTTAAAATAAATATTAATATCTAAACAATTAACAATGTACGCAATAGTAAATATAGCCGGACAGCAATTCAAGGTTGCAAAAGACCAGCATCTTTTTGTAAACCGTTTACAAGGGGATGAAGGCGCTAGTATTGAATTTGACAATGTATTGTTAGCAGAGAACGGTGGTAAGTTTACAGTTGGAACTCCAAGTGTAGCCGGTGCTAAGGTTTCTGCTAAAATTTTGTCGCATTTAAAAGGAGATAAAGTGATTGTTTTCAAAAAGAAACGCCGTAAGGGATACAAAAAGAAAAACGGACACCGTCAACAATTTACTAAAATCGAGATAACAGATATTACCCTTTAATTGATTTTTAAATAGGCGGTTAGCCGTCATTAATAAAGATAAAGATATGGCTCATAAAAAAGGTGCGGGTAGTTCAAAGAACGGTCGCGAATCACATAGCAAAAGATTAGGTGTTAAAATTTTTGGCGGTCAAACTGCAATTGCAGGAAATATTATTGTTCGTCAAAGAGGAACTAAGCACCATCCGGATAAGAATGTAGGAATAGGTAAAGATCATACCTTGTTTGCATTGGTAGATGGTAAAGTTACTTTTACAAAGAAAGCTAATAACAGATCATACGTATCTGTTATTCCAACTGAAGTTAAAGCAGAGGCCTAAGATTTCTTAGCTTTCTCAGCTCGCTTTTGAATAACTATAAAAAAAGCCGCAGTTTATAGAAACGTGCGGCTTTTTGTCGTATTGCTAAGTATGTCAAGCTTCTTTTTGGAGAGCGTAGGGGGAGCCAATGTTTTTCGAAGAAACGGGGATACAGGCTCGTTTTTTTGTAAAACTTTTGTTATTTATCGAAAGTGGGTAGGCCAGTATCTTCCTTTCTTCGTATAAAACCTTACAGAACCTAAAATAAATGTATTTAAAACAGTTTTATTAAACCTTGATAGACAGTTGTTTGCGTCTTATATTTTTAATTTTCCCTGTACTGTTTGTGTGTTTTTTCAATGAAATGTAATATATGTTGACAAAATTATCAAAAAATACATAAAATGTTGCGAATATTGAATAATATTTCTTTAATTTGTAAACATTTATAATTGTTAATTTTAGCTATTAAAAAATAAATTTATGTGTGGAATTATTGGTGCATTTGATCTAAAAGTAAAGTCTCAGGACTTGCGTGCCCAAGTGTTGGAGATGTCGAAGAAAATTCGCCATCGGGGGCCTGATTGGTCAGGCATATTCAGCTCAGACAAAGCGATATTAGCGCACGAGCGATTAGCCATCGTAGATCCAAAATCAGGAACACAACCTTTGTATAGTGAGGACGGAACGGTTGTTCTTGCCGTTAATGGTGAGATCTATAATCACCGTTTATTGCGTGATCAGCTTCCTAATTACAATTTTTCCACAAATTCTGACTGTGAAGTTATCTTAGCACTTTATAAAGAAAAGGGTGTCGATTTCTTGGAAGATTTGAATGGCATTTTTGCCTTTGCTTTATACGATACAGAGAAGGATGTTTATTTGATCGCGAGAGACCACATTGGTATCATTCCATTTTATATGGGGTGGGATAAAAGTGGCAATTTTTATGTTTCTTCGGAGTTAAAAGCCTTAGAAGGTATTTGTAACCGTATACAGGAATTTAAACCTGGTCATTATATTTACAGTGCCCAGGGACAAGAATTACAACGTTGGTATAGAAGAGATTGGGAAAGTTATGAGAGCGTTGCTAACAACGAATCGGATATTGCTACCTTGCGGAAAGGATTAGAAGATGCCGTTCATCGTCAGATGATGTCCGATGTGCCTTATGGCGTGTTGCTGTCGGGCGGTTTAGATTCATCTATTATTGCCGCTATAACAAAAAAGTTTGCGTCAAAACGGATTGAGTCTGATGATAAAGAAAATGCCTGGTATCCTGCTTTGCATTCTTTCGCCGTTGGATTGAAAGGGTCGCCGGACTTAGCTGCTGCTCAAAAAGCGGCGGAACATATTGGCACTATTCATCACGAAATTCATTTTACGATTCAGGAAGGTTTGGATGCTATAAGGGATGTGATTTATCATTTGGAGACTTATGATGTAACGACGATAAGAGCATCTACTCCGATGTATCTGTTAGCCCGTGTAATCAAATCAATGGGTATTAAAATGGTGCTAAGTGGCGAAGGGTCCGATGAGCTTTTTGGCGGTTACTTGTATTTTCATAAGGCACCAAACGCGAAAGAGTTCCATGAAGAGACTGTTCGCAAACTAGGTAAATTACATTTATATGATTGCCTTCGTGCTAATAAATCCTTGGCAGCCTGGGGAATTGAAGGGCGTGTACCTTTCTTGGATAAGGAGTTTATGGATATTGCTATGCGCCTAAACCCGGCAGATAAGATGGCAGGAAATGGTAAGATGGAGAAATGGATCTTGCGTAAAGCTTTCGAAGATTATTTACCGGAAAGCATTGCATGGCGGCAAAAGGAGCAATTCTCTGATGGTGTAGGCTATAGTTGGATTGATACACTGAAAGATCAAGCAGCTAATGCGGTATCCGATGAAGAATTAGCGAATGCTAAATACCGTTTTCCTATAAATCCTCCAATGTCTAAAGAAGAGTATTTTTATAGAAGTATTTTCAGTGAGCATTTTCCTTCCGATTCGGCAGCAGCGTGTGTTCCATCTGTGAAATCTGTCGCTTGTAGTACACCGGAAGCGTTGGCTTGGGATGTCTCTTTTCAGAATTTGAACGATCCATCGGGTAGAGCGGTATCAAATGTGCATAATGAAAGTTACGATAAAGAGAAAACAGCAGCTGTTTGATTTTTTTAGATAGTAAGTATTCTATGAAAAGTAGTAATAGGGATTTCCTATTACTACTTTTATTTTATCAGAAAGATTAGCTTATATATGAATATTTCCAAGGCTTAGTAGAAGGGGGATAATAACAATTTAGTTGACCTGATAAAGCTCATCAATACTTTTGGCGTATATTTTTTCGATAACTTTTCGCTTCGCTTTCAATGTAGGTGTAAGTTCGCCTGCATCAATACTAAATGGGGTTCTCTTCACTTTAAATGTCCGAATGCGTTCAAATTTAGCTAGTTCATTGGATAATCGTTTAATGTCTTGTTCTATCCAATCTATAATAGCGATATCTTCTATGAATGAATTCTCCTGATTAAAGAAGCTGTCACGCAGGTTAAAAGTTTCTTTCAGCAACTCTTGATTCGGAACGATAAGAGCAGTTAGGTATTCTCTGTTGTCGCCAATTAGAAAAATTTGTTCTATTCGCTTACTTTTTAAATATGTATTCTCGACGGGCGTGGGGTATACGTTTTTTCCGTAGGCATTGACGATCATATTTTTTAGTCGATCCGTGATTTTTAAGTTGCCCTTATAAAACTTGCCAATATCGCCGGTATGAAACCATCCCTCATCATCGATAACATGTTTAGTTTCTTCCGGTTTGTTCCAATAACCTTTCATAATGCAATGACCACGGATAATGATTTCACCTTCCTCCGTCTCTAGATTTGGATCAAAACTATCATGACTTTGTATGGTGTGTATCTTTAAACTTTCGATATCCTGGATCGCTATTTCCATTCCTGGTAGCACTCGCCCGACTGTGCCGTAAACTTGTCTGTGAAATTCTGTAACAGCTACTACCGGCGAAGTTTCCGTAAGACCATAGCCTTCTAAAATTTTGATGCCTATATTTCCAAAAAATTCACCCACGTTTTGTGGTAACGCTCCGCCGCCGGAAATCATAAATTTTAATCTTCCGCCCGTTTTTTCCTTTATTTTGTTAAATACAAGTCTTTCCGCCAAGCCATATTGTGTTGTTAACAACGGGCCCGGTTTTTTTCCAAGCTCTTTTTTTTCCCGATATTGCTTGCCTGTACGTAGTGCCCATTTAAAAACAGAAGCTTTAAAACCACCGCTTTGTGTACCATTTTTAATTGCTTTATCATGTATCTTTTCCAAGAGCCTCGGCACGGCACACATTACAGTAGGTTTTACTTCATACATATTTTTCGCTAATAGATCGATACTTTGAGCGTAGGCGATTTTTGCACCAAGTGCTAAGCACACGTGATAAGTTGCCGTACGTTCAAACACATGTGATAAGGGAAGAAATGATAGAAATGTATCAAACTGGTCCACTTCTAAAATTTGGTCCAGACAGGCTCGTACATTATTGGTGAGGTTGGCGTGCGTAAGCATCACCCCTTTTGGAGTGCCCGTTGTACCACTGGTATAAATTAAGGTTGATATGTCCGACATCAGGATACCTTCTCTCGCACTGGCAATCTCTTTTTCATAATCTAAGCGTAACAATGCGCCATCCTGAAGCACTTTGTTGAAGGGCACAACTCCTGCTTGGAGCGCCATGTTTTCGGTATATTTTTCATAGCCATCAAAGGTTGGTATGATGCGAATTAAAGCGGTGCAATTGTTAGCAATTTTAAGTACTTTCCTCAGCAAAAAAGGAGTGTTCACAATAATTGTGCGTGCTCCTGAGTCATTTAGAATATATTCAGTATCTGATTCGGGGAGGGTAGGATATATCGATACATTCACAACACCGATTTGCTGCAATCCCTGATCAAAGTAAACATAATCAGGTCCATTTTCAAGTAAAAGAGCGGCCCGATCGCCCTTTTTAAAGCCGATAGATAACAAGTAGGCAGATACTGCTTGGATATGATCTAGAGCGGTCCGATACGATATTTCTTTCCATCGATTATCTTCATGATGTATTAGAAAGGTCTGTGTGTCAGCGTGAATATGCTCTACAACATTTCGGAGCAGGCCCGGAACGGTCATATCTTTAGTGATCGGGTTCATGTATTATTCGATAATTGTGTCTAGACGAAATTTGCCTAAGTTTATAACAAGACGCAAACATAGATAAAATGCTCTTTATTTGCGAGACGGATAATAAAAAAATATACCTGTATTATCTCTATTTTTACAATAACCGATTGTAGATTCAGGTGATCAACTATTAGGAAACGGAATATAGCCTATCAGATTATTGTAAGGCAGAACAATCCGTTTTTTGATAAGAAATTGAAAATGCGGATTTGTCATCAGTGAATTGCCTTCCTGTTTCCTGATTTATACTAAACGGCTTTTGTTTAAGTTGATCATTCTGCAAAAGAAAGACGGTTCTTAGTGTATCTTGTGTTCCTTCCTGCGTAAAGCGCCAAACGACATCGAGGGTATCCCCTTGCTTTGTGCCGATAAGCGTGCCTGTTCTGCGGTCCTTTTCAAAGGGTATCCAACTATATTTCCCGGTCACTTTGTTATCTAAAATAGATAAACTAATAAAAGTCGAGTCTTTAGACGACACGTCTGCTAATCCTAAGAAGCAGCCTTCGGTAGTAACATGCGTAGTATCTACACCCGTTGTATCGCTACGAAAACTACTGTCAGCCCAATTGGCGTGCTTTTTACTCTCAGTTGTTTGGTTACATGCCGAAAAAAAGAAACTGATGGAAATAAGGCTTAAAGAAAGTTTGGTAATAAATGTCTTCATAAATCTATATTGAAATTTCTAAATAAAGATAAAAAATGCCTTTGATATGTTAATACGATAATTGTCTTTTGTTTGACCTTCAGATTACAGGTACTAATCGGTAAAGCGTATCTTTGTTATTAATAAGTAGACTATGAGGAAAGTTAAACAAATGGCCTCAGACATACAAGACTTGGTGAAAAAACAAGCATTTGATGAAGTTCGTCAGTATCTGTTTGATTATTTATTTTACTCACCAAAATTTCCTACACGCACAACGCAAGGGGATTTATTGGCAAGTGCCAGGCAGATTGAACTTTCCGTTTTTGATTTATATTTCGATCATAAAGAGCTCTTGTTCAATGTGTTTTCTTGGGGGTATGGTGAAGAAATAATCTTGCTTACGCATGGTTGGGCTTCTAAAGCTGCTGATTTTTATTATTTAATTGAGCGCCTTTTATCGAATCCACGTTATACGGTGATAGCTTTTGACGCTCCAGGTAATGGTTCTTCAGCCGGTAGATTGACCAATCTCTTATTATATGTTGAAAGTATACACCAAATAGTTGTACATTTTGGAACTCCAAGGATTTTAATTGGTCACTCATTGGGTGCCATGGCTAATATTGTCGCTTATGAGGGGCTGGTTCTGAAACCGACTATGCTGATTAGTTTGGCTCCGCTGATTGATCTTGAAAATTATTTTATGGCGCAAATGGAGATGGTACATGTGCCAATTGATGTGCAGGCCGAATTTTTTAGCGATTTCAAGAAGGCATTTAATATTGAAGTAAATTATTTCAACTTAAATAAGCTTTATGATTATGTCTGTGAAAACCATTGGCTTTTTTACGATCGGCATGATGAGATTTCACCGTTTGATTTAATGCGAGACTTTTTGCACAAACATAGCGATATTAAAGCTAAAGCTTATGATGGGATAGGTCATCACCAGGTGATTAGAAGTGAGCGTTCGGTGGACGATGTATTGGCGCTCATAAATAAAGGGGCACTATAAGGATTCCTCCACCGATTGTTTGAGAATGTGGATCGCTTCCGTTAGTTCCACGGTGGTGAGATCTCCAAAGCCCAATCGCATGGCCGTTGTTAGTTCATTCTGATAAAGTAGGGTTTGTGGCAAATGGAGACCATATTTCGCACAATTTCTACTAATTCGCATTAAATTCAACTCCTTATTCCATAGGGACCATAATGCGAGGCCTCCTGGTGGAGCCTTGAAGGAGGCATACTCGCTTAAGTTGTCTTTTAATAAAATAGAAAAATGGGTAGCACGTTGCTCATAAACTTTAATTGCTTTTTTTAAATGTCTGTGAATTTCTCCCTCTGTTAGTAACTCACCTAAAGCTTGTTCCATTAACATATCACTTTGCCGATCAACAATTCGTCTAAAACGTCCGATTTCTTCAATTAAATTTTGAGGTGCAATGATGTAACCGGTCCTCAAACCAGGGGCTAGTGTTTTGCAGAAAGAACCTACGTACACAACCATACCATGACCGTCGGCGCTGGCGAGGGGTAATACCGGACTACCTGTATAATGAAAATCGTAATCATAATCATCTTCCAGAATGATAAATCCGTATTTACTGGCTAAATTGAGTAGCTCAATTCGTCGCTCAGCACTTAAAGTAACCGTAGTTGGGTAATGATGGTGCGGTGTAATGTAAACCATTCGTATCTTTCTCTTTTCGCAAAGTTCACGGATCGCGGTTACCGATATACCCTGATAGTCCACAGGGACGGCCTCTAGTTTAGCGCCCGCCTGTTGAAAGATCATATTAGCAATGTAATAACTTAGGTTTCCCACAACTACGCAGTCACCAGCGCTAATAAGCACACTGGAGGTTAAATATATCCCCATATGTATGCCCCGCGTGGTTAAGATGTTTTCTTTTTTAATGGGAAGTCCGCGTGAATTGTTGAGGTAAAAAGACAAACTATCACGATAATATTCATTGCCTTCTAAATGAGAATATCGTAAATGCCTTACACTTGTCTTTCTTCTTAAGACGCCCCCGTAAATTTTAGCCAAACGGTCCAAAGGTGCTATCCGCGTGTCCGGTAAACCGTCACTAAAGGCTAAATGACAATTCGGGTTTGAGCTGGGTCGATCCAGCAAGATATGTTGTTTAAATAGAAAGCCGGTCTTTTTTGGATAACTGGCTAAATAATCATGATCATACTTTATAGGATCAGGGAGGTCGCTGTTAAGGCGGTTCCGAATAAAAGTGCCTTTATTCGGAACAACATGTGTCCAACCTTGGGTATATAGTTCGTCGTAAGCCGAGATAATGGTCTTTCTATGTACACCTAGTTCTTCACTTAGAGAACGACTTCCAGGTAATTGCGTATCAGTTATTAAAACACCACGTTGAATGGCATTGATAAGTTGTCGTGCAATTTGCAGGTACACAGGTGTACTCCCTTGCTTGTTCAGTATGATGAGACTTTTGAATGGAATTTTAACCGGACTACTCATGAAGTTAAAACTGGACTATATATGTCATCCGGCAAGATACTACTTTTGACGAAAATTCATTCAGTCGCGGAGACTCTATGGGAAAAAATATCCTAACACTAGTTAATAAATGAGTAAGATAAGATGAGTAAACAAAATAAAATTCGCAATGACTGGTCATTTGAGGAAGTCAGCAACATTTATAATATGGACATATTAAGCTTAACCTACGAAGCAGCACATATTCATCGCAAGTGGCATAATCCTGCTGCCGTTCAGGTTTGTACCTTATTGTCAATAAAAACCGGTGGTTGTCCGGAAGACTGCGCATATTGTGGACAAGCCGCCAGATATCATACAGACATCAAGGTTAAACCACTTATGGATATAGATGAGGTAATAGCTTGTGCAAAAAGAGCGAAAGAGGCTGGTTCCACTCGTTTTTGTATGGCGGCAGCATGGCGGGAAGTACGCGATAACCGTGATTTTGATCGCGTATTGAAGATGGTTAAAGAAGTTAACGCCTTGGGCTTGGAAGTTTGTTGTACGCTGGGTATGTTGACGTCCGATCAAGCAAAGCGTTTACAGGAAGCCGGTTTGTTTGCCTATAATCACAATCTTGACTCTTCTTCGGATTATTATCAGGAAATTATCAGTACCCGTGATTTTGATGATCGACTGGATACACTTGAATGTGTTCGGCGAGCAGGTATATCCATTTGCTGTGGAGGGATTATCGGTTTAGGAGAATCAGATGAGGACAGAATAGCCATGCTTCACCAATTGGCTACTATGCCCAATCATCCGGAATCGGTGCCAATTAATGCCTTGGCTCGTGTGAAAGGAACGCCACTGGCTAATTTACCAAAAGTGCATGTATGGGAAATGATACGGATGATTGCAACGGCTCGTATCCTAATGCCAAAAGCAATGGTACGACTTAGTGCAGGGCGATCAGAAATGTCTACTATAGAGCAAGCATGGTGCTTTTTAATCGGCGCTAATTCTATTTTTACAAGCGAAAGTGAAGAATTATTGGTAACACCAAACCCAAAATTGGCGGAAGATAACGCGATGTTTAAGTTACTGGGACTTCATGCACTTCCATTAAAGGACAATTAAAGGTTTCGGGAGATAAATTTATGAACGAGCTTTCTTAAACCATTATTTGCGTTATTAACATAGACATGATTAGTAGAAGGCTTGAGCCGATATAAAAGATTTAAAAAATTATATGAGATCTTCTTCATTTCTTTACCGAACTTTGGTAGTCATTGAAATTGCCCAAAAAAGATAAGAATTGTTGAATATGAAATTATTCGTGAAAAACATGGTGTGTAATCGATGTGTGATCGTAGTAAAGCAAATTTTCGAAAATATGAACCTTTGTGTGTCATCCGTGAGTTTAGGCGAGGTTGAATTAGAAAAGCAATTGTCCAAAGAACAGTTTCAAATTTTGGAGGATAGGCTGACAGCGGTGGGATTTGAGTTGTTGGATAATAAGCGACATAAATTAATTGAAAAGGTTAAAACCGTATTAATTGAACGAATTCATAATGTGAATGAGATTAATATGAAAGTGAATTTTTCATCTTTTCTCCAAGAACAATTGGCGATCGATTATAATTACCTCAGTACCTTGTTTTCACAGACCGAGGGCCTTACAATTGAACAATTTATTATTTTACAACGCATTGAACGGGCGAAGGAATTATTGGTGTACAATGAACTTACATTGAGTGAGATTGCCTATAAGTTAGGTTACAGCAGCGTACAACATCTTTCTACGCAATTCAAAAAGACTACCGGGCTAACACCATCTCATTTTAAACAAATTAAGGAGCAACGAAGAAAACCCCTCGATAAGCTGTAAGTATTAAGAATGTAAAGTAAGACAATTGGAAAGTTGATCTACAGCTAAATAAATTTTACGCGCAACCGCACTAGCGGATACCCAACAGGGTCCTCACAGATTATATAAGCGCTCGAACGGTTCGGTTATAAGGCCGAAGATAAGTCTTCATCGGGCAATATGACGATTCCTTCAAGGCTTAACTCATCTTCGTGTAATAGCAAATCTTCTATTGCTAATACATTATCTTCATGCATAGGAGCTTCCTGTGCATTGCCTTTTAACTCTTCAACAGGGTAATTTGAAATAGCAAAAACCTGGGTGTTATTCCTCTTAGCTTTTGGTATCAATGCGGTATACCCATTGAGTTTCAGTCTTCTAAGTAAGTCTACGCTAAGTAACTGTTCCATAATCGGTTTTTTTTAAAAATCTCCATATTCACCAGCTATCAACAGCCTTCATCCTTTTTTACAATATGAAATTCATGAAGGTTTTTGTTATATTAACCTCTGAAAAGATAAAAAGTTTGATCAAATACGTGAAACGATGTTGAATACTTACGAAGAGAAAGTTTATGGAGAGATGGAGGGGTGGAAACGTCGCATGTTAAAAGATCCATCGGTAAGCAATTTATTTGCAAAGAGAATCCAGACTAAGATGAATGCGCTTATCCCCGAAAAGATTCATTACCTGATAACGCTGACTATTGAGAAAATGGTGAAGGCCGTGCTGTTCGGTTCAAAATACACGAGTCTTGCTGTAAAGCGGGAGCGTTCATTACAGTTACGAGAAGCTTATGTGAGAAGAATAGGTAGGCATTATAAAAATGCAGCGACAATTGAAGGGGCGGTAACGGGAGCGGGAGGTATTTTAATGGGGCTTGCCGATTTCCCTGCTTTTCTGACAATTAAAATTAAGTTATTGTTTGAGATCGCCACTCTCTATGGTTTCGACGTAAAGGATTATAAAGAAAGATTATTTATTTTGTACATATTCAAAATCGCTTTCTGTAGCCAACAAAAGCGAAAAGAAGTTTTAATCAGCATGGAAAACTGGTCTGCATTCGTGCAAAGACTTCCGTCAGATGTCGATCACTTTGATTGGCGGGATTTTCAGCAGGAATACAGAGACTATATTGATTTGGCAAAAATGGCACAATTGATTCCTGTGATAGGGGCTGTTGTGGGAGCAGTTGCTAACAACAAACTAACAGAACAACTAACAATAGCAGCCATGAACAGTTATCGAATGCGCTATTTTGAGCAATTGAAGCGATTAGAGCAGGGGGGATCTGACAATTAAGCTTTGCTGCGCATTAAGTAAGCAACAAGGCCAACTACAACAACACCTAAAGCAGACTCCGTTGAATGGAAGAACATAAGGTATAGCAGCAGCGTCACTCCTAACAGAAAACAAATGAACAACATGCCTCGCTTTACTCCCATACTTATTGCCACTATGAGTGCTAATAAATAGATGGGAGCTGCAATCCAAAAAATAACCATAAACCAAAACTAAACGATTGAGGTAAATTTATTGTTAATGCTGGATTAATAAATATTTAGGAAGACGCTAACACTTCCCAGGGATAGGTCTTCTCTAATTCCTGCAGTTTAACTTCATCTGTCAAATCAAGTCTTAATGGAGTAACAGATATATAGCTGTTTTCAACAGCCCAACGATCTGTACCCTTTTCTGCCGGTTCTAAAGGAGTGACGGTAAACCAATAATGCTTTCTACCTAATGGATCCGTCCCAGGAATAATCGTGCCATCGTAAAGCCGTACCGACTGTTTTGTCCAGGCGATTCCTTTGGGGTGATTCGGAAAATTAACATTGTAGAGACTTGGACCTGTTCGTTTTAATAATTGCGCAAGCACCTGCTGTACATAGGGAGCCAATAAATCAAAATCAGGCTCTGATTTACCTACCGGTGTACTTAAAGCAATGCCTTTAATCCCCAGTAAAACAGCTTGTTTTGCTGCTGCCAAAGTGCCGGAATGCCACATTGAATTCCCTAAATTGGTTCCCATATTAATTCCGGATAATACTACATCAATATGGTGATATAAATGCGTTCCAAGCGCCACACAATCGGCCGGCGTTCCATTAACTCGATAGGCATTAATCCCCGGAAATTCTATGGGAGATTTTTTATAAGAAAGTGGTCTTGAATGTGTTACGGCGTGCCCCATAGAGGATTGCTCCACATCAGGCGCTACTACCGTTACTTCTCCAAAATTGCTTGCGATTTTAGCCAGGGCTGCAATGCCTGGACTATATATTCCATCATCGTTCGTTACTAATATCCTCATAATTACTCCTCTTATCCTAATTAGCAAACATCTGCGATCCTTTTATGTTTTTAAAACGTGCTATTGATGCATCCATACTGTATGAAAGAAACCATATTAATCTTGCATAATCCAAAGGCTGGAGACAAAGATCACCAAAAAAATGAATTGGTTCATACGATAAGAGAGGCAGGATACAACTGCATCTATAACTCGATTCGTCAAAAAAAATGGCAACAAATTGATGGGTCTGTTGATATCATTCTAATTGTTGGCGGAGATGGAACTGTTCGTAAAGTGGCGGGTATTTTACTGAAAAGAACGTTATTGGAAAAAAGACTATTATTGAGCCTTTTGCCAATGGGGACAGCTAACAACGTAGCGTTAACATTGAAAAGTCCGGACAATTTAAGAACTTTGTTAAGGCACTGGAAAAAAAGAAACACAAAAAAAGTAGATGTAGGATTCATTGATCTTCATGGTGAGGAAAATTTTTTCCTAGAAAGTTTTGGTATTGGTTTATTCCCAAAATTAATGCGTGAGATGGAAAAAATTAAAACAAATAACCTGGAAAACAAGGAAGACGAAATTAGCTTAGCTTTACATACACTTTTGGCGATTAATTTAACTTACGACGCAAAAGAGGCCACTATTTCTGTTGATGGAGAAAAAATAAACGATAAATTTTTGTTGATCGAAGTTCTTAATATTTGTTCGATAGGGCCTAATTTAAGGCTAGCTCCCAAAGCAAACTTAAAAGACGGCTTATTCGAAGTAGCTTTATTAAAAGAAAATCAACGGGAGGCCTTTGGCGAATACATAAAGGGCCTAGCGCTTGGAAGAACAACCAGGAGCCCATGGACTATCGTTAAGGGCAAGGATATTCAAATACAATCTGAGGAGCGATGGATTCATATTGACGATGAAAATATTCAATTAAAGCATAGTGCAAAGCTCTCGATCGATGTTCGCCGGCAAGTATTGGACTTTCTGGTATAGTTCACATTAAATAAGTGTTTCGCAGGTAAATCGTTTGATTTTGAACATTTTTAAAACATCCCCGATAATGTCTCGCGTGTATTCAATTCTGAATACCTTATCGGTGTCGTCAAGATCAAAATGAAAGTTCCCTTCAGGGAATTGTTTTTTTAGAAGTTTGATCAAATGTTCTGCATCCTTTTTGTTGGACACGTCGGTTTTAAATACGGAAATTAAATGGTGAGGCTTGGTCGCTGAAGGAAGATTGATAACGGGTTTAAATTTTCCTAGAGTCAATGCTTTCATTATAAAATATTGTTAAATGGAATGCCCTTCACTTTTTAGTCAGAACCGAAATAAGATATGAAAAACAGCATTTCGGTCTATTTTACTTTACTTTTTCAAAAGTGCGCGAAATAACTTTGGAGAACCCTTCTTAAATGGATTTTTATCCCTCCGAAACGGATTTATTATTTGAATTTGAAGATGAAAATGATTTCCATTTAGCAATTGTAGTTTCTCCTTATCCCAATGTATTGGATTTCAAATTAAATTTTTTTAAGTTTGAGTGTATCTTCAGGTAATCGGTTCTCCCTTTACAGGTCCCTTGAGATACTTTTTTATGAAAGACACAGCAATACAGTCTCCTTTATCGCTAAAAGATAGTTATTTGGATGCCGAAGAGTTTGCGGAAAATATGCTATTTACAGAAGACGGGATCGATATTTTTTCTATCAAGGGCTTAAAAAGCATGGAACTTACATTTCGAGATTGCCATGAGGACCCTAGTCTCAATATGTATTTTTCGCTTCAAGGGATCTCCTCGGCTAAACCGCTTTCTTCGGGACAGGAATATTACGTGGAAACGAATCAGCATATTTTGGGTTATATGCCCAATTTTGAGGGAGATTACTCGTTACGCGGAAATCGAGTGGAAACCTTTGGGATCTGTATGCAAGAATCATATTTCCAACGATTAGTCGCGACTGATTTACCTTGTTTGGAACGTTTTTGGAACGAGGTGCATGCGGGAAGGGAAGCCGACATATCCCGTGTTCCCATGCCTATAACCAGACAACAGCGTGCGGTAATTAGTGAAGTTTTAGACTGTCCATATTCAGGTCAAATGCGAAAACTTTATTTAGAGTCGAAGGTAACTGAATTGTTTTTTTTACAGGCACAGCAGGCGGAATCAATGCCAGAGGATCGTTACCTGTCGATTAAACCAGCTGACATAGAACGTTTGCATGCAGTAAAACTGTTTGTTCAGAAACATTTGTTTGAGCCCTTGACTTTAAAGCAGATATCTCGTGAAATTGGATTGAATGACTTTAAGCTAAAAAAGGGATTCAAACAACTCTTTGGGTGTACCGTCTTTGAGTATTTGACTCAATGCAGAATGGAATATGCAAGACAGATATTAATGGATACGCGTAGCACGATTACCGAAGTTGCCTACACTTTGGGGTATACTGATCCCTATAACTTCAGTAAAGCGTTTAGACGATATTTTGGTTATCTCCCGAGCCAGCTATAAAACATTGGTTAAAGATGGTATCCCTGGCTGTTCATTTCTGCGATTCTAAATAGCGTATATCTTTCTTGTTTCAAAGGATAATCCCAGCAACCCATCCGATGGTGTAGGTTGCCGCCGAAACCTGATTTGAATTTGAACAAACCATACATAGGATGGGAGGGGTCCGGACGGGGTGAAACACCAAAGAAATCATATTCTTCGCAACCTTTATTTCGCGCAATTTGCATTGCTTTCCACTGCAAGGCATAGGTGGCCATGTAATTACGTTTGATAGATGAGGATGCACCGTATAAATAAGTCCCCCGTTTATTGCTAATCACTAAAAACATGGCAGCTAAAGGCGTATCATCTACTTCTGCAATTAATAATTGAACTTCAGCAGGGGAGTTCGTATGTGCTGCTCTCGCGCGTAAAACCGAGCGAAAATATTCTATACTATTAAGATGAATGTTGTTTCTGAATGCAGTTTCTCGATATAAGGCATACCATAGGTCAAGTTTATCTAAACCCACTTCGCGAATATGTACACCTTTTCGTATCGACAAATTAATATTGTAGCGGGTCTTTGGCTTCATGGATGACAATAAAGTTGTTGGCTCTTTTTTGAGATCCAAAAAGATGGTATTGGATGGTAAGATGTCAGAATTCGACTTTTTTAGATTCCAATGTTGGGTACTGATGTTTAGCCTAAATTCCTGATATTTTTTTTCCGGGGGGCCGTTCCAGTTACCCTGATTGTCAAAATGTTCCGGGTCCGTCGCCCAGGGCGAATGCCAAGCAAGATCATAACGGATTGTAATACAGTTCTTGGGAAGATAGGGGCGTAATGATTCCGAAAACTCTTCCAAAAACCTTCCTTGATTTTCTTCATGAGGCTCTATTTCCGGTCCGTACGGAATATAAGCAATTGTATATTCATTGTCGACAGGTTGGAGTAAAATAAGCACATCCGTTTCAATATAATTTGATTTTTCGTTCGATGAATTGTTGAAAATGGAAGGTTTACTCACCTTGAAGTTGATGGCCAGACTTTTTATTCCCTGTTGTTGTTTAACTTCTGACCAAAATGCTGTTTGTTGAATGATTGAGGTTTTAAAAACGTGTTTTATTTCTTTTTTTTCCAGTCCAGATATCATTATTGTTTAATTTCTCGTATTTCCTCATCGTCGATTTCAATGAGCCGCTCTTTGTAAAGAGCACCAATTGCTTTTTTAAAGGTTTTTTTACTGATTTTAAGTATTTTATAAATTTCTTCGGGTGTGCTTTTATCGCCTAAAGGGATGCGACCACTTCGCTTTTTTAGCAACTCAACAATCATCTCACGACTATTAAGGACATGTTTATAACCTAAAGGTTGTAAAGACAAATCTATTTTACCGTCAGGATATATCTTTTTAATCCATCCTTTTCGTTTGTTTCCGATGCGAAGATTCTCGAATACTTCATTTGCATACAGTAAGCCTATATTTCGGTCGTTTATAATGGCATTATATCCTAAGTCAGTTTCTTCCGCGATAATCAGCTCTACTTCATCTCCAACTTCTACATTTATGTTATCTCTATCAATATACTTATTCAGTTTTGAAGAACCGACCATATGTTGGTTCAAGGGATCCAAATAGATATGAACAAGATAACTTTTGCCCTTGATCATGGGCCATCTTTGCTCTTTTTTTGGAACGAAGAGATCTTTCTCAATACCCAGATCCATAAAAACACCATTAGTAGCTTCGGCTACCGTCTTTAATAAAGCATAATCACCCACTTCTGCATAAGGTTTCCTGGTTGTTGAGGTTAATGACCCTTGCTTACTGGTGTATACAAATACACTGATCTCTTCTGCGTCCTTGGGAATTGGAGACGAAACGTTTGTATGGGGTAAAATTACCCTATTCGATTCGTCGTCTGAAAGCGTATATTGTGCATTGTCGGAGTATACAATTTTAAGGGTATTTAGTTTTCCAACCTTGATCATGTTCCAATTCTTTAGCGATTAAATCGCAAAGGTACTAATTTTAGATTAAGGCTGCGAGCTTATATGTTTAGTTAAGCAGCAGTGTCAGCACTGCTGCTAAAAACGGTTAATTTATCTTTTACCTTATTCGGTTTATTGTACCTGATAAGCAATTACTTGATTCTTAAAAAAAGTAGGAAGATATAATAATCGCGATTCAGGGTCAAAACTGAAGTCCGCTGTATTCATCTTTTCGGCCCTGCTGTCTAGAAGTGTCGTTACCTTTCCATCTTTATTAATGTAATAGAGGACACCAATCCAAGCACTCACCAAGAAATTATCGCCATCTTTTTGCAAACCATCAGTGGATTTCTCCATACCGGTTGCAATTTTAGTGGCTATTTTGTTTTTGTCCAAATAGAACAGCGAGCCGCTGTCTAAAAAATACAACCCATTACCTACCGCCAAGAGACCGTTAGGATTAACCAAATTCGGCAGAAAAACCTCAACTTTACCCTGTTTGTAGCGATAGATTTTTCCGCCCTTTGAGTCGGATATAAGTACATCTCCTGCTGGGTCTACTGTAACATCGTTTAGCATACCCACCTCTGGTACCGTTATTTTCTCTATTATTTTTTTATTTGGTATATCGATAATCACCAATTCTTTTAAATCAGCAACATAAAGTTTGTCCTCATATTCCCCTAAACCTTTGGGCGCGTTGAGCCCGGTGATCCAATCTTTGTTTATAATCTTTCCCTGCCGGTCTATTTGTGCTATGGCACCATTTCCATCGGCGATGGTGTGATCGCCGGGACCTATTAAGCTTACATAAAGCGTACGCTGATCCTGTCCAATTAAAACAGATTCGGGAACATCTAGGTGATCCGTTTGCCACAGCTTCTTTAGCGTAGGCTGAGCTAACAAATAAGAACTGCTTAGTAAAAAAAGACAGGTAAGGCTATACAAAGTTTTTATCATCACAATTTTGTTATTGGTAATCACTCAACAAACTTAAAGAAATTTAGCAAGAACTTCACGAATCAACGATCCGAATGCCCTAAGTTTTTGCTTGGATTTACAGTATCTCTAATAATTTGTTTGAGAGACTTTACTTCAGGGAAGCCACCAGCTCGCTTACGATCGAAAATCTGCTGCTCATCAATGTATATTGTATACCTTCCATTAACGTCGCTAGGCTTGAGAAGTACACCCTCCAAATCTTCGGTGAACGTAGCAAGAATTTCTTGTGCCATATAAGCTGCTCGTAGAAGCCATCCACATTTTGGGCAATATTCGATGATTATCCTTGGTTTCATATCTTTTTTTCTTCACTGAATCGTTTGTCGATCTAAAATGAATATATTTCAAACTAGGTTTCCGTGTTCTTTAGGAGATTTTTTCGAACGAATATAATAAAATCTTAAAAACGGAGTTAATGATATGATTAGTGTTTAACAGGTAATTTTTTGTTTATTTTTTATGTAGCTTATAATCAGCCTGTTACCTTATTTGTGTTTCAAAAGAAAAATTAAACACTTATTTTCGCACAATCTCTGAGAAAGGTAACTGAATTGGAGTGGAATGTTCTTACTAGCGGGGGGTAATGCAAGACTATATAGTCGCATTGTAAATGTAAAGAACGATTGTGTATTCTTAAAATAGAAATATGATAGGAAAAAACATTCGAACAATACGTTCAGTCGGATCTAGAGTTTTATTTCTGGCACTTTTTTACTTGGGTTGTGTAAATATAAGTTTTGCGCAAACAAAATATATAAACAATCATAAAACGATAGCAGATTCGCTGTCAAAAGCCTATGGAATACCTTCTTCAGTAATTTTAGGTATAGCTATCCTTGAATCCGGAAACGGGCAGAGTAGAAATTCTAAATTATTGCATAATCATTTTGGTATTGTTGGTTCCAATAAATTAAAGGAAACCCACGGTATCAAAAGTAGATATAAGCAATATACCTCAACAATGGGATCTTTTATACACTTTTGTAAGTTGATCTCGGGCAAGTATTTCTACAATCGCCTAAAAGGTACGGACGATGCCACGAAGTGGGTCGATGCTATAAGTAAAGCGGGATATTCCACCCATCCACAAACATGGAAAGCGCGAATTCTAAAGACCATCTCAAGATATAACTTATGATATATTAGATATCTTTATGAATGCTAATAAACGTGTCTTTCTGTTTATTTCCTTTAGCCTACTTCTATATCTAGCATTTTCATATATCAATATTGCCTATCGGAAGAAATGGGAACCTTTTGACCGTATCAATTTAATTTCCGATGTGGTTGTAAGATTGCAGGAAAAAAAAGCATTAGGAGAAGACACTTACCTCGCTGAAAATCCCACTAAGAAACAAAATAACGGTCAAGAGAAGATCGATTCGCTTACTGTCCGTTCAACGAATACAACCGATACTGCACCTCTTCCTACAATCGACAGCACGAAGGCAAAAACAACAACGTTTTCAGAAGCACTTCCACTCAGTCTCAATCAATCAACTATTCTCTCCTTTAATACCGATTCACAAGATGTTGTTTTAGCGAGATTTATAAAAAAACTCATTGCGCTAAAAAACGGCAAGAAGACAAAGGTGAGAATTGCCTACTTGGGTGATAGTATGATCGAAGGCGATCTATTATCTCAAACATTGAGAACTTTGTTACAACAGTTTTACGGTGGAAATGGTGTTGGATTTGTTCCAATAGCATCTCAAGTTGCTCAATTTAGACGTACGGCCATAGTATCCTCGTCCGCTAACTGGAAAGACCTTAACTTTAAAAATACCAATAAACAAGATTTGTTTATTTCAGGTCATGTATTTTTTTCATCGGGCAATGATTGGGTTAAGGTCAGAGATAACACCAGTAAGGATACGACTACCGTGTTGGGTAAATACCTCTTATATGGGGCTCCAACAGATAGCTCATCAGTGACTGTTAATAAAAAGGAGCTGATGTTGGAAGAGAAATTACTTTTTAATCGTACACTCATCTCCCATAATAAGGATAAGTCCATTACCGTTTTTTCAGCCGATAAGGGCCTTCCTTTGTTTGGTTTGAGCTTTGAGTCAGACCACGGTGTGATTGTAGACAATTTTTCATTTAGAGGGATTTCAGGTCTGGAGTTAGGAAAGATCAATTCAAACTTGCTAAAGGAAATTAACGAGCAAAACCCGTATGACCTGATCATTTTTCAATACGGTGTAAATGTTTTATATAAGCCGAATGACACGAATTTCAGCTGGTATAAGCGCGCGGCAATTCCAGTTGTTAATAAGTTAAAATCATGTTTTTCAAAGGCTGATGTCCTTATCGTTGGGACCGGTGATCGTGCTTTCAGATACCCTGAAGGTTATCAGTCTGCAATTGGTATTGAGTCGCTTATCAAGGAACAAGCGCAGCTTGCTAAGCAGACAGATTGCGCTTTCTTTAGTTTGTATGCAGCTATGGGAGGCAAGAATTCCATGGTGAGCTGGGCTACGCAAAATCCTAGCCTTGCAAATAAAGACTATGTGCATCCCAATGCTTTGGGGTCAAGGTTATTAGCAAAGCATCTATTTGAAGCCATTAATAAGCAAGTAAAGAAATCTGAAAAAACGAGCTTTCATGAAACTGAGTAGTATGGATTGGAAATTAGCGCCCATTGAAATTGATTTTTCGGCATTGGCAAAATTACTTCTTTATGATCCAAAGAATCCCTTGCTTTTTAATAATGGATTTTTCGTTTTTTTCTTTGCACTATTTATTATACTCTATTATATATTTAGAAACCACTTTGCTATTCGTCGTTATATTTTTTGTAGTTTTTCCCTCTATTTTTTTTACAAAGCAAGTGGTTATTTTGTCAGTTTAGTCATCATATCAGCTATCGTCAATTACTGGCTTTCGCATGCGATATACAAGCGCCGAAGTCGCCAATATCGTCTTTCCTTACTAATTGGTTGCGTTTTTTTCAATTTAGGTCTACTCTTTTATTTTAAGTATACCAACTTTTTTTTATCCATTAGCAATCAATTCTTTCATACGGGTTTTAGTACATTGAATATCCTGTTACCTATTGGGATCTCGTTCTATACATTTGAAAATCTTAGCTATAATATTGATGTTTATCGGAGAGATTTTAAACCGGCAAAGAAATTTAGCGAATATCTGTTGTTTTTATCTTTCTTCCCAAAATTGATGATGGGACCTATAGTACGAGCGCATGATTTTGTGCCTCAAATTAATAAGCCCTATTTCTTACGTGATGAAGATTTTGCTAAAGGTTTCTATCTGATCATTTCAGGTTTAATAAAAAAATTGATTATTTCGGACTATATCACACTGAATTTTGTCGATTACGTTTTTGACGACCCTTCACGATACACCGGACTGGAAAATCTCTTTGCAGTTTATGGATATGCGATCGTTATCTATTGCGATTTTAGTGGCTATAGTGACATTGCTATTGGAATAGCCAAGTGGCTTGGCTTTCGTATTCCGCCTAATTTTTTATCGCCTTATCAAAGTAAAGATATAACGGAGTTTTGGAGAAGGTGGCATATCTCACTCTCATCTTGGCTGCGCGACTATTTATACATTCCTTTAGGTGGCAATAGAAGGAGCTCGTTGAGCTCATGCTTATTCTGTCTATTATTCTTTATTGCCATATTTTTTGGCAGTAAACACCTCTTAGATTTCAATAACCAATACGCTGGTATCTTATGTATTGGTATTTTCATTGTACTGCTGATCCCGGGTTTAATAAAACGGAAAATGTCTGGTGTAGCGGCTAATATGAACCTGTTGACCACCATGTTGTTGGGTGGCTTTTGGCATGGAGCCAGCTTTAACTTTTTGATTTGGGGCGCTTTACATGGTTTGGCATTAGCTTTACATAAAATTTGGATGCTAATTACAGGGAAATGGATGGACGGTTTAAAGAATACGTGGTTTTACCAAACGTTAACGGTATTACTTACCTTTCACTTCGTATGCTTTTGTTGGATATTCTTTAAAGCTCCTGATTATAATACGTCAATAGTCATGATTTCAAAGATTGCCAATGAACTTAGCTTAGATGTTTGGCAAGGCTTCTATGCCAATTATAAAACTGTTTTGGCGATGATGTTGCTGGCCTTAAGTATCCATTTCATCCCTGATTATTTTGCTGATGAGGTGGTAGAAAGTTTTGGCCCCATATCGCTGATAACCTATATTGTGGTTTTCTTCTGCTTTTTAATACTGTACGGAATCTTCAAATCAGCAGAACCGGTAATGCCTATCTATTTGCAGTTTTAGTGGCTAATTCGGGTAAGGGAATTCCTGTTGGGTTCGAAAGAAATTCATTGTAACCTTTGGCCAAAGCGTCAAATAGTAAGGCACCTTGCATACTATAGGCTTTTTGCTGATAGTGAATTTTATCGGCTTGCAATAGCTTGTTTTTCAGCCATGCCAGTGCTGAACCTGAACCTCCTGTAATGTCAAATAAATCCCAGATTGGAATACCCATTTTATTACAATAAAATTTTAAAGACAGATTCAGTCTTTCGATCATCGGATTGCTGCGGCCATTTTTAAATGACTCTGCTGTAGTTGTGATCAGAATGGATGCTTTTGGGTCAATAGTTTGTATCTTAGCAACCATTTCCGCTACTTGGTTAATGTATATTTCTTCCGTCATTCCATTATAAAAGGCTTCATTGGTTCCCATCGATAGGATATACAAATCAGCATTCAATGCAGGAAGCTGCTTCCAGAATAAGGGTTCCTTATTGTATTGCTCGTAACGTGCACCATTTACGCCAATGGTATGAAATAATACACCTGGATTGTTCCGTTTCTCTAATGAAGCTCCAAAAAAACTGGGAGCTGAGGCTAAGGGACTTATATTGAACCCGGTAGCGAAATCTTTCAATGAAATTTCCTTCGTTTCGACCCCATCAGAAGTAGATTGATTCACGGTATAAGTATTCACGTCATTGCCTATGGCACGAACATTCCATGATCCTTGGCCAACGAATAATTTAATGTAATCGAAAGATTGTTGCCGTGCCTGTAAATCGGGTTTTAGCGATAATTTAATCAAGCCCTGGCCATGTACTTTTCTTAAACCGAAGCCCGATATACCACTCACAGATGGCGCACGTTGATAGCTTATTTTACTGGGTAACCACCGAGTAGAAGTTGAACTACTAATGTCTAAAGGACCATTGGTACGAGCAACTTGGTACGGAAATACTAAACCTCTTCCGGCATCCCCAAAAAAATCCTGAAGCCCCGCTCGCACCTCTCGCGAAATGATGTCAGGTTGAATATGTGAATCGCCAATCTGCACTACATTGACACGATGCCTTTGACCAGCTCTCAACGCTACCAATTTTTGATAAAATGAAGATAAACCTTCAACATTCGCAATGGTATCCTTTGCCTGATTGATAAAGTTAAAGGATTCATTGTATCGTTGGGAAGCTAATCTTTCTGAAACTAAACGGTGAATTGAGGGGGTTGATATCTTATCCGCTTTTGGCTGGTTTATTGTTTCGATTGCTCCTGCCGAAATCGATAAAAGATATAAAAGTAATATATAGTTCATTGATGCTGCTTCTTGTCTTTTCTTTTCACTATACCTTAAACGTCATCATTCGTTCTTTTGGTATGCGCCCCAAACAAATGCAAAAAGAGTTTTTATTAAAATTTCGACAAAGGTAAAAAAAATAATAAATATAACCTATTGATATTCAGTCATGAATGTTTTTGTGCGATAAAATAGTATGGAAAATAGGCCTGATGCTAATCTTATGGATAAATACAAGTTGTTGAATTTAATTTCTCAAGCTATGTTAAATCCTAAATTAAGTATTCTGACGAGCGCCTGGTTGGATCTTGTCTTTGAGGGTAGAAATAAGTTATATGGTGCTTATGTAATTCGTAAAAATGCACCACGAGATTTATCAAAAGCTCTTTTCCTTGGTGTTTCATTTTTTTTAATAGTAATTGGCTTTATTATAGGTATCGCTCACCTTCGAAAAGAAACTGCTAATGAATTGATTTCGGGCGATAATGACCTGATTTTACAGGAAGTGCCTATTGAAAAGAAGGAAGAGCCGGTACCTGTGTTGCCAAGAGAAACGCAGCAACGTTCACATACCGACCAGGTAAAAATGCCGGCACCTAAAGTCGTTCCATATACTGAAGTTGTAGACGAGCCTCCCACCTTAGAGCTGTTAAAAAAGGCTAATCCCGGACCTTCCACGATTGCTGGAGACCCAACGGCTCCAATTGCCATTGAAACAAAAGTAGGCGTGATCGACGAAATGACTACGGTGACGGAAGGAGGTAAAACGCAAGATATTTTTGTCAACGTAGAGGTAAACCCGACATTTCCCGGTGGATTGAAAGCATTTATGGAGTACATCGCAAAAAACTATAAATTTCCGGAAGAAGCAAAAATACAGGGTATAAACGGAAAATTATTTTTGAGCTTCATTGTGGAAAAAGATGGTTCACTTACCGCTATTGAGATTATAAAAGATTTAGGATTTGGTACTGGGCAAGAGGCTATTAGGCTGTTGCAACAAGCTCCAAAGTGGAAACCGGGAATTCAAAATGGAAGACCTGTGCGTGTTCGATATCAACTACCAATCGCCTTACAGGTACGGGAGTAGTCGAATCGTTGGGTAGTGGAGTGGTTGAGACGTTGAGTAGGGAATTAGTTAATTAGCCAATTGGTGAATGTGGTGATGGGGTATAGCTTAAGGTCTATAATGGCATAAAGCTACATACAAGATAATCACTGTTTAATAAAAAAATTGGCTAGGTTTGTGATATATAAGTTAAAAAATGAGTAAAGGTTTTGCTATCTTTTTTTTTACAGTCGTTTTATTTCTCTTTGTGACGAATGCTTCAGCGCAGAACTACATTGAACAAACATTAGCGCAAAGAGAAATTTATAAACAAGCTTTTCTGACAGATGAACATGCTCCGTTGAGGGAGGAGGACTTGAAAGACCTCCGTTTTTTTGAGCCGGATAGTTTATACAGAGTAATCGCAGAACTTACTTTTATCCACGATGAACAACCTTTTATTATTCCTACTTATAGTGGAAAAGAGAAGAAGTACTTACGATTTGCCGAAGCCAATTTCGAAATCAAAGGAGAGCCTGTAAAACTCACTTTATTTAAAAGTGTAGCTTTGATAAATAACCCGCAGTATGATGATTATCTCTTTCTTCCATTTACGGATCCTACGAATGATAAAGATACTTACGGTGGGGGAAGATATTTGGATTTAAAACGAAGTGCTATTAAAGGGAACCAGCTAATCATTGATTTTAACTTAGCATATAATCCTTATTGTGCTTATAGTGAGGGGTATAACTGTCCTATTCCACCATTGGAGAATGCACTTGAAATTCCGATTGAGGTAGGGGAAAAAAAATTTACCGGATTGCAAAAGGACAGACGTCACTAACTAGTCGGTTTTGTAATGGGCTATAAATAAAGACTTAGGTCACCCTTTCCTTGTCTGATTACCTCAAATTCGCCGGAGGTGCAATCGACCACAGTTGATGCTTCATTGTCACCATAACCGCCATCGATAACTAGGTCTACTAAATTTTCGAATTTTTCATGGATAAGCTCAGGATCAGTTGAATATTCTAAAATTTCATCTTCATCATGTATGGAGGCAGAAACAATAGGATTTCCAAGCTGCTTCACAATTTCCCGGGCAATATTATTGTCCGGTACCCGTATACCGACGGTCTTCTTGTTTGAGCTCATCAACTTAGGTACCTGATTACTTGCATTGAAGATGTAGGTGAACGGACCTGGCAGCGACTTTTTAAGTAATCTGAAGGTTGCCGTATCAATAGGCTTCGTGTATTGTGCGATATCTGTTAAATCATAGCAGATAAAAGAGAGATTCGCTTTTTCCGGTCTTATTCCTCTAATACGGCATAGCGTTTCAATCGCTTTTTGGTTTGTTATATCACATCCAATACCATATACAGTGTCCGTTGGATAGATGATGATACCGCCCTTTTTCAATAGGGCAACAACCTGCTCTATCGCACGTTCGTTAGGGTTTTCAGGATATATTTTTATGAGCATAATGGAAAATGTTACAATATAAGTATGTGTCAGTAAATATAACCGAAGGTTAATGGAAAAAGTTTTAATCAAGGAATTGAATATGTTCTAAAGTTGCACGTTGCCACGTGCAACTTTAAATCCCGGGAGATACAAAAAAATTAGAATTCAGCGTTTTTTGGCGTTCTAGGAAAAGGAATTACGTCCCGTATATTTGTCATACCTGTTACAAAAAGCACTAACCTTTCAAAGCCTAAGCCAAAACCGGAGTGAGGTACAGATCCAAATCTACGAGTATCTAAAAACCAATTCATCTCTTCTGTTGGGATATGCATTTCTTCCATTCTATTTACCAGCAAATCGTATCTTTCTTCCCGTTGTGATCCACCGACAATTTCTCCAATCCCGGGAAATAAAATATCCATCGCTCTTACCGTTTTTCTTCCTTGCTCATCCGGTTCATTCATACGCATATAAAAAGCTTTGATTGCTGCGGGATAATCCGTGAGAATGACCGGTTTTTTGAAATGTTTCTCTACAAGATACCTTTCATGTTCAGATTGGAGGTCAGCACCCCATTCTTCGATCAAATACTTGAACTGCTTTTTCTGGTTGGGTTTAGAGCGTTTCAAAATATCGATAGCCTGTGTATAGCTAAGTCGCTCAAATTCATTGTCGAGACAAAAATTCAATTTGGCTAGCAAATCAAGATCCGAACGTTCGGCCTGAGGTTTCGATTTTTCTTCTTCTAACAGGCGATTTTTTAAGAATTCAAGCTCTTCGCTGCAGGTGTCGAGTGCGTAGCGTATTACATATTTTAGTAATTCTTCGGCTAAATCCATATTATCCTGTAGCTCGTAGAAAGCCATTTCGGGTTCAATCATCCAAAATTCAGCGAGATGCCTCGTCGTATTCGAGTTTTCTGCCCGGAAAGTAGGGCCAAAAGTATATATGTTTCCAAAGGCCAAAGCAGCTAGTTCTCCCTCCAATTGACCTGAGACGGTGAGATTTGTTGATTTTCCAAAGAAATCCTCTTTGAAGTTAATAGAGCCATCGTCATTGCGCGGCGGATTATCAAGATCAAGGGTAGTGACTTTGAACATTTCTCCCGCTCCCTCAGCATCTGAACCTGTTATAATAGGGGTGTGAATGTATACAAACCCCCTTTCATTAAAAAAGCGATGCACAGCGAATGATAAAGCATTTCGCACCTTAAAAACTGCATTGAAAGTATTTGTTCTAAAGCGGAGATGCGCTATTTCTCGGAGAAATTCCAAACTGTGTTTTTTTGGTTGTAGGGGAAATTTTTCAGCGTCGCTATCGCCCAAGATCTTTATATGGCTTGCTTTGACTTCTACGCGCTGCCCCTTTCCCAGGGATTCCACTAAAACACCTTCAATTGATACGGCGGCGCCCGTTGTCAACCGTTTGAGTGTATGTTCATCTGTATGTTCATAGTCTACGACAACCTGTATATTCCCCAAACAAGAACCATCGTTAATAGCCAAAAACTGATTATTTCTAAAGGTCTTGATCCATCCTTTTACAATAACTGTTTTTCCAAAATCTGTGCTGTTTAAAAGTTCTTTTATCCGCGTGTGTGTCATGTCTTTATTTCAAAATATTATATACTTCAACCTACTTTAACAATAAACCTCCGAAATCGCTTCCGGAGGTTTATTATATGAAATACGTTGTTAGCAAAAAGTACTAAGATAGTACTTTAGTTACTAAATCAGCTGCTTCCTTCAGTTGGATAGCCGAGAATACCTCAAGTCCTGATTCGTCAATAAGTTTTTTAGCCTCTTCCGCATTGGTGCCTTGTAAGCGAACAATAATTGGTACAGGAATGTTTCCAATTTCTTGGTACGCATCAATCACACCTTGAGCGACGCGATCGCAACGAACAATACCACCAAAAATATTAATCAAAATAGCTTTAACGTTCGGATCTTTTAAAATAATATTGAATCCGGCTTTAACTGTCTCTGCATTGGCTGTGCCCCCTACATCTAAGAAGTTTGCAGGTTCCCCACCGGCAATTTTAATAATATCCATGGTAGCCATTGCCAAACCGGCACCATTTACCATACAACCCACATTACCATCTAATTTCACATAATTCAAATTGGAACGTCCTGCTTCAACTTCAGTAGGATCTTCTTCCGATAAGTCGCGCAATTCAGCATAATCGGGGTGACGGTACAAAGCATTTTCATCCAAATTGACTTTAGCATCAACCGCTAATATTTTGTCATCTGAAGTTTTTAAAACCGGATTGATTTCGAATTGGGAGGAATCAGTTGCTTCGTAAGCTTTATAAAGAGCTGCTACAAATTTAGTCATATCTTTAAAAGCAGCCCCATTTAATCCCAAGTTAAAAGCAATTTTTCTTGCTTGAAATCCTTGAAGTCCAATGGAGGGATCTATCTCTTCTTTTTGGATTAGATGGGGTGTTTTTTCAGCAACTTCTTCTATATCCATACCTCCTTCGGTAGAATACATGATGATGTTACGCCCACGCGACCTATCCAATAAAACACTCATGTAGAATTCTTTGGTTTCGCCAGGTCCCGGATAGTAAACATCTTGGGCAATAAGTACTTTATTTACTTGTTTTCCAGCGGGACCGGTTTGAGGAGTTACAAGTTGCATACCAATGATTTCCTTAGCTCTTTCTCTGACTTCATCAATATTCTTTGCAAGTTTAACACCACCGCCCTTTCCACGGCCTCCTGCATGGATTTGTGCTTTTACCACCACCCAATCGGAGTTGTAATCTTGTTTTAATTTTTTCGCAGCTTCTACCGCTTGTTCAGGGTTGTCGGCAACGATGCCCTCCTGAATGCGAACTCCGAAACTCTTCAGTATAGCTTTACCTTGATATTCGTGAATGTTCATTGATTTAAAGAATTTTGCCGTAAAAATAGCATTTTATATTGTATATAACAATGGAAGAATGGGCTAAAATTGAAGTTTTAAATGTGATTGGCAATAGTTGACTTGTTGAATAGTTGAGTGGTGGAGTAGGGGATATTTTAAATTAGCCAATGTGGCAATGTGATGATTAGCCGACGAGCTACCTTTTGAAGCATCAATGAGTCCTTCGGGGTTTTTAATTTTGACTTTTTACTTTTCTTACTTAACCAAAAAAGCATCTATATAGCGTTTCTTGATTTTGAATGCTTCAGGCTGTTTTAAGAAACTTTTATATCCTGACAACATTTTTATGGCTTTAATGGCTTCTAAACCACCATAAGAGCTTCTGATTTTATTTAATAAAAAGGTGTCATTTTGATGTAAATCACGTTGGACCAAATAACCGTCACTTAAATACTTTTTTATGATGTTGGCTACTTGTTGATTGGCATATACATAGAGGGGATAATTGTAAATTTCTTCGTTTACCTGTTTAGACAAATTATTAATCCATAATGCTTGCTCATTATTTGTAACAACGATTTTATTGTTTTCCGCCACCGCTAAATGCTTAACGAAGCGCATTGCCTCCTGCCTCTTAATAAAACCATATTGGAGCGCATCTCTTAAGGTGTAATCGATGCGATCAGCACATAGATACGGCAATGGTTGTTCTAATATATCAAATTGCCCATTAAAAAGGTCCTGTATCGTATACCCGTACTTTCGCAGAATTTGAGGAATATCTGATCGTGTCAAAGTCTCTTCGAATATACGTTCATGATAGCTTTCCGTCGTATCTTCCATAACATAATCGCCCACATGGGAAAAAGCAGTATGGGATATGTCGTGTAATAGACCGGCAATTTGCTCCAATTCCGATCCTCCCAGTAGCTGAACCAAATGCATAACACCAATGGAATGCGCTAAGCGTTTATGAGATGCAGCAGGATTTACGAGGAAAACTGCGCCGCTTTGATGAACAAAGTTCAATCGTTGCAACACCGCTGTATTCAATAATTCCTTTACAAGAGTCGATACTTTAATATTCCCATATAATTTATCACTTATTTCCATTTGCTCGATTTGCGTAAAAATATTTGCAATCACAAATATACTAATTTTTTTAGTAAAAACAAGCGGTTAAATTGTTGAATAGTTAAGTGGCTGAGTAGTTGTGTCGTTAAGTAAAAGGGGAGTGGGAACATTCTACCACAAGCTATCGATCAACTTCCCCCAAAACGATATCAATAGACCCTAATATAGCAATAAGGTCGGCAATGAGAATGTTTTTTGATAGTTCGGGTAGAACTGATAGATTATTAAAACTGGGACCTCTGGCTTTTACACGTTTAGGAATGTCTAATTTTCCATCAGTGATAAAATAAAAGCCAAGCTCTCCTTTGGGGTTTTCTGCTCTTACATAATAATCCTGCGCTTTTGGCGATACTTTTTTAGGAACTATACCACGTGGATCGAAGTCGGGTGTTCGTTTTAATTCTTTTTGCAATCTTTCTAGGCACTGTTCAATAATCTTAATGGATTCGACGACTTCGTCGACTCTCACTTTATATCGATCCCAGCAATCACCTTTTTTTCCCATTTCACCTTTACCTATCGGAATTTCAAAATCAATTTCAGGATACACCGAATATTCGTCTACCCGCCTTAAGTCCCATTTTAGGCCGGAAGCACGCAACATAGGGCCTGAACAGCCATAATTAATAGCTACTTCTAAGGGTAAGGCGCCAATATTGGCCGTACGGGAAATGAAGATCTGATTGTTGGTTAAAAGTTCGTTTAATTCAACCAATTTTGGTTTGAAGTAATCAACAAATTCTTTGCATCTTTCTTCGAAGCCAACAGGTAGGTCGTAAAACAAACCGCCAACCCATATGTAATTGTAGAGCATTCTCGACCCAGAAGCCCATTCCAGCATATTCATAATATGCTCACGATCCCTAAAGCACCACATGAAAGGTGTAAATGCCCCTATATCAATACCGTAGGTTCCAATTGCTATCAAATGAGATGCAATCCTGTTTAACTCACAAACTAAAACACGGATATATTCAATTCGTTTAGGAATTTCTTTATCTAGGCCCAGCATCCTTTCCACTCCCATTACAAACGCATGGCTATTATTCATGGAAGCGAGGTAGTCCATACGGTCCGTAAAAGGAATGGTTTTTCCGTAATTCATTGACTCTGCATGTTTTTCGAAGCAGCGATGCAGGTAACCCATATGAGGGATAACCTCCTTCACAATTTCACCATCAGAAATAACCTCTAAACGTAGAACACCATGTGTTGATGGGTGTTGAGGACCGATATTGATAATCATTTCTTCCGGCCCTAATGCAGACATTCTTTTTTCGTAAGCTTTTAAAGCCGCTTGTGTATCCGTAATATTCACCAGTTTATTGTTTCAACAGGAGTGCTAAATTATTGTTTCAGTTGATCGAAATGCCGTGATAACTTTCTGCATCTTGATAGTCCTTCCGTAAAGGATATCCGGCCCAGTCATCAGGTAAAAGAATTCGTCTTAAATCTGGATGGCCATTGAAGAAAATACCTAATAGATCATAAGCTTCCCTTTCGTGCCAATCTGCCGTACGCCACACCGTACTTACACTATCAACGGAAGGGAGTACCGATCCATCTCGAAGATTCTCCAATTTTACCTTTAAGGTTAATTGTGTTTTATAAGGGATAGATGAAAGATGATATACTACGCCGAAACCTTCGTTAACACCATAGTCGATTCCGGATAGACAGGATAAGAAGTCGAACCAAGTTTCCCGATTTTCTTTTAATTCTTTGCACACAGCCAAAAGGAAATCAGGATGAATGATCAAAGCTGGCTGAAGCGCATTTAGTTCTTCATCTACTATACATTCGCTACCGATGCGAGATGTTAATATGTTTTTTATCTTTATGAAATCCATTATTCATTAAGGGGCTAAGCGACTGGTGATCCAGTTTCCACTAATTACATCTTTGCTATATAATATCCGATCGTGTAAGCGGTTCGTTCTACCTTGCCAAAATTCCATCGTGAAAGGAATAACTTTATACCCACCCCAGTGTGGAGGTTTCGGCACAATTTGGTCTTTATATTTTTCAGAAACCTCTTTAAGATTTTGCTCTAAAAAATCTCTATTTGGAATCACATCGCTTTGTGGAGAAGCCCACGCCCCAAGTTGACTACCGGCAGGGCGGCTATGGAAATAGGTCTCTGAATTTGTACTTGCCACTTTTTCAATCGTACCTTTAATGCGTACTTGCCTTTGCAAATCAGGCCAAAAAAATACTAGAGAAACTTTTGGATTAGCAGCTATTTCCTTAGCTTTCTGACTGTTATAGTTAGTGTAAAAAACGAAAGCATCATTTTCAATATCTTTAAGTAATACGATGCGGGCACTTGGAGAACCATCTGCATCTACCGTCGCCAGGGTCATAGCATTGACCTCAATGACTTTCGAATGAAGGGCCTGCTCAAACCATTGCTCAAATTGACGAATAGGGTCTTTATCAATTTGATCTTCGCTCAAGGCTGCCAACCTGTAATCCGTTCGGATATCTTCAATATGTAGTTCTTTATCCATAGCTTGCTGTTCTTCTACAAACTTAAAAAAAATAGTTGAGTGGTCACAATTGGCGAATACGATAATTGGCCACGGGGAGGTAAAATGCGATGATTTACATAAGCAAAGATTGCTTGAATGACCCTATGTAATAATAAGGTGCGCAACAAAAGAGAAAGGCTTGTGCAGTTGGCAACCGATTGATTTTTCGGCCCTATATTTGATAGAACTATCGTGTGGTTTTACGAATAGAAATTTATTCTCATGCTTAGCAACTTCAACCCGCAACAAGGTAGTTTATTACTTTCAGAACCTTTCATGCTTGATCCAAATTTTCAGCGTTCCGTTGTACTGTTGTGCGAACACAGTGAAGAGGACGGGTCTGTGGGGTTGGTATTGAATCAACCCAGTTCGCTCTTATTGAAAGATGTCATGTCTGACATGCCAAATGCCGAATATCAGTTGTTTGTAGGCGGACCTGTAGGACAAGATAGTATACAGTTTATTCACAAATGTTACGACCGTTTAAATAGTGGCATTGAAATAAGGGAGAACCTATTTTGGGGCGGAAACTTTGAAGCCTTGAAACTATTGATAAATGATCGCGCCATTGGTTTGGACGAGATAAAATTTTTTATAGGTTATTCTGGTTGGTCGCCGGGCCAATTAGCTAAAGAGTTGAAGGAAAATACCTGGATGATAGGTAACAGCTTTGACCCGGATATCGTATTTGTAAACGATGAAGAAAATTTGTGGAAAGAAGCGGTCATCAGCTTGGGTCCAAGGTATGCACACGTTGCGGGATTTCCACAAAACCCGATGTGGAATTAACGGGTTTTCAGTTGTGAGTTGAAGTGCTACTCATAGCTTACAACTCACAACCCATAACTTAATCAATTCTCCCGCTTCAAACCGTATTTTTCGATTTTACTATAAAGATGGCTCCGTTGAATTTCAATATCGTCGGCTGTTTTTGATACATTCCAAGCGTTATTTTCGAGCTTGTATTTAATATATTCTCTTTCAGCATAATCTTTATATTCTTGAAAAGAAGAGAATTGATCGAAATGATTTAATCCGTTGATGCTCCCCTGAAGATTCGATTCTGTAGATGAGACAGTGCTTCCATTGCTTAGGCTTGTTATTGCTTCCGGTGCCTCCATTGATGGACCACCTGGATTGGCGTAGGCATAGACATCTTTATCGGTAATTGACTTATCGCTTAAAATAATAAGGCGTTCCACCATATTTCTTAACTCACGAATGTTTCCGGTCCATGGGAGGGACTTTAACGCTTCAATAGCACTACCGGTTATTCTTTTGATTGGCATGCCATAATCTGTACAGATTTCATCGCAAAATTGCTCCGCTATGATTGGAATATCTGATCTCCTTTCTGATAGTGGTGGAACGTGTATCAAAATAACGCTTAAACGGTGATAAAGGTCCATGCGGAAATTACCTAATTCAATCTCCTTTAATAAATCCTTATTTGTGGCCGCTATGACACGAACATTTACTTCAATTTCTTTATCGCCACCTACCCGTGTTATTTTATTTTCTTGCAGTGCTCTTAGCACTTTTGCTTGAGCAGATAAGCTCATGTCTCCAATTTCATCCAGAAACAGCGTGCCACGATCAGCTTGCTCAAATTTACCAATACGTTGTTTTACAGCCGATGTAAACGACCCTTTTTCATGTCCGAATAATTCACTCTCAATCAATTCGGAAGGGATTGCTGCACAATTTACTTCAATCAAAGGTGAATTTGCTCGGTTTGATTTTTCATGAAGCCATCTAGCAACTAGTTCTTTACCACTTCCGTTGGCACCGGTTATTAAAACACGGGCATCTGTCGGGGCAACACGATCAATTGTTTCTTTAATTTTTGTAATTGCCTCCGATTCACCCAAAATCTCCCTCGTTTTACTTACCCTACGTTTTAATACTTTTGTTTCGGTGACCAATGTCCCTCGTTCCAGTGCATTCCTTACCGTAATAAGCAACCTGTTTAAATCGGGTGGTTTCGATATAAAATCGTATGCTCCCTTTTTACTTGCTTCCACGGCCGTTTCAACCGTACCATGCCCGGATATCATAATAAATGGAAGATCCGGTTTAATGGTTTGTGCTTCCGTAAGCACTTCCATTCCATCCATTCTTCCCATTTTGATATCGCACAACACAAGGTTTACGTTGTCTCTTTTGATGATTTCGAGACCATCAAGTCCATTGTCGACATCCGTGACCTGATAATCCTCGTATTCTAAAATCTCCCGCAACGTGCTCCTGATGGCCCGTTCATCATCAATAATTAATATTTTAGCCATAAGTATCTATTGCGTCAAAATCGCAATTTTATGCTGTTTAAGTTCTAAAAAAAAGCAAGCCTATAAGCCGGGTTCTGTGCTCACTTGAAAGTGAGCTTCTATCATTTATCTAGCCTTACAATTGCTTGTAAGATCTAACGACCTACCCATTCTGAATTCACCTTCAGGCGAAGAGAGCGAGCAACTCTACGTTCAGAACCTATTTGGTCTTTCAATTCCCGGGGTTTACCGCAATGTATGTCGCCATACAAGGCCGTGAGCTCTTACCTCACGTTTTCACCCTTATCCCAAAGTTATTGAGACGGTTTGTTTTCTGTGGCACTTTCCGTTCTCGGGTTCACCGAGACCTTCCCGTTAGGAAGCGAGATGCTCTATATTGCCCGGACTTTCCTCCTCACAAAGTGCGGCGATAGAACGGCTTGCATCCTGCAAACCTACTATAAAATTCTTAAAATAGGAAATGGATTGACCAGTATTTAGTACAAATTATATTGTCTTTCATTACCGGGCAAGGCCCGACTGATCTTGCCGGCTAAATTTATTGGTTGATCGTGCAATTTTTCAAATTAACGGTGACCTCTTCTGTACTGACAAGCCCGAGGTTATTTCCAAAAGAATTGCCAATATAGGTCAATATATAGGCGATTTCCTGATCTGTCAAGGTTGGGTTTGCTGGCATCTCTGTGTCAAATTGATGATTTCCTACCGTCAGCTCTTTATGCAAACCATACTTCACAATACAGGGTAATTCCTTTCGTTCGGTGCGTATAAATGCAGTATCGGTTAAGGGTGGGTATAAATTTCCCAATCCCTCTCCGTTTGAACCGTGGCAATTTTCGCATTTCGCGGTAAATAAAGATTTTCCATTGGTGAAAAATTGCGCCCGCTTTATCTCTTGTTCCCCTTGGCAAGCATTAAGAGTGGAGGCTATGATGGTCAAGAGAAAAAAAAAATATAAAATGCTACTTCTCATGATTGTTATATTCACTGAGCAATATATCCATATCTTGCATTAATTGAGCCACTTGATTATCATCTGTTCCATCGTAAGCCCCCCGGATCCGCTTTTCTTTGTCGACCAAGATAAGCCAACCTTGATGCTCGAAGCCGCCGGGTGCCTGGGCGTCTTCCTTGGCATAAACCATATATTTATCGGCCATGGTATAAATGTCGTGTTGCGAGCCATGCACAAATTGCCACTGCTCTCCTTTGACACCCAATTTATCGGCATATCTTTTTAAAACCCAAGGGGTATCGTATTTCGTGTCGATGCTGTGCGACAGAATTTTCACCGCATCATTTCCTTGGTATTTATTCAATACTTTTAAAAGATTTTTACTCATAACAGGGCAAATACTCGGGCAGGATGTAAAAAAGAAATCGGCAACGTATATGCTGTTATTAAAATCTTTGTCTGTCACCACCGAACTGTCTTGATTTATAAAAGAAAAGGTTGGAATGGTTTGATATAACGTGTCTGTTACGGTTTCTCCGTTTACTTCCTTTGTAACAGGTTCCCGCTCACCAAGAATAGGTAATTTCTGTTGCTCTTTTTGACCGCAAGCCATTACCATTAAACTTAGGACAAAAATAAAATATTTGTACATATTGATAAGATTGTTTTAACTATTTGTATTTGGAGAGAAGCGCATGACTCTCACTTTCTGCTATTGCAAATTTATCTTTGAGAGCCCTGATTTTCGCCAATTCACCTTTTAAATAGGACGCTACTTCTTCGGATTTTTTATCCGCTTGCGTAGGTTCAAAATCATGCATCCAATCGGTCATCTCCTCATTCGCTTGCGTTAATTGCGATTGTAATTTAAGTAGCTTATTTTTCTCTTGTGCCGTGTCGAGTGTTGGATTAGCTTGTTTTAAACTGTCCATCTTTGTCAGTAAAAGACCTACTTTTAGGTTATCACGCACAAGTGCACCCATTTTCGGCATAATCGAATCATGAACAGCGATAACTTCTTCCTGTAGCTGTAAATTTTTGTTGGCGGCGTTATTGCAAGAAGACATCATCATGCCGGAAATTAACGATAAGAATAGATATGATCTCATTTGTATTATGTTGTTTAGTTTTGACACATTATAAAATAACACGCAAAATCAACGAGATGACACGATCTGAAGGTACAAATCCTTCAAGTTTCCTTCAGATAGCCGCGGGCATATATAGCTCAGCCTCTTTTGTTGTGTCAACTTTGACGATTCCGGCGAGTATCATATTAACCAATAGTCGTTGCGTTTTTCTTCGTGACAGTTTTAGATGTTTGCAAATGTCTATCAATAAGACCTTCTGATTTTCATTCAGAAAGGTAAGTAACTCTTTTTCCTTGTCAGTATAGGTAATAAATACACCCTCTGATTCAGTATGCCTTTTAAGTACATCGACCACGACTTTGCCAGCTAAAATACTTTTATCTTTTACACGTATATAAACCCACCATTTGCCATCATCTCCCAATGCATAATGCGGCTTTAGGTCGCTTTCCGGTATTTCGGCAATTAAGACTAGTTTGTCATCAACAAATGTTTCATCAAATTTAATTTCGATTGCCGGTTTACAGTACCGATAGGCGGCACGTTCTAAAATAAATCGCTCTTCATCTTCATTCTTTACACCGATTATGTGACCATCGTCAGCTACACCAATAAGCAATTTCCCACCTTTATTGTTGGCAAAGGCTACCAATGTTTTTGCAATTTTGTTTTCATTGCTGATCTTGTTCTTAAAATCAAGTTGTTCGCCTTCACCTTGTAGTATCGTTGCTTTTAGCCTCATTTTTTTGTGTAAATTGATTTAAAAAACAGCATTCCAATGCTTATTACAGGATGTTTAAAGTCGAGTGCATAAGGTTTCACTTCCTTATCAGTATGCAACGGTCGCTTGTTCTTTATTGTATTTTAGATTTCTCACATAAACCTCATTTATAACCTTTGCACAAAGATCCCCATTTTTATCGATGACATCCAACGTGAATTTTCGCACAAATTTACCGGTTGTATCCAATAAATATTGGGCCTCTTCGATTGCTTCATCGTTTAGCCGTATTTGAAAATAAAGCGCTCCCCGACCAGGTTTTATGAAGTCAATAGCAGCACTTTTTAACCATACGCGCGTTTTATACCCTCTTCGTCGAAAGATTTGATCGAACAATAGCGCAAAAAACGGATCAGCCGCCGCATAAATAGTTCCCCCAAATATAGAAGAATTATAATTTTTGTTCAGAATGCTATATAGAATCTTTACATCAACACCTTTGAAATCCTTGTGAAATCGCTGAACCCAAATTCGCTGAAAGAAGAGGGGGGGATATAAACGCATTACCCATTTTAATGTACGCTCTGAGACCTTCATGTATTCACTAAATGCGTGTTTGATGTTGCTAGCGCAGCTTGTAGGCTAAGATAGAAAGAATTTTGCATTAACCCTAATTTTAAATAAACTATCTAGGAGATTTGCTGATCACTAGTCCTCGGTGATCTACACGGGAGCTGGGCAGCGATGTATTGATTCACCACGCATTTATTTCAGGTGTCTCCCCGAAAAAAAAATTGAAGTAGACATAAGATTTCAAGGGTCAAATAAAGTTTGAACAGATTTTTAATTCAATAAAATTTATATTTTTAACCCATAATTTCAATAAACCATCTCGATGACAGAAGAGCACGATAAACAACGGACGGCTAAAGTCTGGTTGTTGGTTTTGGTAGCCTCACTAGGTTATTTTGTAGACATCTACGATTTAGTTATTTTTTCAATTGTCCGTGTACAGAGTTTTAAGGATATTGGTGTGCCATTGGAAAATATGCGTACCGATGGCGAGTATGTTCTTAACATGCAAATGATCGGCTTACTGCTTGGCGGTTTATTGTGGGGTATTATTGGCGATAAGTTTGGTCGGGTAAGAGTACTGTTTGGTTCGATTTTACTTTATTCATTGGCCAATATGGCGAATAGTTTTATAAACGATGTGCACAGTTACGCCTGGATTCGTTTTGTCGCGGGTATCGGTTTAGCAGGCGAGTTGGGAGCCGGAGTTACTTTGGTGAGTGAAAGCATGCCACGGAACAAAAGGGGATATGGCACGATGCTGATAGCTGGTATAGGCGTGTTGGGTGCCATTGCCGCTTTTTATGTGGCTGAGCATTTTAATTGGAGGAATGCTTATTTAGTTGGTGGTGGTATGGGCTTGTTATTATTGTTGATGCGCGTTGGGACCTTTGAATCCGGTTTGTTTACCGATACGGTCCAAAAAAATGTAATAAAGGGAAAGTTTTTTATGCTCTTCCAAAATAAAGAGCGTTTTTTAAGGTATCTGTATTGTATGCTTATCGGCTTACCTATCTGGTTTGTGGTTGGTATACTGATTACGCAAGCACCCGAATTCGGTGCGGCGTTGGGTGCTAGCGAAACACTTAGTGCAGGAAAAGGAATTATGTACGCCTATATTGGTATTTCACTAGGCGACATTTTTGCAGGTCTGTACGCCCAGATAACGAAGTCGAGAAAGAAGGCTGTGTTTTTCTTCCAATTGTTGATTATGATCAGTTCGCTATGGTATCTAATGAGTAATGGCATTACCCCACAGAAATTTGTTTGGTTAGCTTTTTTTATGGGGTTTTCTGTTGGATATTGGGCCACTTTTGTTACGATTGCATCCGAGCAATTTGGCACCAATTTGAGAGCAACGGTTGCGACAACGGCTCCTAATTTTGTACGAGGTGCACTTGTTCCGAGCACCTTTTTATTTGAATGGCTTGTTCACCGGTTTGATGTGATTATAGCGGCAACTATAATGGTTATTTTATTGAGTGCGATCGCCATATTTGCGTTAAGCCAATTAAAGGAGAGTTTCGACAAAGACCTGAATTATTTGGAAGAATAGCTTATAGTCGATAGGCTGTCGCTATCAGCCTATCGACAGGTTTTAAGCGGTAAGATTTAGGGTGTGTTAGACTTAAGCCAGTGTCCACGCTCACTGCAACTGCTACTATTCTACAACTGCTACTATTCTACAACTCAACTATTTTCCAATTTCTGCTTTGAACCAAACTTTCTACGGCTTGTCCACCAAAACAAGGGAGGAATCAATAATGGCGCAAAAAGTAAAGTGCTGGTTAGTCCACCAATAATAACCGTCGCCAACGGACGCTGTACGTCAGATCCAATTCCACTAGAGGTTGCTGCAGGAAATAAACCGATAATCGCCACGACAAGAATCGTCAATACCGCACGCAGCTGACCTTTTGAAGTGGCCAATATGACTGCTTTTTGCTCTTCAACGGGCAAAGCATAAGTAGAAAGATTACTGAAATTTCTATTAAGTGCCGACACAATTAACACGCCGGCCATCACCGAAATTCCAAAGATACTGACAAAGCCAACACCTGCCGAAACATTAAAGTAATAACCTCTTAATAAGAGTGCCACGATGCCACCTCCCAAGGCAAATAGAATACAGCTCATCGTCAGTAGCGTATCTTTAAAATTTCTATAGAGTAGGTATAGGAAAGCGAATACGAGACCAATGGTCAGGGGAATGGTAAATAATAATTGCTTACCGGCCCTTTCCAAATTCTCATACTGCCCTCCATAAATAAGATCATATCCCTTTGGAATATGTACCTGTCTACTTATTTTTCTTTGTAGTTCTTTTACAAAACTTACCTGATCTCGTCCTTCAATGTTCGTTCTAACGGTAATCATACGCTTACTTCCATAATGGTAGATATTCGTTTGACCTTCAATAAAACCAATTTCGGCAAGTTGATTCATTGGAATGAGACTACCAGTTGCTGATGTAACCAATAGGCTTTTTAAGGCGTCGATATTATCCCTAAATTCAGGTAAATAACGGACAACAATATCATAACGTTTCGTACCATCGTATATTTCGGAGATAGTTTTTCCGCCAATGGCCGCCTCAATCATGTTTTGAATATCGGAAATATTAATACCAAATCTTGCTGCGTTCTCACGATTTATATTGACGGCAATCTGTTCTTGAGGACCTTCCTGTTCGATATTAACTGATTCGCTGCCTTGCATATTTCTAGCAATATCCGCTATGCTATCTGCTTTCTGACGCATGAGGTGCAAGTCGTTCCCAACAATAGATACGGCCAAATCTGCAGCAGAACCTGTTACAATTTCCATGACTTGGTCAATAATAGGTTGACCACTGGAAAAACTAACACTGGGTAATTCCCTGGATAGATCAGCTTTAATATTGTTGACCAAGGTTGATTTTGCGATGGTGTCACTCCATAGTTTATAATCTTTAAGACCGACGAGAATTTCATTCCTATTCGCTGGAAATGGGTCTGTTCCATCGTCATTGCGTCCAGTTTGGGTGATGACAAAGGCGACTTGTGGATACTTGGATATCACTTTTCTAATTTGTGGAGCATATTTAGCATTCTCCTGAATATTGATGCCGGCTGGAAAATTACCCCTTAAGAAGATGGAACCCTCATCTAATGAGGGTAAAAATTCTGAACCCAGTTTAGCGCCGGCGAGTATGCAGAGAGCCACTAAAATGAAGCCCACAATCACGGTACGCTTATATTGAGAAATGAATCTTTGCAACGTTTTGCCATATAGATTTTCCAGAAAGTCCAATATTTTGTTACGATGTTCTTTTAACGGTTTTTCTTGATTGTTGAGTGCGTTATGATAAACAAAAGAGATTAAAACAGGAATAATTGTTAATGCTGCTAACATAGAACCAATAACAGCAAATGCCAACGTTAAAGCCATAGGTGAGAATAGTTTTCCTTCAACTCTGGTCATTAACAGGATTGGCATATAGGCTAAAATAATAATGGTAACAGAAAAGAAAATTTCCCTGCCCACTTCTTGTGCAGATAAAAGCGTAATTTTAATAATGCCTTCTTTCTTTTCATCCATTGTGGCGGTTCGATACTTTCTAATGAGGTGTTCGACCATGACGCACGCACCATCCACAATAATACCAAAATCAATTGCGCCCAGAGAGAGTAAGTTGGCGGGAATACCGGTTAGGCGCATAAGAATGAAAGCGAATAAAAGAGAGAAAGGAATCGTTAAGGCTACTACCAACGCGCTACGCACACTCCCAAGAAAAAAGATGAGGAGAATAATTACAATGCTTATTCCTTCAAAAAGAGTATGTGCAACCGTTTCCAGCGAGTGATTTATTAAGAAACTCCGATCATAGAGCGGTCTAATGCGCACACCCTCTGGTAAGTCATGGGTTTGCACATCCGCTATTTTTTGCTTCAAAAGAGCCAAAGCGTCACTTGGATTTTCGTAACGACGTAGGAGTACAACCCCTTCTACACCATTACTTACATCCAGACTATCCGCTGTAACCGTATAGCCAAGAACCCCGTTAGGTGGGGGCGGTCCAACCTCGACGTTCGCAACATCCCGTACAAAAATCGGCATGCCGTTGACGGACTTCAACACAATGTTCAAGATGTCATTTTCTGATTTAATTGCCCCTAAACCCCGCACGGCAAAACCTTGACCTCCTCGATTTATGATGTTTCCACCGGTATTCTGATTATTATTGTCTACGGCTGTTTCGATATCTGCAATACTTAAATCGTATTTACGCAGTTTTTCGGGGGATGCAAAGATATGAAACTGTTTCATCGGGCCGCCAAAAGTGGTTACATCAGCAATACCAGGTGTCTGTAGCAGAGCGGGTTTGATAACCCAATCCTGTAAATCACGCAGTTGTGTCGGTGTAAAGGTGGGTGGTGCTTCTACTATATAACGCATGATTTCGCCAACGGCAGTCGATAGGGGGGCTAGTTCAGGTGTGACACCCTCTGGTAATTCAATGGAACCTAAACGTTCCATGACCTGTTGACGGGCGAAGTAATCGTCCGTTCCATCTTTGAAGGTAAGTTGTACAACACTCAGTCCGAATATAGTGCGACTTCTACGGTCTAATACGTTGGGGGTATTCTGCAAAGCGCGTTCGATCGGTACAGTAACCTGTTGTTCTACTTCTTCTGCCGCTCTTCCAGGAAAGGGCGCAACAACAATCACGTTGGTGTCAGCAATATCGGGGTAGGCCTCTATTTTTAGCTGTGTAAAGCAGTAATATCCTACCGCCATAAGTACAATACCAATCGCGACTACCGTCCAACGATTTTTTAATGAAAATATTAATAAATTCCTAATCATTTCTTTGTCCTTTATCTTTGTTCATCGTTGCTTGTTACCTATTGGTTAGTTCGGGTCAGAAGCTATTGATAGCAAGACAGCGGGTGATTATTCTGTCCACTCGTCCACTTGGTGGACGATCACGTAGCCTGACTTTGTAACGGTCCGTAACGATTTAAGTAGCTCTTTGACCTTGGCATCTTCATCCATGAGGATGATGAGCAAAGGAACCTCATCGAAGCTAAAAAGATCATTAGGTCTACTTAAATGACTGCCACGCAAATAGCCTAAGCTTCCGTTAAATGCTGTCGCACTTTTTACCTGATGCTTGATCAGAAATTGCATAATGAATTCATAAAGGGGTTGACTACCTAAGAATTCGTTTTTATTAATAAAAATCTGTGCCTGTAACATGGTTATTAGCTGTTAGTTATTTGTTATAGAGTCGTTGATTCACAATTCTAATATTAGTATCCAAACGAAAGTCCTTTAAGTTGGATCGTTCCTTTCATGACCACTTGATCATTTTTTTCCAAACCCTGCAATACGACAAGGCGTTCACCTATCTGTTGTCCTGTTTTTATCGCTTTTCTTTCATAGAAACCGTCTCCCTTATCGATGAAGACATAATCTTTGCCATCAACTGTTACTAAGGACTCTTTGCTGATCGTAATATTATTGCCTACATTCTTCAGATCAAACAATACCTGTGCGAACATTCCGGCTTTTAATGAACTGCTATTGTCGAGTAAGCTTATACGTAGCTTTACCATACGTGTTACGTTATCCACGACATCTGCAATGTCTTCCACCTGTCCTTGGAAAGCTTTATCTGGATAGGCAGAAAACATTACCTTACAAGCGGCTCCTTCATGAATATTGTTGATTTGGTTCTCAGGAATATCGCATATTACGTAAGCCTTTCCTGCTGGTGCTTTTCGAAGGGCTGTTGGATCAAAACCTCCTTGTTTTAAGTTGGCTTCGTACTGAATAAGTGATGCCTTCTCGTTCGCTAAATTGCTTTTTTCAAGGGAAAGTGCTGTTTGTGCTTCCAATACATCACGTCCAGTCGCTGCCCCATGATTCAATAAATCGGAAGCACGATCCAATTCAATTTCTTTCTGTTTAATGTTAATCTGTTGAATTTGATGGATATTTGTTTGGTGCTGCGCCAAAGCAGTATAACTGCTGGCTAAATCGGGATTATCAAAAAGTACTACATTTTGGGATGCGCCTGCAATCGAAGCCACCACGGTAGCGGCAATTTTTCCGGGAGCGGTGTAAGCAGCAGTAACGGAACCATCGTAAACAGGTTCGGTTCGGAAGAAGCTTTTCATTGTACTGTCTTTAAAGCTGATCGTCTGCCCGTTATTAGTGACGACAGGAGCTTCAATACGTTCCAGCTTATTATCTTCATGCGAGGAGCATGCTGTCCAAAAGAAAGCGGATGCTAATAAATATAAGATCGGTTTCATCTGTAAAGAATTCGTTTGTGTTATATATTTAGATTGTCTTTATCGCTGACGCTATGCTTATCCGGCCAATTGATTTATCAAGCCGCTTGTATATAGCAATTGAATATAACTTTGTCTATAGAGTTGTAGCGCATCGTAATATTGCTGTTGTGTTTCGAGCCAACTGCGTTGTGCCTCTAGAAAGTCTATAAGCGTAGTGCCACCGCGGAGATATGCATATTTCACGTTAGCTAAAATGTGTTCAGATTGCTTGAGGAGCCCATCTGTAAATTTATGCGTATTCTGCTTTTGGGTTTGATAGCTGGCATAGGCCGTCATCAGTTCCGTTTGGGCCCTGCCTTTTATGGCCATATATTGTTGCTCCGATTGATCTTTTAAAAGATATGCTTTCTTGATCTCCCCCTGATTTCGAGAAAAAAAAGGAAGGTCAAAAGTTACGGTAAAACCAGCATAATTAATGGTGTTCTGTGGATTCCACATGATGCCGAATTCGGGAATGGGTACAGCAAGACTTCTTTGTAGCGAAATGTTCTTGTTTGATACATTAATCAATGATTGCGCAGCTTTTATATCAGCTCGACCGACAAGTGCTACTTTCAACAATGAATCCAATCCCATCGTTCCTGTTAATGCGAATTGATCTGAAACATCAATATCGTTAACTTGTGAACCTACTAAATAGCTGAGTTCCATTAGCCGATTGCTTAAATCCTGCTCGGCACTTTTAACCTTGAGTTCGTACTCTTTCGCAAGTAATTGAGTACGCATAAAGTCAGTTTGGGTTATCACCTGGTTTTTAAGACGTACCTTGTTGATATCACTGAGCGAATCGATATTACTTTTAGCTATTTTCAGGATATCCAATTGCTTATGGGCGGTATAAACATCCATCCATTTGAAGGCAACTTCTGCAAATACACCTCGCTCCACTTCCTGATAATTTTTATTCGATAGATCAATCTGATCGTTCGCTAAAGCTATTTTTTTCTGACGTTGACCCGCTAATTGAAAGGGCTTTGTAAGCGTGAAGAGTGACTGTCGATTCACTGGATCGGACCAAGAAGTGTGGGGTGCAAAATTCTTACTTTGGGTAAGTTGGATGGTCTCATTATGAAATGAGGGATTAGGGCGTAATGCCGCCGTTGTACTGTCAGCTTGTGCAGCCTTCATTTGATAAGCCTCGGTTTTTAAATTTGGATTTTGTGTTTTCGCGACACGAAGTGCTTCTTTTAAACTAAGGTTTTGTGCGTTTGCTGCACCTAGATTATAAAAGCACAAAATTCCGATCATCCAAAATAATCTTTGCATAATAATGATATTATTCCTATGCAAAATTGAAAAATGTGTTACTGAAGAGCCGTTAGAAAGGATTTATATTTTTATTAGAAAGCTATTAGAAGAGTTAAGGGAAAATTAGTCATTAGCCAATGTGATGATTAGTTAATGTCGTGATGGGGCTATACGAGCTTAAAGCATACTACGTATAGCTTAAGGCTTTACTATAAAACCGAAAGCTGATTGCTGATTTCCGATTGCCTAAAAGTTGCAGCGGCAATGGCACAGACTCATGCCTCAAGCATGCCGCTTAAAGCCTATTAAACATGCGGTAACCTTACCTCGAACTTAGTGCCGCGACCTAATATAGAAGATACGCTAATTTCTCCGTGATGAAGATTAATAATTCGCTGCGAGAGTGCCATGCCAATACCGTGGCCACTGGAGCGACTTCTATTTTGCCCCCGAAAAAAGGGGATGAAAATTTTGTTCAAATCTTCGTTGGAAATTCCAATACCGTGATCAATAAAGTCAATAATTGCCCGATTGTTCTGATGAGATATTTTTACTTCACAGCTCTGATCTTCAGAGAATTTACACGCATTTTCCATAATATTCGTAAAAGCAACCTGTAAAAGATAACTGTTACCGCTTATGGTGATTTCATCTTCACCATCAGGGATTTCCGTAAAATCGATCGCAATATGATAGGAGGGTGTTTGTTTTTCAAGTTGATGTTTTGCATCTAATAGAACTTCATCAATTCTGATGGTTTTGAACGATATTTGGGTGGGATCGTAGCTTGCCTTAGCAAGATCTAACAGACTTGTTGTTAGTTTAGCGAGAGTCTGTGCATCTTTTAGCGTTAGCTGAACGGTTTGCTTATACTGCTCTACCGTTCGTTGTTTATTAGAAGAAAGCTCCAATTCAGCAATAATGGTGGATAAGGGGGTCCGTACTTCGTGTGCAATATTGGATATAAATTCTTTCTGCGCGTTAAAAGATTTCTCAAGACGGTTGAGCATTTCGTTGAAGGTAATGGCTAATTCTGCTAATTCATCTTTACCGTTACCCACGCTAATTCTGGCGTCTAGATTGTTTGCTGTAATTTCTTCAACATTATCTATCATGTTTGAAACTGGCTTTAAAGCTTGTTCTGCTGAAAAACGACCAGCGACCACAATCAGCAAAAGAGATAAGCTGAAAGCAATCGCTAAATATTCCAATATTGTATGCAGCTTTTCTTGGCTATAACGATCGATGGCTGCGGCTGTGATAATATAGGTCTCATTGTCATGCTTAAGCGTAAAGGCTGTAACGTTGTAATCGTTGTATTTATACCTGATTTCGTTGTTTCTAACAATAGAATCCAAAAGCTTAGGTGTTTCCTTTACAATATCTTTGTTTTCCGCATCATGGTAGATAAGTCTATATGATTTGTCATAAATGGCAACTTCCTCGTTAATCACTCGACGCGTATTATTTGCGTAAATTGTTTGAAGTACTTCGGGTTTGATGTTCAAATCAAATAGAAAATATACTTTCGTAATGGCATGTTGCTTAATCTGGTTGTAAAATTCGTCTTTTTGATCATTTGCGAAAGAAAGATAAAAAAATAACGCAAAGACCAAAAGTACACCGGCAGACAAAAGTGAATATAAGAGCGTTAATTTATTTCTGATCTTCATGCCAACGTTTATTCAGTCTTGAAAATGAAACCCATCCCTGGTTTGGTATGTATATATTTTTCGTCGTAAGCTTTATCGATTTTATTGCGTAAATAGTTAATGTAAACGTCAATAAAATTGGTACCGGTATCAAAGGTGGTGTCCCATACTTTTTCCGCTATTTCGACGCGTGGAAGGACTCTTCCTTTGTTGCGAATCATATACTCCAATAATTTAAATTCTTTCGGTGTCAGATTAATCTCATCGTTGCCTCGTTTTACGACACGTGTATGTAAATTCATCTCTAATTCGCCTGCCTTTAATAGCGCCGTGCCAGCTCCCGAACTATTACCGAATCCACGTTTAAGGAGCACACGTATCCTTGCTTCCAGCTCCCTGAAATCAAATGGTTTAACGAGGTAATCGTCGGCTCCTGCATCGAAGCCTTCTAATTTATCATCTGTTGTTCCCAAAGCCGTTAGCATAATAATCGGTAAATCGGGATAACTTTCTTTAATCTCACGACATAGATCGATCCCGTTGATCTTTGGAAGTATAATATCCATAATAATCAAATCATAGTGATGTTGCCACACTAGCTTTTTACCTAATATACCATCGTAGGCTACGGTCGTCTTGTATCCTAATTCTTCCAAGCCACGTTGCAATAACTGGGCAATGCGCGATTCATCTTCGATAATAAGTATATTCATTAATTCGAACTTAACAGATACAAACTTAGATAAAATTTGGATTTGTGAATAATTGAGTTAAGGTTGGTTAGCCAATGTGATAACCGAACAAAATGAATTCATGAACACCTTCGAAATGAATCGTGAGATGTCGTGCGAGCTTAGGGTCTATAGCCTAGAACAAAAAAGCCCTCAATCGGGGAGATTGAGGGACTTTTACTAACCAATTATAAACCTAAATTATGATAGTACAAAGGTAAGCTGATTTAAATGCATTTACAAGCCGTGCCGATGGATCTATGTTCGTTGTAGATTATTATGTATTTATTGTCAGGTACTTAGTTTATGTTTTTGATAAAATTTGACTGAAAATGATAAGTGCTAAATGTCGGCATTTGAGAGCGTTGTCATTTAATAGCCTTGCAGGGCTTATTAAGAGGAGAAACTGTAAACCATATTAATTGTAATATAATAGGTAAATAAATAGGATATAATAGGGGGTTAATAAGGGTATTTCCGTATTATATATTGATAAAGTAATAACTATTTATTTTTTCATATAAAAAACATGCAGAAATAAGTATATTCGTTGGAACAATTATAAATTGAATGATTATGGCTATTATAAAAAATGGCATAAACGGGTCTTTTTTCGGTAAAGTCGGTAGTGTTATTGGCTACGAATGGAGAGGAATCCCCGTAATGCGCGGTTTGCCGAAAAAACGTACGTCACCACCGTCTGAGAAAGAGTTAGCCAATCGTGGACGTATGCGTATCATGCAAAAATTCCTTCAAGATAGCAAGAACTTTATTAACCTTGGCTTTCAGCTCGAAGCGAAATTGAGGAATATGTCTGCCTTTAATGCTGCGATGAGTTATAATAAAAGACATGCGATAACAGGAGACTACCCTGATCTCAAGATTGATTACGAGAAACTTCTCGTTTCAAAAGGCATATTAACTCCCCCTGCTGATCCATCTGTTATATATTCGGAAAATAAGCTTCACTTCAAGTGGAATGCGGCATTGGCACCCTTTAGCGTACGTGTACTTTTATTTGCGTTCACGGAAGATAGGTCGTATATCAACGCTAGTTATGGACTGGTTTATGGCGATTCGGGTGAAGATTTGTTGGAGTTCGAGTTAGCGGAGTCCGATTATCCGAGCGGCATAAGAATTCATTCATACATTACATTTATAAATCTGATGCACGATGCCATATCCAATAGCGTTTATTGTGGCGTAATAGAAACCTAAATCCTTATCTTTGCCACATGTTTACTAAAGAAGAAATTGCCGCTTCTTACCGAGAAATTCAAGATACGATCTGTAAAGGCCTAGAAGAAGCAGATGGAAGTGCTGTTTTTGAAGAAGAACTTTGGACTCGTGAGGGTGGTGGAGGTGGAAGAACGCGTATTATACAAGATGGGCAGGTCATTGAGCGGGGAGGAGTTAATTTTTCCGCTGTACACGGCAAATTGCCTGAGAAAATAAAGACTGCCTTTGGTGTACAAGAAGAGGATTTCTTTGCCACAGGCGTATCAATTGTGATTCATCCTAAAAACCCCTGGGTTCCTATTATACACATGAACATTCGTTACTTCGAATTGAATAAACAAACAAGATGGTTTGGCGGAGGAATAGATTTGACACCTCACTATATTATTCCGGCTGACGCTACTTTTTTTCATAAGCAGTTAAAAGAAATTTGTAATCAATTCCAAATGAATTTTTATGAGAGGTTCAAAAAATGGGCGGATGACTATTTTTTTATAAAACACCGCCAAGAAACACGGGGTATCGGTGGCATTTTTTTCGATAGGCTACAGCCCGATAACAGCATGTTGAGCTATGATCAATTGTTTGATTTTTCCAAAGCGCTTGGCAAAAACTTTGTACCCATTTATGCAGAACTGATTAAACGAAACCAGAAAAAAAGTTACACTCTTGATCAGAAGGATTGGCAATTCATCCGACGAAGCCGATATGTTGAGTTTAACTTAGTTTATGATTCTGGTACTAAATTTGGTTTAGAGACCAATGGACGGATTGAATCTATTCTTATGAGTTTACCCCCGCAGGCGAACTGGGTTTATAATCACCAACCGATAGCAGGTTCCGAGGAGGAAAAAACACAGCAGTTATTGAAAAAAGGAATTGACTGGGTAAAAGATCTCGGGTGAAAAATGATCGGAGATCAATAAACAGAGAGGGCATTATACCTACCGATGGAGACACGGTCCTTCAATGGTCAATTCTCAAAGATTTTTATTATTTTCGCATGCACTAAAGCGAAATAGTTTTTTTAACGGACTAAACAAGTATGGCTGACGAAACAGAAAATGACGATAATTTGGTGCCGGCTAATGACCGGATCATACCTATTAGTATAGAAGAGGAAATGAAATCTGCCTACATCGATTATTCGATGTCGGTGATTGTTTCAAGAGCGTTACCAGATGTTCGGGACGGCTTAAAACCCGTTCATAGACGGGTTTTATATGGAATGTTGGACTTAGGCGTTACCAGTGGAAAACCTTATAAAAAATCAGCTCGTATCGTAGGTGATGTTTTAGGTAAGTATCACCCACATGGTGATTCGTCTGTTTATGATACGATGGTACGTATGGCTCAAGAATGGAGTCTGCGCTATCCCTTGGTAGATGGTCAGGGAAACTTTGGCTCTATTGATGGTGATAGCCCTGCGGCGATGCGTTATACGGAGGCAAGGTTGAAGCGAATTGCCGAAGAGATGTTGGCCGATATAAATAAGGATACGATTGACTATCAATTAAACTTTGACGATTCGCTCCAAGAGCCAACGGTTCTACCCACGAAGATTCCGAATCTATTGGTTAATGGCGCATCGGGTATTGCTGTAGGGATGGCAACAAATATGGCACCGCACAATTTGAGTGAGGTAATAGAGGGTACGGTTGCCTATATTGATAATCGGGACGTTACAGTTGCTGACTTGATGCAATACATCAAAGCGCCGGATTTCCCTACTGGCGGCGTTATATACGGCTATGCGGGTGTTCAGGATGCTTTTGAAACAGGAAGAGGCCGTGTTGTGATGCGTGCAAAAGCGGAGATAGAGGTTTCGAAGAACGACAAAGAAACAATTGTTGTTACCGAAATTCCCTATCAGGTTAATAAAGCGGAAATGATCAAACGTACCGCAGATTTGGTGAATGAAAAGAAAATAGAAGGAATATCTGCTATACGAGATGAGTCGGATCGGGAAGGCCTTCGAATTGTCTACGACATTAAACGAGACGCGAATGCATCGATCGTGTTGAACAATCTTTTTAAATACACATCTCTTCAAACTTCCTTTAGTGTCAATAATATCGCGTTGGTGCACGGACGTCCTATGTTATTGAATCTGAAAGATATGATTCATCATTTTGTGGAACATCGTCACGAAGTGATTATACGTCGTACCAAATTTGAGCTTGCGGAAGCTGAAAAGCGAGCGCATATTTTGGAAGGCTTGTTAATTGCACTTGATCATTTGGATGAAGTCATCCAATTAATCCGTTCGTCCGAAACTCCGGAAGATGCAAGGATTGGCTTAATGGAAAAGTTTGGTCTATCCGATATCCAAGCGAGAGCGATTCTTGATATGACGCTTAGAAGATTGACGGGACTGGAACGTGATAAGATCAAAGAGGAATATGCGGAACTCATGAAAACCATCGAGTACTTGAAATCAGTGTTGGCTGACGAAGGACTCCGGATGAAGATTATTAAGGACGAATTACTGGAGATCAAGGAAAAGTATGGAGATGAACGTCGTTCTCAGATTGTGCACTCAGCAGAAGATATGCGAATGGAAGATTTTATCGATGATGAAGAAATCGTAATTACCATCTCGCATGAAGGTTATGTAAAACGTACACCGTTGACCGAGTATCGTCTGCAAGCGAGGGGCGGAAAGGGCTCTTTGGGATCTACAACGAAAGAAGAAGATTTTACCGAGCATATTATCACCGCCTCTGCACATAATTATATGCTGTTTTTTACGGAGGCAGGACGTTGTTTCTGGCTACGGGCGTTTGAAATTCCGGAGGGAACGCGTACTTCTAGGGGAAGGGCGATTCAGAATATCATCAATATCCCGAAAGAAGAAAAAATCAAAGCCTACATAAAAGTGAAAAATTTGAAGGATCAGGAATATCTGGAGAATAATTTCATCATTATGTGTACAAAAGGCGGCACTATTAAGAAGACTTCATTGGAAGCTTACTCACGTCCGAGAGCAAATGGTATTAATGCCATTAATATCAACGAAGGTGATCAGCTCTTGGAGGCATGTCTGACAGACGGCAATAGTGAAATCTTAATGGCGTTAAAATCGGGGCGTGCTATCCGTTTTAACGAATCAACTGTACGTCCAATGGGAAGAACGGCCACGGGAGTTCGTGGGGTAACTTTAGCTGGGCCGGAGGATGAAGTTGTTGGCATGATTAGTGTTAATAAAAAAGATGCGACAGTATTGGTTGTTTCTGAAAAAGGGTATGGAAAAAGAACCGATATTGACGACTATCGTGTGACCAACAGAGGCGGTAAGGGCGTTAAAACGTTAAATGTAACGGATAAGACAGGATTGTTGGTCGCGATTAAGGACGTCACCGACAATGATGACTTGATGATTATTAATCGTTCAGGGATCGTTATCCGTATAGCTGTTAGTCAACTTCGGGTGATGGGACGGGCCACACAGGGTGTTCGTTTAATTAACTTGAAAGAGAATGATCAGATCGCTTCAATCACCAAAGTGGATCATGACGAGGAAGAAAGTGTTGATGCGGCAGAAAATGTTGTAGTAGCAGCAGGTATTCCAGCGGAAAGTGAAAACGAAGTGAATCACTCGAATGATGAAGATGAAGACGAAAGAGAGGAATAAGGCACGGTCTGTTTTTAGGAACGGACTAACAGCTACGTATAATAAACTTTAAATTTGAGTCACGGCAAACACCGGAATATAGGATGTTAGGCTTTAAAAGAACATATTAATGAAAAGTGATCTATACAGACATGTCATCACCAGTACGGTTCTGTTTATCTTTTTCTGTACACAGCTGAGTTGGGCACAGTCGAATCTTAAAGAAGGAAATAACAATTTTGCGCGTTACACCAAATCCGGAGATATGAAAGATTTGTTGGAAGCGCGGAAATTTGCCGATCTTGGCTATAAGGAACGCAGAGACTCAGCTGCTTATAACAACACCTTGTTGAGAGGGCTTGTTTATGGTAGCTTGGCAGTGGCTGACTCAAATCGGACACAAAAGTATGATAAGGATCCGATCGACGAAGCAGAATTTATGTTAAGTAGGCTAAATGATGAACAGCTCAACTATGAAAATGAAGCACAAATCAATTATTTGAAAAAACGTCTAGCGGAAGCCTATTTAATACGAGCTAATCGTGCCCTTACGAATAACAACTATGAGGAAGCGTATAATCTGTTTGGGAAAGTTAATGAATACAATAGTACGCCGAATACCCGACATAATTTAGCTTTGCTAAGTGAACGTCTGGACAGACCGGATGATGCCATTAAATTATACAATGATTTTATTCAGAACAAGTCGTCTGCAAAGCCGAGTTACATTCTAACACTGGCTAAAATACATTTAAATAAGGGCGATAATAATGCAGCACAGAATGTATTGCTTAAAGGAAGGGAATATTTCCCGACGAATAAGGATATTCTCTTTGCGTTATTGAACCTGTATGCCGGTAACGGAGCGTATGATGCGGTTGTTGCTTTAGCTGACGAGGCGATTGCAATGGAACCTGAGAGCGTTAATTTGAACTACCTGATTGGTTATGCTTATGAAGTTACCGGCGATCGTGAAAAGGCAGAAAGTTATTATAAGCGCACGTTGGAGCTTGACCCTGACGATTATAATAGCAATTATGAGCTAGGACTACTTTATTTAAGAGATTTTGTAAAGGACGCATCCAATTTGGAAAAACAATATGAGGCGCAACAATATTTACTAAAAGCAAACGAAATAGACCCTAATGCTGTTAATGCATTAAAGTCTTTGGCCGTACTATTTGATAAATCGGGAAATGGCGTTCAGCTTGAGCGAGTGAACAGTCAGTTGAATCAGATAGATATGAATTAGAGAAGATGATGCAAAGTGAAGCATCGTACGAAGTTGGATCAAGACAGTTTACTATAGCTAACAATTAACAAATCACTAAGCATACAAATTATAGAAAAATGAAAATCAGATCAATTTTATTAGCTACACTTTTATTGGGCTCGACGGTTGCATTTGCACAGAAGGGAGAGCTTAATAAAGCAAAAAGTAAATACAGTTCATTTGCTACCCTTACAGGAGGTGCGGTAGAAAACGTACCTGAACTGGCACTGAAGGAACTGGGTGAAGCTAAGGAAGCTATTGATAAAGCCGCTGCGCACGAAAAAACCAAGGATTTGCCTGAAACATGGACTTACTTAACTTTGATTAACGCTGAGTTTGCAATGATCAATCAAAAGTCAGGAAAAGCAGCAGAAGGAGATGCTTCTTATAAAGCGGCAGGTGATGCTTTCGAAAAAGCAAAGGGTTTAAATGAAGGAGGTGAAGATAAGGAGTTGAAAGGAAATATGGAAAGAGCTGGAAGTTTATTGGCAAATTATGAAATTGGCAATGGTGTAAAAGCATTTGAAACAAACGATTTTGCTTCTGCTTATACTGCTTTCAACAACGGCTTAAAATATATGCCAGGCGATTCGATTTTGACCTTATATGCCGGTATTGCTGCCCAAAATAACCAACAGTATGATGATGCAATCAGTAGGTTTAAAGAGTTGATTCCAAAAAGTTCCGATGCGTACCTCAACTTATCTGATGCTTATTTAAAGAAAGGGGATACGGCATCAGCAGTTAAATATATTGATGAGGCTGCCACTAAGTTTCCTGATAGTGCAAAGATTATTAACCAAAAGATCGTGTTAAACATTACGACGGGTAATAGTGAGAAAGTGATTAGTGATATCGAGGCCCAAATGGCTGCAGATCCTTCCAATGGTGAGCTTCCTTTCTTCTTGGGCTATGCATATGAATCTACAAAACAACCGGATAAGGCGCTAGAGGCTTATAAAAAAGGTATTGCAGCGAAACCGGATGATGCACGTAATTACGGCGCAGCCGCAGCGATTATTTTAAATCAAGCACGTGATATCTACAACCAGGCCAGCAGCATTCCGACAAATAAAGAAGCAGAGTACAAAGCCAAATTGCAAGAAGCTTATACCTTAGCGGATACTGCAGTGCCTTATTTGGAGAAAGCGACTACCCTTGATCCTAAAACTAAAGGGTATTGGGAGAATATGCGTTTTTATTATCAGTTGAAAGGCGATGAAGCCAAAACGAAAGAAATTACTGATAAATTGAATGCACTTTAACGAAGTCTGCATTAACATAAAAAGCTGTTCCGTTAACGGAACAGCTTTTTTTATATAACAGCTCGGCATGATCGTCGCCCCGAACTAAATAATCCCTTCGTTTAATAAGTCATGTAAATGGATAATTCCATCATATTGGTCATTGCGAACAACTAATAGTTGCGTAATATGATTGCTTCGCATCATATTAAGCGCATGAACCGCTAATTCGTTATATTGAATAGTTTTTGGATCTTTTCCCATGATATCTTCGGCCTTTAATTCTCCGATATCTTGATTTGATTCGAGCATTCTTCGGATATCACCATCCGTAATAATACCTCCTATTTTTTTATCATTCACAACAGCCACAGCACCCAGACGATTTTTGGTTATTTCTACCAATACCGCTTTAATAGGGGTGTTTCTCTTTACTTCCGGTTTAGCATTTTGTCGTGCTAAGTCCGTTACTTTCAGGTATAAACGTTTGCCCAAAGCACCACCGGGATGATATTTAGCAAAGTCATCGTTCGTAAACGATCGGCATTCCAGAAGGCAAATAGCAAGCGCATCACCCATGGCAAGTTGGGCAGTTGTACTCGTGGTGGGAGCCAAATTCAAAGGACAAGCCTCTCTGGAAACCGTGGTGTCCAATATAAAATCCGCGTGTTCAGCCAAATATGATTTTGTATTTCCAACCATTGCGATTATCTTTGCGTTGGAATTTTTAAGCAGTGGTACAAGCACCTTAATTTCCGGAGTATTTCCGCTCTTAGAGATGGCTATTACAATGTCTTCTTGCTGTAGCATCCCTAAATCTCCGTGAATAGCATCCGCCGCATGCATAAAAATTGCCGGTGTTCCTGTAGAGTTCATGGTGGCAACAACTTTCTGTGCAATGATAGCACTTTTACCTATTCCTGTAATAATTACGCGGCCCTTTATACCAAGTATGGCATGTACGGTGTTGATAAAATCGTCGTTGATATTTTTTGTCAGTTTACTGATCGCTTCAGCTTCTAATGTAAGTGCGGTAACGGCAATATTTTCAATGTCGGATTTGGTTTTCACGGATATTTTTTATTAATTTTAGTAAGAATTAAGGCAAATTTATGTTATTTTAAGCATTAATAGACATAAGCCTTTCTTTAATTTTTCGGAAGGACAATGGAGATAGAAAAAACATTATTTGACAATTTGCAGAATTTTTTTGGTTTTGATACTTTCAAGGGAGATCAAGAAGCGATAATAACCAATATTCTGCAAAAAAAAGACACGTTTGTAATAATGCCGACCGGTGGCGGAAAATCAATATGTTATCAGCTACCGGCATTAATGAGTGAGGGAACCGCAGTTGTTATATCGCCCTTGATTGCACTGATGAAGAATCAGGTAGATCAATTAAGAGCATTCGGTGGTACAGATAGCATTGCTCATTTTCTAAATTCATCACTTAACAAAAGTGAAATTACAAGGGTGAAACAAGATGTACTTGACGGAAAAACAAAACTTCTTTATGTTGCACCTGAGTCTCTTGCAAAAACAGATAATATCGAGTTTCTGAAACTGATTACCGTTTCGTTTGTAGCGGTAGATGAGGCCCATTGTATTTCTGAATGGGGGCATGATTTTAGACCGGAGTACCGTAAAATAAGACAGGTTATCAACGGGATAGGAGAGGACATCCCTATCATTGCCCTGACGGCCACTGCTACGCCAAAGGTACAGTCCGACATACGGAAAAATCTACAAATGAATGATGCTACGTTGTTTAAGTCTTCATTCAATCGCCCCAATTTATATTATGAAGTACGCCCCAAAAGGAATGTGGTGAAGGAGATTGTAAAATTTATTAAAAATAATCCTGCTAAATCCGGTATCATCTATTGTTTGAGTCGTAAAAAAGTGGAAGAGATCGCTGAAGTATTGAATATTAACGGTATTTCTGCGCTTCCTTATCATGCCGGCCTGGATGCAAAGACACGAGCTGAAACCCAGGATAAATTTTTGATGGAAGATGTCGAAGTCATTGTAGCGACTATTGCTTTCGGTATGGGGATTGATAAGCCGGATGTGCGTTATGTTATCCATCATGATATTCCAAAAAGCATGGAGGGCTACTACCAGGAAACAGGACGAGCAGGACGTGACGGGGGAGAGGGTGTTTGTATTGCTTTTTATTCTGAAAAGGATATTGAAAAATTAACTAAATTCATGAAAGACAAACCGGTTTCAGAACGGGAAATCGGTACGCAAATATTGAAGGAAGTAATCGATTATTCCGAATCTTCGGTGTGTAGAAGAAAACAAATATTGCATTACTTTGGAGAAAACTTTAACGATGCAGGTTGTAATAATATGTGTGATAATTGCAATAGCCATCGTGCACTGTTTGATGCTGAAGAGTCTTTACATAAGGTTCTGTCCTTTATTAAGGAGCAGGGTGAAAAATTTGACGATTTTCATATCATTAACGTAATGATCGGTCAAAACAATCAACCGATTTCTTCTTATAAACATGATATACATCCTTTTTTTGGCTCCGGAAAGGAAGAAGGTGTGGTATATTGGAAATCTTTGTTGCGACAATCCGTATTGAATAATTATCTATATAAAGATATAGACAACTATGGATTGTTAAAGTTGACCAAAACCGGGCTTGACTTTATTGAAAATCCGTACGGTGTCAAGTTTTATTTGAATAATCCGATGGAAAAGGGCGATGATGACGGTGACGAAACACCGAATCAGGGCACAGGTGCACTGGATACGCAACTTCTACAGATGCTGAAAGACTTAAGGAAGAAGATCGCAAAAAGTAAAGGACTTCCCCCTTTTGTTATTTTTCAAGATCCATCGCTAGAAGAGATGTGTACGCATTATCCGATAACTATAGATGAGTTAAAACAGATTCATGGAGTAGGGGGGGGAAAGGCCATTAAATTTGGAAGCCAGTTTGTTTCGCTGATCAAAAATTATGTCGAGGAGAATGATATTGACCGTCCGGTAGATCTGGTTATTAAGGGAACGGCTAATAAATCAGCGTTGAAGGTTTCCATAATCCAGAATATTGACAGAAAGATCGGTTTGGATGATATTGCTTCCGCGAAAGGGCTGTCTTATGAAGATGTACTAAAGGAAGTGGAATCGATTGTCAATTCCGGCACAAAATTGAATTTAAACTATTTTATTGATGAAATGATTGATGGAGATCGCCAAGATGAGGTTTTCGATTACTTTCGCTCAGCTGAAGTGGATTCCATTGATATAGCGCTCAAGGATTTGGGGACCGAGGATTATACTTTTGAGGAAATTCAGTTAATGCGGATTAAATTTATGTCCGAATTGGGGAATTAGGCGATAGTTAAAAGTCGAGTGGTTGAATAGTTAAGTAGGTTGGTGTAAGTAGAACTTAAAAAACGTAGAACAAAAGAAATGACAATAAACACAATAGCTGGAATCAAGCATGCTGATTCCGGCAATTTTTTTCTAATGGCTGGTCCATGTGCCATCGAAGGGGAGGATATTGCTTTATCAATCGCTGAGAAAATTGTATCTATTACCGATAAATTAAAGATTCCCTATATTTTCAAAGGCTCTTATCGAAAGGCAAATCGTTCTCGATCTGATTCCTTCACAGGAATAGGCGATGAAAAAGCATTGAAAATCTTAAAAAAAGTACGAGATACTTTTGGCGTTCCGGTTGTTACGGACATTCATGAAACACATGAAGCTGCGCTGGCTGCGGAGTATGTAGATGTATTGCAAATTCCTGCATTTCTATGCAGACAAACAGAACTGCTAGTTGCTGCAGGAAAGACCGATAGAGTTGTTAATATTAAAAAAGGACAGTTCTTATCGGCCGATTCAATGCGTTTTGCTGTAGAAAAGGTTTTGGAGACGGGTAATAAACAAGTGATATTAACCGATAGAGGGAATACATTCGGCTATCAAGATCTGATTGTAGATTTCAGGGGAATTCCTACCATGCGCTCCTTTGACGTTCCCGTAGTCATGGATTGTACGCATTCATTGCAGCAGCCGAACCAAGTATCCGGCGTAACGGGAGGAAAACCCGCGTTAATTGCGACTATAGCGAAAGCAGCAATAGCGGTAGGCGCCGACGGTTTATTTATTGAAACTCATCCAGATCCAGCTAATGCCAAATCAGATGGTGCTAATATGCTGCATCTCGATTATCTGGAAGATTTATTGATAAAACTTACCCGAATCAGAGAGGCTATTCGATAGTTATTGTTGTTGCTGTTGATTTCCCATTAATGTGTTATCTATATAATCAGCCATAAATAAAGGATCACGCCTTTTTACTGCATTCGTTTGCTCGAATAGCTTTCCGTCCTCGTAGTGGATAGAAACGTGGACCGAAAGCGATTGATGGCAATTGCCACGGAAAGTACCTTTAACCGGTGAGCAATCCTTAAAATTTCTTCCAATTGCTAATTTAACATGATAGTTAGTTACCCATATATTATTGGTTGGGTCGATCCCCGCCCATCCAAATTGCGGTATATAAGCTTCAACCCAAGCATGCGTTGCACCTTCACCGCGAATCCCCGTTTTATTCGGACAGATATAACCGCTCACGTAACGTGATGGAATTTTTAAGGTTCTTAAGATCTGTAACATTACATGGGCAAAATCTTGACAAACCCCTGCCTTATGTTGTAATATCTCATCGACGGTTGTCTCTATGTCAGTAATACCTTGAACGTACTTGAAATGTTTAAAAATGTAACTGCTGCATCGCTCTATCGTTTCTGCTACACTTAAATCTTCTTCCTTTAACTTGCCGACTATTTCATCGATAAGTTGCTGATTTCGTATTTTTTCAGGCTTCATCAATTCGATAAGACTCAATTGATTGCCCGTTTCCTGATCAAGTTGGTGGAAATCGCTGTGAAAGTTTACCTGGATCAAATTTGAAGAAGTTGTGCGCACTGTTAATTGATTTTCAATAATAAGTTCCCGATGGGGATGTAAGATTGAAAAAGTAGCCACTTTATTTTTCCAGTAATCAGTGTAAATATGGAGGATCGGTGAGAAACTGATGTTGAGTTCCTGATTCAATAGTTCTTGTTCCTTACAAATAAATGGGAAGATCCGTATCTCGTTAATACTCTCAATAACAGGTTTCTCGTAAGTATATCTGGTGATATGGGAAATAGTGTAGATGGCCATGATACAAATAGTTAATAGGAGAAAAATAACAATTTGAGTTTGATATTGAAATCTTGAAGGTTTCGTCTAAGTGTTAGAAAAAAGGATTGAATATCCATCGATACGAGCGATGTCGGATCCAAAAAACGTATGTGACTGTGAATTCGCCCAAAGCTCCGCATAAGTTCGGGCACTTCAGGATTACTATTTTCCTTGATAAGTACGGTCAGCGATCGTTCGATTTGGTTTAAGCAATATAATACGGAGTGCGGAAAATCTGTATTAAAAAGAACCTGTTGAAGAATTTGCTGATTGTGTTTGGTACTCCGATAAGTCTTCAAGTATGCCTCATAGCCGGTAAGAGCTAATAAAAGGAAGCGCCAACTGGTAATATCGCGTTCTTTACAAAAATCGTAACCGTGAAGCTCACATTGTTTGTCGGTCAATATGATGGCTTCAATTCCTCGCTCAACAAACTTTCCAAGTTTCATTACATTCCAGCCAATTCCTCTTTGCATTGTTACGTCTGCGACACCGGCATACATCATGCTATGTTTTAAAAATAGATCGATAATTTCCAATGCGTCAGCACTCGCAAGTTTTAGCTTTACAAAAGGTCTATTGATTAGGTGATAAATTGAGTTCACTTCCTCCCAAACCTCTCTGGTAATATGATCTTGCACGCCACGAGCATTTTCGCGAGCTTTTTGGATGATGTTTTTTGCAGAGTTTTCATTGTTAGTATCTAATAACAAGTAATGAAGCGCTGCATAGGTATCATTTTCAAATAGCTGGGTTTTATCATCAGATAAATCGGTATACACCTGTAAAATAGGTTTCCAAGTACCACTGTTGACATTTTTGTCCAAAGAATAGATATAATGGGTTCTCGCTACACGGAGCATCTCTTCAACACGCTCCATATATCTACTTAACCAAAATAATGAATCTGCAATACGACTTAACATACGAGTTGTTTTATAGCTGATTAATCAATAATCCAAGTGTCTTTGCTGCCTCCGCCCTGCGATGAATTTACAACAAGTGACCCTTCTGTTAAGGCGACGCGCGTTAAGCCCCCGGGTACCAGTTTAATTCCTTGCGGCCCATACAGTGCATAAGGTCGGAGATCAACATGGCGGGGTTGAATCTTGCCGTTAATAAAACAGGGAACTGTACTTAGCTGGATTATCGGTTGCGCTACGTAGTTACGTGGATTTCGTTCGATTTCGTTTTTTGCCTTTAACCATTCCCGTTCGCTAATAGCGTTTCCCATGATCATGCCGTAACCACCGGATTGATTGGTGTTTTTTATGACAAGGTTGTCTATATTGGAAATGGCATATTTAAGTGCTTCCGGATCACTCAGCTGGTAAGTAGGGATGTTGTTTAATATGGGTTCCTCATTCAAGTAGTACTTAATCATTTCAGGAACATAAGCATATACTGCTTTGTCGTCTGCAACACCGTTTCCTACTGCATTGACAATAGCCACATTCCCCTTCCGGTAAGTGCTCAATAAGCCTGGAACCCCCAATAGACTATCTTGTTTAAACACCAGTGGGTCTAAAAACTCATCGTCTACTCGTCTATAAATCACATTTACTTGCTTAAGGCCTTTAGTTGTTTTTGTATATACTTTATGATTGTCAACCACCAGATCTCTTCCCTCCACTAGATCAACTCCCATTTGTTTGGCTAAAAAAGTGTGCTCATAATAGGCCGAATTGAATATTCCAGGGGTTAATATAACAATATAAGGATCAGATACCTGAGAAGATACTAAATCTAGTAAAACTTCATGTAAAAGTGTAGGGTAGTGGGTTACGCTCCGGACATTGGAAGTGGATAGTATATCGGGGAAAATTCGTTTGGTAACTTCACGGTTTTCCAGCATATAGCTCACGCCGGAGGGTGTTCGGAGATTGTCTTCCAAGACATAAAATTTGCCGTCGCTTCCTCTTATTAAATCGATCCCTGAAATGTGAACATAAATATCATAGGGAACTGAAATGCCATAAGCTTCTCGCGTATAATGGGGGCAACTGGCAATCAATTCCTGAGGGACAATACCATCATCTAATATCTGTTGCTCATGATAGATATCCTTTAAAAATAGATTTAGCGCTTTTAAACGCTGCACAATTCCTTTCTCTATTTCGTCCCATTCATTACCGGTAATAATTCTGGGGATGATATCGAAAGGAAAGATACGCTCAATTCCTTCATTATTATTGTAAACAGTAAAGGTTATTCCTTGGTTTAAAAATAATTCGCCAGCTAGTCGATGCCGACTACTCATACTATCTACATCTAGATTTTTAAGCATGGAGAAGACATGACTATATTGATGTCTGATTTTTTTCGAGTCATACATCTCATCCCATGTATTTTCATGATGTATATAGTCATTCAGAAAGTGATCGCTGGCCATTTTGTTTATTTTTCGATAATTTTAATAAAAAAATATCATTTTTGCAACAAAAAATATATAATGTTATGATTATTATTCATTATTAGTTACATTTTTATTGTATACATATTATATTTGTTGATTTTTTTCAATATATTTTATAGAATATCTTGTTTTTTTTCTTTATATACTTTTTTTTACTTCTTATATAGCTAATTTTTGTAATAAATTTTATTTTATATAAATTTTGGTGATATTTTTTTTGTTATCTCTTTATTTTTTTTGATTTCTATATTTAGAGTAAACAAATTGATTGCTTTGTTACGAAGATTGTATGATTCTTGAATGAAGAATACGTTCGCTCATAACAATCTATATTGCTTATAATTTATATTATGTTAAATAGAATTTTCTGTTCCCTATTACATACTGATAATGTAGGCGGTATTTTGTAGTTTTGTAAGTCTTTTAACTAAACTTATATGGATTCTTATGAGAGCCCTTGCAGAACTTCCACACAAAGAATGTAAAATCAGTATTTTCTCAATGAACCAAAAGTTCATTATCAAATTTGAACAAGGATCTTTGGAACAGAGTTACAAGATCGCTGAGCTTGATATTACCGATGGTATCAATGGTGTTTTTCAGCTATTGGATGAAGAATTCATACAAGCTATTGTTGCCCGATTTGCAACCATGCGTGCTGATTTTAAAAAGGCCTATGAGCGCCATGAATACTAAGTTGTAAGCACGCGGTGCTTCATGATTTATACCCAGTACTCCGGTGCTGGTTGATGCCTCGCAACTTTGTTGTGCACTCCTATCCTTCTTAATTTTTTATTCCTATACCCTTATTTAATAGGTTTATTTATAGATACTTATGGCATAAAAATCGTTGAGACAGAATTTTATTTGGCTCTAACGGTTGGTTTTTTAAAATTTTCAACCCAGATAAAACCCAATAGTTTATATAATAAATAATAAATAGTTTATTTATAGCTAGTTATGGTTTAAAACAAAATAATATTTTGAATGCTTTAAGGCCAAATAGTTGAGAAATATCATTGCTGATACCGTATTAAACTACTTAACCTTTAGTAGTTGATCTACAACTTTGGGAACGCCTGTACTGGCTCTTTCGGCAAGATTTTGAATACCGGAACCTTTCTGGCTTAGCTCGTCTGCAGCGGGGTCAATCAGAATCTTTTGGGCGTGATAAGGAGCGAAATTTACTAAACCGGCTGCAGGATATACTTGAAGTGAAGTTCCTATAATCAGTAGGATATCCGCTTTCCGGCATTCATCAATTGCTTTTTGCATTAATGGGACGGGTTCTCCAAACCACACAACGTGTGGACGAAGTTGCGAATTCTTTGCGCAGACTGCGCCCATTTTTATTTCTGCCCCTTCGATATCGTATATTAAAGATGGGTCGAGTGAAGATTGTGCTTTTGTGATCAGTCCATGAAGATGGATAACCTTTGTTGATCCCGCTCGTTCGTGTAGGTCATCAATGTTCTGTGTTACAATGGTGACTTGAAATTTATTTTCTAATTTAACAAGCGCTTTATGAGCCGCATTTGGTTGTGCCTCCAATACGGCTTTTCTTCTGATATTATAAAAATGCTGTACTAATTCAGGATTTTTTTGCCACCCCTCCGGGGTAGCTACATCTTCCACGTTATATCCCTCCCATAAACCGTCGTCACCACGAAAGGTTTTTAATCCACTTTCTGCCGAGATGCCTGCTCCTGTGAATACGACAGCTTTCATACACGGATGTACTTACTGGTAGTTTTGATTGCTAACCTGCCATTCACTTGGTGTCGCAAGAAAAGGAAAATACTTCTTTGCCCATTCAAATCCACCATAAAGAATGAAACCATAAGCTAGATTTCCCAACAATAGATTTTTCTCGAATGGAATAGCCATCAGATAGCATTCGATAAAACCCTGCGCATCCATGGGATAAAGTTGGCCACTTATCCAAACACCGAAATTAGTAATGGTCCAATGAATCAATACCGAAACGATAGCAGCTATAAAAACGTTTAATATAGTTACTTTTTTGATCAGACTTCCAGCGAGCACCATGAGCGCGAAAGCAATATAAACATAAACGATCCCTTCATAAAATAAGGTAATCTTACCATAGTAACCATAATTTACAATGATGTCAGAGACAAAAAGTGTTAACAAAGGTGTAAAATAGGCTGTCCATCGGTTGAGGAAATAAGTTCCGGCAAAAAGTGCAATAGCTCCAACCGGAGTGAAATTAGCCCAGTCGCCAAATTTACCTACGTTAAGGACCCGTAAAAGCGCGACACTAACAATTATTAAAATGAGAATGATGTTACGTGTATCAACCCTGCCTGTTTCGCTTTTGTTCATATTGAAGTGCTTTGATCTACAAACTTAACTAAAATGCTCTTTATTTACGAATTTACTTATACGTTGTCCGTTTGCGATGCGCTTCTTTACAAATAAACATATTCTATTTTAATCATGCTTGCATAGTTGTCGGGTGACAGGTCTCGTCCTTTTTCGGGGATTTCAATGTGAATGTTTTTGTCAATGGTTTTCCAGCGAAGCTTTAAGCTGGAACCTACCAAACTGACATTTTGTAATTTCGCCCCTTCCTTTAGCGGTAATTCCAAAGAGGATGGCAGTCTTTTTTTGCCGTCTTCGTGCAGTATAAAAGCATACACCGTATTTTCTTCCTTATTTTGCGTAAAAAAAACGTCACCTATCGAGTAAGGTGCGATACGATGAGAAGCATAAATACCTTCGCCATTTTTATCTATCCATTTTCCGATTTCCTTTAAACGCTGGTAAGCTATCGGATCCCAATCCCCCCTCGGTCCGGGAGCAATGTTAAGAAGGTAGTTTCCTCCCCTTGATACAATTTTTATGAGGTTATGTACGATTGCTCTCGCAGGTTTATACCGGTCGTTCGGAACATAGCTGAATGAATTTCCCATCGTCATGCAGGACTCCCAGGGAATATCCAGTGGTTTGTCGGGAATGGATTGCTCGGGGGTAACATAATTTTCATATTCTCCCGGAACCGTTCTGTCCACAATGATAATACCCGGTTGTTTTTTACGTGCCATATTCGCTATTTTGGGCATATCTATATCCTGTTCAGTTTTAATACCCCTTTGCCATTCGACAGTGGTATCTACGGTGGCCAATGGTCGTACCCACCCCCCGTCCAGCCATAAGATATCGATTTTACCATAATCGGTCATTAATTCGCTGATCTGATTATAGGTAAAATCCTTAAATTGTTGCCAGCGCTCGGGATATTTTTTTGGGTCATAGTTAACATTCCGATCCTTTGGCGGAAAATAAGGCCACCAGTAATAAGGTGTATGCCAATCAGGTTTGGAGAAATAGGCTCCTATTTTAAACTGATCCTGACGGAAAGCATTAAAAATCTCTTTGGCAACATTGGCTCGCGGATTGCGGGAAAAAGGTGATTTGGTGTCCGTAATCTTGTAGTCGCTTTGTTTTGTGTCGAACATTGCAAAACCATCGTGATGCTTCGTCGTGAATACAACGTATTTCATCCCGGCCGCTTTCGCAGCTTGTGACCATTTTTCAGGGTTGAAATCCACTGGATTAAATTGCTTTTGTAGATCTTCGTAGGCTTTTACATATTCATAGTATTTATTGGCATATGGACCACGACGTTGTGTCCAGCCTTCGTCTTCCGGGCAAAGGCTCCAACTTTCTACAATTCCCCATTGACTATAAGTGCCCCAATGCATAAATAGACCAAATTTGAGGTCCTCCCATTCGGCTAGATTTTTTATCACCAATGGATCTGTCGGTTTCACATAATTGGCCGATGTGTTATGTTCCTGAGCAATGGCCTGTACTCCGAGGCATAATCCCAGTAGGGCTGCTAAAAAATTCTTCATTTTTATGATGTTATAAATTACTTTCAATAGCTCCGACATTTTCTCTGTAAAGATCCAATGGTCCATCCAACAATAAGGCTATAACCGTCATTTGTGTATCCAAGCGATCCTCCGGTACAGGAATATAAGTTATCCCCGGTATTTTGCTCCAATACAACTTGTTATAAATCTGCGGTGTTAGTAAAGTTCCTTCACCGACAATCCGCGCGCGTTGTATTGTGTTTTTAAGCCCTTTAATAGCGATAGGGCCTGTCGGTTTACCTTCGATAAACAAAAACAAAGTTTGTTTATCTTCAGATAAGGTACTGAGCCCGGTGTAATGACCATCAGGCAGTCCGGTTTTGCTATGATATAAAGCCTCGGCATGCTTTTTTATCCATTTCTGCAGAGAAGGATTTTTATCTAAACTATAACTGTATTTGTCTATTGATAAATTGCTATTATCTAACAAATTATTTCCTTTATTAATATTCTTTATAATAGATTGGATTTGTTGGTTTAAATCCACTGAAATATGCTGTAAGTCTTTAGGAATCATTTGATCGAAGTGGAGGGGATTTAGCGCCAATGCTTCTGCTAGTTGGACAGCAACAACGGTAGCGTCTTTGTCTTCTGCTGCTCCAAGGATATCGATCGCTACTTGTTGATCAGATTGCTTAAACGGGATATTTCCTTGATAGCCCAAGATTCGTATCTGTTTTATTTTCGACTTTAAGTAATTTATATATATAGTTTTATTGTCTTTTTTGTCAAGAAATAAGTAAATAGTTTTGTTGTCTTTTGATAAGGCAGACTTTCCACTAAAATAGCCATCGGGTAAGCCAGCTCGAGTTCCATAAATGGCTTCCTGATTTTTCTGTGTCCATCGTCCAAGATCTTTCAGAATCGCTATCTGTTCCGCCGGAATACTACCATCTGCTCTCGGACCAATATCTAGCAACAGATTTCCACCCATACTAATGCAATCAATCAAGGTCCTGATAATCATATTTGACGACTTGTAATGTCTGTCATAGGGTTGATAACCCCAAGAATCATTCATGGTATAGCATAATTCCCAGTAAGGATTGGATGGTTTGAGGACGGGTACGCCTTGCTCCGGGGTATCATAATCCCCATGGCCGGTGAGTCGCGCATTTACGATAATATTTGGATTGTACTTTCGCAGACCCGCCAATATCTTATCGGCTTGCCACTCACCCGCATTATGCTCCCAATCTCCATCAAACCAAAGAAGATCTGGATGAAAGTGATCGGAAAGTTCATTCAGCTGGCCCATCATGTAATTTTGGTATTGTTGCCATCGTTTGGGATCTTCTTTTAGATTATACCGTTTTCTGACTCGTGTGAATACATCGTAATCCTCATTACTCCAGTCGGGCAAGGAAAAATAGATGCCGGTTTTGATTCCCCTACTCTTCAACGCGCTGACAAGAGGACTGAGTACGTCGCGCTGAGCGGCACTATGTTTTTTGATCGTGATTGCCTTTTCCATACGGCTATCCCATAAAGCAACGCCGTCATGATGTTTGGAAGTGATTACAGCATATTTAGCTCCGCTTTCCGAGATGAGATCAACCCATTCCTCCGGGTGATATGCTGACGCGGTAAAACCTGCCAATTGCTTCATATATGCGTCATGATTTAGATAATTATTAAAAAAGGACCACGATTCAGAAATACCATTTACCGAATAAATTCCCCAGTGTATGAATATACCCAATTTGGCGTCCTGAAACCACTCCAGTTTTTTTCGATTATCTATTTGCGGATCTACCTGCGCATAGGTAGAAAGGAAAATAAAACTAGCTAAAAGGTTGCTGACTATATGTTTTATTGGCATAAGTTATGGTTAGATTTTAATTTTTTTGATAAAGATAATCTATTTATCATTTTAGGCAAAGAAATTGCATAGCAGATTTAAAAATACATTAACTTTATTTTTATTTACCCTAATGTGTACTTTATGAAAACAGTTATACTCCCTTTTTATGTTAAGCTTGCTTGTGTCTTATTAAGTATTCTACTATTGGGTTATCTGGCAATTTTGGGGCATACCATTTTGGCGCCCCTAATTTTTGGTTTTTTATGCTCGGTATTACTGTTGCCCTTAGCGAATTTTCTTGAACGTAGATTAAAAATGCCGCGATCTGTGTCCTCCTTATTGTCGTCAATTGCCTTAGTAATACTCATAGGAGCTGTTTTCACCCTACTGGGAACCCAACTTTCTTCTTTAGCAAGCGATTGGCCCGCCTTTAAACAACAGTTATTGAAATCAGCGGCTGATCTACAGTTATGGGTTTCCGATACGTTCCATGTGAACAATAAGGCGCAGATTGACTATATCAATGAAGCGGCCTCCAAGTCTCTAAGTACGGGGACAACCTTATTGAGCAAAACGTTAATGTCCTTATCCTCTCTTTTTCTGCTTCTTCTATTTTCTTTTCTTTATACTTTTTTTATTCTCTTTCATAGGAGGTTGATTCTTCGGTTTTTAGTTACCTCATTTAAAGAAAAACATAGTAGTGTTGTCTATGAAATTGTTTACCAGATTCAGTATATTATAAAACGTTATGTGGTGGGACTTTTCTTGCAAATGTTGATCGTAACGATTATGGCTTGTCTGGCATTCTACTTTATAGGTGTAAAATACAGCTTCTTGCTCGGATTGATCACCGGTATTTTCAATATTATTCCTTATATCGGGATTTTTACCGCGCTGCTCATTACAGTTCTAATCACCTTCGCCACATCGACGGCAACCAATGTTCTGTTTGTTGTGGTCGCCTTAGTGATTATCCATGCGATAGATGGAAATTACATAATGCCAAAAATTGTTGGTTCGAAAGTTCAGATAAACACATTGATTGCCCTTATCGGATTGGTTCTCGGTGAGATGCTGTGGGGGATTACCGGAATGTTTTTATCGATTCCTATTATTGCCATTATGAAGGTTGTTTTCGATCGAATACCAGAGCTTAAACCTTGGGGTATGCTGTTGGGAGACGAAAGCAGTGAAGAAGGAAGTTATATGAAAATTCCGAAACGGACACGAAGAAAAAAAACAGATGAGTTGCTGAATTGAGTAAATGCGATGTCATATTCTGTATAGTACGAACTTACGCTAAAACTTTATTTAATTACTTACCGTTTATACTTTTGATAACAAATTAAAGGTACGTAAATGGCACATAAAAGAAAATTAGGTTTAACAACATTAATGGTTTCACCCATTGCCTTTGGAGGTAACGTTTTTGGATGGACACTGGATGAAGTTGCTTCTTTCCAATTATTGGATGCATTAGTTGATGGCAGTTACAATTTTATTGATACGGCCGATGTCTATTCCAAATGGGCTCCGGGAAATAAGGGAGGTGAATCAGAGACCATTATCGGTAATTGGTTGTCAAAACGGGGAAAACGAGACGACGTAGTTATTGCAACAAAATTAGGAGCTGAGATGAGCCCGGAAAAAAAAGGACTAAAAGCTGCCTATATAAAAAACGCAGTCGAAGCTTCTCTGCAAAGACTAAAAACTGATTACATTGATCTTTACCAGACCCATTATGACGACGAGTCGACCCCCATTGAAGAGACGATGCTTGCATTAAATAACCTCATCAAAGAGGGAAAGGTGCGTTATATCGGTGCTTCTAATTTTAAGACTGAACGGATTGCGGCATCGAACGAATTTGCTAGAAAAAACAATCTGCAACCTTACGTTAGTATTCAGCCACTTTATAACTTATATGATCGACAAAAATTTGAAACGGAATACCTTCCTTTAGTACAAGATGAAAATTTGGCCGTGCTGAATTATTATGCTTTAGCCAGTGGTTTTCTTACCGGTAAATATAAAACGGAAGCGGATCTTAAGAAAAGCCCACGGGGTGAAACGGTAAAACAATACTTAAACGAACGGGGTGAACGAATCTTAGTAGCGCTCGAAGAGATTGCGGCCAACAAAGGGGCCACTAAAGCACAAATAGCCATTGCCTGGTTGCTTCACAAACCTTTTATTACAGCACCGATTGCCAGTGCGACCAATGAAAAACAGCTACGTGATTTAATAACATCAGCAGAAATAACACTGAGTTCAGAGGAAATAAAAATTCTGGATAACGCGAGTAGCTATTAGGGAGTAGTTAGTAGGGAAATCGTTGAGTGGGTAAGTAGTTTTCTTCCTGCTCCTCATTCTCGCTTTCCCTACTAACTGGTTTCTTGTTCCCTTTTAAAGTACTTGAATATACTGATGAAACAATCGAATGGCCTCTCTTTTTTTATCGGTCAGTGAAAAATCGATCGAATGATTGAGGTAATGTGCAATATCGAAATCGTCCCTCTTAGGTAAATTTTCGATAACCTCGTTCCGGTTATCCAATCCGAATTTCATGGAGCTGTTAAATAATTCGATAAAAGTTTTAGGTAAGGACTTATTGGCAGCCCATACTGCGAAAGCAAAAGGTAAACCCGTAAAGTTCATCCATTCTGCCCCCATATCATAAACAAAAGGAAAGCTTTCCTTTTTTCCAAAAGTCCGATCACCTATTTCCACAAAAGCATCGGCATCTTGTTCTTCGGTGAGTTCAACCGATTGCTTCCAATAATTTTTGAGCAATACGCGCGCGAGATTATTAGAAGTGCGTGATTGTTTGTCGAGTCGGAGCGTTTTTATTTCGTGAACCGGTTTATTGCTAAAAATAAACACCGAATTCACTGCTCCGGTAGCGCCTATGCAATAGTCGGATATGATATCATATCCCGGTATTTGTAATAACGCGGCTACGGGTACTAAACCAAGGTCGACATGGTTATCAATTAATTTCTGTGCGCATGTACTCGGTATATCTAAGCTTAATTCAATTTCATTAATCAGTGACGTGTTTTTTATACCATAGATAAAAGGGGTCGTATTCGTATAAGATACGGCTGATACTTTAATTTTATTCATGTGTGTGTTCAATAAATATTATTCGGCGTCTTGAAGTTGGGCTAAGTGATTGATGTTGTAATGGTCTTCAATAGTAAATATTTCATTGTCATAGGAAACTAAATACAACGCCGTGTTCATATGGGGAAAGTCGTCCATTTGAGATAAAGGCTTATTGATCAGCAAGCAAAGTAGAATACGCATTGCCCGGCCATGCATACAGATGAGAACTTTTTGTTCATTTACTTGCGAGATTATATGATCCATCGCCTGTTTCTGTCTTGCCTGTACTTGATTAGGGCTTTCACCGCCTTCTACACTAACATCGAGTTTACCCTCGCTCCACTGTTGTGTAATGGAATTGAAGCCGGTGATGATATTAGTTGATTGTTCCTTACCTTCATAAATTCCCCAGCTTATTTCATCTAAACCTTCGAGTTGTTCCCAAGAGATACCTTCTTCGATAAAGGGAGCAACAGTTTGGTGCGTTCTGATAAGACTTGAAGTATAGATTTTGTCAAAATCTACACCTTTGTAAGCTTCATAAAAAGCTTGTGCCTGTTGATTCCCCAAGTCATTTAGAGGCGTATTAACACCCCTACCTTGTACTATTCCTTGTTTGTTTAAGTCGGTTTCTCCGTGTCTAATAATGTAGAATAATTTTTTCATTCAAATGATTTGTTCTTTATCGGTAATGAAGCTTGCATAAATTATTCATTTCCTTCTGTATTTGGCAATTTATGCAGGTTTCATTCTTGCTTATAGCAACACTAATTTAATACCGGTAAACTGTAATAGCTCTTTTTGGGATTGCTTTCGTCGAACTTGTAATCCTGGTAATCGGTGACTATATTGTATAATGTATCCCGCTCAATAGGATGCCTTCCCACCTGTTTAATGAGTTCCACGAGTTGCTGTGTACTCATTGCCGGATTTTTTTCTTCAGCTCCAGCCATGGAATAGATTTTAGTGGTGTCATCTAATGTGCCATCTATATCATCCACGCCAAAGCTCAATGACAATTGCGCTGTATCCCTACTGATCATGGCCCAATAGGCTTTTATATGTTGAAAATTATCGAGGTAGATGCGTGCTATTGCGTAGTTTCTCAGATCTTCAATAACTGACGATTCGGGAATGTGGGACATTTGATTGTCTTTATTTCTAAATTTGAGCGGAATGAAGGTTTGAAACCCTCCGGTTTTATCCTGTAATTGACGTAAACGCTCCATGTGATCAACCCGATGGTGGAAAGCTTCAATATGACCGTAAAGCATGGTAGCATTCGAATGCATTCCCAATTTATGCCATTCCTCGTGAATAGCTAACCACTGCTCCGCATTGCATTTATCTTTGGCGATCTGATCACGTATTTCAGGATGAAAAATTTCAGCCCCCCCTCCCGGCATGGATTCCAGTCCAGCTTCCTTCATCATGCGCATACCGGTCGCATAATCCACCTTTGCCTTCTTAAAAATATAATGATATTCAACAGGCGTTAAAGCCTTCACATGAAGTTGCGGACGGTGTTTTTTGATGGCTGAAAATAAATCCATATAGAACTGCATATTATATTGCGGAAGTACTCCGCCTACAATATGTACTTCTGTTATGGGTTCGCCGTCGTATTTTTTGATCGTAGCCAGCATGTCTTCCATGCTTGCTTCCCATCCTTCCGAACGTTCTTTGATTAGTCTTGAATAGGAACAAAATTTACAGTCATATACGCAAAGATTGGTGGGTTCTATGTGGAAATTCCGATTAAAATAGGTGTAATTGCCATTCTTTTTTTCTCGGATGTAATTGGCCAATACGCCGAGGAATCCTAAATCGCCTTTCTCATAAAGGCTGACACCTTCTTCGAAGCTTATACGTTTATTGTCAAGAACCTTTAATGCTATTTCTCTTAATTCTACATCCAAATGGGGGTCATCGATGACTAGCTGTAACCTGTTATCTGCTTCCATACACGAATATCTTATCGACAAACTTAGATAAAGTTGCTTGGATATGCAAGCATGTAACCGTCTCGTTAACGTAAGATTTTAAGGGTATAGGGTAATAAGGTTTGTGTGTCAGCTACAGGCGCATCTTAAGATTTAAGACTTACTCCAAACAATTTTAGAACATACTTGTTTGTTTTATTGGAAAGATTGAGGTACATTTAAATCAACAAATAACAATCTCCGTTTTTTTGTTTTAATTTCTTAAGTTATGGATACACTAAAGGTAGAGCCTATTGTTTTGCGTAAATTGACAATAGAAGACGCGGAAATTTTCGACAATATCTATACCAGACCCGATCTGTTTTGGAAAATCAATATCAATGACGAAATTGGTAATGAAACAGCTGAAGAATTCACGAAAAGGATGCTTTGGCTGTGTAAGTACATTTACACGATCCGATTGAGAAATGAACCGGAGAAAGTGATTGGCTGCTGTGTTCTGTATAACTGGAACAAGAAGAAAAAAGATATCTTTTTCGGCGGGTCGTTATTACCGGAGTACTGGGGGAAAGGAATTATGCCAACCGCTTTCAACCAAATGGTTGAAATGGCTAAATATTGTTTAGGCGCTTCTTTTATAAAGATATGTATCAATGAAGATAATCAACCAGCCACTCGAATGGTAGAGAAATTAGGTTTCTTCAATGCCTTAAAGGAGGCAGATTTCGTGACTTATACCCGCCCGATTGATATACCCGCCTCCACGGCTAAATTGATACATAAAGATAAGGGATTCCAACAGGCTATTTAACCTGAGCTATGGGTGTGTAGCGGCAGCGAGCTGAAAGAGTGGCGGTAGCACCTATCGGCAAGCAGGCTTTTGAATTTTTACTTTTTACTTTTGAATTTTAAAATAAAACGTATATTTGCGCCATACATTAATAATGTATTGATCAATTCCTCTTTAAAAAGAGTCTTGATTTATAAAGAAGTGGCGAGAGACCGGCTCTAAGACCCACTGGCAACCATCCGAAACGTTCGGAAAAGGTGCCAAATCCTGTCCCAGATAAATGGGAGCATATAAATGAATAAGACATGAAATCACATTCAACAAACAGCAAATTTAAGTCCGGCGGTGTATTTTACCGACAATTATTCAATCAATCCCTTACAGGCAATAAGCAATCGTTTTCCTATATGAATTGCGCTTGCATGTGTATGTGCTGTTGTTAAAAGAAAACTCTTTTTTGTCCCGATGCGAAGCATACGTCGTTTTGAGATGTATTGTATTTGCATACGTCTACGCTAACAAACAATGGTTAATACATTTTAATTAAGAAAAAAATCCAATGTCAACAACGAATCTAAAATTTGATACTTTACAAGTCCATGCGGGACAGGAAGTTGATCCTGCTACGAATGCACGGGCGGTACCTATTTATCAGACAACTTCCTACGTTTTCAATAACTCCGAACATGGAGCCAATCTATTTGCTTTAAAAGAATTTGGTAACATCTATACGCGTATCATGAACCCGACAACGGACGTTTTTGAAAAGCGTATTGCCGCACTTGAAGGAGGTGTGGCAGCTCTCGCTGTGGCGTCAGGCCAAGCAGCACAGTTTTTGGCGCTAAGCAATATTTTGGAAAGTGGAGAAAACTTTGTTACCGGTTCCAATTTATATGGAGGTACTTATAATCAGTTCAAAGTCTCTTTCAAACGGTTGGGGATTGAAGCTCGCTTTGCAAATAATGACGAGGCTGCTCATATTGAGGCCCTCATTGATGATAAAACAAAAGCTATTTATATTGAAACAATTGGTAATCCGAGTTTTAATGTTCCCGATTTTGAAGCCATTGCGGCTGTTGCAAAAAAATACGATCTTCCACTGATTGTTGATAATACCTTTGGTGCCGGAGGCTATCTATTCAAACCGTTAGCGCATGGGGCACATGTGGTTGTAGAATCAGCAACAAAATGGATCGGTGGGCATGGGACAAGCATCGGTGGTGTAATTGTTGACGGTGGCAACTACGATTGGGGCAATGGTAAATTTAAACAGTTCAGTGAACCTTCCGAAGGATACCACGGTCTTGTTTTTAAGGATGTATTTGGTGTCGGTGGACCCTTCGGCAATATTCAGTTTGCTATTCGTGCTCGTGTAGAAGGGTTGCGGGATTTTGGTCCGGCTCTCTCCCCTTTTAATTCATTTTTGCTGCTTCAAGGATTAGAAACGCTCTCTTTACGTGTACAACGTCACGTTGATAATGCATTGAGCATTGCCTTGTGGTTGGAGAAGCATCCATTGGTCAAATCCGTCAACTATCCGGGCTTGGAATCGCATCCTGCTCACTTACGTGCTAAGAAATACTTGCAACACGGTTTTGGAGCGGTATTATCCTTTGAATTGAAAGGAGAAAAAGAACATGCAACCGCTTTTGTAGACAATCTCGAACTTATCAGTCATTTGGCTAATGTAGGCGATACAAAGACCCTGATTATTCAACCTTCCGCTACAACGCACCAACAACTTTCGGACGAAGAACAGGTTGCTGCCGGTGTGAGGCCGACCGCCTTGCGATTAGCTGTGGGTATCGAACATGTCGATGATATCATTGCCGATTTACAGCAGGCTTTTGACAAGATCAAATAGAAATTTAACAGCGTAGCTGCGCTTATATATATGAGTATCTATAAATTCAATTATAATAAAACCTTCCGGTTTGAGAATGGAAAGCGATTGAAAGGTTTACAGATAACCTATCATACTTATGGCCGGTTAAACACACGTAAGGATAATGTGGTATGGGTATGCCATGCGCTAACGGCTAATTCGGATGTATTCGATTGGTGGCCTGGTTTGTTCGGAGAAAGAGATCTGTTCAATCCACAGGAGCATTTTATTATTTGTGCTAATATTATCGGATCTCATTATGGCACTACCAATCCATTAAGTACGAATCCAAGCACAGAGCAACCCTATTACCTTTCTTTTCCGCAGTTCTCGATTCGGGACCTTATTGCGGCTCATGAACTTTTGGCCCAACATTTAGGTATCGATAAGATTAAGGTATTGATTGGCGGTTCGTTGGGAGGACAGCAAGCGATGGAATGGGCTATTCTTCATCCTGATCGGATTGAGAATCTTATTTTATTGGCAACAAATGCCCAGCATTCACCTTGGGGCATCGCCTTCAATGAAAGTCAGCGATTGGCCATCAGTGCGGATCGGACTTTTTATGCTAATAAACCCAACGGTGGAGCAAAAGGTTTGAAAGTGGCCAGGAGTATTGCCTTACTTTCTTACCGCACGTATGAAACTTATGGTGCCACCCAGCTGGAAAGCTCTGATGATAAAATAGATGATTACCGGGCATCATCTTACCAAAATTATCAGGGCGAGAAATTGGTGAAACGTTTCAATGCCTATAGTTATTGGTTTCTCAGTAAAGCAATGGATGCCCACCATGTCGGAAGAGGACGAAACGGCGCGGAGGAGGCTTTGCAACAAATACGTGCAAAAACCTTGGTGATTGGTATTACCAGCGATGTACTGTTTCCTTTGGATGAGCAAAAGTATTTAGCCAAGCATATTAGAAATGCCAAATTCGCAGCCATCAGTTCCTTTTACGGACACGACGGTTTTCTAATTGAAACGAAACAAATCAGTAAGGAAATCGCTGCTTTTTTAAAACATAACTATCCAAATCGCTTGGATAGAGCTTTGCAACCCCTGATTTAATATATAGAGAGAAGATCTAACAGAACAATGAGTAAAAAACTTACACTAGGATTGTTTGGCTTTGGCGTAGTAGGCCAAGGCTTATACGATATCATTAAAACTAAGAAGCTAAACCTGGAAATCAAACGTTTCGCTATTAAAAATCCAAACAAAAAAAGAACACTTCCTTTGGAGTTGTTTACCACTGAAGCCGATGAATTATTGGATGACGCAGAAATCAATACCATTGTGGAGCTAATTGACGATGCCGAGGCTGCTTTTCATATTGTGTCGAAAGCATTGAAGACGGGTAAGCATGTCGTTTCGGCCAATAAAAAAATGATTGCTACGCATTTGGAAGAGCTTGTTGACATTCAACAGGAATATGGAACAAGTTTATTATATGAAGGCGCAGTATGTGGAAGTATTCCTATTATCCGTAATTTGGAGGAGTACTACGATAATGAATTGCTCCATTCTGTATCGGGTATTTTTAATGGATCTTCCAATTACATTTTGTCCAAAATCTTTAATGAGCATATGGATTATGATACTGCTTTAAAACAAGCCCAGCATTTAGGATTTGCGGAAACGGATCCTACACTGGATGTAGGTGGCTTTGACGCGAAATTTAAGCTTGCCATCGTTGCTTCGCATGCCTATGGTTTGTACGTAAAGCCTGAGGATATCCTGAATATTGGTATTGATCAATTGTCCGACTATGATATTCGCTTTGCTCGGGAAAAGAATTATAAGATTAAGCTGGTACCCACTGCTAAAGAAATAGGAAATGAAAAAGTGATCCTTTATGTAATTCCGAAGTTTGTGAATGATAAAAGCATTCTTTATGCTGTTGAAAACGAATATAATGGCGTGGTCGTACAGGCGGCGTTTGCTGATCAGCAGTTTTTCTATGGAAAAGGTGCTGGTGGGCATCCTACCGGCTCAGCTGTCTTATCAGATATTGCGGCGTTGCGATATGATTATCGTTACGAATATAAAAAGCACTTAGAAGCAACCCAATTAAGCCATAGCAACGATCATAAGATTACAATATACCTACGCTATAATGACGAATCTATTCTGGATAAACTGAACTTCTTAAAGGTATCAGAAAGGCATTACGCGCGCGAATTTAAATACATTATAGGTGACATCAATCTGGAGTCTTTGATTACGAATAAAGATTTATTGGCAGCAGATAATAGTTTTGTGGTAGAAGTGTCTTAGATTGGTTATTGGTTGCCGGTCAATTGTTGGTTATTGGTTATTAGTTGTTATTACTAATAACTAATAACTAATAACGAGCAACGAATAACGACTACAAATGTTGCGCAATTACATAGCCACTTGCCCAGGCCCACTGAAAATTATAACCTCCCAGCCAACCGGTTACATCAACACATTCGCCGCCGAAAAAGAGTCCTGTACATTTTTTAGCCTCCAGTTTTTTTGAAGATAGTTCGTCGGTGCTAACACCGCCCCGCATTACTTCGGCTTTATCGTACCCTTTACTACCTGCTGGTTTTACTTCAAAACGGTGAATTACCTGTTCCATCAGTTTTACCTCCTGTTTACCGATCGAAGCGATTTTCTTGTCGATAGACAAGAATTTGCCTAATGCGTCTGTAAACTTCTTGGTAAAATGATCCTGTAAAAGTTGTGAAAGCAAGCGCTTTCCTCCCCTATCTCTTTCTTGCTGAACCAGCTGAGCAATACGCTGTTTGGGAAGGAGATCAATCCAGATCACTTCACCTGGTTTCCAATAAGAAGAAATCTGCAAGATAGCGGGCCCACTAAGACCCCAATGCGTAAATAAAATGTTTTCCTCAAAACTGATCTGTTTGTTCCAAACCCTACTGAAAACCGCATTACCTGCTAAGGCTGCAAACCATTCCGCATCTTTCCCTGTGATGGTCAGTGGTACCAAAGCTGGTGCGGTATCGGTTACCTGTAGACCAAAGCGTTTCGCTACCCTTAAAGAAAAGTCGCTGGCACCTAATTTAGCAATGGGTAATCCACCGCTCGCCATCACTACTTTAGCGGTGTCGAAGGTCTCTAACTGCCCTTGATGATCAAATACAACTTGAAAGGTGTTGGTAACAGGATTCTTTTCAACCGACTTAACTTCCGCCTGTAAAAACACCTCTTGCCCTAATGTCTTAAGTAGTCGTTCAAATACGGCCACAACATCCTTTGCTTTGTTGGAAGTAGGAAATAGCTGACCCAGCGTCTTCTCCTGCCCTACAATACCTTCATCTTCAAAAAAGCGGATAGTATCGCCTACGGTCCATTGATTGAGCGCGGCAACGCAAAAATATTCGTTCTCCGAGATGAAATTCGCGGGAGTGGCGTATAGATTTGTATAATTGCAACGCCCGCCTCCGGAAATTAATATTTTAGCGCCTAGCTTGTCATTTCGCTCCAAGACCGCTACCCTTTTTCCTAAGTAGCCTGCCTGCACTGCACACATGAGGCCACAGGCACCTCCCCCAATGACGATCGCATCATAGCTCATTCGACAGGCATTACACGTTTTTCTTCCCAGCTTTTTTCAGCCAATTGCAATAGGCCAATCACATCTCTTGCTTGATCGGCAGTAACCGCCAGCTCGGTTTTGCCGAGAATGGCATCGCGTACATTTTCATAATAACCCGGGTAATTTCCCTTTTGACTAGGAATAGCTCTTCGACTGTCCGGCCCCTCGGTTGTTGTATTTAAAATACCCCAAATCTCTTGCGGTTCTTCTCCCCAATTTGCCGAATCCGTCGGTGTTTTTCCCTCCCTCAATGCCGCCTCCTGCGGATCGACACCCGGTTTTACAAAGGCACCTTCCGTGCCATATAAAGCAAAACGTGGTGTCGGTTCTTTCACCAGCATACTTCCTTTGAGAGAAACTTTTAGTTGTGGATAGTATAATAAAACTTCGAAATCGTCAACGGCCCCTACCCCTTCCCTCATTTTACGTAACGAGGCAAAGAGCGCTTGTGGTTTGCCGAATAATTGTAAAGTTTGATCAATGAGATGCGCACCGAGGTCAAACCAAATCCCGGAACCGGGTAGATTGTCCTCCCGCCAAGCATTCGGTCGTAAATAATTACGGAAGCGATCGTAACGGATTTCCATCGTTACCAGTCGCCCGAGCTCACCGCCGGCAATTACGTCCTTTACGGTAAGGTAATCGCTATGCCAACGGGCACTGTGGAATACCGATAGCAATTTACCTTGGCTCTTTGCTACATCAATCAGTTCGTTCGCTTCTTCCAGGGTATTGGTAAAAGGTTTTTCTATCACCACATGTTTGCCGGCCAACAAGGCAGCTTTGCTTAAGCTAAAATGTACATCGTTGGATGTCGCGATGACAACGAAGTCAATTTTCTTATCATTAAAGATATCCTCTACATCGGCCACGATGCTTACTGCAGGATATTTAGTCCGTAATATATGTTGCTGTTCTTCCCGACGGGCATAGACTTTTGTTAATCTTAAACCTGTTACCGAGCTTATAAGAGGGGCATGAAGCACTTGTCCTGCCATGCCGAAACCGATCAGTCCTACGTTGAGTTGCATGGGAGACGAAGATAGGGAATTGAGTGGAAATAAGAAAGGAATACAAATTGTATCCCTTCATATAACTACTTTTTATTGATATTTAAATATAAACTTTTTGGGAACATAGTTTACATTTATAACAGGGCCCGGGGAACCAGTATTATAATAAACATATGCTTTGCCTTTACCATTATAGCCATTTGCATCAGCAATCCAAATCTGCCCCGAATTAATGTCAAAGCCAAGGCCATAGGGGTCTTTAATGTCGTTATTCTCAATAAACTTAGTCGTATTACGATTTGCCAAATCCATTAATAACACTTGCTTTTTATTAGTTTCAAAATTGTCGCTTATGAGAAGAGCTTGATTACCCACAACCAACATTCTACTCGCTCCAAAAGTAAGCTTTACTGGTGCTTCATTCTCACTTTGTGTATTAATGACATAAAGTCTAGAAGGTCTACTGGAATCGATAGCAGCTGTATTAGCGTACAGTCTGTTTCGTGCAGAGTCAGCAGTTAAACCGGTCACATTTTCAGCTACCTCAATTGTTCTATCAACTGATAATGGTGACGGGTTTAGAATGGATACAGTTTTATCGAAATTCCCATTAGACCAACCATCTTTTGAACCTGAATTCGCAACATAAAGTTTATTGTTCATGCGCACAATTTCTTCAGGGGTCCGTCCGACTTCAACAGAATCCACAGCAGTTAAAGAAGTTGTATCAATCGCAACTACTCTATTATTGTAATTTGTGACAAAGACCTTTTTATCCAAATACGTTAAATTGCGAGGCTGTTTCATTGGGATGGTCTTTACTATCTTTTTACTATAGTAATTGACTACTACTATTTTATTCGATTCGGTGACAGTAATGTATAAATTTCCTCCAAAGCGAATAACGTCATTTGCATTGTTGCCTAAATTTGTGCTATCAGAATAGCTTGCATCGTTAAACTTGATAAAACCGAGTGATGCATTTTGTTGTCCAAATTGCCCTTCGTTAAGAACAAATACACCGAGGTTATCTGGTATCGGTGGCAATGGTTCTGGATCATCATTTTTACTACACGCTCCCAGTGTAAGTAAGGTTCCAGCCAATAAGCTTAGGTAAAGAGAGTTGATTTTTGTTTTCATTTGTTGTTTATAAGGTGAAAATTTTCGATTTGTATGCTTTTTATAACGGTTTAACCCTAATGATTGCTACTTGCTATCCTAAATTTAATTGCTTTGCGTTTAAGAAGCATGATAAATTAAGTCCATTTGATCTATTCCGCAAAAATAGCCATTCAAGCTAACTATACCAAGCTAAAAAGCGGACACTGAATTTTTGGCATGCAAGTTTATGAGGTTTTCACTATCTTAGCAGCACAAACCTGAACGGCGATGAAAACATTATTCTCTTTTTGTCTGTTGCTGATTTCCTATAAAAGCTATGCACAATCAATGGATACCCTATTTTTAAAGAATTTAATTGAAATCCACCCCGAACTTTTTAAAGCTATTCTCGATGATCCGCAACGAAAGCAGGTGCAAATTCTCTATACACAAATAGATCGTGATAAGCATAATAAACCACATTTTACTTCTTTTAGCTATCAACTGAACCCAAACTGGTACTTTTACCCCGCCAGTACGGTGAAATTACCGGCATCTGTTTTTGCACTGGAAAAAATCAATGAGCTTAAAATCAATGGTTTGGATAAAAACACACCGCTGAGAATCGATAGCGCTTGGGGAAAACAAACCAAAGTTGACGTTGATTCTTCAGCGGAAAACAGACTCCCGAGTATTGGACATTATATCAAGAAAATTTTGCTGACCAGTGATAATGATGCTTTCAATCGCCTCTATGAATTCTTGGGAAGAGCGGATATCAACCGCCGCTTGAAGAAACATGGGGCCAATCATAGTCGCATTATCAACCGTCTAGCGATTGGCGATAAGGGTGAATGGGCCAAACACACCAATCCGATTACCTTTTATAAAGATAATCAGCTTATCTATCAACAAGCGGCTCAATACGATCCGCAAGATTATCCGTTGAAACTAAATAATTTAATTCGTGGTAAAGCATATATCGATGCTAAAGATAGCTTGATTCATAAACCCTATAGCTTCGAAGGACTTAATGTATATGCCTTAGCCGACCAGCAATTGATCATGAAAAAATTGCTTTTTCCGGAAGCTTTCCCAAAGAAAGAACAGTTTCATCTTAACGATGATGACTATCGCTTCATCTACTACTATATGTCGCGTTTTCCACAAGAATCCGATTTCCCCAAATATGATAGCACTGAATTCTGGCCTACCTACAGTAAGTTGTTGTTTTTCGGTCGTGAAAAAGGTGTCCATCCTGATGGTAGTATCCGTAGTTTCAATAAGTACGGTGATTCCTACGGCTACAATATCGACAATGCCTATATCGTTGATTTTCAAAACGGTGTTGAATTTCTCCTAGCCGTTGTAGTTCAATCGAATAATAATGAAATTTATAATGACGGAATTTATGAGTATGAAGAGGTCACCTATCCTTTTCTGAAAAATCTTGGAAAATTGATTTATGAGCATGAGCTAAAACGGGAAAAGAAAGTGAAACCGGACTTGGGAAAGTTTATTTTTGGTGAATCGTTGAGTCGTTGAGTTAGAAATTAGCCGATTAGCCAATGTGATAATGTCGGCTTAACTATCGCGATAGGTAGTTTCGCGTTTTAAGCGTACTTACCATGATTTATACCTTGTAAATCGTCAACTAGTCGAGTAGTTTTTGTACGGCTAATGATGGTTCAGTAATAGTGATAAAGCACAAACCAACGAATCACTAATAACCGCAAACTTCACAGGGCATAATGCGATTCTTACAGTTTAGGACATTAAAATCAACGAATTCAGATATACCGGCTATGCTCCCCCGTTCACTGTGTTGCCAAATGTCCCATGGACGATTGATGTAGTCGGGTTTATCTTCTCGTTCGTAATGGGCGATCCATAAGGGATATTGATCGAATTTTTCACCTAAGTAATCACGGTAGAAGGTTGTATAAGTGTAGATAACAGGATCGATGTCATAATAGCTTTTCAGGGTGTTTAAGCAATCTTGTAAACGTTTCTTTAAAAGCTTTTTATCAGTTCGATAGGTCTTTTCAATATCGATTACTGGAGGCAGACAACCATCCAAATCACCTACACGTTCGATAAACAGCTCCGCTTGTCGCACACCGTCCTTATTTGGATGGAAAAAGAGATAAGCCCCCCTTTTTAAACCATATTTCCTTGCTGCTTGCCAATTGAATTTAAATTTTTTATCGCTTCGCATCCCCATGGTGGCACGCATGTAAACGAAAGAAATGTGTACATCACTATCTTGGGGAGTGCATAAAGCTTCCCAATCGATCTTCCCTTGATATTGGGAAATATCAATTCCATGGGTGTGGTATCCCCTAGGAATTTTGATGCCGTAGTGGACACGTTTATAAAATAGAAAATGATTGATAACCGCCATGGAGATCAATGCCAATATACAGCACAATACGCATACCCATTTCCAAGAAATGGAACCGTTGTTATGCTGTTTTTTGCTTCTCCTTCCCTTCCTTTTCACCGTGCCCATCTACACACTCGCTCTTACCATTCGATCTGCTCCATGTATATCCTGTTTAAGCAGGACATCTTTAAAACCTTTTTTTACAAGTAAATTTTTTACCTCTTTTCCGAAATTTCGGTTGATCTCAAAATAGAGCTTTCCTCCTTTTTCCAGATGCGCTAAGGCGAAAGAGGCAATCGTTTCATAAAAGAGCAACGGGGCCCGGTCTTCTACAAAAAGCGCCAAATGGGGTTCAAATTGTAATACATTCGGATGCATGAATTGTTGCTCGCTGTTTGTTATATAAGGGGGATTACTAACCACAAGGTCAAACTTAAGCTCTTCGGCAAAGATGATATCCCATTCAAGGATATCGGCCAGCATAAAGTGAACAGGGCATTGGTTCTCCACGGCATTCTGCTTTGCTACAGCCAACGCTTCACCTGATACATCGATTGCGGAAACCTGCGCTTGATTAACATACTTTTTGATAGCAATGGGGATACAACCGGAACCTGTCCCGACGTCGATGATTTTGGGCGCAGGCCTATCCCCTTGTTTCAAGTCTTGAATAATGAGATCAACAAGTTCCTCTGTTTCGGGACGTGGAATCAATACATGTTGATTCACATGGAGTGATAATCCCATAAAAGGTGTGTGTCCGATGATATATTGAACCGGTTCACCGGTACTTATGCGACTGGCGGCCTCTTCCAGCCGGTCCAGTTGCTCGTCGTTCAAGTTCATGGATTTGTGAAGGAGTAAGTCTCTTCTGCTATATCCAAATAGATCTTCCAACACAATCAGAAAGATGCTCTCCGCTTCGTTAGCTTCATATAAAACAGCTATTTTTTCTATGAATTGTTTTTTGACGGCTTCGAGTTGTTGCATGGTATTTACATGGGCAAACCTACTAATTCAAAAGTAAAAATTCAAAAGTAAAAAATGGGTGCCAGCTTATCGGCTATTTGGCTAATCCCAACTCAACATAACATAAAACTGTAAAAAAAAATATACGTATTAAGCGACAGCTATTAAAATTCCTTAGGTTTGTATATGCCTAATCACGAAATCTATATGCGGCGCTGCCTGGAGTTAGCGGAACTAGGTCATGGCACCGTCAGTCCGAATCCAATGGTTGGTGCTTTGATCGTACATAAAGATACCATTATTGGGGAGGGCTGGCATCGAAAATATGGCGAAGCCCACGCGGAACCCAATGCAATTGCCGATGTTTTCAATCACTATCCAGATGCCGCCGACTTACTGAAAGAATCGACGGTTTATGTTACCCTGGAACCCTGTTCTCATCAGGGGAAGACACCTCCTTGTGCCGATCTGCTCATCAAGCATCAAGTAAAACAAGTGATTGTGGCTTGCAGAGATCCCTATGAGCAAGTAAACGGTCGTGGTATCGCTAAATTGCGCGCTGCGGGTATCGAAGTGATTGAAGGTGTATTAGAAGAAGAAGCAAAATTTATAAATCGACGTTTTTTTACGCGTGTGCAAAAACAGAGACCATACGTTATCCTAAAGTGGGCGGAAACAGCGAATGGTTATTTTGCACCCAAGGACCCTGGCCGACAATGGATTACAGGAACGAGTACCCAAGTGGTCAATCATCGATGGCGCAGCCAAGAAGACGCTATTTTAGTAGGGGCGAATACGGCTATAATTGATAATCCGCAACTGAACGTTCGGGCATGGTTCGGTAAAAACCCGAAACGCATTGTTATAGATAAGGAACTTTCACTCCCTTCCCATCTTCATTTGTTCGATCAACAAACAGAAACAATTGTATTTAACGCAATAAAGACCGATTGGCAAGATCATCTTAAATTGATTGCTTTAGAGAATTTCGATTGGTATTTGCCGCAAAATATTCTATACCAGCTTCATTTGATGGATATCCAGTCGGTCGTCATCGAAGGGGGAATCAAAACACTTAAACTTTTTATAGAAGCAGGTTTGTGGGACGAAGCGCGCGTGTTTAGTGGATCGGTTTATTGGAAAGACGGATGGGAAGCCCCGCGCTTACAGACGATTCCTCAGCTAAAGGAAAGCATAGGAAATGATTTACTGACTGTTTACTTTAACAACTAACGATGCTCTTTGTTCTTTTAAGTGTTTTATGCAGTGTCACCGTATCGGTGATAATCAAATTGGCCCGACGTTATTCGGTCAACATCCTGCAAATGATCGCATGGAACTACCCTGTTGCCGTGTTGTTAAGTTTCCATTACCTGGAACCGGATCTGCGTAATTTCTCTTTTACCGAAGCGCCGTTAACGATCTATTTGATCTTAGGATTGCTCATGCCTTCACTCTTTATCATTATCGCCGGGTCTATCCGTTATTCAGGTATTGTGCGTACAGAAATCGCCCAGCGTCTATCCCTTTTTATTCCGCTCTTAGCAGCATTTTTTATCTTTAAGGAACATCCAAGCGCTATTAAACTTATTGGCTTGGTGGTAGGACTAGCAGCAATTATCTGCTCGATTAAATGGCAACGCCGTAATCAGCATACCCTGGCCAGCAAAAACGCTTGGCGGTACCCTTTGTTGGTGTTTTTCGGTATGGGACTTATTGATATTCTATTTAAGTATATCGCCCAATACCAAGCAATTTCATACAAGACATCAATCTTTTTGGTTTTTATACTCTGCACCTTGGTTTCATTTTTATACATTGGCTTTTTAGCAGTTACCAAAAAGGAAAAGTTTTCCCTTTCGGGAACATTGTGGGGTTTGGCATTGGGACTTTTTAACTTTGGAAATATTCTTCTTTATATGAAAGCGCATCAAGCCTTACCGAACAATCCATCTATCGTGTTTTCCGGAATGAATATCGGTGTCATTGTAGTGGGCGCTATTGTTGGTATGTTTTTGTTTAAGGAAAAATTGAGCACATTAAATAAAGTCGGACTTCTACTGGCTGTGATTTCGGTCATCATCATTGGCCTGTTGTAAAACTGTAAGCGATCATTGTTAATGAATTTATTTGAAGATACTTATAAAACAATTGAAAAACCTGTTGAAGGTCTATTTAAAGATAAAGGAAGCAAATTTATTGCCTATGCTTATCCGTTTAGCGATCCGGAAGAACTGAAAAATATCATTGCAGAACTTAAAAGCCTTCATCCAAAGGCAAGGCATCATTGCTGGGCCTATCGTTTAACAACGGATCGTTCGATATTTCGCGTAAATGACGATGGCGAGCCTTCTGGTACGGCAGGTCGTCCTATATTAAATGTACTTTTGTCGCATGATTTAACGAACATTATTCTTGTAGTGGTACGTTATTTTGGTGGTACACTATTAGGTGTCCCCGGGTTAATTAATGCATATAAAAGCGCTGCACAGGATGCCCTTGGTCAGGCTCAGATTATTCAAAAGACAGTGAACGATGTGTATGAGGTAAACTTCAATTACCTGCAAATGAATGAGGTAATGCGAATTGTCAAAGAAGACGATCTGGTGGTGTTGAAGCAGGTTTTCGACAACGATTGCTCGCTGACTTTTGAGATCAGACAAAAGCAAGTGAATCAAACATTAGGTCGATTGCAAGGATTAACAGATGTAAAAATAAAATTTCTGCGTACAAGTTAAAAAGAATTGATTAGACAATTTAAGTCACGATGAAGATTACCGATACAGACCTTATACTTAATTCAGATGGTAGCGTTTACCATCTGAATTTGCTGCCTGTAGATATAGCCGATACGGTGATTACGGTTGGTGATCCCGATCGTGTGGGGCAAGTGAGTAAATATTTTGATCGGATAGAACTAAAAAAGGGAAAACGAGAGTTTATAACCCACACGGGCTACATTGGAAAAAAAAGATTAAGCGTTGTCTCTACCGGTATTGGTACAGACAATATTGATGTTGTCTTAACGGAACTGGATGCGTTGCTAAATATAGATTTACCCAGCCGGACTGTCAAGCCCCAATTACGAGCGCTTGATATTATAAGGATTGGTACTTCCGGCACCTTGCAACGCGATATTCCCTTAGATTCTATTTTGGTTTCTACTTTTGCCATCGGACTGGACTCGCTCCTGCAATACTATAAAAAAACAGAAGAGGTTTCTGAACTGGAACTGCGGGAGGCTTTCCAGAGGCATCTTGCACTTGAGCCTATCCAGGCATATGTGGCTGCCTGTTCCCAAAATCTTCTTCGTCAGTTCGCACCTGCTATTTCCACTGGGATTACCCTTACAGCTCCAGGTTTCTACGCCCCGCAAGGTCGTCATACGCGCGCTACACCATCTTATGTAGATTTATTAGCTAAATTTTGTTCGTTCCGCCATCAGGGAAAGGCCATTACGAACTTAGAAATGGAGACAGCAGGTATTTATGGTTTAGCAAAATCACTGGGACACCGGGCAATTTCCGTGAATGCCATATTGGCCAGCCGCCTTCAGGCGGTTTTTAGTAAGGAAGCACAAAGGACCATCGATCGAGCTATACGAATGGTGCTTGAGAGACTGACGGCGGACATATAAAAAAGGCTTATACCGACTATTAGATTCCCTTTAAGGGATTAACATCTTTGTCACCCTGTTACAAGCGATGATTAGAAGTTTAGGAAAATACGATTACGGACGAATTATGGAAATTTGGGAAAGCGCAGTACGAGCTACCCACCATTTTCTTAATGAAGAAGATATTCTGCATTATAAAGAACTCATTTATAATAAATACCTCGATTTAGTGGATTTATATGGGTATGCAAATCAAAAAGGCGAGCTTGTCGGTTTTATTGGTATTTCGGGACAGGCCATCCAGATGTTATTTGTAGATGCAGCCATGCGTGGTATAGGAACAGGTAAAAAAATGGTGCAATATGCTTTAAATGAAAAACACGTAAGGACGGTGGATGTTAACGAGCAAAATGTACAAGCACTTGGCTTCTATAAACATATGGGCTTTGTAGTCGTTAATCGTAGTGAATTAGATGACGCTGGAAAACCCTATCCCATCTTAAGTATGGAATGGGGAAATATTTAATATAAAAAGAAGTGTCTAAAAAGTCCATCACCATCGTTCCTTGCAATGAGGTGTTACTTTTTCCGCAAAAGTAACCAAAAACTCCTGACTGCAAATCTTCTTTCAAAGTTAGTGCCATTACTTAGCTAGTACTATCCGAAGATTTGGAGGCCAGTTTTTAGCTGACGGACAGTTGTTCCTTCGAGTCTTGCAGAGCGAGGATATAACTAGATCGTCATTTGGACTCCTTTGTTTTTGTTAAAAAACCGATCTCTTGCAATGAGGTGTTACTTTTTCCGCAAAAGTAACCGCGAACTCCCGGCGATGCATTTTTTTAAGTGTTCACCACCTTTTAGACACCTTCTTACATTATTTTACCGTCAACAATTATGCTTGTTTTGCAAGCTGTATATTGCTCACTAGTTTGATGTCTTCACCAAGAGCTAGGCCACCGGTTTCCGTTACAGCATTATAAGTAAGACCGAATTCCTTGCGATTAATTTTTCCGGTAACTTCAAAACCTGCTTTGGTATTGCCATAAGCATCTTTTTCAATTCCACCAAACTCCGCTTTGAAAGTAACGGGTTTTGTTATACCCTTCATGGTCAAATCACCGGTTACTTCAAATTCGTCATCCCCTACTTTTTTCCAGGACGTCGAACGGAATGAGATCTCAGGATGACTATCAGCATCAAAGAAATCACCTGTTCTTAAATGATTGTCGCGATCAGCGTTTTTAGTATCAATGCTTTTTACATCTATTTTAAAGTCTGCCGTAACATCTTCGAAACCATCAGTTGCGGTTGCTTGACCTTCAAACTGATTAAAAGCACCGGTAACGGTGGAAATTACTAAATGTTTAATTTTGAACTGCACATCCGAATGTACAGGATCTACTACCCATGTTGTTGCCATAATTCAATTTTTAATACGTTTCTCTTTTTGATAGACCAAAAGTAAATACTTTTATATTAAATAAATGTTTAAACATTTATTATGAAATTGTTATGACTTTTTAGTTGTTGGTGATTCGTATTAGTTGTGAGCAGAAACGCTCATGGACAATCACTATACGCAATTATCCAACCACTTAACTATTTTCAGGCATTATGCTATAATCACACAGGCCGCACCATTATCACATTGGCTCATTATCACATCGGCTAATCCCCTATTCTCCTGCCAAGTATTCAACCTCCCCCTCCTCTTCTTTAGAATAATTTTTAATAAGAATTGCATTTTAAGGTTTTAGTTCTTTTATTTGCAGAAATTTAGACAAAGTCCAAATAAGAATGAGATCTCGATCCTACCTAACTTTTTTATTCGTAAATATTCAATTTTTATTCCTGCCCTTCCTTTCCCAAGCGCAACAAAAGGCTGATCTAAAGGGTACGGTGTTGACAGCCGATGGTAAAGGCGCCGAAGGCGTTTCGGTTACCTTAAAAGGCATCAGTCGTGGCACCTCAACCGACCATGAAGGACAATATGAAATAAAGCAGGTGCCCTTTGGTTCCTATATACTTCGCGTAACGGCCCTCGGATTGAGTGCGCAAGAGCTTCAAATTGAGGTAAGCAGTGCGAAGATGGAGGTACCGGTCGTTACGTTGACTGAAAATGCGGCAGCACTTAATGAAGTGGTGGTTAATGGTGTAGGGGCTAATCCTTATACCAGGAGAAAGAGCAATTTTGTTTCCAAATTGCCGCTAAGCAATCTTGAAAATCCACAAGTCTACACGACGATTACAAAGGAGGTACTAAAAGATCAAATAGCAACGAACTTTAATGATGCACTAAAGAACAGTTCGGGATTAGATAAACTATGGAGCTCAACCGGAAGAGGTGGTGATGGTGCTGCCTATTTTACCTTAAGAGGCTTTGCTACGCAACCATCGCTAATCAACGGTATTGCTGCCGTGACTAATGGAGATTTAGATCCCGCCAATATTGAACAAATTGAGGTTGTTAAAGGACCTTCTGGAACTCTTTACGGAGGTGCATTGGTAAATTTCGGAGGCTTAATCAATGTGGTTACTAAACACCCTTTAGACTCGGTAGGTGGTGAAGTAAGCTATACAGTCGGGAGTTTTGCGCAGCATCGTGTTACGGCTGATGTTTATAGCCCGTTGAATACTAAAAGAAACTTATTGGGTAGATTGAATGCAGCGTACCATACGCAGAATAGCTTTCAAGATGTTGGTTTCCGAAAATCTTTTTTTGTTGCTCCATCGTTTGAGTTTAGGCCCAACAGTCGTTTGACAATCAACGCAGATGCTGAATTATATTATTATAAAGGAACAAATCCTCTGATGGTTTTCTTAAACCGTTCTAGACAACTTGTCGCTAGAACTCCCGATGAATTGCAATTCGACTTCGACAAATCATATACGAGCGAGGATATCACAGTTAAGACTCCCACTATGAACCTTCGTGGTCAAATCCAATATAAACTCTCAAATCAATGGACTTCAAGAACTACTATTAATTATAATCGAAGAAAATCAGACGGATATTACCAGTATGTAATGTATCTAGAGGCAGATAACGATACACTCTTAAGTAGATACGTCGCAAATGTAGATGCGGTAAGTAAAATCTTGAATGTCCAACAAAACTTTACGGGTGATTTCCGGATTGGTGGTTTACGAAATCGTTTGGTAGCAGGTTTAGATTTCCTCCGACAGGTCAATGAAAACAATAACTCGCCCTATATTTTGTTTGATAGAGTTAATTCCAGCTACAATGATCCTAATTACGCCAATTATAATAGACAATTAGTTGACGAACGGCTTGCTGAAGCAACCCAACCTGGTACTTATACAAAAGCTGCTACTAATGTTTACGGAGCCTACTTCTCTAATATATTAAACGTAAGTGATCAATTATTGGTAATGGCAAGCTTACGTGTAGATCATTTTCAAGGTCAGGGAACGACTAATTTAAGTACAGGGGTTACAAGCGGAGATTATAATCAAACGGCACTATCTCCCAAATTTGGTGTGGTTTATCAGCTGATCCCCAACCGAATTTCCATTTTTGCCAATTATATGAATGGTTTTAGAAACGTAGCTCCCGCCGATCAGCCGTTGGCGGATTATCCAAGCACCTTCAAACCTCAACAAGCCAATCAATGGGAAGGTGGTGTAAAACTGGACATATTGGATAATAGATTGAGTTTTACAGCAAGCTACTATGATATCTTGGTTAAGAATGTAACCCGGTCAATTGCTGTTATACGCGATTCTATTTCTTATAATGTTACCGTCCAGGATGGATCTCAACTATCCCGTGGCTTTGAATTGGATTTAAATGCACGCCCGATAGAAGGTTTAAACGTCATCTTTGGCTACAGTAATAACTTCAGTAAGCTTACTAAGGCCGACGAAAGTGTTAACAATCGTCGGCCGGTTTCTGCGGGACCTAAGCACCTGCTCAATTATTGGATTAGTTATCGCTTTCATCAAGGGCTAATCAATGGATTTGGTTTAGGCTTTGGTGGCAACTCTGCCAGTGAGAATATCATTACCAATGACCTTCGGACAGGCAATTTCACATTACCTGCTTACACGGTGCTGAATGCTTCCATCTTTTATGATCATCGTAAATTTAGGATCGGTTTAAAGATGGATAATTTAAGTGATAAAGAATATTTCAAAGGGTGGACAACCGTAGAACCTCAGATGCCGAGAAGCTTTTTGGCTAATTTAACTTACAAATTTTAAAGATAGTTCAATGAAGCAAGCCAAAACAAAAGTGAAGAAAAAAGGGACGGTAAAAAAAATCGTTGCCTTTTTACACTTATGGTTGGGTTTGCTATCAGGAATAATCGTATTTATTGTTGCCATTACAGGCTGTCTTTTTGTCTTTCAACAGGAAATCAGCAATTTGGTTCATCGGGATAAGTTTTATGTTGAAGTACCAAAAAATGCGATCGTGCAGCCCTTTAGTAAGCTCAAAGAGACAGCAGATAAAGCTCTGGGTAAATCGGCAACTTTCATTACAACTTATAGGGCACCGGATAAAGCATGGGAGTTTATGTGTTACGAAGCGGGGGATCAAAACGCACTCACTTTTTTTGGTTCCATCAATCGTTATGAGTCTGTATTTGTGGACCCCTACACGGCTAAGGTAACGGGATATATCGATTATACGAAAGACTTTTTTGTAATCGTAAAATACATACATTGGAGTTTGCTGTTGAATACGCCTTATGGGCAACCGATTGTTGGGTATGCGACCTTGCTATTTGTTATTCTCCTATTAACAGGTCTTGTACTTTGGTGGCCCAAAAATTTAAAAAAATCAAATTTTAATAAGAGCTTTAAAGTTAAATGGAAGGCGGGATTTAAACGTTTGAATTACGATTTACATAATGTGCCAGGGTTTTATGCGCTGTTTATCACCTTGATATTAGCATTAACTGGTATGGTTTGGGCTATGAAATGGTTTGAAACGGCTGTTTATGTAGCGGCCTCACAATCGACAACTCCACCATCTTTTGTTACGAAACAATCAGATACCACGGCTGTAGCAGCATCCTCTCCCTTGGATATCGCCTTCCTAACTGCAAGCAAAGAATTTTCCAGTGGCTACGATCGAATCGGTTTATCCCCTGCCTTTGGCAAAGAAGGTGTTATTTACGCGATTGGCTATCGAGGTAAAGAAGTCTATTATAATACAGATGAAATACAATTGGATCAGTATACCGGTAAGAAACTTTATCGTCGAAATTATAATGATAAAAATAATGGAGAGAAGCTTATTGGGATGAATTACGATATTCATGTGGGCGCTATTTTAGGTTTGCCCGGAAAAATTCTCGCTTTCCTGGCGAGTCTTATTGCCTCGTCTTTGCCGATAACAGGTTTTATTATTTGGTATGGCCGAAAGAAAAAAAGCACTGCCGGCCATACCAAGGAGAAAAGACCATTTAAAGTACCAGTTGTAGACCTCCGGTAAAGCCTACGTTAAAAGCCTGATAATCCTTGCTGTTTTGTTTATCCCAGATTTTCATTTTAATCATTTTTTTGCCCTCTTCATTATCGGTATTGACATAATTGATGGATGGTCCTCCGTATAGATAAATTTTACGTGCGATTTTGATAGACGGCAGAATACGCAAACCGTTTTTATTAAAATAATTGCCATCAAAATCGGTTAATGTAATGGAAGAGATTTCAGCCGCTAGCCTGAACTTATCTTTATTTAATAAATTCACACCAATTCCTCCTTCAGCTCCATAACGGACCATTTCATATTGCGGGTTAAAACCAATTCCTAAAATACCATATAAAACACGTCCTCCTGAACGAAAGCTAACAAAAGTTGATAGGTCTTCATCGGTTCCCACACGGATACTCTTTTCTCCATTTTTGACAATATTGATCAAACCAATGGTATAGTCGCTACTATCCGCGATATTGATTAAACCGAATTGTGCTCCTTTGACATTTTTTGCTTTGTTCATTATCCCACCTATTTGGGCTCCTTTTACCTCGTCAGCCTGATTATAGAGTCCTGCCATTTGGACACCGGCCAGCTGCTTACTGATATTGCTTAAACCACCGACCTGTAAACCGTTGGTCGTTTCGGCTTTATTAAGTAAGCCTCCTAATTGAGTATGCACATTTCCTTTACTCTGGTTATAGAGACCGGCAAATTGGTAACCCTCAGAAGCATCGCCTGCTAAGTTGATTGCACCTGCTAACTGGACACCGCGAAGGGTACCCGTGGCTTTGTTGAACACACCAGATGCTTGCAGTCCGGTTACATTACCCTTCACAATTCCAGCCACGCCATATAGGGCAAAAGCCTTTTCGCCACCAGATAAACCCGCAATCGCGTGTAGGCTAATCGTATTGCTATAATCAGCCGCTTTTCCTCCGTGTGTACTTAATGGATATAAGATACCTACGTGAGCAGGACTGTCTTCTTGAGCAAAGAGGTTAAAAGAGCTTGCCAGCAACAAAGTTATTGCCAGCATTGTTTTTTTGTAATTAAATACGTTTCGTTCCATAAATCTTGTCATTATCATCGTTTAAATAATGACAAGCTACTTGGACTTCCCCCCTATTTTAACCTGAGACCGAATATTATTTTCCGCTTAGATGTTAGAAAAAAGAAACCCCCAATTCAATGCCTAACCATAATTTTGAGCGCTCTTTGTCGATAAAATAGGGATATCCTGCAGAAGGAATGTCTCTTGCGTTTTCAATGATCTGTCTATTCTTCGTAAGAAAATTAAGACTTGGTGCAATGAATAATTTCGTTTTTTGTCCTAAGGAGTAATTGTAAAGGATATTGAGCTTCTGCCAATTGCTTACATTTTCATAAGCAGCGCCATGTATTTGCTGACTTACCAGCTCAAATGCAAAGTAATTAGCTTGGTTCTTTCTTCTAAATTCATGCCCAAGCCCGAAGCCTGTGGTGAAAATCTGTGAGCCTTTCCAATTGCCATAGCCGGTAGAAAGAATGCTGTATAGGTTTGCATTTCCACTTTTAAAAGCTGCGTTGACATATAAGACCTCGTTACTTGATATGCTTAATCTTTTAATACCGTTTTTCGAAATGTTTACTACACCAATGCTAACGCCGGAAGAGGTGTCTGCGATATTAATAAAGCCAAATTGCAAGCCACGATTCGTTCTTGTTTTGTTGATTACGCCGGCTATTTGCACACCCTTTAATTCTTCGGTGTAATTGGCTATGCCTGCTAATTGGACACCGTTTGTGCTATTTTTTACAAAATTAAAAATACCTGCTGCTTGAAAGCCTTTCAGACTGTCAATTACGGTATTGTAAATTCCCGAAAGTTGAACACCGGACATATTCCCCCCTACCATATTAATAGCACCTGCGGCTTGCAAATAGCGAACGTGATATCGGTCTATATTAAATATACCTGCCAGTTCCACCCCGTTTACGCCAGCCGTATAACCCCCGATCAGGTTTGCAGAAAATTTGTTAACAACCTGCCCGCTCATCATGCCATGTGAGCTTAATCCCGGTGTTAATGAAACCTGTACCGGTGTATAGGCAAAAAAGTTTCCTAAATTGAGTGCATTTAGTTTTTGTTTCGAGCTCAAAAATAGACGAGCCAATGCGGTATTGGAAACCTCTTCTTCGCCATCTCCGATATAACCGTAATGTCCTTTCTTGTTAGCATCCTTGCCCAGCTCAACAGTTGGTAAAAATACCGTAGTCGTGTCTTTATAAAGTTCTTTACTAACAGTTAATACCATCGGACCTGCACTTTTCGTTTTGAGCTTAAGCTTAAAATGCCCTTTTTTATCTGTTAAGGTACCTACAAGTAGTCGTTTTTCGTAAACGCTGGCATTATGGATACCCACTCCTGTTTTTTCATCGACAACATAACCTTTAATGGTGTAAACTCTCTTTCCCTCGCCCAGTTCTTCGGGCATAAGTGTTAAACGAAACGGGGCAGGACGGATAATGAGGTGATTCGGGCTTTGCTGATATTCGTAACCATTACCCAGCAGGGTGACCAGCGCTGTTTTCACATCTCCGTCAAAATTTCGGATCGTTACTAAACTGTCGGAGCGAATAATGCCGCTGCTGTAGGAAAAATGAAAACCTGCTTGCCGACCGATATCTTCCAGTACGTTTCCCAGTTTTTTTTGGTTCACATGAAGTTTAACCGGCTTATAAAGATAGTTTTGACTAAAAGCGGCGAAACCTGCTATTGACAATACAAATGTCAATAGCAGGTTTTTACACGAATGCAATAATTGGTTCTCCAAGGGATAATGATTATGTTATATTACGATGTCTTCCTTTTTAATAGAATTGTTTTGCCCGTTCTTTCCATGTCTAATTGTAAAGTTTTGCATAAGGTATTTAAAATACCGGATAAAGAATCATTATCAAAGGTAGTAGTTATCGGCAAACCTGCAATGGCTGTATTCTCAATTACGATATGTGCTTGATACACTTCATTCAATACCTCTACAAATCTCCACAAAGGGGTTCCATCTAATTTAAACATTTTGCTTCTATAGTAATCATAGAGTTTATCATGTTGTTTCTCCTGTTTGAGACCCTTTTGTTCGGCCACTGCTATTGCTTTTTCATCGGGACTCAATTTAATGACAACATCTTCCCTATTTACTTGAACAGCGCCCGTTTCGACAATTACCTCGGTTAATTTTCGATTGCTTTTTACGTTAAATGACGTTCCAAGCACCCGGATGCTTAAGTCTTTTACTGTTACACTGAAGGGTCTTTTCTTATCGCTAATCACATCGAAGAACACTTCACCTGACATATTTACCTGACGCTGGCCACTGAAAAAGTTTTCGGTATAAGCGAGTTTTGCATGACGGTTAAGTGTTACGGTTGTCCCGTCCGGTAATGTTTTTGTTAACGGTTGTTCCTTCGCTGTCATTTTAATGCTATGTAGATAAGGATGTTTCGGTGCAATAACATAAAGGTAAATGCCCGTCATTAGCCCCATAAACATTAAAATACCTGCTGCCACGTTTAACCACCCCGTAGGTCTTCTAGTTTTATATTCCTGAAGATTTGGTATGGGATGAATTGCGTCTTCCGGTTTCTTCTCGGAACGCTGATCCCGTAATAACTGAAAGCGTTTCCAGGCCAAATTTTCATCGATCGGGTGTTGAATCGCCAGCTGTTCACTGCTATCCCAAATCAATTTGAACTGTTCAAATTTCTTCCGGTTGGCTTGGTCTTCAGCTAACCAGGCCTGTACGTATTGATCTTCTTCTGAAGATGCTTCCTTAAGAAGGAATTTTACAAGTAGTTCATCTTTCATTGCCCGAGAAATAAGCTTAGTAAACAATAAACCATAAGCGGCAAGTAATCAGCCAATGCTGTTCTCATTATTTTAAGTGCCTTTCCCATTTGATTCTCCACGGTCTTAATTGATATTTCCAATCTGTCTGCTATTTCCTGATACTTCAGCTCTTCAAAGCGACTCATCTGAAAGATCGTTCGACACTTTTCCGGCAGTAAATTCATTGCTTTTTGCAGTTCTTTTTTTAGTTCGTTTTCCTGTAACTGATTGGCCGTATGTTCATACGCAAAATCATTTACATAGGTGATATGATCTTGATGCCGTTGTTTCACCTGCCAATGCTTAATTGTATTCATACAGTCATTATAAGTGGCTCTGTACAAGTACGATTTTAGTGACGTGTGTATGTCTAAATTCTCTTTTTTTTCCCAAAGCTTTAAGAAAAGAGACTGTACAACCTCCTCTGCCGCGACAGCATCTTTTAAGATGGTAAAAGCGTAAGCATGTAGACTGTTGAAATGTTGTTTGAAAACATTTTCGAAGGTTTCTTCATTGCCTTGTTGCAACAAGTTAAGCGTGACGTTATCGCTCTGCATATTTAATTGTGTTAGCATATAAGCCGGATCAAGTCAAACTTAGATAAACTTGCTGTGATATACAATCTTTAGCCTGAATACAGTGCACCTTTACCATATTTCTTTCATTTATTTTTAAATAATACTTGATGTGGATCAATAACCTTCATCATTTTAATTCCTTTCTTTGTTACTATGACAACGATTGCTTAACCCACCCCTATGCCGTTGTTATTTTTTGTAGCGGTTGAATACGTTAAGTAGTTGAGTCGTTGAGTAGGAAAGTAGTTTATTAGCCAATGGGATGATTATTCATTCGTGTTCACTTTAAAGGCATTCATGAGCTCCCTACGGTCGGTTAGCTGATGTGATGATGGGTTTGTACGAGCTTACTGCTTATGACCTAAGGCCTAATTCACGCCTGCTTTGCTAAAAGTAATGGTATATGGGTTACATAAGCCATCCGCTCGGTAATGTCTGTTAAGAAGAGGCTTTCAAAAAAGTTTCTTTTCTTCTCAATATGGACGATTAACGAGATGTTATGCGACTTGGAGAACTCCAATATTTCTCTTACAATATCAATTTCGCTGATGGCATAGTACTTGGGATTGTATCGACTAATTTTCTCCTTTACAGCGGTAAAATTATGATTGTGTAGGGTTTGTAGCGGTATGCCTTCGCTTTCATGACTGAGTACATAAAGTTCCAGGTGATTATGCAAATACAGTGGATTTAACAAATTTGTAATTGTCTGCGCTTGTTTGGTATCTAATAGATCCATGACGGAGGCTACCTTGGTAATCGGCGTGAGTTTCGCAGACTCAGGGACTATTAATAATGGTCTATTGACCGTTTTTGCAATTTGTATGGTATTGCTTCCGATTAAGGTTTGCTCAAGTTTGCTTTTTCCCGTTAGGCCCATAACGACATAATCGACTTGATACTTATTAATTAAATCGTTTGTTAGTTCATCCAGATCGCCTTCTTTGGCAAGATAGGTTAGTTCTGTATCGGTATGCTTTAAGAATTTTAATTCATTGGCTAATCGCTTTAAGTGCGTCATTGACTCCTCTTTCGACTCGTGCGATTTTGTTATTACCAAAGGACTACTTGGAATTGATGTGATGCTTTGTAACTTATTGAATAATAGTATACGTGCATCTTTCAATTGTTTGGCGACAATGGCAGCATATTTCGCAGCATGTGTCGCTGCGTCAGAAAAATCCGTTAGTACTAAAAGCGTCTTCATAAATTTAATTTTAAAGCCAAGCCCTAACACGACAAGCAATACTAGAATAAATTAAGACAACAGATAAGCGGCCCTGCCAATTGGTTGGAAAAAGTAAGGAAAAAAAACTCCGGTCAATCAGGTGCAAAAACTGTATTTTAGCTTCCATATCCATTGAGGGCATGATAGATCGCTTTATTAAATTTGTATTTTTTGGAAACATTTTTGTTGGCATTCTAGCGATAGCCTTGTCGCTGGAAACCGCTGTTCAACTTGCTATTCCTTTTAATAATACAGCTTATTACCTGCTTTTGTTTTTTGCAACGATGGCTTACTATACCTATGCATACATTAATGTAACAGTAAGCAGGAGGCATAATAATCCGCGAACACAATGGTACCAGCAAAATATTCGATTTGCAAAAGGAAACTTAGGGCTGTCCACCCTGATAGGTATGCTGCTTGCATTTGGGTTGGTTTGGCAAAATAGGCAATCGCTAAACACCTTGCATTGGACTTATTGGTTGATCATGGCTGTTGTAACCCTCGCAATTATTCTATATTATGGGCTTTTACCACGATCATTTATATCGTTGAATATCCGGAATTCAGGTTTATTAAAAGCTTTTATCATCGGGTTTGTTTGGGCTTGTTGTGTTAACCTGTTTCCTATTATTATGCTGAAGATACAGCATCCTGCCAGTTTGATCGACCCCTTTCTCGTCATGTGGCTTTTTGTCAAAACTTTCATGTTTTGCACGGTAAATGCAATTATGTTTGATATTAAAGATTATGCGGAAGATGCTAATAAGCAATTAAAAACATTTGTTGTACGGTTCGGTCTTCGAAATACTATTTTTCAGTTATTAATTCCATTACTTTTAATAGGTGTTCTGTCGATGATAATCTTTGCCTATTATAGACATTTTAGCTTCCTTCCCTTATTGATTAATATTTTACCTTTTGCACTTTCGCTGTTGGTGGCTTACTCAATGCATAAAAGACATCGAATACTTTATTATCTAATTGTTATTGACGGTTTACTGTTGATAAAAGCGATTTGTGGTATGTTTGCGATGCAATTTGTTTAATGACAAGGGGATGCGGAATAATTACGATAATATTGCGTCTTTATATGACAGGCTGAGTCGATTGGTATTTGGCCGTGCACAAGTTAATGTTCAATTGGATTTGATCCATACTATTGCTTCGAACAGTCGCATTTTAATTGTCGGAGGTGGGTCGGGATGGATATTGGAGGCATTGGCCAAGTTGTATCCGCAAGGTTTAATGATAACCTATGTGGAAATTTCAGCGAATATGTTACGAATTGCGCGAAATCGGTATTACGGAAATAACAAGGTCGTATTTGTTGAGCAAGCGATTGAAGATTATGTGGCTGCCCCAAATTCCTATGATGTTATCATCACCTCCTTCTTGTTCGATAATTTTTTGCGGTCGAAAGCTGAAAAAGTGTTCCGTCATTTAACGGCCTTACTGGTTAATGAAGGACGCTGGTTATATGCCGATTTCTATCTAGAACCCCAAAAAAAGAATCGATGGAAAAAGGGCATGCTTCACCTCATGTATAAATTCTTCGGTTATGTTTGTCGTGTTGAAGCTAAAAAATTAATCGATATGGAGCCCTATTTTCAAGAAAATGGATACCGAGTGCTTTTTTGCTCACTTCGCTATTTTGGTTTTGTAAAAGGAATTGTTTATCAGAAGTGACGTTTGGTAGCCGATGGGGCCACTTTGGTAGAATGATTGCCTGAGTTGGTGTATTCAATTTCGCAATCCGGTAAATCTCTTTTATTTTAGTTGCGTTTCTATACTACGCATTAACATTGTCTACATGGTCTTTTTAAGATTAGGAAAAACACATATTATCTGTATCTATTGCTTCTTGCTTGTTTCGGCTGGTATTTTTCGCGTCCATGCACAACAAGCTATTACCTTACAAGAGCGTATTAATCCTGTGCTACCCCTGTCGGTAAATGAGCTTCCGGATCGTATTTTATTTCAGCAAACGAATAATCAATATGTTGTACATGAATTTGCCTTGCCTGGGCGAGGTGTTGGTGGTTTGATGACTTTTTCACCTGATGGGCAGTTTTTTGTGGTGTCAGGAGATGACCGGCTGACGACTGTTTACGCATTGAATAGCGATACGATACGTCAGCTTACGCAGCTTCCTTTTAAAACGAAGTTAGCCGCATTCAATAGCGCAAAAGAAGAATGGATTTTTGTTCATTCAGTGAAAGCCTTTAATGCGAAAATAAGCAAGTATCGTGCAAGTACTTGGGAAGCAATTGCTACTAGAAATATTGCATCGGACATCAACGCTCTCAGTATCAGTAATGACGGCAAATTAATCGGATTTACAAATAGCCGACTTATTCAGTTCTTGGACTACGAATCTTTCGCTAAAATCCAGGTTAATTGGCAAAAAGAAAAACAAAGGCTACTAACTTTTAATCCACAGAAACAAGAATTAGCAAGTGTAACCGATAGAAACAGTATACAGATACGTGACTTTTCAGACAACTTAATTCAGGAAATAAAAACGGATCAATCCAAGATCGCCTGGATAACGTATGATCCTACCGGCAATTATTTAGTAAGTACGGATGAAGAAGGTCGATTGTCTGTTTGGAATCTTACAAAAAAAGAGCGAATAAAAGAATTATCGTCTGTTTTTATTCCCCCGACCTTTACCGAAAACAATGAGCTGCTAATTAAAAATAATCGTAATTGGACGAAAATTAAGTTGACAGCTCCGGTCGACGCAAGTGATGGAGCTCCTTATCTCGCAAAACAAGATGAGCACCGATTGAAGCTTTTGCCGCAACCTATCATCGGATTTACACGAGAAACGGGTTTGTCACTAGGAGCCGGCGTGACGATGATCTGGTATCCAAAGGCAGATAATCAGACAAAGTTTTCTCAACCCACCGTTTTCGTACCCACGGTTTCCTACGGTTTTAATGGGAAGCAATTAGCTGTAGGGGCCTATATGGAAGCGTACTACAAGAATAAGTGGCACTTTATCAATAATTTTTTGTTTACCAATAATAGCAAAAACTATTTTTTTGGGGTCGGTAAAGAGAGCGATGATCGGAATAAAACAACCTATGTTTCCGATAATTTTATCCTCGATGGATCAATTAGTAGAATTTTAGCCGATCGATTTTTCATTGGCCTTAATTACAGATTGAGAAAAGACAGTGAATTGAATTTTGAAAAAGAACCATTTCCGGATTTTTATGGGCGAAACGGTGGGTGGCTTTTCGGCATTGGTCCTACCCTGCGTATGGATAAACGGAATGACATTCTGTTTCCTACAAAAGGAAGTTTTTTGGAAATCAATTATTATTGGTTCAATAAGGATGTTATCAGCGACTACCATTATCACGAGTTGAAATTTGATTACAGGAAATTTATGCCGGTAAATTGGCTCGTGCAAGGCGATGCTTTAGCTGTTCAAGCAATGTTTAATGGTACATGGGGAGGGGAAGTTCCTTTCTATCAACTGCCTTATATGACAGCGGATAGAGCTTTTAGGGGCGTTTGGCGCCATCTTTATATTGCAGAACAAGTGTTTGCTGTTCAAGCTGAATATCGATCCTATTTTTCCAGTGTCGATCACCGGTTTGGCTATGCAATCTTTGCTGGCTTAGGTGACGGTGCAAAAAATTTCTTTAAAGATTATCAGTCCTCAATAAAGGCATTTTATGGTGTAGGTTTCAGGCAACAACTCATTCCCAAATACCGATTGGATACGCGTATGGACTTTGGTTTAACAAGCAAGGGTGATTTCGGCTTTTTTGTTGGTACTGGTGTTGCTTTCTAACACGAACAGAAAACATGATACAGGTGATAAGCATATTTATACATAAACAATGGCGACGCTTCACCATTCTTTTGTTGCTTGCCATCTTTTTATATTGTTTTATATTCTTTATCAGCTATGTTTCCAATCCGCAAGAAACGCTATTGTCTTTTAGTAGGCGTTATGGTATTTTGTTGAATGCTGCCATTTTCCTTGCAGAAAATGTGTTGACTAATTTTTTCTTAATTTTTTATATTATTCTTCCTCTTATTCGTACAGGAAAATGGAGGAAGCCGATACTTTTTTTTACGATTCTCTACTTTGTTAAATTCATATATGGCTATTTCGATTTTGAAATAACTAAAACGATGCATTCTGTCAGCCATATGCGCAACTCGAAAACACTTATTCCCGAAGACAGCTTCGGTTGGTTCGTATTATGGTTTATTGTGTTCTCCATGTTCGACATCGTAATATGCATTGGAGCCTCCTTGACGATTGAATGGTGGCGTAGAACCAGACAGCAGATCCTGTTGGAAAAACAAAAAGCACAAGCCGAGCTGACCGCGCTTAAGCATCAAATTAATCCTCATTTTTTATTTAATTCCTTGAGTTTTATTTATTCAAAGAGCATTCGGCAAGATGAAGACCTGGCGAAAGCTGTATTGCTTTTGTCAGACATCATGCGTTATGCCTTAACAGTAGAAGAAGACAAAGGCGGAAAAGTGATCCTAGAGAAAGAAATTACGCATTTGAAGAATGTAATTGAAATAAACCAAAGACGCCTTAATAATCGTTTACATATTATTTACGAAGAAAAGGTCGACAATCTGCAAATCAAAATCATTCCACTGGTGCTAATCACGTTGGTAGAAAACGCATTTAAGCACGGTGATTTGTTAGATGCCCATTACCCTTTAGAAATTATACTCGGCAATCAACAGGGATATTTATCCTTTTTTATAAAAAACAAAAAAAGTGCGGGGACAAAAGAGCTTTCAAATGGCATCGGTTTGACAAATATCAAACACCGCCTGCGTTTGATTTATGGTGAAACACATCAATTTATTGTGCATGAGGATACAGAGATGTTTTCTGTATCATTACAAATACCGATCGAGGCATGACAGGTTACATAAGAACGGAAAAAACAGATAGATGAAGATACATTGTTTTATAATTGATGATGAAGAGCACGCAATTGATTTATTAAAACATCATATTGAAAAAGTGCCCTTTCTGGAACTTGTAGGAACTTCTACCGATCCAGTGAACGCCCTGTCTATTATCCACTCCAAATCGATCGATCTACTTTTTTTAGATGTACAGATGCCCTATCTTACAGGTATTGAATTTCTAAAGGTGTTGAATAGGAACATTCGTGTTATTCTGACAACGGCCTATACAGAATATGCCATTGCGGGCTATGAATTTGCTGTTGTTGACTACTTACTAAAGCCCATTTCCTTTGATCGCTTCCTGCAAGCGGTTAATAAGATACAAAATGATAGAGAAGCCCACGAGGATGTTGCTGAACTACTGAATAATCCCTATATGTTCATCAAAACAGATCGAAAGGGAAAACTAATGAAGGTAGATGTAAATAAAATTGTTTTTGTTGAAGGACTTAAGAATTACGTTTCAATTTATATAGATGGAGGTGAACGGATTATCGCTTTTGTAACCATGAAAGAAATGGAAAATCAATTAAGTCAACACGCCTTTATGAGGATTCATAAATCGTATATTATTGCATTGAACTATGTTCACTCCATTGAAGGAAATCAGGTTCGGTTGGTATCTTATCCTCAAAGAAGTATCCCTATCGGGAACATCTTTAAGGATGCTTTTTCGGCTTGGTTAGATAAAAAAACACTTTCCCGTTAAATAGTTGGGACATTGTCCAGGACATCGAGAACCTCTTGCCAATTATTAACACGAACATGATGATCAATATTTGCATTATGGCCCGCACTAAATAAAATAGGTTTTCCTTTACAGAAATCAAGATTTTTGCAATAATCATCAATCATAAAATCGGTATCAATAACACTTTTGTCTCCACAGAAGATAATATGATGCCAATGAATAAATGGAAAATGTTCCGCAAGCCATTCCTTTTTTTCAAATAAAGAAAGTGGAAACTCCATCGCTGCTGAAACAATGTAAATTTCATATTTTTCCTGAAGTCGCTTTACCACTTCTACCGCCCCCTCCATCACCGGTATTGTTCTAAAAAAACCAGGTGTATAAAGGTATTTAAAAATGGATCCATTTGGCAGGGCCTCCCCTTCTGGAACATTATGAAAGATGTCCTTCGTCAAACGCTCTCCAAATTCCTGTTCGTAGTAATGTAAATATTGGCTTTCTGTGTCTGCCAATACGCCATCCATGTCGATGGCAATTGATTGTTTTTTCATATATTGCTATTTAATGCAACAAAAATACATAATAATTGCAATATTTTGCAATTTATTTTTATTAATTTTGCATTAAATTGCAAGACTATGATCAAAGCAGAAAGACAACAACGATTGACAGAACACATAAAAAACAAACAATCAGCTCAACTAAAGGAGTTAAGTGAGTTGTTGAATGTTTCAGAAGATACGGTACGAAGGGATATCAAGGAATTAGCTGATTTGGGAATTGTGAAAGCAGTTCGAGGAGGTGCTATTGCGCATTCGCCTGTTCCCCATCACTATCGAGACCGTGAACATTTACAACTAGAACAAAAGCAATTAATTGCAAAAAAGGCTTTGGATTTTATTGAGGATGGACAAGTTGTGTTTTTCGATGGTGGAACCTCTAGTTTAGCAGTCGCCGCCGCTTTACCCAGAGAACGGAGTATTGTTGTTGTTACGAATAGCTTCCCGATTGTCAATGCATTAGAAGATCATCCTTTAGCGGAACTTATATTTTTAGGAGGACGCTTAAACAAGGACGCTTTTACCACCGTAGGTGTTGATACAGTGGATGCGATTCGTACGATTAAATCAGACCTTGCTTTCTTGGGAATTTGCAGTATAGACTTGACTGCCGGTATTACGACCCGTGATTATGACGATTGTATTATCAAGCGAAATATTGTAGCAAACGCTAAATTTGTGATAGCACTATCTACAACCAATAAAATCGGAACAGCAGAGCCTTTTTATGTTGGTCCCGTCCACGCAATTGATGTAGTTTTGACGGACACAGAAGTCGAACTTAGCCTTCGAACCGCATTTAAAGATGAGGGCGTTTCTATACAATAAAGTTAGAAGCGTATGTAAAATGCTACAATAAATGTATTTGAGACCTTTTTAAAACAGTTATGGTGAAATTGAATTGATTCTTTTTTTTGGCTTATTTTAGATAAAAGCAGGTGATTTTATTGTTTTTTACCATTTTTTTTAAAAAAAACATGGTTTTTGGCTTATTTAAAGCGGTTTGGTACGAAAAATGCGGATTAAAGCGATTAGGGGCAAGATCATCTTGTCGTCAAATTATCACTTAAATAAAAATTTACTACAATGGACAAATTTGGAAAGTTAAAAGAGCTTATTAGCTCAGTTGAAGCTGACGCCGACAAATTCTACAACAAGGGAAATGCTGCTGCCGGTACACGTGTACGTAAAGCGATGCAAGATTTAAAGAACCTTGCCCAAGAGATTCGTAATGATGTTACCTCAATCAAGAATTCCGGTAAATAATCATTAAAGAATGATACCTATGAAATACAAAAAGCCCGATTTTTCGGGCTTTTTCCGTTATTCGTTGATCAATTAACAAATTAGCTGGTTTTACTATTCATACCTCAAAGCTTCTATAGGATCCAATGCAGCAGCTTTTACTGCGGGATAATAACCGAAAAAAACACCCGTGATCACGCAGACGAAAAAAGAAATGACAATCGATGATTCAGAAATCAAGATCGGCCAATGAACCAGACTGGATATCGTGAAGGAGGCGATGATTCCGAGCATCGCTCCCATCACACCGCCTGTCATGCTGATAACAACGGCTTCCGTTAAAAATTGCCATAAAATATCCCGGCCACGAGCCCCTATTGACAGTCGTAATCCAATTTCGCGTGTACGCTCGGTAACCGATACATACATGATGTTCATAATACCAATTCCACCGATAAGAAGTGAAATACCGGCTACCGCGGTCAATAAGGAGGTCATCATGCCACTTGTTGAGCTTAGCATTTGTATAAGTTCGGCCATGGTACGTACCTCAAAATCGTTTTCAGTACCTTCTCGAATACGGTGATTTTCTTTTAAAACTGTTGTAATATGCTCCATTGCTTGATTTGACAATGCTTCGTTCGGTGTTGCTGCATAAATATTTTGAAGATAGGTTGTAGCCAAGATACGTTTCATGACGGTTGTATAAGGAGCAATGATAATATCATCCTGATCCTGTCCGAAAGTGTTTTGTCCCTTTGCATTAAGTACACCAATAATCTGAAAAGGAATTTTTCCAAAACGGATAATCTGGCCAACAGGATTCTCATTTTCTTTGAACAAATTGTCAACAACCGTTTGTCCTATTAAACAGACCTTGGCAGAAGCCTTCACTTGTTCCTCTGTAAAATTTGACCCATCCTTTATACTCAACTGGCGTATCTGTAGGTAATCGCTGGAAACCCCTTGTAGCGAAGTTGGCCAGTTACTGGCGCCCCGAATAGCTTGGCCGCTACTGGAAACACCAGGTGAAAGGGCATTAATTTCATGTACCTCCTGCTTGATTTTGTTGACATCGCTAAGGGTAAGCGATTGTACACTAGCTGCACCTAAACGAACACCTCCAGGCATAGGATTGTTGTTGTAAGGCATTACGGTAATCATATTAGAACCCATGCTGGAGAACGTATTTTGTATACTTTGTTTGGATCCTTCGCCAATGGACATCATGGTAATCACAGCCGCGACACCAATGATAATGCCTAACATGGTAAGAAAGGCTCTCAGTTTATTCCTTTGAATCGCTCGGAGCGCTATGCGTAATAAATTGACGTAATTCATAAATCGAATTTTCTGCAAATGCGTTAATAATCATCATTTGTCGGTAAGGCAGCCAAGGCCTCCTTAGCGGAACGAATCGCCGTATTTGGTGTATCGCGTTGAATCTTTCCATCCCGCAATAAAATGGTTCGGCTGCTGAAAGACGCGATATCAGGTTCATGCGTGACGAATACAATGGTCTTTTGCTGCTCTTGATTCAGCTCTTGCATCAAGGTCATAATTTCGTATGAGGTCCTCGTATCTAGGTTTCCCGTTGCCTCATCTGCCAAGATCATCACAGGCTCATTTACTAAAGCTCTGGCAATAGCCACACGTTGTTGCTGCCCACCTGAAAGTTGGCTCGGTGTATGGTCATAGCGATCTTGCAGTTTTACCATTTCCAGTGCATGCATCGCTTTTTCCTGTCGCTGTTTGTGCGAAATGCCAGACTGGTACAATAAGGGCAGTTCCACATTTTCCAATGCCGAAGTTCTGGGTAATAGATTGTAGGCCTGAAAAACGAAACCAATTTTATTGTTTCTCAATTTGGCTAATTCATCCCGATTTAAACTTTTAACATTGATTCCATCCAAAAGATACTCACCCGAGCTCGCTTTGTCCAGGCAGCCCAAGATATTAAGCATGGTGGATTTACCCGAACCGCTGCTGCCCATGATCGTAACAAATTCACCCGTATTTACATCGAAGTTTACCCCTTTCAAGGCACGTACCACCTGCGATCCGACGAGAAACTCCCTTTTTAGATCCTTAATATTTAATATCGCTGCCATTATCGTCTTCTCCTTGGTGTTGGTAAGAAAGGATTTGACCCCATATTCTCCGGTATACTTTGTCCAGTACTCACAATAGCCGTTATAATACTATCTTTGGCTCCTATCCCCCCTTCTACCTGAACCTTTGTATTATCATTAATGCCTACTTTGATGGCCTGCCTAACCACTTGATTTCCTTTTAATACCCATACGGCATTCTGGGCCGTATCGGCGGCTCGATTTTCGGTGAGTCGATACGGCGGTGTAATTTGCCCTGGTTCGATGGTGAGTTTCAGAGCACTAACAGGAACTGTAAGTACATTGCTAGCCTCTTTTGTGTAGATGGTTACGGTAGCGGTCATACCTGGCTTTAACTTCATATCAGCATTACTGGTTTCAATAATCGTCGTATAGGTGACAACATTATTGGAGGTACTGGGTTGCAAACGTATTTCAGAAACTTTGCCTTCAAAAGTTTGGTCGATATAGGCATCCACCGTAAATGTTACACGATCACCCATTTGGACATCACCAATATCCGCTTCGTCTACTTTGGCCTGTACCTGCATTTTGGTGATATCTTTCGCTAAACTGAATAACGTAGGCGTATTAAAGCTGGCAGCCACCGTTTGTCCAACACTGACACTTCGATTAAGCACAACCCCGTCAATTGGTGAATAGATTTTAGTAAAGGATAAGTTCTGCTGCGCCGATCGCAACTGTGCCTTAATGCTGTTGACACTTGCCTGGGCCGTTTCATATGAATTAGTTGCCAGATCATAAGTAGCTTTGCTGATCGCTCCTACTTGAAAAAGCTCCCGTTGGCGATTGAAATTGATTTGCTGATAATTTAAATTACTTTGCGCCTGCGCCAGTTGCCCCTTAATTTGATCAACTGTTGCCTGCATTAAGGTCGGATCTAGCTCCGCCAATAGTTGACCTTTTTTTACCTGCGCATTATAGTCGGTATATATGCTGGCTATGATACCGGAAACCTGCGTTCCCACGGCTACCGTGTCAACTGGTTGAATTGTACCCGTTGAGGTAATGATGGATGCGATGGGGCCTTTTTCAGGCACTGTTGTTTCAAAAGCGATCCCATTTTCCTTTTTCCTACCGAAAAAGAAATAAAGTAAAACAGCGAGCATCAAAATCAGGATACTAATAATGATTATTTTTTTACGATTCATATATATAATTCAAGAGTTTGCACTTATTGTTGATTTTCCAAAAAATCGCCTTTGTAGAAATTGAATACATTGAGCGAAAGCATGGCACTATATTTAGCTTGCGTATACGCTTGTAATGCTTGTATGTATAGATTTTTTTGCTGTATATATTCTACAGTATTAGCTGATCCTACACGTAATTCTTCACCTGCTATCCGATATGCTTCCTTATTATAATTCAGTTGTTCGGCGGAGGCATCGTATTGACTATAAGCATTCTGTGTGTTGATGTAAGCTTTTTCCACTGTTTGTGAAAGAATGGTTTTTGTATTCAACAGATCTAGCTCTGCTTGTTTAATGGCAATATTGGACTTTGCTATATTGGTTTGATTAACCTTTCTGCTGAACAAGGGGATGGTCGCAGTAATGCCTATTTGTTGATAGAAGTTATTATCAAATTGCCTAAAGGTACCTATACTGGTGCCGTTGTTGTAATTGGTACCTATCCCACCATTCAAGGATATAACCGGTAAATAACCCGCTTTTGCCTTTTTGAGATCGAGTTTTGAATTTTCAATATTAAGTAGGCTGTTTTTTATCTCGGGCCGCTTGCTTATTGCATCCTGGATCACTTCATGTAACGAAGGAATGGCTGCAAGTGCAAAAGTAGTATCGGCTTTTACAATATCGAAAGTACTGTCCACGGGAAGCTGAAGCAACTGTTTCAGGGTAATTTTATCTTGCCTTTCCGCATTCTTAGCACTGGTTAAAGTATACTGATCAGAAGCCAATTGCGCTTGCAATTGAATTAAATCTTTTTTCGCTACTGCACCAGCCTTATACTGTTGATCCATTTGTTCAGTTTGTGCTTGGGACGTTTGCACGAGATCCTGTGCATAAACAATGGTTTCTTTGTCGAGCATAATATTGGTATAAGCCTGAATAATCTGTAAGTATAAGTCGTTTCTTGCCTCAGAAACGTCCAAGTCGGCCATTTCTGTACCCAACTGTGATTGGCGGATATTGGCTCTTAGGGTTCCCCCATTAAAAAGCGTTACGGAAGAATTTAAGCCAACGCTTCCATTTAAGTTGATCGATTTGCCGGCATCTCCTTGTGTCGTCCCGTAGTGAGTCGCATTCTGTGAAACAGCGGCATTTAAGTCCGGTAATACAGAAGCTCTGGCACTGATGACGTTTTGATCCGCGCTTTGTTTGGCCAAACGCAAATTATTGAGTGTTATATTATGTTGTTGGGCATAAGCTAAGCATTCTTTTAAGGACCACAATTCAATTTTCGCTGGTTCCTGTTGTGCATTCGCTGATAAGGTGCACAACAACAGTGCGAAGAACCCTCTATATTTTAACCATCTAATAGCCATATTTCATGTTTTGGAATGGCACAAAAAGACGAGCTTTGGGAGATATAAAAAAGCTTCCTAGATTGAAAGGACAGTATGCTCGACAGAAAGTGTTATTTTGCAGACAAAACCTGCATTGGTAAATTGTGTTATCAAAAAGAGCGTTCAAAGATGATTCTATCGGTTTGGACGAGAAAATCTGACTCTCTGTCGGTTAATCTTTACAGAGTTTGGGATATCGCTTAACATTGTAAAGTCAAATGCGAAATAATGGAGAAAGCAAATAGAAGAACACTTGGTATTATTTTTACGCATATTTTGTTGTGGGTGCTATTGGGATTTACCCTCCTCGTTTATCCTCCACTTAGCTGGGGAATTAAATTACCTGCCGCTTTTTGGATAAAGCATGCCAGCATTATCATTTTTTTTGTTGTTATCTTTTACAGTAATTACCTACTATTTACCCCTAAACTCCTTTTTAGGAATAAGCGATTGCTTTTTATCGTATGGTTGCTGATTGCACTTTTCTTTGGACAAGGCCTTGCCTTTTTGCTCGAAAGATGGCTGGATTTTCAAGTAGTGATGGCAAATGCAAGACAACGGCCACCGAAACATGAAGAGCTTGTCGATGGCTTCACGTTGATGTTCAGTCTACTCGTACTGGGAATAAGTACAACGGTGGCGGCCGTGCGACAATGGCAGCAAGAGGCTCGTTTAAAAGACGAGTTGCAGAAACAGCAAATAGCGTCCGAACTTTCTTTTCTCAAAGCACAGATTAATCCACATTTTTTCTTCAATACGCTTAACAATATTTATGCATTATCGTTTTCCGATGTGGAACTCTCCCGAGAGGCGCTGCATAAATTATCGCGTATGATGCGTTATTTGCTATACGAAACAGCACAGAACGAAACGAGTTTATTAGAGGAGTTAAAATTTTTGAAAGATCACATTGAGTTGATGGAATTGCGGTTGCATGCCAACAATCAAGTAATCTATACGGAACCTGTTTTATCTCATGATTACAAGATAGCACCAATGTTACTCCTACCCTTTGTTGAAAACGCTTTCAAACACGGTATTAGCGCAACGAAGGCAAGCGAAATACGCATTGAGGTGTCGGTAAAAGACCAAACCTTGCACTTAAAGGTGAGCAATACCTTACAGGAGAAAATAAGCAGTTCTTTAGAAGGAAGCGGTATCGGCTTACAGAACACAAAAAGACGCCTTAATTTGTTATATCCGGACAGGCATCTCTTAACAATTAACAAAATGGCCAACGACACCATTTATCAAGTCGATTTAACGCTTATATTATCATGAACTTGAATTGCATTGCAATCGATGATGAGCCGCTAGCCTTGGGCTTAATTAGCAACTTTATTGAGAAAACACCTTTTTTAAAGCTCATAGGCTCCTATGGTAGTGCAGTAGAGGCTTTGGATGCATTGGATAAACTTTCCGTCCAACTGATCTTCTTAGATATTTATATGCCTGAACTAACTGGAATGGAGTTCTCCAAGTTACTGGCACAATCAAATCAAAAAAGTACCTGCCGAATTGTTTTTACAACAGCTTTCAATCAATTTGCCATCGAGGGCTATCAAGTTGATGCACTTTATTATCTATTAAAACCATTCAATTATAACGAATTCCTACAGGCGGCCAACAAAGCGAAAAGCTACTTTGAATCAATCGAAACGTTACCTGTTGAGCAAGATAAAAAAGAACGTTATCTATTCGTTAAGTCGGATTACAAAGTGATTCGGATTGATTTGAATGATATCACATATATCGAATCCATCAAAGATTATGTAAAGATTCACCTTTTAAACAAAGAGCAAGCGATCAGCTCGTTAACGACTTTAAAGCGTATTGAAGAACGGCTTCCTGAAGCAGATTTTCTTCGCATACATCGATCCTTTATTATTGCCATTAACAAAATAGATGCCTTGGGAAGAAATAGCGTACATGTTGGTTCGGCGGAAATACCTGTTGGCGATCTATACAGAGAATCGTTTAAAAAATTATTGGACCAATGGGCCTAGCAGGTTTACTTATATGATCATTTTATAGCCCACAGCCCGAATATTTACGATCGAGATACGATCATCGGCTTGTAGATAGGTCCGAATGCGACTGATAAATACATCTAGACTTCTTCCGGTGAAGAAACGATCATGCGGCCATACCGAACGAATGATATCTTGGCGGTGGATGACTTTATTTTTGTTTTCATAGAGTATTTTGATCAACTCGCACTCCCGAAAAGACAAATTAATTTCCGCGCCTTCCCGGTGTTTTAGTGTTTGTCGCATACTATCCATCACATAATTACCAATATGCAAGAAGCGTTTTTGATTTTGCCATTGATTACGTTGCACCAAGGCATTAATACGAACTTTCAGCTCTTCCAGACTAAAAGGTTTACGTAGGTAGTCATTTGCACCCAGCTCAAAAGCTTGAACAACATCTGCTGTTTGTGTGCGTGCTGTTAGAAATAAAATAGGGGTTTCCGTATCAATTTCACGTATTTTTTGAGCGATGGCAAAGCCATCCAGACCTGGGAGCATGATATCTAGAATAATAACCTCCGGTTTCAGCTGATGGAACAACAAAAGACCTTGTTCACCATCTGCACAATGATTTACATCAAATTCAGCGGATCGCAAATTATCGGCAATGATAAGTCCTAAATCTGTTTCATCTTCAATTAATAACAGTGATATCATACGCTTAAGGGTAAATAAATAGTAAAAGTGGTGCCTTTGCCGAGCATGCTGTTGACTTCGATTTGTCCTTTGTGCTGGGCAATGACCTGCTTTACATAATGTAGACCCAAACCAAAGCCCTTCACACGGTGAATATTACCCGTCGGCACACGATAGAAAGGCTGAAAAATATGTTTAATATCGGCGGAAGCGATGCCTATACCATTATCGGCAATGCTCAGTACCCATTGCTTATTCATCATTTTACTGAGTACGCGGATATTGATTGGTTCAATGGTATACTTAATGGCGTTATCAAGCAAGTTGTTAACGGCATTGACAATATGCATCTTGTCGACCTTTATTAAAGGTACCTCCTCTTCTATTGACAAGGTAATTCGATGTTGGTAGATAAGTTGGTGTGTCTCCACCAGTTGTTCTAGCAGTTTACTCGTATCCACAAGTTCCGGTTGTAAATGCATTCCTTTCTTTTCTCCTACCGCTAAATGTAAAATTTGATCGATGAGATTCGTAAGGTGCGTTGCCGATCGATGTGTCATTTGAAGATACAATTCGGCCCTTTGCTGATTATTTTTCAATTGAAGTTGTTGCAAGGTCTCTGTTGCTGCTAGAACCGTTGCCAGCGGTGTCTTTAGTTCATGCGTCATGTTGTTCACAAAGTCGTTTTTTATGTCCGCCAACTTCTTTTGCTTAAAAATCGTATACAACAAGTAAACTAAACAACCGATTGTAAGGCCGGTGAGTAAGAATGAGGAAAGAAATGCCCAGGCAAGATGTTTGAAAATCCACCAGGTCGGTGTTTTTAAGTATAAAGATAGAAAAAGATCCTTAGCAGGGTCGAGCATCATCGTAGTTGCTTGTAGTGGGAATTCCGCAACTATCTTTGGATTCGGTTTTCCGAATGGCATCGAGAAATGACGCTCATCCAAAGAACCACTTTTGCCGCGTTCAGAACGTAAAGCCATACCAAAAATAGACCTTGGCTTAGTCTTTAGCAAGGGTTCAGCAGGCATCATCGACCGTGATCTCATACCGCGAGGAGCAGTAGTCTTGGAAAACTCCATTCGCTTTACATGCAAGGTGTCAAGGAAAAACACATTTTGCAAGTCAGGACCTAGTTTTTCACGATATCTTTTCTGTAACGCATGATAATCCATATGTAGTAAAGCTGTCGCCCCAAATACCGGTTGCATGGGGATTGAATCCGTAGGTATTGACTCATTTATACTTAGAGAAATCGCTGGTGTTCCTCTTACAGCTAGTGCGGAAATACGACGATTTTTGTCATCCCGGTGTTGATGGAACAACTGTCTGATGGCAGGGAAACCGCCCTGCTTCAACGAAGTGTAAGCTTCGGGATACACCGCCCTAAACTGTAGCTCGCGTTCTTCCTGCATGCTTTCGAAGAGCAATCGCTCTGCATAAGCAATGAAATTGTCCTTTTCATGATGATAATTTCCGATAAGCCAAAAGCACTGAAATACAATAGTTACTATACTCGCCAAAGTGATCAAGCCCAACAGATAACGATGTTGTTTAGACATGTGTTTTAAGTTATGATTGAGGCAAAATTAAGAGGAACGCTGCTTCAATCGGTTATGCTTAACTATTTTTAACAATATGTAACAGTATTTAACACTATTCCTGCACACCTTTGCCTCAGTTAAGTAAGCGTACGTAGCGTTTCCTTCTCGTTTAGCTTTTTTGATTTGATAATCAGTCGATTTATGATACGAACAATACCCAAACCCAAAAAAAGTAAACGCCATTTTCTTTGGCTTTTAGGGATGAAGCTTATGATTTCTTCTTTACTGATCTTCTTTTTTATGAGTTCCTGTACGAAAGAAGGTACTATTAGCTTAAATAATACCAATGATAACATAGGTGCTGAGATTGCTGACAGCATTACCGTTCGCACAGCCACCTACCAGCTAGATCCGTTACCAGCTAATGGTAAGGGAATCATGCTTGTCGGCGAAATGACGGACGAGGCAACCGGCAACTTAAAAGCTTCGAGTTATTTTCGGATCGGAAATTCGGCTATTAGTAGTGTAACATTACCCGATGACGCTGTTTTCGATTCCATATCGCTCGCTTTACCTTATCAAGGTTATTATTATGGTGATACAAGTTTGACGCAATCTTTTACCCTTCATCAAGTAACAGAGGAAATCAAACTAATTGATGAATCCAATGCATGGGAGGAGGATGAAAAACCGGTGTTTGGTAGCGGTTCTACTTTATTTACAAACAACACCTTCCGTTATGATACGAATCCATTAGGCGCAATTAGTTTTAAACCTAAGCCTACGAGTAAAACAGATACAGTATTCGTTAAGCTGAATCAGATGTTTGGTGAAGACTTATGGACAAAAGTGAAAAGTGGGAGTAATCAGGTGACCAACTCCGAAGAGTTTTTGGAATACATAAAGGGTTTTGTTTTGATTCCAAGCGGAAAAACACCTGCCCTAACGGCCTTTCCGACCGATTCTATTTTAATGAATATCTATTATTCCTATACGCGAACTGCAGATGGTAAAAAGGTACAGGAAAACTTGCAAATGAAGGTTGATGATACGACCCATCAGTTCAACAGCCTTCAAATTGATCGCAGCCAAAGCCTTTTAAGTGCACTAAAGCCTGATGCAGAAGGTGAATTATCGAGTGATCAAACAAAGCAACAAGTTATGCTGCAGGGACTGAGCGGTCTGGTTACCAAAATTCAGTTTCCTTACCTCCATGAATTTGTTAACCGAAACGATGTCATTATTAACAAAGCCGAGCTCACGATCGAAACTCCGCCAAGTTCACATACGCCCTATACAGCGCCATCAACACTTAATATAATGCTGGCTGATGAACATGGTGTACCCAAATCTCTGCTAACAGCGAGCTATGAAACGACAACGCAAGCGGCTTATTTAGTGAACGATTTAAGTGGTGGTACGCGCAATTCTACCTACACTTTTAACCTCACCGAATATGTGAGTAACTACCGAGGAGCAATGGAGGATACGAAAAGCTCCTTGTATCTGACGATACCGGTGAGTGATTTACTGACGAAAGCTGATCGCTTGCTGATAGCGAAAAGTGATGATAGCTTGCCGATTAAACTTCGCATCTTATATACTAAATACTAATAAAAATGAAGACTAGATTTATTAAATTGACCCTAATGTTCCTTGTATTGATTACAGCGGCTGCATGTAGTAAAGATCAGGAAGATGACGATGATGAAGAATGGGCACGCGGTGTTGATTTTGACGGACTCCCCCGGAGCGGTGCAGCCAGTTTTATCATCAATGAGGATGTTTATATTACAACGGGTTATGGAACCAGCAGCACTCGATTTAATGATACATGGGTTTATAATGTAGGAACGGCGACGTGGACAGATAAAGCCAATTTTCCCGGAGAGGCTCGTAACAATGCGGTAGCCTTTGCCATGAACGGGAAGGGTTATGTAGGTTTGGGTACAAACGGAACGAAAATGTTTAACGACTTCTACGAGTATGATCCGCAGCAGGACAGTTGGACAGCGATCGCACCTTTTCCAGGCATAGCCCGTTATGGTGCGGTGAGTTTCGTGATCAATAATACACCATATGTTGGCTGCGGGCAAGATGTTGATGCACAAGATTACAATGACTTTTATACCTATTCGCCCAGTAGTAACAGTTGGACAAAAGTGAGCAGTGCACCTGAAAAAAGGAGCTTTTCTTTTAGTTTTGTAATAAACAATGTTGCCTATTTAGGTGGTGGAACCAATAATAAAGCTTATGTTTCTAGCTTTTATGCTTTCGATGGGCAGACTTGGACTACCAAACAACCACTTAGTGGTAGGACGGACGATTATACGTATGATTTGCGTCGGAATTTTCCAGCGGTTTTCGTCATTGGAAGTTACGGTTTTATCACTGGTGGAACAAATAGTTCCATTCTGAGTTCCACTTGGCGATACGATCCTTCGGTTGATTATTGGATTGAACACGATGATTTTACAATTGATGGTGCCTCTTCGAGGCAACAAGCTGTCGGATTTTCTTCAGGAGGTGTAGGCTATGTTGCCGGTGGGAGAAGTGGTAGTACACCTTTTGACGATATATGGAAATTTACTCCCGATTTAGGGAAACATCCGAATTAGTTGGGAGTCGAGTGGTTGAGTAGTTAAATAGTCGGGTAGTTCAATGGTTGATTACCATTATGACTACTTAACTATTATAACCACTCAACCAATAGCTTACTCCAATTCTGCGGATTTAGCCCAAATGTTAATTGAGCCATCTTGAGCATAGCGATCAATTGCTGTCAGCTCATCTTCCGTAAAATGAAGGTTTTCAATGGCACCCGCACAATCAATCACTTGTTCTGGTTTACTGGCGCCGATTAAGGCAGACGTGACTTCACTTTTTCTTAATACCCAGGCGATTGCCATTTGAGCCAGTGTTTGTCCACGAGCAGCGGCAATGTCATTCAGCGACCGTATATTGGCCAGATTACGTTCACTTAGGAAGTCGGGATTGAGCGACTTATGTTGAGTTGCCCGGCTATCTTTCGGAATATCCTTTAAGTATTTTGTTGTGAGCATGCCTTGTGCCAAAGGCGAAAATACGATGGAACCCATTCCGGTATCTTCTAAGGCTTCCAGTAAGCCATCCTCTTCGATCCAGCGATTTAACAAAGAATAACTTGGTTGGTGGATTAGACAAGGTGTTCCCAGTTCACGCAAGATAGCCGCCGCTTCGCGTGTCCTTTGGGCGTTATAAGAGGAAATACCGACATAAAGTGCCCTTCCTGAACGCACAATATGATCAAGCGCCATCATGGTTTCCTCTAACGGTGTATTCGGATCAAAACGATGCGAATAGAAGATATCGACATAATCCAAACCCATACGTTTCAAGCTCTGATCACAGCTCGCAATGAGGTATTTCCGGCTACCCCATTCTCCATAAGGGCCCGGCCACATATCATAGCCAGCTTTAGATGATATAATCAGCTCATCGCGAAGACCATTAAAATCTTCTTTAAGAATCCGTCCAAAAGCAAGTTCTGCACTTCCTGCAGGCGGTCCGTAATTATTTGCTAGGTCAAAATGGGTAATGCCGAGATCAAAAGCGGTTTGGCAAATGACCCTTTTAGTTTGATGGGGTGTGTCATCGCCGAAATTATGCCAAAGACCTAAAGAGATGGCAGGTAATTTCAAACCACTGCGTCCACAACTATTGTACACCATGTGTTTGTATCGATCGGGATTAGGAATCCAATTCATGTTATTATATGCTATGTTCGTTATAGGAGGCTAAATATATCATTTGTTTTATAGAAAATGATCAAGAGAAATGCTCATAATAAAATTAGCATAAAATATACAATGAAGAAGCACCGTTTAAATAGAATCTCGTTGAGAGGCCACTACTTGCTTCCTATTTTCCTGCTCGTCGAGGATCTTTTTCAATTGCGGTTTAAACTCTTTTGTGAGCTGATCCTCTCCTATATTATTCGCTTTCGGATCTTTCAATAATTTAAACCAAGGTTTTTCCCCTTCATAATTGTATGTACCAAAAACGATAACCGGTGTTCCTTCCGCCAATACATGCATGTCTTTCTCCACTATCCATTGTTCAGCCCAATCATAAAGCCATTTCGCATCATTTTCCAATAAGCGTAAACAAGAATGTGAGGCCGGATATCCGGGCATGGTATATTGATGCCAGCCAATACCCTCCTTATTTCGGATGTTGAAGTTCCATCGAAGGAGCCATTCGTCATCTGCGGTACTCACATGTTCCTCGGCCTTCCAATTAGTAAATGAAAGTCCTGTTTTAGTCGGATGTATCTTACTTCCCATGCTGCTTGGACCCCAATGTACCAAATGTCCATTTTCATAAGCCGCAAAGGCTTGAATCGGGTAAGCAAAAAATACTATTTTATCCACGGAATCAAGATCTTTTAACGCTAGCGGAAAAGGGGTATAGCTGTTGATGTCAGTTTGTACTGAATCTGGAATTATCAGCGAATCCACCTTGTTGAAATTATTGAAATCCACTCGATTTAAGGCCAAAATGATATGCTGCTGTTGTGCGGTATAACGTCTTTTGAAACTTTTTAAGGCTGTATCATTCCCTTTGACAGGAAATGTATTATATTTTCCTGAATAAAGATCAATTTTAGGAATTTTTCGTTCAGGTTTATTTGAGTCTGTTTGATCATTTGTTTGACGATTTCCACTACAGGCGATGAATAGTCCGATATAGAGGGTAGTGAATACCCCGTGAAAGATTTTTTTTACCATTGTATTTTTCACTTGTTTAAATAAAATAACAGCTTTACTGTGAAATTGTGTGCAGTGTTTATTTGTGTAAAAGGTAAGAGAACGATGAGGTCATGTAATAGTTGGTTTGATGATTTTAAAAGAATTTTTTTTATCGCTTAATGGTAGCCTACAGAGCCTTGATTGTTTGGTTCAAGGATAAAGAACAATAATATTAAATGAAAAATCAGCTAAAACGTTCTTCTTATTAACTTAAGTAACAAGTCACTATTCGATACTCACTAAAAATTAGCTAAGTTTGAATATGATTTCTGAAACCACCTATCTCGCGGCGAAAATGATTTCCGGAACATTGGAAACGTATTTTGCCGAACAGGCTAATCATCAAATGAAGGCATCGAGAAAACACGATCTTCCAAAGGCTAATATCATTGAGGCGATTATTGATTCGGCATTTTGGGCGAGTTTACGAAGGGAAGAAGGTTACTCGCCAAAAATTTCAATTGTTTTAATGGCCCCGGATCAAGTCGTACAACCCTTAAGGTTTGCTAATCCGGTACGATTTACGCCCCACAATTTGGTGAAGCTCTCTCCTGCCGTTATCCAGCCCAGTATTCATTTGGGCATTTGGCAAGAAGAAGACAATCTTTTTATTTGGGGGACCACACATGATATATCCGAATGGTGTTTGGTTTTGGAAGTGATCGAGCCCGGACTTTTGGTGGTAAAGCACAAAAGACACGAAGGTTACGGGAAATTTGTAAATATCGCCGTTTTGAAAGGCGATCAAATAAAAATGATAGACGAGCGTAATTTAACCTTAAACGGCTATCCCGATTTGCTTGCCTCTTTACTAGGTATGCCCCTACCGGATTTTATTGATGATTCCGTTAATATATTGGTAGAACTTGCCGTTGCGATGCGCAGGCACGGTCGGGGCGGTTTATTATTGGTAGTGCCCGCCCATCGGGACGACTGGAAAGAGTCTATTGTACATCCCATTGGTTATTCCATAGATCCCATATACTGTGCATTGGGCGACTTGATAACCAAGCAAGCAGAGGACGGGCAAGAGAGCGTTTCCCGGGAAGATGTTTTAAAAACAATTGATGTGATAGGTGGGTTTACTGCTATAGACGGCGCTACCATTATAACAAGAAATTATGAATTATTGGCCTTTGGCGCAAAAGTTGCACGTGCCGCCAAGAACCCACCCGTGCCTAAAGTACTTATCACCGAGCCAGTAGCAGGACAGGAAGCTGAGATTCTTGATCCGGTAAAAATAGGTGGTACACGACATTTGGCGGCAGCACAATTTGTACATGATCAAAAGGAATCGATGGCCTTGGTTGCTTCGCAGGATGGACTTTTTACAGTTTTTGTTTGGTCCGAAACGCTGCAAATGGTTCACGCGCATCGTATTGATACGTTGTTGCTGTAGTAAAGGAATCGGGCTTTAAGCTTGCACAGGCTCCATTATCACATCGGCTAATTACCCAACTTAACCATTTAACTATTCAACCTACCCCAAACTAGCTTTTAATTTTTCCAGTAAGTCGTTGGTCCCGGTGGTCTTTACCTTCATCTTTCGCACCTTCGGTCGTTTACCTTTTGCCCGGTCCTTAATGATCTTGAGAAGCTCGTCCGTATATTCATCTTTATAAGCAGAAACATCGAAAGAAGCGCTATGCCTATTGACCAATTCGAGGGCCATATCAACTTCCGCTTTAGTCAGTTTTATGTTTTGAGGGATGTTCAATTCCTCAGGCGAACGTATTTCTTGCTCAAATCGAAGTTTGTTAAGGATGAGCATATTTTCTTTTGCCCGTATCATACAGAGATTTTCGCCTGCACGCATGACGAAGGTTGCGAGTCCAACCATATCGGCCTTGTCAAGCGCTCTCACAAGTAAATAGTAGGCTTTTTGACCACCTTTTTGGGGTTCAATATAATAGGGAGTTTCAAAATACATACTATCCACTTCCTTTTCCTTTACAAAGGATTGAATATTGATCATTTTGTTTTTTTCCGGACTTGCCTCCTCGAAATCGGTATCTTCCAATATAACATATTGGTCATTCAGCATATAGCCCTTAACAATGTTTTCCCAAGCTACTTCTTTCCCGGTATTTTCATTTACCCGTTGATAACGAATTCTGGAATGGTCCTTCCGATCCAACATGTCGAAATCAAGTCGACTTGTTTCGGTTGCACTAAATAACTTTACAGGGATATTCACCAAGCCGAAACCAATAGCGCCTGTCCATATTGCTCTCATATCTTATTTATTACAATTTCATATAGGAAAATAACAGCTGGAATTGTGTTAAGTTTGTTATTAATAATGCTTTTAAAATTGTTTCCAAAATCTTATATTCGGGCCAATATTTTTGGAGTATGTCAAAAAAACGCATTTAATTCGCTTTTGGTTCAGTTTTTGTTTAATGCGTTTTGATTTTATGACAAAAATTTTGTATAAAAGTATTAAGGAAGAATTATGTATTGGACACTAGAATTGGCATCGCATCTAGAAGATGCACCATGGCCGGCAACAAAGGATGAATTAATTGATTATGCTATTCGTTCCGGTGCACCAGAGGGCGTATTGGAGAATCTGAATGAAATGGAAGACGATGGTGAGGCCTATGAGAGTATTGAGGAAGTATGGCCTGATTATCCTACTAAAGACGATTTCCTTTTCAATGAAGATGAATACTAAGGTTTTATAAGGCGCCGAAATTTAAAGTTTTAGATCGGCGCCTCCATTTTTTAGGTCATTTTGTCAGTCATCATTAAACCAGACCCTGCGCAAGCATCGCATCTGCGATTTTAACAAACCCACCGATATTTGCCCCCTTCTCGTAATTGACGTAACCATCTTTTTCTTTTCCATATCTGACGCATATGGCATGTATATCATGCATAATTTGTTTAAGACGTTCATCTACTTCTTTGCGCGTCCAGGCATAGCGTAAAGAATTTTGCGACATCTCAAGTCCTGACACAGCTACGCCTCCCGCATTAGCGGCTTTGCCGGGGGCAAAATAAATATGCTCTTTATTGAATACCGCGATCGCTGCCGGTGTGCACGGCATATTGGCGCCTTCTGCAACACAAATGCAGCCATTTTTAGCCAGTTCCTTTGCGTCCTGTTCATCCAATTCATTTTGCGTTGCATTGGGTAAAGCGATGTCACATTTTACACGCCAAGGTTTTTTGTCCGGATGGTATTCGCAACCGAATTTTTCAGCATATTCACTGATTCTGCCTCGATCTTTGTTTTTTAGCTCCTTAATATAAGCTAAACCGGCCAGATCAATACCATTTTTATTGTACACGTACCCATTTGAATCGGACAGTGTGAGCACTTTCGCTCCTTCCTCAATACATTTTTCCGCGGCAAATTGTGCGACATTTCCGGCGCCTGAAATAACCACTGTTTTGCCTTTTATTTCCATTTTTTGCTGCTTCAGAATTTCTTCCACAAAATAAACCAGTCCATAACCGGTAGCTTCCGGTCGAATTTGACTGCCGCCCCATTCAAAACCTTTACCGGTAAGTACACCCGTAAATTCGCCCTTAATGCGCTTGTATTGACCAAAGAGATAACCTATTTCTCGGGCACCAACCCCAATATCACCGGCAGGTATATCGATATCAGCACCAACATGTCGGTAAAGTTCTGTCATGAAGCTCTGACAAAATTTCATAACCTCATTATCCGACCTCCCTTTAGGATCAAAATCCGACCCGCCTTTTCCGCCTCCCATCGGTAAACCTGTTAAACTATTTTTAAAGACCTGTTCAAAAGCCAGAAATTTCAAGACACTTAAATTAACCGAACTGTGAAAGCGTAATCCCCCTTTATAAGGGCCAATTGCGCTATTCATTTGTACACGAAAACCACGATTTATTTCCACTTCACCACGGTCATTTAACCAAGGCACCCGAAAAATAATCATCCGTTCCGGTTCGGCTATACGCTCCAATATTTTCGCATTCCGGTACTTTGGATGTTTTTGTAGAAAGGGAACAATGGTTTCAGCAACCTCTGCAACTGCTTGCAAAAATTCGGCTTCCCCGGTATTTCGTTTTTTAATATCCTCAATGAACTGCTCTTTTGATAGATCCATATAAAAAATTTAGTTAAATATAGTTTTGCTGATTGCAGCGGAAATGTAAGGAATTTTTGTTAAAAGCGAAGCGGCCATTCGAGTGATCTTCCTTTTTTTTATAAAAAAGAGGGTTTTGTAATGAATATGTTAGTTTAATGATCAGAAACAATTTTTAAATACTAAAAATATTAGCATATATTTGTTTCCTAAAATTTTCAAGATGAGGCACGATACGCATATCATCCATATGGATCAGGATGCTTTTTTTGTATCAGTTGAGATGCGTAAAAACAGTAATTTGATCGGTAAGCCCGTTATTATTGGTGGTACTTCCGACCGTGGTGTAGTAACCTCTTGTAGCTATGAAGCACGTAAATTTGGGGTACATGCAGCTATGCCTGCCCGTATGGCCAAACAGCTTTGCCCGCATGCCGTCTTCATAAAAGGTAATATGGATGATTATACGAAAGCTTCACAGGAAATCACCGCAATTTTGTCAGATAAAGTGCCTTTGTTCGAAAAGGCCAGTATTGATGAACACTATATTGACTTGACTGGCATGGATCGTTTCTTCGGCTGTATGAAATATGCGCATGAATTGCGCCAATTGATTATAAAAGAAACGGGATTGCCCATATCTTTTGGTTTATCTATTAATAAAACCGTATCCAAGATGGCGACGAACGAGTGCAAACCAAATGGAGAGCAGGAGGTGCAATCGGCTTTCATACGATCTTTTATGGATCCTCTTTCGATAAAAAAAATCCCCGGTTTGGGGGCAACTACCTACATTAAGTTGAGTGAAATGGGCGTTCGTTATATTCGCAAACTCATTGAAATCCCACCCGAGATGATGTTTAAAGTGATGGGACACGCGGGTCTGACCCTTTGGCAGCGCGCAAATGGCATTGATCCCTCACCGGTGACCCCATACCGTGAACAGCAATCCATTGGAACACAGCGTACCTTTGCAGCGGATAGTATGAATATAGACGCGATTAAAGAACTTTTAGCGGCGATGGTTACCAGTGTAGCTTACGAGCTTCGCCAGAAGCATAAATTAACCGCGTGTATTACTGTTACCATACGCTATGCCAACTTTGAAACGGTGACAAAGCAGGCAAAAATTGCGTATACATCATTGGATCACCTACTGATATCGAAAGCGAAGGAGCTTTTTGAAGCGCTGTACAACCGACGTATGTTACTTCGCTTAGTCGGAGTTAAATTATCTCATTTAGTTGGAGGCCACGAGCAGATTCAGCTTTATTCTACTTCTGAGAAGCATTATAGTCTCTATCAAGTGATGGACAAAGTACGTAACCGGTACGGGGAAGACGCCATTGGCTTGGCGTCTTCCTTACAATTGGATTGGTAGCTTTATGTACTTGAATGTTCACAGTTCTTACAGTTTACGCTACGGTACAATCGATTTGGATGTACTTATTGAGGAGGCGTGCAAGCTTGGTATTTCAGCTATGGTATTGACTGATATCAATAACTCTTCAGCTTGTATGGATTTTATTTTGAAGGGGCGGTTGGCCGGCATACGTCCGATAGTTGGGATAGAGTTCAGAAATACGAATCACTTACTTTATATAGGTATTGCCCGTAACAAAATGGGAATGAAAGAGTTGAATGATTTTTTAACGTATCATCAGCTTTGCGGTTTAGTGTTCCCTGAACAGGCTCCTGCCTTTGAACATGTATATGTCATTTATCCGATTCAAGCATCCTCTTATACATTAAACGAACACGAGTTTATCGGTATAAGACCGGAGGAGCTTGGTCAACTCTTCCGAATGAACAGGATCATGCAAAATAAGCTGGTAGCGCTTCACCCCGTCACCTTTCATGGTAAAATGGAATACAGACTCCACCATTATTTACGGGCAATCGATCAAAATACCCTGTTAACGAAAGTAAGTGAAATCGCTATTTGTCGAGAAACAGAATCTTTGCGGTCTTTAGAAGAATTGAAGATCCTATACCGTGGTTACGAATATCTTTTAGAAAATGCGCATCAACTCCTTGCAAATTGTTCCACCGACGATTATGAATTTGGTCGACGAAATAAGCAAATATTTACCGATAGCAAGGCCAATGATGCTATGCTGTTAGAGCGTCTTACCATGGAAGGGATGCACCGTCGTTACGGCATCGACCATGCACAAGCGCGAAAAAAAATAGAGGCTGAACTTGCCGTGATCAAGGCCATGGATTTTTGTGCTTACTTTCTCATTACCTGGGATGTCATTCATTATTCCAGAAGTCGCGGTTTTTATCATGTTGGTCGAGGATCAGGAGCCAACAGCACAGTCGCTTATTGTTTAGATATTACCGATGTAGACCCCATTGCTTTGGATCTATATTTTGAACGCTTCTTAAATTCAAAACGAAGCAGTCCACCCGATTTTGACATTGATTACAGTTGGCATCAGCGGGAGGAAATACAGGAGTACCTATTAAAACGCTATGGTATTGAATATACCGGGTTGTTGGGGACCATCAGCACCTTTAAAGGGCGCTCTGTAATACGGGAAGTTGGCAAAGTTCTCGGTTTGCCGAAGACCGAAATCGATAGCTTTACCGATCCAACGCAAGATGCAGTTAACAGAGAAAATCCAACCTTCTTAAAAATTAAGGCTGTTTCCGAGTTAATGGACGGAATGCCGAATCAGCGTTCAATTCATGCTGGCGGTGTGCTGGTAAGTGAAGAACCTATTACCTTTTATACGGCTTTGGATTTGCCTCCCAAAGCGATGCCGACAGTGCAATGGGATATGTATGCCGCTGAGGCCATCGGTTTAGATAAGTTTGATATTCTCAGTCAACGAGGCATTGGCCACATAAAAGAAGCTGTTGAGTTGATTCGACAAAATAAAGGAGCGATCATTGATATCCATGCCGTCAAATCTTTTTTAATAGATGATCAGATCAATCATCGATTGGGTTCGAGCGATAGTATCGGGTGTTTTTATATCGAATCACCTGCGATGCGTCAGCTTTTACAAAAACTGCGCTGCAAAGATTACCTGACGCTCGTAGCGGCGAGCTCCATCATAAGGCCGGGCGTGGCTTCTTCAGGCATGATGAGAAATTATATCTACTATTTTCACCATCCCGATGAAGTTGTTTATTTACATCCCGTTATGCAAGAGCAACTGAAAGAAACCTATGGCGTAATGGTTTATCAAGAAGATGTTATCAAGGTATGCTATCATTATGCCGGTTTGGATTTAGCAGATGCAGATGTGCTGCGTCGGGCGATGAGTGGTAAGTATCGAAGTCGAGATGCCTTTCAAAAGCTCGTCGATAAATTTTTTTTGAGCGCCAAAGCCATTGGTCGAGATGAAGCAATCACCGAAGAAGTGTGGCGTCAAATTTCAAGCTTTGCCGGTTATAGCTTTTCCAAAGCCCACTCTGCTAGCTTTGCGATAGAAAGCTACCAAAGTCTATACTTGAAAACTTATTTTCCACAGGAATTTATGGTAGCCGTATTGAATAATTATGGAGGATTTTATGCCCGTTGGTTATATGTGCATGAACTAAAAAAGACAGGGGCAACCATTCACTTGCCTTGCGTTAATAATAGCGATGAAAAAGTTAGCATCCGTGCTTCCGCTGTTTACTTGGGTTTAATAGGAATACAGGGATTAAACGAGCAATTTATCCGGTTAATTCCTCGCGAACGGAAGTTAAACGGATCCTTTCGCGATTTGCCGGATTTTATTAAGAGAACGGGTATTGGTATAGAACAGTTGTCTATTTTAATAAAAGTCGGTGCATTACGTTTCACGGGGCGCAGTAAAAAAGAATTGTTATGGGATAGCCATCTCTATTTGGGAGGGCAGGTTAAATTGCAAAAGAACCGGGAGTTGTTCGAGGTAGTCAATAAACAATATACCATGCCCGAACTTCCCGATGAGTGCTTAGAGGATGCTTATCAAGAGCTTGATTTGTTAGGTTATCCCGTTACGCTGACAACGTTTGATATGTTGAAGACGAGCTATCGAGGTGATGTCGTGGCAAAAGACCTATTAAACCATGTTGGTCAAACGGTGAAGATGGTTGGTTTATACGTATGCGAAAAAACCGTTCATACCAAGACGCAACGTAAAATGTGGTTTGGTACATTTTTAGATGTCGATGGAAACTTCTTTGATACAACACATTTTCCGAATCGTACCCCTGTTTATCCATTTAGGGGTTATGGCTGTTATCTCCTGTTAGGTAAAGTTGTAGTAGATTTTGGTGTACCAACCATTGAAGTCGAGAAATTTGCCAAATTACCTATCCGGGATAATCCTATTGGGTAGTTGATTTGTAGAATAGTTGAGTAGTTTAATTGTACGTTTCACTCAACTCTTAACTATTTCCCTATTCAACTACTCTCCCTTCCACTAATCGATGAATGAGCTTGGGATGTTGGTTGGCATAGCTCATAATGAGGTGCATCATATAGTCGTTGGATGGATAGGGGGTTAAGGTGTCTTTCATCTCTTCAGGGCGGTTGATATCGCTTTCATAAGCAATATAACCCATTCCATAGAGTTTGCCTTTTTCCACCCAGATGCAACTTTGTTCGTCTTCTGTGCGGCCTTTATCAAGGAGTACGAAGGAAGGCAACCTTTGTTCCAAATTGTCTAAAGCAGTATATATTCGTTCGTTATAGGCATCTCTACCCTCCTCCCCTATGCAAGCCCCCAAACAGCTACCATTTATATGATTCAAGCAAGCACCTTGTACCCTTTGGATACCACTTAGCTTAGGGCAAAGTTGATGATCTTGAATCAACTTATTTACCAGGTTGTAAGCATCACTTATATTTCCAAAACTATAAATAGCCTGCTGAAAGCGTTGATGTTTATTAATAGCCAGACGCATATAGCCCTTTTGATCTTCGTAAATATAAAGGCCATACTTGGGTTCAAAGCGTTTAAGGGCGCGGTTGTTTTCAGGCCATAGTCTTTTAATTTCGACTGCCTCCAACAAAAAGGCCATTAATTCGGTTCCGCAACTGACAAAATCAATATCATGTATACTCCGCATAAAATTTTGACGCTGCGGATTCGGGTTTTGGCCCGAAAAATGAGCGGATACACGCTTCTTGATATTTTTTGCTTTTCCCACGTAAACCACTCTTCCTTTTTGATCTTTGAAGTAGTAGACACCGGGCGTAAGTGGTAAGCGTTCAAAATTTTCCTTCGGCAAATTAGGTGGCAGGGCTTGTTCCTTCGACGCTCTTTTAAGCATAGCTTGTATGGTGTCATAACCCTTTTCGAGCAGCATGGAAAACAAAATACTTGTAGCATTAGCATCTCCCCCCGCGCGATGTCGATTGGTTATGGAGATATTCAATTGTTGGCAAAGTTTGCCCAGGCTATAGGAGGTAAATCCAGGTAATACTTTACGACTTAATCTGACGGTACACAATTTTGGTGCATTCCAGTTGTAGCCACAAAAAGACAAATGATGCTTAACAAAAGAATAATCAAAGTTCACATTATGCGCAACGAATATTCGGCCTTCTAGAAGCTGGTAAATCCTATCGGCAATCGCTGAGAAAGTCGGCGCATTCGCTACCATCTCATTGCTAATGCCGGTTAAGGCGGTAATATACAAGGGAATATTTGCTTGAGGGTTGACCAGTGTTTCGTAAGTACTTCGCACACGTGTACCGTCATGGATGCAAATGGCGATTTCGGTAATACCATTACCGGCCGCATGTCCACCCGTTGTTTCGATATCAACAATCGCATATTCCATGGGAAGCAAAGGTACTAAAAAAATTAGTATGAAAGAAGAAAGAAAACGGAAGATCAGTATATTTGTACCCCCTCATTATCGAATCTCTTCCCCCTCTTTCACCCAAGCTTAAGTCACTACCCACTCGCCATTTAGTCGCTAAAAACCCACTAAATAACAGGTAAAGGCGGATATATCGTGTATATATAGCGAATAGGAGGTGAATGGGACCTGAAGGAAGCGCGCCTATGAAACCTATTTAGCGGGATTACAATTCGCTTTTAAGTTTAAGATCTTGGCATAATTCCTCGAACATTTCGCCGGGTTTAACACCTATGGCCAGCGCAATAAGGTATAGTTCATCAATTCGTATATGCGTCTTAGGGTTGATGGAGAGTTGACTCAGTCGGTAGGTACTTAAACCGGTTTTTCTCGCAACCTCCGCCTTATTGATTGATCGTTTAGCCAAATATAATCCCAGTGCTGTCAAGTTTTGTATTCTCCTTTATTTGCCATAAATTTAGCTTAAGAACAATTAGGGTGTTAAAGTATTTGCAAACAGATGTTTTTTCTCTATTTTTGTAGCGAAAAAACATTCGTATTGCAACCAATGATAAGCAAATGTGATAAGTTGATGTTTCAATGGAGATTTATCTCTTACGGACAACAGGCTTATTCGTATAAAAACCTAAACATATGGAACTACATGAGAAATTAAAATTTTTACGCTATGCCAATGATTTTTCCAGCGCTTACGTCGCTTATAAATTAAAAATAACGAGGCAGGAATATGAGCAGCTGGAATTGGGTGAAGCACGTTTGACGATCGAGCAGGCGAAGTCGATCGGTACACTTTATGCTATGACGAGTGAAGAGCTTATGGGCTTAAACGGGGATCTGAAAGAAGATGCAGTTTGGCAGAATCTGATACCTGAAACCAATACTTTAGAAGAGCATTCTCCTAAATTGGAGGAGCTTAAGGATGAACTCGTCAATATTAAAGAGCTACTTCAAGTTTTAGTAGAGAAATTGACGGAAGATAATGGTACTTGTTCTATTAATAAAAACCGATGATAATTAATAGTATTGAAGCCGTTTCGCTTCTTCAATTTGCTTGCGTGCAAAAGATGTTTTGCTGCTCGTTGTGTTGGTATTATTTCAGAATCTTTTTCGCTATTTTATCATTTCCATCGATACGATGTTTGTACGTCAAACCCAATAGCTTAGCCAATAATGGATAGATATCAACATTTTCGAATGCGCCTATTTTCAAGCCTTCTTTGAAAGCGGGCCCCCAGGCGATAAAAGTCGCTTGCATTTCGCGTGTTTCATAAGGATCAAATCCGTGAGCCCCAGGATGTGGCTTTTTGTTGGAAAAATAGTAAGGAGCTTTTGCAAATAATAGGATATCTCCTATTCGTTGATATTGATCATCTTTTTTTCCGTAATGATACCTTGAGGGTACTTCCTCGCTGAGGTAGACGTCGAATTTATCTGACTTTTGGATCGACTGATAAAGGGGCGGAATGTTCTTTTTGTCCTTCACATGGATGTTTACAAGCGTTCCGTTTGAAGCAAGTGTTACTTTTGTTGTATCTACCTCAAAAGGAAGTTGGAGCGGTTCGTTCTGTTTGATCGCTTTCATACCATGATCGGAAACAAAAATAAAATTGACCGGAAGCCCCGTTTGTTGCACAGCCATGTTTAGTACGTTAACGGCCGAATCGACAAAATGCACTGCCTGCGCAGTTTCCGGTGCATCAGGACCGTATAGATGACCGGCATGATCGACTTGCGGAAAGTAAAAATTAATGATATGAGGACGCTTTTCTTCCGGCAGCGTTAACCAATTTACGACAGTTTGTATGCGTTTTTCTATTGGAATCTTATCATTGTAAGCATAGTAATAAGAGGGTAACATCCCACCGATTGCCGCTTCAGATCCGGGCCAATAGTAGCTGGCACTTAGTAAACCTTCTTGCTCAGCGAGCGTCCAGATGGGAATTCCCCCGTACCAGATTGGATCTTTTACTGCCTTTGCATTTGACATGCTATACCTTGCTCGCATTTTTGGGTCATACATATTATTTCCGACCAAGCCGTGATGCGCAGGGTACAAACCCGTAACAATGGTGTAATGATTCGGGAACGTAATAGAAGGAAAGGATGGAATGAGCGCATCGGCCATAACACCTTTTTCCGCTAATTGCTTTAAATGTTGCGCGTGATATTTTTTTGTATAATCATAACGAAAACCATCTGCAGAAATAAGGATCACGTAGGGTTTATCCAGTTGCTTCGGAGCATTTTGACGATTGGGGACGACTTTTTGGGTGGTATCCTGTGCTTGGGTTGGCAAGCTTAAAAAAACAGCAAAAGAGATACCCAGCAAAAAAGAAGAAACGCTTGTTACCATGCTGCGATATTAGGGATTTTACTTGACTTAAATGTTAGCTGAAGGTTATTTTTAGCTCTACGGTGTTAGGTGTAGGTATTAGCTATCAGCTATCGGTCGTCGGCTGTCAGCTTAGGTGTGTTTGTTGAGTAGAAAGCTGGTTTCTGACGGTCAGATAAAAAAATTCGTTCGCCGACAAGGGAAAAGTCAGAAACTTGACTATCAATATAGCGTAGCCTGTTACCGAAGTAGATTATTGTGTTATCAAAATGTTTTATTGACCTGTCGAAATGATTGATTGTGCTATCGAAGTTGAGTATAATGGTATCGAAATACGGCGTTTCGGTAGCAGAATACGTCATCGTGTTATCAAAATAATTGATTCTGCTATCAATGTTGAGCATTACGATATTGAAATACAGTGTTTTGCTAATGAAATAACCCATTGTAATACCGAAAATAGCAATCATTTTTAGATTCCTTCAGGGAAATTGCTTTTAAAAGATAACGTTTATTTTAACTAATTTTTTCATTTAATATAATGTTCTTTATCCTTGATGATAAAGAACCAAACAATCAAGGCTCTGTAGGCTACCTTGCACCTGATTGCAAAGCATTCATGGCGCGTATTGGAGCCGTTTCACTTCCTCAATCCGCTTGGATATTGCGACATGAACGATAATGCACATACTTTGCTGCTCGTTGCCTCGGTATCTTCCAAGGCCGTTTTTCCCAACACACTGGCTATATACAAAGCTAAAGCTAGTACGTCCGGTTAAAAGTAAAAGCCTATCGTTCTACTAAAATGCCGCCTCCAAAATTTACAGTCAACACTGGGAGGCACTACCGCTCCTGTAAATTTTGCCTGCCTGCGGTAGGCAGGAAGCGGCGATTTTATTCACTACTACATTATTTTCAAAGGTGTTCATGGACTTCCTACGGTCGGCTCTTTGCTTCTTTTCTTTCGCTGACCTTCCCGTTAGGGAAAGCTTGAATGCCTTAAAAAACGAAAACTTAATAAAAAGAAAGAAAGAAGTCAAAATAAACGTTCTTATAATATATACACTTTCATCTATTAGGTTAAAGGCGAATTCCTTTTAAGCGCTGATTTCTGAAAGTTGCTATAGCTCTTTTTTAGCTCATTACGTTAAGATATAAAACGTATAAACACTTCATTATGAAAAGAAAGATTTACCTTGTTGTCCGTTATTTGCATAGCTTGTGATAAAAGCGACATGGAATATGAAAATGACTATGAGCAGAGCTATAAAGCTTGGTTGGATTTTAAAGAATCGAGTAATAATTCTTATAGATACATAGTGTCTGGCTATACGTGGACAGGTACGCACTGGGAAACGATGCTGACTATTCAAAATGGCGAAGTAACGGAAAGAGCCTTCCATTTTAAGAATTTTGATACAGTCTTAATGCCAGCAGACGGTTGGGATTTAGCGACCGCTCAACAAGTAGTTGATACCTTGATGGCACACGGCGTGCACTTAGAAGGTACTATTAAAGCGGAGGAGTTTTTGAAAAAATTGTCGTGGATAGAAAGCAAGCAAGAACTAAATAATACGACAGACTCACCAGCTGCGGCAACTCTTACCCTTGATCAGGTTTATGAATTAGCCAAAAATGATTGGCTTCGAAGGCGAGATAATGCCAAAGCCTCTTTTGAAGCAGAGAACAATGGCATTATTTCCTCTTGCGGTTATTGGGAAGATGGTTGTATGGATGATTGTTTTAGGGGAATAAGAATAACTTTGGTTGAGGGGTATAATTGTTTTTAAAAAAACTGAATAAGAAGGAAAGCAAAAAGAGCCGTTGGGCTCTTTTTATTGTTGCCATATAATTTCCTCAACGAAGTATACTATTGTATTCTTTCGACCGACTGTATTGTTTCGAAGTGAGTACCTGGTTGATAATAACCGAGATAATTGTATGATGTATAAGGTAAAGTAATTGTATACGAAGTTGCATTAACGGAAACAATGATATCTCTATTTACAATTTGGGTAGTTAAATTCTGAGGTCCAGAGCCGTATCTACTAACTGCAATTCTAAATCTAAGTTTTATATAGGCTGGCAAAGGCTTGGGTATCGATGTACTTGCGTCTTCAAAAAAGCTTACCGTAACATGTTGATCTGCTCTGAAATTATCCGAGACTCCGTCAGAGTATTCTTCGTATACTTCGTACTGCGAATTCGTAATCTTTGGGTAAACAGTAAAAGGTAGATACAAATAATTAATACCTTGAACGTCTCCATTAGAAAAAGAAAGTCGCTGTGCTTCCCATGTGGATCCATCTTTCTTCCGCATTGCAATGGTACCTGCGTTATCTATGACAGAGCCATACATCATTATAGAGCTAAAATCAAAAGGGCCAATGTTTACTATATCATTGATGGCAATTTTTTGATAATTAACATTACTTGTGCCGCCGGAAATTTTAGTGTAGTCGATATTTATGTAATTGTCTCTATCTGGCCGTTGATGCTCATGAAATAAACCTATTGCATGGCCTATTTCATGGATAACATTACCGTACTTGTGACCAGTATAAATATCTATTGCTTGTCCTCCACCAATTCTACCTACATAAGATTGGCTAATTGTTGGATGAGGATTGAAAACGACATAGTCAGACTGATTTGTTCTCGGAATCAGACGAATAGGTGTATAAGTGTTGTAATGGCTAATTGCTTGTGTAATTCGTTCCTGATCTGGAAAGTTAGATGATATGACATAAGGGACAACGCCTCCCGGCCAAGTTTTTATAAACTGACTGACAACCCCACTTCGAGGGGTAATACGAGTACTGTCGGCTTCCCTTGACTTATTGATTAAATAAAAAAATTGTTCCTGCGTTAGAATTATATCTTCCGCTAAATAGTACTTTCCACTCTGCTCTTTAATCAACACAGTGCTGCTGTCAATCTGAATGGAATGAGTTTTTTCTACATCCGACAGATTTAAGTTGTTTTCTGTCAGGTTTTGGTCGATTTTCTTACACGAAAAGAAATTTAGGGTGAAAAATCCCAATAGGATAATAAGTTGAATCTTTTTCATAACCGATTATTTAAGTTTAGTGTTATGGTAAAAGTAGTAGATAATCAGCTTTTTATAAATAAATTTACACAGAAAGCTTTATACCTTACACGAATCTATACGTTCTAATCCGATATTTATGCGGAGATAATATTAAATTAATATGAGATGATTTTAAGGTTTGTTTTTGTATCGAAGCCTTAAACTCTATTCACTCCCCTATGGCTTTGAAAAGCTAGTTTACGCGGCTCAATAACAACTAGATATTTGTCCATAAAACGAAAAGCCGTCTCAAGATTCTGAGACGGCTTTATGTGAAGAAAAAGTATGTTCAATTTAGAAACTAAATTTCATACCAAAGTTCCAAGTAGTACCGTTTCCAAAGAAAACGTTATTGCTTGTATTGATTCCTTTATACGTCTCGGTTCCTTCTTCGACTGGTCTTGCTGAAGTCATTTCTGAAAGATAAACTCTGTCAAATATGTTATTTACGTTTAGACGTAAGTTTAAAGCAGTTTTGTTAAAGCTTATACGATAATTTAAGCCTGCATCTACAAGGTCATAATTTGGAAGTTTGATGTTATCTTTAGTAACCACATCGGCATATAGATTTGAATAGTTCCTATAGTCGGTATCAACTGATAAACTGCTTGTTATACGATACGCGACGCCTAATCCGAAGGTTGTCTGTGCAGCATCGCCAACTTTTCCACCCTTTACATCAGTTACTTCTTCAGATAAAAGATTTAAACTTTCATCGTATGTCCTTTGTAATGCATTGTCATCATATTTCCAGTCACCAATGGACGCAAACCCTCTTAGGTCAAGTTTTGGCAACGGTTTTGCAACGAAGTCCAATTCAAGGCCTTGATGCAATTGGCTTAATCCAGAGTTGTTTGTGTAGATCAACTGCCCATCATCATTTGTATCTGAAGTAGTTGTAACTCTATCTTTCCATGATGTTCTGTAGGCGTTCAAATTTGCACTAAAGAATGTGCTGATGAATTTGTAACCGAACTCAACGCCGAATATCTTCTCGTTGCTAGTCAGTGGATTTACATCATTACCGAAGTTCAAATAAATGTTATCGTGGTACGGTTGTCTTGAATAATACCCTGTGTTTCCAAATATGACATGATTTTCCGTAATATTATAACTAAGCCCTCCTTTAATATTGTAACCGATATTGTTTACTTTTTCTGACTTTTCATTTTCTTTCGTGTATTGAAATCTATCCCATCTCACGTGAGACTGATTAGACAATGCGCCTTGTAGGAAAGCTGAAAAGTCTTCGTTTGAATACTCGATCTGACCGAATAAGCCACCGTAAGTTATTCGCTCATCATAATCGTAATCAACCTTTTGATTATTGTCTACACTGTTTGTTAGTGCTTTCCATGGATTAATACTGAATGTTTCAGTTACGTTATAACCGTTAGGGTATTGCATATTGTCATTGATATGCCAACCAGTCAAACCCATCAGGTTGGTTAGCATTCGATAATGAGTACCTTTATAGGTTCTTACATCAAGACCAAGATTATAAGTTAGATTTTCGTTTATCTGCCTGTTGAAATTAGAAACCAAACCATACCAAGCGTGATTATTTACGGAAGCCCGAATAGCATAGGCGCCATTATTGAAATCACCGATCCCTCCTTCAATAGCTTCGTTATTTGTTTTTATAGCATTGAAATCGATATGGCCACTTGGTGTATATTTTTTAGCACTGCTGCTTCCCCAGTTACCTGTGCCGCCACCGCGTCCCCAGGATGCATAAGCCACAGTTGATAAAGTCGATTTTTCGTCGATATTGAAATCCCAGTTCAAGTTAACTACGGGTTTATGATAATAATTAGTTCTTTCACTAAGATAATCTCCACCTAGGAAGCCATAGTTTGTATTGTATCTTTTTCCATTTTGAAGATAACTCGATATACTTTTGGTGAAATTTTGATCGTGTTTCTGAGGGGCTCCGAAAATCAAGAAGTTAAAGGCATGTTTTTCGTTAGGTTTGTAGCCCAGCGAGAAAAAATAATTCTGTCCATTTCCTCTCGTTCCTTTGTTATAACCGTCTCCTGCCCAGTTTGTCAACATAATACTTGCTGCCCATCCATTTTCTGATAAACCGGTGTTATAGGCAAGAGTTGTCTTTTGGTAATTGTTATTGCCAATCAGTGCTTGAGCAAAACCACCTCGGGTTAGGTCTGTAGACTTTGTAACGATGTTAACTGTTCCTCCGACGGATGAAATGGCTAATTTGGAGGAACCTAATCCTCGCTGTATCTGTAATGCATTTGCCACATCAGCAAGGCCTGACCAGTTAGACCAATACATGTTACCGTCTTCCATTCCGTTTATGGGCTGACCATTTAAAAGAAACGCGGTATTCGTTTGATCAAATCCACGAACAATGATTCTAGAATCGCCATAACCTCCTGCTTGACCGGCCACGTAAACTGAAGGAGTATTTTTCAGGAGTTCTGGGAATTCTTGATTTCCTGCTTTCTGCTGGATTTCTGTAGTGCTTATAGTAGATACTGCAATTGGTGTTTTTCTATCCTTTGCCAAATCTATTAAACCACTTCCTATCTGTACAATCACTTCGTCAAGAGATTGTGCGCTTTGTTTTAGTGATATAGTACCAATGTCAGTAGTCCCAGATGAAAAGTTGACTTTTTCCACGTCGTAACCTACATAGCTAATTACAATCTCACCCGATTCCCTAGTTGTACTTAACGAAAACTTTCCATCAACGTCCGTAGAAGTTGATCGTGACGTTCCGGTAATTGATACCGTTGCCCCGGCTATTGGGTTTGTTCCGTCGGTTACAATCCCTTGGATAGCTTGCTGCGCAAAAGAAAATTTGGTATTAATTAGCAAGAACAATGCTAATAATAGCGTAGCCTTACTGAAAAGGTATTGGCTAAGTCTTAATGATTTGAAAGAAAGTAAAAACTTCTTCATGTGCGTTGAATTGATTGAATAATTTGTTTTTCGGTACAAAATTAAATAGCTCGCGAGGAATAATTAGCAGGTTTTGTGTTAATTTAATATTAAGTTAATGTTACTTGATGCTTGGGTGTGAATAATTTACAGATCGATCTTGCGGTATCCAATTGTTTTTGTAACTGTTTAGAAATCTATAAAGTCTTTTCTGATTTTTAATTGTTTATTGGTTAAAATTGTTTCGAATTTTCGAATGTGGATTGTGGATAACTTTTTTCAAAATCACAATCATACCCCCTGTGGTACATGCTTTAGGTAATGGTAAATGTAACAAGAGCTGTTGTCTGCTGTCGGAAATCAGCTATCAGCCTGATTAGACTGCCTGCCTGTAAGTATATACTGCTGTTGTTACTAGTAAATCCCCCTACTCAACTACTTAACTAGTTCGCCACTCAACGACCCAACTATTTCCCTAAGGTAAAAAAACGCCTACAGTGCCCGGAAATCTTCTAATTCTAAGAATTTTTATTAGGTTTGCGGAAGTAATACTTGTTCAACAAACACGTTCTTGGCTTGTTCAATGGGTATCAGCTAATTGTACTATCGAAACGAATTAATTTTTATAAGAATGAATTACGACATTATTGTGATTGGAAGTGGCCCAGGAGGCTATGTAGCAGCCATCAGAGCTTCACAATTAGGTTTCAAGACCGCTATTGTTGAACGTGAATCTCTTGGTGGTATTTGCCTTAACTGGGGATGTATCCCAACGAAAGCTTTACTAAAAAGTGCACAAGTTTTTGAATACCTGAATCATGCAGCTGACTACGGTATAAAGGTAGAAGGTGGAGAGGCTGATTTTGGCGCAATCATTAAAAGAAGTCGAGGTGTAGCCGATGGGATGAGCAAGGGTATCCAATTCTTAATGAAAAAGAACAAAATCGACGTGATTACGGGTACCGCTAAGATTAAAAAAGGCGGTAAAATTGAAGTTAAAGGCGGTGATGGATCCACCAAGGAATACACCGCTAAACATACCATTTTGGCAACAGGTGCCCGCTCCCGTGAGCTGCCTAACCTAAAACAGGACGGAAAGAAGATTATCGGTTATCGTCAAGCGATGAACTTAGATAAGCAACCTAAATCCTTGGTTGTTGTTGGATCAGGTGCTATCGGTGTTGAGTTTGCTTATTTTTATAATGCTATCGGAACGAAGGTAACCATTGTTGAATATTTAGATCGGATTGTACCAGTTGAAGACGAAGAGATTTCAAAACAATTGGAACGTAGCTTGAAAAAGAATGGTATTAACATTTTAACGGGCGCAGAAGTGACCGCAGTTGACACAAGTGCTACACCTAGCAAGGTAAAGATTAAAACAGCTAAAGGTGAAGAGGTTATTGAAGCAGAGGTGGTGTTATCAGCTGTTGGTATCACACCGAATATCGAAAACATCGGACTGGAAGAAGTGGGCGTGAAAACGGATAAAGGTCGTGTACTAGTAGATGACTTCTATAAAACCAACATAGAAGGCGTCTATGCTATCGGAGATATTGTAAAAGGACAAGCATTGGCGCACGTTGCCTCAGCCGAAGGAATTACTTGTGTAGAGAAGATCAAAGGGCTGCATGTGGAACCTATCGATTACAATAATATCCCGGGCTGTACTTATTGCTCTCCTGAAATTGCCTCAGTGGGATACACTGAAAAGGCAGCTAAAGAAGCGGGTTATGAAATCAAAGTGGGTAAATTTCCGTTCTCTGCATCGGGTAAAGCTAGTGCCGCAGGAGCGAAAGACGGTTTTGTAAAAGTTATTTTCGATGCGAAATACGGTGAGTTCTTGGGGGCGCATATGATCGGATTTAATGTTACGGAAATGATTGCTGAAGTTGTAGCAGCCCGCAAACTGGAAACAACGGGTCATGAAATAATTAAAACAATACATCCACATCCTACGATGAGCGAAGCTGTTATGGAAGCAACAGCGGACGCCTATGGAGAGGTGATTCACCTTTAATCAATTGTTCAATGAGCCAATTAGCTAATTGGCTCATTGAACAATTGCCCAACTAGCCTTTATGAAAAAAATCTTATCTATTGATGGTGGGGGGATTCGAGGGATTATTCCGGGAATGATTTTGGTTGCTTTGGAAGAAAAATTGAAGCAAAAGACCAACAATCCGGAAGCTGCCATTGTAGATTTTTTTGATTTTTTTGCGGGTACGAGTACGGGGGGGATTTTGGTTTGTTTACTACTTTGTCCGGACCAAGCCGATCCGAAACGCCCTCGTTTTTCCGCAAAAGAAGCCTTGGAGATGTATCTCAAATATGGACACGACATTTTTAGGATGGGCTTTTTTAAGCGACTCACCTCAAGCTTGGGTTTAACCAGTGAACGTTATAATAGTGCAACATTGGAAAATGTGCTGCAGAAGTATTTTGGTAAAACACGCTTGAGTGAGTTAATTAAGCCATGCATTATTTCTGCTTATAATATCGAACTTCGAAAGACCCATTTTTTTAGGCAACAAACCGCTATTGAACGAGGTGATGTGCGTGATTTCTACCTTAAAGATGTTTGCAGAGCTACTTCGGCTGCACCGACCTATTTTAGTGTTGCCGAAATTTACTCTTTATCAGGAACACGATATCCCCTGCTCGACGGGGGTGTGTTCGCTACCAATCCTGCATTAAGTGGTTTGGTTGAGGTGACCAGGGCCTTTAACCAAACGAAAATCAATGATATTCATATTTTTTCCTTGGGCACAGGTCGATCCCGAAAATCTTATAACCTCGAGCATTTTAAGAAAAGTCGGGCAATTTCCATGGTGCCCGCACTCATTGATATTATGATGAGCGGCGTTGCCGAAAGTAGCGATTTTTTTCTCCACCAACTATTTCGTTCTTCCAATAAGGAAAAAGATTATTTGCGTATTGAACCGGAGAACCTGAATAGCATTCAGGAAAGCCTAGATGCGGCTGAGGAATCGAACATGAAACGTTTAATTGCTTTAGGAGATCGTACCGTGAGCGAAAACCATTTAATCTTAGATGAGATGGCTGATTTTTTAATCGAAGAACAAAAGAAGAATGGCGCTCATGAAAAGCCTTGGAGCTTTTTGAACCGAAATTTGTGGAGTTAATTACTTTAGCCATTACCTATATACTAAAATTATGGAGTAATGGACATTTGTGCGAAGCGAACAACTAATAACAAAGAACTAATAACTAGCTAAGTAATGGCTTTAAATTACGTTTGGATAGCCTTCTTTTTAATTGCCTTTATCGTTGCGCTTTTTAAGTTGGTTTTTCTTGGCGATCAAGAAATTTTTCAAGCAATCGTCAATGGAACGTTCGATACGGCAAAGACCGGTGCCGAGATTTCGCTGGGATTGATCGGATTGATGTCTTTCTGGTTGGGTATTATGAAGATTGGCGAGAAAGGTGGGATGATTACTATTTTTGCTCGTTTGGTTGGGCCATTCTTTAACAAACTTTTTCCCGAGATTCCGAAAAATCATCCGGCACTGGGTTCTGTGTTAATGAATTTTTCGGCTAATATGCTAGGTCTTGATAATGCGGCCACTCCAATGGGCTTGAAGGCGATGAAGGAACTACAAGAGCTCAATCCGAATAAGGATATAGCAAGCAATGCGCAAATCATGTTCTTGGTGTTGAATGCTTCAAGTTTGACACTTTTACCTATCACCATCATGGCCTACCGTAAAGAAGCAGGTGCAGCAGACCCTTCCGATGTATTCATCCCTATCCTACTGGCAACCTTTTTCTCTACGTTGATCGGACTTGTCGTTACGGCGATCTATCAGCGTATCAACTTGTTCAATCGGGTCATCCTTGCCTATGTGGGTGGTTTGACGGTATTGATTGGCGGACTGCTATATTATTTTTCGACACTGCGTCAAGAAGAAATCAATGCCATATCCCAAGTTGCAANTTCAATCGGGTCATCCTTGCCTATGTGGGTGGTTTGACGGTATTGATTGGCGGACTGCTATATTATTTTTCGACACTGCGTCAAGAAGAAATCAATGCCATATCCCAAGTTGCAAGTAATGTTATTCTTTTTACCGTAATCATCTCATTTATCGCTTTAGCATTTTACCGTAAAATCAATGTTTTTGAATCTTTTATTGAAGGTGCGAAAGAAGGTTTTGATGTCGCTATCAAGATTATCCCCTATCTTGTGGGGATTTTAGTGGCAGTGGGCGTTTTTCGAGCATCAGGAGCAATGGATTATCTGGTACAGGGCGTGCGTGCAATTGTCAGCTTGGTAGGTATAGACACACGCTTCGTTGAAGCGCTTCCTGTGGCCTTTATGAAGCCAATGAGTGGAAGCGGTGCGCGCGGCTTAATGATTGATTTAATGCATGCGAAGGGTGCCGACGATTTTGCTGCTCGTGTAGCTTGCGTTATTCAGGGAAGTACGGAAACCACTTTTTATGTGTTAGCTGTCTATTTTGGATCGGTTGCAATAAAAAAGACAAGACACGCTTTACCAGCGGCCCTGCTAGCAGAACTAGCTGGAGTTATCGCGGCAATTATTATCGCGTATATATTTTTTGGATAGTAAAAAGTAAATTTTCACTAACAACGAACAACGAACATGGCGGAAGTAAATGTAACAGTTACCATCGGAAAGGAACGGTATAAAACAGAGGTCAGTAATGGACGAAATAATTTGATCGCCGATGAACCGGAATCCATGGGGGGTGCTGATCTGGGATTGGGCCCTAAGGAGCTTCTACTTTCAAGTCTGGGTTCCTGTACTGCTATTACTTTGCGTATGTATGCCGATCGAAAGCAATGGGATTTGCAGGAGGTTATCATCACGGCAAAAATGGAAGTTGTACCGAGCAGCCATCAACAGACAACCTACATAAAGAATCATATTAAATTAGTAGGCAATTTGGACGATAGTCAACGTCAACGTCTACTTCAGATTGCTAAACTATGCCCCGTTCATAAAATATTGTCCAATCCAATTGTAGTGGATGGTAATCTTGTTCCGTAGTAGTTGAGTGGGGAAATGTTGGGATCGCTGCGTATTTTACCGGCGATCGAATTTAAGATACATTTTTTACTTTTGAATTTCTATTTTTGAATTAGTAGGTTTGCGCTTGCAAGTTTAAACTTGGCATATGACTGATACGACAATAAAGGAACAGTATTCCCCTTATGTAAGCATTACGCGAGACGAATGGAAGTTACTGAACGGGGCACTGGATTTTTCGCTTTCCAATGAGGATATCGGTAAGCTACACGCTTTAAATGAACCTTTGAACATGGAAGAGATTCAGGAAGTTTACTTTCCGCTTTGTCAACTCCTAACTATTCATGTTGATCATGCTAATAAGTTATACGAAGCTGAAAATGCTTATTTACATAGCGATCGCAAACGTTCTCCGTTTATTATCGGAATTGCAGGAAGTGTTGCTGCAGGTAAGAGTACCACTGCACGTGTCTTACAAAAAGTATTATCGCTGTGGCCTAATAAGCCCAATGTAGCTTTGGTGACCACAGACGGTTTTCTATATCCCAATAAAATATTAGAGCAACGGGAAATAATGAACCGAAAAGGTTTTCCGGAAAGTTATGACACAAAGCGATTGATCAATTTTCTAGCAGATGTAAAGGCGGGAAAAGAGCGTCTTCAGGTTCCCCTTTATTCACATCTCGAATATGACATCATGCCCGATCAAATGCAGGAGATTTATAATCCCGACATTGTCATTGTAGAAGGAATTAATGTTTTGCAGGTGAATTTAAGTGAGAAGCATAAAGGGCCCCAAGTTTTCGTATCTGACTTCTTTGACTATTCCATTTACGTTCACGCCAGCGAAAAAAACTTGCTGGAATGGTATGTCTCCCGTTTCCGACAATTACAAGCCACAGCTTTTCAAAATCCCAATTCCTATTTTCATCGCTACGCCGGTCTCTCCGAAAAGGAAGCGATCGCTCGGGCAAATAGTATTTGGGACCTTATCAATAAGCCAAACTTAATCAAAAATATATTACCTACCCGATTTCGCGCTAACCTGATATTGGAGAAAGGAAGTAATCACTTTGCAACCGGGGTTAAGTTGAGGAAAGTGTAGTTGGTTGGTTGCGAGCATGAATGATGAGTGATGAGTAAAGAGTGAATCGGCAGACAAGCTTCAGAGCATTATCACATTGGTTAATTGTTGATCTCAGCTTAAGCTATAAGCAGTATGCTTAAGCTCGTACAAACCGATCATCACCATTGGCTCATCGACTAATTGGCTAATCATTACATTGGCTAATTCCCAATTTTCAATACTTCATTGAGCACAATGTTTTTGATGAATTGCGACTGTGTTTTTCCTAGATTGGTTAAGGTGAACTGAATTTTATACTTGACAACATCTTTTTGTACAGCCAAAACTTTTAGTTTCATACTGTTTTCAAGTACTTCATTACTGTGCTTATTAAGTAAATCGTTAAGTCGTTTTTTGAGATCTTCACGGTCCATCGTATGGTTAATGGCCAGCTCAAATTCTACACTCACTTTACGGGAATTTTGAAAGGATTGATTGACAATGTTGGTCGTAAAAACGAAGTTGTTGGGAACCATTACAATGTCGTCATCGTCATTATTAATTACAATGTTCACCAGCGTGATATCGATAATCTGGCCTTGGTACTCCCCTATTTTAACATAATCGCCTAATGTCAGTTGATCAGAGAACATGATTATTAGACCACTAATCATATTGGTGATATAATCCTTAAAAATCAGAGCGACGGCGGCAGCAACGATGGTAATGCTGGTTAGAAAATCCCTGGGATTGATTCCAAATGCCAACATCAGGCTAAAGATAATGACAACCGCATTGAGTACCGAAGCGATGCGATTGATACCCAGCACGAAGCTTCCCCGCGAACTGGTATGAAAGTAAAGAGAGCGTCTTTTATACCAGTATAAGAGAATGATTCGGACGGTTGAGATGATAATATTACTGGAAAGAAAAACATTTAATGCATACACCAATCTTTGCAAGGCCGCTTTGTCATTGTAGTACGATTCATATTCCACTAGTGTATAAGTTATAGGAATGAATACGAGAATTTTGATTGCCAGTATGAGCAGATCCTTTTTAAGATGAATGGTGCGTTGTATATATTCTTGCTGACTGTTCATTTTTTCAATGGTGTATTTTTTTTTGGAGATCACGTTGAAAGTTTGCCGGTAATTTGCCGGTATGCTTTTTAAAGAACCGTGTGAAATAAGCAGGATCTTCAAAGCCGATTTTCCATCCCACTTCGCGGATGGGGAGTTGTGTCCAAAACAGCAGGCGTTTTGCTTCTAGTACGCGTCGTTCATCAATAACAGTTTTGGCATTCGTACCCATCATTTCTTTCACCACATCATTCAAATGTCCTGCAGAAATAAATAATTTAGAAGCGTAATCAGCTACTTTCGTATGCACGAGGAAGTCTTGTTCTACCAAGGCGATGAATTGACGCATCAATGTACTATAGCGCTTTCGACCCGTAATATGCATATGTGAGCTAACATAGCTTTCCGTTTTTTCTAACATAGCCAGCAAAAGTTGGGCTATCACAGCTTTATTCTGTTTAAAGAGTCTGTACTCCTCTTCAATTAAAGTTACAAACGGTAAAATCCGTGCTAATTCATTTGACTTTAAAGATAACAGGTTGCTTCGAAATTGCTGCTCCCAATGATTATCCGCAGAGTAAGAAAACAGAAAGTCACCCTTAAATGTAATCAGGTACATTTGCGCGTTCCCGGGATCTACTTCGTAATGCACCTGCCCTGGACGCATATACAACAGGGCGGCATTCTTTGCCTCGTATTCTTTAAAATCGATAAACTGTCGGGTCGTTCCTTCGCAAAGAAGGATCAAGGTATAGTGATCATGTCGATGTGGATGGTTTGTTTTTTCATAGCGATCATGCCCATAGTTCAGCTTTTTGATATCAAATTCATCCGAATACCCTTCGTTAACACTTGATACATTATATATCGGGATGTTTTGCTTTAACATTTTCCATTCGATTTTTTTATGCTAAGTTAGGAAAATCCATGATAAGTACCATTATTACCTTATTTTGTTATGGGGCTACGCAATTTCTAAGCTTACTTTTGTATTACATAACGTATTGTCTAGAAAAAATAGGAAACAAAAGACATGCAAGGAGAAAATCAATTAATTGAATTACACGTAACCGGAATGCACTGTAACAACTGTGCACTCTCTGTGCATAAGATGCTGGAGAAGAAGGGTTATCAAAATGTTTTTGTAAGTTTTGCAAACGAGGAAGTAAAATTTACTGCCGATAAAGCGCTTGATGTAGATCATGTAATACAAGATATAGAAGGGTTGGGTTTTAAAGTACAGCAAGAAGATCAAGGCATTGTAAAAGTAGGTTTTTTAGAAAAAATAGAGCATAAATTTATTTTCAGTCTACTATTTACCCTACCGCTTTTCTTACATATGTTTTTACCATTTCATTGGTTGCATAATCCCTATGTTCAGCTAGGCTTATGCCTTCCTGTTTTTATTTTAGGTTGTACCTATTTCGGAAAAAGTGCCATTAATTCGCTTAAAGGGGGTGTACCCAATATGGACGTGCTAATATTTGTTGGTTCTACCTCTGCATTTGTATATAGTTTAATAGGTACACTGCTAGCTTTGGGATCCAATTACATGTTCTACGAAACCACGGCTACCATCATTACACTAGTGCTTTTAGGAAATGTGTTCGAGAAACGATCGGTTACGCAAACAACATCGGCAGTCAAAGATTTGATGAAAATTCAGGTTAGCAGTGCCGTACGCATTTTGGATGGTGAAACAGAGCGTGTTGATATCCATGAATTGAAGGTGGGTGACACCATATTGGTTAATGAGGGAGATAAGATACCTACAGATGGTGATATTATTTGGGGAGAGGCCTCTGTAAACGAATCGATGTTGACCGGTGAAAGTATTCCGGTAGAAAAGGGAAAATACGATACGGTTATTGGCGGAACATTGCTTGAACGGGGAAGTATCCGGGCGGTAGTTACAAAAGTGGGTAACAAAACAGTGTTGGCACAAATCATTGATTTAATGAAAAAAGCGCAGGCGGCTAAGCCTCCTATACAGCGTTTAGGCGATAAAGTAGCAGCTATTTTCGTTCCCGTGGTGATTGGTATAGCATTGTTGACTTTTATTCTAGCCTATTTTGCTTTTGATATAGGGTTTCGCCAATCGCTATTAAATGCAATTGCCGTTATGGTTATCTCCTGTCCGTGTGCAATGGGACTTGCCACACCGACAGCCGTGATGGTTGGTTTGGGAAGAAGTGCTAAACATGGTGTACTTATAAAAGGTGGAGATACAGTGGAAGAAATGACCAATCTACACTATATGGTTTTTGATAAAACAGGAACATTGAGTACCGGAAAGTTCAAAATAAAAGCTATCGAAAGTCAGTTAAGCGACGTAGAAACCGCGGCGGTGATTCATGGACTAGAAAGCTATTCAAACCATCCCATCGCCAAATCACTCGTTCAAGCTTTTGCTGACCGGGAAAAAAGAAAAATCATTTTTACACAGGTTAAAGAAGAGAAGGGATTGGGAATTAAAGCAATTGATAGTGAAGGAAACAGCTACCAAATTGGTTCCAAGCAACTCGTAAAAGATAGTGAGGAGTTTGCTGCGTATGATGTATTTCTCTTAAAAAATGACGACTTGATAATCAAAATAGCCATTGAGGACGAAGTTAAAGCGGGCGCAAGGGAGCTTGTACAGACCTTGAAAGAACAACACATTATACCGGTTATTTTAAGTGGCGACAAGCAGGAGAAGTGTGATACACTGGCTGCTGCTATAGGCATAGAAACGGTCTATGCCGAAAAGTTGCCACATGAGAAATTAGCGCTAATCGAATCCTTAAAAAAGGAGGGGAAAGTTGCTATGGTAGGTGATGGAATCAACGATGGTCCCGCGCTCACAACTGCTGATGTAGGTGTATCGTTGGGTGATGCGAGTCAGGTAGCGATCCAGTCCGCCAAGGTAGTTTTACTGAACAATGACCTACAGTCTATTATTACCATGCTAAAAATTGGTAAGCATACGTTGCTTACCATTAAACAAAACCTATTCTGGGCATTTTTTTACAATGTGTTTGCCATTCCTTTGGCTGCGCTTGGTTTTTTGAGTCCGATGCTGGCCGCATTGGCGATGGCCTGTTCAGATGTGGTCGTGATCGGTAATTCTATCCGATTGAAGTTTAAACGGTTGAAATAAAAAGTGAAAGAAACTTTCGATAAATAGTTGTCTGTATATTTTTACTTGTAATGATTTCCAAACGTACGAGAAACAAAAACCCCGGTAGATAAAGGAACTACCGGGATTTTGTGTTGCTAATTGAACATTCCTTTTACTTTGTCGATGAGGCCATCTCCTCCACCTTCGTTATTTCCCAGTAACGATTGCACGTCAAAGTTGCCACTTAATAAACCTTCTGCTTTGCCTTTTAAAGCATCAGGTAAATTGTTATTTACGTAATCGAGTACAACCGAAGTCGCTTTTTGTGCTAGCTCCGGGGAAAGGCCGACTTTTTGGATCAGCTCATTTACTAAATTTTCCATGCCTTTTGTTTTAATGTTGTCAATAGTTTTATGAAAACATTAGAAGTATTTTTTTGTTTGCGCAGTTTGACTATTAACCTGAGTTCAATTATTATTTTCTGCTCAGAACACTGTGAAACGGTCAGGTTCAACTTATTTATATTTATCAACAATCTGTCTAACCTGTTTCATATAACTTCCTCCAAAAACATTGGCGTGAAACAGTAGAATATATAGATTCCACAAGTCTGTTCGTCTCATCCATTCCTTTTCCAGCGGGAATATTTCTTGATAAGCATCATAGAAAAGCTGATCGAATCCGCCGAAAAGTTGCGTCAAAGCGAGATCCATTTCACGATGACCATAATAAACTGCAGGGTCGATTAAGAAAGGGACACCTGCTTGATTGATCATGTAATTTCCCTTCCAAAGATCGCCATGTAATAAAGCAGGCGGTTCTACGGGAAACAGGGAAGGCAGGCGCTCAAATAGCTGTTCGAATTGATTAAGTAATGTGTCGTCAACTAAGCCGATTGATTGACTGCGTTCCAATTGTTTTTTTAAACGCTCCTCAATAAAAAAATCTGCCCAAGAAGCATTTGGCGTGTTATGTTGAGGAGTAGAGCCTATGTAATTATCATATTCCAGGCCATAATAATCCTGGGTATTCTTATGGACAAAAGCAAGCATGCGTCCTAGACTTGCTTGCGCTTCCTTATTATTTTCACCTCGTTCTATCCAGGGCATCAGTAGGAAAGCTTCCTTATTGAATTGGCCAGCTACCAATAGTTCCGGTACCACTGCGCCACCGATACGTTTCAAAAGCTTTAATCCTTCGCGTTCCAGTACAAAGATATTTGGCAACGCGTCCGCATCGTTGATTTTGATAAAAAAAGATTGATTGGTTCCTTGGATTTGATAATTTTTATGAATATCACCACCCGATACCGGCAACATGTTGCGTATTTGGAAGCTAGTACCCAGCAATTTGCGTATCACTTCCTCTATATTTTCTATAAAATCAACCGATAAAAACATGTTCGAATGTTTTGAATAAACCAATCGTATAAATGTATGTAAAAAGCTGAGAATAAGACAACATAAGAGGTTTAAATTTTATATACTTTTGATAGTTTTAAAAGAACGTTTTCTTTATTCAATTTTATCCGTTATTTGTTTATTCTGAAAGGCACTCATGCTACT
>NZ_JAWMTI010000010.1:0-221348 GCF_036959255.1 Olivibacter sp. CPCC 100613
TTATTACCGCCACCTGATCGCCTGCTTTGCTAACTTGGCAAAGCGTCGGAGAATGCCTGATAAAAGATGCACCAGATCCAAGCCTTTTAAATCTAAAAAAACAGGTAGTGCAACAGCCACTTGATCCAAACCGACGCAAAGATCAAGGCTATATTTAGGGCTGAGGATATAATACGTTTAGTTAAAAGTAAAAGCCCATCGTTTTACTAAAATGCCGCCTCCAAAATTTACAGTCAGCACTGGGAGGCACTATCGTTCCTGTAAATTTTGAAGCGGCGAGCTTTCTTTGCTTCTTTTCTTTCGCGGAGAAAGAAAGAAGTTAAAATAAACTTGACGCAGTTTTGCCCTAGAAAAAGTAAAAGAGATGGTGAATATTGTAGTTAATAATTTATCTTTGCCGTTTAATACGCATTATTCCCTACATGAAGCACATTCGCAATTTTTGTATCATTGCACATATCGACCACGGGAAGAGTACCTTGGCAGATCGTTTATTGGAATACACGAATACCATCACGCAAAGAGAGGCACAGGCGCAGCTCTTGGATAATATGGATTTAGAACGTGAGCGTGGAATTACGATTAAGAGCCATGCTATCCAAATGAATTATAGTTATGAAGGACAGGATTATGTCCTTAACCTGATCGATACCCCCGGACATGTCGATTTTTCTTATGAAGTATCTCGTTCCATCGCTGCATGTGAGGGCGCTTTGCTAATTGTTGATGCTTCACAAGGAATTCAGGCACAAACGATTTCTAATTTGTATTTGGCATTGGAACATGATTTAGAAATCATTCCTATTCTGAATAAAATGGACTTGCCGGGTGCGATGCCTGAGGAGGTAAAAGATCAGATAGTTGACCTCATTGGTGGAAAACGGGAAGACATCATCCCGGCATCAGGAAAAACCGGAATGGGGGTTTCTGAGATTCTTCAAGCGATTGTTGAACGGGTACCGGCACCTGTAGGTGACCCCGATGCACCATTGCAAGCTTTGATCTTCGACTCTGTTTTTAACTCTTTTCGAGGAATTATGGCCTACTTCAAGGTAGAAAATGGCGAAATTAGAAAGAACGATAAAGTAAAATTTATCGCAACGGGGAAGGAATATATCGCAGATGAAATCGGAACATTGAAGTTAACACAAGTTCCAAAAGATGTTATCCGTACCGGTGACGTAGGTTATATTATTTCGGGCATAAAGGAAGCACGTGAAGTAAAAGTTGGCGATACAATTACACATGTGAGTCGCCCGAGTAAAGAGGCGATCAAGGGGTTTGAAGAAGTAAAACCAATGGTTTTTGCCGGAATTTATCCTGTAGATACAGAAGACTTCGAAGAGTTACGGGAAAGCATGCATCGCTTACAGCTTAATGATGCCTCGTTAGTCTTTGAACCTGAATCGTCAGCAGCTCTTGGTTTTGGTTTCCGATGTGGCTTTTTAGGCATGCTCCATATGGAAATTATCCAAGAACGCCTGGAGCGGGAATTTGATATGACCGTTATTACAACGGTTCCGAACGTTTCTTACGTTGCACATACTACCAAAGATGGCGAAATAAAAGTGAATAATCCGTCTGATTTACCGGATCCCAGTAAGTTAGAATTCGTAGAAGAACCTTTTATTAAAGCCAACATTATTACCAAAGCGGAATTTGTTGGACCTGTTATGTCGCTCTGTATCCAAAAAAGAGGCGTTATTATTAACCAGAGTTATTTGACGGCTGATCGAGTAGAATTGGTGTTTGAAATGCCTATGGGCGAAATCGTATTTGATTTCTATGATAAACTGAAAACTATTTCGAAGGGATATGCTTCATTTGATTATCATCAGATCGGTTATCGGCAGTCAGACTTGGTCAGATTAGATATTCGGTTAAACGGGGAACCTGTAGATGCACTCTCCTCCCTTATTCACCGAAGTAATGCCTACGAGTTTGGGAAAAAGATTTGTGAGAAATTAAAAGAGCTTTTGCCCAGACAACAATTTGAAATAGCCATTCAGGCCTCCATAGGTGCTAAGGTAATAGCCAGAGAAAATGTACGTGCACTACGAAAAGATGTAACTGCAAAATGTTACGGAGGCGATATTTCGCGTAAGCGAAAACTGTTAGAAAAACAGAAAAAGGGAAAAAAGAGAATGCGCCAGGTTGGGAATGTGGAAATTCCACAATCCGCTTTCATGGCCGTGTTGAAATTAGATTAATCTTGGTTATTTGTTGTTTGTTATTAGTTATTGGCTGTGTATTTAATCACGTTATGACGAATAACGAATAACAGATAACTCATAACTAACAAGAAATGCAATTACTAGATGGTAAGCTCGTATCGGAGAAAGTTAAACAAGATATTGCCCGGGAAGCGGCTGAATTTTTTGCCTCAAATGGTCGAAAGCCTCATTTGGTGGCAATTTTAGTTGGCCATGATGGCGGTAGCGAAACCTATGTCGCTAGCAAGATGAGAAATTGCCAACAGGTTGGTTTTGAATCGACCAATATCCGTTATGAGGATGATATCACCCAAGAAGAGCTTATTGAAAAAATAAAAGAGTTAAATGGAGATAATGCAGTTGATGGCGTTATTGTACAACTTCCTCTACCGAAGCATATCGATCCCGAAATTATAACCGAGGCGATAGATTATCGTAAAGATGTAGACGGTTTTCACCCGGTTAATTTGGGGCGCATGCAGCGCAATTTGCCCTGCTTTATTCCTGCTACCCCCTATGGTATTATGCTTATGTTAGATCATTATGGCATCGAAACTGCGGGCATGCATGCCGTCGTTGTAGGGAGAAGCAATATTGTCGGCAGTCCCATGAGTATTCTTTTAGCGCGAAATGCACAACCCGGCAATTGTACAGTAACATTGACACATAGCCGTACTAAAAATTTGAAAGAAGAGGTTCTACGAGCGGATCTAATCGTGGCCGCTATCGGTAAAAAGAATTTCGTAACGGCAGATATGGTAAAAGAGGGTGCAATTATTATCGATGTGGGGATCAACAGAGAAGTAAGCAGCTTAACAAAATCAGGTTATAAGCTGTTTGGTGACGTTGATTTTGAACAGGTAGCACCCAAAACGTCTTATATTACCCCGGTTCCGGGTGGTGTTGGCTTAATGACGATTATTGGTCTGTTGAAGAATACACTTGCAGCAGCTAAGAAAGAGGTTTATCGTTCGTAGTTCTTGATTGTTCGTTATTCGGATTCAACTACTCCACTTCTCAACCAATAACTACGCAGCTATATAAACAATCTGGCATTTTTATTGTTATGTCTGAAAATGTAAACAAAAACTATTTATTCAGATGAAACCTACATAAATTACCAAGACAATAGAATATCGATAATTTATGTAAGCTTCATTGCCATTAAAAGAAAAATTTATTCAAATGAAAAAATTAAGTTTATTAGCTGCCTTAGCGGTAGCCTTCTCGTTTTCGGCCTGCAATAATTCTTCTAATAGCAGCGAAGGTACCTCTGATACCATTGTTGCCGATACCACTACGCTTGGTGAACAAATTGACGAGGGTGTTGACAGTATGAAAGAAGCTGGAGAAGAAGCGAAGAAAGATATTAATGCGGCAGCGGATGAAGTAAAAGCTGACGCTAAGACTACAGGAGAAGGCATTAAAGGTGATCTAAAGGCAGCGAAAGAAGATGTTGGTGACGCTGCGAAGGCTGCCGGAACAGACATTAAAGATGCAGCCAATAAAGTAGCCGACAAAACGAAAGAAGGTTATAATAATATTAAGGAAAGCTTAAAAAAGGATAGTACAAAAAAATAGGTAGAAGATTTTATTTTTATAACCAATCGATGGGACACCGAATAGGTGCCCCATTTTTTTTACATAAATGCATCAACCTCACGGTAGGCCGTTATTAAGCGCTGCTCCCCTTCTTTGCCGCTGCCAGATACACCATGCTCCATCCCGACTACGCCTTTATATCCTTTCTCATGCAGGTATTTGAATACGTTTTTATAATTGATTTCGCCTGTTGTTGGTTCTTTCCTGCCCGGGTTATCGCCTGTTTGTATATAAGCAATTTCGCTCCAAGTACGTTCCATATTAGCAATTAAATCACCTTCATTTCGTTGCATATGATATATATCATATAGTATTTTACAGGAAGGACTGTTTACGGCACGACAGATAAGGTAGGTTTGATTCGAAGTACGTAAAAATAAATCGGGTGTATCACTTAAAGGTTCTAGCACCATAACAATGCCATGAGGTTCAAGAATTTCTGCGCCCTTTCTCAATGCATCAATAACATTAGCTGTTTGAATGTCGAGCGAAAGATTTCTTGCGAAGTCGCCGGGCACAACCGTCGTTAATTTACCGCCACATCTTTTTGACACTTCGACCGCTTCATGACAACCTTTTAGAAAAATGTCTATATGCTCTTTTTTTCCGGCAGCTAATGTGTTTGCGCCGTTTCCACCTTTATTTAAGACAAATACGCCCATAGCCATACCCAATTTGGCCAATAGGCCTCCTATTTTTTGCTGTTCTTGAGGTGATCTACCGGGCATCCCATTATCTTCAATCCCGCGAAAGCCTTGATCATACATAAACTGAATCTGATCTAAAAAATTACTACCGGCTAAGTTCTTAAACATACCGTCATGCGGGCCGTAATTTAGGTTGAAGGTTTGTGCTGCCTTCTCGACCCCTGGTTGAGAGGATGCATTACTCGTTAGCGAACCGCCGGCGACAAGTGCGCCGGTAGCCATTAATCCTTTCTGTAGAAATTCACTTCTTTTCATTTGTTTTCTATTATATCAACTATTAGGCATCAAGTAGCAAGCAGCTATCATCGCCATTTAAATCTTTTTCTCTTTTTTGAGAACTCCTCCATCTCATTTCACCAGCAGGGGTTTAAATCCATGGGTCATGGTGTCTAATACATTCCCTTGCCTGTCGTGGTATATGATATAGGCTTCTAAATTAGGCTGTTTCGACACAAAATCGAGCGCATCTGGTAAATTCATGGCCATAACTGCATTATCATATCCATCAGCCGTTATCGCATCCATTGCATAAAGTGTAACACTTATCAATTCATTATCTAATGGGAAGCCCGTACGCGGATCAATAAGATGCGAAATTTTTTTGGACCCATTTTTTTTGAATTTTCGATAGTTTCCGGACGTTGTAATAGCTCCTTGGTTTAGTGCAACAACATGACGGATAACGGGGTCTCCGTTGTTTTCGGCAGGGCCTTCAATACCGATTTTCATGGCACTTCCATCCTCTTTTCTGCCCTCAATACGCAACTCTCCTCCTATTTCAACGATAAAAGATCTTATTCCTTTTTCTTTCAGAAAGCTTGCCACTTTATCAACGCTATACCCTTGCGCGATACCATTTACGTCGATACATACGCAAGGCTTTTTTTTGTAAAGGAAATTTCCCTTAAGTTTCAACAGTGAAGAGCCGACACAACCTTTAATGGTCGCAATTTCTAAGCTGTCCGGGTAGTGTGTGATGGCGTTATGTCCGAAACCCCATGCCTCCACCAAAGGACCGACAGTTATATCAAATAAACCACCGGTTTCCCGGGATATTTGTAACGATTTTTCGACAACCGTGCGAAAATCAGCATCAATTACGACACCTTTGTCGCTCTTATTGAATTGGCTGATAAGCGAATAGGGTTTATATATTGACATGGAGCTATCGATCCCGGCCAATAGGCTATCGATACTCTCTTTTCGAATGTTGGACGCGCTATTATAATAGGTGATTTGATAACTGGTTCCTTGAGCATATCCCGTTATTTGATGCTTGCCTTCTTCATGAGCATATTGTGAAAAGGAACAAAACAAGCATACCATAGTGATGGAGAATGAAAACTTTTGCCAACTATTGATGATGCCTGTTTTGTTCATGAAGTAGGGTATTACGCTTTTTCCCAATGGAATAATCCAGGCTGAGCTACCGGATAGAGACCATTTTCGTTCGGTAATATTTTGGGTTTGGCATCCCAGGTTAATGTTTCAGGCATCAGGGAATTATCCGCATTTAATGCGTCATCCCATTTTATAACTTGCCCTGAATAGGTTGCGTAACGACCAATGATTCCCGTAAGCGTACTTTTAGCACCGTACTCGGCATCCCAATGTTTATACTCCCCTTTACTAATTGTTTCGAACAATTCGTCATGTTCTGTTTGATAAGGATTGGCTTGTCCTTTCGTCGGGTGATTGAATAATAAATTGCCTTGGTGATCCCAGAGCTTGCCGGTATTGCTGGCAGATAAATAAGCTTTCCCTTTTGTACCGAAAAATGTTTCATCTACCCGGTTCTGAGTTCCTTCGAAATGCCTACATTGACTGTAAATGACGGAACCATCCGCATAGGTCAATTCAATTGAATGGTTATCATAGATTTCGCCGTACTCTTTTCCTGTACGCCAAGCTCTGCTTCCCGTACCTTGTATAGAGACCGGGTAAGAACCTTTGACCCAGTTGGCAATATCAATGTTATGAACATGCTGTTCAACGATATGATCGCCACAGAGCCAATTGAAGTAAAACCAATTACGCATTTGGTACTCCATTTCAGTTTGGTCAGGTTTACGCGGGCGTACCCAAACACCTCCGCTGTTCCAGTAGACCTGTCCGCCCACAATATCGCCAATCTCGCCGTCGTGTATGCGTTTAATAGCCTCCCGATAATTTTTCTGATATCGACGTTGTAAACCAACAACAACATTCAGCTTTTTTTTCTTCGCTTCTTCTGCAGTCGCCAATACCTTTCGTATACCAGGAGCATCAACAGCGACCGGTTTTTCCATAAACACGTGTTTGCCTTGTTTAATTGCTTCCTCAAAATGTATCGGCCTAAAACCAGGTGAGGTAGCCAAGATAACCACATCCGCCAAAGCAATGGCTTTTGCATAAGCATCAAAACCAACAAACTTATGATCTTCCGGTACATTTACCTTATCCTTGAATTTTTCAGAAAGGTCCTTATGACTGTTATCGAGTTGATCTCTAAATGCATCCGCCATGGCGACAAGCTGGAGGTTAAATTTAGTAGAAAGCGCCTGAGATGCTGCTCCCGTACCCCGCCCACCACAACCTATTAACGCAATTTTAATAGTGTCATTGACAGAAGAGTGTCCCATAAAAGGAATGCTGCTTAACATTGTGCTGCCAGCAATGACGGCGGAAGTTTTTAAGAAATCCCGTCGCTGTTGGTAAAGATTCAATTTATTCATTTCGGTTTATTGTTTGTTATTATCTGTTAATCGATTATTTATCAGGTATAGGTGCTTGGTTGTAATAAGCTTCTATCTCTTCCTTCGCTGGCTGAACTGCAGGCCGTACTAAACGGAAGCCAACAAAAGGTGCTTCGGGAAACCACCAATTACTTTTCGGTATTTGTGGGTCGAGCTGTTTCCAAGCAGGATCTGAAGCCAAGCGAGCTGCTGAACGTAATGCCGTTGCTTCATCATCGTAGGCTCCTCCCCTCACGCTGTGCGGGTATAATTTAGTGGGTTTATTCGCGGGGTTTACTGCAGGTGATGATGCGTAAAACACTTCGTCGTATTGATCATAAGTCCATTCTGATACATTACCATGCATATCATACAATCCCCAAGCATTTGGCTTTTTCTCACCTACTTTATGTGTAGTTCCGTTGCTGTTAGCTGTAAACCATGCGTACTCTCCCAATTTACCATCGTCATCCCCAAAAGCATATTCATCGGTGCTACCTGCCCGACAAGCATACTCCCACTCCGCCTCCGTAGGTAGACGATAGAACACGCCGGTTCGCTCATAGAGCCATTTGCAAAATTGAATCGCGTTATAATGTGTCATCGCAATTGCCGGATGGCCTTCTTTGCCCATGCCAAAGGTCATGTCTAAATAAGGTTTTGTAGGACGGGTGACAGCATCTACGTTGGAGGGAACTTTGCCGTCAATACTCTGCGTTACCTCGTAATCTTTATAAAGAAAGGGTTCAAAGAGATCCCAGGTGACCTCGTGGGTTCCAATCCAATAGGCATCTAATGTGACTTCATGTACGGGCTTTTCATCGGGGTTGCCTTTTTCACTTCCCATTTTGAAACTCCCTTTAGGAATTGCTTTCATGGTGAAATTTAGCTTCGTTCCGTTAATGGTTTGCGTATAATCTGCCACTTCTTGGGCTGAAAGAATGAAACTGGTGTACGTCAGAATTGATAAGAGGGCAAGTTTTTTATTCATTTCTTGTTGTAAATTGGCTCTGCTTACTAGTTTATAGTGATTAGTTTACTAAATAAGCTATATTTTGGAAGATATACAAGAGATAAATGAAATAATTGTGTATTTTGAACACTTTAGTGCAAAACAATCGATTGTGTGAATCCATCAACACAATAGTATTTGAAAATTGTTAGTAATATAACATGAAGCACGATAAGATATGCCTACTTTTAAATTAAAACGTATTTATGAAACACCCGATAAGGCCGATGGTTATCGGGTACTTGTTGATCGGCTGTGGCCGAGAGGCGTAAAAAAAGAAAATGCGCAGCTAAACGAATGGTTGAAAAATTTAGCTCCTTCAACCGAGCTAAGGAAGCGTTATCATCAAGGTTTGGAAAATTGGGACGATTTTAAACGGGAATATGATCTGGAGATTGAAAGCAATAAGGATATAAATAGTATCATAAAGCGGTTAAAAGAAGAGAACGTGGTTACGCTGCTTTATGCTGCTCATAATAAAGAACATAACAATGCAAAAGCCCTAAAAGAATACCTAGAGGCCCATTTTTGAAAAAAATATTTTGTATAATGTGTGTAGGAAATAAAAGATTTTATTAGCTTTGCATCGCTTTTAAGAAGTAGGCCTCGGTAGCTCAGTTGGATAGAGCAACGGTTTTCTAAACCGTGGGTCAGGGGTTCGAATCCCTTCCGGGGTACGTGAACATGAAGTCTCAGTGGAAACTGAGACTTCGTCGTTTATAGACTAATAGTATTTGAGAATAATTACCCTACCAATTTGGATCTTTCAACTAGTGCCTTGAGGTTCAATCAAAACTGGTCTAATTTTATCGGTTATTTTACCGATAAAATTAGATATCGGCTTTTTGACCGATCGATGAATTGTAGAATTCGAGTAAATGCCAATAGTCCGGGCAATTTTGATAATTACCTTTATACACACTGATCGCTGTATAACAAGCTTCCAGGAATCTTTTTGTATTAATGATCTTGGCCCATGGCATCCATTCTACTTCGAAAGGTGGTGGATTGTTGTCAAAATATTCTTTCAGTTCTTGCGGTGTCATGAGAAGTAATCTAAAATAGCGATCAAACTTAGGCAAATTGTGTTTTTTTTACAAGCGTTCATTTTGATGTTTGCATTTTTTATCCGAAAAATGTAGGAAGAATTCTTTATTTTCGCCCCTATATGGAAACAGTTGTCAGTGGAATCCGAAGTACCGGAAAACTACATTTAGGGAATTATTATGGCGCAATTAAGAATTTTATCAAAATGCAAGAAGAATATAACTGCTTCTTCTTTATTGCTGATTTACATTCATTAACGACCCATCCTACCCCTGAAAATTTACATGGTAATGTAAAGCAAGTGATCGTTGAATATCTGGCTGCGGGTATTGATCCTGAGAAGGCAACTATTTACGTGCAGTCGGATGTGCCGGAGGTTCTTGAACTATATCTTTACTTAAATATGAACGCGTACCTGGGAGAACTGGAAAGGGCTACCTCCTTCAAAGATAAGGTACGCGCTAATCCGGATAATGTAAATGCGGGATTGCTTACCTACCCCGTTTTAATGGCTGCTGACATTCTCTTGCATAAGGCAACGAAGGTGCCGGTTGGAAAGGATCAGGAGCAGCACTTAGAGATGACGCGTACTTTTGGGAATCGCTTTAATAGAATGTATAAACACGATTATTTTCCGGAAGCTTATGCTTTTAGCTACAGCAACAATTTAGTAAAAATACCAGGTCTGGACGGAAAAGGAAAAATGGGTAAATCGGAGGGCGATGCGAATTGCATTTACTTATCGGATAAACCGGAAGCGATTCGTAAGAAAGTGATGCGTGCTGTTACAGATGGTGGCCCGACGCAAGAAAATCAAGTTAAACCTGTAGAAATACAGAATTTATTTGACTTAATGAATGTAGTTTCGTCAGCTGATACACTTGCGCATTTTGACGACCTTTACAATAAATGTCAAATTCGCTATGGTGATTTTAAAAAACAATTAGCGGAGGATATGGTGATAGCAACGGAGCCAATGCGCTCACGTATCGAGGAAATTGAAGCCGATGCCTCCTATATTCGGCGGGTCGTTGATATTGGGGCGGAAAAAGCTAGAGAAAGTGCCCGAAGAACCATCAGGGATGTTAGGGAAATCATTGGATTTAAAGCGTTTTAAAAGCACGGAATTAAAGGGCTGCTTAGCAGCGTCAAGCAACAATAACAAATAACCAGAAACGAATAACGAAAAATGCATATAGCGATTGTAGGAAATATAGGCGCAGGTAAAACAACCTTGACGGGTTTATTGGCCAAACACCTAGGTTGGGAGCCACAATTTGAAGAAGTAGAAGATAACCCTTATCTAGAGGATTTTTATAGCGATATGAAGCGTTGGTCTTTTAATCTTCAAATATTTTTCCTTAATAGCCGCTTTCGCCATATCGTTGAATTGCAGAAAAGAAATGCAAATATTATTCAGGATCGTACCATTTATGAAGATGCCTATATTTTTGCAGAGAATTTGCATGATATGGGACTAATGACTACACGCGACTTTCAGAACTACAGTGATATATTCGAGAGTATTGTATCTTTTATTAAGGCACCGGATTTGTTGATTTATTTGAAAGCTTCTGTTCCTACTTTAGTTGACAATATACAACTTAGAGGACGCGACTACGAAGCTGGGATTCGCTTAGATTATCTTTCAAAACTGAACGACAAATACCAGAAATGGATTAGCAATTACCAGGAGGGTAAGCTTCTCATTCTAGATAAGGATAAATTGGATTTTGCTAATAATCCCGAAGATCTGGGATTTGTCATCCAGGAAATCGAAAAGAATTTAAATGGGTTGTTTTGAAAGGGCTTTAGGGCGTCGCTAGTCTCGCGGCGTTCTGTCTGTGAATAATTAACGAATAGCAAGTACATGAATATTATAGGTATCATTCCCGCGCGTTATGCTTCAACACGTTTTCCCGGCAAACCGCTGATCGATATAAACGGAAAAAGTATGATCAGGAGAGTCTATGAACAGGCACTCAAAGCGTCCACTCTTAAGTATGTTGTGGTTGCTACCGATGACGATCGGATTGCCGTTCATGTGCGCGACTTTGGTGGCAATGTGATTTTGACTGCCAATACACATCAAAGCGGCACTGATCGTTGCGCGGAGGTGATCTCAAAAGAAAGATCTTTCGATGTAGCGATTAATATACAGGGGGATGAACCTTATATTGACCCGAGCCAAATCGATTTATTGGCTGGTTGTTTCGAAGACAAGGATACACAAATTGCAACGCTTGTGAAGGAAATAAAAGACGATGAAGAGTTGTTCAATAATAATAGTCCAAAAGTATTGCTTAATACAGAACGAGAAGCCATCTATTTCAGTCGCGCTACTTTACCGTTTTTAAGAGGAATTCCGACAGAGAAATGGCTTGAACGTCATAAATTCTATAAACATATTGGTATTTATGGTTATCGTTGTGAAATATTGGAAGCGTTAACCGCACTTCCTATTTCAAGTTTGGAAAAAGCAGAATCCCTCGAGCAATTGCGCTGGATTGAAAATGGTTATCGTATTAAAACAGCAGAAACGTTGGTCGAAACCGTAGCCATAGATGAGCCAAGAGATTTAGGTAAAGTTAAACAATTAAAATAAGATAAGCAGGCCAACTGTAGGCGATGAATATCGTACATTGGCCCATTTTATAATTGCTAACGAGGATTCCAGATAACCTCTTGTGTGTTGTTATCTTTGGCAATTTTTCTCGCCAGTACAAAAAGATAATCACTCAGGCGGTTAAGATAAATAATGATATTTCCCGATACTTCGGATGAAGCTGCTAAATGTACGACAATACGTTCCGCTCTTCGGCAAATACAACGCGCAATATGTACCTGCGAAACGATGGAACTTCCTCCCGGTAATATGAAATTTTTTAAGGGTTTAAGTTCATGGTCCATATGATCAATAGCTTTTTCCAAAAACTTAATATCGTCGTTCGCAATAGTGTACAGTTTCATCTTTGACTTTTCCGGATCAGCTGCAAGTAAAGCGCCAATAGCAAAAAGTAGGTATTGTATTTCCAACAACTCCTTTTTTAATTCACCACCTATTTCATAGCTTATAATTAGGCCGATGTGAGCGTTCAATTCATCGATTGTTCCATAACATTCTACTCTCAAATGATGTTTCGGTACTCTGGTACCTCCTATGAGGGAGGTTAATCCGGTATCCCCGGTTTTTGTATATATTTTCACCTTATGTTGGTTATTTAGTGTTTTCGATGGTCGTACATTCACGACTGGATATTCCAAGAAAATTTATCCGGAACTTTATTAGACTATACAACGCATGCAAGCTGTTAGATTCCTTCGAAATCAGTGCCTTTTTCTCTTAATGCTGCCAAGCGAGGAGAAACATTCTTAATTTCAGGATTTGGATAATCGTCTTCTATCAGACCATCCCTCATACGGACAATACGATGTGCATGTTGTGCGATATCTTCTTCGTGAGTTACCAAAACAATGGTATTACCTTTGGAATGAATTTCTTCCAGCAGTCCCATGATTTCAACCGAAGTCTTGGTGTCTAGGTTTCCCGTTGGTTCGTCAGCGAGAATAATAGAAGGGTCATTTATCAAAGCGCGGGCAATAGCAACACGCTGCCTCTGCCCCCCCGACAATTCATTTGGCTTATGATCGACACGGTTTCCAAGGTTTACACTTTCTAAAGCCTTCTGCGCTTTTTCAATTCTTTCAGTTTTATTCAGACCGGCATAGATCAAGGGAAGTGCAACGTTGTCTAATGAGGTGGAGCGAGGCAATAGGTTGAAGGTTTGAAAAACAAAGCCAATTTCTTTGTTACGAACTTCTGCCAATTCATCGTCTGTCATATCGCTTACTTTTATGCCATTTAAAACATACTCTCCTCGTGTTGGTGTATCTAAACAACCTAAGATATTCATTAAAGTAGACTTGCCCGAGCCGGAGGGCCCCATTAGCGCCACAAATTCGCCCTTGTTGATTTGCAAGGTTACCGATTTTAGCGCATGAATGGTTTCAGCTCCAATGACATATTTTCTTCCTATCTCTTTGATATCTATAAGCGGTGATGACATAAATTGATAATGATATAACGATGAGACTTCAAAAGCATTATTTTGTTACACTAAAGATCGGAATTTAATTGCTTTTCAAATAGGGAGCGAACGTAATCTTTTAGATCATCGACATCATCAATTTTAAACTGTTGTGTTTCTATGGGGGATAGTCTTTCTATAAAAGAACACCCAGGTCGGCTTCCGCGCTTTCCTTCGTCCCATAATAATTTCCATAAATTGTGAATGACAATGGGAAGTATAGGGACCTGCTTTTCGATGGCTAATCTAAATGGTCCGTTTTTAAACGATTGTAAAACGGGCGGATAATTGTCATCAATTTTACCCTCCGGAAAGATGACAATGCTCCTACCCTCGTCTAATTTTTGTTGCGCCATTTTAAAGGCTCTGTAAGAAGAAATTTTACTGTTTCGATCTATAGGAATGTCGATCGTTTTAAAGAACATACGTGTGATCGGATTGTTAAGAAGTTCTGCTTTACCCATAAAAATAATGTCCTGGTTGCAGTAAATAACTAAAGCCGAAATATCTAGAATGGACGTGTGATTTGCGCAGATAATATAAGGGCGTTTCCAATTAATGTTTGCTGAAGCTTTAATCTTAAAAAAGAATCCGCTGCAAAAAGCACTTAGCTTCGCGATTTTTCTACGAACGCCTGCAATTAACGAGAAATGTTTCTGCGGGTTTTTTGCAGTTATCCATAGCATTGGATAAAATAATACAAAAAAAAAGACAACCCAGAAAATATAAATTCTTACGTGTATTTTTCTTAATAAATTCGTTACCATAAACCATGTAAAACAAAGGTTTTAAGATGCTTTGGAATCTTTATTGTCTCCGGAAGCTGCGGTACGTTTATTTCGGAATTTATCGTTTCTCTTTTTAAAACTTGATCGTTTCTTCTTTCTTTTTGTATCCTGAATAGGGATAATTTGAGGTCCTTCTCCAAGAAATTCAGGCAGTTGTACCTCTTCTATTTTTCTATCCATCATTTTTTCAATAGAAAGTAACTTTCTAAAGTCCCTGTTATTGACAAAAGTAATAGCTGTGCCTGTTCGTTCAGCACGGGCAGTTCTACCTATGCGATGAATATAATCTTCAGGATCACCCGGAACATCATAATTGACGACCAAGTCGATTCCTTCTATATCAATTCCTCGTGAAAGCACATCCGTACCCACCAAAATATTTAATTTTCGATTCTTGAAATCAAGCAAAATCTGCTCTCGTTCGTCTTGTTGTAAGTCTGAATGAAAAGCTCTGACTTTCAGATTATTTTTGAATAATTCTTTTTCCAAAAGCTTAACATTTTCTTTGGTGCCACAGAAAATAATAATGCTATAAAAATTATCTGTCGATAAAATATGCTTTAATAGATTTACTTTCTGCTCATCGAACGTTCTGAAGTATTGCTGTTTTATTTTTTCAGCTGGTTGAGAAATCGCTATATTAACCTGTTGCGGATTTTGCAGTAAAGCCTTTGCAAATAAGCGTATTTTCTGAGGCATAGTTGCCGAAAACAATAAAGTTTGTCTTTGTTCAGGGAGCTGCCTAACAATGCGCATGATATCATCCTTAAAGCCCATGTCTAACATACGATCTGCTTCATCCAAGATTAAAAAATCGATCTTTTCCAGTCTAACCACACTCGATGACATATGCGCTATCAGCCGCCCGGGCGTGGCAATCACGATATCCACTCCTTCCTTTAAGGATCGGCGTTGTTGTTCATAGCCAACTCCATCTCCCCCGCCATATACAGCAATCGAGGTGATCCCGGTAAAATAGGCTAAGCCTTGAATCTGCTGATCGATTTGCAGGGCGAGCTCGCGCGTAGGTGCTAAGATAAGCGCGCTTATTGATGGCCTATCCTCATTCTTGCAAATAGCATCCATTAAAGGTAATAAATAAGATGCCGTTTTTCCTGTGCCTGTTTGCGCACAAGCGATGAGATCGTGTTTCTCTGCGATGATAGGTATTGCCTGTTGTTGGATTGGGGTGGGTGTTTTGAAGCCCATACTCATGAGCCCTTCTAATAGCCTATCATCAAAATTAAATTCGCTAAAATCCAAAATGTATCGTTTTGATTATGACGGTAAAAATAGTAAATTATTTTGATAAGCTATCGGCTTTCCGCTTTCAGTAACAAGTACATTAAGCTGTAGGCTATAAGTTTTATGTTCGTAAAAGCCCATTTTCACATTGGCTAATCATCACATTGGCTAATTAACGACTCCACTACTCAACCATTCAACAACTCAACCACTTACCAATATTTGCTAAGATTTAATCAATATATGACAAAAAAGACCAAAAAAAATTCTACTTTTGTACCCCGTACAAGACAGGCTGTAATTAACTTTATTTTAATAAAACAGCACTAATTTTCCATTTTTATATCATGACCAAATACATCTTTGTTACGGGCGGTGTTACTTCATCTTTAGGTAAAGGTATTATTTCAGCTTCATTAGCCAAACTACTTCAGGCAAGAGGATACAGGGTTACTATCCAGAAATTTGATCCCTACATCAACATCGATCCAGGTACTTTGAATCCTTATGAGCACGGTGAGTGTTATGTGACAGAAGACGGTGCCGAAACAGATCTTGATTTGGGTCATTATGAGCGTTTTTTGAATACATCGACATCACAGGCGAACAATGTGACGACCGGTCGTATTTACCAACATGTGATTGAACGTGAGCGTGCAGGGGATTATTTGGGAAAAACAGTTCAAGTAGTACCTCACATCACAGATGAAATCAAACGTCGGATGCGCTTATTGGGGGAGACAGGTGAATATGATATTGTCATCACCGAACTCGGGGGTACTGTAGGCGATATTGAGTCCTTACCTTTTATTGAGGCGGTAAGACAGCTGCGTTGGGAGCTCGGTAACAACGACTCATTGGTGATTCATTTAACACTTGTACCCTATCTTGCTGCTGCAGGTGAATTAAAAACAAAGCCGACGCAACACTCGGTTAAGATGTTATTGGAGTATGGCATCCAACCGGATATTTTAGTTTGCCGGACAGAACACCGTATAGGGCATGATATTCGGAAAAAAATCGCATTATTCTGCAATGTAAATATAAACGCCGTTATTGAATCTGCCGATGCCTCGTCGATTTATGATGTTCCTCTTTTAATGTTAAAAGAACAATTGGACAAAACAGTATTGGCGAAGTTGAAACTTTCCAACAAAAATGAACCGGATTTAGAAAACTGGAAAGCCTTTTTAGGAAGGGTGAAAAACCCGACAGCAGAGGTTAAGATAGGTTTGGTAGGTAAATATGTGGAGCTTCCCGATGCCTATAAATCAATCAACGAATCCTTCATACACGCAGGTGCGCAAAATGAGTGTAAGGTAACCGTAAGAAGTATAGCTGCAGAGAGTGTTAATAACGACAATGTTGAAGAGAAATTAAAGGGCTTAGATGGCGTATTGGTGGCTCCCGGCTTTGGAGAGCGTGGCTTGGAAGGTAAAATTGCTGCTATCAAATATGTGCGGGAAAATAATATTCCGTTTTTTGGTATTTGCTTGGGCATGCAGGTAGCGGTGATCGAGTTTGCAAGAAATGTATTAGGATTGAAAGATGCCAATAGTTATGAGATGGATAAAAAAACCAAACATCCGGTTATTAACTTAATGGAAGATCAAAAAAATATAAAAAACATGGGAGGAACTATGCGTCTTGGGGCCTATCCCTGTGAGCTAAAAAAAGGTACCAAGGCATCTGCCATTTATGGGAAGCAGCGTATCAGTGAGCGACATAGACATCGTTATGAATTTAACAATGACTATCTAAAACAATATGAAAAAGCGGGCATGATCGCCTCCGGTATCAATCCTGACAATAATTTAGTGGAGATTATCGAGCTGAAAGACCATCCCTTTTTTGTGGGGGGCCAATTTCATCCGGAATTAAAATCAACAGTAGCAAATCCTCACCCACTTTTTGTTAACTTTGTGGCCGCTTCTTTAATAAAAGCGGGGAAACGGTAACAATTTGAAATAAATATAGTCAATTTCAATAAATATATTTTAGACTGATTCAGTAATATTAAAAGATGGATAGAAATACCTTTACTGGCCTGTTCCTGATTATGATCATCTTGGCAGGTTCGGTATTTTTTATGAAACCCTCGGAAGAGGAGATTAAAAAGGAACAACAGCTACAGGATTCCATAGCGCAGGCCAAAAGTCCTGAAACAAAAAAAACGACGGATAGTCTTTTTGCGGCACAACAAGGTTTAGAGGCCTCTACAGTAGATTCGACGCAAATGTCGGGTCCTTTTGGTGGCGCGAAAGTGGGAAACGAAGAACTTATTTCGCTTGAAAATGAATTTATCAAAGCAACAATCAGTACAAAGGGTGGCCGCGTTAAATCTGTTGAAGTAAAAGGAGAAAAAGATTACCTTGGAAAACCTTTGGTATTATTTGGAGGCGATAAAAATCGCTTTGGTTTACAATTTTCTACTGCCGGTGTCAATATAAATACAAACGACCTTTATTTTAGACCGCAGACTAAGGCTCCCATTATTGTAAAAAACACGGATTCGGCTTCTCTCACGATGCGATTAAGCTATGCCGAGAATAAATACATAGACTATATCTATAGCTTGAAAGGAAATAGTCATCAATTGGGGTTCACGATTGCAACTAAAGGCATGCAAGATGTAGTAGCCCCTACGGAAACTAAATTGGTATTAAATTGGCAAGCCGATCTTCCTCAGAAGGAAAAGGACATGAAGGACGAGCGAAATCGTTCTACTGCTTACTTTAAAGAGTTTGATGGGGATGTAAACGAATTAAGCACCACAAAAGATGAAACAAAGGATTTAGGGAAAACCGATTGGGTATCTTTTAAGCAACATTATTTTTCCAATGTATTGATTGCTAAGAATGGCTTTAGCGGAGGCTCGCTGAAGGTGACAACAGTTAATAACGATGAAATTGTAAAATCGTTTGCCGCGAACATGAGCCTTGATTTTAACAGACAGGATGTTAACACGTATCCAATGTCTTTTTACTTTGGACCGAATAAGTTCAGTATCTTGAAGGATCAAGGACACGATCTAGAAAAGCAAATCAACATGGGTTGGGGTCCGATGAAATGGATCAACCGTTTTATCACCCTTCCAGTCTTTAATTTGTTGGAGGGTTTTAACTGGAATTACGGCCTTATTATATTCGTATTAACTGTATTGCTGAAGCTGGTACTTTCACCGCTCACTTATAAATCCTACGTTTCAATGGCAAAAATGCGCGTATTGAAACCCGAAATGGATGAAATTAAAGCCAAGGTAGGTGAAGATAATCAAACGCTTTTACAGCAGGAATATCTTAAGCTGTATAAGCAAGCTGGGGTAAACCCAATGGGAGGATGTATTCCTATGGTTTTACAAATGCCTTTCATGATTGCTTTTTTCTTTTTCTTTCCCAATCTTTTTGAGTTACGAGGAGAGAGTTTTCTTTGGATGAAAGATCTTTCGACCTATGACTCAATCATTAATTTTCCGATGATACCGGTTATCAATATAAATCACATTAGTTTAATGTGTATATTGATGACGTGCGCTACCCTCCTATCCACTTGGTATAACAATATGGTTTCGGGTGCAACCGGACAAATGAAATATATAGGTTATTTCATGCCTCTAATATTTTTCTTTGTATTGAATAGCTATCCCGCAGGTCTTAATTATTATTATTTCTTGTCAACTTGTTTAACCTTTGTTACACAATTTTTCATCAGACAATCGATTAATGATGAGAAAATACATGCGATGATACAGGCCAATAAAAAGAGGCCGGAGTCAAGTAAAAAATCAACCTTTCAAAAAAGAATGGAAGATTATATGCGTCAGCAGCAACAAGCAGGTAAGAATAAAAAATAAAATTTCGTTTTGCAAAAATCGTAGGGCGCGTTTTAAACGCGCCTTTTTTGTTACAGTAAAAGTATTTATATTGGGTGCTTAAGGTGTTTATATGGAAACAGGGAAGCTACTTGAGGCGATTATTCGCAATGCGATTGATGGTATTATTACAATTGACAACAAGGGGATTGTAGAGTCAATCAATCCGGCTGCTATGGCCTTATTCGGTTACTCCGATAACAGCGAAATCATTGGTAATAATATTTCGATGTTAATGCCAGAACCCGACCGCAGTCGGCACGATTCATATATCCACAATTACCTGACGACCGGTGTAAAACATATTATAGGAATAGGTCGTGAAGTAAGGGGAAAACGTCGGGATGGAACAACCTTTCCGTTTCGTTTAGCAGTAAGTGAAGTGAATTATAAGGATCGGAAAATCTTTACGGGTTTTATTCATGATCTTTCTAAGCAAAAAGAGGCGGAAGAGAAATTAAAAGAATATACTGCAGAACTAGAGATGAAGGTTACGGAACGAACCAAGGATCTTATTAAACTGATTGGTGAGTTAGAGGAAGCGAAAGCGGATGTTAGCTTATCTTTAGAAAAGGAAAAGGATCTTAACCAGATGAAATCCCGATTTGTTTCTATGGCTTCTCATGAATTTAGAACTCCCCTTAGCTCCGTACAACTTTCCGCATCTTTAATTGAAAAGTATCTGGACAAACATGATTTTGATAATATTACCAAGCATACGAATAAAATTAAAGGATCCGTTCAATTGCTTACGAATATTCTCAACGATTTTCTATCCTTGGAACGTCTGGAAGCAGGAAAAGTCACTGCTGTTGAGGAAGAAGTCAATTTAATTAGATTAGCAGAAGATATTATTGAAGAAATGCAGCTTTTGGCGAAGCAGAATCAACATATTGTTTACCAGCATACCGGTGAGATTGGTAAATTTCGAATCGACCCGAATCTTCTCAAGAATAGCATTCTTAATCTTATTTCAAACGCTATCAAATATTCGGGTGAAAACACGTTTATTGAGTTCAATAGCGAAATAAACGGAGATTCCTGTATTATTACAATCAAAGATAATGGGATAGGAATTCCATATGATGAACAAAAAAACCTATTTGAACCCTTTTTTAGAGCGAATAACACAGGAAATATTCCAGGTACGGGTCTTGGATTGAATATCGTAAAGCGATACGTACATTTAATGAAAGGTGAAGTAATGTGCAAGAGCGAAGTTAATAAAGGAACGACTTTTACATTGATCTTTAAAAATTAATCGATTAATGGGTTCATGTGTTTGGCAAGCAGATAAAAAATAGTTTTGATGAAGAATGTATTGATCATTGAAGATAACGATGATATTAGAGAAAGCACGGCGGAGATTTTGGAACTGGCCGGGTATCGGGTGTTTAGTGCTACAGAAGGCAGATCAGGTGTTGATCTGGCACTAAAAAATAAACCTGATATTATACTTTGCGATATTATGATGCCTAACCTGGATGGTTACGGTGTTTTGTTTCTATTAGGAAAGCATCAGGAAACTGCAAGCATTCCCTTTATTTTTCTTACAGCAAAGGCTGAGCGTGCCGATATGCGAAAAGCAATGGAAATGGGGGCCGATGATTACCTGACGAAACCTTTTGACGACATAGAATTGCTTAATGCGATCGAAACGAGACTGAGAAAGAAGGAGATTACTGATAAAAGGAAACCTTTGCATATAGTAAGTGAAGAAGATCAAAATAATCTCCTCAACGATTTGCATCTTAAAGGAAGGGCAAAAAATTATAAAAAAAAGCAGAGCATTTATGAAGAAGGGGACAATCCGCTTTATATCTACAAGGTTAAATCCGGAAAAGTTAGAAGCTATCTCTTTTATCATGATGGCCGCGAATTATCTACTAATATCTTTACAACGGGAGATTATTTTGGTTATGAGGCACTTTTGGCACATGAAAAATATTCTGATAATACCCAAACGATTGAGGAAACGGAACTATGTTTGATTAATAAGGATGTTTTTTTTGAGCTGCTATACCAAAACCCGGCCATTGCTCAGAAATTTATTGGTTTACTTTCTGAAAACATACGGGAAAAGGAGGAGCAATTGCTACGGTTGGCTTATCACACTGTACGAAAAAGGGTTGCCGACGCCTTGGTGGTTGTATCGAAAAAATTTTTAGGAGACCAAAATGCCGACGAATGTGTGATCCGTATTTCCAGGGACGATCTTGCGGCCCTTGCGGGGACAGCTAATGAAACGATTAGCCGAACCTTAGCAGATTTTAAAGAGGAAAAATTACTTTCAAAAGAGGGGAATGCAATTCGTATTCATTCTATTTCTAAGCTGAGTACTATTAAGCAATGATTATTGAGGTGTGTTTATCCTGTCATACAAAAAAGTAATGAATATTACTTTTTTGTATGACAGGATTCATCGTGTTCGTGCTCGATTCAATTTAGCTTTGTTTCGGCGCTATAAAAATAGCGATAACGAATCAGCACTATGAAAGCCACCGCTTACAGTATAAATGTCGATGAAAAAGAACACCTTGTTCGATCAAATGCCAAAACGCATGATTTAACGCTTATTTCGAATGCGTTGAATGCTTCCACCCTACCTTATTGCGCAGGAAAGACTGTTATTATTGTTTCGGGAACAGATGTTTTGGGCAAGTCCTTACTTATTTCTCTTAAACAAATGGGCGTAAAGCATGTGATCACCCGATCGAAATCTACTGCCCATATCGACTTAGCAAGTGCTGCGGAACTAGGTATTAAAGTAGCCAATAATCCCAGCGACGATCAGTCGATTGAAAATACAGCCAAACAGACCATTCACAATTTAGATTTATGGGAGGCCGGCCGCTGTGTCGGTCGTGCCTGTTGCTGTCATGACTGCAATAGTACAAATAAACGTGATACGGAAGGGAATCTAACGAAGTAGTATGGAAAAGCAATTGATCAATTTCGCGAAAAAATATAATATAGCTGCACCGCGTTATACAAGTTATCCGACCGTCCCCTATTGGGTAACCACTGATTGGACGACTGACCAGTGGTTATCGGCTGTGCAGGCTGCCTCCCATGTGACTGGCGAAATCAGTTTGTATATACATCTGCCCTACTGTGAGCGCTTATGTACCTATTGTGGTTGTAATACACGGATTACAAAAAATCATAGCGTAGAAAGACCTTATATCGATTCAGTACTTCAAGAATGGCAACTGTATTTGGCACAATTGAGCGTAAAACCAAAAATTGTAGACCTTCATTTAGGAGGTGGAACCCCGACTTTTTTTAGTTCGGAGAACTTAAGCTATCTCGTCAAAGAAATTGTGCAGTATGCGCATGTTGATGAACATGCAGCTTTTTCTTTTGAAGCCCATCCTGCAAATACAACACGTGAACACCTGCAGGCATTGTTTGCGCTGGGATTTCGACGCTTAAGTTTAGGAATTCAGGATTTTGACACCGAAGTGCAACGTATAATCAATAGAAAACAAAGCCCTGCGGACGTTATTCGTGTTACGCAAGAAGCAAGACGGATCGGCTATACATCGATCAATTTTGACCTTATTTATGGTTTGCCAAAGCAATCTCTAATGCGTATCAAAGACACCATTCAAATGACTATCGCTATGCATCCGGATCGAATCGCTTTTTATAGTTATGCGCATGTTCCATGGATGAAGCCCGGGCAGCGTCTATATACGGAAGATGATCTGCCATCGGATGAAGCAAAATTGGAATTCTATCATGTTGGAAAGGAGATGATTGTAAATGCGGGCTACATGGATATTGGCATGGACCACTTTGCTTTTCCGACCGATAGTTTAGCACTTGCCGCTAAAGTAGGTAAGCTTCACCGCAATTTTATGGGGTATACCGATATCAGGTCTTCCCTCCTATTGGGACTGGGTGTTTCGGCGATCAGTGATGTAGGAACAGCCTACGCCCAAAATGTAAAAACAGTAGAAGAATACCGGAGCATGATCGAAAAAGGACAGTTCCCGCTTCAAAAAGGCCATTTACAAACGGAGCACGATCTTTCCGTAAAAAACCAGATACTTCGCTTAATGTGTGAAGGTAGACTTCCTTTGTCTGAAGTACAAGGTTCACCGGGAGTTCTAAAAAGACTAAACCCACTTATCGTAGACGGTTTAGTTTTACTTGGAGCAAAAGAACTGATTGTAACCGATCTTGGTAAGTCATTCCTACGCGTTATTTGTATGGCTTTTGACGAATATCATCATGCTCAAACGACCAATGAACCATTATTTAGTAAAGCTGTATAAGATATGACTCCGCTTAAGGATGTGCAAAAGGAGCAGCGTTGTTTCCATTGTGGTGACGTAGTTGTAAAAGCGAATTATGAGGTTGACGGCCATGATTTCTGTTGCTTAGGTTGCAAAAGCGTTTATCAGGTATTAAACCAGCACAAACTTACACACTATTACAAGTACAACACACATCCCGGCATCTCCATCCGTAAAGATAAGAGTCAATACTTTTATTTAGAAGATGAAGGCATCGCAAATAGCTTGCTGGATTATAAAGATGATCATATAGCCGCCGTTACCCTTTATGTCCCCACTATACATTGTAGTTCTTGCATATGGTTATTAGAGAATCTTCATAAACTTCAACAAGGTGTAACCAATACACGAGCCGATTTTCTGCGGAAAGAGGTACGTATTACATTTTGTCACGACATCATAAAGCTAAAGCAATTAGTTGAACTACTCACAGAAATCGGTTATGCACCGATCATTACCCTGAAAGACACATTGTCGAAGAGCGAGAAAAAAGACAGCAATAGACTGGTGAGAAAAATAGCTGTTGCGGGTTTTTGTTTTGGCAATTCAATGATGATCAGTTTTCCGGAGTATTTTGGACTGGGGACTTTTGAGAGAAACTATGCCCAGCTATTTGGTGTTGTCAATTTGCTTTTTACCTTGCCCATTATGCTCTATAGCGGGCAAGATTATTTCGTTTCTAGTATTAAAAGTATCCGGCAAGGGCATCTAAACTTAGATATTCCGCTCACTTTAGGTATAATTGTTCTTTTTCTTCGCTCTGTGTGGGAGATTTTAAGTGGCTCGGGAGCCGGGTTTTCCGATACACTTTGTGGTTTACTATTCTTTTTACTGATTGGGCGATGGGTACAACAAAAGACGTATCATCATCTTTCATTTGAAAGGGATTATCGATCTTACTTTCCGGTAGCGGTTACCAAAATTGATGCAGGTGAAGAAAAAACAGTGGCATTGTCCGCTTTACAGGTTGGTGATCGTATTTTGATCAGAAACAATGAAATTATTCCGGCAGATGCGATTTTGTTAAAAGGAGCTGCGCGTATTGATTTCAGTTTTGTAACCGGTGAATCAAGCCCTGTTGATAAAATACTTGGCGAAATTATTTATGCAGGTGGCAAACAAACCGAACAAGTAATTGAATTAGAGGTGGTGAAACCCGTGTCACAAAGTTATTTAACAAGCCTTTGGAATGATCAGAAAAATAAGAAAGAGCAAGTTTTCTTTCAATCGTTCAGCAATAAAATCAGTCGTTATTTTACACCCATTCTCTTATTGATTGCTTTCATAAGTTTATTCTTTTGGTTTTACATAGGTGAACCCGGGCGAGCATGGTCGGCCTTTACGGCCGTTCTCATTATCGGTTGTCCCTGTGCACTGGCTTTAAGCTCTCCGTTTACGCTGTCAGCGGTACTTAGCGTTTTTGATCGAAATGGTCTATTTATGAAGGATACATTGGCTATTGAAAAAATGGCGGGGATCGACACGCTGGTGTTTGACAAAACAGGGACCATCAGTACGCTTCATCAGAAGGAACTCCCATTCAAAGGTAGTTTGCCAGCTATGGAAGCATCCATGGTGTTTTCCGTATGTCGAAATTCCAACCACCCGCTCAGTCGTAAAATAGTACAATCATTACAGGATACTTGCGAAATTTTACCGATAAGCTCTTATGCTGAAATACCGGGAAAGGGGATACGAGCGATCATAAAAAATAAGGAAGTTTTAATCGGAAGTTATTCTTTTGTTGTTGGTACCGATGTGCAGTTCTACAAGGGGCCAGGCACCTATGTACGAATTGATGAACATGTAAGAGGTGTTTTCTCCATGGAGCAAAAATGGCGAGATGGACTGGAATCGCTTATCAAAGCACTCAGCAGTTCGTATGAACTACATTTGTTATCAGGGGATGTTGATCGAGATTCAAGCGTCTTATCGTCTCTTTTTCCTCAGCGAGATTATTTGAATTTTAATCAGCTACCGGCCGACAAGTTGCATTATATAAGCAGCTTACAGCAAAATGGGAAAAAAGTTGCGATGATCGGTGATGGTTTAAATGATGCAGGGGCCCTCAAGTGTGCTGATTTAGGATTAGCGGTGAGTGATGACGTTAATAATTTTTCACCTGCTTGTGATGCCATTATGAGCGGGGCTTCTTTTAGTAAGTTCTGTCGGTTTCTCGGGTTTTCAAAAAAAGCTATGCATATTATTTACTGTAGTTTTGCTATTTCCCTTCTATACAATATAGTGGGCATGTATTTCGCGACACAGGGCAATCTATCGCCCTTGTTAGCTGCGATTTTAATGCCTTTAAGCACCATCACCATTATTAGTTTCACCAGTTTGACAACCAGGCTTTATGCTCGTAAATATACTTTGTAATGAGCGCAATATTCTTTTTGATAGCTTGTAGTGTGTTCATCGCGTTATTCTTTTTAGGCGCCTTTTTTTGGGCGAATAAGAATGGACAACACGATGATACTTATACACCGGCCATACGTATTCTTTTCGAAGATGATGTTATTTCCGATGGGCAAGAAAACGAAAAAGGGGTAGATGAGAGCGAATTAAATAAGTGATAACAATCACCTTTTAGTCCGATCAATATCACTCGTCTGTTATTTGGGCCATCGTACTTTTACCTCCGTAAAAATACTAAACTATGCAGCTTGAAACATTCAATTACGATAACAAAATTGTAAGAAATTTTGGTATAGCCACTATTTTCTGGGGAATTGTAGGGATGTCTGTCGGACTTCTCGTAGCGGTACAATTGGTCTGGCCTTTCATGAATTTTAATACCCCCTTTACGACCTTCGGAAGAATACGACCTCTACATACCAATGCCGTTATTTTCGCCTTTGTCGGTAACGGAATTTTCATGGGCGTCTATTACTCCCTACAGCGCCTTCTCAAAGCCCGTATGTATAGCGATTTATTGAGCCGTATTCACTTTTGGGGCTGGCAATTGATTATTCTCGCAGCCGCGATCACTTTACCGCTTGGTTTTACCACCTCACATGAATATGCTGAGCTTGAATGGCCAATTGACATTGCGATAACGATTATCTGGGTCGTATTTGGTATCAATATGTTCGGAACGATTATCAAAAGACGGGAGCGTCATATGTATGTTGCCATCTGGTTTTATATAGCAACCTTCGTAACCATTGCAGTGCTTCATATCGTAAACTCAGTTGAATTACCGATTGCTGCTTGGAAAAGTTATTATTTATATGCGGGAGTACAAGATGCACTGGTACAATGGTGGTATGGTCATAACGCCGTGGCTTTTTTTCTGACAACGCCCTATTTAGGTATGATGTACTATTTTCTTCCAAAAATGGCGAACAGACCGGTTTACTCTTATAAACTAAGCATACTCCACTTTTGGTCGCTCATATTCATCTATATATGGGCCGGGCCACACCATTTGCTGTATACTTCTTTGCCAAGTTGGGCGCAATCGTTAGGTGTTGTGTTTTCAATCATGCTGATCGCTCCAAGTTGGGGCGGTATGATTAATGGTTTATTGACCTTGAGAGGTGCTTGGGATAAGGTACGTACGGAACCTACTTTAAAATTTATGGTGGTTGCACTAACTGCTTATGGTATGGCAACTTTTGAAGGACCGATGCTCTCTTTAAAACAGGTAAATGCAATTGCGCACTTTACCGATTGGATTGTAGCACATGTGCACGTAGGGGCATTGGGTTGGAATGGTTTCATGACTTTTGCCATTTTATATTGGGCTATTCCGAAGATCTATGGTACGGCTTTACACTCTAAAAAAATGGCTAGTGTGCATTTTTGGGTTGGTACCCTTGGCATTCTCTTTTACGCCATACCAATGTATTGGGCCGCGGTAGTTCAAGGGCTTATGTGGAAGGAATTTACGCCAGAAGGTGTGTTGAAATATCCCACTTTTCTGTCGACGACTCTACAGATCCTTCCAATGCATATGTTGCGGGCAATAGGTGGTGCTTTATACCTTAGCGGTGCTTTACTAATGACCTATAACCTTATTCGTACCATGCAGAAAGGAAAACTAATCGCCAATGAACCGGCAGAAGCGATGGCGCTTCCTCCCATCCATACGAATGAGAAATCAATTCATAGAAGACTGGAACGTAAACCGGCACTTTTTATGGTCATTGCCCTTATTGTTATATTGATCGGTGGTATGGTTGAAATGATGCCAACCTTCATGATTTCATCAAATGTTCCTACCATCAGTAGCGTGAAGCCCTACACGCCTTTAGAACTTCAAGGTCGGGATATTTATATCCGAGAGGGTTGCGTTAATTGTCACTCACAGACCGTTCGTCCCTTTCGCTCAGAAACCGTTCGATACGGAGAGTACAGTAAGGCTGGCGAATTTGTCTATGACCACCCTTTTCTTTGGGGATCAAAACGCACAGGGCCCGATTTGCATCGTGTCGGTAAAAAATATCCAAATAAATGGCACTATGATCATTTGCTAGATCCTACCCTCACCTCGCCGGGGAGTATTATGCCTCCTTATCCCTGGTTGATTAATCAAAAAATAGATACAGCGAGTACCGCTGCAAAAATTACAGCCATGCGTAAATTGGGCGTTCCCTACCCGAAGGAATATGAAAATTACGCAAATAAAGACCTGCTACAGCAAGCGAAATCTATTGTAGACGATTTGAAACAAAGTGAGGTAGACGTGCTAAGTGACCGAGAAATTATTGCTATAGTAGCTTACCTACAGCGTTTAGGTACGGATATAAAAGTAACTGAAAAATAAATATTTAAATATGTTTAAGCAAATAATAGATTTAGGAGGAAATGAGTGGTATCTTATTCTCTCGTTATGGATCTTCTTTGTGTTTTTTGTTTTTGTGGCCATATGGCTGCTTCGTATGAGAAAGCCATACAGCGATTACATGAGCCAACTTCCACTGGAAAATAAAAAAATGGAAAAAGAACAGTTTTTAGATTAACGATCAGGTATGAATAACTTATTATTACAGATAAATAATGCGACGTCCGAAAGGGGCTGGGGAAGCGGAAATATCCATCAGGATGTTTTACTGATAAGCCTAATAATCGTGGTGTTGACGGTGCTAATTGCGGCGATCGTACTAAATAAGGCGTTTAAAACGATTGTTCATGTGATGATGCCCGAAATTGAGGCTGCTGCGAAAGCGGCTACCAAAGCTAAACAAAAGGAAAAGCGTGCGCACTTAAAACAATGGTGGAATAATGTAATGGGATTACGTCCGCTTTCGGAGGAAGAAGACTTAGTAATTGACCATGCTTATGATGATATCAGAGAATTGGATAATCCAACACCCGCCTGGTTTATGGGGCTTTTTTACGCAACCATGGTATTTGGTGTCGTTTATTTATCCGTTTACCATGTTTTTGGTTGGGGGATGAATCAAGACGATGAATATAAGAAGGAAATGCGCGTGGCCGAGCAAGAGCGTAAAGCCTATTTAGCGAGTCAAGTAGACAATGTGGATGAAAATTCAGTTGAAGTAGACAAAAGTCCGGAGGTCCTTGCCGAAGGAAAAGCAATCTTCGATCAAAACTGTATTGCCTGTCACGGTGCCGTTGGAGAAGGGGGAATCGGTCCGAATCTCACGGACAATTATTGGCTTCATGGGGCCAGTATAAAAGACGTATTTAAAACCATAAAGCGCGGCGTGCCCGATAAAGGTATGATTGCTTGGGAGCAGCAGTTATCACCTTCTAAAATAGCACAAGTAGCCAATTATATTTTATCACTTCAGGGTACCAATCCGCCAAATGCAAAGGCTCCCCAGGGAGATCTTAATGAACAGCACCAAAGCCCAAATTGAACATATGCTAATGAACAAAAGAACAGATGAAAGAAATGGCCTTAGCAACCAATACCCCAAAGAGTAAGAGGCGCTGGATTTATGCAAAAAAGGTTACCGGTAGACTTTTCAGCTATCGACAATATGTCGGATATTTCCTGTTAACGCTGTTGTTACTAGCTCCCTTTCTCAAAATTGGAGGTGAACCTTTTTTGATGTTCAATATAGTTGAGCGCAAATTTTGCGTTCTCGGAGCGGTGTTTTATCCACAGGATTTACACATTTTTGTGTTTGGCATGCTGATAGCCATGGTCTGTATTGTGCTTTTTACGGTTGTATATGGAAGGGTTTGGTGTGGCTGGGCCTGTCCACAGACTATTTTTATGGAATTGGTTTTCAGGCGCGTTGAATATTGGATAGAAGGTGATGCCAATGAGCAACGGCGCTTAAATGAAGGGGATTGGACCAAAGAGAAATTGATAAAAAAAATAAGTAAGCATACGCTGTTTTTTCTTATTTCCTTTGTGATTGCTAATTTATTTTTGAGCTACATTATCGGTATAGATATGCTTTTTTCTATCATAACCGACCCCTTGCAAAATCATCTCGTCGGCTTTATTTCCATTATGCTATTTACGCTTGTATTTTACGCCGTATTTAGCTTTGTTCGCGAAATTGTATGCACAACGATTTGTCCTTATGGACGATTGCAGGGGGTGCTTTTGGATGAGCAGAGCATTTCCGTTGCCTATAACTATAAACGTGGGGAACCAAGAGGGCCTATTCGAAAAGGGCAAGAAGCTGACTTGCTTGGCGATTGTGTGGATTGTCACTTATGTGTGCACGTATGTCCCACCGGAATAGACATCAGAAACGGGATTCAGATGGAGTGCGTTAATTGCACAGCATGCATTGATGTGTGCAATGGGGTTATGGAAAAAATTCATCGTCCAAAAAATCTAATCGGTTTTTATTCACAGAATGAGATTGAATTTGGATCCGCGCAAAAGAAAAATAAACGTGCGATTGCTTATAGCGCGGTTCTGGTTGTACTTATCGGCGTATTCTCGAGCTTGCTGATTACTAGAAATGTAGTAGACGGAACCTTGCTACGGGCAAGCGGTACAAGTTATATTTTCAGAGATGATGGTACTGTTACCAATCTGTATAATATGGAGCTTACAAATAAATCGTCCAAGGATATCCCTTTTGATCTTAGCTGTGTTGATAAGCATTTTTCAGTTCAAGTGCTTCAAACTAAAAAGGTATTGGCACCAGGTGAAACGGTGCGGTTCTCCCTATTCCTGATAAGACCTAAAAAATCTATCAACATATATAAAACCGATGTCGTAGTAAGGATTAGTTCTGAAGGGAAAATCCTGAAAAAAATGAGGACCAATTTTGTTGCACCGCCCGTAGCCTCAAGTAAATAAGGATTGTTATTAATAATTAGGATATGAATTGGGGAATGAGAATCGTTATAGGAATGGCCATCGCCATGTCATCCATCGTTGCTGTTGGAATCTATATGGTCAACCAAGACACAGACACGCTTGAAGAGACAGACTATTATGAGAAGGGATTAGACTATGAACGTGTATATGAAAAGAAGGAAAATCTTGTTCGGTATCAACGAAAAGTTACCTTGAATGTCGTGAGAGATAGTCTGGTGCTTTCTTTTGCAGAAGAAAATAATAAGGGAGTGGTCGACTTTATAAGGTCATCCAACAGATCTTTAGACCGACGTGTTCATTTTATTACATCAAAGTCGGTCTACCGTCTCCCAATTAAAGACCTGAAAAAAGGAGTATGGCATATTAAGCTCGACTGGGAGAGCCAGCAACGGTCTTACCTCCAGGAAGAGCAATTATATTTGAACTGAACTTTGATTATTAAAATATGATTCTTGCTTTCTTTATTGGAGTAATTTCTAGTGTTCATTGTGTAGGTATGTGCGGACCTCTTATGTTCGCTTTACCGGCAATGAACGTATCGTGGGCAAAGCAAGTGGGTACACATCTTTTATATCAGTTAGGAAGGATTCTCACTTATGGCCTTTTGGGCTTTGTATTGGGATTACTTGGGGCAGGCACTTTAATACGGGGCTGGCAACAATATATGAGTCTTGTTACCGGCATTATCTTGCTCTTATTTGCCCTTTATTATTTTTTACAGCGGTATGGAGGAGGCTCATTTTCATATGGAGGTACTTTTTGGCAACCGTTGTTCAATAAAATGGGTTATTGGATCCAACGTCCCGGAGGGCATTTTGTTGTAGGTCTGCTAAATGGCTTGCTTCCTTGTGGAATGGTTTATCTTGCATTGGCAGCAGCTTTGAACACGGGGTCTCCTGTTAATGGGTTTATTTTTATGGCATTCTTTGGTTTAGGAACGGTTCCAATCCTACTCCTTGCCCTTGTTTTTGGTCATTATTTTCGAAAACGAATTCGTTTGAATTTTATCGGATGGATTCCATTCTTGTTTCTTATAATGGGTGTCTGGTTTATTCTTAGGGGGGCAAACTTAGATATAGCCTACTTGAGCCCACTACTCTATCCAAAGTCCGGAACAATGCTGTGCCATTAAATTACCCGCGAAATATACGTTGAAAAAAATTCCGTTTAATACCTACATACCAGTCTTCTCCTCGTTTTTCCAAGGCATATACGTTAATATAATTACCTTGCCCGGCTGCTCCATGCCCATTAGATAGATCAAAAGCATGTCGGTGATACGGACAGATGATCTGTTTATTTTCGCACCACCCCGCGCTTAGATCTGCACCGGCATGTGGGCATTTGTAGCTTGTAGCAAAAAGTTCCTGCTCGTAGTTGATTAAGCAGAGTGTCTTTCCGCCAATCCGAATCTTTTTAATTGCATTTACGGCAGGAAGCAAATCCGGATCTATCTTGTGCCAATAAAGCATGGATTATTCGTTGTTGGTTATTAGTTATTCGTTATTAGATTTTGTGTTTAATTTTTTACATTAGAAGTACGAATCCATATTATCTCTTGTCCATTTTCAGTATTGTCGGATAAAAATCAGTTTTGTTGTCATCAAAAGTAATATTTCAATGAAAGTTAATGAAAAAATATTAAACAGACTAAGAGAAGCCTTAATGGATATCCCAACAATTAAGGAAAAGACGATGTTTGGTGGTATTTGTTTTTTGGTAGCGGATAAAATGTGCATATGTGTCAGGGACGACCGTTTGATGTGCCGAGTGGGCCCCGCCGTCTATGATCAATGCCTGGAAATACCCGGGTGTGAACCAATGAGACATGGAAAGCGTTTCGTAAAAGGTTATGTTTTTGTTTACGAAGAAGCTTTTTCAAACCCGGCTTCTTTTGATCATTGGATTTCCCTTGCGTTAAAATATAATAGAGAACTTAATAACCCTAATTCAGGTTAATAAAAAGGAATAACAGGCTGGTGGCTAATATTTTGTATATACGAGCTGGTTTGACTAAGTTTGCAGCATGTTACATGTCGCAGAGAAATACTCAAAATTAATTAAAGAAGAAGCGAAACGTTTGGGTTTTGTTTTCTGTGGCATCGCGAAAGCAGATTTTTTAGAAGAAGAAGCACCGCGTTTGGAAAAGTGGCTAAAAGCACAAATGCATGGTGAAATGTATTATATGGAGAACCATTTTGATAAGCGTTTGGATCCTCGTCTTTTGGTAGAGGGAGCTAAGTCAATTATATCGTTAGGTTTTAATTATTTTACTTCTGATATACAGCTAGATAAAGATTCTCCAAAAATATCCAGATATGCTTATGGTGTCGATTATCATACGGTAATTAAAGATAAACTTAAGTCGTTCTTACACTTTATGCAGGACGAGATTGGGGAAGTAGGCGGACGGGCATTTGTGGATTCGGCTCCAGTGCTGGATCGCGCTTGGGCCAAACGTTCAGGATTGGGATGGATTGGAAAGAACAGTAACTTAATTAATAGAAAACAAGGATCTTTCTTCTTTTTATGTGAACTAATAATTGATGTTGAACTGGCCTATGATATACCGGCTACAAAGGATTATTGTGGAACTTGTACGCGGTGCATCGATGCGTGCCCCACGCAGGCTATTGTTGCCCCCCAGATTGTAGATGGAAGCAAATGTATCTCTTATCTTACCATTGAGCTCAAAAATGAGATTCCTGATCAGTTTGTAGGTAAAATGGATAACTGGATGTTTGGATGCGATATATGTCAAGATGTTTGTCCTTGGAATCGTTTTGCTGAACCGCACGAAGAGGACGCTTTTAAACCCCATCCCGAATTATTGGAAATGACAAAACAGGATTGGGAAGAAATTACGGAAGAAACTTTTCAGCGAGTTTTTAAGAAATCGGCTGTTAAGCGCGCAAAATTTTCAGGCTTAACTAGAAATATTAAATTTTTGGAGAAAAGTTGAGTTGTTAAGTTGTCTAGTGGTTTCGCTTCCACTACTTAACTATCCCCCTTTTGACTACTCAACTTTTTACAGATACGTTTTATTAAACCTGGACCTTCATAAATGAAACCAGTATATAATTGTATCAAGGAAGCACCTGCTGCCAGTTTTTCCAAGGCGTCCGATTCGCTGTGAATGCCGCCAACGCCGATGATAGGAAATGCCTTATTTGATCTTTCGGAAAGATATCGTATCACTTCCGTCGAACGTGCTGTGAGCGGTTTTCCACTCAATCCTCCTACTTCCTTCGTCAACGCATTTGGTGAGCGAAGATGGTCTCTTCCAATCGTTGTATTCGTAGCAATAACACCAGCGATACCTGTATCGGTGACAATTTCGATAATATCATCTAATTGACTATTTGTTAGGTCAGGTGCTATTTTCAATAAGATTGGACGAGATAGGCCATTTTTTAAATTACGCTGCTGCAGGCTATTTAAAATATGCATTAAGGGTCCTTTTTCCTGTAGATCCCTTAATCCGGGTGTATTAGGTGAGCTGACATTGACGACAAAGTAATCCACGACATCAAAAAGTGCATCAAAACATATAATATAATCATTCACAGCGTCCTCATTAGGTGTTAATTTATTTTTTCCAATGTTTCCACCTATGATTACTTGTTCTCTCTTCTTTAAAAATTTTAGCCTTGTAGCGGCTACATCCACTCCCTGGTTGTTAAAACCCATGCGATTAATCAACGCTTCATCGGCTGTTAAACGAAACATTCGAGGTTTGTCATTTCCGGGTTGTGGCTTGGGAGTAACCGTACCAATCTCGATAAATCCAAATCCTAAATCAACTAGTTCATCAACATATTCTGCATTTTTATCGAAGCCTGCAGCCAGGCCTACCGGATTTTTAAATGTTAAACCGAAAACTGTTCTTTGTAAACGCGGATCTTGGTAATTAAAAGCCGCTCTGATTAGACGGCTCCCTCCCCAGATTTTGTTGGCTGCTTTTAGACCTCCCGTCACATTATGATGAGCCGACTCCGGGTTCATTAAGAAAAATAAGGGTTTAACTAGCTTGTACATGGCGCAAAGATGATGAAAAATAGGCAATGAAACAATTGGCTGACTGAGGCAACGTAAAAAAATCGTACTTTTGCACCCGCTATGATCGCAATTAATAATTTAACTTTTGAAATAGGGGCCAGAGCATTGTATGACGATGCAAATTGGCACATCAAGCCAGGTGATAAAGTGGGCCTAATAGGCGCCAATGGAACAGGTAAAACGACACTGCTACGAATCATAGTGGGTGAATATACGCCAACGTCGGGAACCATATCGATGGCAAAGGATTTGAAGATTGGTTATCTTAATCAGGATTTATTATCCTACGAATCCGAAAAAAGTATCTTACATGTAGCCATGGAGGCATTTGAAAGGCAGAATCAACTGCATGTAGAGATAGAAACCTTGCTTAAGAAAATGGAGACGGACTATAGTGAGGATTTGATTAACAAACTTAGCGATAAGCAAATGGAATTCGAAGCCTTGGATGGTTATAATATTGAATACCGTGCGCATGAAATTTTAGCGGGTTTGGGATTCGATGATGAACAGCAGAATAGAAAGCTTTCTGAATTTTCAGGGGGGTGGCGAATGCGTGTCATGTTGGCCCGTATCTTACTTCAAGCACCCGATATTTTGTTGCTGGATGAACCTACTAACCACTTAGATTTACCTTCTATTAAGTGGTTAGAAGCTTATTTGCAAGCATTTGAAGGGGCCATTGTTATTGTTTCGCACGATCGCTATTTTTTGGATCGTGTCATTAATAAGACCGTAGAATCTAGAAAAGGAAAGCTTACTTTATATGCAGGAAACTATAGCTTCTATTTGGAAGAAAAAGCCATGCGTAACGAGATCCAAGCCGGACAATTTAAGAACCAACAAGCTAAGATTAAGCAGGAGGAGCGATTGATTGAGCGTTTTCGGGCTAAGGCGAGTAAAGCAAAAATGGCTCAATCCCGTATAAAAGCACTCGAACGGATGGAACGTGTGGATGATGTAGATGATGATAACCCATCTGTAAACTTCAGTTTTAAATTCAGCAAACAATCAGGGCGTCATGTTGTACGTCTGGAGCATGTAACGAAGGCTTATCCCGGAGTACCCATTTTGAAAGATACGCATGCGGTTATTGAGAAAGGTGATAAAATTGCGTTAATAGGTGCCAATGGAAAGGGTAAATCTACCTTATTACGTATCATTGCCAATGCAGATAAAGATTTTCAAGGAAAGAGTGAGACGGGCCATAATGTAACAACCACTTTTTTTGCTCAACATCAATTAGAAGCACTCCATTTAGAAAACGAGATTTTACAAGAGTTGCAGACCTTTGCTCCTAAACACACCGAAACAGAGTTAAGATCAATTTTAGGGTGTTTTCTATTTACTGGAGATGATGCTTTTAAAAAGATAAAAGTCCTTTCAGGGGGTGAAAAATCGCGCGTTGCTTTGGCAAAAGCGCTGACTGCTGATGCTAATTTTCTGATTCTTGATGAACCTACCAACCACCTTGACATTCAATCGGTCAACATCCTTATTCAAGCACTTCAGCAATATGAAGGAACGTTAATTACGGTGTCGCATGACCGCTATTTTTTAGATAGTGTTGCCAATAAGATCTGGTACATTGAAAACCAGGAAATTAAAGAGTACCCGGGAACCTATAAGGAATATGAAGAATGGCAAGCGAAAAGACCGGTAGTGAAGGAAAAAATACCTGTAGCGACGACTTCCAGTAAAGAGGAAAATAAAAAAAGCAATCCTATTCAACCAGTAACTCCTGATAAAAGCAAACAATTACAGAAGTTGAACAAAGAATTAGCTGCTTTAGAAGAGCAGGTTGGAAACTTGGAAAAGGATATTGCTGTAATTGAAGATCAATTGGCCGATCCGGCTTTATATAATGATCAGCAGCAATTAAAAGAAACCAATCTACTCTATGATAGCAAGCGATTGGCGTTGGCAGAATTTCAGCAAAAATGGGAGGCGTTGGCAGAAGAGATTTTAACATTGGACGGGGTATAAAAATCGAAGGAGGTATAGAAATTCTTATAAAGAAGTATTGTTCATATTCTATATAACCAATTAATTGATGAGATTTTTTTTTAGCTTAATAACCGTGCTTGTTATGTTGAATTTACAAGCAATGGCGCAAAAAAAAGGGAAAAAGCGAATCCAGGTGGAACGTTCTCCCGAACAACAACTTCGATATGATAACATAGATTATTTACCGATTATCAAGTCGGTCCAATTTTATCAAGCAAAGGAAGAACAATCGCTTCCGCTTATAACATTAGGCAGCGGCGATCAACTCTTTCTTTCTTTTGACGATCTTCGTGCAGATAATCGAACCTATTATTACACAATAGAACATTGCACTTCGGATTGGCAAAGTAGCAATCTTTCAACGATTGAGTATATTGATGGTCTTACCGAAGACCGTTTATACGATTCTAAGAGTTCGGTGAATACGCTTCAGACTTATACGCATTATGAACTTCGATTTCCAAATGAAGGTAGCATGGTCCCGAAATTGCCCGGTAACTATCTGCTCAAGATATATGAAGATGCCGATAAATCAAGATTGATAGTAACTAGGCGTTTTTATGTTTTAAATCAGGAAGTAACGGTAGGTATTAAAACACTCCCGTCATTTAATGTTGTAAAAAGAAAAGAACATCAAAAATTGAATATCGAGGTTAATCTTGGTACTATACATCTTAATAATCCTTATCAGGATATCAGGGTGCTTGTAAAGCAAAATCGTAGAGATGACGTACAGGAGGTTTTGAGCAAACCTATGTTTGTGAAGGAAAATCAATTGGTATACAATAATAATGCAACCTTGGATTTTGATGGAGGAAATGAGTTTAGAAATTTAGATCTGAGAAGCTTTCGGTTATTATCCGGGCAAATTAGTGCAAGTAGCAAAGATAGTATTCGGCGGATGAACGTTATACCTGACCACGATCTATCGGATGAATCTTATAGCTTCTCCTATGATGAAGATGGGAAGTTCTTTTTGCGTAATAGCGATTTTGAGAACAGCGATATTGAGGGAGACTATGCCGCCGTATCATTTACTTTAAATACTTCCTCTCCACCTGCTGCAAATGAAAAGGTTTATATTGCCGGTTTATTCAATAATTTTAAAACGGATACCGATAATGAAATGAAGTATGATCCGGAACAAAAGCAATGGATCGGTAACTTATTTCTTAAGCAGGGGCTTTACCATTACACATATATAAGCAAGATTGCAGGTAAAGAACAACTGAATAGGTATGACGGACATCATTTCGAAACAGGTAATACCTATGATATATTTGTTTACTATCGAAAACCTGCGACACGCTGGGATGAACTAATAGGATTTGGTACCGTCAACACCTCAAGTAAAGGACCTATCCGGGATTAATAATTGGTGAGGTTTATCTATCTTTGCGACATGAATAAGAAATTTGCTAAGGAATCATTCACCATTATGAATGAATTGGTTTTACCCAACGATACCAATACACTTAATAATTTAATGGGTGGAAGATTGTTGCATTGGATGGATATAGCCGCAGCTATATCTGCTCAAAAGCATTGCAATCGGATTGTGGTAACCGCTTCTGTCGATAATGTTTCATTTCGGCATCCCATTAAATTAGGTGATGTGATTAGCATAGAAGCGCAGGTTACAAGAGCATTTAACACTTCCGTTGAAGTACGTCTTCAGGTATATGCTCAAAATATTCCGTCAGGAAGTAGAATTAAGTCGAACGAAGCATTTTATACTTTCGTAGCCATTGACCAAAATTCGCGCACCATCGCTGTTCCCGAATTAACACCTGAGACAGAAGAAGAAAAGGAATTATATGAGGGTGCTTTGCGCCGCCGCCAATTACGATTAATCCTTGCAGGGAAGATGAAACCGGAAGAAGCTACTGAATTATATAATTTTTTTAATCAAATAGGTGCTTAGTATTCTCCGAAACTAGCTTCCCAATTCTACAATGCGATCAAACTCTTCGCGGGCTAATGGCATAACAGATAGTCGTCCTTGTTTAACAAGTGCAACATCTTGCAACTGATCATCTGCCTTTATGGTTTCTAGTGTAACCGGTTTTTTTAATGTTTCAAAAGGCGCTAAATCCACTACGACCCAACGCTCATCATTGGTCGTTGGATCTTGGTAAGCTTCTTTCACAACTTTCGCAATTCCGACGACCTCTTTCCCTTCATTACTATGATAAAATAATACCAGATCACCTTTTTTCATCGCTTTCAAATTATTTCTTGCTTGGTAATTTCGGACGCCATCCCAAAAGGTTTGCTTATCTTTTAAAAATTGTTGCCAGCTATATTTAAAGGGTTCTGATTTAACCAGGAAATAATTCATATGTAATAAAGTCTATCGCTGCTGCGAACTTACGTAAATTCACTTTTTTTCACAAGTACTCATTTTGTAGTTCAAGATCGCTCCGCGAATGCTTCAAATTAGAAGAGATATAAAAATAAAAAGGAGCGCCGCAATGGCGCCCCGTTTAAAAGAATAAGAAATTTCTAATATTAGTGTCCACTATCTCCGTCAATTCCGTGCGCGTGTCCATGCGACAGTTCGTCTTCGGTAGCCTCGCGTACATTTAAAATCTCAATATCGAAGTGTAGATTCTGTCCAGCCATGGGGTGGTTAAGATCAACGACTACCGCTTCGGGACTAACTTCTACGACACGTGCGCGAAACTGATTACCTTGATTATCTTGTAGGGGAAGGATTTCGCCTACAGGAGGAATGCCAGACTCTTTAAACATATCAGCAGGAAGCTGTGCAACAGCGCTTTCGTCCTTTTCGCCATAGGCATCAACAGCCGGCAATTCAAAATCGATGGTATCCCCTTGTTTAAGTCCCCCGATGTTCTCTTCGAATTTTGGAAGCATCATCCCTACTCCATATAAAAAAACAAGCGGATTTGATTTGTCTGCTTCTTCAACAAACTCTTTTTCTCCGTTGTTGATTGTGTGCAATTTGTAAGTAAGCGCTACTACGCTGTTTGGTGAAATGGTCATTTTTATAAAATTATGGAAACCTTTTCTGATCAGGCTTCCGGTTTAAGAATTAAATTTTCTACGTCCTTTAAATTATCAACTGGTAAACTGCACGTATTGTTTTTACAAACATAGATTAGATTATGTTTGGCAACTCTGTTCACTAAAAGTGGTAAGTTCTCTTCCTCTCCTCCTAAAATAACTTTATTTGGAATGTAAAGATGCTGATCTAAAGCGATTCGTAAATTTTTGGCCTCTGGCCCGGTAATCGCTATTTCATTAAAACCGCACACTTCCTCCAGTAGTCTAATTGCCCAGTTTGAATAAGCGGATCCATAAGTTCTAATTTGCGGAAAAACATTTGCCAATAACTGAGCCGAAATTTCTTTATAAGTAGGATCCTCAAAAATTACGCCTAACTTATTTAGCTGATGTGCCATAACCGAATTGGAAGATGGAATTACATTGTCCATTATCTCAAATTTACGGGTAATCAATACGTCATTTAGGTCTGAACTATAGTAGAATGCGGTCGATTGTTGGTCATAAAAATGCCTAAGCGTGTAATCCATTAATGATTTCGCTCGGTCCAACCAACTTTTATCAAAGCTTACCTCATAGAGTGTAATAAAGGCGTCAATAACAAAAGCGTAATCATCCAAAAATGCAGTTATTGTCTTATAGGGCGTTGCAGGCTGGTGTAAAAGCACGCCGTCTTTCGTTATCAACTTATCAAGGATAAAGCTTGCACTTCGTTGTGCTACTGTAAGGTATTCGGGTTTGTTAAGAGTCCTATAAGCATCTAAATAAGCTTTTAGCATCATTGCGTTCCAACTAGTCAGTATTTTGTCGTCAGTACCTGGACGTATGCGTTGTGCTCTATAGTGCAGTAATTTCCTTTTGATATCTTTTAAATACGCTTGCCATTCCTCGAAGCTATAACCCGCCTGTTCTGCCAATCTGTCAGCATCAAAACTCGTTCTCAGTACATTTGTTTTTTCTTCCAACCAATTGCCTTCGGCTGTTATGGAAAAATATTCAATGAGTAAAGGCGCATCTTCACCCAGTACTTTTTCGATTTCTTCCTGCTGAAAAGTATAATATTTTCCTTCTACGCCTTCACTGTCAGCATCTAAAGCACTAAAAAAGCCCCCTTCTGCCGAGGTCATTTCACGATTGACCCATTCGAGCGTTTCCTCTATTATACGTTTATAAAATGGATCACGATTTTGCAAATAGGCTTCGGCATATAAGCTTACTAATTGAGCATTATCATACAGCATTTTTTCAAAGTGCGGAACATGCCATTGTCCGTCCACTGCATAACGTGCAAAGCCTCCACCTAGCTGATCGTATATGCCACCAGAGGCAATATGTTTCAACGTAAAATGCGTATGACTTAATATCTTGGTATCATTTGTTAAATGTCCATAGCGAAGAAAGAACACCCAATTGCTCGGTAACGGAAATTTAGGAGCTCTTTTATAACCTCCATTTGCAAAGTCAAAGGTCTCCCTCCAAGGTTCTACAATCTCTTTCAGGTCTTCTCTGCTGTATTTGTCAGGAATTTTATTGATGCTAAAGGTCTCACTTGCTGTAATTCCTTGTGCTAATTTCTCTGCATAATTAATGGCTGTTTCAGCTTCGTTTGTCCATAAAGTTTGCACCTGGTTCAAGATGTTCACCCAATCGGTCGATCGAAAGTAGGTACCACCATAAATCGGTCGACCATCCGGAAGGCAAATGCAATTCAAGGGCCACCCACCGGCATTTGTCATAAGTTGAACAGCTGTCATATATAGCTGATCAATGTCGGGTCTTTCTTCCCGATCCACTTTGATAGAAACAAAGTGGCTGTTCATTACATGGGCAACATCTTCATTTTCAAAACTTTCTTTTTCCATGACATGACACCAATGGCACGCTGAATAGCCAATGCTAACAATAAGTAATTTGTTTTCCGTTTGAGCCTTCTGTAAAGCATCATCTCCCCAAGGGTACCAATCTACGGGATTACGCTGATGTTGTTTGAGATAGGGAGATGTTTCGTTCTGAAGGTGATTTGCCATAATATATGTAAAGGTAATATTATAAACCTGAATACGAATTTTATCTTAAAATAGTGGGACTTCGATGAAAACATTTATCTTGCAAACTGTACTGGTGAGAGGTCAGGTTTGCGTTTTAATATAGGTATCTTGCTTATCTTATCGAAAGCGTTTCGGTCTCTCTTGCTTTTGAATTTTTCAATCATGCTGATTTCACATATCGAAATTTTTAGGTTTAGTATCAAAATGGAGCCTTTTGTAATTGCGACGGGCACAATGGATTACGCACAGAATATCTTGATAAAGATTTATACAGATGTAGGATTGAGTGGGTATGGAGAATGTTCTGCTTTTCCGATGATTGTCGGCGAAACACAAAATACTTGTTTGTCGCTGGCGCAAGATTTTGGTCGTATATGGAAAGGCAAAAATGCACTTTTATTAGATGAGCGAATGAATGAACTACATGCCTACATCGCTAAAAATTCAACTATCAAAAGCGCTTTTGATATGGCCTTGTACGATTTGGCTGCCAAGTACGACAATAAACCCCTTTATAAATACCTAGACGGATCGATCAGACCAATAAAGACCGATATTACTGTTGGGATTGCTTCTCCTTCAGAGATGGCCGAAAAAGCTTTGTCTTTCGTTAAAAATGGCGCTTCAATTTTGAAAATTAAACTCGGGAAGAAACCGGAAGAGGATATTTTAAGAATCCAGGCGATACGCAGGGCGATCGGAAATAACATTCCTATTCGCTTAGATGCCAATCAAGGCTGGACCTATGAAGGTGCGTTGCTTGCTTTAGATGCATTTGCAGATCTTAATATTCAATTTTGCGAACAACCAATGCGGTCTTATAATGACCATTTACTACCGCTTTTAAGGGAAAAAGTGCGTATTCCCATTATGGCTGATGAAAGTTGTTATGACCATCGAGATGCTGAACGGTTGATAAGTACAGGCAGTTGCGATGCAATTAATATTAAATTGGCTAAATCGGGTGGTATTCTTGAAGCGCTGAAAATTCACCAAGTTGCAAAGCAGAATCAAATTCCTTGTATGATTGGTGGTATGCTGGAAACTCGCTTGGCCTTAGCCGCAAATGTACACCTTGCCTATGCATGTGAAGGCGTTATATACCACGATATGGACACTTGTATGATTGGTCATCTTGAAGATCCTATTATAGGTGGCGTGAAATTTGACGCTTACGATCTTAGCTTGGAAGATAGCCCGGGAATTGGCGCTGAAGTGAACGAAGCTTTTTTAGAAAGATGTGAACGCTGGATTGTGTAGTGCAAAAAAGGAACGCGCGCTAGATTAGGACCTAAAACCCGTTCCTTTTCCTTCTATCAAAAAACAATGGCCTCTGGTCCCGAAACCTTGTTTATATGGCATTCACAGCGTCCTCCACTGATAACAAAATCAGTCTTTTTTATCTGTCCGTTACTTGGATGGGTTCCGCTGACCACAATGGTATCCCCTTCGATGCTAAGGGCGCTTTTATCACCATCAGATGCAATCATATAAAACGGATTTGACGCATCTGCTGACTGCTCTGTGCCACTTGGGAGCTTTTTCCCGGTCGTTTTAAGTGTGGCAGAAAAATCTTTCACCTGCAATGTGTCCCCATTATTATCTGTAAAGACAACACCGACCGTTCTAAATTCCATCGTACAGGGCTTAGGGGGGCAGTCGACTTCGGCTTGCTTATTCCTTTTACTTGCGCAAGATAAGAACGCAGTGAAGACGATCATTAAGGGTAATATTATTCTAAGAGACATATGAATGTATTTAATTTTCAATATTGTTTAAATCAGCCATGTATATATCAAAAACCATTGATATGAAGATAAAGGTAAAAATTTCATTCATAAAAATAGTGTTATCCTTCCAGTTTTGATAACATATATATAAATAAAAACACGACACACGCGTCTTCCATTTATTTTAATTTTTTTCAAAAAAAAGCGCAGTAATGGTACCACAATTAGTAAATTGCGCCAAATATACATGTATTATGACATATTTTGAAAAGCTGTCTGCCATTCGTAAACAGATGTCGGAGCAGCAGATAGATGCCTATATCATTCCTTCATCTGACCCGCATATAAGTGAATATCTTCCGGATCGTTTCAAATGTATTGCTTTCGTTTCAGGTTTCACCGGTTCTGCCGGAACATTGGTTATTACGCAAAATTTCGCAGGATTATGGACAGACTCACGCTATTTTGTACAGGCGAATGATCAATTAAAGAACACCGGGTTCGAACTGGTGAAACTAAAAACACAAGGTGCTGCCGAGTACATCACCTGGTTGACGGAACATTTGGAAGCTGGAAACACCGTTGCATTTGATGGGAAACTTGCCTCCGTTTATGTCGCCAAACAACTTATTGATCAATTACAGCCTCATAAAATTTTGATCAACGGAACGGTGGATCTATTGGACCGGATTTGGCAAGATCGGCCTGCATTGCCGAAAGAAAAGGCTTACATACTCGAAAATGAGCTTGTTGGCGAAAGTATCCCGGAAAAGATCTCGAAAGTAAGAGAAGCGATGAAAAAGTTCAATGCAGGTTATCACCTGGTTTCTTCATTGGATGATATTGCTTGGATCTTTAACTTAAGAGGAAGCGATGTGAAATGCAATCCGGTGGTTTTGAGTTTCGCACTCGTTGAACCAGCAAAAACAACCCTTTTTATCAACGGCAATAAGTTGGTGCAGGGCGATAAAGAAATGCTCGAAGGACAAGGTGTGACGATCGTTGAATATGACGCACTTGAAGAAGCGCTTCGCCAATTACCTGCAGGCGAAACCGTTTTGTTGGATCCGAAGCGAACCTGTTATGCCGTATATACACAAATACCCCAATATGAACGTGTTATTGAAACGTTGAACCCGAGTACAACGCTAAAAGCTTGCAAAAATGATATCGAAGCCGAGCATACTCGACAAACCATGGTGAAAGATGGTGTAGCACTTACCGAATTTTTCAAATGGCTTGAAGAACAACTTGGGAAAGAAGATCTTACAGAGATTGGTATTGCAGAGAAGCTACTAGCCTTTCGTCAAAAGCAGCACGATTTTGTAAATGAAAGCTTTGATACTATTGCCGGGTATATGGAACATGGCGCCCTTCCTCATTATAAAGCAACAGAACAGAGTAACGCTGTTTTAAAAGAAGAGGGGTTACTGCTCCTTGATTCGGGAGGTCAATATAAAACAGGCACCACTGACATCACCCGCGTTGTATCTTTAGGATCCACAACGGATGCAGAACGAATGGATTATACACTGGTATTAAAAGCTATGATTGAGGGTAGCACTGCTATTTTTCCGAAAGGAAGTAAGGGATATCAAATTGATGCGATTACAAGAAAACCCCTCTGGGACCGACTGCGGAATTACGGACACGGTACCGGGCATGGAGTCGGTTTTTTTCTAAATGTGCACGAAGGACCACATGTATTTAATACTGCAAATATCGATATTGCCATTGAGGAAGGCATGATCACGTCTATCGAACCCGGGCTGTATCGTGAAGGCCGCTATGGTATACGTATCGAAAATTTAGTTCTGAGTGTCCGCGATCAGGAGACAGAGTTTGGTGAATTTATGGCTTTTGAGACATTAACGTTGTGCTATATCGATACCAGCTTGGTCGACAAAACTTTATTGGATCAAAAGCATATCGACTGGTTAAATCAATATAATAACATGGTTTACGAGCGCTTGTCTCCCCATCTAGATGCGACACATCAGCAATGGTTAGCACATAAAACAGCAATCATTTAAGACGGTATAGCGCAAGGCCTTTTATCAAAGGCCTTGCGCTATACCGTTTCTCTTCGATCTTTTTCTTTTAAGTATATCTTTTTTATTATGCCACATATAGCACCAGTTAAGCAAAACACGCCAACCGAAGCTTTTGATCGGTTATTGGAAATTTTGAATACGTTACGTTTAGAATGTCCATGGGACAAAAAGCAAACAATGGAATCGTTAAGGCACTTAACCATTGAAGAGACCTATGAACTGGCAGACGCTATTTTGGATAAAGATCTACCCGAAATAAAGAAGGAATTGGGAGATTTAATGATGCACCTGGTATTTTATGCACGTATAGCAGAGGAAACGAATGATTTTGATATTGTAGATGTCCTTAACAGTGTATGCGACAAACTTATCAATAGACACCCACATATTTATGGAGATATTGAAGTAACAGATGAAGAAGATGTAAAACGTAATTGGGAACAACTAAAACTAAAAGAGGGAAATCACTCTGTTCTTTCAGGGGTGCCGAAAAGTTTGCCCGCCTTGGTAAAGGCTTATCGGATTCAAGACAAGGCAAGAGGCGTCGGTTTTGATTGGGAGGATAAACACCAGGTATGGGAAAAAGTTGAAGAGGAATTGGCTGAGTTTAAAAATGAACTGGATATTACAAAAAGTGAAGTAGTTGATTTAGAGAAAGCAGAAGCGGAATTTGGCGATCTCTTGTTTTCACTAATAAATTACGCAAGGTTTCTAGGTATTAATCCGGAAAATGCTTTGGAAAAAACGAATAAAAAATTTATACAACGTTTTAATCACTTGGAAAAAAGAGCACAGGAACAGGGAAAAAATTTAAAAGATATGTCTTTGGCTGAAATGGATATTTATTGGAACGAAGCCAAACGATAAAGGTCGTTACTTAAATCGAATAGCTTTAATAGGTGTAATTCGGCTGACTAGGCCCGAGGGAACTAAAAGAGCTAACAAACATAATAACGTTGTACCTACATTGAGCAGTATAATCTCTTGCACACCAATGTCGATTGGAACATATGCAATGTAGTAATCCTTTTCGTCCAGTTTAAACAAATGCGTATAATATTGCAAGGCACATAAACCGATACCCAATATATTTCCAAGTAAAAGGCCAAAACCAATAAGACGAAGTGCATTATAGAGGAACACTTTTCGGATAGAAAGATTAGTAAGACCTAAAGCTTTCAATATACCGATCATATTTGTTCGCTCTAAAATAAGAATGAGCAAGGCAGATATCATATTAATACTAGCTACTAAAATCATCAGTATGAGAATAATCTGCGAATTAATATCTAAAAGCGCTAGCCAATCGAATATCTCAGGAAATTGAGAGACAACTGTTACTGACAGCAGCTGGATGGGCAATAAATCCAATACTGTCTGATTGACGTCTTCAACCTTTTCAAAATCCGTGGTCATGATTTCATAACCGCCGACCTCGTTGTCCGACCATTTATTTAAGCGCCTTATGATTGATATATCACCAATCACGTAGGTTTTATCAATTTCCTCAACACCTAAATTGTAAATCCCCACAATAGTGAATTTCCGCTTTCTCAGAGGGTCCTGAACAAAGTACATGAGGAAATCATCCCCTAATTTAAGTTTTAATCTATTGGCGGTATAGCGTGAGATAAGTATTTGTTGCTGCGCCGGGATGCTGTCCGCAAAGTTAATTACGTTTCCTGCAATTAGCATTTTTCGTAGGTTCTCCTGATTATAAGCGCTATCAATCCCTTTCAGTACAACCCCTTCTATTTCGTCTTCGGCATTTATGATGCCAGGTTTGGTAGCAAAAGCATTAAGCTCTTTAACGCCCTTTAATTTTCTGACCAGCAGCAAGCTATCCGGTTGGATACTAAAAGGCGAGCTTTCGTAGGAGCTGTTTAGGTTGTGTTTATAAATAGTAATATCACCATTGAAGCCTCTTTCTTTTTCAATGATGCTTCCTTTGAAACCTTTCAAAATAGCAATGGCAAGTATCATCACCGAAAGCCCTAACATAATACCCGCAATCGCTACGCTCACGATTAGCCTTGAGTATTTGCGTGCACCGCTTTTAGAAATCCTATTTGCTAAGTATAAAGGGAAATTCAAGTCTGACTATTTATTTTGTACCTTAGCAAAGGTAAAGATTGAAGTGTTTTTTAAAGAACGTAAACAGAAAAATAATGCGAATTATATTTATGGGGACTCCTGAATTTGCGGTGGCTTCTTTGGCTGCGTTGCTAAAAGCAGGTGAAAATGTGGTGGCTGTTGTTACGGTTGCGGATAAGCCAGCAGGGAGAGGACAAAAGATACAAGAATCAGCGGTAAAAAAATTTGCCCTTTCAAAGGGCATTCCCGTTTTGCAACCAGATAAATTAAAAGATCCGAATTTCATTCAGGCCTTAGCCGCATATCAAGCAGATTTACAGGTCGTAGTAGCTTTTAGAATGTTACCTGAAATCATTTGGAATATGCCATCTAAAGGAACGGTCAATTTACATGCCTCCCTCCTTCCAGAATATCGAGGTGCGGCTCCGATAAATCATGCAATAATGAATGGGGAAGCTGAAACAGGCGTTACGACTTTCCTTTTGCAGCATCAAATAGATACTGGAAACATTCTATTGCGTGAGAAAGTGGCGATTGAAGCAAATGATACAGCAGGAGATTTACATGATAAATTGATGCTTGTGGGCGCTGAGCTATTGGTAAAAACCGTGCAACTTATTAAGGCTGACGAGCATCGTGAGATCCCACAGGCAACTATTGCCAATGAGCAGGGATTAAAACATGCCCCAAAGATTTTTAAAGATGATTGTAAAATACAGTGGAATAAACCCGTCGAAGAGGTATATAACTTTATTAGAGGATTAAGCCCCTATCCTACTGCTTTTACAACATTTCAGCAAAAAACGTTAAAAATTTTTGCATGTCGTCCGTTAAAAGAACTAGAGCCATTGAAAGACGAACCAGGGAGTACGCTGACCGATGGGAAGCATTATCTACGATTTGCAACACAAGATGGTTACATCGATGTACTCGAACTGCAATTGGAAGGTAAAAAAAGGATGTCAATGGAAGAATTTCTTAGAGGCGTCCGGTTTGACTGAGGACGATAATATTTTATTTATTGGAAAGCAGTGGAAATCCCCCTGCTCTCCATAATATTGAAGCGTATCACTCCTCATTTAAATCAGAGGTAAGTTGCCATTTGCTTAATTTCTCCTGTAATTTTTTGGAGAGGTGGTTGAAGTATCGTTTCTTTTTATATCCCATTACCCAATAAATACCGTGTATTGCATTCGTTAAGAACATCTCATCCGCTTCGTGTAGTATTTCCGGGCTAATTTGTGCCTCCACCACTTCTATCCCATATTCATTAGCCATTTCAATAACTACTTTTCGCATAACCCCAGCAATACAACCTTCACTTAAAGCCGGTGTGTACAGTGTTTTGTTATACCAAACAAAGATATTAGAGCTCAGTGATTCACAAAGGAAACCATCATTGTTTAGGATAAGAATATCGTCACAACCTAAACGCTTTCTTTCTATACCAGCCAGTATGTAAATAAGTGCATTATTGCTCTTTAGGTGAGATAGGCTGTTAATCGACTTTTTATGTTCGCGGTAAACATCGATGATTACGCCCGTTTTATTAAGGCGATATCCATCATGATCGAGTGGATTGGCTTCCAAAAGATAATTCGCCTTATTAGTTTCAGGACTATAAAGGCCTGCTCCCGATCGGTAAACGTTTAATCGAATGCGCGCATCTGTTCCCAGCTTGTTCTTTCTTACCAGTTCGGCGGCTTTTTCGCGAATAAAATAGGCATCAAATTTTGACGACCCTTCCAAGTGGAGGAGCTCCATGCTCGTTTGCAAACGCTCAATATGATATTGAATGAAGCGGATATCACCGTCCATCCAACGCATGGTTTCAAAAATTCCATCTCCATATCTTAAACTTCTATTGGTGCTTGGTATTGCGAGCTGGTTTTCCGGCATCAAATTACCGTTATGATTTATATATCTATCGTTCATTGTTAACTTAACGGGAAAATCTAGAAAAAATTCTGTAAAAAATTACTTGTTTCGTTCGTATTGTACGTAGGATTTCCATTTATCCAGACACATGGCAAAGTCTGCCGGAAGATCGCACTCAAAATACAATAGTTCCTTCGTTTTGGGATGTGTGAAGCCCAGACTTCTAGCATGCAAAGCCTGGCGAGGCAGCAAAGTGAAGCAATTGTCTACAAATTGTTTGTATTTTGTAAAAACCGTTCCTTTTAAAATTTTATCCCCACCATAAAGTGCGTCATTAAACAAGGGGTGGCCAATAGACTGCATATGTGCCCTAATTTGATGCGTCCTACCAGTTTCTAATTGGCACTCAATCAATGTAACATAGCCAAGACGCTCAAGAACCTTATAATGCGTAACGGACCACTTACCTTTGTCTTCATGATCGTAAACCGACATTACTCGACGATCTTTAAGGCTTCGGCCAATATAACCTGAAATTATACCATCCGCTAAAAGATCTCCCCAAACCAAGGCAATATATTTGCGTTGAATCGTGTGGTCAAAAAATTGCTTTGCAAGATTCGTAATCGTCCACTCATTTTTTGCTATTACCAGTAAACCGCTTGTATCTTTATCAATGCGATGTACCAAGCCGGGTCTGCCGTCGTTACCCGGTAATTGAGGTAGCTGACTAAAATGATAAACTAATGCGTTTACTAGCGTACCGGTGTAGTTGTTATAACCAGGGTGGACCACCATTCCCGCAGGTTTGTTTACAATTAGCAAATCATCATCTTCATAGCGGATATCTAAGGGAATATTTTCCGGATAAATCTCTGTATCCCTTGGCGGATGTGGCAATACAACCGTAATCACATCGCCGGGCTTTACTTTATAACTTGCTTTGATTGGTCTGTTGTTGACCAATACGTTTTCTGCATCAATGGCGTTCTGCACTCTATTTCGAGAAGCATTTTCAACGCGATGCATTAAAAATTTATCGATACGCAACAAGGTTTGGCCTTTATCGACGACCACCCTTAAATGTTCAAATAAATCCTGTTCGCCGTTATCTTCAATATCGAAAGCTGCTTCGTCTTCTGCCATGCTGCAAAAGTAAATATTATTTGGTTTCCATTAAGCAGTCTAGTGAAAATAACGTTTTTCAACAAACTTTTTCTTTTATTTTAAGGAAATTTCTTTGCAATTTAGCGCTTGCATCCAAGAGACGTTTAAAACGAAATAAAAAATATTCATGTCGTATCATAACAACAATATTCGATTAGCTATAGTGGATGATCACCAGATTGTTATTCAAGGGCTTAAAACGCTCTTGACAAACCATCCTGAGATTGAAGTTGTGGATAGCTTTATTAGCGGCACTGAGTTTATGACTTTTTTGAATAGTCATGAAGTCGACGTTGTTCTTCTAGATGTTATGTTACCTGATGGTAGCGGTATCGACTGGTGTAAAGAGATCAAGATTAAGGCACCAAGTGTGTCGGTTCTGGCTTTAAGCAATCATGCAGAACGAAGTTTTGTTATGAAAATGTTGCAAAATGGTGCAAGTGGATATTTATTGAAAAATGTATCTGTGGACGATCTTGTTCGCGCCATTAAATCTGCCTATAACGGTGAAATTGCTTTTAGTACCGAGGTAAACGAGATTATCGCCAAGCCCACGTTAAATGAACTTAAGGGACCTCCACAACTTACAAAAAGGGAAAAGCAGATTTTAGAAATGATTGCTGAGGGGAAGACTACGGCTAACATGGCTGAGGCCCTTTTTCTTAGTCCGCTAACGGTAGAAACACATAGACGAAATTTACTACATAAATTTGAAGCAAAGAATGTGGCCGAGCTAATTAAAGAAGCGTTGCAGCAAAGATTATTGTAAAAAAAAGTTCTTTTTTCTAAGAAAAAGTCTAAATTTGGGCTCCCGATACAGAAAATAAATGACTTCGTAGCTCAGTTGGTAGAGCAACTGACTCTTAATCAGTGGGTCGAGAGTTCGAGCCTCTCCGAGGTCACATCTTTAAAAGTCCTTTTTACAAAAAGGGCTTTTTTCATATATAAACCATACTGATCGTCTCACATTTTTATGTACATATAGAACCTTTACGAATAAGTATTATATGTTATAAAAGAAGTAGCCCCTCTGGGAAAGGGGCTATTCTGCTAACCAATTATAAACCTATATTAAACTGAGGGGCTATTTTAACAACAAATTGATTTTTTTATCATTTTGTTGATGCAAATATAGTAAAAAAATCTATTATCAAAATATTTTTCTCATTTTTTTTTCAATAAAAAAACATTTGTACTTTATTTTTTATTGAAAAAGAATATTTATTGAATACAATACCTATTATTTGAACTTTTTTGTTAGTTTTTAAACAAAAAAGAAAATATCATGAATATTTTATACCATTATATATATTAAAAATATGTTATTTTGCGTTTTTTATTGGTGTAAAATTTTATTTCATTGGTTTTTTTATACTTAAAAAATATTTTTTGTTAAAAAAGTACTTTTAAAACCAAAAAAAACCAATATTATCTTACATATAAAGACATATTTTCTTTTTGTTATCAACAATAAGATAAAAACTTCAATATTATTTCGTAAGTAAACGTTTTTTTTGACAACAGCCAACATGTCGAGTTATGCAAGGTCTTATCAAAAGCTGGATTCTTATTATGAACAATTTGGTTTCCACAAACGTTGAACTTAAATGATGTAAGGAAAAATAAATATGAATGCGATAGTAATTACCGAATACGGCGCACCTGACGTTTTGAAAATACAAGAAAAATCAGATCCGTTACCAAAATCCGATGAAGTACGTATTCGGGTTAAAGCTGCCGGAGTTAATCGTCCAGATGTTTTCCAACGTAAGGGTAAGTACCCGGCACCTACCGGAGCCGTAAGCGACATACCTGGATTAGAAGTTGCAGGAATAATTGAGCAAATAGGTTCGGAAGTAAGTAAATGGTCGATTGGTGATCATGTCTGTGCCTTGGTCGCTGGAGGCGGTTATGCGGAAGAAGTGGTTGTCTGTGCCGATCATTGTCTTTCTATCCCCACAGGCTTTAGCTTTACCGAAGCGGCGAGTCTTCCCGAAACCGTCTACACCGTATGGGATAATGTATTCCGTCGTGGACAATTAAAGAATGGAGAGGGATTTCTGGTACATGGTGGGTCAAGTGGTATTGGCGTTACGGCTATTCAGTTAGCCAAAAGTATGGGAGTAAAAGTATATGCGACAGCCGGTTCTGAAGAAAAGTGCAAGGCTTGTCTTGATCTGGGCGCTGACATTTGTATCAATTACAAGGTTTACGACTTTGAGAAGGTTCTTTCCGGTGAAAAAATAAATGTGATCTTGGATATGATCGGTGGCGTGTATTTTCAAAAAAATATCGATATTTTAGATGAAGATGGTCGCTTGGTCTACATTAACGCAATGAAGGGTAATTTTGTGGAGTTGAATATCATGGAAATTATGCGTAAAAGAATCAGCGTGACAGGGAGTACATTACGCGGTAGGGATAAGCATTTTAAAGCGCAATTGACTGAAGATATATTGATTAATGTCTGGCCTTTAATGAATTCAAGACATTTCAAACCCTTAATCCATGCGGTGTTTCCGCTATCAGAAGCAGGACGGGCGCATGAACTAATGGAAGAGGGAAAACACATTGGAAAAATAGTATTAAGTGTAGATTGATTTTTTTTTGATTGAATTACAGTATTTTGCATATATATATCGTTAAAAGACATAATTCGTCTTGCATTATAGATGTAAAGATCATACCTTTGCAGCTCTTTCAAAGAAACCTAGTAGGTTTCAAACAAAAAGATTCCGTAGCTCAGCTGGTAGAGCAATACACTTTTAATGTATGGGTCCTGGGTTCGAATCCCAGCGGGATCACAAAGCCTCAACAAAAGTTGGGGCTTTTGTCATTAAGCTGGGAGGCGAACGAAGGGTTGGGTAGGTTCGAACGCCGAAGGCCTCTTGAGCGGGTTAGTGTCTGGATTAAGGGAGCGAAAAATCCCAGCGGGATCACAAAGCCTCAACAAAAGTTGGGGCTTTTGTCATTAAGCTGGGAGGCGAACGAAGGGTTGGGTAGGTTCGAACGCCGAAGGCTTCTTGAGCGAATTAATGTCCGGAATGTGGGCTAAACAAAAGCTTGACAGGCTTGGCTCCATTACACGTTTACATGATTAAAAAATAACGAACTGATACTTAGTGTATAGTTGAAAAATGTTGTTTTTTTTGTTTGAAAATTTGGTGCATATGGATAAAAAATATACCTTTGCACCCGTCAGCAGTTCAGAAATGAAATAAAATTCTGAAAAATGAAAGTTGATAATATTTAATTTTTAATTAGGTATTTAAACAACGATAGGATTCCGTAGCTCAGCTGGTAGAGCAATACACTTTTAATGTATGGGTCCTGGGTTCGAATCCCAGCGGGATCACAAAGCCTCAACAAAAGTTGGGGCTTTTGTCGTTAAGCTGGGAGGCGAACGAAGGGTTGGGTAGGTTCGAACGCCGAAGGCCTCTTGAGCGGGTTAGCGTCTGGATTAAGGGAGCGAAAAATCCCAGCGGGATCACAAAGCCTCAACAAAAGTTGGGGCTTTTGTCGTTAAGCTGGGAGGCGAACGAAGGGTTGGGTAGGTTCGAACGCCGAAGGCCTCTTGAGCGGGTTAGCGTCTGGATTAAGGGAGCGAAAAATCCCAGCGGGATCACAAAGCCTCAACAAAAGTTGGGGCTTTTGTCGTTAAGCTGGGAGGCGAACGAAGGGTTGGGTAGGTTCGAACGCCGAAGGCCTCTTGAGCGGGGTTAGTGTCTGGATTAAGGGAGCGAAAAATCCCAGCGGGATCGCAGATGGTGAAGGTTAATACAGGTGTTCCCTTATTAAACCGGAACACCTGTATTGAATAGATTAACGTTTTTTTAATCTCTTAGCCTCTTCTGAAATTTTAGCAAAAGACTTATCCCTTTTGCGTTTTTCATATTCAGAAGCAGAAAAGTACCAGGATTCTTTTCGTAATTTGAGATAGCTATTGTACACGTCCAGTTCTAAAAGGCCGTTGTTGACGGCTTCGATAACTTTACAACCAGGTTCATCAACATGTTTACAATCCTCAAAACGACAGGATTCTGCAAAATCAGAAACCTCGAATATGGTTGCTAATGTTTCCGAACTATCGGAGGCTAGACCAAATTCTCTGACACCTGGTGTATCTATCAAGATGCCATTATCTTCCATCAATACCATTTCCCTTCGCGTTGAAGTATGTCGCCCTTTACCTGAAGATTTGCTTATCTCAGACGTAGTCAAAACTGTCCGTCCACACAGTGCATTGATCAACGAACTTTTCCCAACCCCCGATGATCCCACAAATACGATCGTTTCACCCCGTTTGATTGATTCTCGCAGAGGAAGTATAGTTTCAGGTAAAAGGATGCTTGTGAAAAATATCGGCATTTGATGACCCATATGTTTTAGCGATTCGTCTATTTGCCGGCGATTAAACGACAAATCAGATTTAGTTAGAACCAATATCGGTTGAATATTCCCTTCTACTATCTGCACCATAAAACGTTCCGTCCGACGAATACTAAAATTAGCATCAAGGCTTTGTACGATGAATGCCTTGTCAACATGGGATGCAATAGCTTGCCTGTCTGATACAGTGCCACTCTTTTTTCTGTATAAGGTATGTTTACGTGGTAAAATATCAACAATTATCCCTTTGTTATCGTCAAAAGGTTGAAAGATAATCCAATCGCCTGTACATGGAAGTTCAGATGACGGCCTCCCATAAAGCACATTACCAGCTAGTTCGCACAACAGTCGACCGCGCTCGGCAATAACTTCATAATTGGTCTTGTTCACGGCAGTAACTCGGCCATGAAAAAGATGTTTGTATTGTGAAATTTGTTTGAGTTGGAACAGATCGTCGTTCCAACCATATGATGATAGGCTATTCACTGCTTAATAGTTTAAAATGATGAAATAAAATGATTAAATCCTCTTTTATCCGAATGGTTTGTTACATATAAATCACCTTTGGCAAGGTAGTGATTACCACGCCTATGATTTTAGAAACAAGTCACCCGGAATTAGGCAATCATTCCAGTCGTTACACTACAATATGTGAATAGTTGCTTTTGCATAGGCTGTAAAGATAAAAAAAATTAGTGAACTCTTATTCCGTTCACCCAGGTTTGTCTTATTTTCGTGTTCCTTATTTCAGGCAATGGAATCTTCATAATATCTTTTTCCAGCCAAATAAAATCAGCTTGCTTCTCCTTTTCGATGCTTCCCTTTCGGTCGTCCTGAAAACATGCATAGGCAGCCCATCGCGTCAATCCCATCAGTGCCTCCTCTCGTGTTAAAGCGCTCTCGACCTGAAACCCACCTTCCGGTTTTCCATTTTTATCTGTTCGGGCTACAGCTGCATGAAATTGGTAAAGTGGATTTATATCCTCCACCGGAAAATCACTTCCTAATGCCAAACTGCCAGCAGCACGCAGTAATTGTTTGTAAGCATAAGCGTAACGCAATCTATCATTTCCTAATCTATCTTTTGCCCAATACATATCCGAAGTAGCGTGGCTTGGCTGCACTGAAGGAATAAGACTAGCCGAAGTAAATAAAGGGTAATCGTCGGGTTGAACAATTTGAGCATGTTCTATACGCCAACGTTTCGTATTATTGTTTTTGAGGTATTTATTGAAGGTATGAAGAATGAAGCGATTGGTCGAGTCGCCGATAGCATGCACATTAACTTGAAAATCAGTTTGTGCTAATTCACGTATTATTGTATCCAATATGGCTGGTTTTTGCAACAAAAAACCTTGTTGCGTTGCTGCATCGCTATATGGATGTAGCAGACAAGCTCCTCTAGACCCCAATGCGCCATCCGCAACAATCTTAAATGAACGCATCGTTAATTGTCCGTGTTGATACATTCCTTTCTTTACGACATCGCGGAAAGTGGCGGTGTCGAGCATGGCCATGGCATACTCTCCTATTCGTAATCTATTTTGCTTATATAGTTTTTTCAGTAAATCGATCTCTTCGATAGACAAACCAGCATCGCCTAAACTTGTCAAACCTACGGAAAAACAAGCCTTCTCCGCTTCTAATAGCAGTTCTGTTAACTGTGCTTCGGAAGGAAGCGGTATTTTTTGTTGTACCAAATCCATCGCATTATCAATAAGAACACCTGTCGGCATATTCCCCTCTCTTACGATTAAACCACCTACTGGCTGATTTTGAAGAGAAATATTTGCTAATTGAAGTGCAGTGTTATTTGCTAAAGCTGCATGTCCATCAATCCTGCTTAAATAAACGGGTACATCCGGAAAAACTGTATTTAGCTCCTTGTTATCAGGAAAGTTCTTGTTGGTCCATAAATTTTGATCCCAACCATGTCCGATAATCCAAGCATCTTTTGGAAACTTCATGCGAAATGTTTTCACTCTTTCAATGACCTCTTCCATAGAATTTGCTCCAACCAAGTTGACTTGATGTAATCCGTGTGCTAAGGCAAAAAAGTGACAATGGGCATCGTATAAGCCCGGATAGACTGCTTGATTTTTTGCATCGATTACATGTCTGCTTTCATATCTGCCCAAAATAGATCGATTTGAACCAATATCCAGAAACTTTCCATCTTTTACCGCAAATGCTTGCTGCACCGAGCATGTGCTATCTACTGTGTAAATGGTAGCGTGATGAAGAATCAAATCGACCTGTTCTTTTTGTTTGCAGCATACAAAAAGAGATAAGCATGTAAAATTTATTAGGAGCGCGCTCAAGGTCTTCATAATTGGTGAAAATTTGTTTATAAATATAAGACTTCCAGCAGTTATCTCGTGGAAGTCCTATATTTTAAAGCGAAATTAAATTACTGGAGAAGCTCTTTTATAGCTCTTTCCAATTGCGGGTCCTCTCCTTTTAGAAAAGCTTCATAAGGAAGCCTAACCATAATATCCGGTTCAACTTGAAGATTTTCAGTTGGCCGATTCTCTTTTCCGATCGTAGCGATCATCGGTATGCCAAATATTAATGTAGGATCTATTTGCGTCTCCCACCAAACGGCTGTACCCGTACCAGGTACCGGCATGCCAATCAGCTTGCCTAAACCATTTTGTTTATAAATATAAGGAAAGATAAATGCATCGCTGTAGTTCCCTTCACTCATTACGACCGCACTGGGTTTGCTCCATCGACTTCGTGGCTCACCACCTTTTAACGTATTTCCCTGTGGCGAAAATTTCAGGTATTCTTTTCCACTTAAAAATGTATTCAAATCGTCGTGCAGCCAACCGCCACCATTAAATCTGGTATCGACGATGAGTGCCTCTTTCTCTAAATTTTCACCCATTACACGATCATAAACTTCTCTGAAACTTGCATCATTCATTCCTTCCACATGTACGTACCCGATTTTACCATTGCTTACTTTGTTCACATATGCTTTCCGGCCATTGACCCAGCGTTTATACATGAGGGGGACTTCATCAGATATGCCGATCGGTTTAATCGTTTCCGTGAAGAAATTGCCCGCTTCATTTTTGCCATGAATGCTCACATACTGACCGACTTTCCTGTTTAGGAATTTGGCCCAATCCGCGCTATCATCAATAGTATTTCCATCGATCTCCAATATAATCGTTCCTTTTTCAATTTTCGATTTGGCATTGGCAACGGGCCCGCCCTGAATCACCTCTGCAACTTTCAATCCCTTTCCCATATAGGTCTCGTCATATAGTAAACCGAGGGAAGCGGTAACGTCCGGATTTGAATATCGAGGAGAGAAACGTCCTCCCGTATGAGAAGCATTAAGCTCTCCCAATAATTCGCTTAGGAGTTCTTGAAAATCAAAATTGTTATTAATATGCGGCAGGAACCGGGCATAGGTTTCATAATAGCCATTCCAATCGATACCATGTAAATTCGGGTCGTAGAATTTCTTTTTCACTTGCAGCCAGGCATGATTGAAAATATATTCCCGTTCAGCACTAGCGTTCAGTTCGAGTTCGCCTTTTGTATTAAGCGGAGTAATCTTTCCCGTTGCGGCATCAACTTTTACCAAGGCTCCACGATTTACAACGAATAGGTTTTTTTCGTCTTTGCTCATCTCAATGCCACTTGGCGAACCGGACAGTTTAGCGAGAATCTTCGTTTGATTTGTTCTCGGTTCAGTTATCCATAAATCGTATCCTTTTTCAAAGGAGGCTAAATAGAATAGTTTACTCCCGTCTTTTGTGAGGGCATAATCGCTAATGGACGAACTGTTAATGGTCAGTCTAACTTCTCGTTCGCGTAAATCCTCTATGTTTAAATGAAGCACCTCCCCATCTTCTTTCTTTTTATTTTCATCACTTTTCTTGTTGTTTTTAGGTTCTTTTTGATTGCCATCTTTTGCTGCTTCCTCCTTTTTTGCTTTATCTTCTTTTTCTTTTAGGAGGCCAAACTCATCTTTGGTTAGTTTAAATCTATCATAGTCTTCTTGGTTAAAGAAAGCACCGAAGACATCTAGCTCCTGACTCCCTTGTATAGCTAACGATTTTCTGCCATAACGACCACTTAACCAAGTGAGCATCTTTCCTTCCATCTGCCAACGGGCACCATTTTCACCAAAGCCGGTAAGAAGCGGGTACTTTATTTCTGCAGTTCCATCAGCTTTAACCAGAGCTGCATTAGAATTGAAAAAATACCCTCTTTGATCATCCACCAATAACCATTTGCTATCCGGACTCCATTCAAAACCCCAGTCGCCATCTGCATAGGAATGATTATGCCCTTGAGGAAGCAACTCAATCGTTTTTTTGGTGCTAATATTGTAAACCTTTAAAACGTTCCTTTCTTCGATATAAGCAATAGATTTGCCGTCAGGAGAGAACTTAGGGGCAAAATTATCTGTTTTACCGACAATGAGGGCCTCCTCTTTCAGAACCGTTGCGTTAAAGAAATAGGGTTCATCTTTGCTTATAATGGAGCTTTGATAAATACCCCAGCCATTTTTTCCCCGTTCAGCAGCATAGATCAACGTTTTTCCATCCGGTGACCATTTGACCATTCGTTCTTGATCAGGTGTATTGGTAATCCGTTTAGTAAAATCACCTTCAACACTTGTAACAAATAGCTCGCCCCTGCTCACGTAGGCGATCTGTTTACCGTCCGGGCTTAACTCGAATTGACTGATTTGTCCGTTTAAAGGCGTATTGCTAGCCAATGCATCACCATTATCTACGGCTATGGTAATTTCAAGTTTTTTGGGTTCAGCACCTTCTTTTAAAGTGTAAATAGAGCCGTCCTGTGTAAAAGCTAAGGTATTATCATTTGAAACACTGAGATGACGCACCGGATTTTTGGTAAAATGCGTTAACTGCTGATCAGCAATGCGTAACCGGATTCCCTTCTTATAGAGATTTAAGTTTCCGTCCTTTTCATTTAGATAATACACGAACTGTCCGTCGTTACTAAAAACAGGTTCTCGATGTTCAATTTCCTCACTTGTTAAAGCTTCATAGGTATTGCTTTTTAGGTTGTAAAGCCATATATCACGTGTTACAGAAGAGGTATGATGCTTTCTCCAAGGATCTTCGTATCCTTTTCGATCTTGAAAAACCAGCAAACTTCCGTCGCCGTTAAAATGGGCGTTTTCCATCCCTGCAGCGCTCACAAGTATCGGTCGACCGCCATTTATAGCTACACGATATAGATTTTGGAACAATCGTAGGCTTGGAAAACGCGAGCTTTCGGCAGGTGCTTGCCGAGCACTCCCAAAGATCACCTCCTTGTTATTGATACTAAAATCATAGGGATAATCGTTGGCACTATTATAGGTCAGACGCGTCGATTTCCCACCATTGGCAGGCATTACATAAACGTCAAAATTACCATTTCGATCATTTGCAAAAGCGATAAACTGACCATCGCGACTCCAGACGGGCATCATACTATGTGAGCTGCCGACAGTCAGGGCGGTGGCTGTTCCCCCACTTGCATTCACACGATATAAATTACCTTGGTATCCAAAAACAATGCTTTTTCCGTCCGGCGAAATAGCGGGATATCTGAGCCATAATGCCGCTGATTGGGCATGACTTTGATAGGAATAACTCAGAAAAAAAAGTACGACTACTAGAAATTTTAGATTGATTAAACGTTTCTCCATGTGATTCTTATATTGATTAATTAGTATCACAAACTTAGAGAAAATTGTTAAGACGACGAATTGTTAAAACGCAACTTTGTAACGTTTTTGATGTGGATAGTTATAGTAATCCCATAAACAATTTCGTTTTGTATGAAAGACTGATGATCTCGTTAGTAGAATATTTATCAAACAAAGTCTGCAACCTAGCTTTCATTTCAGGTGTTTTTTCATGATCTTCATTGGGCATGTAAGAATAGGAAAGCGTTCTACCTACTAATTGGTCAAATGTCAGGTAAGTATCATATACAAATAAGTGCTTTTCCAGGCTATTTGGACGAAAGAAATTCGCGAGGTTGTTACCACGTGATTCTCTTTTCTTAACCTCTTGATAATCTATTGAAAATTCGAGAATGAATTCTTCATACTCTTTTTCAAAAGCTGTTTCGGCACTTCGGATATTCCATATAATGGCTGCTTTTCCCTGCTTTTTCAATATTCGTCCGAATTCTCGTTTCGCTTTCTCGGTATCGAACCAATGGAACGATTGTGCACATACAATAAGATCAACGCTATGATCGGCCAAACCTGTTGCTTCCGCTGTCGAATTTTTTATGGAACAGTTTTTAAATTTTTGCAGGGTTTCGATGGCTTTCTCCCGCATTTCGTCATTCGGTTCAATTGCAATAATCGTACAGGCCCATTTCACAAGTTCTTCGGTTAGTATACCGGTACCTGCGCCAAGTTCCGCAATGACACTTTGTTTATGGAGTGAATTATGCTCGTAAATGAATCGTAATAAGGCTTGGGGATAGCCGGGTCGATATTTATCGTAGTTATCGGCGCGTAAGTTAAAACGGTCAATATTCCGATACTTTTGATCCATAAGTCTTTTATCTAGTTTTCTAATATAGGGAAAATAAAACAAAAATGGCTTTCACTCTTCATGAGGAAAGCCATTTTTGTTTTATTTTTTGTTCAGGTATTAATATACTTTAATCATGTATATATATTCCTGTACCTTTTTGATTTGCTCAGTGCGACTCAAATTAGCAAGTGTATTCTTTTTATTCAATGTTAATTTTTTTTCCAAACTATCTTCGGGGATAGATGCAAGCGCTTCCAGAACATAATTTGATTTGATCGCGAAGGCCGCACCATCGGTTTCTGTTTGCTTACTGTTGATAACACCTATTATATTACCTCTATTATCCAGTACAGGTCCGCCACTGTTACCGGGATTGACAGGAATAGAAACCTGATAAGCAACGGTGTCACCACTATATCCCGTATTACTGCTTAGATACCCCCTACCATACACCGCTTCTTCTCTAGGAAAACCGATCGTATACACATCTTCACCTATATCGGCCGCATTTTGTTTAAACGTATAAGGTAAACTTCCCGACTCTTTAAAATCTTTATCGATGATTTCCAATACCGCAATATCGTAGGCAGGATCTGTATAAATGACTTTTGCTTTATATGAATTGCCTGTGTAATTCTGTAAGTAAACTGAATCTGCGTCCTTGATCACATGAAATGTCGTCATCACATAGCCATTGGACGATAGTGCGAAACCTGTGGCACCGTAGTGACTAGGTGTGCCAATCCCGCTTTTACCTTTATTGATGTCTTTGATCAGCGCATTTTGAGCTTTAACATTTTGTCTGATACTATTCATGTCACGCCGTAAAGCAATATACTGTGAAGTACTGTCTTTTGAATAGAACCCCGTAAGCCACAAGGTTGTGAAAACAGCAAGAAGTGCAACAGAAGCAGCTACCAAGGAGTTTATCTTATATTTATCCCACAAGCGTATAATAAGTGGTTTTTTCGGAACCACCTCTTCTATATTAATTGTTTCATGAATAGCATTAAGCTTATGTTGCAAATCAACCCGAGCTCCATAATGCTTCATGTTTTCAATAAAGGCTTCATGCCCGTCAAATTTCCTACGGGCTTCCGCATCATTCAAAAGATGATCTTCGAATATTTTTTTTTCCAAAGCATTCATTTCACCCTTTAAGTAGGCTTCAGACTGATCTAGAAAATCTCGTTCACTTTTCATCGTTTATTAATAATTAACCAAAATAAAGCTTTTTTAACCGCTGTAGACATTTATATTTCTGATTCTTCGCGTTGTCGGTATTCGTATATCCAAATTTTTCGCTGATATCCTGCATGTTCATATTGTGGATATAAAAATCCTCAATTATTGTTCTACAAGGCTCACCAAGCTTCTTAAGCGCATCCTCCATCATGGAAAATTGCTTGTCCCGCTCTTTATGTATTTCGATATCTTCTTCTACAAGAACCCTTTCCTCAAAATCATCTAAACGAGTATATACTCCTTTTTTTGCAAGCTTTTTAAGCCAAAGATTTCTACTGACCGAATATAAAAATGTCTTAAGTTTGCTGTTGAGTGCAAAACTACCGCTACAGACTTTTTCATATAAAATAATGATACTTTCCTGAAATATATCTTTTGCGTCATCAATATCACCGCCATTATTAATAATCAAACGAGCAATTGTTGGGAAGTTTGTTTTGTACAAACTATCTAAAACATCAGTATCTCCTTTTAAAATCCCTGCCAGTAACTCGTTTTCGTCAGATGGTGTATGTCTTTTTTCTTTACTCACTAGTTAATACGTTAAAATGCAAATAGTAACCCAATATTCGTGTTTTTTTTGTGCGTTTTAGCGGTCATAAGATCTCGCTTAAAGCGAACCTATTTTTATAACTGTTTCATCGGTTACTTTAGTATTGGCCTTAGTGGCAGTTGCAAGATGCAAAAGTACAGAAACTAAGGAAATAAATGGCAAATAGTATTCGAAGATCGATCCCTCCGCAAATTCTATTTGTATTTTTCTAAAATATCATCATCTTTGCAGCCGCGAAAAAAGAAATATTTTTTTTTAAAATGTTGGGTTACCTTTCAACATATGCGGTATAAAGAGGTAAATAAACAATTTTTATTTAATCAGAAAAGAAAATTAACAATGAAAAATTTATTCAAATTCGGTTTTTTAGGTTTAGCTTTAACGTTAACTGTTGCTGCTTGTAACTCAAACTCTGGTGAGGGATCTACTGAAGAAACAACTGATACAACTACCGTTGTTACTCCTAGCGAACCAGATACAACTGTTATCACTACAGATACAACTGTAACTGCTGACACTACAGTTAAAGAAGCTCAGTAATTAAAACTGAAATAAAAAAACGTTCCTACCGACAAAGTAGGAACGTTTTTTTTTAAAAGGATTACCTTTCGCACCGATCATCTCAACGGCATAATTTAAATTTTCCAGACGCCTTTGCCTAAAATGTCCTGTTCTCACAAATGGACAAATGCAATATTTTTTTAACTTTGCGCTTTTTAACCCGACATATTTCATAAACATGAGTTTATCTCCACTTACAGCAGTTTCACCAATAGACGGGCGTTATCATAGCGCAACAAAAGATCTAGCCGCTTTTTTTTCAGAGGCTGCTTTAATAAAATACCGTGTATTTGTAGAAATAGAATATTTTATTGCATTAACCGATACGGGCATATCCCAATTAAGTCGTTTATCAGATAAAGTGGCTTTACGGTCCATATACGAAAATTTTTCCGAAAGCGATGCGCAGCGTGTTAAAGACTTGGAAAAAACAACTAACCACGATGTGAAGGCTGTAGAATATTTTATTAAAGAAAAATTCGATACGCTTGGTTTAGGAGATTCAAAAGAGTTCATCCATTTTGGGTTAACATCGCAAGATATTAATAACACAGCCATTCCTTATTCATGGAAAGAAGCATTCAACAGTATATATTACCCAAGTATTAATGAACTTATTAAAGAGCTTGAAGGAATGGCTGAAGAATGGAAAGCGATACCCATGCTGGCAAAAACACATGGACAACCCGCTTCACCAACACGTTTAGGCAAAGAGGTAGCTGTATTTGTTGAACGATTAGGTGTACAGTTGAACCAATTGAAAGCCGTTCCTTTTTCTGCCAAATTTGGCGGGGCAACCGGAAACTTTAATGCACACCATATCGCCTATCCCGCCAACGATTGGGTTGCCTTTGGCAATCACTTTGTGAATGATGTATTAGGCCTTCACAGATCGCAGAAAACAACTCAAATAGAACATTATGATAATTTTGCGGCGCATTGCGATGCGCTAAAGCGGATAAATAGCATTTTAATCGATTTATGCAGAGATATTTGGACTTATATTTCAATGGATTATTTTAAGCAGCAAATTATAGCGGGTCAAATTGGATCTTCTGCTATGCCACATAAAGTTAATCCGATTGATTTTGAAAACGCAGAAGGTAATTTAGGGCTAGCGAACGCCTTATTTGAACACCTGGCTGCCAAGCTTCCGATTTCCAGATTACAGCGTGATTTGACAGATTCAACCGTATTGAGAAATATAGGGGTTCCTTTTAGTCATACGCTCATCGCTTTTAAATCAATTATACGTGGATTGAAAAAGCTAATATTAAACGAAGATGTGATTCAAGCCGACTTGGAAAAGAATTGGGCTGTTGTCGCAGAAGCTATACAAACGATATTGAGAAGAGAGGGATATCCGAAGCCTTACGAGGCATTGAAAGATTTAACCCGTACAAACAATGCCATTAACCAAGAATCAATAGCGGCCTTTATTGATACCTTAGATGTCACCGATTCGCTCAAAGAAGAGCTCAAGGCTATCACCCCATGGAATTATACCGGGGTTTAGCTAAGTCAACTTTGTTATCTTACGATAATAAGTATGACGTACTATTGACTTCATGTCCTTTATATTTTTGTTAGCTTTGCATAATTAATTTAAATAAAAATGGCCACGATCAACGTATATACAGAAAGTACCCCAAATCCGGCAACGATGAAGTTTCTGGTAAATAAATTATTGTATAATGGAAGTCTGGATTTTCCCGATAGGGAAAAGGCCCAGAGTTCACCATTTGCTCGGGAGCTTTTCAAATTTAACTTTGTCAATGGCGTTTTCTTTGCCAGTAATTTCGTTACCATTACAAAATCTGAAGATAGTGAATGGGAAGATATCCTTCCGATATTAAAAGATTTTGTAAAGGGTGCGGTTGAATCTGAATTGCTAATACGTGAAGTCGAACATGATGAAAATGTAGTTTTTGAAGGCAGCGAAACTGAAAAGAAAATACAGCAAGTATTACATGACTATGTTCGTCCAGCTGTAGAACAAGATGGAGGTGCAATTGCTTACAAGTCTTTTGATGAAGGTGTAGTAACCGTTGAGCTACGTGGATCATGTAGTGGCTGCCCTTCTTCAACAATCACCTTGAAGGCGGGTATAGAAGGCCTTTTAAAACGGATGGTTCCAGAAGTTCAAGAAGTTGTAGCCGAAGCCATGTAATGGCACGAAAATGTAGATATTTTAAATAAAAAGGCTCAGTTATCAACACTGAGCCTTTTTATTTAAAATATGTTTGTACAGCGGTCAATACAAGTTTGGTTACCTCTACATTACCTGCTATGACGGATCTCTTATCGAGCATTTCCCGGCTTCCCTCAAAGTCATAGGCGCTACCTCCTGCTTCTTTAACCAGTAATAAACCTGCAGCCATATCATAGTCATTAAGATTATATTCAAAAAAACAGTCAAATCTACCCATAGCAGCATAAGCTAAATCAAGGGCTGCCGAACCGATTCGCCTAATACCACGACATTGTTGCATTAAATGTTTAAGTAAATTAATATACTGATCCTGGTACTCAAACTTGTAAAAAGGGAAACCCGTTGCAAGCAAGGAGTCGGTTAATGTTTTAGCAGTTGAGACCTTGATCGGATGATCGTTTAAAAAGGCTCCTCCATTTTCAAATGCATAATAACATTCATTACGCGTGACTTCATAAACAACTCCAATAATAGGTTCACGATTACGAGCTAGGGCAATACTGACACAATAGGCTGGAAGGTCGTGAATGAAATTGGTGGTTCCATCTAGTGGGTCTATTATCCAATTATAAACTTCGCCCCTCTTCAAAATCGTTTTCTCCTCGGTAATAAATCCAGCGTCCGGTATTAAGTCTTTTAACCTTTCTACAATAATAAGTTCAGCACCCTTATCTACGTAGGAGACCAGATCGTGAAGTCCTTTTTGTTCAATTCTACTTTTATCAAAATTTAATCGCTCTTGCCTTATAAAGGCTGCGGCTTCGATCGCTATCGATCGTACTTGTTCGGTGAGTTGAGATAGATTAAGCATATTTTTGAGTCATAGAATAAGAAGCTTTTTGCGCTTTGGATCTTGTATAAAAAATACCGATAAATCCAGTTACAATCATTAAAAGGGAAATAAATTCAGCTTGCGTGAACGATACACCCAATAAATGGTATTTGGAATTTACCCTGATTAATTCTATTGAAAAACGTTCAATACCGTTCAATATAAGGTATATGGCAAAGAGCATTCCCATTGCATGCACACGGCGTCTTATTGTCCAAAGTAGTGCAAAGAGAACACAACACATTAAAAACTCATAAAACGATGTAGGATAAACAGGTAAAGGCAACTCATGACAAAATTTACCTTCACAGTTCATGATGGGCACGCCTTCGTTCATTACATTATGAGGAAATTTAAATGTCCAAGCCCAATCGGGAATCCATTGAAGGCCTGCTGGTTTTGCATGTAAATTTTCAATGCCCCAATCACCATCGCCTGAAAGTTGACATCCCAAACGTCCAACGGCATAGCCTAACATCATACCTGGAGCACCTATGTCAAGCATGTGAAGGGGGTGTATCCCCAATTTCCTTGTATAATAAATTACGGCGAGGCCGCCAACTATAACACCTCCATAAAATGTGAGGCCGTTAAAGGACAAAAGGCTTTCTACCGGATGGCGTATAAAGTCATCCCAATACTCTAGATTGTGAAACAACTTTGCTCCCAGTAACCCCCAAATTGCAGCCCGAGCCAAAATTTTACCCATGAATTCATAGGGGTGCACATGATGCGTTTCAATTTTCTTTTCCGGAAGCTGTTGTTTTTTCTTATCGTTATAGAGCCAATAAGCAAATAGAGCACCAAGTAAAAGCCCGCCTATTAACGAACCCTTCGTGGACAATAATAAAGCTTGCGGATTGTCAACTAACTCGACATAATGAAGTGCAGCGTATATCAATTTGAAACCGATAATAAATCCGATCAACGCATTCATCAGTATCTCGATCGGCTGCGCAGGTTCTCCTACCGTTATTTCTTGCTTAACTGGCTTAATTAGGCCTTGTTGTTCTTTCCGTACAAATTCAATTTTAAAAATATAGTAGGCCAAGAGAAAGGCAAAGCCAACAAACAGGCCAAATGTTTGGACTGGTAATGGAATGTAAATTCCAAAAAGATACGTTATAAGATGAGACAAGGTAGGAAACATAAAGTTAAAGATAATTTTTTTATGCAAGATTCGAAAAAAGGAACGATATCTCCCCTAGTATCCAAACTTAAGTGCTAATTGTATGTTATTCAGTTAATCAAAACAAAAGTGAATGAAATCAATAGGGATTATACTCATAATTGTGGGTGCAGCGATGTTGATCTGGACAGGATTTAGCTATACCAAAAAAGAAAAAGTAGTGGATGCAGGACCTATAGAAATCAATGCAGATAAAGAAAAGCAGGTTAACTGGCCTCCATATCTCGGAATTATTTTAATCGGTGGGGGAATTATTGCTTTGGTTAGCCAAGTAAAAAAAAGTGGGAAATAATAAAGGGGCCTTAGCCCCTATTATTGATTTCACAATTAAACCATTGTTCATTTATCTGTTGCTCATTGCTACAAAATTACGTTTAGGGTGCCCGGTGTAGATTTGACGTGGACGACCTATCGGTTCCTTATTGGTACGCATTTCTTTCCATTGCGCGATCCAACCAGGCAAACGACCAAGTGCAAATAGCACGGTGAACATATCGGTCGGAAAGCCTAAAGCTCTATATATAATACCCGAATAGAAGTCAACATTTGGGTACAATTTGCGATCTACAAAATAGGGATCGTTCAAAGCCGTCTCTTCCAGTTTCTTCGCGATATCCAACACAGGGTCCTGTACGCCTAAACTATTTAAAATATCGTCACAAGCCTTTTTGATTATTTTAGCACGTGGGTCAAAGTTTTTATATACGCGGTGTCCAAATCCCATAAGGCGGAAAGGATCATTTTTATCTTTTGCTTTTGCAAGCCATTTTTCTGAATCACCGCCATCATCTTTTATTCGCTCCAACATTTCTATCACAGCTTGATTAGCTCCTCCGTGAAGCGGGCCCCATAGCGCAGAAATGCCTGCTGAAATTGAAGTGAAAAGGTTGGCATTGGAAGAACCAACAATCCTAACGGTTGAGGTAGAACAGTTTTGTTCATGATCAGCATGTAGAATAAGCAACTTGTTCATCGCCGATATGACAATTGGATCGATTTCAACTTCTTCTGTTAATTGACCAAAGGTCATATTCAGATAGTTGCTTACATAGTCTAACTTGTTTTTAGGATAGATAACGGGATGCCCTAAGGATTTCTTATAAATCCAAGAAACGATCGTCGGGAATTTCGCAAGAAGTTTAATGATCGTCAGGTTGTCTTCCTCCTCCGAAGCATCGGGATTAAGTGATTCCGGATAAAAGGCTGACAGCGCACCTACCAAAGCTGAAAGTTGTCCCATCGGATGGGATTTAGTGGGGAAACCTTCGAAAAATTTTTTCATATCCTCATGAATAAGCGTATGGCGGCCAACCTTATTCTGAAAATCGGTGAACTCCGCTTGCGTAGGCAATTCACCATATATTAATAAATATGCTACTTCTAAAAATGTCGATTTTTCTGCCAGTTCTTCAATTGGATAGCCTCGATAACGGAGAATACCTTCTTCACCGTCCAGGTATGTAATAGCACTTGTTGTAGCACCGGTGTTTTTAAAACCCGGATCAAGCGTTATAAATCCTGTCTCTGCTCTGATTTTTGAAATATCTATTGCTTTCTCATTTTCCGTACCTGTAATAACCGGTAACTCTACCTGCTTATCTCCAATATTTAAAGAAACTTTTTCTGACATAATGATTCTATGGTTTGTAACAAAACTAAAAAAAAATGGCTTAAAACATAGGGAAACCTATAAATATTTCAATTTATTTACGATAAATTAATTTGCGATGACACGGTTTTGTCTCTGTTTCTACTTAATTTCCTGTGTGACAGTTCCGCAGGTTAACATTTCTTCACCAAAGTAGGGATTTTTTATCTCAGAGCTTATAGAAAGCCAATCTCCCCCCTCCTTATTGTTATACATTGGGCAATGAATCACATAAATTCTACCTGCACTTAATGAAGGACGCTGGTACATGGCGATTAAATCCTTACTTATGGCAGCAAATGCCGAACGTTGTAAGGCTAAATCTGTTGAGTTGGCGAGCTCCTGCGCTAAAATGGCTGTATTCTCGCAACCATGTATTCCTTTTAAACTTTCGGAAAGTTTATCGGAAGCTTCTCCCGCCAATTTTGGATCAGAGGCAACCAAAGCGTCTTTTACTTGAATGTAAGCAGCAAAAACTTTTGACAGCGTATCGTTCTCAAGGACAATGCCCTGCTCACTGATCTTTACTGTATCAGCCTCCTGTGCATTCTTCTTATTGCTGCTATTACAACTAAGAAGTAATATGATCAGTGTTATATAAAATAGCGCGCTTATTTCTTTTCCTGGTTTCATATGATCAATTCTAGCTTAATTCCTCTATGCTCTTAACATATAGACAAGATACAAGTTTCATTTTCACTTAAAACAATTATCCCAATGAAAAAGTCAAATATAAACATTTTGCATCCGACTCGCAGATCAGTTATTTTAAATAATATTTGGAAATATCTACGAATATTTCGTAGTTTTACGAAACAAACATAATTATATGGAGAAGCTTAGTATTCAAGAAGAAGAAGCCATGCAGCTGATTTGGAAAAATAGTGGGGGTTTTGTAAAAGAATTGCTGGATAGCATGCCTGACCCCAAAATCCCTTATACCACATTGGCGTCTACTTTGAAGAATTTAGAACGCAAGGGTTTTGTTAAATCTGTAAAATATGCTAATGCCTATCGATATGAGCCGGTTGTTAGCGATCAGGAATACAAACGAGGATTTATGAACGGGTTCGTTAGCGAGTATTTTCGTAATTCGTACAAAGAGCTTGTCTCCTTTTTCGCGAAGGAGGAGAAAATTAGTGCACACGAATTGAAAGAGATTATTAAAATGATAGATGAACAAGATAAAGACTAGCTATGCCTGAATGGATCGACTATTTATTAAAAGCCAATTTATCAATTGCCTTGTTTTATACGGGCTATTACTTGTTTTTACGGAAGCTCACCTTTTATCGCCTAAATAGATATTATTTGATTGTCGGGCTCTTATTTTCTGCTCTCTATCCTCTCCTGGATCTTTCATTGTTTTTCGTTAAGGAGAATTCCATGAAAAGAAGCGAAATACAAATGATGACTTGGGATGATTTGGTGACAACAGTGCCACAGAAAGATAGTTTCTGGATGGCAGTTACCATTCTGTTTTTATCTATTGTTCTTATTCTAATATCAAGATTTTTCATTCAATTGATTAGTTTATTGAAGATTCATCGGAAATCCGAGATCGCAATTTTTGAAAGTTTTTGGTATCGCCAAATTTGGTTGAACATTTCCCCCTTTTCATTTTGGAAATCCATCTATTTGAATCAGTCGCTTCATACCGAAGATGCTTTAAGGGAAATCCTGAAACATGAAACCGAGCACGTTAGACAATTACATACTATCGATGTACTATTTGTGGAAATCCTTACCATATGTTGTTGGTTTAATCCAGCCATTTGGTTAACTCGTTCGGCAATCAAAGAAAACCTAGAATTTTTAACTGACCATAAAGTTCTTGAGAGTGGCGTAGATAAGAAAAAATATCAATATAGTCTTATTGATCTGACAAATCGGACTGTTTCTCCTGAGCTTAGCAATTATTTCAACTTTAACGCCTTAAAAAAAAGAATTATGATGATGAACAAGAAAAAATCTTCACCGCTGCACCTAGGCAAATATCTCTTCATTGTCCCTGCAGTGACCATTTCAGCGATGGTATTTACGGTAAGCAAGGCTTATCAAGAAGATGGAAATTTAATCCACTACAATTTACCCGATAGCGTGGCGCACACCGATAACATTACCTTAAAAGGAGATGCCGTCGGTATTACAATTAAAGAACCAAACCGCTCCAATAAACCAGTATCTCAAACCGCGAATGAAAAGGGGCAGGCACGGCCCTTGTATGTATTGGATGGAAGCGTAATGAAAGAAAATGAGGACCTTAGCATGATTGACCCGAATAGTATAGCCAGTGTTGAGGTGTTGAAGGATCAAACAGCAACTAGTTTATACGGTAATAAGGGTGAAAATGGTGTCGTTTTAATTACGACCAAAGTTAAAAAATCGAATGCTGATCTTGATCTTCAGGCAAAAGGCAGTGAAGTCGAACCAGCACCTAATAAAATTCAACCATCCACTATTAAAATTAAAAAGATAACTTCTGCCGATGATAGTCAGGTTAGCACTTATCCTGAAAATGTTACTTATACGATAGACGGACAACTTGCCGATAAAGAATCAGTCGCATTATTAGAATCAGAACACATCGAGTCGATAAACGTGGTAAAAGATAAAGCAAACGGGACAGGAACCATACATATAAAGACTAAAAAGAAATAGCAACAATCAGTCCTAACCAATGTCAATCCCTTAAACGAGTTTAAGGGATTTTTTGGTTTCTGTCGAGCTATTTTGTTAAGTTTGTTATTCATAAGAAAGAGCGAATGTTACGATGCGTTCTTTCAAAAAGCATAACCAATGAATTATGTATAAATAATGTTATGACAATTCTTTAGTGATTATTAGTTAGCGGAGATTTACAATACTATCCCTCATATTAATACTTGAAAAAGAGCTGTATTAAATAGAAAGACACAATGAATAAAGGAAAAGACGAACGCGGCGATATTACCATGATGGTCAATGGAAAAATAGCAACGGTGAGCTTTTACCATCCAAGTCATAACGCACTCCCTTCCTCCCTGCTTCGCAAGTTGGCTGACTCCATCAACCGGTTGGGTAAGGACAAGGCTATTCATGTTATTTTGTTAAAAAGCGAAGGAGAGAAAACATTCTGCGCAGGTGCTAATTTTGATGAATTGTTGACTATTAGTAACGAAGATGAGGGAAAACTTTTCTTTTCAGGTTTTGCCAACGTAATTAATGCTATCCGCTTAGCTCGGCAACCCGTTATTGGTCGAATCCAAGGCAAAGCAATTGGGGGTGCTGTAGGTTTGATTGCAGCCTGCGATTATTGTTTCGCTACGATAGACGCTTCCATTAAGTTGAGTGAATTATCGATTGGAATTGGTCCTTTTGTCATCGCTCCTGCTCTGCAACGGAAGATTGGGCTAAGCGCCTTTACTGAATTAACCTTTAATCCTTTAATTTTTAAGAAGGCAGGGTGGGCACTTGAAAAAGGACTCTATCAGTCGGTACTGGACAGCATTGAAGCCATGGATAATTCCATAGACGATTTTTGTAAGCAGTTGACCAATTACTCCTCCGTAGCACTTTATGAAATAAAAAAAAACCTCTGGCGTGAAACCAAACACTGGGATTTACTGTTAACATCCCAAGCTGAAATAAGTGGTAAACTAATTGTAAACAAAACAACAAAAGAGACTTTAAGTACGGTTAAATTCGGCAATAAGCCTGTTAAGTAACAGATTAACATGGCCAATTGTAAAATCAGTATCATATTTCGGTACTTATTTTTTGCATAATATCGGGGTAACAAATAATTAGTACTTTTGCTCCCGAATAAACGTTCGATTGAATTGGAAAATACATCAGAGAAGAAGCAGGTTATACTAGATAACATGCTTGAGTTGATCGAAGAGCACGGTTTGCTCGGTGTTCCGATGAGCATGCTTTCAAAAAAAGCAGGCGTTGCGGCGGGAACGATCTATCACTATTTTGATTCAAAAGATACGATTATTTTAGAGTTATTTGATTATGTAAGGAACAGCATTTCAGATGAAATCTTCAGAATAAAAGATCGCTCAATGGATAATTATAGCGAACGATTTAAAGGCATATGGATCAATTTGTTTCAGTACTTCATCAAATATCCGAAAGTACTATCTTTCATGGAGCAGTTTTTTTCCAGCCCCTTTCAGCGGATGGTACAATCGACAGAGAGTCAGTTTTATGAAGATAATTTTTCCAGTTTCTTTGCAAGCGGAATAAATGCCGGTTTTATAAAAAAATATGAAATCCATATCGTAAGTTCGGTCTTCATGGGCGGATTGATAATTGCCGCTAAGAAACAGAATAACGGTTATCATAACTTTACGGACAGTGAATTAAAAGATATGGCGACCATTATGTGGGACGGTCTTAAAATTTAGTTAATTACCAACAGATAGTTTATAAATAACATATGAAGTATACCTATTTAAGTTTATTGATTTTGTTGCTTACGGGCTTTAGTACCAAAGCACAAGATACGACGAATGTTAGTAACAACATTTCGCAAAATGCCACTTTGCAGGAATGCATTGACTTTGCTTTGAAGAATCAGGCGAGCGTTCAACAAGCTTTGATTGATGAGGAAATTGGCAAGAGAGATATTGCATCTGCTCTATCGGGTTGGTTTCCACAAATAAGTGCTAACGCTTCTTATAATTATAATATCAAGATTCCTACAAACGTAATCGGCGATCAAGTAATTCAATTTGGTCAAAAACACACTTCTGCGGCGGTTCTTCAAGCAGATCAAAAGATTTTGGATCCATCTTTATTACAAGCTTCTAAAGCAGCTAAGTATGTTAGGTTACAGAATGCGCAGAATACGGAGAACAGTCGAATTAATATCACGGTGGCAGTTAGTAAAGCCTTTTATGATGCGTTGACCAGTGAAGAGCAGATAAAAATTATAGACGAAAATATCGCGAGAACCAAGAAACAATTAGCGGATGCAAATGCGCGTTACGAAACCGGTCTAGTCGATAAAACGGATTATAAAAGAGCACAGATTACTTTGAGTAATACCGAGGCCGAGAGGAAACGTACCGTAGAAATGCTTAAATATAAATATGCCTACTTAAAAGAGCTGATTGGCGTGGATGTGAATCAACCGCTAGATTTGTCCTACGATGGAAAGACAATGGAAAACGAAATGTTGGTGGATACGACGCAGATCTTGCAGTTTGAGAGCCGCATTGAATTCCAACAATTATTGACGCAGCAGCGTTTGCAACAAATTAATACACAATACAATAAATGGACTTTTTTACCGAATTTATCAGCTTTTTATAACTATGCTTGGGATTGGCGAACCAATAATGGATTTTCTAGCTTGTATGACGTAAGCTATCCACGTTCGGTTTTTGGCGTGACCCTCTCCTTCCCTATTTTCCAAGGAACAAAACGTATACAGGAAATTAAAAAGTCAAAATTACAGGAAAAGCGTATCGATTGGGATATTACCAATTTAAGAAATCAAATCAATACACAACATCAGCAAGCGCTGGCTACCTATAAGGCGAATTTAAATGATTGGAGAACTGCCAGGGAAAATGTTGAGCTGTCTAAGGAAGTTTATAATACCATTAAGTTACAGTACGATGAAGGAATTAAAACTTATTTAGATTTAATGACCGCGGAAACAGATTTGCGTACTACTCAAATAAATTATTTAAATGCCTTATATGCAGTCCTATCTGGTAAGCTAGATGTACAACAGGCTCTTGGTAATATCTCTTATAAATAGCAATAAATCGAAATAACATGAATAGAAATTTAATACATTTTTTAGCCGTTTTATCTGGAAGTTTGGTATTATCTTCCTGTGGCAATAAGAATCAGCAAGGCCAGCAACGACCTGGTGCCGGTGGACCAGTTCCGGTTGCTATTGCATCCGTTCCTGAAGAGATTGTGAAAGGAATAAATAACTTTCCGGGAACGGTTGTAGCACTTAATCAAACTGAACTACGGGCAGAAGTGAATGGTTATGTTACAGCGATCTTAGTACAGGATGGCGCGACTGTAACAAAAGGGCAAAAATTATACGAGATTGACCGTACCCGTTATCAGGCAGCACAAGAACAAGCCAAAGCTAACTTAGCAATAGCGGAAGCTAACTTAAATAAAGTAAATAGAGATGTGGAGCGTTATAAACGCTTAGCCGAGCAGGATGCAATTGCCAAGCAGACGTTGGATTATGCAATGACTGACTTAAATAATGCGCAAGCACAGGTAATGTCTGCAAGAGCTGCCTTAACTTCAGCAAGTACTGATTTGGAGCGTTCGGTTATTCGAGCTCCTTTCAATGGAACTATCGGTATTTCGCAAGTTCGTAGTGGCGCTTTAGTATCTGCCGGTACGACACTGATCAACACCATTTCATCTACTAATCCGATTGCTGTGGATTTCGCCGTTAATGAAAGAAACATCAAACAATTTGTAGATCTACAGAACAACAGTGCAGCTTCGTTAAAAGATTCGGTTATTACCTTGCAGCTGTCCGGTAATAATACGTATGAAAAACCAGGAAGAGTAAGCGCTATTGATCGCGCTGTTGACCCCTCTACAGGAACAATCACTGTAAGAGCATCCTTTGATAACCCTAACAATGTTTTAAGAGCAGGGATGAATGCAAATGTGCTGGTAAGTAGTAATTCTACTACAAAGCTACCGGTTATCCCCTATCAAGCTGTCATCGAACAACTCGGTGAATTTAAAGTATATGTAGTTACGGACAGCAGTACCGTAATTCAGCAATCCGTAAAATTGGGTCAAAAAATAGCTGATAAAGTAGCGATTAATGAAGGACTAAAAGCAGGCCAGCAAATTGTTGTTGAAGGAACACAAAATCTTCAACCGGGTGCTAAGGTAGTAGACCAAAGCAAAATGGAGACGCAAGCTCCTCAAGGTCAAGAACAAGGTTCAAGTAAGAAATAGTTTATAATAAGCGAAACATGATATCTGAAGTATTTATAAAAAGGCCGGTAACCGCAATTGTCATTTCTGTATTATTAGTACTGATAGGTGCCATTGCGATTACTACGCTTCCTATTAGCCAGTATCCGGATGTAGCGCCCCCTACGGTTACCGTTACCGGGACCTATACAGGCGCTGACGCCGCTACGGTGGAACAGACAGTAACTACCCCCATTGAGAGTCAAATTAATGGAACACCCGGCATGACCTATTTGCAATCAAATAGTACGTCGGACGGGCGTTCATCTATTACCGTCACTTTTGATGTTGGTACCGATATCGACATTGCTACACTCGATGTGCAAAATCGAGTGGGTATTGCGGAACCAGCACTTCCTGAAGCTGTTAGACGTTTGGGAATTGTTACCCGGAAAGCCAACAACGATATATTGATGGTTGCCGGTTTGGTTTCTCCAAAAGGTACACATGATGAAAAATTCTTGTCCAACTATATTCAGATTTATGTAAAAGATGCACTTTTACGTGTAGCAGGTGTGGGCGACGTGCAAGCGTTCGGACAACCATTCAGTATGCGGGTATGGTTGGATGCGGATAAGTTATCGCGATTGAGCTTGACACCTGCTGATATCAGTGCTGCCATTCAAGAACAGAATTTACGTATACCAGGTGGTAGCGTGGGGGCAAAACCTCAATCTAATTCACAAGCTTTTGAATTTAACGTGATTCTAGATGGTGATTTGATCACACCTGATCAGTTTGAAAGTATCATTGTCAAAACAAATGCAGACGGTTCTCTGGTATATTTAAAAGATGTTGCACGTATCGAATTGGGTGAGTTTGCTTACAGCACTTCTTCGAAAGTTAATGGGCAGGTTGCATCCATGATGATGATTAATCAAATGCCCGGTGGTAATGCGGTTGAAACGGCTGAAGGTATAGAACAAGCTTTAGAAACACTTAAAAAATCATTTCCGGACGATGTAGACTATGTTATCAGTTATGAAACAATCTCCATGGTAAAAGCTTCCATCAGCTCCGTAATTCATACCCTTGTTGAAGCGTTGGTATTGGTAACTGTTGTGGTATTCGTTTTCCTTCAAAGTTGGCGAGCTACATTGATTCCTGTATTAGCAATTCCTGTTTCCATTGTTGGTACCTTTATTTTCTTCATACTTTTAGGTTTTTCTGTCAATACATTGACCATGTTGGCCTTCGTTTTGGCCATTGGTATTGTGGTGGATGACGCCATTGTGGTCGTCGAGGCTGTGCAACATTACATTGACAATGAACACCTGTCTGCTAAGGATGCCACAAAAAAGGCTATGAAAGATATTACAGCACCCGTTATTGCCATTGCGCTTATATTAGCGGCGGTGTTTGTACCAGTAGGTTTTATACCAGGGATGGTGGGTAAACTATACCAGCAATTTGCGATTACTATTGCCGTTTCTGTATTACTTTCTGCCTTTATCGCGCTTTCTCTAACACCTGCATTATGCTCGCTGATGCTAAAACCGATGAAGTTAGATAAGGATTCGAAAGGTTTGGATCGTATATTCTATTTGTTCAATTCTTGGTTTCATCGGGTTACCCAACGGTATTCCAAGGGTGTTCAGTGGTGTATAAAGAAAACGCCGTTAGTAATGATTTTGCTTATCTGTATCTTCGTTGGTACTTACGGTCTCTTCTCTGCGAAACCGAGCGGATTTATACCACAAGAAGATGCCGGCGTGTTCTTTATGGGTATTTCTTTACCTGAAGGAGCTTCTGCTGCCCGAACAAATGAGTATATGGATGAAATAACAAAGTATATACAGAAAGAAGTTCCGGAAGTACAAAATATCACGGCTATTTCGGGTATTAATATTTTGAACCGTGCATTTAAGTCTAGTGCGGCAACTTGTTTTGTGCAGTTGAAGCCCTGGGAAGAGCGTCATCGTTCGGTTACTGACATTACCGGGCAACTGATGGGAAAATATATGGCTAATACGAAAGGTAGTCTGATAGCGGTAGCCCCACCTCCAATACCAGGTTTGGGTACAACGGGTGGTTTTACGATGGAAATTGAAGAGCAACAAGCGGGGGATATTAAAGCTTTTGAAGGCGTTGTCGGTAAGTTTTTGATGGCTGCCAATCAACGTCCGGAAATAGCCATGGCTTACTCCTTGTTTAATACTAAAACACCGAATTACCGTGTGGAGGTTAATAGAGAACAAGCAAGGAAAATGGGTGTTCCAATTAATTCGGTTTATGGTACCATATCCGCTTATTTTGGTAGTAGTTATATCAATGACTTTGTATTATATGGGCGTACTTTCCGTGTGGTATCACAAGCTGACACCAACTTCAGAAAGCATATTGAAGATATCAATAATCTTTATGTAACCAATACCAAAGGGACTTCGGTTCCATTGGGGACTTTAGTTGATTATAAAATTGTTGAAAACCCATCCATTATCAATCACTTTAACATCTTCCGTGCCATTGAGGTTAGTGGTAACGCAGCACCGGGTTATAGTAGTGGTGATGCGCTAAATGCCCTGGAAGAAGTTGCGGCTCAAACGCTTCCCAACGGATATACTTATAGTTTTGCCGGGTTAAGTTTACAGGAGCTCGAGTCGGGTAATAAAACGGTAATGATCTTTGCGCTTTGTATCATTTTCGTATTCCTGCTTCTGGCAGCCCTTTACGAAAGTTGGTCAGTTCCGTTCTCGATTTTGATGTCGGTGCCTGTTGGTGTGTTTGGAGCGATTTTAGCACTTACCTTCCTTCCAAAATTGGATAATAACATCTATGCGCAAATCGGTCTTGTCACACTGATTGGTTTGGCTGCAAAGAACGCGATTCTAATAGTGGAATTTGCCAAAGAAAGGGTTGACATGGGTATGGAATTGATAGCAGCTACCATAGATGCAGTCAAATTGAGATTACGCCCTATTGTGATGACTTCGATGGCCTTTATTTTGGGTATTATCCCATTGATGCTTTCAAGTGGAGCAGGTGCTGTCTCTCGTCAAACGATCGGTTGGACTGTATTTGGGGGAATGTTAGCGGCAACGCTGTTGGCGATTTTCTTTGTACCGGTATTGTTTGTTTTGATTACGCGTTTAGCTTATGGCAAAAAGAAGCTGGCCGAATTGCAAGCAAACTATAATCCTGATGATCACAAAGACATGCTTCATTCAGAAGATTAGTTAGTAGATCAAAAAAAAGCCGGCTTCACCTAAATGTGAGGCCAGCTTTTTTTGTCTCCTATAATTTATTTACTCCACCCGAGTCCACGTTTCAGTACGACCCAATAAGCTTAAGCCTACAAAACCACGGATATCTAATTTATCGCCTTTCAACGTCATTTTACAACTATATGTTTTGCCTGATTTTGGATCATAAATGGTTCCCCCTTCATATACACCATTGTCCTTAGCGGTAAAACCTTCCAATATTTGGCTTCCCTGTATTGTCCGTGTTCTTTTCGAAGCATCTGGGTTCTTTTTGTCTTTTTTGGGTTGACCATTTTCGTCATTTGGTTCTTTTAGCCAATATAGGGTTCCAGCGTACTTTTCTCCCACTTTTTTTATCTCTATTCTACCTTCTCCACTTGGGTTTTGCCATTTTCCTATTATCCCCTTACTATCTTGCGCAAAAATGTTACAAGCTAGGAGTATAGATGCTACAAATAATGTTAGATTTTTCATGATTTAGCATTTTAGTCTTATATAAAGGTACTAATATTCAATATAAATTATGCATACATAGTAAATACTTCTTTATCGATTAACTGCATAACCGCCTATTTGTTTTTTAATATTAAAAAATAATACTTTGTATAAGAGTTTTTTACGAAAATTAGCGAACTTGACGACAAGAAAAATTTTTTGAACCAAATACAAGTACTATATTTGCAGCCACGCCCAGGTGGCGAAATTGGTAAACGTTGCGGTCTCAGAAGCCGTTGAGCTAGGCTCTTGAGGGTTCGAGTCCCTCCCTGGGCACCATGATCGTAGTTTAGTTTGATATGCGGAAGTGGCGAAATTGGTAGACGCACCATCTTGAGGGGGTGGCGCCCTAAGGGCGTGGCAGTTCGAATCTGCTCTTCCGCACAATAAAAAAGCTCTTGCGTGTGCAAGAGCTTTTTTATTTTCGAACCATGTTTCTCTTCGCCGAGTGTGGTAAAACAAAATCTATTTCACCACCGTGGCTTCCAATTCTACTTTTAATGTTTCAAATAACCTGGTAACTTCCAACATTGTAAGTGCCTGCTTGATCTGGTGCTTCCCTATCCATTCTTGTAAAATTGGAAAGTGGGGCCATAGCTCTTCTGTTGATGTCGTATAAACATTCAACCGTACAATATCCTTACATGCATAGCCAGCAGATATGATTACTTCCTCTAAATTCGAAATTGCCTGCTGAAGTTGCAATTTCATATCTTTATTGCTTGATTTGCCGTCAGGGTCAATTGCTGCTTGTCCTGAGCAATATAATGTAGCTGTCACATTCTTTACTTCAACAGCTTGCACATAGCTGCGTTCATCTTGCCATTTCCATGGACTAAAAGTTGTTTTTTCCATTGTATTAACTTCTTAATATAACATCAAAAGAATATCCTTTCAATACGTTACAAATGTATGTTTTAGTGCTAAGTGAAATGGTTGACCTAAATCACAAATATGAAGTGATTTACATCACATGATAAAATCGAGCATTCATCCGATTACCAAATGGGATTTAGCATCGGGATCGAATTAAATTTACAAGATTAGCTCCTCGTCAGATGATATCAACGCTTCGCTAACTCATTTTTTTGTATACTCTCTGAAAACGCGTTCGTAGACTTCTAAAAACCAATAGGTGAAGGACTCGGGATTTTGTGCGGTCATTTGGATAAGATTCTGAAGAGAAATCCATTGATAATCCATTACCTCTTCCTTATTTGGCACAATTTTGCCATTAAACTCGCCTATATAAATATGATCAAATTCGTGTTCAACTAAACCGTTTTCAAAAGAAGTCTCATACAAAAAAGAAAAGAGTGGCCTAAGCGTCGTTTGAAATCCCATCTCTTCTCGCAACCTGTCATTTGCCGCCAACAAAGTATCTTCGTTGGGTGCTGGGTGGCTACAGCAGGTATTTGTCCACAAACCACCGCTATGATATTTCGCCATGGCTCGTCTTTGCAAAAGTAATTCACCGAACGTATTAAAAATGAAAATGCTAAAAGCCCGGTGCAGTAAACCCTTTTGATGGGCCTCTAATTTCTCCATTCTACCGACGGCATTGTCTTGCTCATCCACTAATATCACTTCTTTCATAAGGCTTTTATCTTCGTTTATCGGAATTAAAAATAACAAAAAAGGGGTTCAAAAGGTCTTTATAGTCTTGAGAATACACCCCTCTTTCTTCGTATATCGTGAGCGAAGAAATATCTTGGATGTTCTGTAATCGATTCCCTTTTCTTAAGCATACTATCTGTCTGAATGGATCGTCCTCGCTAAAGGATTTGATATATATAGTTTTAATAAGCTGAAAATCAGTTGTTTGTTTTGCATACTCACAAACGCGGGCACTAATGATGGGCGGTAAAACAAGCTGTAAATGTCCACCTACCTGAAGCCACTTCTGTGCTTTACCAATTAATTCTTGGTAAAACGGTTCATCCGTATGCCGGGCCCCGGATTTTCTTTCATTCGGATTTTTAAGGGCATTCACGAAAAAAGGGGGATTACTAACAATCAAATCATAAAAGTTTGGTGGATTGAATTGTTGAAAAAGAGTATAATGTGCTCGAATACGGTCGGAAAAGGAGGAGTTTTTAAAATTTTTGTCGGATAACCTAGCGGCTAGCTCATCCTTTTCCAAGGCATCAATTATCGCAAAGGGAAAGCGTTGTGCCATCATTAGGGCAATTACGCCGGTACCAGACCCAATATCCAATATTCGACGAGGGGAAGGATGATCGGCAAGGGCTCCCAATAATACACCATCCGTATTTATCTTCATGGTCGCATTATCTTGCTCAACATAAAATTGTTTGAATTTAAATAAGGAAGGTGATTCTGTGTCCATAAAGTGTTACTAAGTTACTGTTTTTATTTTATTCAAGCTACTCCCAGAAGGCATCAAGGCATTAATCAGTTTAAATACCAAATCTCCATTAAACAGATATCATAAAAAAAGCAACCTTTTAGGGTTGCTTTTTTTATGATGGAGTTATTCTATTCAAACGATTAGGTCGCCCACGCCTTATCACCTTTTTTATAAGGTAAATTGCCATCATAACGACCTGGTATTTTAACATACCGTAAAGCTTTAGTGGCACCTAATTCAGATGTAAAGAAGCCAAGTAAGGTCAATTGTTTAATCATACTAAAATAATGATTCGGATCTTCATCCTTCTTGTTTTTGCCATACTCTTTTGCTTCCTTGTCAATTTCGGTCAACAAGCCGGTTCGTTCCTCTTTAGACAATTCCTGGAAACGCTTACTATACTTTGCTTTTGACGCATCTTCCAGTTTTCCCAATCCTTCCAGAAATACCTTTTGATCCTCCTTGGTATAGCAATCACGCACCATTACCGGTATAAAAGCTCCAACACCGGCTTCTTTTGCTCCAGGGCTGGATGTTTGAGGTAAAATGGTTTCGGCAATATCGCCTAAGTAATCTATTTGATCTTCTTTGAATAAGCTTTCTACATCTTTTGATGCGGGGCGAGTACAACCCTCAAGAAAGAGATTAGCACCAATTACTGTGCCTCCCATTATCCAGGCCACTCGCGTCAAGGCTTCTCTTCTATTCATGTCCTTAATTGATTAATTGAATGATTCGTTTATATTGTATATTTTACATCCCAGCCAGAACGGTAATTCCGTTTAACGAATTGGTTCACTTCGTCAAAGTTAGTTACTTTCATTGCGTTATTATCCCAAACCAACTTAATGTTACGGCCCGGATATTGATTATTGATGCGTAAATCGGCACCTCTAATAGCCAAATTAGCCATTAACAAGGCTTCTGTAAGCGGCCCTGCGATTTCAAAAGGCGAACTAACTGGTTTTTTTCCGTAACCGGCAAGGCAAGACTCTACCCATTGTGCATAATGTCCCCCCTCTTGCCCGGTAACGCGCTCATATTTCTTTGGAACATTAACCGTTGCTGTTTTTGATGTTGGAAGGAGACGTGCATTTTTTCCGTAGGTATCTGCAAGGATCTTTCCTTTAGTACCGATTAAAAGGATACCATTTCCCCCATCACCATAAATTTCGTTAGGTTCTAACTCTTCCGGTCGCTCCGGTTGAATCCCGCCATCCATCCAATGAAGCGTCACGGGGCCATTTGTTCGAGATCCTTTCGGGAAAGTAAGTGTTGCATGGCTCGAAGGAGGACAACTTTCCGGGAAATACCCACGCTTAAACTCATCGACATAGACCGTACCTACACTCGCTTGTACATCCTGTACATAACTAAGCCCCAGTACACTGAAAGGTAATTCCAGCAAGTGGCAACCCATATCTCCTAACGCACCGGTTCCGTAATCCCACCATCCGCGCCAATTGAAAGGAACCAATTTATCCACATAATCTTTTTGCGGAGCCGTACCTAGCCAAAGATCCCAATTTAATTCTTTTGGGATTTCCGCTTTTTGCGTAGGCCACTGAATCCCTGAAGGCCATACGGGTCTATCCGTCCAGCAATATACGGTATGTACGTCACCTATAATACCCGCCTCGTACCATTCACGAGCTTGCCTTGGACCATCATTTGACGCGCCCTGATTGCCCATTTGCGTTACTACCTTATATTTTTTAGCGGCATCGGTTAATACGCGTGCTTCCCAAACATCGTGCGTTAATGGTTTTTGAACGTATACATGTTTTCCCAACTGCATGGCTGCAAGCGCCTGAATGGCGTGGTTATGATCAGGAGTTGATACAGAAACAGCATCAATATTTTTATGCTCTTTATCCAACATCTCCCGGTAATCCTTATAATACTTAGCCTTAGGGAATTTCTTTACAGAACCAGCTGCTCTTCTATCATCCACGTCGCATAAAAAGGCGATATCTGCCTTTCCACTTTCAAAAAACGCATTGATATCACTTGATCCTTTCCCTCCTGCGCCAATACCGGCAACTTGCAGTTTATCACTCGGAGCAATAAAACCGGATCCTCCTAAAACGTGTCTAGGAACAATCATAAAACCGGCAGCTGCCAGCGCGCCGGCTTTTATAAAGCTCCTTCTGGATTCATTTGTTTTTGATTGGTTATTTTTATTAGTATCAGACATGATTTAAATATGTTGGTTAACTTAAATATTTCCTTTTTTCAACTCGTTCACAGCGAAATCAGCAGCGCGCGCCGTTAGTGCCATATAGGTCAGTGAAGGATTCACACAAGCTGCAGAGGTCATGCAAGCACCATCCGTAACGAAGACATTTGGAGCGTCCCAAACTTGATTATTACCATTAAGTACTGAAGTTTTAGGATCTCTTCCCATCCGAGCGGTTCCCATCTCGTGTATTCCTTGACCGAAACCATACTCACGATCGTAAGTAAAGACATCTTTTGCACCCACTGCTTCTAACATTGCTTTCGCTTCTTCAGCCATGTCTTTACGCATTTTTAGCTCATTCTCTTTAATTTCGACATCGAAAGCCAATACAGGAAGGCCCCACTTATCTTTCTTCTCCTTATCTAGGGTTATTTTATTTTCGTGATAAGGCAAGATTTCACCAAACCCACCGAATCCGATCGACCATGATCCAGGTTCGCACAGCTCATCCTTGAAATCGGCACCGATATTTAGTTCAGCGACATTTCGACTCCAGCCTTGTCTGCTAGCGCCCCCTTGATAACCAAAACCACGTAAGTAATCTCTTTTATCACCATCGACATTCTGGAACCGAGGAATATACAAACCATTTGCCCTCCGACCAAAATAATATTTATCTTCAAAGCCTTCGATTCTACCGCTAGCACCTACCCCTAAGTGATGGTCCATAACATTATGTCCGAGCTCACCACTGCTGCTACCAAGCCCTCCTTCCCAAACATCTGTAGCTGAGTTCATTAATACCCACGCCGAATTTAACGCAGAGGCGTTAACAAATATTACTTTTGCAAAGTATTCATATGTTTGATTGTTTTGTGCGTCCAACACTTCTACACCTTTTGCTTTTTTGGTGTCTTTATCATAGATAATTTTGGTTACGATCGACCAGGGTCTAACCGTTAAGTTACCTGTTTTTACAGCTGCTGGCAAGGTTGCTGATTGTGTGCTGAAGTAAGCGCCGAAATTACACCCTAACCAACATTTATTTTGGTATTGGCAATTTACACGGCCATTATGAGGTACAGTAATATTAGCTGTACGACCGATGATAAAGTGTCTTTTACCACCAAAATGCTGTTTAATTCTTGCCGCAACATCTTTTTCTACTACATTCATTTCCATCGGCGGCATAAAATCACCGTCAGGTAAAACAGCTAAACCGTCACGGTTTCCGCTAATACCTGCAAATTTTTCCGCATAACTGTACCATGAAGCTATATCTTTGTATCGAATAGGCCAATCGACTCCGATCCCATCTTTCAAATTTCCTTCAAAATCGAGGTCGCTCCAACGATAACTCTGGCGCCCCCACATCAACGAGCGTCCACCTACATGATATCCCCTGTACCAGTCGAATCGCTTTATTTCAACATAAGGGCTCTCCTTTTCATTTACCCAATAATTTAAATTTGTTTCATTGAGCGGATAGTCTCTTTTCAAAACAGGATAATCCTCGATCATTTTTTGCGTTCTACCTCCGCGATGCGGGAAATCCCAAGGGTTTTTGTTCGGGCTTTCGTAATCTTTTATGTGTTCGATGTTCCTTCCGCGCTCTAACATAATCGTTTTGAGCCCCTTCTCTGTTAGTTCTTTGGCTGCCCAGCCTCCGCTGATACCTGATCCGATTACTATCGCATCATATACATTATCTGCCATAATTGATTTAGTTTATTTGTCGTTTTAGTATTCAGTTAGTAAGGTACTATTCTTTGTTTGTTTAATGTTGCTTTAATGATTTATTCGTGAATTGCATCAACTTCTTTCTTTTCTTTAAAGAAAAGTGCGAACAATATAAATATGACAGCCGCTATTGACGCAGGTACAATCCAAACATGTTGCCACAAATTATCTACTGCCGCAGCCTTGTAGTGTTCAGTGACAAAACCTGCTACCCAGAAGCCGATTAACATCCCCACACCATAGGTTGCTAAGGTAACCAAACCTTGGGCCGAAGATTTATATTTCTCACCGGCACGCGCATCTGTATAAATTTGACCGGAAACAAAGAAAAAGTCATAGCATATCCCGTGGAGTGCGATACCGATGATAAGCATGAAAGAAAGTTCATTCGCGTTGCCATAAGCAAATAAGGCATATCTTATTGCCCAGGCAAGCATACCAAATAATATTGTTTTCTTAAAACCGAAACGGCTGAAGAAAACAGGAAGAAGCAATAGAAAAAATGCTTCAGATATTTGACCGATCGCCATTTTACCAGTCGGATTTGGTAAACCAATATCTGATAAAAATGGGTTGGCATTCTGGTAATAGAAGGCAAGCGGGATACAAATAAGAATAGCGGAGATAAAAAATATGAGAAAGTCTTTTTTATTGAGGAGTTTTAGTGCATCCAATCCCAGTATCTCCGAAACACTGCTCTTTTCATTTTTATTACGTGCCACAGGAGGAGTCTTCGGAAGGATAAAACTATATAAGCCTAAAACTAAGGAGGCTATTCCCGCCATAAGAAATGTATTTTTCAACGCACCAGCTTTCAAGCTGTCACCCGAATCCCAATGAAACACATAGCTAATCACCAAACCGGCAATGATCCAGCCGATCGTTCCCCAAACACGAATAGCGGAAAATTCCTTTTCCGGGTTTTGCATCTGCCTGAACGAAACGGAATTTACAAGTGCCAATGTAGGCATATAGCCAATCATATAAGCTAATACATAAGGGTAGAACACACCAACATCTGGGGCGCTGTACATTTGATACATCAAAAAAGCCCCGATTAAATGAAGGACCCCGAGAATACGCTCTGCATTGAAATACCGGTCTGCAATTAAACCGATGATAAAAGGCGCGATAATTGCACCAAAAGATTGTGTAGAAAAGACATTGGCGCTTTCCAATCCAGATGCATTTAAGTTAATGTTTAAAAATGTTCCTAAGGTCACAAACCATGCTCCCCAGATAAAAAATTCAAGGAACATCATGAATGACAATTTTGCACGAGTAATAGTGTTCATAAGGTGGGTTAGTATAAGATTCTGGCTGCGTTAATAAAATATTTAATTTTTATCATTTAAATAGTTGGTTTCAAATAGTTTATGTTAGCTTAAATAATTGCTTGACTTCATGCCTTCCTTCCCTTTCGGTAAAAATGTTTCAGCTAAAATTTACTAAATGTAGTCGAATTTTTAAAAAAACCAAAATGCTGTAAGATTTATTTGAACTTTATTGAAACGATAAAAGCATTGGATTTATTGTTAATAATGAAGGATTTAGCGGAACTTACTGATAATCAGCTTGTACAAAATACACTAAGTTGTTGCTTCAGCAATGAAGATTTTTTCTAACAATTTAGATATATAGGATGATGAAAAATAAAAAAGCCCCAAGCTATGCATTAGCTTGGGGCTTCTTACTGCTAAATCGTTTTTTTATTGTCGACTATTGTAATTTGGGGCCTCCTTTGTGATCGTTATGTCATGTGGATGGCTTTCCCTCATACTGGCTGCGCTTATTTTTACAAATTTTGCGTTCTGCAATTGTTCAATGGTTGCAGCTCCGCAGTAGTGCATTCCAGCACGTAACCCACCGATATATTGGTAAACAATTTCTGCCAGCGTACCTTTATAAGGTACCCGACCAACGATTCCTTCAGGAACTAGTTTGGTGACTACATCGGTTTCGTCTTGAAAATACCGGTCTTTTGAACCTTTGGCCATTGCATCAACGGAGCCCATTCCTCTGTAGGATTTAAATTTCCTACCTTCATAGATAATGGTTTCGCCGGGAGATTCCTCCACACCTGCAAACAGTGAACCGGCCATGATGGTACTTGCACCTGCTGCAATCGCTTTTACGATATCGCCGGTTTGCTTAATTCCACCGTCCGCTATTACTGGCACGTTTCTTCCCCTGAGTGCTTTAGCAGATTCAAAAACAGCATACAGCTGAGGTACACCGACACCGGCAACAATACGTGTGGTACAAATAGATCCTGGACCAATACCAACTTTCACTGCATCAGCACCGGCATCGGCCAATGCAATTGCCGCGTCAGCAGTTGCTATATTACCGGCGATTACCTGCAAATCGGGATACAGATTTTTGACACTTTTTATCATATCAATAACCCCCTTGGAATGTCCATGCGCCGTGTCTACCGTAATAACATCTACACCGGCTTTCACAAGCTCCGCTACACGCTCCAAATTATCGGCTGAAACACCAACTGCTGCTCCGACTAATAAACGACCATGTTCATCTTTTGCGGCGTTCGGATAATGCTTGAATTTCTGGATATCCTTAAATGTAATGAGGCCGACAAGTCTGCCTTCACCATCCACTACAGGTAACTTTTCGATCTTATAATTTTGAAGAATTTCTTCCGCCTTGACAAGGTTTGTTCCGATAGGAGCTACTACTAAATTATCTTTCGTCATTAACTCGCTAATTGGTCTTTCCATATCCTTCTGAAAGCGTAGGTCGCGATTCGTAACGATTCCAACCAATTTGTTTTCGCCATCCACAATCGGAATCCCGCCTATTTTATTTTCTTTCATAATTGTGAAAGCATCTTTAACGAGGGCCGCTTTATTCAACGTTACCGGATCTTGAATCATTCCGCTTTCCGACCGTTTCACCTTACGTACCTCATTCGCCTGTGCCTCCTTGGTCATGTTCTTGTGCAATATGCCAATCCCACCTGCCTGAGCAAGAGCAATCGCAAGTTCAGCCTCCGTAACCGTGTCCATTGCCGCAGAAATCAACGGAATATTTAATCGGATTTTCTTTGTCAGCTGCGTACTTGTATCCACGTCTCGTGGCAACACTTCTGAATATGCAGGAATTAATAATACATCGTCGTAGGTGAGACCTTCAGCTACGAATTTTTCTGGATCTAATTGCATGGCAAATATGTATAGGGATTACTATTTGCCAGGCAAAAGTACGATTTTTTTTTAAATCTATATGTTTTACGCCGTTCTTTTTGTAAATACAAAGTAATTTTGTCTTAAACGACGTACAGAACATATAATAATATGGTTTAGCTGCGCTAAAACCAAAAGCCATATTTACCAATATAATCCTTACCTTTGCCCACTTAAATTTCGTTGCTAACGATGAGTAATTTACAAAAAGAGATAAATAAACGAAGAATTTTTGGAATAATCAGTCACCCGGATGCTGGTAAAACGACCCTGACCGAAAAACTATTATTATTTGGGGGGGCTATCCAAAAGGCAGGCACTGTGAAAAGAAACAAAGCGGAGAAAACTGCTACATCTGATTTTATGGAAATCGAAAAGCAACGGGGAATATCAGTGGCTACTTCGGTTATGGGCTTTAACTACAAAGATCGAAAAATAAATATACTAGATACCCCTGGACATAAGGATTTCGCAGAAGACACTTATCGCACCCTCACCGCGGTGGATTCGGTTATTTTGGTAATCGATTGTGTAAAAGGGGTTGAAGAGCAGACACGAAAGTTAATGAGTGTCTGCAGAATGCGCCATATACCGGTTATGGTTTTTATTAATAAGATGGATCGGGAAGGTAAAGATCCATTTGACCTCCTAGAAGAAATCGAGAAAGAATTAAATATATCAACGCGCCCGCTAAGCTGGCCTATTGGAATCGGCAGCACTTTTGCAGGTGTTTATCATCTCTATAAAAAACAATTGAAATTGTTTAGTGGAGAAAGTAAAATGAATATCGCAGCCGATTTCATTCAGGTGGAAGATCTTTCAAGTATAGAACTTGAGCAACAGCTTGGCGAGAAGGCGGCCCAAAAACTGCGTGATGAAGTTGAATTGGTAGAAGGAGTTTATGAGCCATTCGATTTAACACTATATCGTTCAGGTTATCTAGCACCGGTCTTTTTTGGAAGTGCCATTAATAATTTTGGTATCGAAGAATTACTGGACACCTTCGTAGAAATCGCGCCGGAACCACAAGCTAGGGAAACCGACAAAAGAACGGTTCAACCCGATGAAGGGAAATTTACAGGATTCATCTTTAAAATACACGCCAATTTAGATCCCAATCACCGTGATCGTATCGCTTTTTGCCGCATCTGTTCCGGTAAATTCGAACGTAATAAATTTTATCAACATATCCGGTCCAACAAAAAATTAAAATTCGCATCCCCTACTAGCTTTATGGCCGATGCCAAAAGTCTGGTCGAAGAAGCCTGGCCAGGTGATGTGATCGGGTTGTATGATGCTGGTAACTTTAAAATTGGTGATACCCTAACAGAAGGTGAGCTATTGAAATATTTAGGAATTCCAAGCTTCTCTCCTGAAATATTTAAGGAGTTGGAGAATATGGATCCTATGAAAACAAAACAGCTGGAGAAAGGAATCACGCAACTTGTAGATGAAGGGGTAGCACAACTATTTACGCAAAATCTGGGAAGCCGAAAGTTTGTGGGTACGGTAGGTGAACTTCAATTTGAGGTGATCAAATTTCGCCTGTTACATGAATATGGCGCGTCCTGTAATTTTAGATCTATTAGTTTTACAAAAGCCAGTTGGATAACGTCAAATGACCCAAGTCAAATGGAAAAATTGATGCGCTCTCAAGCTAATCGCATCGCATTTGATAAGGAAAATAGACCGGTATATCTTTCAAACTCGAAATGGGATATCGATTCAACCATGCGCGAATATCCCGATATTGTTTTCCACGAAACCAGCGAGTGGTAAGCAACTGGTATTAACGGAGTGTTGGGTAGCTTAAAAATTGTAAGCTACCATTTCCCTTTACTTTCAGGGTATCTGTATGTGCGTTACCATCTTTTCCTTTCAATTCAAGTATAATTTTATTTTCGCCTAATGCTAAGGGAACCCTTGTATACAATATTTGATTGGGAAGGGATTGCCAATTGCGTGTGTCCGCCTTTTCGGAAAGTAAACTATATAGCTGGACTCCAAAGCCTAAACCTTCTAGCAAGGCATTGTCTTTTCCGTTCTTTCCAGCTCCCTTAGCACTTTCCTTTAGCGCATATTCAGCCCCCTTTTTAACAGCTAAACGGGTGAGTGTTTTCCCCATTTCCTTACCAAAACGCTGCTTTAATGTTTCCACCGCTAGCGCATTAACATCTTCCGCTTTTTCAAAATAGAAATTGCTGCTATCAATTTTAATCGAAGCATCGGTAAAATAGGCTGGTTTTGAAACATATTTAGGAAACGCTACCCGTATGCTATGTACATCATTCAAACTTGTACTGTTATTTCTGTACACATCGTGATCAATAGGAATAAGTATCGTTCCGGCGGCATTTGTAAATACAAAATCACCGTTGCTTCCTTTAACCAAGGAGAATACCAGGTCCTCTTGCTGCTTAATCGGCGCCAAACCATTTTCCCAAAATAAAACCAGCTCTCCTCCCGGGCCAGCTTGGTAATGCTTATAGGGCATATTGAAAACCTTCTCAAAACGTTGAAGCTCTGACTCAAAACCATTGAGGTAGGCCATGCGCATGACATCGTATTTTAACCCCGTTGGAATGGGTGTGTCATAATAAATTGTGTCCTTTTGTTTAAGATAAACTTCCGCAGCATTTCTATAGGCGATAAATGCATTATTGACATCCCGATCGCGTTCGTAAATAAGTCCCTGTAACATCAGGGAAAAAGCATCCTGAGAATATCTATTGGTCTTTTCGTTATATTTATCCGTTTGCGCCTGGGTTTGTAAGCTAATGCGTCTAGCCTCCACAATTGCTTCTTCCGTATTGTTTAAATATATATAATTGAGGGCTTTATAGTAGTGAATCATAAACTTTTCGAAATCCTCACCTTTATAATTTTGCGTCATTGGATTTACCAAAGCACCTACTATTGCATCTTTGGTATTTCCCAGACCAATTTCAAGTAGTCTATCCGCTTCGTTAAAATAACGATTACTTGCCTCATAGTTTCCATTTAACTGGCTGACTCGTCCGAGCTCCATTAGATAGAGGAGCTTGTTGCGCGGTTTCTTCAGTAATGAATTCTTGGTTAGGTCCTTTTCTGCTGCCGGATAGTCGCCATCGGCTATTTTTCTGTAATACGATGCAACCCGATCATTATAACTGGCACAACCATAAACAAATACCATCAAGCACATATACATGAATAATGTCGGTATCTGTTTAGCATATCTCTTCATACTACAGCGATGTTCCAACGACTAATTCTTAACGTATTTTGCAATCTTTTTATCACCAATCCATACAACCTCATTAGTTTGTATATCGGTTAGTTCCAAATTTACTTGATAATAAACTACTTTCTGCTTTTTATGTGAATCCACAATTGAATTGATCGAGCCTTGAAGAATATAGTCGGCACCATTTTCCAGTCCGAATTTCTTCATCGTTGAAAGTGAAGCATTGTCTTGCTGATCAGCTTTTTCTGCCCTTAATTCTTCACGCTTCTTCCCTCCTTGCACTAGACGTACACGTTGTGTCTGTATGAAAGCCCGCTCAACATCTTTCACAAAAGTTTCAGCATCAATATGTTCATGACTTTTATTCTGCATCATACCTACTATTACTACAGGCTTTTTTCCAGCATTCTTTTCAAGATGATCAGCTAACCAATCAGCTCCAAGAATCGTTTTTGTCATTTCATCAGCTACCATTCTTGAATCCGAATTGTTCCAGTTTCCGCTGATATCAATGGTCTCTTCCGGACTTACACGTGTTACTTGCCGTGCACAGGAAAATAAAGCGAAGGAAGCGGCTGTTAAAGCAGCTGAAAACAAAAAGTGTTTAAGTTTCATTTTAATTCTTTATTTTTTAAGTTAAAAGTATTTAGTACCAAAAGCTTCTGCTATTGAAGCCCACACCTACATAAGGCGACCATCCCCAATTGTTGTAACCATAATAGCCCAATCCAATCGAAGGATAATACCAATCATTATAAGAAGGATTTGCTATGCGTTCCAAATGCCGCCGCTCTCGCCGTAAAGCCTTTCTCTCCGCCCTAGCTTGGTACCAGTCGTATGCTTTGTAGGTCTGTTGAATAGTTGACCCTTGATAACGCAATAGCGAATCGCTCGTAGCTGCATAGCGTTGAAGACTTCTATTGAAGTTCGGATTTTGATCACTGAATTTTACTTCTTGGGCATTTACCGTTAAAAATGATAAAAGCAACAGGAAGAATGAGTGAAATATGCCTTTCTTGTTCATAACAAAGAAAATTTAATGTAAGCAAAGCTATTAAATTAAAATAAATGTTTATTAATAAACTTTTACTTACGAGCAATAATTTTGTGTTTCTGCTAATTTTGACAATATTTAAACACAAAGGATTAATCCACCTCTGATTTTTCACCCCAAAGTACTTGCTGTCGCAGTGATACGATCGATTAATTCCCCAAAAAAGCCATATGGGCCGGGATATCGCCTGTTTCAAAGGATCTCAATAATTTACCGGCTGCATTGAATTCATATAGCGTGCCCGGGCTAACATAGTTTTTGGCATCGGTTAGATAAATATGTTTCGTATTGGCGTCAACGGCAATGCCATAAGGAATTGTAATTCGACTAGCAACATCGGAATCTATATAAGGAAAATCATTGTTCAGATCGGTAAGCAAAAAAGAATGAAAGAGAATCGTATTTTTTTGTTGATTACTATCCCACTCCATAGCGTAGGCATACATTTTATTGTCGTCGAGCCAAAAATTACTCACAGGTTTATTAAGCTCCTCAACCATATGGTCGGTATTTGGGTCGATGATAAAAAGACCAGCATGTTTATTGTCGTAATCTCCTCTTGATGTTACATATACCCTACCCTGCCGATTTACTTTTACCTGATGTAAGTTTATTGCGACCTCAATTCTTTTTAATTCTTTGAATGAAGATAAATCAATAACGGAAAGTGTTCGTTCATAGGCATCCGGATTGTATCCTCCGGAATTGGCAACATAAAGTTTATTGTTGGAAACGGCTAGTCCTTCCGGTTGCCGACCAACAGCTACTTCTCTTGAAATATTAAGCGATAGCGTATCGATTTCAACGACCTTCCCATTTGGAGAATTGGGACCCATTGCGATCGATGCATTATAGGAACTGACATAGACCTTCCCATTGGCTGTTGTGATGTTACGACAGTTAATCAGATCGATCGCTTTAATACGCCTGGCCGTAAATGCATCCAATACTTCTATTTTATTGGATGCATTTACAGCGATGTAGAGTTTGCCACCGTAAAGTTGGATATCGTTCCCCACGTCGCCCAAACCCAATACAATGGATGGATTCGCACGTTTATATACGTCCCTTTCATAGGTTCCTGTCGTGAAATCATAAAAGTCCAAGGAGGCCTTGTTCATCGACATATTGCCTTCATTCAGCAAATATAAACCTTTGCTAAAGTGAAATGTTTCCTCGGTTGCCGGTATTGTATCCTTCCTACAAGCATTTAAAAGTCCAAAACCGAACAATATAAAAACGATATAAGCTGTTTTATCAATGTTATGCATGACTAATAGTTGAATGAGGCTCTTAACCGAAAGTTTCTTCCTGGCATAGGAAAATTTTTAACGACCTCATAGGGCTGATTAAGGGCATTATTCATTTCCAGCATCAAATTTAATTTTATTTTTTTTATGAAAGCTAGTTCTTCTTTTCCGATCGAGATATCATGCGTGTACCAAGGTTGTAAGTAATTGTCCGCTCGATTAGCCGCTTGGCTATAACGTTCGCCTGTGTAGAGAAAACTGTAGTTTAGACGATAGCCTTGATAATCCAATTGCACGACAATCGAACCGCTATGTCTTGGAATATAAGGAACCTGCTCCCCTCGGTTGAACGTTTGGTGGCCGTCTTGGTTTTCGGTCATGTTCAAGGCTTCTTCGAAGGTATAATTTAACCCGGTAGTCACGTTCAGCTTTTTAAAAGTTTGACAAATAGCTTTTGCTGTTAGGTTTACACCTTTCGTTTCCACGCGATCCAAATTGTACATAATCCAACGGAATTGATTGTTTGCAGGACTTGCGATTATTTTATCGGTAACCGTGTTATAATAAGCATCAACTTGCATGTTGAAATATTTCACGATCCCCGAAAAAGACTTTGCATAGCTTACACCGGCATTGAATTGATTGGCATTCTCGGGCTTCAACAAGGTGTTTCCTATGTCGGTATAGTATAGATCATTAAATGTTGGCATTCTAAAAATATTCTTGTAAAATGCTCTTATTCTGAAATCAGGGTACTTAAATGCCTGCCATGATACAGAAAGCGAAGGGCTAAATTTTTGTTTATTTCCCGCTGCCGCGTCATATTGCGCGTGATCTTGAATCAAAGTAGCTAATAAACTTGATTGAAAAGTAAACCGATCTGCCTTATATTGAGATACAAGAGATACAAGCGTAGTGTAGCGTGTCGGATAGGCGAAATCATCCAAATTAGCGTTCAATTTATTCCATTGCCAGTCTGTACTCAAAGCCATTCTCCATCGTCTAGTTACTTTATATTGATTAGCGAATGATAAGAAAACTTCCTGCTGTCTAAAGTTATTCGCCAATGGACCTTCTATCTTAATGATATTGGGATTTAAATAGTAAGTGTAATCATTAGCATATTTGGCATTGATCAAAAATGAATAGCGTTTAAGTTCCTTTCGATAAGAACCTTGAAAGAAGATATTCCGATCTTCTTGACGCTGTCCTTTTTCAGGACTTGTAGGCTTTAAGCGATTAGCGATAATCGCATCAGGAAGTCCCCGTTCCGATGTATAAATATAAATATGGCTTTGCCAATCGCCAGACAACCATGTTCCATTCAACATTGATTCTGCTCTGAACGCCTTTATATCTGCATTTTCCCGAAAAGCAATGGTATCATAATGGGAATCTTGCAATCGAAATTTATATTTTCCGTCCGCTTGTATATATTCAGTGCTAATTGTTGCGCTCAGCCTGTCATTAACTTTTCTCTCGACAAATAGAGATGGATTTATCAGGTCAAAAGAGCCCCCTTTTAAGCCTACGACAAGATTGGACTTTTTAGCCCCCTCAAATCGGGGTATCTTACTTTGTAGATACATATAAGAGGCCGAAGCAAAGCTTTTGGCCGGCTGTAGCAGTGTTTGCCTATCGCCATTGTAAAGGCTGATTTCTTCTATATTCTCTAACGAAAACTTTCCGAGGTCAACCTGCCCGTTTTGCATATTACCCACAGCAATACCATCTAAAAGTACTTGGGTATGATTAGAGCCCATGCTTCTAACGTTGATGGTTTTTAACCCACCAATACCTCCATAGTCCTTCAATTGAACACCCGATAAAAAACGGCTTGCATCCGCTACCGATAAACTATTCAAGCCCTTCAACTCTTTAGATGTCAAAAGTTGCACCGGTACGGATGATTGAATTAATATGCTATTTTTTGCACCATAAATTGATACGGTATCCATTTCAGTTGTTTGTGCCCTTATGTTGGAAGCAGCGAAAAACATAAAAAGGACGAACCAAAAAGAGCTGTATTGTAAATAACTATTCAACGTTCAATTAAGGGGTGTTAAGGTCTTCAACAGCGGTTACCTCGGTGGATAGTTCCCCAAGATGGCCGAGATCTGCCAGCATGCCGGTCTGTATCTTGACGAAATCAATCGAAGAAAGACTTACTTTCTCTCCTCGCTCATCAATAGCATCGGCAATATCGATTTCATCTTTAACAGCGGTATTATCGGCATAGCCGTATGTGAAAGGTTTGCTTACAATCAGTAAGGGATTGCTTTTATCAATATTAGTATTGGGAAGAAGGGAACCTTTCAGTTGATAGGATTCTTGATCAATCCAGCTTGGAAAATAGGGTTGGCTATGTCTATCATTTCTTTTGACTACGCCTTCGTTTCCTTGATTATCTTTCCATAGAATATCAGTGGCATCGTCCGCCGGTTTAAAGTAGGTAACGGTATAATCACGTAAGTATCCTGTTTTTCCGAATTCGCTTCCTCGAATCTCATACCAGGTATCATCCGGGATTCCATTTCCATTTTCATCTTTCATGACCCAAACAATGCCCGGTTCTGCAAAGTTGTTAGTGGCATTGCCGTAAATGGCTATATCCTTTTCATCCGGCACGTTAACGACGCTATGATCAAAGCCTAGAACAATGTATCCACCAAAAGCACCTAAAGAGACTATCCCTTGATTGCCGTTCAGTATACTTCTCGCGCCATTTTCATCACCTAATGACTGATTGATGAACTGCCCTGGCGCAGGAACATACTCAAAAAGAGTTGTTACATACCTGGCGGGTTCTGCATTGATTGGGGCTGTATTATTTTTTGAGCACGACGGAATAAGGAGGATGGCGCTAAAGCCCAAAAAAAATGTTCCTTTACGTATAACGATTTGCTTTAACATAGTTTAATTCGTTAAGGCAGCAAAAGAAACAAAAGATAAACATCTGTACTTAAACATAATACAGAGGACAAGTTAATCTGATGCTTCAATCCACGAAAGCCTAGATTTTTTCGTTATTCGGCAGGTATTCTGACTTGTTTCTAATCTGTTTCGCCTTCCCATACATTTTGTACAGTGGCCAATGAAACATCGTATAAATGAACTTACAGCTGCGGGACAGTTTTGGAATTGCACCAAATTCCCTTTTTCATTTCAACTATTCCGTTGAAAACCAAATAACACGACAAACATAGATAAAATGCTTGACATTCACGAGTAGCGTGCGCACTAATTCTATGTTTTTGGCAGCTAGCTAGTAGGCTTTGGCTTATTCTCGTGTTTGCCCATCCCCTCTTATTATCCATTTGTAAGAAGTTAATTCCTCCAAGCCCATGGGACCTCTTGCATGTAATTTTTGGGTGCTTATACCGATTTCGGCTCCAAGGCCAAACTGTGCACCGTCAGTAAATGCAGTAGAAGCATTTGCATACACGGCCGCAGCATCCACAACATTTAGAAATTGTGTAATTATTTGAGGATTGTCAGCGACAATAGCTTCACTATGTTTTGAACTATAACGCGCTATATGTGAAATTGCCTCGTCAATATCCTCCACCACTTTGACGGCTAGTTTAAGTGAAAGAAATTCGATTCCAAAATGACTTTCCGCTGCTTGGTGAAGTAACTGTTGAGGATAATGATCTGCCAGTTGTCGATAACTTTCCTCGTCGGCAAAGAGTTCGACCTTTTGATGAGAAAGAGGTTCCAGCAGTGCCGGCAAGTCTTTTAATCGCCCTTTATGGATTAGCACACAATCGAGCGAATTGCATACGCTTACACGACGTGTTTTTGCGTTATATATGATAGCTTTTCCCTTATCTAAATCAGCTGATAAGTCAAAATAGGTGTGAACAATGCCGGCACCGGTTTCAATGACCGGTATCTTACTTGCACTACGTACATAGTTTATTAACTGCTGACTTCCACGGGGAATAAGTACATCAATATAACCTACTGCTTGAAGTAATGCTTCCGTCGCTTCGCGTTCTGCGGGCAATAGAATCACCACCTTTGGTGATACCTGATGCTGTACCAGTACATTTTGTATAACTTTTATAATAGCTTCGTTCGAGTACATTGCATCACTACCACCTTTCAGTATTGTTACGTTACCTGTCTTAAAACAGAGTGAAAAAACATCGAGTGTTACATTTGGACGTGCTTCGTAAATAACACTTACAACCCCTAAAGGAACGCTTATTTTTTCAATATGGAGTTCATTTGGAAGTCGGCGACTTTCCAGCTGTTTTCCGACGGGACTGTCAAGCTTAACAACATGCTCTATATCTGAAGCAATCGCAGCAATTCGATCGATACTTAATTGTAATCTATCATACTTAGGATCATCGATCGACATCCGGTCCAGATCCTTTTGATTGGCTTCTAGAATAAAAAGTGCTTTATTTCTAATTTCGATCGCAAGATCCGTCAATATTAGATCAATCTTTTCCTTTGATAAGCGCAACATTTCTTGTTGTGCAGCCTTCGCATCCTGAAAGTATTGCAAATAATTCATTTTCTCGTTTTGTTATTCATATTCTTACAGCACCGGCCGCCTACGCAAGCTTTGAAATCCGGTAAAATCTTTTAATAAATCGAATATAGGTAATCATAGTGAACAAGTGGTTTTTGATTCTTTACGCCCATTCGTTCGCGTACCTTATCGGCACCATATTGCGCAATTCCCCAACCGATAGTTTGTCCTTGTTCGTCTAATATTTTGATAACATCACCTTTTTTAAATTCGCCTGACACAGCTGTTATGCCGATAGGCAAAAGACTGCTTACTTTGCCCGAAGTTAAAACTTCATTTGCTCCTTTGTTTAATTGAACGGTACCAGCTGCTGAACTTTCCGCATGGGCAATCCATTTCTTCCGTTCAGATTTATGTTTCTCAGGCAGAAAATGAGTATGTACCAAGTCTTTAAACAGTAAGTCTTTTAACACCTCATCTTTTTTACCATTCGTAATATGAACTGCAATACCTAGTTTCGCAACTTTACCGGCAATAGAGGCTTTTGTGATCATCCCTCCTCTTCCAAAAGTAGATTTTTCTGCTTTAATAATCGTTGAAAAGTTGTATTCATTATGTTTCACTTTTTCGATGATTTTACTGCTCGAAAGCTTGGGATCACCATTATAGATACCATCAATATTGGATAGGATAATAAGGGCATCTGCACTCAACATCGATGCGATTAAACCCGCCAATTCATCGTTGTCTGTAAACATTAACTCCGTAACCGAAATCACATCATTTTCGTTAACAATGGGTATCACATCATTTTGCAACAATGAACGGAAGCAATTTTTCATATTTAAGTAGTGTACTCGATCACGAAAATCTTCTTTTGTCACTAAAACCTGTGCACATAACATATCATTTTCACTGAACAATTGCGAATAGGTGTTGATGAGTTTCACTTGTCCGATGGAGGATAATACTTGCCTTATAGCTACTGAATGTTTAACTTCTTTTACTGAAGGAAGTAAGCTTCTGCCAGATGCAACTGCGCCGGAAGACACAACAATCAGCTCAATCCCCTGCTTCTTTATATAGACTAGTTGTTCTACTAAATGTTGGATACGAACGTAATCCGGCAACCCGTTGTCCTTTGTTAGTACATTCGATCCTATCTTTACAATAATTCTCTTGTAGCTTAATGCCATTTTATTAGTATGCTAATTTATTGGAACCAACAAGCGAGGCTTAGAGGTCGCCAAATTAACATCTTTTTATCTCAATAGACAAAAAAATGATAATAAATTATTCGAATGGCCGGTTTCTTATTATTATTTGAATAATATCACCAATGCAACCTATTGAATCACGCTTTATTGATGACCAGCATCGGCACAATGGCATGGAAAGCCAAATCTTCTGCCAGATCAGATAAAAACAGTTTATGAAAGAAGGACTTATGTCTTTTGGTAAATAATACAAGAATAGAAGGTTTCATCAGTATTAGCTGATCTCTTAGATTTTTTAATAGCGTATGAACCGGATTTGTTTTTTCAAAATGAAAAGCAATGCCATAGTCGTATTTTTTATCTATTTCCTGCTGATTATATCGATCCGGTATAAGGGCCAGATCTGGAACAAAATGAAGTACTTCAATAGGTATTTTTAGTTTAGAAGAAAAATCGATGACTTTTTCAATTTCCGAATCAAAATCTTGTAAGTCTGATGCATATACGATTTTAGTAAAAGGTTGGATTGTATAGTCCAGTGGCACTACAATTACCGGAACATCGGATTTCGCTACCAAGTTGCCTGTATTTGTCCCGAAAAGTCGATCAATACTACCGGCACCCTTTGTGCTCATACATACGTAATCAAAGCCCGGATTTTTTGCACAGTAATTTAATAGTGCACTGTCTGCTCGAAGCCCCCTAATAATTTCTAAGGAAAACTCTTTCGGTTGGATTTCAATCTCATTGTATATACCCAAAATGAATTCCTCAAGCTTTATATGGTATTCTGATTGATCCTTGTCCTCCGTGAGATAAGTTTGAAGGGTAGGTGTTTCCTTTGACGCGGGTATTGCTGACAAATTATTGACATGTATGAACTTCAAATGAACTGCTGCGCTGCTTCGATTTGCCAAATGCATGGCAAAATGAATACCCGCAAGGGAGTTCATTGAAAAGTCAGTGGGCACCAAAATCTTCATAATTTCTATTTTTTTCTAATTATGGCAACATTTAGTTAAAGTTACTGCTAATTCTTCAATATTTTAATGACTTAGATCATCTTTCCTTTTTAGGGCATGCAGCGCTATCAATTAAGACAAGATAAATGTGTATAAAGAATAATATCTTTGCAAATAATCTGAACACAAGCATTGAGATTGCTTTATGAAGAAACAGGGGGCTAATAGAAGAGAAAAAATAATGGAGGCAGCACTTTTGCTATTTTCAGTAAAAGGCTACGCAGATACGTCTACCAAATTAATTGCCAAAGAAGCACATGTTTCCGAGGCACTTATATTTAAACATTTTGAAAATAAAGACAAGTTATTGTTTCACCTTATAAGATCGGGCTATCGCAGAGTACTTTTACAGAACAAAGGAATGTTAACATATCATGACCCCAAGTCGTTTTTAGGCTATATGATTGACCTCCCCAAGAAATTAGTAAGTGAAGAGCCACTTTTCTGGAAATTACAGGAACGGCTTTCGCATCACGAATTTTCAAAACAGCAACATATCTTATTTATGAAACCGGTTTATACCGTTGTTAACAAAGCCTTCACTGAGCTAGGCATAGAAAACCCGATACTTGAAACACAGTTCCTTCTGTTGTTGATTGATATGCTCTGGAAAAAGGAAGCGACAGGAGATATTGAAAATATTGATGAGATAGCAACATTGATAAAAACAAAATATGATTTAAAGTAAAAGAAATTTGGATCATTAAAAGGTAAGTGTTTACTCACTTAATTTTCAACTTTTTTTTTGGTTTTACTTTTTAAACGCTACATTTGTTTAACTAATCAATTATAAAACTAAGAATTTTACATAGAGCATTCGTGAGTTTTACAAACCCTTGCAAAACTCACGTTTTTCCCCTTAATACTTTATATTAGTAACGAATTATTGAATGTATTATTGCTTGATTGAGCGTATTTTTCCTTCGAAATCAGTGACATGCTCTACCTGATTTTTTTCAAGGTCAAGCGAATTCATTTGATGTTCAAATGGGTTTAAGCTCTTTGTATCTTGATCCAGCTCCCTTCTTGTTTGAATATTTCCTACGTTCCTTATCGAGTCTAAATGTTGAAAAAAACCTTCCAATGCTTTGTAGATATTTCTCAAATATTTTTCGTTCGTAGAGCATAAGTCGCTACTTGTGAGATCACCCATATCTTGAAAATGAAGCGCGGTAATTTTTCCATTAGTAATAACGGCATAAAATTCGTTTGTATCCGGAAAATCCCATTTAAGCTGGTGTATTGTAGTTGTTGTAACCTCCATAGTAATATGTTTTTATTCAAGAAAATATACAATTTCAATAGACAGTATTGATAATGTAGTAGTTACCAATTTTTATACCAATTCAGATTCAAAAAAAGAAGGTTTCGACAGCCTATTAAATATTTAGACGTTTTGCACAATAAAATTGTTCTTTTTTTGTTATTTTAATACATTATTTAGATTTTAGTGCACAAATTTTGATGCGTAATAGTAAATCGCCCAAACCGGACAATATGAAATTCAATAAGTATACCCTTAAGATCCTTGTCGTTTTATTGTTTATATTAGGGTCAGGTATTGTTTTCTTTTCTGGATTCGAGATAAATAGGGCCCCGCAACAACTTTCCACCAAAGATTTACGTACTCAAGAAAAAGTATCTGCCCCACTTCCCAAGCAGTTTGATCTCCGCGTGGATTCTTTTGAAGTTCATACATACCAAGTTGAGCGAAATCAATTCCTGTCCAACATCTTGTCGGCTTACCAAGTTGATCCTACTACAATCAGTAAGCTCGTTGATAAGTCGAGGCCCGTATTTAATGTCCGTAAGATTTCTGCCGGGAATCCATATACCATCTTTACCTATAAAAACGATCCACAAAAAGCAGCATACTTTATCTATCAACCCAATCCAATAGACTACATTGTATACGATCTCCGTGACACCCTGAATGTGTATGCCGGTAAGAAAGATGTTTCTGTTAAAGTGGAAACCGTTGCCAGTGACATCAATCATTCTCTTTACGAAGCGCTACAGCGCAAAGGAGCAGATCCACAACTAGCCATCAAACTGGCAGAAATTTATGGATGGGCGATCGATTTTTATAATATAGGTGAAAATGATTGGTTTAAAATTCAATATGAAAGACAATATGTTGACGATAAGCCAGTGGATGCCGGGCATATTGTGTCTGCCGTATTTTCGCATAAAGGAAAAGAACTGTCCGCCTTTTATTTTGAAACGGATAGTACCGCTAAAGGAGAATATTATGATGAGGAGGGGAATAGTGTAAGGAGGGCCTTTTTAAAGGCGCCTTTAAAATTTAGTCGAATAACTTCCCGTTATACGAACAGGCGGCTGCATCCTGTTCAAAAAGTTTGGAAAGCCCACTTAGGGACAGATTATGCCGCACCGAGAGGCACACCGATTATTGCTACCGGCAACGGTGTTGTTACGGAGTCGGCTTTCTCTAAATTTAACGGCAACTATGTCAAGGTAAAGCATAATGGCACTTATACCACCCAATACTTACATATGAGCAAGCGGGCTGTCCGTCCCGGACAACGCGTTCAACAAGGTCAGGTAATCGGTTATGTAGGAAGTACAGGTCTGGCAACAGGACCCCATGTTTGTTATCGTTTTTGGAAGAATGGAAAACAAGTTGATGCACTAAAGCAAAACTTTAGAGAAAGCACTCCCCTTCCGGCAAAATTCTTAACAGCTTTCAAGACTGTCGTTTTAAAAGAGCAAGAAGTGCTAGCTTCATTGATCCCGAGTACAGGAGATGAATTAGCAGCTTCCAATGAGCTTGACGATCGTGAAGGAAAAACCTTGTAAAAATAAAAATAGACCCTATTTAACGTAAATCTTTGCAAAAGTTTATCGATATCCACACCCATCATCAGCGCGGAACAAAGGGAATAAGTGTCTTTAATATTGAAGAAAACTTCAGCCAATGTGTAAATTTCAATCCTTGCTCCATCGGGATCCATCCATGGTTTGTGACCTATGACTCTTTCGAAGTTCAGTTAAAGGAATTAATACGAAACAGCACCAGTGACACCGTTTTTGCCATCGGCGAATGTGGTTTAGACAAATTATGCAAAACGGAGTGGTTTCTCCAAGAGCAGGTCTTTATGAGTCAGATAAAGCTTGCCAATCAGATCGATAAACCCCTACTCATTCATTGCGTAAAAGCTTTTAATGAAGTTGTTCAATGCTTAAAAAAAAGTAAAAACCATGTACCTGTGATATTTCATGGCTTTAATAAGAATACAAACATTACGAAATCGCTGGTAAAGGAAGGGTATTACTTGTCATTTGGTGATTCAATTCTAAAGGATCAACACTTGGAATCGTTGAAAGCTTGCCCACTTTCCCAACTTTTCCTGGAAACAGATAATGCAGATCTAGAAATAGAACGGGTTTATGGCAAGGTTTCGGAAGTGCTTGATATCTCCATAGATTTGTTAACCGTCCAGCTCCATCTAAATTACGATCATATAAGAAAAAACAATAATAGATAATACACATGCAAGACGTAGCGTGGCTGTCGAGAACAGAAGTTCTCATAGGCAAGGAAAAATTGAATAGATTAATTAACAGCCATGTAATGGTTTTGGGTTTGGGAGGTGTCGGTTCCTTTGCAGCTGAGTTTTTATGTAGAGGCGGCATCGGTAAAATGACGATAATCGATGGCGATGTGGTGGACCCGAGCAATCGAAATAGGCAACTACCTGCACTGGCAACTACCCACGGGCAATCGAAGGCAGCGCTGATGGCCGAACGCTTGTACGCTATAAACCCCGAATTAAAGCTGCAAGTGATTAATGATTTCATGACGCCCGAGCGTATTGAATCGCTAATTGATATGAACCCCGACTATGCAATCGATGCGATTGATAGCATAACCCCGAAGTTGTCTTTTATTAGACATGCCTATACAAAACGAATCCATTTTGTTAGCTCTATGGGTGCCGGTGGCCGAGTCGACCCCACAAAATTGGAGGTCGTGGACATTTCACAAACCTACAATTGCCCTTTGGCACAACATATTCGTAAAAAACTAAAAAAACACAGGATTTATAAGGGGATCAAAGTTGTTTTCTCTTCCGAACTACCCGACAAAAACTCATTACTCTATACAGATGGCAGTAATTACAAGAAGTCTGCCTACGGAACGATGTCATATATACCGGCTACATTTGGAGCAGCCGCCGCTTCTGTTGTTATAAGGGACTTAATAAAATAACATTAATTTAAAATAGCATTAATTTCTTATTGAATAATAAGGCCTCCAGGGAGATTGGAGGCCTTTGTTATTATTAAAAAACGGCCGGATGGCCTAGACATAGGACTACAAATATACTGAGAAAGTCCAGCATTATTTCATAATTCTATTATTTTTTTCATATTTATAAAATAACATCTATACAAAAGGTCTATATCTCATATTTTTAAAGATTCAATTACCGCTTTGTTTAAGAATATCTTAATAGTTAATATTTGCAATTAACCCATAGATCATTGAACGATCCAACCATCCTTTGTAAAAGTCAAATTAGCCTGGTGCTTTTTTGTTTGGGTATAATCTTTCTTGTCGAGTTTTGCAAAGGGATTAACATGAACATATTTTGAGCTATAGTTAACCACGGCTGTTTTTTGTTTTTCATTCACCTGTATCGATAAAATGGAATCAAGCACCTCTTCAGCAACTTTAATCTTTTGCACAGAGTTTAACTGACCTTTATCCGGCGGTAGCAAAAATTCACTCGCTTTATCCGTGAATTCTATGATAGCCTTCTGGTTTTCGCCTGTTTTATGATGACGTTCTACACGTACCAATCCGTCCTTTTCTAACCCTACGTCCAATACGCGACGCCCATCTTCAGCGTCTTTCGTATAAATTTGATAGCTCTGGATTTGCGGGTAATTTTTATGCTGCTCAATCAGTTTATAGGCATCTTCTTTTGTTAAGCTTATTTTATTGCAAGCGCTTAATATAAACATCGCAAAAATTAAGGTTGTGAAAATCTTCATCTTATATCATTTTATACGGTAAAAATATAGGTTTTATAAACGAAAAAAAATCTTTATAGATTATTTATCCGATATTTTTTAATATCGGATAAAAATCCGATATTGCCCATATGATAGCAGTATTAACGGGCGATATAATTAATTCACGAAAAGCGAAATCTACAAAGGAGTGGAATAATTTACTCAGAGAAAGCCTCTCTAAAATTGCTGAAAATGATTCAGATTGGGAAATCTTTCGAGGTGATAGCTTTCAAGTGGAATTAAAGGATGCACCTAGCGCCTTAAAAAAGAGTCTATATTTGAAAGCAAGCTTAAAAACCATAAAAGGTCTCGATATTCGAATTTCAATAGGTGCGGGAGAGAAAAGCTTTACGGGAAAGCGCATCACCGAATCATACGGCGAAGCTTATTTTTTTTCAGGAGAGCAGTTTGAACTGCTGAAAAAGAATAAACAAACACTTTCTGTTCGAACAACAAACGACACTTTTGATGAAGATTTTAATTTATTTTTTAGACTTGCCTTAACGTTCATTGACAATTGGACGCCAAATTCGGCTATGTTAGTACGAACTTTTTTCGATAATGAGACTTTATCACAAAGAGAACTGGGAGAAATCCTGGGAATAAGCCAATCCTCTGTTAGCGAAAGATTTAATCGCGCTTATCTTACTGAAATAAAGGACCTTATTAATTTGTTTGAAAAAAGGTTAACATCAATTTTATAGTATACAATGGAGCTGTTTTTAAGATTGTTACTCGCACATTTAATAGGCGATTTTTTTTTACAAAGTGATAAATGGGTAAAGTCAAAGGAACTGAAAAAGGTAAAATCTCCCTACTTATACTATCATTGCATGCTTCATATTGTTTTGGTGATGCTTGCCGCTTGGGACCTCCATTTTTGGCCCTACGCACTTTTGATCGGCTTGAGCCACTATTTTATCGATTTGGCAAAACTATATCTTGAACAAAAGAAATGGCGTGTAGAGGCGCTAATAATTGATCAAGTTCTCCATGTTTCGATGATTGGCATCAGTGTGGTTATAATGGAAAATGTAGAGATGCTATCATTGAAAGAATACGTTAACCCAAAAAACTTACTTCTGTGCTTTTGTTTGTTATTTCTTACTAAACCCTGCTCAATCTTTATTAAGTCAGCGATTTCTAAATGGACACCTCAAACAGATGAAAAGATAGACAATTCATTGCAAAATGCAGGAAAATGGATAGGCTATTTGGAGCGGATATTGATTTTTGTTTTTATTATCATTGGGAAGTTCGATGCTGTTGGATTTCTGTTGGCCGCTAAATCAATTTTCAGATTTGGTGATTTGAAACAGGGAGACGACAGGCGACTTACTGAATATGTACTTATCGGGACGCTGCTAAGCTTTGGTATTGCTATCCTGATCGGCTTATTTTACCTTAGCAGGTACGCCTCATTCATCAACTGATTTTGAAGCATCACCAATGCAGCATGAATGCACCTGTCAAGTAGGTTTAATGTACCTTTTAACGAATGCATTTATGCGGTATTTATATTTAATAAGTGGCGAGTCTATCTGACGATTGACGGGGCTACCTAAATAAGTTAACCTATAATAAAATGTTGGCAAAACAACTGCAATATGTATTGACGGGTATTATCTTCGCCATATTATGGTCTTCTGCATCCATTGCTACGAAGTGGGGTTTAAAAGTTTCGCAACCCTTTGTGCTCGCAATTGTCAGGTTTTGCCTTGCAGGCGGACTTATGTTATTTATTTCTCACGTTATTTTGAAACATCGCTTGCCATCAGGAAGTGAATGGAAACAGCTACTCGCCTATGGTATTCTCAATATTGGGGTATATTTAGGCTTATATGTACTTGCTATGCAACATGTTTCGGCAGGTCTTGGGTCGCTTTTTCCTGCAACGAGTCCCGTGTTTGTAAGCGTAATTTCTGCGCTGTTTTATAGGCAAAAGATGACAGTTAGCATACTGCTGAGTTTGAGTTTATGTCTTATCGGTATTGTTATTGCCGCATACCCGCTCTTATTGAAAAGCTATGCGTCTCCTTTCGGACTTTTTTTGTTGTTGTTAAGTATGTTATCTTATTCATTGGGATCTATTTATTTTTCAACAAAGAATTGGCAAAATCTAAACATATTAACCATAAATGGTTGGCAAACCATATTGGGTGGTTTATTACTTGCACCCTTCATGATCTTCTACTACGATCATTCCCTGAATATATACAACGCAACTTTTTGGAGCACCGTAAGCTGGTTGGCATTTGTCGTTTCAATAGGTGCCGTTCAGATTTGGCTATATTTGATAAAGCAAGACGCCGTTAAGGCCTCCTTTTGGCTTTTTTTGTGTCCGATATTCGGTTTTTTGATTGCATGGTTACTTGCCAACGAGCCAATTGATGCCTATACCTGCGTTGGTGTCGTTTTTGTAATAATAGGATTATCCCTGGTATTAAAAAGAAGAAAGTAAACGGCTTTCAACTTAAGTGGTATATAACCGGTTTCTTTTTTCTTGCTTCAAAAGAAAAATGGGCAAAACCATTGTTATTAAATAACTTAATTATTATGTTTGTTTAGATATTAAACTTATTGTTATGGGAAAATTTGTTATTAAAACAGCTAAAAACGGCCAGTTTCATTTTAATTTAAAAGCAGATAATGGCCAGGTGATTTTATCAAGCGAACAGTATACAACCAAGTCAGCTTGCAATAATGGTATATCCTCCGTTAAGGAAAATGCAAAGTTAGATGAGCGATTTGATAGCAAGGAGTCTAGCAATGGAAAGTATTTTTTTAACCTAAAGGCAAGAAATGGACAAATTATCGGTACTAGTGAGATGTACGAATCAAGTGCCGGCCGTGATAATGGTATTAGTTCCGTTAAAAAAAATGCACCTGACGCTACGATTGTGGAAGAATAAGCAACAGCAGATAAACATTCATTAACCTTATGGTTGGGAATAGCAAGCGTTGCATACCATCCCGGTTATCGGGAAGTATGCAACTTTTTTATTTATACGCAAGCTAGCGTACGCGTAGATCGTTAATTATCTACTACAGGTGTTATTAGTAAGCTATGTTGACTAGCAGTAAATAAATTTCTCCATACACGATTAATTTCTTCCGACGGTTTAGCCGCTTTCATTCCACAATATGGATACAGCAGCGATATCCATTGCTGAGCCTTTTGTACCAGTTGACGACTGCTTACACTTATTTCCTTAAGTATGAAGGGATTAATAGAATTAGTGTCATTCAACTGCCCCCATGAAGTTTCAACTAAATTATAAAGATGATATTGCAGATGCTCCATCTCCCGTTTTGCATTTGACAAATACCGACATGGTAATAGTTCCCGAAAATCAGTTGCTGTGCACTTATATCGCTCATCGAAGATTTGATTGCATAGATCGAGAAACCTCATGGTCATACCGAGTGAATTAACACATAAGGTAACTTCGGCAAATTGCTGGAAAGGATAGCGGAAAATTGGATTTTTTAATACCGTGTATTCCGGATCGATTTTAAATGCCCTATGTTTATTTACATGTAGCCTATTTACCTCAAAACTATGACTTGCAGTTGCTTTTAAACCCATCGTATCCCATTCATGTATAATCACAACTTCTTCACGTAAAAAGAAGAAAGAACTTACGGTGGGTTCTTTTACTTCATTCAGCACAGGCCTTCCGTTTTGATAAATTTCACAATTTGCCGTGAAAACCGTGTTATGTGGGGCCCCGGTTGCAAATTGCCATTTCCCTGAAATCAAATAACCTTCAGGCGTAATTTCTGCGCGACCACTCGGCCGTCCGCTACCGCCAAAACACACTTTGCTGTCATTGAATAATACTTGCGCGATATCTTGATCTAGAAAGCCAACAAACATATTGGCCCCACTGCAGAGGGTAACCGTCCACCCCAAACTCCCGTCGATCTCCGCTAGTAGCTGCTCTACCCGAAGTGCTTCTATTAACGAAAGGTTCAGTCCGCCAAGACTTTCCGGCACAAAAAGATTGAAAAGTCTATTAGCATAAATATAGGTTAACTGCTTATCCGTTAAAACGCCGGTTAATTCGGCTTTATCGCCCTCTTCACGTAACTCCCCGGCTATTTTTTTTAATTCTTGAAGAAGCTTCATTTTTTGACTATTGAGGCTGCATTATCTGACTGCTAATTTTTCTTTTCCATGCTAAATAACCAAAAATGGCCACAATAAAAAGAAATAAAGTTAAAATAGCATATAACATAAGGTTCTTATGAACATAAAGCGGGATGGCAAGCGCATTGCTTATGTTCAACAGCAACCAGTTTTCTATTTTTCTCTTTGCCAACAACCACATTCCTGCCCAAGCGGTTACACTTACCGCGGTATCCCATAAAGGAACAGTAGAGTCCGTATAGTGAATAAGAATTTGATACAAGAAAGGCGTTCCCAATAAAAGAAGACCGGCAACTATTAACCAATCGCTCATAGAACAAGTTGTAATAAGCACCTTTTCGCTGCTGCCTTTTCTGAGCCAATAATACCAACCATATACACTCATTACTAGATAATAGATGTTCAAAAGAATCTCTGCATACAAACCCGCTTCATATAAAACAAACATGGTGATGAGAATGCTGATAATACCGCAGGGATACAGTGCGACCTTGTTATATCGGGCCAATAATACTTCCGCTACTCCAAAAAATACGCCAAGCCATTGAATCAAAGGGGTGTGAATTAGTTGTTCTTTAAAAATCCTTAGCCATTCAGCCATGTTATTCAATTTAACGAGTCATTCATCTATTTATTCTGCAAAGAGCTGCGAAGTTAAGGTTAATTTACGCCAAAATTGAAATATCAAAACACTTCTCCCCTCATTGGGTAATAGACTCGATTATCGTCAAATTCAACACAATGAAAACAATTGTTTTCGTCTATTGTTAAGTGATGGATTTATTGAGAATTCATTTATTCATATGCCAAATTCCACAGAAAAAAAACCGTATTCTTTTGAGCTGGCTTCCAGCTTATTGTCGCTGGTGCTAATTATTACTGTTCTCTATGTTTTACAGAGCGTGTTGGTTCCACTTATGTTTTCTATTCTAATTGCTATTTCCCTTTACCCGGTAACGAGATTTCTTGAAAGGTACAATGTCCATCGAGCGCTTTCATCTATTCTTTCTGTCATCTTGGCTATACTAATTATAACCGGGTTAATCTGGTTTATCGTACACCAGGTGATTGTTATCGGCCATAATGGAACCGATCTCCAAAGTAAATTCTTGACTATATTTAATACCATCCAGCAATGGATAACTGCTAAATTTGGTGTAGAACCCGGCGAGTTGACAGCCAAGGTGAAGGAGTTATCTAATCGAGCTTTATCGAACGCAGGCAGCTATCTTTCAGCCGCCTTTGGTTCTGTAGGTGGTATTTTAGCGGGTGTCATCATCGTGCCGCTTTTCTCCTTTTTTCTTCTTTACTATCGAGACTTTTTCCGCGAATTTTTCTTTCATGCGTTTCGTAGTACGCCACAGGATAAGGTTCATGAAACACTTAATCGTATTTACAGTGTTGTTCAAAGCTATCTGTTGGGCTTAATTACCGTGATGGCTATTGTTGCCATTTTGAATACCGTCGGGCTATTGTTAATGGGCGTTGAATATGCATGGTTTTTCGGCACATTGGCATCGCTTTTAATGTTACTTCCTTACATAGGTATCGCAATTGGATCGATATTGCCGGCCGTATTTGCACTTGCTACCAAGGACAGCTATTGGTATGCGATTGGGGTCATCGCTTGGTTTCAGGTTGTCCAATTTCTGGAAGGCAATGTCATTACGCCTAACATTGTGGGAGGCAAAGTAAGTATTAATCCATTAATGGCCGTTATTGCCATTTTACTTGGAGGCATGTTATTTGGTTTGGCAGGTTTAATATTGGCATTGCCACTAACTGCGGTCATTAAAGTCCTATTTGATGCCATTCCCTCCATGAAAGCTTTTGGTTTTCTTATTGGAGAACCTGAAAAATATCATCTTAAAAAGCATTCAACCATGGTGTTACTGAAGAGATGGAAATTAAAAGATAAATTGGATAAAGACAATAAATAGTTTTTTCCAAAAGGGATAAGCAATGTTATCTATTCTCGGTCTTCCAACGTGAGCTCAAGTTCTTTTCCGGCTATTAACAACTCTTGTGTAATTTTTTGTGTATACTGCTTAATTTCTTCTTTGAAAGTCTTGACAGAAGCTCCAGAACGTATTTCCTCTAATCGTTTTTCCCATTGACCGGTTAGCTCAGCTTGCGCAATTAATTTATCTTTTACGATGTCGTACACCGCGAGCCCTGTGTCCGTTGGAACTAGATTCTTTTTCTTCCTTATGATGTAGGATCGTTTTATCAAAGTCTCTATAATTGATGCACGGGTAGCGGGAGTTCCTAAACCGCTCCCCTTCATCGCATAACGTAATTCCTCATCTTCAATCTCCTTACCTGCCGTTTCCATAGCCTTTAGTAAGCTGGCTTCGGTGTAAAGTGGTTTAGGTTTTGTTTGTTTTTCAGCCATGCTTTTTTCAATAATAGCTAGGCTTTCCCCTTCATTCACTTTCGGTATCGTGTTGTTTTCAGGTTGATCTTGGTCCCTTTCTTCCGGTTCATTATAAACAGCACGCCATCCGGCAGATCTAATCACCGTCCCATTTGCAATAAAGGTTGATCCTGATTCGATGGTAATTTTAGTCAAATCTTTCACGCAGACTTCATGGAACGCTTCCAACATTCTTCCGATAATCATGTCATAAATCACCTGTTTATCAGGTGTCAAATTACGTGGTATCTCTCCGGTCGGTAAAATAGCGTGATGATCAGTCACTTTTTTGGCATTTACGCTTCTCTTGTTGAGTTTGTTTTCGGCTAAAACTGCCGCCTGCCTAGCAAAGAAGGAATGATTTTGTTGCTTTTCAATGAGTTGCGGAATAGTTTCGAAAACATCATCTCCTATATATTGACTACCTGTACGTGGGTAAGTAATTAATTTTTCCTCATAAAGACGTTGTAGAATTGCAAGCGTCTCATCCGCGGTGTATCCCTTCCTTTTGTTCGCTTCCTGTTGCAAGCTACTTAGATCGTGCAGCAAAGGAGGTTGTTCTTTTTTTATTTTTGTTTCGACTTTATAAACATCACCTCCGGTAGCAAAGCCGTCGGCTACACTTTTAACAGCTTGCAGAATTTCTTCCGCTTCCTCCCTTTTATGATAGTTTTTTTTGGAAACAGCCTTAAAGTTTTGACCATCTTTTTCTATTGCAATGACAACTTGAAAGTAGGTTTGTGGTACAAAATTTTTATTTTCCAGATAGCGGGCACAAATCATCGCTAATGTGGGAGTTTGAACCCTACCTAAGGATAGCACCGTTTTCGATCCTGCCGATATACTCAAAGCCTGCGTTGCATTCATCCCTACCAGCCAATCCGATTCCGAACGGCAGTGGGCAGAGTAAAATAAGGTATCATAGTCCTTGCCCGATTTCAGATTCCTGAATCCATCTTTAATGGCGGCGTCAGTCTGAGAAGATATCCAAAGTCGCCTGAATGGCTTTTTGCAATGAAGATAATGGTAGATATATCGGAATATAAGCTCACCTTCCCTACCGGCATCCGTGGCTACTATGATTTCCGTTGCTATATCGAAAAGAGCTTTGATGGTATTGAGTTGCTTCCGTACCGATGGATCTTCAATCATCCCTTCACTTGTTCTGATTTTACGCACACTTAGTCTTAGCTTTTGCGGGAGCATAGGCAGATTTTTGATTTTCCAGCCAATATATCCATACGCTTGCGGTGGGGCCAATTGCAACAAATGTCCAAATGCCCAAGTAAAGGAATACCCTTTGCCCTCTATATAACCGTCTCTTTTCGTTGTAGCTCCAAATACCTTTGCCAGATCACGTGCTACAGACGGCTTTTCTGTTATGATGATCTTCATTAAGATTGCTTTTGGAAGCGCTAATTTAGGGTATAATAACCTTAATTTTTTTCTTTTTTTTAGATACCTGAATATCTTTTGTTTAGCAAAATTTAAACGAAACATAAATATTCACCATTATTTGTATTTTAGTTTCTTTAATAAAAAGATGGAGATTTTATCATATGTCTTCTTTGCCATAACGATGTCAATTGTATTACTATTCATATGGTCAAAGAGGAAAAAGCAACAGGATGGTGTATCCGAGTCGTCGGAGGCTTATAAAGTGATCCTCAATCAGCACGTTTCCTTTTATAGGGAACTAAATGAAGTAGACCGGAATCGCTTTCTTGAAGAAGTCACGAGCTTTTTAAAAGATGTGCACATTGAGGGTGTTGGTACGGAGGTAGACAACGTGGATCGGGTGCTGATTGCTTCCAGTGCTGTTATACCCATTTTTAATTTCCCTTATTGGCATTATAAAAACCTGAGCAACATTATTTTATACCCCGACACCTTCAATAAGGATTTTCAGTTTGATGGTATGCATAGAAATACGTTGGGTATGGTTGGTGAAGGTTTTATGAATGGCCAGATGATATTATCGAAAAGTGCCTTACACCAAGGGTTTTCAAAAAACGGAGGCGAAAATAATACCGCTATCCACGAGTTTGTACACTTGATCGATAAACGAGACGGCAGTGTTGATGGTGTCCCTGAGCTTCTTTTGGCTCGTCCTTATGTAATTCCATGGATCAAAATGATGCATACGGAAATGAATAAGATCAAGACAGGACATTCAGATATCGACCCTTACGCCTTAACAAATGAAGCAGAATTCTTAGCGGTTGTATCCGAGTATTTTTTTGAGAAACCAGATAAGTTCAAACAACATCATCCTGAGCTTTATGAACTCCTTACAAAGATGTTTGGCAAGTCGGTCATCGAATAGAATAATCCTTCCCTTTATGTAGATTGTTCATGACATTGCTCTTTAATACGCTCACGGTGATTTATTCCCCAATTGATCATTTCATTAATGATATTTTGTAACGTTTTCCCATATACTGAAAGTTCGTACTCTACGGTTATGGGTTTGGTATTACAAACATGACGTGAAATCAGTCCGTTGATCTCCAATTCTCTTAATTCTTTTGATAGCATTTTTGCTCCTATCCCTTCTACTTCACGTTGTAACTCCATAAAACGCAATTTTCCAAAACTTAACGCACTGATGATCGCAATTTTCCATTTACCCCCTAATACATCCAATGTATCCTGTACGGCACGTAGCTTTTCTTTACAGGTATCGCTTGTTAGTGTTTTTTCTCTTGTTTCCATCATTTCTACTATAGTTTCCAAAAGGAAAGTACTATCTATAAGATAAATACTTTCAAAAGTAAACTATATTTTTAAACTTTGCAAAGATTTTAGAACAATGGAGAAAATCCTCATTCAGGATAAGATTCCACATTCGTAATAAATTAGATTAAAATGGAATTATTAACAGCATTAAAATGGCGTTATGCCACTAAAAAAATGAATGGACAGGTTGTCCCACAAGATAAAGTAGAAGCCATATTGGATGCCGCTTATCTTGCGCCTACCTCATCAGGTTTGCAACCATATGAAGTTATTGTGGTAACAAATCCTATATTAAAAGAAAAAATAAGAGAAGTTGCTTATGACCAAAGTCAAATAACGGACAGTTCACATTTACTTGTTTTTGCAGCTTGGGACACCTATACGAATAAACGTATTAACGATATCTTTCTGCATACGGTGACAGAGAGGGGTTTACCGAATGATGCGATGGACGATTACAAAAATAGATTGATTGCTTCTTATACAAGTCGTTCTGATCAAGCAAATTTCGAACATGCAGCTCGTCAGGCTTATATTGGCTTCGGTTTAGCAATTGCTGCAGCCGCTGTTTTGCAAGTAGACGCTACGCCAATGGAAGGGTTTGACAATGCAGCCTTAGACCGACTACTTAACCTAGAAGAGAGAGGGTTGAAAAGCGTTACACTTCTACCCCTTGGATATAGGGACGAGTCAAATGACTGGCTTGTCAATTTAAAAAAGGTAAGAAAGCCAAAAGATCAATTCATAACGGCTATTGCTTAATTGATAGCCCATTAAATGAAAAAAGGCTTGCAGATTTAACCTGCAAGCCTTTTTTCATTTGTCAACATAAAGCCTTTAAAATTAATTAACTGTTTATTAATATGTGCTTTTATTATGAAAATAATAAATAAATAGCTATTTTCACCAAATCTAAACAGAAGGGGAAAGGTATAAGTTGCAATAGCATTATACTGACTGTTTCACAATCAATATCAAAACAAAAAATGAAATTTAACGATCAATTAAAATCTTTATTTGTACCGGAAAGCGAAATACCGGAGGAGTTCGCCATTCGCGAAGAGTTACATCAACGAACCTATCTATGCGATGGTGAGATGCGTAACTGGACGGGCCCTGTTAGTGAAGTCTACTCGGCGGTTTGCATACCGGATGAACAGGGTGTTTTACATCGCAAATTTATTGGTACTTATCCTATTTGTACTGATAAAGAGGCTATGGAGGCTCTAGATGCTGCTGTAAATGCATATGACAACGGTCGCGGTGAGTGGCCTACAATGAGTATTGACAATCGAATAAAATGTCTGCAAAAATTCGTTTTCAAGATGAACGAGCAGCGTTCACTGGTGGTCAAGTTGATTATGTGGGAAATTGGAAAATCACATACCGACGCTGCAAAAGAATTTGATCGAACCGTCGATTACATAAATGCGACGATTGACGCATTAAAAGATATAGACCGCCAGTCCTCTCGGTTCGAGATCGAAGAAGGCGTGGTAGCGCAGATAAGAAGATCACCTATTGGGGTTGTTCTCTGTATGGGGCCTTTCAATTATCCATTAAATGAAACCTTCACCACCCTGATTCCGGCAATAATTATGGGAAACACCTTGCTTTTTAAACCACCTAAGCATGGTACCCTATTACATTATCCTTTATTGAAAGCCTTTCAGGAGTCTTTTCCAAGGGGTGTGGTTAATACCATTTATGGGCGAGGAGCTACCATTACACCTGGTTTAATGCAGACCGGAAAAATTAATGTATTGGCTTTTATCGGTTCAAGCAAAGTAGCCAACGATCTAAAAAAACGCCATCCAAAAATTAACAGATTGCGAGCAGTGCTCAGTTTGGACGCCAAAAATGCCGCAATTATTACCAAAAATGCGGACATTTCGCTTGCGGTCAGTGAAACGGTATTGGGAGCCCTATCTTTTAATGGACAACGATGTACGGCCATTAAGATTGTATTTGTCCATAAAGATATAGCCGATGATTTTCTTCACAAGTTAGGGGAAGCTATTGCGCAATTGAAGTTCGGTATGCCCTGGATTCCAGGTGTTAGTTTAACGCCCTTACCGGAACCCGGGAAACCGGAGTATTTAAAAGAATGCATCGATGATGCGCTGTTCCATGGTGCGAAGGTTGTGAATGAAAACGGTGGCGCTCATCTTGCTTCCTTTGTCTATCCTGCCGTGATTTATCCAGTGAATGAAAAGATGAAACTTTACCGGGAAGAACAGTTTGGACCGATTATTCCCGTCATTCCTTATGACTCCATCGAAGAGCCAATCAACTATCAAATAGATTCTCCTCATGGTATGCAGGTTAGTATTTTCAGTAATGATGCGCAGGAAATAGCCTCCTTAATCGATCCTTTTGTCAACCTTGTCAGTCGAGTGAATATCAATAGCCAATGTCAACGAGGGCCGGATAAATTTCCTTTTACAGGTAGGAAAGATAGTGCAGAAGGTACGCTCTCCGTCGTAGATGCCTTGCGTTCTTTCTCCATACGGTCGTTGGTAGCTACCAAGATGAATGATAAAAACAAAGAACTTATTAATGAAATCGTGAATCACCAAGATTCCAATTTCTTGAGTACTAACTTTATATTTTAACAGTAATGCGAGTCAAAGCTGGGGTTTTGGCTCGCATTACCGGTGTATTTATTGTTATGTTTAATTCTTCATTTTGCCAACCACTACTTTAACCATATTATTATAGTCAAGGTATTTATTTGCACAGGCCATAATGGTTTCCGGTGTACTTTCCTTTACAATCTGCAAATGTCGATTATAATACGTCAAATCCAATCCAACGAAGTGTACATTTTTAAATTTGTCCACATGGGAGAAAACATTTTCCAACGAACCTAAAAAAGCACCATTAACATAGTTTTTTACCAAATTCAGCTCTTCCATAGAAACAGGTTCGTTTTTTAAACGATTGACCTCTTTTTCGATTTCTATCAACGTTTCGTTCGTTACATCAATTCCAACCTCTGTGGCTATCGTGAAGAAGGCTCCATATTTTAATGATGCGATGCCCGATCCAATACCGTAAGTAAAGCCCTTTTCTTCACGAATATTAGCCATTAACCTAGACCCAAAATAGCCTCCTAAAATTGTATTTAACAACTGAAATGACGAAAAATCAGGGTGCTTCCGATTAATTGTTTGGTAACCTATGCGGATAGCCGACTGCAAAGCTTCTGCCCGTTCTACAAGAATTAAACTTCCGTTTTTCGAGTTTGTACCAACACCATTCTTCGGCAGTTGATTGAAAGAATGCGCATCCCATTGATTTCCAAAAATTTCACTGACGGTTTGGCGTATTTGTTTTGTTACGTTACCCGATATAAATATGGTACAATTAGCGGCATTTATTTGGTATTCATATAGTTTTAATAAATGTAAGCGATCTAATCGGTCGTAATCTTCTATTTCGGGTGCATAGGCATATCGGTTGCTATCAAAAATAGCTTTATTGAAAACCCTTCTTGCAACAAAATCGTTCTTCTTTAAAGATACGGAAAGATTTTGCTTGTTGTTGCGAACATAGGTATCAAGCTCTCTTTCAGGAAAAATGCTTTCTGTCAGTATGCTTTTTACGATGGGCAATAATTTGCCAACATGTTTACCAAGTGCATACAAGGTAAGGGACGTATGATCGAATGAATACTCGGGTTGCAAAAACGCGCCGTAGAAATCTATTTTTTCGGCTATTTCTGCGCTCGTATACTGTTCAGTACCTTCTAAAAACATACCCGCTAAAGCGATATTGAGTAAGGGTAGCTGGAGCTCATCTGCGTTCAAATTTTGGAATACCCATTCGATTTTCACTAAATCCTGTGCTCCTGAATGAAAGATAAAGAGGTCTACTCCGTTCGATAACAATTCCTGTTCCGGTTGCAAAAGTTTCACATCTTCTACCAGATTAAATTTGGGTGCCTTGGTTCTATCGATCATATTAATCTGCTAAATAAACTAACGTGGATGAATTTTCTAATTGAAATAGTTGTTGGGCCGTTTCCTGTATTGCTTTTGCTGACACATTTAAGTAATTTGCTATTTCTTCATTAAGCATATCTGCATTTCCCAACAACTCAAAATAAGCCAGATTCATAGCCTTATCTAAAATTGACATTTCTGCAAACACCATGGTGGATTCTATCTTATTTTTCACTTTTTCAAGCTCGTAGTTCAATACCGGCACCTGCTGTAAATCACCTAATTGCTCCCATATAGCTTGTTCAGCAAGCTCCATGGTTGTACCGGGTAAAGGTTTTCCTTCTATTAAAAACAAACCATTATCTAAACTACCTAATAAATAAGCATTTATTTCGCTAAAAAGCCCTCGCTCTTTTACCAATCGACGAAACAATCGGGATGAGTTTCCTCTTGACAATATATCAGAAATCAAGTCGCAAGTATAATACGCTTTTGAACGTCTATCATTCATATGAAATGCTATGTAGAGACTGTTTACAGGAACATTGGCCTTGATAACTTCTCTACGTGGCTCCGACTGTTTTGGTTCAGGTAAAATATGGCGAATATATTTATTGCCGGCAGGAATGGAACCGAACCACTTTTCAGCTAGACTTTTAACCGCATCCAATTCCACATCTCCGGCAATAACTAATATTGCATTCTGCGGCGTATAATGCTTGCTGAAAAAGGCTTTTACATCTTGCATTGATGCCAATTCGATATGAGAAATCTCTTTTCCGATAGTTGCCCATTTATAGGGATGTTCTTTGTATGCCAATGGTCTTAATCTGAGCCATACATCGCCGTAGGGTTGATTCAGATAACGTTGCTTAAATTCTTCCGAGACGACCTGTTTTTGTGTCTCCAGACTTTTTTCGTTGAAGGCCAAACTCAGCATACGATCGCTCTCCAACCAAAAAGCAGTTTCCAGATTGATCGCCGGAAGCGTTATATAATAGTTTGTAATATCATTACTTGTGAATGCATTACTCTCCCCTCCCACCCGCTGCAAAGGAAGGTCAAACTGCGGAATGTTAACAGATCCACCGAACATCAAATGTTCAAAAAGATGGGCAAAGCCTGTTTTATCAGGTGTTTCATCCCGCGCACCAACATCATAGAGTATATTGAGCACCGCCATTGGTGTAGACTTATCTTCGTGTACTAATACTTTTAGGCCATTGTTTAAAGTGAACCTTTCATATTTTACCATAGATTGTTGTTTTATTTTGGGTTAGCAAACCTACTATAATTTTTAGAATAAAAAACCTAATAAGCTATATTTGCAAGTTTTCCATGTAGTTTTGTACCGTAAAAATCATACAGTATGTTTCCTTTTCATTTTTCCAGCCCTACAGAACGCCTAAGGTATGAACTTCTAAATGAAAAGGACTATCTAGTCGATATCAAACGGGACGACTTGATCCATCCTTTTATATCAGGTAATAAGTGGAGAAAGTTGAAGTATATGCTGCAAGACGCTCGGAAGAAAGGAAAGAATCACCTAATAACATTTGGGGGCGCGTGGTCTAATCATTTGCTTGCTACAGCTGCCGCTGCTGCCTCCTTTGGATTTAAAACTACCGGTTTTGTTCGCGGTGAACCTGTTGAAAACACGAATTTAAAACTTTGTCAGTTATTTGGCATGCATCTCCTATACGTTACAAGAGATGCCTATAGAGACAAACAGGAATTATTTAATCACCATTTTGGAAAGGATGGTGACGCATACTTCATAAACGAAGGTGGTGCTTCTGAACTCGCTCTACTCGGTTGCGCAGAAATAATAGCAGAGCTAGCAACAGATTATGATCATATGGTGTGTGCCTGTGGAACAGGTACTACAATAGCTGGTTTAAGCATGGGCTTAAATCAGCGAAATAGCCAAACAAAGCTCCATGGTATTTCCGTACTTGCCGGTGGTGATTTTCTTTCAGAGGAAGTAAAAAAATTATATAGCGATGCGGATAATATCACCATCCATACCGAGTATCATTTTGGGGGATATGCAAAAACAAAACCTGAATTAGTTGACTTTACCAAGTCTTTTGTACGCCAAACGGGTATTTTGGTTGAACCCGTGTATACCGCTAAAGCATTATTTGCATTAACAGATCTGGTCAAAAAACATCAGTTCGAAAAAGGTTCAAAAATTCTATTTATACATACCGGTGGATTAATAGGCATTTTAGGAAAACTGGATGGATTCTAGGTATGTTTTGTTGAAATGATAATTTTAAGTCACAAAATAAGGTTATCTATCAAAACACAAAACAAATATTTGGCTTTAATTGCGTTTTTTGAAATTTTATCTTATGTTTGATGATAAACCAATTAAGTAGCGTTTCATGAAAAAGATCTCCGTTACCCCAGCGAATGCCCAAACCATTATCGGTAGACATGTTCTTACTGATGGTTATGACTTAACACTCGATTTAAAGAAAAGTCAAGGTGTTGTGATGTATGATTCGAAATACAACAGGGAGATTCTGGATTTTTTCACTTGCTTTGCTTCTGTCCCGCTGGGTTATAATCATCCCAAAATGTTAAGCGATGAGGCTTTCAAAGAGGATTTATTCTTAGCTGCACTAACGAATCCATCCAATTCGGATATCTATACGATGCAATATGCTAAATTCGTCGATACCTTTGAGCGTGTTGGGATTCCCGCCTACCTACCGCATGCTTTTTTTATTGCAGGAGGTGGCCTGGCAGTTGAAAATGCCTTGAAAACAGCGATGGACTGGAAAGTGCAAAAGAATTTTCAAAAGGGCTATATTAAAGAAAGAGGGCTTAAAGTTATACATTTTCAAAAAGCCTTTCATGGTCGCACGGGTTATACAATGAGTTTGACCAATACCCAACCGGAAAAAACGAAATGGTTCGCTAAATTTGATTGGCCACGAGTGAGTGTACCCTCTATTGAATTTCCTTTTACCGATCACGGCTATGAAGATCTTCTTAAAAGAGAGGAACAATCGTTGGCTCAGATCAAGCAGGCTTTTGCCGATAATCGAGACGATATCTGTGCAATTATCATCGAACCGATACAATCTGAAGGCGGAGACAATCATGTAAGAAGGGAGTTCTTAGAACAACTACGTATTTTGACAAATGAGAACGATGCACTCTTAATTTACGATGAAGTACAAACAGGTGTTGGTTTAACCGGTAAATTTTGGTGTCACGAGCATTTTGGCGCAAAGGCAAGGCCCGATATTATTGCTTTTGGAAAGAAGATGCAAGTTTGCGGTATTTTAGTTAGTGAAAAAATTGATGATATAAAAACGAATGTTTTTAAAGTTCCATCACGGATTAACTCGACTTGGGGCGGAAACCTAGTTGACATGGTCAGGGCAACTAAGATTTTGCAAATTATTGAAGAGGACCATTTAGTTTCACAAGCAGAAGAAGTTGGTGAGTATTTACAGCAAAAACTTTTAGATCTTGCGGATACCCATTCTATCGTCAGTAACGTTAGAGGTCGCGGTTTATTAGCGGCTTTCGATTTTCCAAACAAAGAAAGTAGAAATCACTTTCTGAAGAGAAGTCTTGATAAAAATGCATTATTTTTAGGATGTGGCGAGAAAAGCATCCGTTTCAGGCCGGCTCTTATTATACAGCGTGAAGATATCGACAGGGGTATCGCAGTAATGAACGATGTAATCCGATCGCTCTAAAACAGTTTCTCGCAATGGGCTTTACTCGATACGTGTAATAAGTATCTTATCAATACGCATGCCGTCCATATCTACAACCTCAAGTTCAAAATCATTCCATCTCACTTTTTCGGTCAGGGTAGGAATGTGATCCAATAGTTTTAACAGTAAGCCTCCTAGTGTAGTAAAGTTATTTGCTTCGGGGGCATCCGACAAATTGAAGTACTTAATAAATTCAAAAATAGGCAATTGGCCGTCGGCTAACCAGGTATTTTCCGTGCGTTGTACAATTTGGTAATCATTCGCGGGATCTCTTCTGTCGCTTATCAATTCATCTAATATGTCGTTTATAGAAATCAAACCTTGCAGATCGCCATACTCATCTAAAACAATTCCATAGCGTTGTTGCGCACTTCGTAATAATTCTAAAACCCGATAGGCTGCCGTATATTCCGATACAAACAAAGCCTTTTTTATATATCGCTTCAGATCCGGCGAGGAGCTTTGCGTTTCTTCCAAAAAGAGCTCTCTAACGGATACAAGTCCAAGTAATTTATCTAAAGATCCTTCGCATAAAGGATAAACTGAATGCGGGTAATTGCTAATCTTTGATTTTATGACATCCAAACTATCTGTTACATCAATCCAAACAAGATCCATCCGGTTTGTCATTAACTCACCGGTCCTTCTATCTCCTAGTGAAAAAACACGTCTAACGAGATCTTGTTCTATTGGCTGTATCTCCCCTCCTTCCGTGCTATCTTTGATTATCGCATTGATTTCCTCCTCTGAAACAACCTCCTCGTGATGTTCCTTTATACCAAATAAATTAAAAAACAGATTACTGGTTTTAGTTAATATCCAAATAATTGGTAAGGAGATCTTGGAAAGCAAAATCATGGGCATAGCAATAGTCATTGCGATAGTTTCCGGATAGTGCAAACCTATCCGTTTAGGAATTAACTCCCCGAATACAATCGTAAGGTAGGTGATTAATAAAACAACTAAAAACACGGCGATCGACTCAGCATAAGGGGCAATTACTTCAATATTGCTTAAGTAAATACCAACGGTTTGTGTTAGACCTTTGCCACTAAAAAGCCCCGTCAGAATACCGATCAAGGTAATACCTATTTGAACGGTCGACAAAAATGTTGTAGGATTATTAGCCAATGCTAACGCTTTGGCAGCTCCCTTATCTCCCTTTTTTATGGAAGCTTCCAATTTGAATTTTCTGGTCGAAACCAAGGCTAGCTCGCTCATTGAAAAAAGACCATTGATAAGAATGAGTACGATGATGATGACAATTTCCATTAGTTTATCCAATAAATATAAAGCTTCTGTTATTGCTGCTATATTTAACTAACAAGGGGGCGCTTTATTGGTTTTATACGCCTTGTCATGTTCCCGGTTCTGATTTAAACGGCGACCTGCCTGCTGTACTTACTCTTGTACTGCATAGGGGAAAGCCCTGTTATGCGTTTGAAGGTTGTTCGGAAGGATTTAGAATCACTATATCCCACGTTATACATAACCTCATTCACATTCTCGTTACTCGTTTCAAAACTTAACTTTGCTGCTTCAACGCGAACACGCTGTATATATTCTAAAATCGTATTCCCTGTTGCCTTCTTAAATCGTCGTTCAAAATTCCTTCTACCTGTAGCAAGTTGCTCGGCAAGATCTTCCACCGTAATACGTTCATGAAAGTTCTCTTCAATAAGCTCTTGTGCCCGTCGAACCGTTAAATCTTCATGATCTTTTTGTCTTTGAAAGATGATGAACTGGGACTGATTGTTTCTTTCGATATCAATTTCAAACATTTTTGACGATCGAATGGCCATTTCGCGTCCCGCGAACTTCTCTACCAAATATAAAATCAGGTTCAGTGATGAGTAGGCTCCGCCACTTGTATAAATTCCTCTTTCGTCTGTAATGATTTTATAGGGCATCAACTTTACCTCCGGAAACCGGGTTTTAAATTCGTTAGCTGACAACCAATGTGTTGTACAGCTACGTCCATTTAACAAACCGGTGGAGGCTAGTAAAAAGGCACCAATACATAGGGAAGCTATCTCAGCACCAAGTTGATATTGCTTCTGAATCCAAGGTACAAATTCTCGATTTATAGACAAGATATCTTCCATATTACCGTGAATAGCCGGAATAACGATAAGATCTGTCTTTCGTAGTTGGTGAATCGTGATGTCAGAACGTATGCTAAAGATCCGTCCCGACTGGACGGCTTCATCCGAAAGCCCAACTATTTGAATGTCGAAAATAGCTTCCTTTCCAGCGCTTTGTAACGCTTCGTTAATTTTAGAAAACATCTTATAAGTTGCTTCCATGCTGCTCAAGCTCGTTTCACCTATAGGATTAAGTAATGAGATGTGTTTCATTGTAACGAAATTTTACGTTAAAATAGAAATGAGAAGATACGTTAATCAAATAACAAATTTACCCTAAAAGGATGTCGCAAGCAACACCCTTTTATGACGCAATTTGCCAACAGCAATAGGTTGACAAATTCATTCCTCGATTTAATTCATTTACTATAAGATTCCCTATTTATTTCTTCGGCGGTAAATCAAAAGCAAGTGCCTCATGTTCAAAATGTCCCTTATGTGAACCATCGCAAAAGGGTTTCCTTGACGATAGCCCGCAACGGCAAATTGATACCAGTGTGCGTCCATCCAAACCGTATGGGGTACCGTTTTTGTCAACTATTTCAAATTCTCCTTCTACTTTGAGCGACCCGTTTTCGTTGATTGTTAATTTAGTTTTAGTCATAAGATGTAATTTGCACAAAAATATAAATATGCTGTAGCTTGTTTGAAAATATGGGTAATTCAGATTGATTCTTTGAATCTTTCCATGAAGAGCTGTTTTAATCTATTAAAAGCGCTATCTTTATGAAATAACTGGATAGATAAATGTAATATCCATTTAACTCAGCTATCCTCATACTTTAACCGTTAAATTTAGGACATGAAAAGAAGTGCAGGTATTTTACTTTACCGTGTTAAGGAAAAAAGCGTAGAATTCTTTCTTGTTCACCCGGGTGGGCCATTTTTTGTAAAAAAGGACAAGGGCTTTTGGACCATTCCAAAAGGAGAATTCGAAAATGAGGAATCCGCCCTTTCAGCGGCAAAACGTGAATTTGAAGAAGAGACCGGACATAAACCCAAAGGTGAATTTATGGCATTGGATTCCGTAATCCAAAAAGGAGGAAAGAAAATTCTTTGTTGGCTGTTAGAAGGTGATATCGATTTACGCACAGTACGCAGTAACACATTTGAAATGATATGGCCTCCAAAATCAGGAAAAATGCAACGCTTTCCTGAAATAGACAAAGCGGGCTGGTTTTCGGCAGAAGATGCAAGGCAAATAATCAACGAACGGCAAAGCCCTTTCATTGATCAAGCTTTGTCTTTTATCCGTAATGCAGCCAATGTAAAATAAGCACTTCTCCACCTCAATTCTTAGTTATCATTTAATCTTATCTTGATACAAAATACACTCCTGTATTTAGCCAATGATTTTTTATCAGTTATTTACTAAGGGCACAAGTTTCTTTCATATTTTCTTAACAAAAAATCAACAAATCGGTGCTTTGTGATTGAAAAATGCAGAAAATGACGTCAAATCGTTTTAAAAAACCAATGAACAAAATGAACAAAAGAAAAAAGTCTGTCATTTGCTAATTTGCATCAAAAATAATTAGACGGAAATGCTTTGTTATTGTCCTACTCTATCGAAGACAAGTATAAAAGAACAATGATTGCATACAATAATTTAAAGACACCTCTTTCATCTTTTTATTTGTTTTGGGATTTATGCATAGTCAAAGCAATTTAGTCAGACGGATGTCCGAACTTTTGATATGCGTCCGGAAAGATACCGCACATAAAAACACAGTAAGTTTATGAAACAGAAGAACAAGCAGATTCCTTAAACGAAAAAAAAATCCAACCAACTATTTTTTTATCGTTTACTACACTTATAATTATCAACATCATGAAAACAGCAAAGTTGATTGGTATAACCCCTTTCGAGCTCCCTGATTTAGCTTTATTGAAGGCACTTAGCAAAACTCCCTTTATACCTGTTTTACATATCGGTAGAAATCCCCATCAAATAGAGCACATATACAACGCCATTACACCGTATAAACCGAAATCTATCGGCCTTTGTCTTCCAAATTCTCAGATTTCACTAAAAGACATCCCGTCATCTGTCGCCTATATCATTATACCCTTTTGTAACGAGGTATCAAATGAGGCCGTAGATGCGGAGATTATTTTTCAGGTACATTCTGTCGAAGAGGCAAAGTTGGCAAAGGCTAAAGGGGCCAAAACCGTTATCATTAAAGGAAACGAATCGGGTGGAAAGGTTGCCTACGAAGCGAGTTACATTTTATTTCAACGCGTAATTCACGACCCGGACTTGCAGGATTTGGCTATATGGGTTCAGGGTGGTATTGGAATCCACTCCGCTGCCGCACTTATCGGACTAGGAGCGGAAGGTATCGTGCTGGACAGTCAATTCTCATTATTTCCCGAATGTACGGTGCCACAAACACTGAAAGATGTTATTGAAAGATTAAATGGCACGGAAACTAAGTTGGTCGACAATTTTCGCGTGCTGAATCGACCGAATGCACCACAACTTCCGGAAGGAGCCCTGTTTTCGGATTTGCTTCCGTATTTAAAAGACAGCTATGCACTTGAAGAATCTTACCTGCCTATCGGGCAGGATATTATCTTATCAAAAGGGCTCGTTCATACTTATAAAACAATCGACCGACTCTCATCGGGTCTGCTTGAATCTATCAACGGTCATATAAGACAGGCCAAATTAGATACGCCCATAAGAGCACACAACTCCTTAGCGCAAGAGCTTAAAATACGCTATCCGATAGCGCAAGGCCCCATGACACGGGTAAGTGATCTACCAAGCTTTGCTGATGCAGTGGCTACCAATGGTGCACTGCCTTTTGTGGCACTTTCTTTAATGACCGGCGAAAAAGCAAAAGAGTTAATAGTAAAGACCAAGGAAACACTTCATGATAGAACGTGGGGAATCGGAATTTTAGGTTTTGCGCCACAGGATCTAAGAGAAGAGCAATCCCGTTATATCTTAGCTGCAAAACCTCCTGTCTTGCTTATAGCAGGTGGCCGTCCCTCACAAGCGACCCCATTTGAAAAAGAGGGTATTAAAACGTTCTTACATGTTCCTTCACCTACTCTTCTTGATTTATTTATTAAGGAAGGTGCCAGAAAATTTGTGTTTGAAGGAAGAGAATGCGGTGGCCATGTTGGGCCCTTGTCCTCGCTTGTACTTTGGGAACTTCAAATTGAACGGATTCTACAAGAGGAACAACTACAATCTTTTGAGCTCTTTTTTGCAGGTGGTATACATGATAGCTTCTCCAGCGCTTTCCTCTCCATCATGAGTGCTCCCTTAGCCATAGGTGGAGCTAAAATCGGTGTACTTATGGGGTCTGCCTATATTTATACAAAAGAAGCCGTTGAGTCGGGCGCCATTTTACCGGGCTTCCAAAAACAAGCCTTAGAACAAAGCGAAACCGTCCTTTTAGAAACAGCTCCAGGTCATGAAACCAGGTGTTTGCAGTCGCCATTTACTGCTTATTTCAAGGAAGAAAAACGTAGGCTTGAAAACGAAGGGACCGATAAAAAACTGATATGGGAATCGTTAGAGAAGCTAAACGTAGGGCGACTACGTATTGCCAGTAAAGGGATCGAAAGAGTGTCCGATAGCCTGACACCCTTGAATGAAAATATGCAGTATCAGAAAGGTATGTATATGATCGGACAAGTTGCCGCATTAAATAATAAAATCAGAACAATCGCCGAACTGCACGAGGATGTGGCCAACAATAATTTTAACTATATAGAGGATGCTAAAACCTTTACCTTAACAAATACGGATGATAAAGCAATAGATATTGCCATTATCGGAATGGCCTGTATCTATCCAGGTGCAAAAGATGTGGATGCCTTTTGGCGAAATATATTAGATGCCAAGAACTGTATAACAGAAGTTCCCGACGAAAGATGGAATAAAGAAATTTATTACGACCCAACGGATACCAATGGCCGCAAATCTCCATCAAAATGGGGCGGTTTTATACCAAAAATTGAATTTGATCCACTGGAATTTGGAATCCCTCCTCAGTCGCTGGCGGCTATTGATCCTACACAACTACTAAGTCTACTCGTCGCAAAGCGGGCACTTGAGCATGCCGGTTATGCTGCAAAAGAAGCCAATAAAGAGAATGTATCGGTTATCATAGGAGCAGAAGGTGGCAATGATTTAGCAAACAATTACAGCTTCAGAGCACTCTTTTCACAGTTTTTCGGCGAAATACCACAGGAAGTTGACGCATCCTTACCCAAGCTCACGGAAGACTCATTTCCGGGCGTGTTGGCCAATGTGATTGCCGGTAGAATCACCAACCGTTTAGATCTTGGTGGCCGCAACTATACGGTTGATGCCGCCTGCGCTTCATCTTTAGCTGCCATAGATTTAGCATGCCAGGAGCTTATTCTCAATAAATCGGATATGGTCATTGCAGGTGCTGCAGATCTACATAATGGTATTAATGATTATCTCATGTTTGCCAGCACACATGCTCTTTCAAAGAAAGGTAGATGTGCCACCTTTGATGCAGATGCCGATGGCATTGCGCTAGGAGAAGGTGTCGCAATGGTTGTACTTAAAAGATTAGAAGATGCCAAGCGCGATGGTGATGAAATTTTTGCAGTGATCAAAGGAGTCGGTGGTTCCAGCGATGGAAAAAGTCTCGGATTAACTGCACCACGATTAGCTGGACAAACCAAGGCATTGGAGCGCGCCTATTCGCAGGCCGGCCTATCGATATCGTCCGTGGAACTCGTTGAAGCACATGGCACCGGAACTGTTGTTGGAGATCGTACTGAATTAAGCGCCATAACGCAGGCAATGGTTAAGCGCGGTGCTGTTCCTCAACAAACTCATCTTGGTTCGGTTAAAACACAAATCGGACATACGAAATGTGCCGCTGGTATGGCGGGTTTGATTAAGAGTGCATTGAGTGTATATTACGGGGTAAAACCACCAACTATTAATTTAAAAGAACCTAATAGCTTCTATGATGAAAAAACGAGTCCGTTTGTATTTACCGATAAAGCGGGCTTATGGACGAATCAACAAAGAGTAGCAGGGGTGAGCGCTTTCGGCTTTGGCGGTACAAATTTTCATGCTGTTGTTTCCAATCATGCCGCGACTCCCTTACCTTTTTCTATCACAAAGCAATGGCCTGTTGAACTTTTTGTTTTCAAAGGGAACAATTATGAAGAAGCAACGTTGCTACTCAAGAAAATAAAGAAGCTTATTGATTTCAACGACACGGTAAAACTCCGTGATCTTGCGTTTTCCCTTGCTACTTATAATGATTCGCCCGTGCAGCTATCCATTATCGCTGATTCGATAGCAGATTTGCAGTTTAAAGCAGATTTGGTATTATCAGGAACCCATGCTAAGGATACCTATATTACAAAAGAGATGAAGGGCAAAACGGCTTTTCTATTTGCCGGACAGGGAAGCCAGCGGATTCATATGGCCAGAGAACTATTGGTGAATTTTCCAAGAATGAGATCACTTCTCAATCGTTATCCCGAATATGAAAAGGTACTCTTTCCTAATAACACCTTTAGTGAGGAGAGTTTAAAGAAGCAAAAAGAGGCTATTAAGGATACCCGTATGGCGCAGCCACTTTTAGGACTAATAGACATAGCCATTGCCAAACTATTACAGGAGTTCGGAATTATGCCCGATATGCTCGCAGGACATAGTTATGGTGAGCTTCCTGCACTTGCATTTGCCAACGTGTTTGATGAGGAAGCGCTATTTATTTTAAGTAAAGGGAGAGCTGAAGCAATTTTAGCCTCTACTGAAGCGGACAAAGGCATGATGGTGGCGGTAAATGGCGACAAAGAGGTGATTGATCATTTACTCTCTTCGCATAAAAATGTCTATGCCGTAAATCATAACTCGCCACAGCAATGGGTTTTAGCAGGAGAAACGATTGCTATGGAAAGTCTTATGCAGTTTTTAAAGGAACAGAAAATTTCCTATCGACCATTGGAAGTGGCCTGTGCTTTCCATAGTCCACTAATTGCAAAAGCCGAATCGCTATATGCGGATTTGCTGAATGATTTTTCCTTTAAACAAGCGACTGTTCCGGTTTGGTCAAACACAAGTGCTTCCTTATATCCTTCAGATCCGAATGCCATCAAAGAACGTTTAGCAGCTCATATCGTTAACCCTGTACGTTTTTCTGATGAGATCGAAGAAATGTATCGTGATGGCGCCCGGATTTTTATCGAAGTCGGACCAGGTAAGACCCTGACAAGCTTGACGAAATCTATTTTGGGCAAGGACGAAGTTTTGATCCATACAGAAGAAAATGGAAAACATGGCATTACGCAACTATTAGTGGCTTTGGCACAGTACATGGCTACAGGAAAAACCCTTAAAGTGGATGTTTTATTTACGGATCGACAAGCGATAAAGTTAGATCTCGATAATCCTGAAATACTTAAAAAAAGTTCCTCAATATGGCTTGTAGATGGTCAAATGGCAACACCTTTACACGGCAAGCTACCAGCTTACAGTGCACCACCTGTAACAAAACCAATCATCAATTTTAGTGAACTAAGCGTGCAAAATACAACAAAAAACGAAGCTTCACCCGTACAAGGATCTGCAGAACAACTGACATTGGAATATTTATCGGGTATGAAGATGCTTATTCAGGCGCAACGAGATGTTCTTCTTGCTTATTTAGGTCAACCAAATACAAGCAATCCTATTCTTCCAACACCTTTCCCTCCGTCAAAACAATTATTGACAGAAAAACAAGAACCCCCTTTCGCTCAAGTTGATAAAAAGCTAAATGAAAATCTTTCCGGTACACCAAGCCCTGAACCGGTTAAATCCCTTTCTACTATATTAATAGAAGTAGTGAGTGAAAAAACAGGTTATCCGAAAGATATGCTGGGAATGGATCTCGATCTTGAAGCAGATTTAAGCATTGATTCCATTAAGAGGCTGGAAATCATTGGCGAGTTGCGCGTACAGTTAAGTAGCTTTCAATTCAAAAATAAAAGTCAGGATGAAATGGTAGAACAATTAGCTTCCATTAAAACACTGAATGGTTTGTTGGGCTGGTTTGACATGAATTTAATAAAGGATATTCATGAAAAGCCAACAGCAGAAATGACGCAACAGCACCCTGCACTTCAACGAACAGATATCCAAGAGATGATTCTAGGGATCGTAAGCGAAAAAACCGGATATCCAACAGAGATGCTCGGTCTTGATTTGGATTTGGAAGCCGATTTAAGCATAGATTCCATTAAAAGAATCGAAATTATCGGTGAGCTCAAATGTAACTTAGCAGCGATTATACCCAATGTCGAAGGTCATGAGGAGGACATGGAGAAGCTATCTGCGTTTAAAACCTTAAACCATCTGATCGAATGGATTACTGCAAAACTCCAGGACGGTAATGCGCCAAGTGACGAGAAAAAAATATCGCTTGCAGACAACTTACTCGAAAATAAAGCGATAAACGACACGTTAAAGCGTATCAAGTTTGAGTTGACAGATGTTCATGCTTTACTTAAGCAAGAATATCCCAATACCTTAGCTGGTGCAAAAGTTGCGATTACCCGCGATGGAAGTCTTGGTTTCCTCATTAAGGAAGCGCTGGAAGAACGCGGTGCAATAGTCGATATTGTCTCACAAGAGAAAGAATTAGCAGACTACGATGGGCTGATCATTTTGGACATGGTAGCTTCTAACTATCGGTTAAATATCATAGATGCTGTTCGCATGGTAAAATCGCTGGATATGAACCATGTAAAATGGGTTTATGTAGTGTCTGATCATGCCGCCCACGTTGATAAGAATGAAGATCCTAAATTCTTGAGAAGTTACCAAGGATATACAGGCTTTATTAAGAGTTTAGACAAAGAATATGAACAGGTAAAATGCCGAACGATTCATTTTATGAATGAAACGGCAGAAGAGAAAATTTCTCACTTACTGATTGACGAAATGCTTTGCCTTGATGAACCTTCGGTTATCTATTACAAAGATAATTTTAGGCATGCTGTTAAAGAAACGAACGATCCGCTACAAATCGAAAACAAGCATCCCTTTGCTTTAGATAAAGATGCCGTTATTCTTGTTTTAGGAGGCGCGCAGGGAATAACCGCTGCTTTGACCACCCATTTAGCAAAAGAATACCCTTGTAATTATGTATTAGTAGGTCGATCATCTTGTCCCGACCCGATCGATTCAAATCAAATCATCCGACAAAGTAAGGAAGAAATTAGAAAGGGGCTTATTGAGCAAGGCTATTCTAAATCACCAGCTGAGATTGAGCAAAGGACGATACAATTGTACAAAGCCCAGCAAATCCTAAGCAATATGAACGCTATTCAGGAACACGGTGCAGAGGTAAGTTACCGGGCCGTCGATGTCAGAGATGAAAATGCATTGATACTCCTGATTCAGGAAATTTATAAGAAATATGGCCGAATTGATGGTGTTATTCATGGGGCAGGTATTCTCGAGGATAAATTATTTGAAAATAAAACTCCAGATTCTTTTGAAAGAGTTTTTAATACCAAAGTTACTCCCTTGCGTGTTCTAGCTGAGCAGTTGAGAAATGACACCCAATTTATTGTGTTCTTTTCCAGTATCGCTTCTGTTTATGGAAATAGAGGACAGACAGACTATGCAGCTGCGAACAGCGTACTGGATCACTATGCAGAAGTGTTGCGGAGAAAAATGAAAGGCCGGGTGATGGCTATTAACTGGGGGCCTTGGAAAGGCGCCGGAATGGTATCCTCAAGTCTCGAAAAAGAATATGAACGCAGAGGCATCTCCTTAATTCCACTGGAAAGAGGGAAAGAAACATTTGCCAATGAAATAAAATATGGAAATGAGAGTCGGGTTTTAATTATGGCATAGTTGTTCAGAAAATGAATAAAAGAGATATTGCAATTATCGGGATGTCTGCTGTATTTCCCGGCGCTCCTGATCTTCATTCTTATTGGAATAATATACTGCAAAAGGTAGATGCTACCGGTCCAATACCTGCGAATAGAATCAACGAACGCTATTTCCGTCCCGACAGTGGAGCATATGATCGTTTCTATTGTTCGAAAGGTGGATTTATTGATGATTATGCATGTTTTGATCCCGTTACTTTCGGAATTCTACCGCTCGCGGTAGAAGGTATGGAACCCGATCAGTTACTGACGCTGCAATTGGTTCATCAAGCACTGGAAGATGCCGGTGTTTGGAAAAAAAAATTTAAACTTGATAAAACTTCCATCATCATCGGAAAAGGCAACTATGTAGGTCCAGGAGCAACACGCGCGGTTGAGGTAGTACATGTTGCTGAACAATTAGTGAATGTGTTACAGGAATTAATGCCCAATCTGAAAGATGACGAGTTAGAACGGATAAAAAAAGAATTTCAGAAAAAAAAGGGTCGTTTTACTCCTGATACAGCAATGGGGCTGATTCCCAATCTCGTTGCATCCTTGATCGCAAATCGTTTTGACCTTGGAGGAGCCGCTTATACCGTTGATGCGGCCTGTGCAAGCTCTTTGTTAGCAATAGATCATGCTGTAAACGAACTAGTAAGCAATCGATCCGATATGGTGATTGCCGGAGGTGTACATGTAGGTCAAAATGCAACTTTTTGGAGTATATTTCATCAACTGGGGGCGCTTTCTAAACGACAACAGAGTAGACCATTTGATAAAAATGCAGATGGGTTGATTATTGGTGAAGGTTGTGGTTTTGTAGTTTTGAAAACGCTTGAAAAGGCCTTACTGGATGGCGATCGAATTTATTGTGTTATAAAGGGCGTAGGTATAAGCAGTGATGGCTCGGGAACGAGTGTTATGAGCCCATCCACAAAAGGGCAAGTAAAGGCTATCGAACAAGCTTGGCAACAAGCAGGTGTACCACTCAATGATATTGGATATATAGAAGCCCATGGTACGGCAACTTCCATTGGTGATCGTACGGAGTTGGAGACACTTAAGCTCGTATTTGGTTCGGCCAATAAAGGACATAAAGCAAAAATTGGAAGTGTAAAATCCATGATCGGACACGCAATGCCCGCTGCCGGGATTGCCGGCATCATAAAAACAGCATTAGCGCTTTATAAGGATGTAATTCCTCCTACTCTTCATTGCGATTCGCCTATCGACACCATGGCGGAGACACGGTTTGAACCGGTGAGAGAGCCCATAAGTTGGTCTGCCAGCGGTTTACCCCTAAGAGCGGGTGTAAATGCTTTCGGCTTCGGTGGCATCAATGCACATGTGGTGTTAGAAGCTTTTACATCGGGTATAGCGCAAAAAGTTGAAGTAGTGACCGAAGATCAAGTCCGTTTGTTGGCACGTGACAGTCGGGACGAATTAATCTTAGCATTAGAAAGTGGAAGCAATGAAATAGGAAATGGTGATTTTAGGATAGCTCTTTTTAATCCAACAGAAGATCGAATAAAAAAAGCAATTAATATTGTCACAAAGGATAAACCATGGCGCAATAGGCAGGATATATGGTATACGAACTCGCCTTTATTACATGGTCAAAAGAAAATTGCTTTTTTATTTCCCGGTCTAGATGGTTTATCGTCCGGTGAAACCGAGACCATTTCCCACTATTTTAAAATTGAGCAAGAATTCAGGTTGGAAGATTCCATGCCGAAGACAAACGTTTTTCTTTCCGCATTGAAGCAACTTCAGAATAGTCGAACAATTGATTTGGCTATGAAAAAACTTGGTATCGAGCCTGATGTCAATGCGGGACATAGCATGGGCGAATGGTTGGCTGCTATGTCGGCGGGTTTGGTTACAAGTGAGTCGGTAAAACACCTAATAACAAAACTCGATCCCCATCTCTTTGAGGTAAACTACGCTCGATTTATTGCTATCGGTTGTAGTTACGAACGCATTAAAGATCTTTTAGCACGAATACCTTCACTCTATTTAGCAAACGACAATTGCCCGCAACAAGTAATTCTTTGCGGTACTTATGCGGCGATTGATCAACTTGTTAATGAATTAAAAGTGAAACAAATTTTTCATCAGGTTTTACCCTTTCAATCTGGATTTCATAGTCCATTTATTAAAGACCGAGTGCCTCAAATATTGGAAGGTATTGAACAAATCGATTTTCTAAAAGTAAAAATCCCCATCTGGTCTGCCACCAATCTTGCCCCCTATCCTGATACGGTAGAGGAAATAAAACAACTAAATGTTGAACATTTAATACAACCGGTTAGATTTAGAGAACTGATTGAAAAGCTGTATCACGAGGAAAATGTGCGCGTCTTTATCCAGGTCGGTGCCGGTGGGATAACTGGTTTTGTAGACGACACGCTTAAAGGGAATCCATATAATGCATTATCTGCTTCCTCTTCACATCGTAATGGTCTATCGCAATTGCGAAGAATTCTTGCTGCATTGTATGTGGATGGTAAGGAGATAGACTTTAATTTTCTAGGCTTACAGATAAAATCACCAAATAAGAACGCCATTAAGTTGAATCTTGGCATACCACTGATAAACAAATGGAATTTTCCGGTATCAGTAACTGCGAAAGCGAATACAGATCTCCGTTACCGAAGCGTAAAGCGTTCCGTTAAGCATCCACTGGCCATGGCCGTCATGGATAATATGGAAGAGGCCGTGAATATGTATTCGGACTTGATTGATCTAATCGAAACCAAAGGGCTTCCAAATTCAACGCAACAGCATTTTCTTACCGGCAGGAACGTATCCCCTGTGGCTGATCATTTTGAAACGCCTCTAAATATCTCATTAGATCAACATTCTTATCTCATTGACCATGCGTTGGTAAAACAAAAGCCTGGTTGGCATTGCCCGGAAGACATGGATCCTGTGATTCCGATGACGATGATTCTGGAATTATTAGGGGAGGCCGCGTTCAATCATCAAGGGCAGCATAATTTGAGTCGTATTCAACAAATTCGTGTTTTTCAATGGATGAATGTAAGCAAGCCCTTTCAGGAGAAGATAATTGGAAGAAAGAAAAGCGATCATACCTGGTTGGTACATATTGATAAATACGCTGAAGCAGAAGTTGTATTGGCCCAAAACCTCGATAGACCGTCGGTACAAACCTTACCGATTGGCAATCTATTGGATATACAAACGAATCCAACGAACATCTACGATCGGCATATGTTTCATGGACCATCCTATCAGGGTATAAAATCTGTCGACTCGATCGGCGATCAGGGAATAAAGGGAATAATAGTTGGCAGTGGCGGAAAGGGTTCCTTACTTGATAATGCCGGACAGTTATTTGGATTATGGCTACAATTAACCTTAAAAGTAAATAAGGTGGCATTCCCTATCAAGATCGGAGAAATTATATTCCATGAAGACTTTAAGGATCAGCATGGAGAATTTGAATGCACCTGTTCGCTTACGGAAATAAATGAAGAAACAGCGACGGCTGATTTTCTCTTAAAAAGAGATGGCAAAGTTTGGGCATCTATTAATGGATGGCAAAATATACGCTTGGAATTCGATGAACGTCTATGGCAAGTATCTATGTCACCGGAATTCAATATATTATCAGACGAAATATATCCGGGAATATTTAAATTTCACAAGGCTTACCAAAAGGTCATCTCCTGGGATTTCATCGCAAAGCGTTATTTACCATTTGAAGACCGAAACTACCTAAATACCTTGGCCATTAATAAGCGGAAAAAGTGGTTGATTAGTCGCGTAGCAGTGAGAGATGCCATTCGGTCGCTGCTTTTAAGGGAAAAGAAAGAGGCGTACTATCCTATCGAGTTTACGATTGCCAAACTCGCCAGTGGTCAACCGGTGATACAAGGATCCATAGCGCGTGACATTCAGATCTCCATTGCCCATAAGAATGACGAAGCTGTTGCTATAGCTCGCTTTGGCGATCCTGTTGGAATCGATATGGAAGAGATAAAACCAAGAGGAGCGGGTTTCGAAGAAATTGCGTTAACGACTGACGAACGCCTCTTACTAAAGGGAAAAGAAGACCGGGACGAGTGGGTTACACGCTTTTGGGTGGCAAAGGAAGCTTATGGAAAATCCATTGGGAAGGGATTGGCGGGTAATCCCAAAACTTATCAAGTAAGTGCGCTAATAGAGGGCGGGGAATTAATCATTGAAAATATAAAAGTTAAGACAATAAAGTATAAAAATTATATCATAGGATGGACATCGTAGAAAATTATAACACGTTAAAAAGTGATGAAATCTTTAGCTTATTGAAGCAGTTCATAACGGATATCATCGGAGAAGAATTTGCGGAAGAAATGGATATTACTATGGAGAGTTCTTTCACCAAGGACTTAGAGATGGACAGTATCGAAATTGTATCGTTTTCGGAGAAAGTAAAATTACATTTCGGTGAAGCCATTGATTTTACCGGTTGGCTTTCTAGCTTGGATTTGGATCAATTGATAGATCTGAAGATAGCGGACATCGTGAATTATATACTCACTTCCCGACATTAATATTCCCCTGGCACCGGTCCCCGTATATCAGGGACCGGTGTAATCAATTACCGTATAGATGAATAGTGAGGCAGCATTCCTTTGTTTGATAAAACCAACTGCCAAACGTTATTGTGCCGAGCTTTAAAGGAAGCTGCACTTACATTTAAATAATATAACCACATACGATAAAAGAGCTTATCATACTTGTTCTTTAAGTGGTTCCAACAGCGTTTAAAATTGTCCTGCCAGGCATTTAAGGTCAGTTCATAGTCGGGACCAAAGTTGTGCCAGTCTTCCAACGTAAAGTAAGGCTCAATGGCAGTAGTTAATTGCTTAGGAGAAGGTATCAGTCCATTTGGAAATATATACTTATGTATCCATGGGTCGGTAGCCGTTGAGGTTTCGTTTCCACCAATGCAATGTAGCAAGAAGAGCCCTTCTGCTTTTAAACATTCGTGTACTTTTTTCATAAAGATAGCATAGTTTTTATAGCCAACATGTTCGAACATGCCGATGGAAACTACACGATCAAATTTTTCATCTAGATCGCGATAGTCTTGTAATCTAAATTTCGCTGATAAGCCCTTGCACCATTTTTTTGCAAACGCAACCTGCTCGGCGGAAATAGAGATTCCCGTCACTTCCACCCCATAATTTTCACTTGCAAACTTGGCAAAACCGCCCCAGCCGCAACCAATATCCAAAACAGTTTGGCCCGGTGATAAGTTAATTTTTTTGCAAATAAGATCTAATTTGGCCTCTTGCGCTTCTTCCAGGTTTTTTGCATCCTTCCAGTAAGCACAGGAATACATCATTGTTTCACCAAGCATGTATTGATAAAGCTCATTACCAATATTATAGTGTTTTAACGCTACATCAATTGATCTTGTCTTATTTTGCAAATTAAATATCTTTGATTTTAAGTAATACCAAAATATGCTTGGATTTCTTTTAAAGTAATCACTTGCATTTGCTTGAATCAAACGGTATAAAAGTTCCTCAACATCATTTGAAATCCACCATCCCCGCATGAATGATTCCCCCAAACCGAGGGATCCTCGTTTTAAAACCTCTTTATAGAATCGGCCATCAACCACTTGTAAGTCATGTGGACGGGTGCCGTTAATTTGGATATCACAGGGTGCTAAGAAGTCGTCCAGTAAATTTCTAAACATAGTCTTTGCGTTAAAATAAGTTTAGTTAAGTAATTTCACTTGTAACAGTTAAAGGAGCCAAGATGTTCATACTTGTTAAGAAGTTCTTCCAAAATAAAACCCCTACATCAATCTATTTAAGAAAACACCATTTACGCGAGATATCAAGCTGATCAACTAAGAGATTGCATACGATTTGAGTATCTTTGCAAAACATGTTAGTAAACAAGTCTCTAGTGCTCGTTACGTTAATGATGGCTACATCCATGGCCGCCATTGATAGCAGCATCGTTAACGTTTCTCTGCCGGTAATGCGAAATGATTTCGGAGTTGATCTCAATCAGATCGAATGGGTAATCACGGCCTATATGATTTCATTTTCACTTTTCATCCCATTAACAAATTGGTTAAAAAAACGTTTCGGGTACTATTATTTGTTTCTCGGAAGCATTATCATCTTCACCGTTGGCTCCTTATTATGTAGCCTCTCGATCAGTCTGGATATGTTGGTTATTTCGAGGGTGATACAGGCAATTGGCGGAGGCTCCTTATCCCCCACCTCGCTCGCCATTTTAAGTGAAACCTTCCCCAAAGAAGAACGGGGTACTGCGATTGGCTGGTGGGGAATGGGCAATGTAATGGGGCCGGCCTTAGGGCCGACGCTCGGAGGTGTACTGACACATTACCTCGGCTGGGAATCTATTTTTTACATCAATATACCTATCGGAGCCCTAACGATCTTATTTGCGGTACGCTATTTAAGCTTCTTAAAACGTAAAGTAGACAGAGAGAGCAAATTTGATATTAAAGGATTTATATTCTTTTCAATCTTTATTATCATTTTACAGTACACCATATCGACTATCGGTGGACAAGGCTTTTTATCGTTTTCATTTTTCTGTGGCTTTTTCATTACACTTTTAATGCTGTATTTATTTATAAAATCTTCAAAGAAGCCGCAATCATTACTCGATTTAGAAGTTTTTAAATTAGCCCAATTTAACGTTGCTGCCATGATCACTATTATTCGATCATTGGCATTATATGGCGGAATGTTCTTTCTACCTTTTTTACTCCAAGGTCTATTAGGTTATACCGAAATCGAGTCAGGTCTGCTCATGTTACCAAATGCCTTGATTATGTTGGTGAGTAGGCCCTTATCGGGAAGATTAGCGGATAAAGGAATGATTCGCAATATATCTATTGCCGGTATCGTGATCGTATCCATTTCTTTTTTTATGTTGGCTCGAATTGATATAGGAACGTCCATATGGTTCATTCTTTTTACCATGGCTATAAGAGGTCTGGGAATGAGTTTATTAGTATCACCCGTTTCTACAGCGTTACTCAATGCCGTTAAACCAAGTCAAACGCAAACTGCGACAGCCTTAAATAGTTTGTTTTTACAGGTAGGAGGTTCCATTGGAATAGCCGTGAGTGCAGTTATACATACGTTTATTTATGATCAATATTTGGAAAATCAATACCAGACACAAGCCGCAGAACATTTTGCTTTGCAAAACAGCTTTTTGATTACCGCGGTGATTATTCTGTTGGCTGTAGTACCTGCACTTAAATTGCCACAAAAATCGAGTCTCATTTACATACTGCGTAATAGAAATAGAAACAAAAAGGGCGATGTAAGTGCTGAAGAAAAGGCCAATTTGTTGAACAATAAATAATTATCTTGTTGTGCGGCAGTATATAATTCCGTAACGAAAAATAATTTTGCAAATTTTTACAAAAAAATTGCAATTGCGATACTTTTGAGATATCTTACACGTTATTAAGAACAAAACCCTAACTTCTATAAATGAGTAAGAAAAAGAGCTTTAGTTGGTCGGAAAAGTGTGAACCACATAAACTTAGAACCAAAGAAATCATCTCTAATCATCCTGAAATTCGGCACCTAATCGGCAGAAACCCCTATACATTTTTTGTTATAACACTTTGTGTAGGGATACAAATTGCCATGTCCTGGATTCTATATGATGAATCCTGGTGGTTTATTTTCCCATGTGCTTATTTAATCGGCGCCTTTGCATGTCATACCTTGTTCATTTGCATTCACGAATGTTCTCATAATTTAATTTTCAAGAACAGGGTGCTCAATACACTGTCGGGTATTTTTGCAAACTTACCTTTGGTATTCCCCAGTTCGGTATCCTTTCAGAAATATCATCTAAAGCACCATGCATTTCAAGGTATTGAAGAATTGGACGCCGATATGCCTAGTGAGTGGGAGGCGAGGTTAGTCAATAACTCTACCTTCGGAAAGGCGCTATGGCTATTATTATACCCCTTAGTACAAGCATCTCGATTGGGACGAATGAGTAAGGAAATCAAAATGTTTGATAGATGGGTGATCTTAAATTACCTGGTGCAACTGGTTTTCATGGGATTAATCTTCTATTTCTGGCAATGGAAGGCAGTAGTTTACTTAGTTGCCAGCTTCTTCTTCTCTGTCGGACTTCACCCGCTTGGTGCCCGTTGGATTCAAGAACACTTTTTAACGCATGATGAAGATCAGGAAACAAAAAGTTATTATGGTGTATTAAATGTCGTCAATTTAAATGTAGGCTATCATAATGAGCATCACGATTTTCCCTCTATTCCGTGGAACAATCTACCTAAAATCAAGAAGATTGCCGGCCCTTATTATGATTCACTCGGTTCTCACAAATCCTATACGCGTTTACTGTTAAGATTCATCTTCGATAGAAAATTGTCGTTATATTCGAGGATGGCACGTGACAATAGAGGAAAAACTAAATCAACATCCAACGCAAGTTCCGTTGTTAATGCGGAATAAGTTTTTATAGTTATTTTATTAAAAAAGGCCGAAGAAACATTTTTCGGCCTTTTTCTTATATTAAACAGTTCTTTTATTCTTTAGGCGACCTCTTCTCGTTTAAAAGTTTCTCCAAATAGCTCAAAAGTACGACAGGCGGCTTTAATCGCTAACTCTTCTTGTTCAGGAGTTGCAGCTTTTTCGTTTAAAATGTTTATAAAAATACGCCACTTATCTTGTGTCTGCTCCCCATAACCGGAAAAGAAAGACAAGCCTTTTGTTATACCTAATTTTTCAAGCATTTTTACAATAATGCTACCCCCCATAATGGATCCTTCCAGTACATACAACGCACCAAGAGCCTCTTGAACTGTTCCTACTGCCAGCACTTCCACATCCGGTAAGTTATCTGTATTTTCTCCTAAGCTTTCTATATCCTTTCTTATAAAGGAAGAATTTCTTCTTTCATGGTAGTCCGATAGAACAGCGGGAGTAATGTAAGGTTTGATAGCTCTTTCGACCGCATTAAAATACATGTAGAAAAATTTTAAAAATTCTGCATAATCTTTATCACTGCTAATAGTCTTTAGTTTTCTTACTACTACACCTTCCAATTGTTGATGAGGCACTTTTGTAGCCTCTTTTATTTTGGTACTTAGCATATTTTGTTATTCGTTATTTGTTGTTTGTTATTAATATGACCGATAACCAGTAACTAATTAAACGATCGAGCCTAACAAAGATTGCAAAATTTAAAAATAAAGTCTGTATGCAATCCGCTTAATTTTGTATCAATTTCGCCGACGGTTGGTCTGCGATTTTAAGCGAAAAAAGACGTTGATCTTCGCTAATTTATAACTACCTCAAGTAAGACGGAAGTAAATTCATGTAAGTTTTTAATATCTTTAGGTAATATTAAAGCAACTATGGGCAACTTTGCAGTAAGTTTTTGTACGTTCGTTATAAACGCACGCACTTTTACCGTAAACAGTACTGCTCTTATTGTAGACGTACTTGCATTTGTTGCAACTTTACCTAAAGTTGTCATAAGCTCACCTGATTTTATTGCAACCATCCGTAAGTTTGTTGTAGCGGTAACCATGTTTATAGGAGCTTCATGGAACACGATAATAAACTTGCGAAACTTTGCTATAGACATAACTAAGTTTTTTGTAACTCAACGAAAATTGATGACAAAGACGAAGGCTTTTCTAACAAATGCAGCCACTTTTGTTGCAAATTAGGTCAAAACTGTTGTAAAGCATTCGACTATTGCTGTAAACTTACACGCATCTATCTTAACCGTCGTTGTGTTTACTTCAACACATTCGCGATATACTTGTCCCCATCTTTCATTACAAAGCCCATGTCAATCAACAGCCTCATATTAGCGTAAACTGTTGCCCAAGAAATACCGTGACTTACCCGTAAGGCCATCCAAAAAGACTCGATATTATCAATTTTTCTTTGCTCGCAAAGTGCTTCTATAAGTATTTTCCGCTGCGCACTAATCATATAGCCATGGTTTACCAAAACCTTAAAAATTTTTTCGCATTGTCGTTTTGTTTCCGGGGATGTTTTCATAAAATAGATCTTTGGATTAAGCAAGCATAACTATTTCAGCTTAAAATGCTGTTTATATATTGGGAAATAACCGCTGGCGGAAGATCCACCTGTTAATGGAATGTTTTGTTTTTTTATCGATTTCCGGGAAGGTATTGAAGCCTGTTGGTTGGGGCGACCACCTGTAGCATCTGTGTCATTTATCAAGTTGAGTGCGGTATGCAATCCCATTTCTTGAAGATCGCCTAAAGTAGCTTGCGTGGAAAGTACGGTCTGCCGGTCCGGCTGCATACCTTCAAAATAATCATACCAACCTGCTGCGTTCTGTAGAATAAAACTGCTCAGGTATAAAGTGTAAGTATCTATATGGATGCCAAAGAATCCGACGGGTTTGCCATATGTCCTCTCGCCTACTAGTTTTACATCGAAATAAGGCTTCATACAGCTGATCAGCAACTCACTTGCAGAAGCTGTATGGCCCGAAACAATAAAATAGATCTGCTTGACGGTTTCTAAGATTCCCTTTTTTTCAAATAAGACTGTATTGGCTTTTTTACTAAAATTGACGTCGGCCATGGTGGCTAAGCGCCCGCGATAGTTTATGGTGTTACCATTTGCATCCCGATACAATTGATTTTTCAGTAGTGTCGCCTTCCCTTCTTGCATCAAGGAATTAAACGCTTCCGTATACATAACCTTGCCTGTCAAACCAGAGGATGCGATTAAATTAGCTACGTACTCGGCCGTTCCGACATAACCACCGCCATTTGATCGAAGATCAACAATAATGTCCGTAACTTCAGCCTTGGCAAATGAATGGAAAATAGCATCCAACTGTTCTTTAATAGCTATAAGTTCCGGAAAAGATGTTAAAGAAATATAAGCTATTTTCTTGTTATCATTTTTAATAAGCTTATATACTGGAATTACATCGGATGAAGTATCTGAAAGGGTTGCCTTTTCCATGGTAGGAATACTGACACTTCCTTGTTCTAAATAAGAGTATTTGGGACTACCTGCATATACCGGCGACTCATAAGGATTGCCGGTTTGCAGGTTGATATTTAGCTGTGAAATATCATACAGCTCCGTTTTATAAGCGCTTAATTCAGGTTTAACAGATCCATAGCGTGTTCTTGGATTAAATTCAGTATAAGTGGGCAAAACGTCGCCCCATAGATAGACCTGCTTTGCATAAAGAAAAATCGAATCCAATGTGAACTCCATGCGGGTACCTGTTGCGGGAGACATCATTTCATCAACCGGTACTGGTTCCTCTCTTTGGCAGGATGGCAATAAAAAACATAGGACACAAAATAGCCAAAGAGCATCAGAAAGTCTCCATCTATTATAAATACGCTTATGTAGCCAATATGTCATCCGAAAATTGTCTATTACTCTATAATACGCGTAGTATAAGGTGTTAAATAAGAAACTGAAAACCTGACAGCTGAAGCACCGTTGCTTACTAATTGTCCGTAACCAATGCATGTTGTTATTTTTCCCAAAGGAGCATCCTCCCCTATTTGATAGGTTAACTTTGTATCCGTCACGCTTAGTAATGTGGCATTGAAAGGAATTTGCGAATTAGTTTCTTCATCCAAAACATATAGTTGAAGATCTCCTTTATAATTAAAATAGTGCTTATCAAGATAAGAAGCTTCGTAGCTAAAACTAATAGTTGCACCTCTTTTGATACTCGTACCTTCCTGATCAAGTTTGTAGCCAATGCTGGAAAGTCCCGAACCTCGAGCTCTGGACTGAAAAGGTCCGTAAAGAAACGTTTGTGTACCCGAAATAAATTGAATTGAATACGCTTCATCAGGTAATACCGATCCATCTATAGGCAATGGTACTTCCACAAATACCGAACTTAAATTTTCCGGCTTTAACTTTAGCGGAATTACATGATTATCTTTATCGATCAGATTGATGGCTATTCGATTGGTATCGGTACTAAAATATTGTCCTCTAAAGCTAAGTACACCTCCTAGAGAAATATTCCTCGGATTGCTTGTAATCGCCACTATTGGTTCATTAACTGCCGCCTTTAGGTAATAGGTTTTGGATAGACCACTTTCCGAGGTTACCGTGTACATGGTCCCTGTATTAAAGGCTACTTTTGCACCCGAAGCAGGACTAATGGTAGCATTTTTGGAGATACTGATCACTGGACTGATGCTATCGGGTACTGCTTGAAATGGAGGCCAATAAATCCAAATACTGTCGCCTACCAAAGCGGCTTCCAAATTATTGCCCACCTCATCAGTCACTGTAAATTTTTCAATCGTGTGATAAGGATAATCTTCATATTCCTTTTTGCAGGAACTTATTCCAATAAGAGCTATTATCGAAAGCCAAATAAGCATTGGCTGGGCAAAAGTAGAGGTTGCTTTCATTGTGTTAAACCGTTTCGTTCGAATAAGACAGCGCATATCGCTATATTAAAATATTTTTAAATAATGTATCTTTGAAAAAAACAGCCCAGCCGGCATCGTTACATGGACCGGGCTGTTCGGGTTTGAAGTCCCGTAGCCTATGAGCTACGGGATAAGAGCCTAAAGAATTATTCTGATCTTAGTTAATTACGGGGCCATAACTAAAGGTATATACGCCCCTATTACCTGTGTCATTTCCCTCACCAACAGCGTTCGTTGCTTGAAAGGCGTAGGTGTTTGTACCATTACTTACATACATTACAAAGTTATTTACTTTGCTTACGGTATGGGTTGTAATATTGTAATTCAACCACCCATTTTCCGCGCCTGTGCCAGCCGTATTTAAACCTAAAGAGCTTGCTGTTGTGGCATCGTCATAGTTATCCAAATTAATGGTAGCTAAACTACTGGTATAACCCGGCGTATATTTTAGCGTATAACCGGACGCAGGATTAATCGTCAGGTTGTTTGTTCCTGAAAAACGCACATGCCAAGTACCCGTTCCGGTAGTATTTGTAGTCCCTGTTGCCAAGTTCAAATAAACGGTTCCAAACGAACTCGGTCCGGAAGCAGGATTACCGTAATTACCGGTTACTACCGTTGAATTGACGGGACTGACATCGGCCGTTTCATTATTAAGGCTTAAATTTGCAGCATCATCATTCTTCTTGTCGCAAGAAACAGCTATAAATGCTAGTATACCAAGGCATAAACCTTTTGTCAGGTTACTTATTGTTTTTGTTTTCATAAAATCTTTATTATTATTTTTAATTTATTTGTGCTGTGTTCATCTTTAGGCTCTTATATTTTTATAGATGAATCATTATTTTCATTTACCGGGCATTAATGGTAAGGGGGACATTCAGTTCGATCACCGACCACTCACCAAACTGAAAGGTAAACGGCACAACACCGTGTTCGCCTCTTGGAAAATCCTCCGGTACTTTTAGGACCAGGTTTCTTTTCGTGCTACTGCTTTGAATCGCAAATTCAAAGGTTTTTCCATCCAGTATTGTTGTAGCCGATTTTGGATCAATAAATAGATATTGAAAGGGAGCGGTAGCGGCCGCAAAGTTGATCTCACCCCCAGGTGTAGCAACCTTGGCACTCCAAAGCGGTGCAAATATAGGGGCATGGTATTGTACGTGTAAGGGTGCAGGAGCTAATTCTTTATGCCCTAAAAAACCCACTTCTACATCATAGTAACCACTGTCGACATCGTCAGGAACTGTAATGCCATTCAATAAATAGTCAGCTATCAGCGGCAAAGAAGAACTATTATTGGCCATTATTTCTGCTGTTGCCAGACTTGGGCGTATAGTATCTCCCGTAACTTTATTAATTAAGGCAAAAGTCAACGTGGACGTGTTAGTTGATTGAAAGTCGCCATATAAACTGGCGAAGAATGGTGCATCATAAGGCCCCATTTGTACGATCTGATTACCCGGAGCAGCGGTCGGTTGTCCAGTTGACCAGACTAAAGACAAAAACGGGGTGTTTTGCTGGATAATATGCAGTTGATAAATGCGACTGCTTCCGTCTGCTCCCCGCACTTTATAACTTTGCACAGTATTGTCCAATTCTACCGGAAGCACTTCCGTTTCAAGAGCGGCTCCGGTTTCTACGGTTATTTCGGGTTGAATAACAGCCATACCCAAGTAAAAAGGCACATATACGGTGATGGTATTATTTTCATTGTCAATGGCTCCGTATATGACCGTATCTTGTAGATTAACCACTTTGTATTCTATCATCCTGTTTGGTGCAATCACCTCAAAATGTTCTGTTTTTGTACAGGAATGGAAACCGATGGCTATGAACAAGAGCAATAAGAATAGGTATCTATTTTTCATTCGTTTAATAGAGTTATCGGATTTCAAATTCGGTGCTGCCGGCAGGTACAATTACATATTCAAAAGTGAAGAACATATGAGGCGTATCTTTAAACATTTTGTCCCGTGTAAAGGCATCTTTATAACAGCTAATCATTTTAATCTTTACATAATCACCTTTCGCTGTACGCACGATAATTGTACGAGCCGGGATATTCTTGGTCGTGCCATTGGTCTTTATAGTAATGGGCTCTCCTAGTGCGTAAGCTACGTGTTGCTTATCTTCACTTCCATCGCTAACAAGTGTTCCTCCAAAATCATATAGGTACCAGCCGATTCCTTCGCCGAAGGCACCATTATCATCTGTACCCACTATGCCTGCACCTGTTTTAAATACTTCCTCCGTAGGTATCTCCACAACCTCATCAAAGGCTTTTTCCACAATGGTTATCCCCCCCTTCCCTGGTCCCTGGAAACCGAAATTGTTATTATCCGCTGCATTGTTTCCAGCTAAAAAACTATTGTAAAGACCGGTAAAAGAAATATCCCAAAAGCTTGTTTTAGCATAATTTAAGGGCTGCTCCTTTTTGTATTCAAGGCTAAAAAGCACGGCGCTTTTTTCTTCTATTGGGTTTTCATCATCCGTTTCCACGGCTAAGTTTTCTACCCTTTGCAAGGTATAGTAAGGCACTTTGGAACCGGTTTCTTCAGGTACTTCTTCCTCGGGTCGCAGATCGTCGTTTTTATCCGAACAGGCCGCAGTAAAAAGAACAAGCATCCAACAACATAAAACTATAGCTGTTTTTATGTCTGTAATGCGTTTGATTTGATTGCTTATTGTATTCATTTTATTCTATTATTAAGATGATTAAATTCATTACTTTACCGGTTATTGCGTGTTAAGATTTCTACTGCCATCCTGTTGCACGAAATACCGGAAGGTAAAGTAAGGTGCAGGCCAATTAAGGTCCGTTACCGTTGGCGGATTACCTTTGTATACATTGATGAGCTCCAGTTTGGCGTATTTACCATCAGCAAGGCGGATAGCATATACCCTGTTTTTAATAGGGATTACTAGATGTGTATTTAAACTGTAATGGAACCAACCATTCGAGTTTTCTCCGGATGCCCAACCTATTTTACTGACTTCGCTTTGACTAAATACATCATCAGATGGGGCTTCGTTTAAAGAAGTGTAGGGTCTGTCATACTTTACAACAGCCGTTTGTGTAGCAGGGCTTCCAAAACCGGGGTTAAGTTCGTCATGACCGTTGTTTACATAAATTTCACTGTTATAGGGTCCTGTAAAAGCTAAATCCCATTCCGTTGTTCTTAAATACTTGGCAGAATCAGCGGCGTTACGAATCCAGATTTGCCTTTTGTCACTGAAACGGTATAAAAAGATATAAAATGGACGTTTTTCTTTTCCGTCTACCCCATCGGACATCGAAGCATCTGTATCTCCAGCCAAATCCTGTATGACGATACTCTTACCATCCTCATAACCTGGTGTTATTTCGCTCTCTTTTTTGCTGCATCCAATTACCAGCAATGTGCTAACGGCAAGACCTAGAAATAACCTTCTATCTGCATCAAACAGCCAGTTTAAATATCGCAGCCAGCAACATCTTGATCTTCTTGTTTTCATCTGTAAATAATTTTTATCCATCCATCAGATGGAGTTTACCATGTTATTATTTAATCATTAAGTGTTAGTTATTCATAACTCATCGTTCATCATTCATCGTTCATCATTCAACATTCATCATTTCCATTTCAGTCTTTAAAGAAGCGATAGGTTATTCCCGTTAATATTACACGCCCCAACTGCCCAGGCATGAGATAATCAGTGTAATCAGCTATATTTTCGGCAGTAACCTGCAAGGCCAAATGCTTTTTAAATAGCTTTTTCTCTATCGAAGCATTGAATAGAAAGAAGCCGTTTACAAAAGTGTCATATCGGTCTATATAGTAGTTTCCGTTGGCATCTTCAAAGGGGTATTTGCCGCGATAGTTTACCCTAAAGGTGAGTCCTAAATCCCATGGACTATAATTATAGAAGAAACGAAGATTGGCCATGTGCCGCGAGCGATTTTCCAATCCCCAGTAGTCTGAAGGCTCCGATCGAAAAGTTTCACCTGTTGCCGGATTGCGAAGATTGTAATAGGGCCAATTACCCGCCAGAATGCTGTCTTTTACACTCTGATCTTTCGAAATCAAGTACTGATAACCAATCGAAAGATTGAAGTCCGGTAAAGGCTTATAGGAAAATGAAGCCTCTAAACCTTTATTATTTACTTTCGGAAGATTTAGATAGGAATAAATCATCTGCCCATCGGTTGCTGTCGCTACTTGAAAACTGTTAATCTGGTTCTTAATATGGTGATAAAAAGCACTGAACTCTACTTGCCAGCTATTGGAAGGGGTTACTGTAGCCGTTAAATTGAAAGTATTGCTTTGTTCCGCCTGCAAACCCTCTTGCTGTAATTTATTAAAGGTATAATTCCGTAGTTCACTCAGCTGCCCAGCTTCTTGCATAGCCAGTAGTCGTGTTCTGGCGATGTCTGCTCCTAACACCGTATACCCAACCAAGGGATTCGTAAAAACCTGAAAACGTTGCCGAAAGTCGGGTGTTTTAAAGCCGGTACCAAATGCTGCTTTAAGAGCTAAAAAGCTAATCGGGATATAAGTAAGACCTAGATTGGGATTAAAACGTCCCCCATAATTCGCATGATAATCATACCGGCCACCTCCCAATAATTGTAGTTTAGTATTCAATCGCCATTCAGCTTGGCCGTATACAAATCCGTTTTTCATTGAAGGAACGCCTCCAAGTGCTTGGTCATCCATCGTCTCCAACGCACCACCAAATCCACCCGTTAAGGATAAATCGCTAATCCGATTGTAAGCAAATTGCTGCTCTAATCGAAAGATGGACTGTAAAAAATTGCTTTGCTCACCAAGAGCGCCATTGTCCCATTCAATTTTTGAATTCCAAGTATAATGCGTAAAATAAAAGCGGCTGAGCGATTGCAGTCCATTATTGTAGGTAGTATTTATATACGCACCCGCGTTTACATCTCCCTCATCCATATGGTCTTTATAAACATCATTACTATAACCACGTGTCATTATCGATCTTCGTAGTCCGTAACGTCCGCTTACCCCCAGGGTGGTATTTTTACTTAAACGATAGCGGCCGCGCCCCTGTAGGGTATAATTGTCTGATGGAGGTACTGTAGTGCCACTTGTCTGATACCGGTTATTGACGTTGAACCCGTCACTACGGTAAAAGTTTGCAGAAAGGTTCGCCTCCCCCCGATTGGAAGCAAAAGGAGTTTCACCTTCTAAAGTAGCATCTAAAATATGGAGCGATCCATAACGGACAGATGCCAGGCCTTGAGCTTGCAAGGCACCATGACGGGTGACGATATTAATGGCACCTCCCATGGCTTCACTTCCGAAAAGACAGGAAGCAGCACCTTTGATGATTTCAATGCGTTCAATATTTGTCACACTGATACGTGATAAATCGAAGCTTCCGCCATTGCGTCCAACCATGGGTTGACCGTCAATTAAAACCATCACATACTCGGAAGAAAAACCCTGAAGCTGAACCCCCACTGAACGATTTCCTCCGGCAATGTTATTGACAATAGCGATGCCTGTTTGTTCTTTTAGCACCTCATCCAACCGTCGGCTTCCCATTAACTCAAGCTGTTTACGTGTTATTATGGAAACAGGCATGGCTGCGTTCGTTACGGAGATAAGGTTGTCATCTTGAATACGTTTGTCATTAATCGCCACTTCGTGTAAAGCATGGGAATTTCGTATCAGTTTGATTTCGACTCGTGTCGTTTGGCCCGCTGTTACTTCTATCGCTTGTTCATATGTTTGATAGCCAAGATGGTTAACTATGAGCGTGTAAGTCCCTTCAAATAAATTATTGATTTTGAAGGATCCATCACTTTCGGCCACTACAAAATGATTATCTGGATGCAGGCTTATGTTCGCGGTAATGGCTTGGCCTTCTTCGCTATAAACCGTTCCCCGCAAAGTTCCTTTGGTTTGACTGCATACGACTATGGGAAATAAGCAAAGCATGAGCACGTAAAGTTTAAGCATTCATTAAGATATTATTTTTAATCATTCTAAATAATGATACAAATGTTGAGATAATCTCCCAAAAAGGTTGTATGCGAAACGTCTTATTTTGTATGAATTCCGCCATATAACCAAGAAAGTGCTGAAAATTAAGCGGTAGTATTTTGTAATTATTCTAAATAAGCTTTGTTTTGCACGATAGTTTGCGTATCATATTTATGAAGAGAAGTTTTTTTTTGGCAGCGTTGGGGTGGTTAATAATCAGTTGCTGCTTTGCATCCCCTAACAGAATTATAACACTGAGTGGCGCGTTAACAGAGACTGTAGATGCCCTCGGTTTTGGAAATAAAATTGTAGCAACGGACGTAACTAGTATATATCCTCTATATGTTAAGCAACTACCGAAAGTCAGTCGCAACCGGTCTGTCTCTGCGGAAGGATTAATATCCTTCGCACCGGATCTAGTCCTTGCGCCTGAGGGACACATAAACAAGGAGCTACAATATCAATTAAAGGCTTCGGGGATCCGTTTGGTTATTATTGATCAGCACTATAGCTTATCAGGTGCGATAGCTTTTATCCAAGCAGTAGCTAAGGCGATAGGTGTACCGGATAAGGGTAAAATGTTAGCAGAACGAACGGACGAACGGCTTCAAGTGGCTATCGCGAAAGTGAAAACAGCCAAACAAGAGAAGAAAAAAGTATTGTTTATTTATGCACGAGGCACCGGTACCATGAGTGTAGCGGGGAAAGGCAGCAGCATCGATGCCATTATTAAACTCGCAGGAGCGGAAAATGCCATTCAAGAGTTTTCTGACTTTAAACCTTATACAACCGAAGCCATGGTAAAGGTTAATCCTGATCTTATATTAATGTTTGATTTTGGATTAAGCAGTCTCGGCGGAAAAGCTTCTGTTTTAAAAATGCCGGGAGTGAGACTAACGAAAGCGGGCAAGGAGGAGCGAATTATCGATATGGACGGTCAATTGCTCACCAATTTCAGTGTGCGTTTGCCTGACGCTATTTTAGCACTTCATGGAGAATTAGTGAAATAAGCATAATGAGAAAGCTAATCACATACTCTTTATTGATCGGCGGCTTGATGCTGGTAATTTTTTTTTCGTTGACCCTGGGTGCGATTCATATTCCGATAAAAGAAGTAATATTAATTTTAGGAAAATTCGTTGGATTTTTTAACGGTGAAGTGAATGAAACCTACGAGGGAGTTATCCATATCATTAGGCTTCCGCGCTTGCTGCTTGGCTTACTTGTTGGAGCCGCGTTGGGTATTTCGGGAGCCGCCATTCAAGGGATATTTCGTAATCCGCTTGCTGAACCGGGGTTGATTGGCATTTCAGCAGGCGCCTCTTTAATGGCGGTGGTTGTCATTACATTAGAACTAAGTCTTCTTGCTGGTTTAAGTAATTTATTTGGGTACTATTTATTGGCATTTGGTGCTTTTATCGGAGCAGGTATTGTTGCATTTATTGTATACAATATTGCGCGGACCGATGGCCGGATTAACGTCGCTACTATGTTGTTGGCGGGAATAGCGATCAATGCTTTTGCCGGCGCATTGACAGGATTAATGACTTATTTAGCCGACGAACAACAACTGCGTACAATTACTTTCTGGATGCTCGGGAGTTTGGGCGGGGCTACTTGGCAAACCGTATGGAGTGTTATCCCCTTCATTTTAATCCCGCTAGCACGCTTACCTCTCTTAGGAAAACCATTGAATGCCTTTGCATTAGGTGAAACACAAGCAAGTATACTTGGCCTACGCCCTAATAGCGTAAAACTTCAAGTGGTGGTACTGGCGACTATGGCTGTTGGCGCCTCCGTAGCTGTATCTGGAATAATTGGTTTTGTCGGATTGCTCGTACCGCATATTATTCGTTTAGCCGGCGGTGTTGATCATAAATTTGTATTACCTGCATCTGCGCTCCTCGGCGCATTAACATTAGCCTTGGCCGATGTGTTGGCACGGAACCTTGCCGCTCCTATTGAACTACCCATAGGCGTAATTACTGCGCTCTTAGGTTCGCCTGTTTTTTTATATATACTTATTAAGGAGAAGAAGAAGCTCTTTAGATAATAGGATTCAATATGCTCACTGCTACTGCTTTAAACTATAAACTTGGAAAACATTATTTGGTTCGTGATATTAGCTTTCAGATACGCCCTGGTGAGCTGCTAGCTGTTCTCGGCGCAAATGGCGCAGGTAAATCTACATTGATAAGTATGTTGAGCGGGGAAAAAACAACAACATCGGGTAAAATATTACTTTTTAATAAGGAATTATCGGACTACTCACCTCAAGAATTATCAAAAAAAAGAACAATTCTCCAGCAACACAATAGTGTACATCTTAGCTTTTCTGTCAAAGAGGTTCTCTTAATGGGTAGGTATCCACATTTTAAATATCATCCAAGCAAAAAAGATCTAATTGCAATAGAGGAAGCGATGGAGGTATGTGGTATTAGCCACCTTATTGATCGTTCTTATCCGTCGCTTTCCGGCGGAGAGCAACAACGGGTTCAATATGCGCGTGTATTATGTCAAATCTGGGATCAACCTGAAAGCCTTCTATTAATGGATGAGCCCGTGGCAGCTCTAGACCCCCAATACCAACAACAAACAATGGCCATTGCGAAAGCTTTTAGTCAAAGAGGGTTCATGGTAATCGCTGTATTACATGAAATCAATTTAGCGGCCCAGTATGCGGATCGCATTCTTATGTTAAAGGGAGGCAGAAAATGGCTGGATGGAACACCTATGGAAGTTTTGACACCAGCGCATATTTATTCCATTTTCAATGCAGAAGTTGATGTTATTGTTAATAAACGGACGTTGAAACCTATAGTTGTTCCAAAACAAATCAATCTAGATATCCATAATTTTAACACGTTACTTCGCCCTATCCCCACATGTGATCAAGAAATTGTCATCTAACGTCGCTTGGTGCCACACCATAATATTTCTTAAAGGCTGCACTGAAATTTTGTTGGTGATTATAACCAGTTGCGTTAGCCACTTCGGCAATACTTTTTCCCTCTTCGATTAAAAGTAAACGCGCCCTTTCCATTCGAACTCTGGTTAGATAGTCATATATTGTAATCGAAAAATAATCTTTAAAGGATTGGCGTAGTTTAGATTCACTCATACCAATCTCTTCTGCCAAGGTCCTCTGCGTCGGAGCTTGGGCGTAACGTTCATCGAGAATGGTCCTGGCTTTAAGCAACTTGATTACATCATCACCCGCTAAGGGGTCTCTGTCTTCTACCAGTGTGTCATTTAACTGTTCTAACTGATATACGAGTAATTCAGATATTTTGGACTCCGTATGAATTCGGCGTAACTCTCCTGTACGTTTATTGTCTTTAAGCTCTGAAATGACCTTGAGCATCTCGTGCGTAACAAACATATCATCATGGGCAAAAGAAGTAAACTGCCCCTTATTGATCTTTTGTACAAAGCTTTCGTGTAAAACAGATTCCGGTGCTATTAGTTTAAAATAGAAATCTTTTGATAAGACCACAAGGAAATAATCGTATTCAGTACCGGATTGGAGTTCATAATCTTCAACAAAAGAAGGTATATACCGTACATTGTGCCTACCCCTGCCATGATAGGACGTTTTAATTTTTTTACCTTCCTGATGACGATAGAATACAAATTGACTGGTGACGGTTTCTCCTTGAACTTCTGTATGTATGCGCACGGGTCCGTTGAAACTCATTTCCGAATACAGAATAAATAAACCACCCGTCGAAAGCTGATAATTAACCATATGAATAGGATGACGTTCTATGACGGTCTTCTTTTCATTCAAGGGGCTATTTGGAAGACAGGTATCGGAGATGTCCTCTATAAATAACCAATCTTGCAAGCCTTCAATTCTACTTTTTACAATCATGATTTGGCTATTATTTTCACAAATATAAGGTATTGATTTAATTTATACTTATTCTAAATAACATTTATTAACTGTAATATTTGCTAAGCTATTATGGTCAGCTTGGAAGATCTTCGTTTTAAAGTCGCAAACGTTTTTTGACTAGCATTGTTCTTAATATTACAAAAATCAATTTATGAAAACACTTGGAATTGCCACCGTTATTCATGTAAAAGACTTAAATCGATCCATCCCCTATTATGTCGATATTTTGGGCTTTTCGTTGGATTTTCAATATGGTGAGTACGTCGGAATAAAACATGGGGATGTATTTCTTCATCTCAGCAGCTCGCTGAACCCCGGAAGAAAGAAGGCACCCGGGTCGGGTCATGTCTGTATAGAATGTGACGAAGTGAATACGTATTATGAAGATCTTATAAAAAGAGGAGCAACAATATCTGTTCCCTTAGATCAACGACCTTATGGTATGAGCGATTTCGCCGTGGATGACCCTGATGGTAATACTTTGGTGTTTGGTAAAGCAATTACTTATTGATCCGTATTCACTTTTTTCCACCAATGCAGCAGTCTTTCATCCTCAAGATCTTCTTTCTCCGATAAATCAATGCTTTTATTCACCATATACAGATTATTTTCACGGAGAGTATCCGGTTCAGGAAAGGGTGAACTGTAATTTTTGCTTATTTTAATTTTTCCGGAAAGCGATTCCACGGATTGACCTTGGTCACGATCATAAGCCGTTATTCTAAAGGTAGAGGGTTCCATTACCTCCAATTTCATTAAGCTGGTATAGATGTAAACAGGATACACCTTTCCATCGATTTTAAAGAACATATCTCCATTTACTTTCCAATACCGTCCTTCTTCTATAAGGGTATCTCGAAGTGTACTCTCTTTATCGAGCATATAGAGTTTATCTGTCGTGTTCAGATTTCTAACCGCTACAGGTAGCGGAATATTATCAGTGGTATTTGTCGTATTTTCTTGACGATCGTCCTTTGGCTGTGTACATCCATTGGTTAATAAGGCAAACAAAAAGGAAAAGATGGCAATTCGCATACTTAATTTGGTTGAATAGGTATGCAAAATAATTAATCAAAACCTGATTGTCAATTTATTTATCACATTGTCTGTTCAAAAAGTATTAGCACCGTATAATTACTGCACGTCGGGTACCGTCCACAAATAAATAGTGGAATTTCCTACCACCATTTGTTTATCCGGCTTCCAGTCACCCATATCGAAAGCATGTGAAACGATGCGCGTTCCAGGTTTTAACTGAAGTAATTTTGGGCGTAGTTTCATATTGACGGAAGGTAACAGGTAAAGGGATACAACCGAGGCCTTACTGAAATCTGCTTTAAATAGATCCTGCTGTAAAAAGGCAACCTGATCTTCAACATCAGCCTGCTGGGCATTTTCGTGGGCTTCTTTAATGCGTTCCGGATCTATATCAACCCCAACAGCTTTTGCTCCAAATTTCTTAGCCGCTGTCACTACTATACGCCCATCTCCGCAGCCCAAATCATATAGCATGTCGTTCGGTCCTACACTCGCCAAGGTGAGCATTGCTTCTACCACATCCTGTTTAGTAGGTACATAGGGGACATCTTTGTCGAGCAGTTGCTGTGCCTGTACATCACTTGGAATCAGGTGAGCGAATAGTAACACAGCGTAAAAAATTGCAATAGCCTTCATCGTATTATTCTTTTTCGTTAACAATCTGATTTTCTTAACGTTTTGTTAAAAAAATAGTTTTTGTTTTTTCAAAATTGTTACCTACGTAAAACTATAAAAACAAGAAACCCGACCAATAGCACAAATACCCCGAATACTGCTCCAATACCGGTATATACTAAGCTACTATAGAGAAGAAATGTGCTGCTTACACAGAAAACAGCTGGGAGAATTGGATAAAATGGCACTTTAAATGGACGAGGTGTTTCGGGATCTTTTTTTCTTAATATGAATAAGGCTGCACCTACTAACAAAAAAAAGAACCAGAATACGGGGGCAGTATAATCCACTATTGTTTCAAAGCCTCTCCGTGTCATGAGGCCTAACAGCACTAAAGTGGTCGCTAGCAGCCCTTGTACGATAAGGGCTTTAACGGGAGAAGAGGTTTGGTGATTCCACTGGCTCAAGCGTTTAAAAAATGGAAAATCTTGTCCTAATGCATAATTTGAACGAGCTCCTGTAATAATTGTAGCATTTGCCGATGTTAACGCGGAGATAGCGACGAGCAAGCCTATAAATTTTGCTGCATTTTCTCCCCACGCATAACGCATTAAATCAGCTGCAACCGCATCAGACGAAGCCATTTGCTCGTGTCCTAAAACACGAATATAGGTGTAATTAACGAGTAGATAAACAATTGTAATGATCAAAATGCTCCATAGCAATGCACTGGCCATACCTCGTGCACCTTTTTTCAATTCAGCTGAAATATAGGCTGCTTCGTTCCATCCGCCAAAAGTTAAAAGAACGAATACCATCGCCATGCCTAAAGAGCCTGAAATGGACACAGCTGGTTTCGTAGGAGGCAGCGAAGTTTCGGATATAGGTGTAAAGAATAAACCAACAACAATTATTAAAAGAATACCACCAACCTCTAACAGTGTAAAAAGCTTTTGTGCCGTCGCCCCGAACGTGAGTCCAAGTATATTGATAAAGGTTAATATGAGTACGATAGCAAGTGCATATATTCCCTCGGAATAAGGACCAATCGGGTAAAACTGTGTTGCGTAATCGCCAAAAATAAACGCAAGCAAAGCAATCGACCCAGTTTGAATAACCACCATCCTTGTCCATGCAAACAGAAAAGCAACGGGCCTTCCATAGGCACGGTATAAGAAATGATAGTCTCCTCCTGTATGGGGGTAAGTGGCACACAGCTCTGCATAACTCAAAGCTCCCACAAGGGAGATGCCTCCCCCTGCTAACCAGGCGAGCAGAAACAGGACATCATTACTGGTATTGAGTGCGACTAAAGAAGGTGTTTTAAATACACCTGCACCTATTACAATGCCCACGATGATCGCAATTGCATCTATAGTACTGAGCGTTTTTTTGGGTTGGTAGCTTGGATCGGATTTGTTTACTGATTTTTGAGGCACGTATTCAACAAATTAGGACTGTTAACCATATCGCTTTGTTTTAATACAATTTTTGCCTTCAATTGTTTTTGAAAAGAGAATACCCTACATTAAACATTTGACTCAGTATCCTTCTTTTTTATAAGGGTATCAAGTTTATGAGCACTCCAAAATGTATAATAAACGGCTATCAAGCAAGCTAGTATTCCATTAAAGGACGCCAGAAGCATGCCATTAAACGTGTATTTTTGAGGAATTAACCAGTGGATAACGAGTAATCCGATGAAAGTAATTAAAAATGATGTTAAACCATTGTAAAGCCCTAATCGTAAAAATAAAGGCGTGTTCAGATGTTCGAAGTTTCCTTGCAACTCGATGGGGGCAGTTAGGATAAATTCAGTGGTTTTTTTCATCAAATCGACGGTAATTGCCAAAGGAATAAACAAAGCCATGGGTAAGATAAACCGAGCAAAGCAGAATTCTCCCTTAAAGAGCGAAACGGAAGCCGGATTTTCAAAGCTATAATATGGAATAAACCCATTGAATAGTAGATTTGGTAATATATACCAAATGAGTTTTTTACGAATAAATATTCGAACGGCTTTATATTCGCTTATCTTTTTTATTTGATATGCTGTCATAAAGTAGCCGTATTAATGGATGATTGAACTCTTTCCGCTTCAATCAGATCTCGAAGTCGTTGAATAACTTGCTTCAAAAAGCGTTTGGCATCTTCTTCACGTAAAACGGCTTCATTTGACGTGAACGTCATATCAAGCACATCGTGATAAGTACTTATGACCATTGTGCTGGGGTTTTTCCAGGGAAATGCGACAGTTGGACTATAGATTTGTTCAACCTTGAAATTATCAAAATGCGATGGAATTGCCAAACTGCCCATATTTGAAAATGTAAAATCGTGTGAGCCCTCATTTGTTCGTAAATGGTTCAACAGCTTGGGAACAATGGATTGCAAATGCTCGTTTATATATATAATTTCATGCGCGTCAATTTTAGCTAAACCGATCTGTAGTTGTTTTTTTAGTTTTTTTGCCTGATCCCAAATTGATGTTTCTTTTTCTACTTTTAAGTCGATAATAGGTGCAAAAGCAAAAAGTTGATCCTCTTTTAAGCTGGGAATATATTTTCTGATATCTACCGGACATATTAACTTTCCCTTAGGTTTTGGAAAGATGCGCGCAACTTCATCAAAAAAAATGGCAGACATTAATGCATACAACGAAACCTGATGTTGTCTACAACAGGTGAGTAGATTTTGCATATCGACTGATGGTAAACGATAACGAACCATATAGGTATCGTCTAGGTTAATCGTCTTGTTACTAGCTAAACGTTTTGGTAAAAACAACTGAGCGGCACACTTTCCTATTAAAGCTTTCAAACCTATTTTAACCCTTTTCGTTAAAGAAGCCGTATACGGCATCAAAGCACTTTCAATTAAAGTTTGCGGTTCACCGATGTCGGTGTTAATATCATTCAATAAAAGGAGAAACTCTCGTAAAATGGCTGTAATGCTGGCCCCGTCAGCTATGCAATGAGGGCAAATAAGTATAAAATCAGATATCAGGTTGCCACGTATCCATATCAGTTTAGCGAGGGGTCCCTCGCGGAGGTCTATATGGTCTTTCCAGCTTTGTTTAACTAACAGCAACCAGTGCTCATCATCAAGGCGATCATATAGGGTAATCGGAATAGACGGTGCATCTTCTTTTAAAATGAAGGATGGATATCCATCAATCTGCTTGATAAGCGCACGCAAAAGCGGATGTTTTTGCTGCAACCTGTTAAGAACAGCTTGCAATTGATCGGGGTTGAACGAACCAGCTATACGAAATGGAAAAATACAATTGATCGCTTCACGCTCGGCCACAAACATAATTCTTTCTCCAACGGAAAGTCTACGTTGTTTAATCATGGTTTCTTTATGCTAATGCTATTAGTGAATTCATTTCATTTATTAGATATTCAACGATTTCTTTTGCTGTCTTTTGTGGTAGAAAATCTTCATTTGATATGAAAGAAAAGTCCAGTTCATTGTTGAATGTTGAACAAATAATGGTTGACGGATTTGCGAAAGGTCCAACAACCATCGGACTAAATACAGTCTCCAATGTGAAACGCTGATAATCATTTTGCAAGGGTATACGTCCAATGTTTGAAAACATCAAATCGTTTCCAACTTTTCCATAGGTCAACATTTTTATCATATTGGGTAAAGCACCGTGTAGTTTTTCGAATGTCATCAGAAACTCATAGGGTCTTAACTCGTTCATTTGTTTATCCACTCGCGCTTGGAGCATTGACGCTTCCTGCCAGAACGACTGGTGGTGATCTGTTTTCTTTTTCGTTAGGGTTAGCACCATTCCAAAAGAGAAGAGCTGGTCATCTTTTATTTGCCGAGCAAACTTTCTAATATCCACCGGACAGGAAACTTTATTTTTTGATTCAGCTCCGACTACTTTTTCATAGGCTTTTAATAATAGCAGGCCGATAGCTGTATTTACCGTAACTTCGTGTTTTTTACAGACAGAAACCCAAATTGATGTCTTTTTACTATCTAATTTTGAATGAAGTAAATAATCGTGTTTTCTCGTTAAAACCTCTTTATGCTTGGCAGAAGTAAAAAGTGTAGATACAGACAGCGCAGTTTTCAGTAAACCGGACAAGAAAGATGTTTTTAGTTGGTTTATTTTGTTTCTACGGATTTCAGCGGGAATGATATCCTCGATAAGGAGTAACCTTGTTTGCTTATCGATGCTGGATTCTCTACCGTCGAGAAAAGTAAGCAATTCACGAATTAGAAGGACCCCTCCTCCTCCATCACAAATACAATGGTGGAAAGACAAAATTAAATCTGACCTTGTGTTATTTGTCAAACAACTTACATGAAACATCGGCCCCTTTGCAATATTAAACTGAAGACGAAGCCCTTTCAGCGCCTCTTCCTGCCATTGATCTGGATGTTGCCATTCCTTAACTACCAATGGAATGGGGTCGATTGTGTCTGGTATATAAAAATAGGGTTTTACTGAATCTATTTCCGCTATTGCCATTTGAAGCTGAAGGTACTTGGCTTGCAACATCGCTAAGGCATTAGTTAATAACTGCTGGTCTATGATGCCTTTTAATCTGATAGCGAAGACGCCATTAAATGGATCACTTCCATCGCCGACAAGTGTTCGTTCTAAAAAAAGAAGAGGTCGTTCTTTCCTATACATTTTGGATGTCGGAATAATAGGTTAATTATAAATAAACTGTTCAGTTCTGATCATTTGCTCTAACAACGTTACTGCTCGATTATTACTACCCGCATCGAGGAAACTTTGTTTAACGTAACCAGCCTTTTCTTTATAACTTGAATTTTGAATGAGTTCCCATACGGTAGTTCGAAGATCCGTAATACGCATACGTTTGTAGCGAATTTTCTTCCCGCAACCGGCCTTTTCGACGAGATCAGCTGTATGAAAATGATCATAGGCAATTGGTGTAATTAATAGCGGCAGTTCGTTCAGAATGGCATCATTCACTGTATTAAATCCCCCATGACAAATAACCATGTCCATTTTCTTCATCACTTCTGTTTGCGGAACAAATCCCTGCACGATAAAATTCTCCGGCCAATTTTCAATGATTTCCGGTTTTGTAGCCGCAACGATAGTCAAAGGTTCATCTTTAAAAGCTTCAATAACTTTTAAAAAGAATTCTTTTCTAATGTCTTCCAACAAAGTTCCTAAAGAAACAAAAACTTTTGGCCCCTTGCTTTTTTCCAATCGGTTCCAGTCAAAATTGACGACGTTCGGACGTCCTTCAACCGGACCAACAAATTGCATATGAGGTTCTGGATTTGCAATAGCCGCAAAATGCTGAGAAGTAAAAACAAGATTAAGCTTTTGAGAGTGAAAGATCAATTCGCTATGGGTTACGCCAAGTTCTTTTTGCAAGTTGAACATCAAATTCTGTTGCCATGCCCATATCTTTGGGCTATTAATGGCATTTGCTCCCAGGTCGGGCGGTACGGGCGTTGTAGTAACATAAGGTATGCCATGTTGGTATGCACAAATCCCACCTACAAAAGTAATACAATCGCTAACGATGACATCAGGCTTAAAGGTATTGATGACTTCGTTCAATCCTTGGTACATAATCTTACAGAAGGGTATGTACGTGTCCTCCAGTGCTAATTTCCAAGTTTCTACACCGGAGAGAAGCGGACCTTCATCCTGTCTTATTAAAATTTGTTCGATTTCCTTACCATACCTATCCCAATAAGTTTCAGGGACTGTAAAAATACCCCCCTCCGGGATTTGTTCTTCTTTTATACGAATTAACGATACCCATTGTACCTCATGACCGCGCTTTAAGAGACTCGAACCTACACTTAGTGTTGGACTAACATGTCCAAAAAATGGGGGTACCACAAATAGAAATTTCGACATAGTTGCTATTTAAATTGTAACCTAATCGGCCGTTAGGGGATTATAAGAAAAGTCTTCTAATAATTGTGCTGCAAATGAAACACCTCCTGCTAATTGAAATGATTTGCTGAGTTTTTGAGCTTCTTTTTGAAACGAGGTTTCTGTTAAAACACGCTCCAGAGCTTCCAGAAGGTGGACTGATTTAAACCGTTTGTAATTGAGTCGTAAGCCACTTCCTGTCGCCACTACCCTTCCGGCTACATACGATTGATCGTACGCAATGGGCACCACAACTAGAGGAACTCCTTGCATCAGTGTTTCACAAACCGTATTGTGGCCGCCATGACAAACAACTGCATCCATTAATGGAAGCAGTGAAAGTTGAGGTATTTTCGAAGCTACGATAAAATTAGGGGGCCACTTATCAAATAGTAGAGGGTCGGAAACAACGATTACAGACAGATCACGATTTCCAAGGGCTTCAATAACTTTTGCAAAAAAATCACGTTTAAAATGGTGATCAAATGTTGTTCCTATCGAAACTAATACTTTTTTCTGATGAGTTTTTGCGCGTAGTGTTTCCCAATCAAAATCAAAATTCACCGGTCTTTCCAATATGGAAAGACCAACAAATCGATAGCCCTTCTTCAACTCCATGTCGCCGAAGAAATCGCCTGATGTGTAAATGATGGTTAATTTTTCGGAACAGGCAATTGATCGATCCAGGTAAAGACCCAATTCTTGTTGAAGAGAAATGACCTGATTATCTTCCCATTGGGAAACACCGGGTAGATCTTGTTGCATTTTTAAGGCTGCAGGGGCAGTAACGGATGTAGCGTACTTAATGCCTTCTTGCGTTGCCACAATAGCAGCACTAAAAAGCTGATGATCATTAACGATTAAATCAGGTTCATAAGCTTTTACCCAATCACGAATACCCATATACATATAGCGATTAAGTGGGATAAGTACATCTTCGTATAAAAATTTGACACTTTCTATCCCTGTCACATTCTTCTCAGAAATTTTAGTCAGGTAATCTCCGTGTCGCGTGCGTTCGGCATCGGTGGTCTTGTATTTAAGTGACAAAAATTCACCACCGGCCGGTAATAAGGTGCTCAAATTATCATCAACACTTAACCAGGCTACTTTAAAACCTTTTGCTAACAAAGCGCTGCCCAAGCTTAATGTCGGGTTTACATGTCCCATAAGAGGAGGTACAACGAATAAGATTTTTTTCATGGAATTATTCTTTTCTGATCTGTGTCCAATTTCATTTTCGGATGCCCTATTATACGGGTAAATGTTGTTTAACCAGAAAGTCAAGTACTTTATCAGCAACTAATTCAGGTGCTTGCATGGGCAAATTATGGTCTCCTTGCAAAGTGGTAAATTCGGCATTCCCTATATGCCTTGCCAAATATCTACCAGCTTCAAGGCAATTAGATTCACTACCATAGATTAACAATGTTTTCTTCATAATGCTGTTTAGCGGGGATTTTGAGAAATAATCAACCTCCCTCTCCATATCTTTTTTGATACTTGTACGATCAAATAAGTATTGATACATTCGGTGGTTTTTCTCTAATTGCCGTTTTCCCATTTTAACTTTGGTCGTATCTGTAAAGTTCTGAATATAATGTTCTAGAAATTCCTTACTATAGATATCGATAATATCCATCGTTTTACGATCACCTGGATCCGGCGCTTCAATCAGGCTTAAACTATTAATTCTGTCAGGATGCGTTAAGCATGTATTTAATGCTACCAATCCTCCGAAACTATAACCAACCAGGTGTATATCCTCAAGCTTTAAGGCGTCTAATAAACCGATTAAATCATTAGACATATCATTGAAACGGTAGCCGCTGTCAACCTGGGAAGAAAGGCCATGACTTTTCAAATCGTACATGACAACATGAAAGTATTTCGCTAGAAGTGGCGCTATTCTAAAATAGTATACCGAAAGGTTACTGAACATACCATGTATTAATACGATTGTTTGAGGGGAAGTTTTGTTCAGCTCTTGTATGTGTATTTCTCTATTCTGAATCTTGATATGTGGCATCGGCAACAAATTATAAACTCGCTGCTGCTAAAATACATGGTCTTCAATTGAATTATGCATGGGGAACACAAAGCATTTTGTTCACTTTTTATGCGTTCTTAAAAAACAACTTTTGATTATTGTAACAATTTTTCGAAAAAATAATCTATAAGGTTAAAAAAAAGAAAGAATTTGATTCATGAACCTTATTGGTAACTTAATTTGGCTCCTTTGTGGCGGTTTTTTGGCAGCCCTAGGTTATTTAATTGGCGGAATAGTATTATGCTTAACTATCATTGGTATTCCTTTTGGCATACAATGTTTTAAATTGGCAGCCATTGTCTTATTTCCTTTCGGCAAGCGCGTTGTCAACAGCCCGAGCTCGTCCGGTTGTTTAAATTTAGTAGCCAATTTAATTTGGATTCTGTGCGGAGGCTTATATACGGCACTCAATCATCTATTTTGGGCCTTTATTCTGGCGATCACGATCATTGGTATCCCATTCGCGAAACAACATCTCAAACTTCTGGAAATATCGCTCTCTCCGTTTGGAAAGAAAGTAGTAGAAAATTAAGGGGTGGATTAACCTCTCTTATTGCGTAATGCTATTTGCCAGAAGAACAATTCCTTATTTGATCTAGTATTAATTGGGAATAAGTTTTTAATTGTAAAATGTGGTGATTTAAACCATTGTATAGAACAAGAAAGATAAGCAACCAAGCGGAAAGCACACCCACGATAGAAATAACCTGTATTCCAAACAAATAGAATATATAGAACGCCAGAACCAGCAAAAACAAGGTAAGGGAAATTATCCCTTTTATTATCGTCGGTTTACTACACAACTGCACACCATAGACTATTTTCGTCCCACGCTCAGTAGAAAACAATTTAAATGACACTTCCCCGGCTCCTCTAAAGCTTTCATATACTGATGGTTCTCGCTTAATTTGTATAAGGTCCTCATGAACTTGCATCCATGATCGGATCGCTACTTGTTGATTGTCATAATTCGTTATATTGCTGCTACGTAAGTGGTCAATAATGTCGTTTTTCGACAAGTTGAGGTATATTACACCCGTTGGAAAAACATTCTTTACTAGTTTCATAACTGATTCACAATATGCTTGTATTCAAACCAAAGCTCAATAGCTCTAATATACGCATTTGTGATAATTTCACAATTATTATGTGAATATTTGTTTATCGAAGAGAAATATGGGCAAATTTCTGTCTACATAAGTGGTTTAGCTTAGCACATGGAAACATGAGCTATCTATTCATTTACCTTGGGATCAACGGATTAAATTTAATGCTTCTTTTATATACACCTCCCCTTCGGCATCATAGGATAAGGAAAGTGCGAAACGATGCCCATGGGCATCCATTTTTAACAGCGATTTCTTTAAGATATTTACAATTTTATCGCGATGTTTGGGGTAAAACTCTTCATATTGATAAGCTAAGAAAACTAAGCAAAGTGCGTTTTCCATTGTTTGAACCGCCGAATTTACTTTGATTTTCTTCTTAAGGATCATATCTTCAACTGCATGAACCTGATCGGTGGAGTAACCAACCTCTTTTAGTATTTCGCCTGCTTTATTTGCGTGATAAGAGGCCAGTTCTTTCCGCCATTTTAAATAACCTTCTCTACCGGGTGCGTATTGCTCGCGCGGAATCTCCCATCGGCCGATATGCTGGCATCTGGAAGCAAGAAGGAGCATTTCGTCTGCTTCCGGATCTAATTGCCTTACCCAATCGTACAATTTGATTGCGAGAAAATACTCCTGGGGAAAAGATTCCCCATTCCAGGTAATTTGATTTGGATCTTTTTTGTTATAAGCGTCAAATAAATCAAATGCTTGTTGCAGTTTATTGTTCATATATCCCAAGGATAAGATGAAGTAAAAATAAGATATTGTCCGCGATGTAAATAATTTTTTATCAATTAAAGAACACTATTTCTGTGAAGAACGACGGATTGCCTTCTCAGATCAATTCTCAAAGGTCGGTTTAGACGAAATGGCCTACTATTGAAGAAATCGATTTCTTCAATAGTAGGCCATTCATACTAAATTATTTCGCTTTCGCCTAGGGGACCCTGATTTCTTTACTTTGTGAATTATGAGCGCTAAAATACCCCAAAGCATTCCCTTTTATATTACTAACCGGGTTAGCTGGAGTAGCGGATTGATTATCACCTGTTGCGCTATTATCTAAACTGAAGAAGTACTTATATACACTTTGATCGATACCTAACATCTCCACCCGCACAAGATCTCCACTCCTAATCCGTCTATTCTCCGGATTATCTTCATCCTCACCAACATCAGCGTATAACCGGATTGAATTTGCCTTTCCATTAGACAATTCATCGTTTATGACAAATATCTGTTTCTTTTTTACGTCATTTACAAATAATAGAAAGCGATAATTATTCGCGACATTTCCCGGATCTTGGAAATCTACCGTAGGCAGTTTATAATTGTCACCGAATATGAGATCGTCTACAATATAAAGACTGTCCATTTTAACTAATGCCGGCATCGTTGACGTAGAAGTAAATGTTTCGGTGCCTATCTGGACATCCAGCTTATAAGTGTGGCCTTCAACACCTTTTAAAGTAGGTGAAGTATAGGTTCCGGCTGCTGTCTCCTGTAGCTCGTAGGTTTCTGTACCTTCGCTGATAACTACCCGCGCACCGGCAACGGTTATTCGGCTATTATCTTCGTTAAAATCTTTCGTTTTGCTTATTAGCACTTTACAGCCACCTTCCTGATCCGTTATTATTCCTTCTATTACATAACGTTGATCGGCTCCTTTGAGCTCAATATCAATTTCCTTTTCGCAAGAGGAATTTAATAATACCCCCATCGCAAGGCATATGATCGTTAATGACCTATTCCAGTATTTTTTAAAGACCGCATAGACCCTAAAATTTGAACAATGGTTCATCATAAAGTATATATTATTCGAATGCATGGCAGTAATTTATTTAAACTTAAAATTGTAAGACACTGAAGGGATAAACTTAAAAAGAGCGATTTGATTAGCAACCGTCTTATTTGGATCGTTTTTGCTATCCATAAACTCAATGGTATAAGCGTTTTCTCTGCCATAGGCATTGTATAAACTAAAGCTGAGCTCCGAGCTCCATCTCTTTTTCTGCTTTAATTGCATGGTGGCCCCTAAATCTAAACGGTGATAGTTAGGCATACGATAACTGTTACGTGCTGTATAATAATAAACTGTACGATCGTCTATGGTATACTTTCCTGCCGGAAATGTAACAGCGTCACCTGTATAAAACACCCAATTGGCAGACAGGCTCCACTTCTCGTTTAGTTGATACATCGCTACAATAGCGATGTCGTGTGTTCGATCTTGTCGGGCATTATACCATTCATTATTATTGATTCCATCGATCTTACGTTCTGTTTTTGACAAGGTATAGCTTACCCAACCTGTTAATCTTCCAGTACTCTTCTTTAGCAGCCATTCAATCCCATATGCCCTACCTTTTCCATATAGTAATTCAGTTTCTATCGCATTGTTGCTATTGTAAACATCGGCACCATCTCGATAATCAATTTGGTTTTGAAGCGTCTTATAGTAGGATTCAACGCTAAGTTCATAACGGTTATCGGCCAAATTTTTGTAATAACCGATGGAGAATTGATCGGACAGTTCCGGTTTAATAATATTTGTACTTGCGATCCATTTGTCTGTTGGGCTGGTACTCGTACTGTTGGAAATTAAATGAAGATATTGCGCATTACGGACATAAGAAGCTTTTACCGAATTCGTGCTGTTCCATTGATAACTCGCCGCCACGCGAGGTTCAAGATTCATATAGGTTTTGACAAAATCACCTTTGCCATAGCTTGTGGTATCGACAACTTTACCTTCGCTGTTTACATTGTAAAAATCGCCCGCTCCTAAAATACTGAAGGTACTCAGTCGCAAACCGTAAGTTAAATTAAACTTGTCCGAAACTTTCCAGGTATTACTGGCATAGAGTCCATTTTCCCAAGAGTATCGATTCTGCATGCGGATATCGTTAATCGAAGACTCTGCGTTTCTGCTTCTTACTTCACCAGGTTTAATATTGTGATACACAGAATTCAACCCCACTCTTATACTGTTACGGTTATTGGGATACCACTGAAACTCTTGCTTGAAATTATAATCTCGTATATTTGATCGAATATCAAAATTATTAGTTCCACTGTTAATAGAAATATTATAGTCGTAGTTACTGTAGATCAACGATGTATTTGAAAATAATTTGCTATTAAAAACGTGATTCCAACGCATGGTCGCGGTTTTATTACCCCAATCAAGCCCGAATAGATCGCCAACACCAAGATGATCTTTTCCTAAATAGCCAGAAAAATAAATACGATCTTTTTCACCTAGCTGGTAGTTTAGTTTCGCATTTAAATCATAAAAATATAAGGAATTACTATTTATACTTGAATCATTTGATAACTTTAAGAACATATCGGCATAAGTTCTTCGTCCTGTTAAAAGGAAAGAGGATTTACCCGTTTGTATGGGACCTTCCACATTTAGTTTGGCAGAGATGAGCCCTACGCCTCCGCTAACGTTGAAATCTTGATTATTACCATCATTCATCTTAATATCAAGAACAGAGGATAATCTCCCCCCATACTGTGCAGGCATCCCGGATTTATAAACTGATACATCTTTTATTGCATCTGAATTAAATGTTGAGAAGAAACCCAATAAATGCGAGGCATTGTATACATTAGCTTCATCCAACAACACCAAGTTTTGATCGGCTGCACCACCGCGAACGTACATGCCGCTGCTGCCATCTCCTGCAGACTTAATACCTGGCAGCAACTGCAACACCTTGACGACATCTTTCTCTCCCATTAAAACCGGGACTTTTGCAATTTCGCTTGGTGTAACCCGTTCCATGCCCATCTGCGGACTGCTTAAGCTTCTACCTCTGCTCGAAGAAATTACAACTTCTTCCAGCGCTTGTGCACCGTCAATGAGTTCAACATGTAAGGTGATATCCTTATTAACATCAATCTGTTGATTATAGGCTGCAAATGATACGTTGGAAATGGTGAGCTCATAGCTACCTGCCGGTAAGGTTAACGAATAAAAACCATATTCGTTAGTTTGTGTAACATACCTCCCCCCCGCGCTTATAGTCGCGCCAATAATGGTTTCTCCTTTACTGGCAGATTTAACCGTGCCACTTACGGTGAACTTATTTTGAGAAAAACATGGATGAGCAAACAATGCTCCGATAATAAAGAATAGAAAAGCTTTCATCATGCATCTTATTTTAATGCATGACAACATACTTCGGCTATACCCCTATTTGTTTTTCAAAGGTTTTTTCTTAAAGGGAATATTTCCTTGTGAAGACAAAAAGGCATTTACTTCATCTTTACTATAAACAATTTTACCTTTTTTGGTCCCGTAATTAATAACTGCAGAGGTAATATGAGACGGATCGACCTGATTTCCATACCTTTTGGGGTAATGTTCTTCAATACCAATCCATGGTTTATCCTTGTGTATATAATATCGTATAACAATATAGTCCAAACTATCGCTCAACACAGGACCTTCCGAATCTTCAAAACCTAGTTTTAAAAGATCATTACGATTTATCGTTGCCATTACTTCTTGTTTAAATCAACTGCCTATCTCCTATTTTTTCAGATTGAGGCAACTATTAAACAAACAATATATCGCAACTTTTGTTCATTCTCCGAAGCAACCTAATAGACCGCTCCTTTTACGTTTTAAAGCTTTGTTGAGCGAAAATGAGCGCTTATTGCTCTTCCAATATTATCGATACTTTGTTGATCAGCGACGCCATTAACCAAATGCCAGGCCCCTTCGCTATTATTGGTGATAGATAGCTGTTTGCCCGCACCCCTATTAACCACAAAAATATCTCCTTGTCTTAGTACATCCACTGTTTCAATTTTCCCGGTTCCATCGATATCGATATTCATTTTACTGTTCTTGTTAGGTACCATAATGATTTTTTTTTATTCCTTTAATCAGTTCAATCAATAAGATACAATATCCCTGCCACAGACAAGTAGGTTTATACAAGAAATTTGGCCATATTTTTATGGTGTACTAAAATCTGCAATAGCGTGTCTTTAATCTTGGATAGGTTCATCTACCTTCAAAACGGCAAACGAACAAAATAAAACAATAATGGTTATTACATTAATAATGAAGTGATCATGATAAAAGCAGATTCAGTTTCAATAGAGCAATGTGCCAAATTGCTCAAGGATCGTCGATTGACGATTGCTTTTGCAGAAAGTGCAACCGGAGGTGTTTTAACATCAACGTATGCAAAACTACCAAATGCAGGAACATTTTTAAAGGGGGGCATCGTCTGTTACGATGCAAAACTTAAAGAAGAACTTTTAGGGGTGCCCAAAGGTTTAATAGATCAATATTCTCCCGAATCAAAAGAAGTAACACAAGAAATGGCTGTTCTATTAAAGAACTTGATCGATGCCGACGTGCTCGTTGCAGTTACCGGGTTACTTAGTGCAGGCGGTAGTGAAAGCGCAGAAAAACCAGTTGGAACGATGTTTTACAGCATCGCCCTCGGTGATAAAGTAATGAATTGCCGTGAATTGTTTAAGGGAACACCGGATGCCATTGTCAGCCAAACGATCGAACAAATAGGGAAAACAATTACAAAAACACTGATAAATCACCAGCCCTCAAAAAATATAGTGAATTAATTCTATCAAATTCGGCCATCGCAAACAAGCGTAATAAATTGATTACTAACTAACCGTGATCGAAGCCTTTCTTTATTTTAAAAACATGTAAAATAGCTGGAAATAAAGCATCCATACTTTCCTCCACTCCTTTGGTTGAGCCTGGCAATGTGATAACTAACATTGCTCCGATAAAGCCTGCTACCCCTCTAGACAACATTGATAAAGGGGTGCGTTGCTGCCCGTAGGCACGAGCGGCTTCCATAACGCCCGGAATCTCCTGATCCAACAAGGGCTTTATAGCATCCGGGGTTGTATCGCGAGGCGAAAGGCCCGTGCCACCGGTGTAAAGTAGCAGCTGATAATCGTTTTCTTTAAAATAGTTTGCTTTTTCCTGAATGATCTCTTTCTCATCGGGTACGACAACGTACTCACTCACTTGAATGCCATGTTTCTTTAACTTGTTAACTATAATTTTACCGGAACGATCTTCTTTTAAGCCTCGTGCAATACTATCTGAGCAAACCACCACCGCACATTTAAATGGTTTTTGCACCATTTCCTGTAATAGGTCAGATTTACCTCCCTTTTTGCTTTCCAACCTTATTCCTGTTATCTCAATGGCTTTATCAATTGGTTTAAGCATGTCATAAATCGTGAGTGCAACATTCATTGCTCCGTGCATTGCTTCTACTTCTACCCCAGTTTTGTAAATTGTATGTACTTCCACGTGGACAATGATCGATAAATCCTGTAGGTCAAAACTGATATGAGCATATTCGATGGGAACAGGATGGCAATCAGGAACAAAATCAGCTGTTTTTTTAATTGCCAATAAACCTGAAGCTCTCGAAAATTCAAAAACATCTCCTTTCGGAACTTCTTTATTAATGATGGCCTTTATCGTGTCTTCCGAAGAAACCTTTATAATAGCCACAGCAATTGCTTGTCGTAAGGTGTTAAATTTATAGGTGATGTCAACCATATCAATTATTTTATTTTTCCGTAATACGCTACAAAATTCTTAAATCGGACGTTCTAGTGAATTTATTCCACCTTTTAAGCTATACACCATTTTCTTTTGAGGCTGGATCATTTCTGTGTAACGTCTGGCCGCCAGTAAGCTTCGTTTTCCGCTTTGACAAACGAACACAACGATTTCCTTTTGAATCCATCTAATTTCTTTATCTAAGGTAGATAACGGAATTTCTATAGGACTGTATTTTTTTAACTTAGGTGTTTCAAAAGCTTCACGGACGTCTACGATATCAATATTATTGTGCGTGTATAATGACCTTAACTCTTCAGCACTAATTTCTTCTAAACTTGCCTGTTGTACGGCACATAAATATGCGTAATCAACCTCTTGAAAAGCCTGCTTGCTTTTTGGTCTTAACTGCTTGCTTAACTCCGTACGATCAATTTCTACTGTATAGGTTTGATTATTTAATGCGTTATAAGTCAATAATTTTCCTATTAAAGGCTCACCTATACCTGTTACCAATTTGATGCACTCATTGGCTTGAAAATTACCAATAATACCGGGTAAGATATTTAAAACACCTGCTTCACTGCAGTTCATAATCTCGCCATCCTTTGGGGGGTGGGGGAAAATATCCCGGTAATTTATGCCGTTTGCAAAAATAGCGACTTGACCTTCGTATTTAGAAACCGCCCCATAAATTAATGGTCTTTCTAAAATAGCGCAGGCATCATTGATCAAATATCGACTTTCAAAATTATCGGTACCGTCAATTACAATATCATAACCTGCTATAATATCGATAGCATTCGATGAAGTGAGGTGTACGTCGAACGTGTCTATTTCAACGTCTGAATTTACTTTTTGAAGTGCATCTTTAGCGCAGGAGACCTTCTTCTTCCCAATATCTTGTGTTCCATACAATATTTGTCGGTGCAGATTACTTAATTCAATCAAACCGTTATCGATTATACCAATTCTGCCGAAACCTGCAGCTGTTAAATAAAGTAAGGCAGGACATCCCAAGCCACCTGCTCCAACTACAAGCACCGATGTTTGCAACAGCTTCCGTTGCCCAATGACACCAAATTCCCTCAGTATCCTTTGTCGATGATAGCGTTCGCTTAAACTTCTTTCCATACCTCTTTATCTTATCCTCCTGAAAACGGTGGAAGTAAAGCGACTTCCACTTCTTGTGGTAACATTACGTTGGTTCTAATAATTTTCTTATCGATTGCTATCACATATTTTGTATGAGCAAGTAAAGGATAACGTTCCACAAGAGAATCCTTCAATTGATCGGTATCCCGAACATGCGCTATTTTCAATTGTGAACAACCTGTCACATCAGTTAATTGACCGAAGAATAATATTGAAATAGCCATTCTGTATCAAATTAGGCAAAAATAAATAAAGAATATAAAAACAATAACGAAGGTCTACCGTCGCAATAAATCAACCATAAGCAGGAAGTAAATGTATTTCAACCAACTCGCCTTCCAAATAGCTCTTCATTTCCCCTTTCAATGCAACAAGACAATTAGCCCTCGCAAATGAGTGTAGTCTGTAAGATTCTTGCGCATGAAGTATCATGACCTTATCCTGGTGGTAATATCCTTTCAAGAAATGTGTCAGTTGATGTTTTTTTGTATAAGCAGCTGCTAATGGCACATTGAGCGTTTTTAATTGGTTCTCTTGACCACCAAGAGCCCGTATAACCGGCCATACGTATTCATAAAAGCAAGTCAACACAGCAGAAGGGTTTCCGGGAAGTCCGAATATAACTTGCTCCGATTTTCGTCCAAAAAACAAGGGCTTCCCTGGACGTTGCTTAATCTTATGAAAAAGCTTCTCAATGCCGCAGGCTTCTGAAGCACGTATTACAAAATCATAATCCCCAACACTCACCCCGCCCGTAAGCATCACCAAGTCTGCGAATACCAGTGCATCTTGCAGTTGCTTAACTGTATCGGCCAAGCTGTCCTTTGCGTAAAATACCTTAATCTCACTTATTCCCATCTGCAAAAGAGCTGCAGTTAACATACCAGAAGACGCCTCATACACTTCACCATAGGCTAGCGGAATGCCCGGTTGTTGGAGTTCATCACCGGTAATCACGATTGCAACGCTAGGCGGAGCGAATACATTAACATTGGCCAAACCAATTCCACGTAAAAAACCAATACTAGCAGGGCTTAGCGTTGTGCCTGCAGATAAGGCTAGTTCTCCTCTTTTTATTTCCGATCCTTTCAGCCTTACATGATCACCCAAAGAAATATCAGGATCCTGTATGAAAATGTGGTTATCTTTTACTTCAACTACCTCCTGTTTAATCACGGTATCTGTACCGAGAGGAAGTGGCGCACCTGTAAAGATGCGTACCGCTCTTGAACCACTCACTTCAATTCTCGCTTTACTCCCGGCCGGTACTTCATGGACGATAGGCAATGACTGTCCCGGATTCCAATTTTGAAACGAAAAGGCGTAACCATCCATCGACGATTGATCAAATGCAGGTATGTCAGCAGGTGCATGTAAATCCGTTGCTAACACCCTTCCGAAAGCACCTTGAACAGGTACATCGACCGCCTTTTTCTTAAATTGTTGCTTGTTAATAATATGCCTTGCTTCGTCAACACTAATCGGCTGATCCATATCTATTATTTTTTGTTTATCAACCTCCGATACTTATCATACTCCTGTTTTCGAGGTTTTCTTGTTTAAGTTCATTAAAATCAACATTGAACTGTCCGCCTAATTTTTCTGCCTTGGTTGAAATATTTTGTAAAATCAACGGTTCAAGTGGCAGGCCATTCCTTAATGCTCCTAATAAATCACTCTCATTTTTTGAGAATAGGCAATTTTTCATTTTCCCGTCAGCCGTTAACCGCAAACGATTACAACCGGCACAGAATGGAGCACTCATCGTACTAATAACTGAAAATTCACCTTGATGCCCAAGGATTTTGTAATGCTTAGCGGTATCGTGTAACGTTCCTTCCACTGCTTGAATTTCATATCTTGACTCAACGAGACTTATTATTTCCTTTAAACTAAAGACCTGATTGCTCGTCCATTTATTACCCTCAAAAGGCATAAACTCAATAAAGCGCACATCTAACTTTTCGTTCTTTGTCCATGCCGCAAAATCTATTATTTCATCTTCGTTGAAATCTCTCATTACCACCATGTTGATTTTCACCTGAAAACCTCGTTCAAGCGCATCAGTAATATTTTGCAGCGTTATATCAAACTTATCCCTTCGCGTTAGTTTTTTAAATTTTTCCGGTGATAAGGTATCCAGGCTAATATTCAATGTGTCAATACCTGCTTCTCTCAATGTGTCGAAATAACGATCTAACAAGATAGCGTTCGTGGTAATGTGCAAACTCACCGGTAGTTTAGCCAGTCGCAAAATAATATCTCCAAAATCACTTCGAACCATCGGTTCACCACCCGTAAGTCTTATTTTATTGACGCCTAAACGAATAAAATGATTTGCGATAATTTCTATCTCTTCCGATGACATTAAGTGCTTCATCGGCGTAAAATCATAACTCTCTTCCGGCATACAGTAAAAGCAACGAAGGTTACACTTGTCCGTTAAAGATATCCGCAAATAATCATGGACTCTACCGAATCTATCAACTATTTTATTATTCACCATTCTTATTGCTGTTTATCATTCGTTGCGATAATCAGATTCGAATAAACCTCTTCTGTATCCACATCTATTTCACCTAAAGGGAATGAAATAGCCATTGTTTCTTTCCAATACTTTTGAATGAGCCCCTTGGCGCCTGTATCTCCTTTTAAGCAACTCAGTTCTTTAAAGAGAACGTTATTAAATAAAGCAGGTACCCCCAACTGGCGAGCATAGGAACTGGCTACAATTTTCACCTTTGTTCTTTGCTGCTCATTTATGAGTTTTCTTATATGCGTTTCATTTACGTAAGGTTGGTCGCATACCATAATGATTATATTCTCTATTTCTTCATAGTTCGTCAAAATAAAATCAACACCACATCGGATGGACGACGCAATTCCTTCTTGAAAATGAGGATTAAATACAATATCAATCTTTTGCTCGCTAATTTCTTTCGTCACAAGTTCCGCGATAGCTCCCACAACAACGACCAATGCGGCAGGATTCGTTCGCTCAGCAACCTGAACACTTCGACGAATCAACGTATTGCCCTGATAGGACAGTAACTGTTTTGGTCTTCCCAAACGACGAGAAGAACCAGCTGCCAGTAATATGATTCCGTTCCGTGTCGGCATTTATCTATAATCGCGAGTTGATAATCTGATTGTTCCTACTATGAATCTTTCCAGGGTAATCCCGTAAAAACCCGCTTTCTCTTTTGGCAAAAATAGCTTTAATTTCCGCAATAATAGACAAGGCTATTTCCTCGGGCGTCTCCGCACCTATATTCAATCCAATTGGACTAAATAAGCGAATTAAAGCCTCGTCCTGCCAGAGGACGCCCGCTTCATCTAACTCTGCTAAAATTCTGTCTTTTTTCTTTTTGGGACCTAACATACCAATGTATGGTACGTAGTTTTCAGACAATAATACTTTTAATAAGCTTTTGTCATAATGATAATTATGGCTCATTAAAACGACAGCAGTTCGGTCATCCAATAGAACATTATCGAAGGCCTTATCCGCATCGGAAACAACTATTTGACAGGACGGGAAACGTGAGGTTGTTGCATAAGCAGGTCGCCCGTCAACTAGGGTAATTTGCCAACCCAATATTTCCGCCATATTTACCAACGGAAAGACATCATTCCCTGCCCCTGCAATTACCAACGAGACGTTCGGTTCTAAATATTCAAAAATTGCCGTGAGCGTCGTATTTTCAGCAGATATGCCTGATGTTTCATACTTCACAAAGCATGTATATTGCTGTTCGAAAGTTTTATGAATGTCCTTTAAAAAGATGTCGACCGGTAACGCAAATATGCCCGACTTAAAAACCGCGCTGTCATTTTTAATCAGTAAATGGGTTCCCTGTAACTGGCTCCATTTATCGCGTAAAGAAAAGAAAGTAACAATTACACTTGCCTTTCTAGTACGCATCGCTTCCCTTAACAGTTCAATTGGGTTCGCATTATCTTTGTGATTAATGGGTTCTATCAATACGCGGATAATACCATTACACCCCAACCCCATCCCGAAAATAGCATCGTCATCATCACTGGTATCATAGGTCGTAAGCAGTGTTTTGTTTTCGACAATGGCCATCAATGCTTTTCGTAAAGCATCTCCCTCAAGACAACCACCACTGATCGCACCGGTAAGCGTACCATCTTCGTTCACTAGCATTCTCGCTCCCGGCCCCCTGTAAGACGACCCTTCCACGTGTACGACTGTAGCCAATGCTACACGCTGCCCTTTCTGACGGGCTATTTCATAGGCCTTTAAGATTTGCTTTATTTCCTTCATCAACTCGATTTAACTATGTTTAATCTCTTTTCCGATAACATTTCCTTTATTGCATCACTTAATATAGTAATGGCATAGAGCATATCTTCCATCTTTGTAAATCTACCTAGACTGATTCGTACCGTCTGATGCGCTTCTTCTTTCGTTAGTCCCATGGCCGTTAACACATGCGATACCTGCTGCGTTAGTCCGGAACAGGCACTGCCACGGCTTAATGCTAAATATTTGGAAACCTTCAACAGCAATCCTTCTGCATCTATTCCTGACAATAGTATATTGCTAACATGTGGCAACCTATTTGTTCCTCCATTAACAACGAGTCCGGTCACATTTTTCAACAACGAGGCCTCAAAACGATTTCGAAGCGTTTGTAGACGAGCCCCCTCCATCTCCATTTCTTCGCTACATATGGTGGCTGCCCGGCCAAAACCTACAATACCGGCCGTGTTTAGCGTACCGCCTCTATATCCCCCTTCATGAGCCCCTCCATGTTGTTGTTTAAAAACAAGTGTCCTTCGTAATTTCTTGCTTATAAAAAGTGCTCCAACTCCCTTTGGACCATATATTTTGTGAGCCGAAAAACATAACAGATCGATTCCATCGATCTGAACATCAACGGGAATTTTCCCAACAGCCTGCGTTGCATCGCACATAAACAATACTTGATATTTCTTTGCAATTGCACCTATTTCTTTTACCGGATTAATAACACCTGTTTCATTATTTGCATACATAATAGCAATTGCAAGTGTATCAGGCCTAATAGCACGTTCTAAGGCTTCCAACGAAAAATCCCCTTCCTTATTGACTTCCAGATACGTAATGGTATTTCCTTGCTGCTCGAGGTATCGACAAGAATCCAATACAGCTTCATGTTCCACTTTTGTTGTAATAATATGATTGCCTTTTCGACCACTCCCTTCTACAAGTCCCTTCAATGCCAGATTAATAGATTCTGTCGCGCCTGAAGTGAAAATCACTTGCTGTGGTCTCGCACCGATCAATTCTGCCACTTGCTCTCTCGCAAATTCAATCGCTTCTTTCGCCATCCACCCATAATGGTGATCTTTACTGGCTGCATTGCCGAAATAGTTGCCAAAATAAGGTAACATCTGCTCCACAACGCGCGGATCACAGGGTGTAGTTGCACAATAATCCAAGTATAAAGGCAATTCGTTCATATAAAAAGACCGCTTTTAACAAATGGCTGTGTTTTGAGTCGAATTCCCGTTGCAGCAAAGACAGCATTGGCAAGAGCAGGTGCCGCTGGTGGTAAACCAGGTTCCCCCAAACCCGTTGGCCGTTCATTGCTTCTTATAAAATGAACCTCCACTTCGGGTGATTCAGCCATACGAATCATCCGATAATTATTGAAGTTGCTTTGATCAGGTTTGCCCTTTGTGAGACTTAGCTCTGCATACATTGCATGTCCGATACCATCTATAATGGCCCCCTCTAGTTGTGTCTCAGCTCCACTGAGATTAACAACCGTTCCACAATCTGCAACGCAATAAATCTTTTTAAGCTTGAGTTTTCCATCTGCTTGCTTCACTAATTCCGCTACCTCTGCGACATAGGTTTCAAATGAAAAATGAGCTGCAAAACCCTGAAATATATTATGATCTTTCGATTTTCCCCAACCGGAAACTTCCGCAGCTTTTTGAATAACAGCGGCGAACCGTAAAGGATCATACTTTATTTTACCGACAGCATTTGTTCTGACCTGTTCCAGTAATTCCAAACGGAACCTGACAGGATCCTTATTTGTCTGATGCGCAATCTCGTCAATAAATGATTGCTCACTGAAGGCAAGAAAGTTATGGGTTGGCCCGCGCCATGGAGCGGTTGGTACAGGTGAGGGATAAATATCCGAATCTACTTGATAATGCGGAATTGCTCCCGCGGGGAAACTGTCTGCACTTGCCGCTCCCGCCCCTACCCCAATGGAACGATGATGCCATGCAACCAATTTATTATTTGCATCGACACCAGCTGTGTATTTATAGCTATACATAGGCCTGTAAAAACCACCGGTCATGTCACTTTCCCTAGACCATATCACATTTACAGGTATTTCACCACCCAATTTAGATACCCAGGCAGCATCTTCAACAAAATCAGACATTAACCTTCTTCCAAAGCCCCCTCCCATTCTCGTCATCATCACAGATACATTTTCTTCGGGAAATTTCAATAATTCAGCAATTCGTGTACGCGTACGCTCTGGTGTTTGTATAGGGCCATGGAGTTCTACACCATTTTTCTTCACGTGCGCAAAGAAATTCATTGGTTCCATCGTATTATGGGCTAAAAACGGGGCTTCAAACGTCAGTTCGACAATTTTTGAGGCGGCAGATAATGCCGCAATGACATTTCCGTCTTTTCGCTTTGAATCTTCTTTCGGACTTTTTGATAAGGCCATTTTTAGCTTTTCCCGATAATCCATTGTACCTTCCAAAATCCCTTCATCTGCCCACTCGGCTTTTATCTTTTTCGCTCCTTGAAAAACCTCCCAAGTCGACAGGCCGATTATCGCGATTTTATTATCAAAACGAAGCACTTGTTCTATACCCTTTGACTTAAGGGCTTCTCCATCATCCAGGGATTTTAGTACTTGTCCGAAAGCGGGAGGTCTGATAACGGTTGCATAGCGCATCCCCTCTCTCTTCGTGTCAATACCATATCGATATCGGCCTGTAATAATTGCCTCATTGTCAACATTGGCTATACGTTTACCAATAAGTTTAAAAGATTCGGGGGATTTTATTACAACATTTTGAGGTACTTCCAAAGTAGCAGCTAGTTCTACCAACTTGCCATACGGAATTTTTTCGCCATTTTGTTTGTTAACAACCATCCCATCTTTGGTTGTCAGCATTTCTTCCTTTAATGCCCACTTCGTCGCCGCTGCACTAATTAACATGGCTCTTGCAGTAGCACCTATTTGTCGAAATGAATCCCAGCTCTCCCGTACTGAACCACTGCCTCCTGCTACTTGCCGTTTATATTTTTGGGTATCTAAACCTGCCTGTTCCACTTTTATTGTCGTCCAATCTACATCCAGTTCTTCTGCTACCAACATAGGCAAAGCGGTTTTCACCCCCTGTCCTATTTCCGGATTAGGATTTATAATAATAACCTGACCGCTTGTATCGATCTTGATGAACGCATTCAAGTCTACCAACTTACCGCTTTTGTCCTCATCTGAACAGGATAATAACGAATTAAAACCTAAAAATAATCCACCTCCCGCCAAAGCTCCTACACGGATAAAATCTCTTCTATTCAATTTCTTAATCCCTTCCTTCATAATTGAGTCAATTATTTGTTAATGGTTTTTTTAACACGAGCTAGGACTGCTGTGATGCTTGTTTTATAGCTTTTTTAATACGGTTATAGGTTCCGCAACGACATATATTCGTCATTGTTCGGTGAATCTCTTCCTCGGTCGGATTGGGGTTTTTCTTCAGCAAAGCTACCGCCGTCATAATCTGGCCGCTTTGACAATAGCCACATTGAGGTACATCTATCTCCTTCCAAGCCTTCTGAACCGGGTGATCGCCCTTCTCAGAGAGCCCTTCAATCGTTGTTATGGGGTCATCACCAACACTTTGTACTGGAAACATACAAGAACGTACTGCCAGATCCCCTATGTGTACTGTGCAAGCGCCGCATTGCGCAATGCCACAGCCATATTTTGTTCCGGTTAAACCGACTATATCCCGTATTACCCAAAGCAAGGGCATCTGCGGATCCGCATCTACTTGATGTTTTTTGCCGTTAATTATAATATTGAATGCTGCCATATTGTTTATTGTGGTTAAAAAAAGCGATAAACCAGCAGACTCTGTATTTAGAATACGCTTACTACAAAGATCTGCAAAGACCTCTACCAAAAATATCTTTTTTTAGCTTAAATTCCTATTGCCGGCCAAGAATGTTACATAAGTGGCAATTGAATACAATAAATAAGTCTCAAATACCCGATCCTTTATATTTTGAATCTTTTATAATAGAGCTTACTTAATTCAATCAGTAAAGCAGGCAGGATTTCTTTACCAACTTGCTTTGCGTAACTGTAATAAACGGTATTATTCGGATTAAATTCTTTGGCATACAACACATTGTACCCTGCCAGATGGTGACTACTTAAGATATTGTCTTTTTGTATGACAATGCTGGTAAACCACCGCTTATCTTCAGCCGTATCAATTGTGAACGTAAGACCATGCGTGCAAATATCTTGTTGATCCAATTCCTGAACCAGGTACCTTTTTAAAAGTAAGGCCTCGTCATCCAATACGGGAATATGCCAATTAAGCTCTAAACTGGAATGTCTCATATTAATTCCCATTTGGCCCATCAACTTTTCCCATTTTAATTGCTGTGTAGATTTTATCCCTTTAATCACAAAAGATTTCCAGGGACTGACGTAAATAAAGGGAATGTGGTTTTCAATGCATAAGGCACAGGATTTTTTTAAGAATTCAATATCAAACCTGTTATTGCGCCAATATAATCCCAGCCATAGATTATTTTCGTCAATATTATTAAGTCCCTCGTAATAAGGGAAAAAAGTATCCGGCAATTTTAATTCATCATTGCTTACAATGCTGTTCAGTTTTAGGTGCTCTGCCAGACCGACAATTAAATCTGCCAGCAATAATTTAGGATTCTTTTGCCATTTCCTTTCTATGAACTTACTAAGTTTCGGTAGGTCCAATGAATGAATTAGTGTTGGCCATTTCTCCAGCTCGTATTTGTTTTGTTCACTACGTAAATACAAATGCCAATAATCGCTATTTTCGGAAGCAACAAAATTCAAATGTCCGGTAAAGAGGGGAACCATCGCCTGTTTAGGGTCGGACAAGTTAATTTTTAATCGAGGTACAAAATTGAAACTCTGTAATACAGCACGGTATTTTTCGAGATCCAGCCAAGTTGTGCTCGTCGTTATATCCAAAGCAATGGCACTACTCACAATATTCTGAAAGGCATCTCGCTTTCCATATTCAAAGTCAATTTGATGCGCTGTTAAATGCTGTTCTATCAGAGGCAATCTGTTTTGTTCAACGGGAAACAGGATGTCTTCCCTTGACCCAAAATGGATAAAATCATTATTAGCCAACTCACTTGCACGAAGTGCATACATTAAATAAGCAGGGGTTATCATTCCCCCTTTTACAAATATTCGAACTAAATGTGCCCGATCATATGCGGATAATAACTCGTCGACCATGTGTTATCTTTAAGGATGTTCACTTTGAAAAAGTGTTGGTTTGAAGCTAAGCATTAACCAAGCCCAGGATGATTGTCCACTTTGATTTCCAGTTTGCTTAATAAGTGCCATACTCGATGTATAAAATAGATGTGAATACCCGCCCTTTAAATTGACAGCTTCTGCCAGATTGTATGAAAAAGTCCAATCCAATTCGGTACCTAAATAGCGTGTCTCAGCAGTTCCTTCTTCATTCAATATAGCCGCTGCAGCTGAAAAACGATGCCCGTCCACGGATAGCGTCCAATTTTTTTGGCTCCAGTTTATTTTCAAAAATAAATCATTTAAACCTTTATTTCCGTGCCCGTTACCAACATAAAAGTAATCCATATAACCATAAAATTTATGATGGGTACCGTAAAGAGGATCAAAAGCCTCATCCCTACTTGATCCTTGTTTATCACCGCTAAGATAGTCGTTTCCAAGTTCAATTTTATAAGCGGGCCTTGGTGTAAAGGCAATTTGCAAAGAAGCTAAAAAAGCACGCTTCGCTCTACCATTGCTATTGTTACCGGTTTGATAATACCCTTCTCCATAAAATGAGAAGGGAGGGAGCGCAGCCTGCGTGTAGAATCCGGCAGTTTGCATAAAATAACTCGTGTCAGGTGCATATTGCCTTCCTTCATTTAAAGCGATAAGGGAGGTGCTTAGCTGTTTGAAATCATGATGAAACCAAACAAATTGAAGCGATTTATAGTTATTTAGACCTTGATAATACGTTTCGCTTAATTTCCGGGGCTCGGGCGTATTCGCATCTTGATTAAAGGCCAATCCTAGGTGGATACGATTTCTAGTCGCATTATATTCATATTTAAACAAATCATGGCTCCTCCCTTGCTGCGCCCAATCAAGGTTCCCTAAGATACGCGCATTATCATAATCCAACTCCATTCGTCCAACTAAAAAGCGATGTGATGCATTTAATTTAAACCCCGCCCATGCTTGTTGAAAATTTGTTAGTGATGCATCTGTTTTACCTGCCTGATCCGTATTACCCCAGATGCGTATATCTTGTGGAACAAGCACTAAATCCATCTTCTCATTACGATAACTCAAGTAAATCCTGGACCGTTGCTCAATAAAAAAAGCGGGATTTTCGGATTGAAGTAATGGTCTTTTAAAGCCATCTCGAAACTCTGCTCTCGGGCGAATTTCTGCGCTCAGTTTGGTTTGCGCTTGCGTTTCAAAAAGTAGAAATAGAAAAAGAATTAAAGAGAATATACGCATATTTATTTCATTTTACACGTAAATAAACGTATAAAATGAAATAAAAACAAGTAAAATTACGTATTTTGCAATAAATTTTCTCGCATTGCTTTGTTAATCATGTCAACGGCGTTGTTGACCCCTAACTTTTTCATGATATTAAAACGGTGTGTTTCGATCGTTCGTATACTTTTTTCCAGAACGTCTGCAATCTCTTTGTTATGCTTGCCATTGATAACCAGACCAAGTATCTGCTTTTCTCGTTTAGACAATCCATAAACATCGGTACCGCCGCTGTCCACGATTTCATTCACGCGCACGCCATTTGCTCCCTTTCCTAGCAGCTGCTTCGCTAATATATTCGATACCGCACCGCTATAATATCGAATCCCATTGTTTATTTGTTTCAATGCTTTTATAAACTCGACTCTATCTGTATCTTTAAGTAGATAGCCCCAGGCACCAACTCGTAAAGATTCAAGCACATAGTCTTCAGTATCATGCATTGACAACATAACGACCTTCGTATTTTCATTTTTTTTCCTAATGGTTTCACAAGCCTCTAGACCATTCATTTCAGGCATACGAATATCCATGATCGTCAAATCGGGTTGAAGCTCATGAACACGTTGAACTGCCTGCACACCATTATCTGCTTCACCCACGACTATGATGTCCTCATCCGCTTCTAACATTGCTTTGATACCATTACGCACTAAAATATGATCGTCTGCCAAAAGCACAGTAATTTTACTCATATGGTTATATTCCCTGGTTTACTTTTCAAAGGTACAAAAAGCTTTATAATTGTCCCTAACCCAGGTTTTGATTCAATGAGTAACTTGCCATTAATATAGGTGGCGCGCTCCTGCATATTTAAAAAACCATGTCCATAATCAGCATGGAATAGATCCGTAGATTTACTCTCAAAACCTACCCCTGCGTCTTCTACGGTAAGGATAAGCTCATCAATGCGATGTTCTAAAGAAACGGCCACTGTTGGCGAGTGGGCATACTTGATGGCGTTATTTACCGCTTCTTGTACAATTCTGTAAATGTTATTCTCTACTTTGGGTGGCAGTCTTTGTTGAAAATCAGTCACATTCTCAAAAATAAGTCGATTATCACTTAGTTTATCGATTTCCTGAACCAGATTTTTTAAACCGGCGACCAAACCATAATCACTTAATACAGGTGGTTTCAAATTGAAGGTAACAATACGTACCTCTTGAATAATATCTTTGATAAGCTTATTTAACTCATTTAATTTTCGTTCGGCTTCTTTTATTCGGGAAAGATCAATAGAGGCTGTTTGAAATTTTAGCGAGGTAAGCATCTGTCCAATACCGTCGTGTATATTCATAGCGATACGTTTTCGCTCTTCTTCCTGCCCCTCTAGAACGAGAATAGATCTGAATTTTTGTTCGTTAACTTTACGTTCTATTTCAGCTCTGTCTTTTTTATACATATCTTGTTCCGCCAATCGTCTTGGTGTCAAATCAGCAGCGAAAACCTGTAAAATATCTATTTCATTTTCTTGATTATATATGGGTACAATGTGCACATCCATATGCCTTTTTTCACCATATTTATCGCTATAGGCTAACTCTTTACGCCAATTTTTTAAATTCGACACCACATCAATCAATTGCTCATTGAAGTCATCGGCCGCTTCCCCCGTCAAGCCGAACAAATTAGCGATGGTGTTCTGCTTCAGATCTTCAAGATTGAAATTGCGTAAATAATGCTCGCTTATATAGTAGAGATTTCCACCTTTATCTGATTTAGCAATTAACCGAGGCGGCGCTACCGGTAACGTAATACCAGATATACGTTCATAAGACTCCTCTAGAGACGAGTAAAGCGCACCTATTTCCTTGCTCATTTGTTGGGCATCGCGCTCTGATTTGATTAGTTTGACCAGCGTTTCATTGACTCGTCGCGTTGTGGGTATAAAAATTAATAAAATCTCCAATAGAATGATGAACAAAGAAGTACCGAAGAGCACATATTCTGTACGCTTCAACCTCACAATCTTTCCTGCAGCGAGTTTTTCAAAGCGATACACAATCGAATCCATATGCTGAAGAAAAGTAGGTTCATGTCTCAAAACGGTTTGAATATCGTTTTGAAGCAACGGATAGCTTTCCTTATGCTTTGTTTTTAGTTGTAAGCAGATACGCGTACTTGCAAAATAGATACTATCAAAAATAGGTTGATTTTCGAAAAAGAGTTTATTAATATCTTTACTCTCGCTGATCGGTATAGCCAATGCTTCATTACCGTAACGTAAATTCGTATTATTTTTTGCCCACTCGCCATTCGCGGAAGCTAATTCGTCCAAAAGGTTGAGCCGCTCCTTTGAACCAGACACTGTATTTATTTGCAACGCCAGTTTACTTATTTTTTGACTCAACATACGTTGCCTGCCAGCCATATTGACAACGTGCGCATCGCTTTCTTGCTCCCGCAGATGTCGTTGCACTAGAAATTGCCCGATGATAATGCTGAGGGCAATAATACTAAGGGCAAGTAGATAATAAGCTCTTAGTCTGTTAAACTGAGTATACTGAGTATGTATTCGCACAGTGTTTGGCGTCCATTTATATTACCCAAAGCTACGAATATTGCTTTTATTATCGGGTACGGTTCCACGTTTATGAGAACTGTTCTTCTTTTACATCTATTGACACCTGTTTCGTTGGGATCGGATATCCTTTTTCAATACGACTGATCTTTTTCGTTTTTTTATAGAATGAATAATAAAGAGGCATGGCCGTAAACAGGATACCTCCCACCAAATTTCCGAGTGTAACGGGCAGTTGATTACATAACCACCAATCTGCAAAGGACACGTTAGCACCAAGCATCATACCGGCGGGAATCAAGAACATATTGACAACCGCATGTTCAAAACCTTGTCCGAAGAAGATAAAAATCGGTAGCCAAGACGCGAGGATCTTTCCGGTAGAGGACGTTGAGCTCATGCCCAACACAACACCCGTTGTAACCATCCAATTACAAAGAATACCTTTGGTAAATGCGCTGAGGAGACCATCAAAACCATAAGAAGCATATCCCAAGGTTTTGGCTTCCGCAATCTTTACGATGAGCAATGCGATCGCATTTTTCTCCTCATGACCAAACTGAGTCGTTGATACGCAGAATAAGGAAGCATAGAGAATCCCTCCTATCAAGTTGCCCAGAAAAACCAGCAGTAAATTTTTTGATAACGATCGTGCGTCAACCTGTTTGTCTAAATACAACATCGGCAACACGGCAAAGCTACCCGTAACAAGTTCCAAACCCAACAAAACAACGATAATAAAACAGGCGGGAAATAATGCTGCACCAATTATAGCTAATCCTGTTTGCACCGTGGCGGTTAGCGCCAACGTTGTTCCAAAGCCTAAGATAGCACCTGACAGTATCCCTCTAATCAGTAAATCGGTATTCGTCAATGCCATTTTATCGACACCTGCCTGCACCATGTTTGCAGCAATCTGTGAAGGTTTATTATAATCCATAAATTGATTTTATGTCTTTATACAACTAAATCCTGTGGAGTAATATCTTCTATGTGCTCCATTAATCCTACGTACACCTCTCCATCGATCTCTTTAACGGGAAAAGTGGTTATACGACATTCATCACCATTAAGGCATTCACCCGTTTTCAACGAAAATGTTTTCTTATGGAAAGGACAGGCCACTTTAGGCTCTCCTTGTTGCGAGCCAATCATACCTCTTGATAGAATCATTTGCATTTTATGTGGACAAAGATTTTGACATGCAAACCATTCGTTTCGATTGGTGAAATTAAATACCGCTATCTGAAGTTCTCTGTGTTTAAAGCACAATCCGCCATCTTCCGGAAACTCCTCGGCAGTTCCAACCTTTATCCAATTGTCTACATTTTGTTCGTCCAAAGGTTTATAATTCGAATAATCAATCTTTTGCATTCTTATTCATTTAAAAATTACACAATAACATTCCAGTTAGCAGGCGTCTTTTGTCCGCGAAGCTCTTCAAATTGTATATAAGGATCTCCCTCATCGCTGTTAGCAAAATGCTTGAATCTCTTCCTTACCGATTCGTCTTCAATGGCATGTTTCCATTCACATTCGTAATTTACTATTAAGCTTTCCATTTCAGCCTCCAATTCAGCACCTATGCCCAACGCATCGTTCACGACCACCTCATACAAATAGGATAATCCACCTTCCAGCTTGTTCAACCAGGTAGCTGTCCGTGTAAGTGGTTCAGCTGTTTTGATATAGTACATCAGAAAACGGTCTAGATAACGTATACAACTTTCTTTGTCTATATCGCCAATCAACAACTGTGCATGTTGCGGCCTTGCCCCACCATTGCCACATACATATAGGTTCCACCCCTTTTCCGTTGCAATAATTCCAAAATCTTTAGATTGAGCTTCTGCACATTCTCGAATACAACCCGAAACAGCACCTTTTAGCTTGTGAGGTGCCCGCAAACCTTTATAACGATTTTCAATTTCTATAGCAAAGCCAACAGAATCTTGCACACCGAATCGGCACCAGGTTGAGCCCACGCAGCTTTTTATCGTTCGAAGCGATTTTCCATAAGCATGCCCACTTTCGAAACCTGCAGCAATAAGCTCTTCCCAAATGGCAGGGAGCTCATGCAATTGGGCACCAAATAAATCGATGCGTTGTCCTCCCGTAATTTTGGTATAAAGCTTGTATTTTTTTGCTACCTGGGCAATCACCAACAATTTGTCGGGCGTAATCTCACCGGCAGGTATTCTAGGCACTACCGAATACGATCCCCCCTTTTGAATATTTGCCAGGAAACGATCATTTGTATCTTGTATAGTACTTTGTTTAAGAATGGCCTCATTCCATATACTGGCGAGCAATGAGGCCACTGCCGGCTTGCAAACCTCACATCCATCCCCTTCCCCATAGCGTCCTAAAAGCTCACTATAACTCTTTATATTTTGAATTTTAATTAGGTCGTATAATTCTTGTCTAGTATAAGCAAAATGCTCGCATAATGTCTTTTTTACAACCTTACCCGCTGATTCTAAAACAGATTTTAAAAGATCAGCTACCAATGGTGTACATCCACCGCATCCCGTACAAGCTTTTGTCACTTTCTTTATCCCCGACAAGTCCGTCAACTCTCCTTCTGCAATTGCCAAACAGATATCTCCTTTCGTTATCCCCTCACAAGAACAAATCTGAGCCGTATCAGGCAAAGCATCAACGCCCTGTCCGCCTCGCTGACCGACACTACGGCTTCCCAGAATTAAGTCGGCAGGATCTTCGGGCAGTGCCAAAGCATTTTGTGTTATCTGCAAAAGCATATTGTAAGACTCCGCATCTCCTACCAAAATGCCCCCCTTTAAATATTTACCGTCTCTCGTTATATTGATTCGCTTATAGATTCCTTTTGCTTTATTCTCATAAACGATAGGAACGCACTCCTCTTCAAGATCCAAGGCGTCTCCAAAACTCGCCACATCAACACCTATCAGCTTCAACTTAGTCGACATATCAAAGCCCGTAAACGATTTCCCATTGTCACCACATAACCTGGAGGCTACCACTTCAGCCATTTCATAACCTGGAGCTACTAAACCGTAAATCATATCGTTGTGCAATGCCACTTCACCGATCGCATAAATATCCGGAAAATTCGTCTGTAAGTGATTATCCACTAAAATCCCACCTCTACTACCGATCTGTATCCCACTTTTCACTGCCAGCTCATCTCTTGGTCTTATCCCCGCTGAAATAACCAGCATATCACAGTCCAATAGACCACCATCGGCAAAAGAAAGTCCTGAAATTCTTTCATTACCCAGAATTTCCTTCGTACTCTTTGAAGTATGTATATGCAAGCCAAGAGTTGACAATTTATTGCGTAATACATGAGACCCGCTTATATCTAACTGACGCGGCATCAAACGGTCTGCAAATTCAACAACATGAGTTTCTAACCCCATGTCCAGCAGGGCTTTCGCTGCTTCCAACCCCAGTAAACCGCCACCGATTACCACTGCCTTTTTCGCAGACTTGCCATAGGCTTCCATTTGCTGCAAATCTTCAATAGTCCGATAGGCAAAAACTCCCGTTTTGTCCATTCCATGTAGAGGAGGCATAAATGGAGATGAACCTGTAGCCAATACGAGTTTATCATACGGTTCAACTGTTCCTTTATGCGTGGTTATTCTTTTTTTTATGGGGTCGATTTCAGTCACCAGCTCTCCCGTTACTAATTTTATATGATGTTCGTGGTACCATTCCGCAGAAGCCAACAGTAAATCATCAGCAGATTTTCCTGAAAAATATTCACTCAAATGAACTCTATCGTACGCAGGTCGATGTTCTTCTCCATAAACAGTAATTTCAAAGTGATCATTATTGGGTTTTTTACGTATTTTTTCGCAAAATTTAAACCCAACCATGCCGTTTCCAACGATAATAATTTTCATATCAGAATTTTTTACGTATAAAAACTTAATTTTTCTTCAAAAGAAGGAATATATTTTTAAAAAAACAAGCGTAACTCAAAATATTTTACGTATTTTTACTTAAAAAAATAACTGAAATGAAATACACACTTATAAAAGAGGCAGAAGAGTTGCGTTTTCTTACTGTAAAAGCGGTAAAATGTATTGCAAAGGCCGAGCTTCTGATAATTGATTCTACGATCACGGACGAAATCTTCAATTTTGCGTCTATCAACTGCCACATAGTACACCTAGATGTATTTTTTGATTATTTATCAACCTGTAAGGGAAGTTTTCCCGGGAATATTGTAAGACTTTGCAATAATGAAACAAGCATAGTAACACAAGATGAAATGGTGATTCGCTATTTAAAGCAGATTGGCTATCAGCTATTGATTATTCCCGGAATAAATATGGTAAACAGAATTGCCGGGCAAAATCATTTTCCGTTAACTATTCGCAACAGAAATGAGAGTTTTTGGGTATGTGACGCACGGTTCTTTTGCCAATCGGGAAAAGAACCCATAGAAAAGCTTCATTCCGTTGCTGCATCAAATGCTACCATCGCGATTAAATTCGTAAGTATCGATACATTAAAATTTATGTTAACAACAATCAATATCTATCGACACAAAGAAACCCCCGTCCTAATAACTGATTTCAATAACGATGTATATTGTCATACCTTAATGGACATAAATAACGGTAAATTAAAAGAAGATCAGTACAAGTTGATCATTGTCAACCCTTGCACCAAGATGATCAATACTTCCGCATTTTCAGTGGAAGAAGTTTTAGAGAAACGATCAGCAATAGGTTAACTGCTCAAGTGTTTAGCGTTTTACCAACAACAATAATAGCAGGCGTAAGCAGTCCTTTTTCAGCAATCTCATGTTGAATGGTATCTATCGTAGCAAATAACGTTCTTTGCGTACGCAAAGACCCATTTTGGACAATAGCTATCGGCATCTTGCCTTTGCTTTCTTTTTTATAGAGGTCAACAATCTTTTCTATATGTTGGGTTCCCATCAATATCACAACAGTTTGGTCTAATTTGGCGGCAAGATAAAGATCTCTTGACATATCACCTTCTTTGGTTGAACCGGTAATAACCCAAAAATCTGCCGACAGATTTTTATCTATCAGTGAAATCCCCGCTAATTCGGCGACTGCCATTGAACTGGAAACACCTGGAACAACAACAGTTTCAATATTTTTAGATTTGGCGTATTGCAACTCCTCACTTCCTCGTCCAAAAATATATGGATCACCACCCTTTAAACGTACAACATGGCCGTAGCTATGGGCGAAATGGACCAGCATTTTATTAATACTTTCTTGACCATAAGCATGGCACCCGGCTCTTTTACCTACAAATATTTTTTCACTACCTTTTTTTGCATAGACTAGTATGGCAGGATCAACTAATGCGTCATATAAAACAACATCGGCATTTCCAAGCGCCTCAACACCTGCTAAACTCAATAATTCCGGATCTCCCGGCCCGGCGCCAACTAATGTGATCTTTGGTTCTTTCATCGCATTTCCTTTCTTAAAATAACCCCTGTACAGGATCTTGTCTATTTACTTATTAAGTCCAAAACTAGGTATTTTTACTTAAAAAATAACAATATTTTACGTAAATAGTTGTGTATATCATTTATTTTACGTTAAATTTGACAATTTACCATCAAAATCTACGTATATAATCGTAAAAATGATTATAGAGCAGGTAATTTTATGTTTTTTAATAAAAAATCAATATTATTCTTATGAAAACATCGAATTCGCAGTTACTAAAAACACTTCCCTTGTTGACATGTAAAGGGATACAGATGCGTACGTTCCACATAACCTGGTTTATGTTCTTCATTTGTTTTTTCGGATGGTTTGGGTTAGCACCATTAATGCCCACTATCAGAGATGAAATGGGACTTACAAAAGAACAGGTCGGAAACATCATGATCGCTTCTGTATCGTCTACAATCATTGCTCGCTTAATCATTGGTCGACTGTGCGATGTATTTGGACCTCGAAAAACAGCTGTTTGGCTTCTTACCCTAGGGTCTCTACCTGTATTTTTGGTAGGCTTAGCACATACTTATGAAACCTTTCTGCTCTTCCGTTTAGCTATTGGCGTTATTGGTGCTTCTTTTGTTATAACACAGTATCATACCAGTATGATGTTTGCTGCCAATGTAAAGGGAACGGCTAATGCTGTTGCTGGTGGTTGGGGAAATTTGGGAGGTGGTGTAACCAATATGCTCATGCCGCTGATATTTGCCGGTATTATTGGATTTGGTTATAGTCCAGAGCGTGCGTGGCGTTATGCTATGGTAATACCTGGCCTACTAATGCTATTTGTAGCCGTTTTATATTGGCGATATACCAAAGATACCCCTTCCGGTAATTTTGATGAAATTGAGCAAAGCAAAAAACAACGTGATAAAATTGACTGGAAAACACTCCGTGATTGGCGTATTTGGGCTTTGACACTTGCTTACGCCATGTGTTTTGGAATGGAGATAACCTTTGATAATGTAGCTGCCCTTCATTTTGTTGATACTTTTTCTCTCTCTCAGTCCAGTGCCGGTTTCTGGGCAGGCATCTTTGGATTCATGAATCTATTTGCACGTGCTTTAGGTGGTTTAGCAGCTGATAAAATAGGTTTGTCCTATGGAATTAAAGGTAAAGGGATATTATTAGGCAGCGTGCTTCTATTAGAAGGCTTTGGCGTTTTACTATTTTCTCATGCAGGGTCATTGACCTTTGCGATCGTATCGATGCTGATCTTTGCTTTATTTTTAAAAATGGCAAATGGCGTCACCTACGCCATCGCACCTTTTGTGAATAAGAAAAATGTCGGGCTTGTCAGTGGCATTGTCGGTGCAGGAGGAAATGTAGGGGGAATGTTCTTCGGTTTTCTTTTTAAATCAAATGACATCACCTATACAGAGGCCTTCCAGTATATTGGTTTTATTATTTTGGCTGTTGCTTGCTTAATTTTCATTACACCTTTCAAAAAATCAAAACCAAATCTCGTTGAGGAGAAAGAATTAGTTATACAGGCTTAATCAACCTTCGTATGCAAGATATTACAAACCGTTCGAAACAAGTGAAAAGTACTTGCTGTTATTGTGGTGTGGGATGTGGCGTTGTTATTGAAAGACAACAGGATGGAAACATTCACGTAAAGGGTGATGAAAGCCATCCCTCAAATAAAGGTTTACTCTGCAGTAAGGGCATGAACCTTCACCATACTGTAAATGACCAGAGCGATCGTTTATTGTTCCCACAAATGCGGTATCATAAAGATATGCCTCTGGAGCGTGTCGATTGGGATACGGCACTGGGACGTACCGCGGCGGTATTTAAAACTTTCATAGAAAAGTATGGTCCAAATAGTGTAGCATTCTACGGCTCCGGCCAGTTTTTAACGGAAGAATACTATGTCCTGAACAAGCTTGTAAAAGGCTTTATTGGAACAAACAATATTGATACTAACTCGCGTTTATGTATGAGCAGTGCGGTTGCGGCTTATAAAATGGCGTTGGGTGAAGACAGTGTACCCGTTTGCTATGACGATATCGAGTTAGCGGACTGCATTCTTGTTGCCGGGGCAAATCCTGCTTGGTGCCATCCTATTATTTGGCGGAGAGTTGAAAAACACAAAACAAATAACCCGGCTCTTAAAATTATTATAATCGACCCGCGCGTTACCGATAGTTGTGCTATAGCAGATTTACACCTACAGATACGGCCTGGTACGGACATTACTTTATTCCATGCAATTTCAAAACTTCTCATCGAGCAGGGAAAAATAGATTGGCATTTTATTAAGTCGCATACAGACGGTTTTGAACAGTTGAGGGATCTCGTTTCGACTGTATCTATTCGCGATGCTGCCCATATTTGTGATATCAGGGAAGAACATATTTATAGGGCCGCTGACTATATCGGTTCTGCAGATGCCTTTTTAAGTATGTGGACAATGGGATTGAATCAAAGTGTCGTGGGGGTGGACAAAAATGTCAGCCTGCTTAATCTGCATCTACTCACCGGTAAAATTGGTAAGCCCGGTTCCGGTCCGCTATCACTTACCGGCCAGCCCAATGCCATGGGCGGGCGTGAAGTTGGCGGCCTTGCCAACTTACTTCCTGCACACCGAGATCTAAACAACCCACAGCACAGAGCAGATTTACAAGTTTTTTGGGGCGGAAAGCCAATTGCGGAAAAACAAGGGCTTACAGCTACGCAAATGTTTGATGCGCTTGGCGATGGTACGTTAAAAGCAATTTGGATTAGTTGTACCAACCCGCTGATCAGTTTACCCGATGTACGAAAAGCTGAAAAAGCGCTTAAAAACGCGAAATTTGTGGTGGTACAAGAAGTAAGCAATAAACCGGAGACACTTGCTTATGCTGACGTTATTCTACCAGCCGCCGCATGGAGCGAAAAGGAAGGGACAATGACTAACTCAGAGAGACGCATCACCTATCTACCCAAAGTAAACACACCACCTGGTGAAGCACTTGCCGACCAAGAGATATTTTGTCGATTTGCTAAAAAAATGGAATTCCAGGGGTTTGATTTTCCTGATGCGGAAGCTGTTTATCGCGAACATGCGTTGCTTACAAAGGGTACTCATATTGATATAAGTGAGTTGAATTACGACATTCTCAAAAAGAACAGAAGCATTCAATGGCCTTACGTTGAGCAGCGTTCAACCCCTCGACTTTTTACGGATTTTATTTTTTATACGACAAATAAAAGAGCGAAAATTCATGCACCGACTCCATATTCTACAAGTGAAGAGCCGGACAAAGATTACCCCTTTATCCTTACGACCGGCAGAATTCGCGACCAATGGCATACAAGAAGTAAAACAGGAAAAGTAAATAAGTTAAACCAACATATAAGTCGTACTTATCTCAGTATACACCCTGATGATGCGCAGCAATTGGGATTAAAGGAGTACGATATCGTGAATGTAAAGTCGCGAAGAGGCGAAACAAGCATGCCCTGTAAAATCGATAAAACAATAAGGACCGGTGTCGTGTTTTTGCCGATGCATTGGGGAAAGATACTGAATAGCGATCTTAATCGAACAAATAATTTAACAAATAATCTCCTGGATCCCATTTCGAAAGAGCCGGATTTTAAATTTTGTGCCGTTCAGATTGAAAAATTCATTAAACCAAAGCAACGTATTGTTATTGTTGGAGCTGGAGCCGGAGCCTTTGGTTTCATTAAGAATTATCGTAAAAAAAATCAGGATGATGAAATTATTGTTTTCAGCAAAGAAAACACCCCTTTTTATAATAGAGTAATGTTACCTGATTATGTCAGCGGGGAACAGTCATGGAAGCAATTAGTGAAAATGAGTGAAAAAGAGGAGGAAGATTACAAAGTAACCCTTTATAAAGGGGTAACAATTACTGAAATAGAGCGTAAATCGAAAAACGTAATTGATTCGAGGGGTATAAAAACATCGTATGACATTCTTATTCTAGCTACCGGCAGCAGACCAACACTCCCCAAGGGGGTTCCGCTTCTACAGGGAATATTCACCATGCGTAACCGCTCCGACGCGGATGAGCTTAAAAACTATTTAGCGCCCAACGCGCATATTGTCATTGTGGGCGGAGGCTTATTAGGACTTGAAATGGCTGCGTCATTACGTAGCCTACATTTAAATGTCACCATTGTTCAGCGTGTATCACGTTTTTTAAACAGACAGCTCGACACCTTAGCAAGTCAATTATTACATGAAGAAATGCTTGATCAAGGTTGCGATATTTATTATGAAGACGAAGTTCAATTGTATTATGGAAGCAAACAGCTAACGGGTGTAGGCTTAAAAAGTGGACGAAAGATCGACTGCAATGCACTTATATTCGCCATTGGTACCACACCAAATATCGAATTTGCGAAAGATAGCGGTTTAGCTTATAAACGAGGGATCACGGTAAACGGTCGCTTGGAAACAAGTGATCCTGCCATATTCGCAATTGGAGAGATTGCGGAATACGAAGGCACCTTATATGGCATCACTGCGGCAGCAGAACAACAGGCGAGTGTTGTAGCGGATTATTTAAATGGCGATATCGCCAGCGTCTATCAAGGTAGTTTATTCATGAATATTATTAAAATTCATGGTTTTGATTTATGCAGTATTGGTTTACCGGCGGCCCCAAGCGGGCAAACCGGTTATGAAGAGGTAACCTTTACGGACAGAGCACAACGCTATTATAAAAAGTGTGTTATCCATCAAGACCGCTTAGTTGGTACGATATTAATAGGCGATAAGGCAGAGTTTTTAGAGTATAAAGATTTAATTGAGAAAAAAATAGAGTTAGGTGAAAAAAGATTAAAATTATTACGGAGTGGAAAGACCGTAGAGCCGGTAATAGGTAAGTTGATTTGCAGCTGCAATAATGTGGGCGAAGGTAATTTAAAAAAGAAAATCAACGACGGAAACAGAGACTTAAATTCACTTTGCGCTAGTTCCGGAGCAGGATCCGGTTGTGGGTCTTGTAAACCCGAGGTAAAAAGAATTCTTTCGGAGACGCTTGAAATGGATGCAATTATATAAACGGAATGAAAAAGATGCAACAATGTACTGTAAAGATCAATTTGCCGGGAGGAATTATTTCTGCGGGAAACCTATTGAAAATCCTTAACATCCTTCAGGAACTTCGTATTGAAAACGTAAGTTTCGGCAACCGACAACAATTGCTTTTCAGCACCCCGGCAGAACACATACATCATCTCAGGCTTAACATTGCTAATGTGGTTATGGAAATCGATGGAGATGATTATCCGAACATTGTTAGTTCTTATGTTACAGACGAAGTTTTTACTTCTTCTAGTTGGTTGCGTGAGGGTGTTTATAAAGATATATTGGATTCATTCCATCATGATCCTAGATTGAAAATCAACCTAGTAGATCGCCATCAAAATCTCGTCCCCTTTTTCACAGGGAATTTCAACTTTGTTTCTTCCGATGTCAGCAATCATTGGTATTTGCATGTGCGTTTCCCAAAAACCAATACGATTTACCATTGGCCTTCCCTTATTTATTCGGCAGATATCGCCGAGATAAGCCGATTATTGGAATTAATTATTATGGATAATGATCATCTTTTCTTTAATAAGCCAAATGCTGATGGTGATCAGTTAGTTCAGTTATTAAATAAAACAGCTAATTTCCATACACAGCGTTATGACCTTCCTATGATACATACTGACTTTCATCTCCCCTTTTATGAAGGAATTAATCATTATGGTGAACACAAACTTTGGTTAGGCATATACAGAAGGTGGGAGAATTTTTCGGTGGATTTTTTAAACGAAGTTTGTAGTTTGTGTATGGATAGTCGGATTGGACAATTGTATACAACGCCCTGGAAAACAATTTTGATAAAGAATATACTACCCTCCGATCGAATACGCTGGAGTGTGCTATTAAATAAATATCGTATCAACGTACGACATGCATCTAATGAATTGAACTGGCAATTGGAAGATCGCTCAGAGGAAGCTAAAGACCTAAAGTGGTTGTTAGTAAAAGCCTTCGAAGAAGCCGATCTCCGAACATCTAAACTTTGCTTTGCCATTAAGGTCAGTAAACAGACGGGGCTCTTTGGTTCAATCGTTATACAAAAAGAAACCTTGGGAGAAACACGATACCAAGTCATGCATACCCGTAATTTTAATCCAAATTCCAAAGAGTTTATCTCCTATGGCAGTGCAAATGACGTTGCGTGTTTAGCGGATCTCTTAATACAGTTGTGTCATGTATATTATGAAATGCACAGTATATTAAGGCTTTCTTATTATCGAAGAAAAGAAGAAAATACTAAAAAAAACGAAACTTCAGTACCAATCTACCAGTGCACTCATTGTTTTACCCGCTACGATCCTTCCTATGGCGATTCATTACAATCGATTAACCCCGGAACACCTTTTGAAATACTAGTAGATTATCATTGCTCCACCTGTGATGCCCCAAAAACCGCATTTGAACAAATTTCTTAGCATAAACCAAAAACCTATACGAAAGAAAATCGGCTAAATGGAAGCCCAATCACAGCAAGTGATCAGGCTTAATGCTTAATAGCACTTATTTACCTTCATTTTTCTTAGCAGTAACTTCATTACGAATGTCTTGTGCCAAGTTTTTTGTTTGTTGTAATGCCCCGCGCAATCTAGTGCCTGCGGCTTTGTTCCCTTTTTCGTAAAAGGCCACAGCATCCTGTTCTGCTGCAGCAACCAGTTCCTTTAATTCATTAAATTTTTGCATTATTGCTTCTTATTTAAAGCAGAAGCAACCATTTGCCTCTGCAAGGCAGCGAAAGTAGGTAAAAAAAGCATATTCTCTAAATATTGCTTAAAGAAGTTTAAATTAAATCAAAAAAACCTAAAACGTGCTTTCAAACGATTAAGCTACTGTTTGACCCCGTTTCAGCTGATTAAAAAGTGTCCAATACCGGAGAAGCAAGCAGTATGTTTTCATGATTTAACGGATGACGTAACCCGTTAATGAAAATCTTACTGATTTCCTTTTGTTTTTCTACGATTTCTTCCGGATTGTAACAGTCGCTCAACGTCATTCTACAGACCCTCGCGTTGGCACCCAAATTTAATCCATACAATAGTTCAGCATAGAGTGCCGCAACAGACGGTAATGGGAAATCTTTCAATTCGCCACTTCTAAGTCCTCTACGCAAAATAAGCGTAAGTTGTTTTACATCAGCCGATTTAATCATTGCCAAAACCGACTCAGGTAAGCCAGAATAAACCCCATCGTAGCCATAGATTAATTGTGTGTGATTATATTTTCCTCTCGTTCTTTCCCTTATCTCTAAAAGCTTATAAACAGAGGGCAAAACACGCATACCCTTGGGTATAAGACGATTGATATAATCACGTTCTTCTTGTAATGTATGCTTTACAATTTCAGCAATCAGCTCGATCTTATTTGAGAAATAAAGTGTCATCGTTGCACTGGAAATCCCAACTGTCTGTATAATTTCAGCCATTGTTGTCTTGGCAACTCCATAATGATTAAAACGTTCAACAGCTGTATCGATAATTCGTTCCCGAATGTTCTTATTATAAATCATATTGCTAACCTCCTTAAAGTTTTACCCAAAGATCCTACAGTTTGAACAAACATTAAAGGCTCTTTTGGCGCTATTTTTAGTCTAAAAGACGCTTATTGTTTATATTCTAAATGCTGTTGGCGCTAACCCGACTTGCTTTTTAAAGAATTTACCGAATGTAGATTGATCAGCAAAATTCAATGATTGCGCTATTTCGTTAATACTTAGCTTTGGATCAGCCAGCAGTATTTTGGCTTCTCTTATAACAGCCTCATCAATAAAAAAGCCAGGTGTCTTTCCTGTAACTTGCTTTACTGTTTTACTGAGATATTTACGTGTAATGAACAACAGGTTTGCATAAAACTGGACGCCTCTTTCTTTCTTGTAATATTTTGACACTTCCTTAAAAAAAAGAAGCACCAAATTTTCCTTGCGGCGAAGCTTTAACTGTCTACCGATCTTATGCTGATGATAGATATTTCCTAATTCATAAATAAATTGAGAAAATGTGCTTGTTAAAATTTCTGTTTCGAATAAATGACCGCATTTTGGACGATTAAGTTGCTTCAAGCGCTTTAATAGCCAATCTAGTGTAGCCAGTTCTTCTTCTCCTATTGCTGTAATCAAAGATGATTCGGGCGCAAAGATTTCAAGAATTTGAGGATAGCTGTAATGAAGGCCCAACCCAAGGAAAAAATCGGGGCAAAATATGATGCCAGTAGCTTCACACTTGGATAGAATAGTTGATACTTCAATTAAAGCTGAGGGGGGAATAACACATAGCTCACCTGCCTTTACGTGATATTCCTTTCGATTTAGCTTAAAATAAATCTCACCTGCTTTTACGATAAAAACATAGAAAAATTCACTTCTTATGGGGCTATTAAGTACAATAGCCTCTTGTAAGTTCCTTATTTCGTGTACTGAGAAACGATGAAGCTTAAAAGCCTCTTGTTCATCAAGAATTGCATGCGAAGAGCTGCTTGGTGGTAACAATCCCTTTTCCATAATCGGTAACCTGATAAATAACGACGCAATTTAACTATTTGACTTTTTAAATAAAATAGTCAGATCAAAAAAAATACAATACGTTAACAATATTAATAGCTCCAACCTATTCGGTCAGTTCATTGTCAGACATTGATCATCAAAAATGATTTTTGCTGATTATAAAAACTTGTTACCTAATATTGTATAGGTTAAACTAAAAACCGTATGGAAGCAATTCTAGATTATTACCAAACCGTGCTTGATACAGGAACCAAACTTCTTCTATTGAACTTAGTTGTTTTAGTGCTTGGTGTTTTTTTCCTAGCGGTAAAGAAAACTCCTTTTTCAGTTGGTTTTATAGTTATCATTATCCTTTTTTCCTTTTTGTTTGCTGTTATTGGAATAAGATTTTATAAAGATGCATTAAAAGGTGTTGGCCAAGAAACAAATAGTACGGTATATTATGATATAGAAATCAAGAAATCTGACGCATTCCGCAAGGAAAGTAGAACAAGAATAGCTATTGAAATGTGCGTTGTAGTATTGGCGCTGTTCTTATTATTAAAAGCCCAACCAGAATCCCGAAAACAGGGGGTAGCGATTGCGTTAATTCTATGTGGATCCCTCATGTTCGTTTTTGACATCTATGTCTCCTCACGTTTAACTGACCATGTTGCTGAGTTGAAAATTCTTAAACACAATGCAGAAATTAATAAGTAAAAATGATACTTATATTTGACTAACTGGTTTTCCTATCATTCAATAAGCGATTTACAGCTTCCTCAAAAGAACCGGCCAGGTCTACTTTTCCTAAATTAACGAAGAAGATCTCATCCGCATTCTGGATCGTATTGAGTCGGTGGGCAATAATAACCAAGGTAGTATTGGCTGGTAACTTTCGAAGAATTTTCTCGAGTAATCGTTCGGTAACGGTATCAATATTTGCCGTCGCTTCGTCTAGTATAAGTATGTCAGGATCCCGAAGCACTGCTCGAATAAAAGCAATTACCTGCTTTTGTCCCAAACTAATACCTTCTTCGTTAGAAGTAATGGCTGTCTCTAAACCCTGTTCAAATACGGCAATTAAATCTTCTAATCCTCTTTCTTTTATCAGTTTGTGTAATTCAGTATTGCTATAGGCAACATATCCTTCATTTCCATAAAGGATATTCTCACCTACTGAGCCCGTAAACAAAAATGGCTCCTGCAAGATAAAGCCGATTTTTTTCGAGCGCTCCAAAGAAGTATAGGTACGCAGATCTTTTCCATCAAGAAAAACACATCCTGCAGTAGGATCATATAAACGCGCCATTAAAGATGCCGTTGTTGTTTTTCCTCCGCCGGTTGGCCCTACTAGGGCGTAGGTTTTACCTCTCTGTAGTTCAAAATTGATGTCATGCAGTATTTCCTTACTATTTGGATAAGAAAAGTGAACATTTTTAAACTCCAATAAACATTCAGCCGAGCTTTCATGAAGATCGGCAACTACATTTAAATTACTATCTAGTGATAATATTCGGGCTATCCGATCCCAACCTGCCATTGCAACTTGAAAGCTCGACCACAGGGACGCCAATTGGCGCAAAGGGTTATAAAAATTAACAACATAGGCAAGATAGCTCACTAATAACCCAATTGTTAATTCATCAATACTAATTAAGTAGATTCCATAAGTAAGAACGATCAGCTGTGCAATGCTGGAAAACAGACTATAAACCGGAAGGAATATATTATTAGCTAAACCGGCGCGGAAGGCAGCCTGATAATTTTTTTTATTAACCTCTTGAAATCGTTCCTTGTAGTAATCTCGACGATTAAAAGCAACGATAATTTTAAAATTCCCTAAACTTTCCTGTATTTCAGCACTCATCTCCCCTGCACTTCTTAAACTTTCTGTATTCCGCCTTTTTACCCACGGAGATACTGCGCTGGTGAAAACAAGAATAAACAATCCCGGCGCCAAGGCAGCTAAACCTAATTTAATATTAATAATCAGTAAAAAGACACCCGCACCTGCCATAATAACCATACTGCTGACAAACTGTGTGAGTGCTTGCGAAAAGAATTGATTAAGTTTATCTGTATCGCTATTAACACGCGAGATAAGGTCTCCGGCTTTATTTTGGTTAAAGAAAGCTATTGGTAATTCTAATAGCTTGTTGAAGACAGCGTTTCGTAAGGTAAACAGGAGTCGTTGCCCTACTCCCCCCATAAGTTTTGTTTGAAGATAGCTGGTTAGAAGTAAAACAAGGTACATGATCAATAAGATGCCTGAAAACAACAATACACCTTGGTATTGCTTCGTGATTACATAATGGTCTATTGTGTAACCTATTAAAAAAGGGCTTAGTAAATTCAAAAACGAATTTACCAATATTGCCGATAAAGCAAGCGTCAGTTTCCATCTTTCATGTGAAATGAGGCCAAAGATCCCTTTCAAAGCCACCAAGGGCGATTCCCGCTTTGCTAGTTCGTCTTCCTCATTTAGATTATACTTCATAATCGCTCGTACTTTGCTGTGAATTAACTATTTGTACATATTCAGGGCTTGAGCGCATTAACTCTTGATGTTTTCCGAAGGCAATGATTTCACCTTCCATTAATAATATAATCTGATCATACTCTTCAGCCGTTGCGATTTTCTGTGTAACAGAAATCAACGTTAGGTTTGGATAATTTTTTTTGAGATTCTGTAATATATTTTTCTCTGTTCGATTATCCACGCGAGCTGTAAAATCATCTAAAAGTAATATGCTAGGATTAAGTGATAATGCTCTTGCGAGCATAATGCGTTGCTTCTGTCCACCTGATAAGTCTGAACCTCTTTCCGAAATCATTGTATCAAGTTTATTTGGCAAGTTATCAACGAATGTATCCAGTTCGGCCGTTTTAATGGCCATTTGCAAATATTCATCTGTTACCGTTTTACTAAAAGCAATATTTTCACGAATGCTCATATTAAACAGGATACTATCTTGAAAAACAAAACCTACTTCATTGTGAAAATACACCTCATCAAACGCGTCTATCGTGTGACCATTGAATGTGATTGTACCACTATCTTGCTTTGAGAGTCCCATCAATAAATAGAGCAATTGGGTTTTCCCCGCTGCAGTTGGTCCAATAATAGCAGTTCTCGACCCTGCACTCAAGGAAAATGAAATATCCTTTAATATAGGTTTTTGGCCGATATTCATGTCGACCGATTGAAGACGAATCGCCCCACCTACTCCCTCCCGCAACACCCCGCTTTTCTCCTTCGTAGGTGCTTCCAAAACTGCCTTTATACGATCATAAGAAGCCGTTGCCTGTGCAATCACATTGCTCATGAAGCCAATTACTAAAATTGGAAAAATAAGAAGTGCTAAATAACTATTAAAGGCAGCGAAATCACCTACACTCATGCTCGTAGTTATAACAAAATGACCACCTAATAATAAAATGATTAAAGCCGCCATATTAGCTGTAAAAACAATAACAGGAATAAGACCGGCAAAAAGCCTCAAAATAGAAAGTCCGTAACCTTTAGCCTGTACATTGCTTTCCAGAAACTTGTCATATTCAAGTTGCTGTGAATTGACGACTCTTATAATAGCCGCTCCCAAAATGCTTTCGTTGATGGTTTTATTAAGTCGATCAATTACCGCCCTACTTTGAACAAAAAGTACCCGTACCTTTCGAAGTACAAAGAAAAAAGTTCCACCAATAATCGGTATAATACCAATAACCGCCAGTGCCAATCGCCAATTGATGGTTATTAACAGAATGCTTACACCTATTATAATAAAAATGGATGATGCAATTGAAACAACGGCCTGTGCAACAAACTGTTTGATTGAATCAACATCAGCCGTTAGGTTTGTGAGCAACTTTGATGGATTAGCAGTTTTAATATAAGTAAAATCCTGTACAGCAATTTTTTCCGTTAGCTTTCTCCTTAAATCACGTGCTACACATTCTGATGCATAGGTCTGTATGATGGTTTGTAAATAGGTAAAAATAAAAACAATAAAAACAACCAAGCCAAAACGTAAAAAGGTATGACCATAGGAAAAATTTTGATTTCTATAGGCGTCAATACCCTCTCCTATTATTTTCGGAATCCATAGATTTAACCCATTACTTATTAAAGCAAAAAGCAGGAGTAAGAAGAGCAAAAACCGATAAGGCCCAAGCAAGCTTAGAAGGTTCGTTTTTCCTGTTTTCATTAATCTTATCTCTGAACAAATTGATTCCCGTTATACTATTTTATAGCAGAAGTCAGCCATATTTTCTGTATGTGACGCGCATGCGCATCAGCATGTTCATTAGGTATTAAAACGCCGGTATTACCAGCATTATATTGTATACCGGCTAATCCAAAATAGTAATCGTAAGGAATGGGTTCCGTGCCTTGAACATATTTAATGAGAAATTGTTTGATTTCCGGATAGCTTAACTTTTCAATTTCATCAAATAGAAGATCATCATCAAAATAGTGATCCTTCCCAAAACGTACTCCAAGATCGTGTGTCAGATTCTTTAATCCATACCCACCATCCGATAGATGTAAAAGATAAATATCTAAACAAGCCGCTATCAGTGCTCCTTTTTGATAAACGTTGCCATACTGATCTGCATAGGTACTCGCAGCATACTTGCTCAATTCCGTGAAAGACAGGGTATCGTTATAGTTTTTTTGGGAATCAATTATTTTTTTTGCTAACTTATCTAAAAATTGCTGCTTCGTATTAAGGCCATACTTAACTTGCACATGATGTGCTGTATATTCTGTGGTACCTTCATATAGCCACAAATGTTTCGATAGGGCAACATCATCGTAATTAAATTCTTTAACTTCCTTTGAAGCAATTGTCAAAGGTGTTATTATATGAAAAAACTCGTGGGAAGAAACATCAACTACGAATTTCTTTAATTGATCAGCAGGTAATTCCGGCAGGTAATAAAATGACGAAGTGGTATGTTCCAAGGCTCCTGCAAGTCCTGGTCTAAAGGATTGTTTAATCGCCGGATCTTTGAAATAATATAAAAACGCATAACGATCCGCGGGTAACTTTCCTCCCAAATAGCTTTTTGATGCCTTTAGCAAATCCGCAAGCCAAACAATGATCTCTTGGGCATGAACTTGTTTATTGGGTGAATAAACCGAAACCAGCACCTCACAATTACCTATTTTCAAAGACGCTGTATCTGCTATTCCATACATAATGGGTGTATCGTAAAGCTCATCGATATTTTTCAATTTAAATAGATCCGTGTGAGCACCTTGAGATTGTGGTGAATTACTCGATGATCCATAGAAATTATTGGGTTTATCAATGGTTATTTGAACGGGTATGTTTCTTTGATGTGCTAGGTAACCAAAAAAACCGGGTGCGTTGATTACTATATTTTTACCTTCTTCAATATTTGTTGCTGCCATTGGATAAATTTCGTGCGGAATATCCGCATCAAAAATATCATCGACCGTATATTTTATAGTATGCAAACGCTTGGCCTTTTTTATTTTCCATTGGTTATCATTAAGTCGTATCACTTGGAGCATTTTACCTTTGTCGTCATAGGCAGCAAGGTTTGAGATAAACTTGCCGTAGTCACTAATCGAATAGGTTCCGGGAATGATTTTCGGAAAAGAGAATATAACCTCTTTAATTTTTTGTTTAGGGGGAATAAGAGAAACTTCGACTCGATCATCCTTCACTTGATTAAAATTAACCGAATATTGGTAATTCTGCGCAACCAACTGTTTTATAGGATTGAGAAATAAAAAACAACAGAGAAAAAATACTTTAAAGATTACATGTATTCCGGCCATTTGAATGAAACGTTAATTTTCTTTTTGAGCAATATTGTTTGTAATTGTTACATCTGCGGGTGTAATATGGTATAGCGAAAAGCAAATGTTTAGCGATTATCAGTTGACAAATCCATCGTTGTATTCATTTCCCGATCCGTGTTTTCCTTCAATACCACACAGAGTACCAAACCAACTAATACCATCGCCATACTGAAAGGAAAAATATAATTCATTCCTAAACCCTTTGCTACCAAACCTACCAAAGGCCCCGTAATTCCCAAAGAAATATCAATAAATAGACCATACGCTCCCAGTGCCGATCCTTTGTTGGACGCAGAGGCTCGACTCACAGCTTCAACACCTAGGGCAGGAAAGATCAAAGAAAACCCTAATCCGGTAAACGAAGCTCCCAACACGGCTATAGAAGGCTCTGTTGCTAACCAAAGTATCAGCAGTCCTACACTTTCGACAGCCATGCTTACAATAGCTACCCGAAGGCCGCCGAAGCGATTTATGCTTTTTGCGAATAGCAATCGACCTAAAACAAAAAACAAGCTAAATGCAGTGATGCAGATAGCTGCCTGGTTCCATCGATTAAAAGCATAATAAAGTGTAATAAATGTCGATAATGTACCAAATCCCATTCCAGCCAAAGCCAATCCGCTTCCGTAGGGACTGACAGTTCGCAATACCTTCATAAATGGCTTTCTTGGCGTATCTTGATCCCCTTTAAGCGCCGGTTTTCTAAACGCTGTAAGGAGCCCCATCAATCCAGTTGCAATGGTTAAGGCACCCAAAGTCCAATTCCCAACATAACTGGAGATCCAAACTCCCAAAGGAGCGCCAATTGCCATGGAGCTATAATTGGCAATACCATTATATGATATTGCGGTTGCGGTATGTTCCTCACCCGTTCTCAGCATCGCCCAATTTACGGGGCTGGCACCTATCATTCCTTCACCACATCCGGTTATTAATCGGGACAGGATAAGTACCGATAAACTCAGAAGAGGCTTATCTACTGTAGCAAAAGAAATTATCAGAAGAATACCCGTAACCAAAAAACAGATCATGCTTACTATAACAGCAGGCTTCGGCCCTTTATTATCAACAATATGTCCAGCATAAGCACGCATGATAAAGGTCATAATGTATTGTATACTGATGACCGCTCCCGCAATAATGGTATTGAAACCAAGTGCTTGATTAATAAATATCGGTAGTACGGCCAAGGTTAATCCGATTGAGAAGTAGCCATAGAAAGTCAGCAGTACATAATTTGCAATAATAAAAGAGGGTTTTTGAGACAAACTTTTAAAGGAGGAATTCTTCATAACAGAAATAGTCGATAGCTCAAACTAGGTGCAAAAGTAAAAGTTTTTCAATCAAAGCAGACTTGTCGGTATTAAAACGAACAATTATGACATCCATATGTGAAAGACATTCTTGCTTTTTCACCTACATTTTTTTAGTAAGCAGGCAATGGTGCCAATTCGTTGTAGAAATCAACTTTGTTTCACAGTGTAATCTTTTATTTGCATTTTTATTTTTCCTGTTTTCGTCTCCATTGCTCTCATTTTCTTTCGATCAATCTTTGTATCCTTTCCCATAAAATTGAATGGTATTTTGAGTCGTTCAATAGCAAAAGTGGTTTCGACATAATTAGGAAGTATATCTTTGGTATTTGCATACTGCATTAACAACACATAAGAACCATCTTTACGTGTATTTATTTCCGACTCTACGATGCGTTTGGCCTGAAGATCCATATAAAGAGTAGCCATCGCCAAGTCTGACCTTTTATCTGTCGGAATAACATTAACAACTTTTACAAGCAAAGCCCCCCTTTTTTCCATCCCCCGATCGACGGTTATAAAGGGGTATTTAAAGATTTCAGACATCGAAAAATCAAGTCCACGCTTGGGCAACATAACAAAATCTGACGAGGAAAACCCCATCTTCTCTCCCTTTGAATACGTTATCCGTGCAGACTTGGTAGGCATACGAATGAATGAGACATCTAAATCAAATACAACAGTTGCAGCGAACTGTTGAACGGCATCCATCCTTTTCTTGATGGCTAATAGATCTGCATCTATCTCTTGACCAAATATTGGCCTGATGGTCCCTAAGAAAAACAAAATAAAAGCAAGCCGGATCATCCTATATCTTTTTTATTAAAAATGTAAGTACCAATTAAGATCATCAATATGCTATATAGCATAAGCAATATATTATTACCAACGATACGTTGCCAGTCAAGTTCATATACAAATAGTTGCTGCCAAGTATCAATCAGTTTTGGAAAGAACAAATTACTGAAACTTGAATCTCCGAGGTCTACTTTTAAAAGTAAATTCGTGATGACAAGAAATAGTGCAGATACAATCCATGTTTTCGAAGATTCCTTTATGAGAATAGCAAGAGTCATACTGGTTACATTATAGAAAATCATCGCCATTGCACCCGAAATAAAAGAAAAACATATTCGCTGGAAAGCATCTTCAGACTCAAAAAAATTCAATGTGCCGATATAAACGATTAAATCTCCTTTCCCAAAAATGGCATAGGCAAGACTAAATGTTGTTAGCATCATGAACATAATCACCAAGATTGTAAATAGGATGGCCATTCCATACTTTACACATATGAATTGTTTTTTTTTAACCGCCTGTAGCATAACGGACTGCAATGTACCCTCTTTATATTCATCTGTAAGAAAGCCCGATGTGATTATCATAAGAATTAGAGGAACATTGAACCAAAGCGAATTCAGAACGATGTACATAATGAGGTTACCATTCAATAAAGTCCCCTCAAAATAAAACGACTGCTTTAAGGATTCTAGAAGTAAATCCAAAACGGTACTTCCCTGGTAGTAGGCAATGAGTAAAATAAGAACTTCTATTAAAGCAATAGCTCCCAACGCATAATAAGTTTTGCTTTGCTTCACCATTTTCAACAATTCGGCACGCAGAAGTGATTTCATGATGTTCCTTTTATTAACTGCTCCAATGTCAAATCCGGAATGCAAGCCGTAACTTGAATTCCTTCAACCAGCAATTCATTTAGCAAATCAGTAATTTCCGAACTGTTGCAGGTAACTTTCACTTCATTAACGCCAACAAGGGTATTATATTTGGAAAGAATTTTGGAAGATTCTATATTATTTGCTACGATTGAGTAGCTGGAAATATGCTGATTGATTAAATATTGTGTAGCGCCTGAATTAACGATTCGACCTTCATCCATTACATATAATGAACGACAACATTTACTTAATTCACCCATAAGATGCGAAGAAAGAAGAATAGCAATTCCTTGCCTTGATGCTAAATTTAGAATAAGATCGATCAAGGATGCTACACCGATCGGATCTAATCCTGAAAACGGCTCATCCAAAATCAGGCAGCTTGGATTGTTTAACAGGGCAATCGCAATACCCAACCGCTGTTTCATACCTAAGGAAAAATTCCTTACAGGATCTTTTCGGTCGACAGGCAGTCCTACTTTTAAAAGATAACCCCGAATGCTATCACGGTCATGCTTAGCATCCTGTATTCCCGCAAATATTTTCAAGTTATCATATGCATTCAAGTAGTTATATAGCCCCGGTCTTTCGATAATAGCACCAATAGGTTTCGGTCTGGAGGATTGAATGATTACCTCGCCATGATCAGCCTTAATCAGACCAGTCAATATTTTGAAAAGTGTAGTCTTCCCTGCCCCATTGCGTCCCAGTAAGCCACAAATCTCTCCCGGTGCCACTTCAATACTAACATTGTCTAAGGCAACTTTTGAAAGATATGATTTAGACAGATTCTTCCCTATAAGCATTATAGACGATGTTTTTATCGAATGTATGACCTAAGTTTCGGAAATTAAAACGTGGTTCATAATATTTTTCCATAAACGTACGCGACCAAAAATACCTTTTAAACAAGAATAATGGATCACGTATCATAAATTGAGGTATAAAATGAAACCACTTGATCCCTAATTTATTATAATAATTTTTCACTTGCTTTTGAAGCCCTAGTTCATTCGCTGCAACCAACACGGCATTTCGCTGACATTTCGACCCACTGTAATGTCGTGCTAACTTCGGCGTAAAACCATGTAGGTAAAGATGATCCTTTATTCTTTTGTAATTTTGAAATCTCGACCAGGCATCCATAATAACTAAGAAAATATGGCTAAATGCAAACAATACACATCCTAGCCAAAACAACGTTTCAATGATACTTTCCTCGATATAGGCACTTTTTAATTTTAACCAATAGAAATACGATTCTAGCATAAAAAGTAAAACAGCACAATGCAACAAAACACCAACATTCCAATAAGAAAGCAGCCAACTAGGCTGTTTAGGTAATGAATTTCGATCTAACATGTTACATCATTTAACGCTCTACACAATCTTTCTTGGCCAGGATTGAACTATAAGCACTACGCATTGCAATATACTCCACGGGTATCAAGATCACACAAACCTCTTTGTTCTACTTTCTGTTAAGTTTTTCAAACATAGATAAATTTGTATTTTTTCACAAGTGTTCACTTTTTTTTAGGTCAGACCGCCTCGCTAATCAATGTGTTAGCAATGTTTCAGTTTATAGCGATCAATAGGGAAAACTAACTTTCCCCATCGATACAGTGGGTAAATTATGCATCCCTCCAAAGTGAATTTGCCCTCCTGCAACGGCCTCGTTCGCTAATAATGCAAATAACACAGCTTCTTTTGCATCTGGATTAACACCTAATTCTTTCGTTGTCTTTATTTTTTTTCCGAGAAGATGTTCAATCTGGCAAATTAACAAAGGATTATGCATACCGCCGCCACTAAGATATAATTCGCACTGTTTGATATTTATTTGTGAAATAATCGCTTCCGCTATACTTTTTGCCGAAAATTGTGCAAGGGTTGCCATGATATCAGCGTCGTTTAAATTGGTTTGTCCAGAACGTTCAATAGCATGATCTAGAAAAGACAAACTAAAAAGTTCAGGTCCGGTCGTTTTTGGGAAGGGAGCATAAAAAAAATCATTATCCAACAAAGCTTTTAAGAGTTCTTCGTTAACGATACCCGCGGAAGCTATCAATGCATCTTTATCATAGTACATTCCAGGAAATTTGAGCTGAACGTACTGATCCATCAATGTATTTCCAGGGCCTACATCGGTAGNTTCGTTAACGATACCCGCGGAAGCTATCAATGCATCTTTATCATAGTACATTCCAGGAAATTTGAGCTGAACGTACTGATCCATCAATGTATTTCCAGGGCCTACATCGGTAGAAAATCCTCCCGCCAAGGAGCCTGCCGGTAAGTAGGTAAAGTTTGCAATCCCACCGATGTTAAGCATAATCCTATTCTCTTTGGGATGGGCAAAAATCAAATAGTCTCCATATACTGCTAAAGGTGCACCTTCTCCACCTCCTGCGATATGCTTTTGTCGAAAATCGCTAATTGTAATCGTTCCTGTTTTAACAGCTAAATGATCTCCATCTCCTATCTGCATCGTGGCATTACCGTATTCCGGCCTTCCATGTAAGTGTTTTGGGGCGTGAAAAATCGTTTGCCCATGACTTGCAATTAGATCAATGTCCTCTACTTTAACTTGCCATTCTTTCAAACAGGCCAAAACCAGAGATGCGTATTGATCAGCAATGTAGGCGTTCAGTAGGGTAATTTTCTCTAAGTCCGCGTTTCTTTTTGCAAAAACTGATTTTAAGTCTTCTTTGAAAACAGCATCGTAATCTTTCGTAACAAAATGCAATACTTCCACTTGGGTCCTCAATCCACTCCCTTTGAACCGACATAGTGCGATATCAAGACCGTCAAAAGAGGTGCCAGACATAAGTCCAATGATGTTTCTTTCTTCTTTCCTAGCGATCTCACAGAGTTTTTCAATATTCTTATTCATAAAGATATAGCTTGATCCACACGAACGAATATAGAATTTTCAAAACAAATATTGAACGTACAATAAAAAGCATCGGATCGAAATGTTATAAAATGTTAATTCTACTGCTCATTTTTGTATTAGTTATCAATTGGTTATAAACTTGTCATAAAATCATCTTTTGCTAAAAACAAGGACCCATGAATAGGTTTGTAATCCTTTTTATCCTTAGCCTACAATTTTATCCGTCTGCTTACGCTCAACCTAGTAAGCAACAAACACGAAATTTGACAGCCTTTAGCAAACTAGTTGGTTATGTTAGGTATTTTTATCCCGCTGATGAACTGCAAAATGATTCCTGCTGGAATGCAATTTCAATGTATGGCATACAACGGATGTTTATTGCCAGAAACGACAAAGAATTAATAGCAGAACTGCGGGCTTTATTTTGTCCACTCGTACCTCAAATTAGGATCGATTTCGCAGACAAGATCGATGAATCCCTTCCACTTGACGCACGTAGTAATCATAAAAAGGATCAACTAGTTTATTGGCAACATCAAGGTTTCGGCATCAATTCAGATGAAACATCTCCTTATAAAAGTGTACGCGTAAATAGCAGAGTAGAATACGAAAAAAAAGCGCATCGGCTAAACTACTTTTCACTTACAAAAATACTCCAATTGGAACAGTTCAAAGGAAGACCGTTTGTATTCACCTTGGATATAGCAGCCCAGCGAAAAAAGGATAATCAAAATGACAATCTATTCGCAGGTCCTTACCCTCTAATACCCAATCAAGGGCTATTGAATACGGAAAGAAAGGCAATTGTTGAGGTAAAAGAGAGTTTTGTATTTCGTGGGACGATTGATATAGACCTACCCCTTATACAATTTGGGTGTTTCATCGATCCTTTAATAGAAAATGTTCAAATAGATAATCCACAATTATTTATACAAAATAACGATAATAAGCTGATTCCGATTGACCTCAGTTTGGTGGAATTAATCGACTTTTCACGAGATCCAACTGTTCAACGTACCGAATACGCATTTATGATAGGAAAAATACGCCAAGAGCCGCTTTTTAATGGAGCGATAAAGGCGGGTGAGGTTATAAAAAAAGAGTTAGTATCCGGTATAAGTGTATCTGTTCCGCTTTCTTTATATAGTGATGGGAGACACACCTATCCAACCGCTGACAGCATCCTACTTACTACTTTTCAGAATAGTACAAACGAGATGCCTTCAGATACCTCCAAAGAGACAATTGAAACCCGATTAGCGAGTTTTATCAAAGCTTGGAATGTGCTCAGACATTTCTACCCATATTGGGGGGATGCCGCTACCTCTCCCGATTCCATATTTGAACAAACGGTCCAAAAAGTCTTTTCAGACGTCAGTAAGCATGATTTCATAGAGACACTTCAATTATTAACCGTCCCATTAAATGACGGTCAGAGTCGTGTTGATTTTTACAATGGAACAAAAGAGTCGGTTATAGCGAGCATACCATTATTTGCCGCAGCGATAGAAAATAGGATTTTTGTTAAAGGGGTAATCGACAACGACCTTTCAAAACGTATACATCCAGGTGATGAAATTCTAAGTATCAATGGACTATCTGCGTCGGAGTATCTTACAAAAAAGGAAGCGTTAATATCCGGATCACAGCAATGGAAACGATCAAAAGGACTTGCTGTATTATTCAATGGTCCAAATCACAGTTCGGTAAAACTGAAGTTAAGAACGGCAGCAGGTGAAAGAAAAATTCAAGTTCCAAGAAGTGTGCTATTACCTGGTCCTCAAAACGAGTTCTTCTTGGAGCGACGACAGGCAGCTCGTTGGATCAACGAGGCCTTCTACTATGTCGATCTTACTGCTAAAAACGTTGGAGCAAATCCTCATATTCTGCAAGAAATGGATCGTGCAAAAGCGATCATTTTTGACTTAAGGGGAACCCCACCCGCTACTATTTCATCAGCTCAGCTACTTAATCAAATACTAGAGCAGCTCGCTACTGCTTCAAATGTCAACTATCATCTTTACATCCCGGAAATCAGGTATCCTGATTTCCAAAATGTTAGCTACAAGATATTGACACAGCAAATTCATCCTAGACAAAAAAAAATAAAGGCAAACGTGTATTTTTTAACCGATGCCCGTACAATTGGCTCCTTAGAAACCTATCTTGAAATTGTAAAGGACTATAAACTTGGGACACTTGTCGGTCAGCCTACCGCTGGTGCAAATGGAATTGTTAATACATTGCTTTTGCCCGGCGGATATCGGTTATATTTTTCCGGGATCTTAGTAAAAAATAATGCAGGCAATAAACTCCATCTCGCTGGAGTAGTGCCTGACATCAAGGTTGAACTTACATACAAAGCCTTGAAAGAAGGACGTGACGAGATATTAGAACGAGCAATAAAACAAGCGGAACAAGAGACCTCTCCTACGACAGCAGACAATTGAATTACGCCTAATATCATGTTATTCCCAGAATTCCAGATTAAAAACAGTTGAAAATGTCTGAATAATATCCTATTATTGAAGATTAATCCGATCTTTAAAAGACAAATAACTTATTACATGAAGATTAGCCATCTATTCCTTCCGGCCTACTTTGTTCTCTTTTTAGCATGCTCTAACAATGAAAGCATTACAGATAAAAGTGAGCCATTGATCCTTAAATGGAAATTACTTGAAAGCTCTTCAACACATAATACAGCTAGTGAATCAGCGTTTACCATTGTCAATAACAGCGATCATTCGTTAACAAAAGGAAACTGGAAACTCTATTTTAACATAGGATCTTTGCATGCGAATGACCTGGACAGCAGCCATATCAAAATAGAACAAGTTAATGGTGATCTTTTTTCAATGGCACCCGATTCTTCCTTCAAGGAGGTTGATCCGGGAGATTCAATCCTTGTACAAGTGGTTTCACGTAAAATTCGTAACATCACCGATTTCCCAAACGGCTTTTATGTTGTATTTAATCAGGACTCTACAAAAGGAATAGGCTTGCCCATCGCGTTAGATACCCCCCAATACATTAAGAAGCAGGAAATTGCATTAAATGCTAAAATTTATGACCAAAATTCAAAAATTTTAGCTGTCGACGGTATGGCGATTCCACCAATATTTCCGACACCTAAAAACTATTCCCTTGCGACGGGAAGCTTTAAACTTGATAAAGAGGTTAAAATTTACGCAGACTCAAGCCTGTTGAAGGAAGCCAATCATTTTATCGAACTGTGTAACCAACTAAACTGCAAAGCAATATTGACTAACCATCAGCAAGGAGCCACAGTCCGATTCGAAAGAAGGGGTTATACAACACCGGAAACATACGAGCTGGTAATAACCCCCGTAGATATCAAGATCTATGCGGGTGATCCTGCAGGTGCATTTTATGCTATACAATCGGTTAAAACTCTTATGAAACCTGACTACTATAAAGGTAGCCAAACTAATATCACCTTGCCTTGTCTTCGTATACAGGATCAACCTAGATTTGAACATCGAGCCTTCCAACTGGATGTGGGAAGAAACTTTCAACCAAAAGAGCAAATTTTTAAACTTTTGGATTTAATGGCCCTGTACAAATTAAACGTTTTTCATTTTCATTTAGTTGAAGACGAAGGCTGGCGTTTAGAAATTCCCGGTTTACCTGAACTTACAGAAGTTGGCGCATTCCGAGGACATACCGTAAAGGAACTAGATCATTTGCTTCCTTCCTATGGATCGGGTCCTGATAAAGCGAATAAGGCAGGTGGTGGATATTATAGTCGAAAGGATTACATAGAAATCTTACGCTATGCTAAATCGAGACACATTCGCGTAATACCTGAGATCGAAACACCTGGACATGCTCGCGCAGCAATTAAGGCAATGAATGCACGATATCAACGATTGAAAGCGCAGGGTAAAGAAAACGAAGGACGTCAATATTTACTACATGATTTAGCAGATCAGTCCGATTATCGTTCGGTTCAAGGCTTCAATGACAATGTGATGAATGTTGCTTTGCCATCCACCTATACATTTCTGGAGAAAGTAAGCGACGAATTGATCAATATGCATAAAGAAGCTGAAATGCCACTTCAAACTATTCATTTTGGTGGTGACGAAGTACCCGCAGGGGTTTGGGAGAAATCTCCGGCGGTTCAGGAATTAATGACTAATAATCCGACAATAAAATCGGTCGACGATTTGTGGTATTACTATTTTGATAAATTACAAAAATTTCTATCCGCCAAAAAGTTATATCTTTCAGCTTGGGAAGAGGCGGGATTACGTAAAGTAACCGATAAAAAAGGGAATAAAAAAATGATTGTAGAGCAACGCTTCGCTAAAAGCAACTTTCATTTGGACGTTTGGAATAACCTAGGAGGGAATGAAGATTTGGCTTATAAATTGGCAAATGCGGGATACCAGGTTATACTTACAAATGTGACTAACATGTATCTTGATTTAGCGTATAATCCCAGCTTTTTTGAAATCGGGCAATATTGGGGTGGATATGTTGATATAGAAAAACCTTTTCGATTCATTCCTTTTAATTATTATAAGAATCAGGTTGAAGACGAAAAGGGAAATATTCTTCCTGCAAATCATTTTGTAAAGAAGGAACAACTCACCGAATTTGGCAAGGAACATATCGTAGGAATTCAAGCGCCTTTATGGAGTGAAAAAATAATCAATAAAGATCGTTTGGAATATTTACTCCTACCCAAATTGCTAGGTTTAGCAGAACGCGCTTGGGCTCCCGATCCAAGCTGGGCCAATGAGGTTGGATCAAAAGGTGCTGAAGCATCTTATCTACAGGCTTGGTCCGTATTTTTAAACACGGTAGGTAAAAGGGAATTACCACGACTTGATTTTTACAATGGGGGATTTTTATACAGAATACCGACACCTGGACTTAAAAAAATCGAAAATACAGTGCATGCAAACATTCAACTTCCGGGTTTAACGATTCGTTATACAACCGATGGTAGTGAACCTAATATGAAAAGTAATCTATATTCGTCACCTATTTCTTTTCAAAGTGGACTTAAATTCAGAGCCTTTAACAGTTTAGGGAGAGGTGGAAGAACGGTCTCTATGTAAGAAAAAAGGCACACTTTCTAAAATTTGTGCCTTTTTTATCTGCTTAACTTTCATTGAAGGCTTTTTGTCTCCAACGAGTAGACATTATTTTATTTAGTGTTTCTTTTCACCATCAGATAACTTACATACAAAACAAGTAACCAAATGGGAATTAACTCAACAGGTGTTTTCATCCCTGTAAGCCACATAATCACCAGAACGCCAATTAAAAACAATAAACATACATAGTTTGTAAAAGGATACAGGAAAGTCGGAAACTTTGTTTTTATCCGCGAAACATTTTTTGCTTTGCGAAAAAACAGGTGAGTAATGCTAATCATGATCCAGTTAATGATCAAAGAAGATACAACTAAGGACATGAGAATTCCCAAGGCCTGCTCAGGCATTAATTTATTGATAACAATACAGATGGCTGCAAAAATGGCCGAAACCAAAATGGCCATTATCGGAACATGGTTTTTATTTAACTTCGATAAAAATCTAGGTGCGTTGCCTTGCTTTGCTAATCCGAAAAGCATCCTGCTGTTGCTATACACGCTACTGTTATAAACTGATAGGGCCGCTGTTAATACGATTACATTTAATACGTTTGCTATTATACCCGTGAAAGAGAACGCTTTTCCTAGAATGGTGAATTCGAAACCTTTCAATGTATCAAAGACGGCAACGAAGGGACTGCTCCCTGTAGTAATTTCTCGCCATGGAGATAATGAAAACAAGATAATTAATGCACCGACATAGAAAATAAGAATACGATAAATAACCTGATTGGTAGCTTT
>NZ_JAWMTI010000011.1:0-197973 GCF_036959255.1 Olivibacter sp. CPCC 100613
CTGTCCGCTGAAATAATTACTTTTGTTCATACTTTTTTGTGTAGGAACTCAAAAGTATAAATCTTGGAGCAGTTCGATTAATTTCTACTGCTCCTTTTTATTTTTCCCCGGACACTAATGAATAAAAATAAAATCCATAATGATGAATAATAAACAAACCTACAAAGAAACGCATATTCCCATATTCAGGTTTTCGTTTCTTCTTTTATTGCTTACTCTATCTTTAGGAGCATGCAAAAAAACTACCGTTATCGAATATTATGAAGCCGGTAATTCAAATAATCCGGATGATGATGGCGACAGTGACAAGCCTATTGTAGATATTCAGGCAGGAAGTATCGCAACGAATACCACATGGTCTAAAGATACTGTTTATCGTCTGAATGGCTTCGTTCGTGTTGGTAGAGATAGTCGCAATACACAGAATCAACCCGCCATAGAAGGCGTAATTTTGACAATTGAACCAGGAACTATCGTAATAGGCGACCGAGAAACCAAAGGTACACTGATTGTTCAACGGGGAAATAAAATTATGGCTGAAGGTACCGAAAGCGAACCTATTATTTTTACTTCTGAAAGGTCGCCTGGCTTCCGCGAAGCGGGAGATTGGGGTGGAGTTGTACTTTGTGGAAAAGCGACCAACAACCAAGGTGAGGCGGAACTGGAAGGTAATTATGGCGCATGGCATGGCGGTCAGGATGAAGAAGATAACAGCGGTGTTCTAAAGTACGTTCGTATAGAATACGCAGGTATACCAATCAATCCAAATCAGGAGGTTAACTCTTTAACAATGGGATCAGTTGGACGTGGTACAACCATCGAATATGTGCAATGTTCGTATGGTTTGGATGATGCTTTCGAGTGGTTCGGTGGTTCTGTTAATTGTAAGTATTTGGTCGCATACCGCGGTCTTGACGACGATTTTGACGTTGATTATGGCTACCATGGAAATGTACAATTTGCAATTGCAATACGAGACGCAAATTCAGCGGATCAGTCTGGTTCCAACGGATTTGAAGTGGATAACGATGGTTCAGGAACAGATTCTAGCCCCTTTACATCGGGTACGTTTTCAAATATAACGATAATAGGTCCTAAAAAAGACAAGGACAAAACCATTTCCGTTCAATTTCAAAACGCGCTACATTTGAGAAGGAATAATAAGCTCAAAATCCATAACTCTATTTTCACTGGCTTTCCAAATGGGCTGTTCATTCAAGGCACCAATACGGCAGCAAATGCCGCAGCTGGAGAATTGGTTATGAAGAACTGCATCTTGGCAGGTGTAGAAGGTTGGGGTGAAAATGGATATGGTACCGGTGGATCTGTTAATTTTCCGAATCCAAAAGGAGAGGAGATTATTGCTGCCCAGATTGGAAGCCAAGATGCTTCAGCTTGGTTCAGGACAGAAGCATTCGGTAACGCAACCTATCCCAAGTGGACTGATCTTGGGATTGATCCAACAATATTTGATTTGAGTGAATCACCTCAGTTACTACCTACAACCGGTTCATTGCTACTTTCTGGAGCTAGCTTTCATGGACTGGAAGGACTCGAAACTGTAGAATATAGAGGCGCTTTTGGAGCCACTAACTGGACGCAAGGTTGGGCTAACTTTACACCTCAACAGGCAGTTTACTATTAGATTGCACGTTATAAGCCATAAAAAAGGAGTTCTACTTGAACTCCTTTTTTGTTAACTTTCTTTTTTATAGTATTATTGTTACCCACCTTTAGATGGTTTGTCGTATATCAATAATAAAGCTGTTCCGAAGGACGCTTTAATTTAGACTTATGAAACTAAAAACCGTTAACCTGCTCCTGTTACTCTTAACATCGCTTACGATTAGCGGCCAAATAACAAAATAAGCCGCCCGTCCAAACTTGTCGTAGGAATCGTGGTAGATCAGATGGGTTATGATTACCTATATAGGTTTTACGAACGTTTTGGTGACAATGGATTTAAAAGGTTTTTGAAAGAGAGCTTTTCGTAAGACAACCCCTAATATTAATTATGCCCCTACAATATATACAGCAGTAGGGCATATAACGGTTTACAGCGGCAGTATGCCCGCTATTCATGGTATTACTGGCAACGATTGGATCAGGAAACGGGTGAAAATGTCTATTGTACCGATGATGAGACAGTGAATAGTGTGGGGACTGTGAATAATAGCGGAAAAATATCATCTAAAAGTCCGTTGACTTCAACAATTACCGATGAACTCCGTTTATTTTCCAATTTTCGGTCTGATGTAATAGGAATTGCGCTGAAAGACCGTTCTGCAATATTACCAGCTGGGCATTTTGCCAATGCAGCCTATTTGTACTATGGCGGGACTGGGAACTGGGTAAGTAGTAGCTTCTATATGAAGGTGCTACCTGTTTGGGTCAAAAGTTTTAACAATAGGAAATTGGCAGAGCAATTATTGGCGCTGCACATAATAATCTCTACTTTGCTGCACATACAGGAGCCCAACGGTAATATTGGAAAACCTATCGAAGAAGTAATTAAAAATTGATTGAAATTCATTTTTAGTATTATGAGCACTAATATTTCTTAGTGCTTTTTTGCATATCTATTTTTTTATCGTATTATTGCGATAATACGATTTTTGCTTAAAAACTTGATTGACAATATATATCAATGATATGAAATGCGATGTAATAGGAATTTGGCACGAAAAAAAAGGTAAACTTAAAGGGTTTGTATATAAGCGCTCGCCCCAATATTTGAATCCTGAAGAGATCATGAACGAAGTTTTGGTGAAAATGTATCTCTATTGTCTTAAGAAAGCAGATATTAAAAATATTGAATCTTGGCTATGTCAGATTGCGAAGAATACGATTTACGATTATAAGAAAGACGCCACAAGGTTTACAGAGCTGCAACCGGAATCACCGGCAATCGGCTGGCCGTCGATCGAAACCCATAATGCCCGACGATGGATAGAGCCACTTTTACAACTAATTCCGGTAAAATATGCCGAACCGGTAAGACTTGCTGACCTTGAAAATATCCAGCAAAAGGCAATCGCAAAAAGCCTTGGTTTAACGCTTACAGCCACGAAATCAAGAATACAAAGGGGAAGAAAGTTACTGCGGCAAAAATTTTTGGAATGCGGTATAATAGAGAAAAATGAAACCGATAACTACATATACACCGTAACGGAGCCATGTTGTTTAGCAAAAAAATAATTTTTTTTGCGTCCTATTGAAGTTTGCTAAGTCTAGTAAGTATTAAACAACTATTTATTATTATGGACAACGTAAAAGAATCAGTAAAACTGTTAGATGTAAAGTTAATTCAAGTGGACATGCAGATAGAAGGAAAAAAGAGCTGCACAACCTGTGATAAGGTTCATACAATGCTCCTAAACGCCGTAAAATTTTTAGAACCTGTTTTCCGGAAGCTCGACGTACATTTGGTGCTTAATAACCTTTTTATAACGACCATTGATGAAGCTGAACATTTGGGAATAAGTTCCTCTCCAACAATTAGAATAGGCAATACTTCCCTGTATCCAGAACATATCTCAAGTAATGGAGAAGAACGCCAATGGTATTGGAAGGGTGGGGTTTCCACAGAACCTACAGAACAAATGTTTATCGAACTGATTTTTCGGGGATACTTGAATACCGATAGTCAGAGCGAAAGACAGGAGGTTTCTCCTTATGTGAAAAAATTTTTAAAGCAAACTAATTCATCAAACTGTTGTAGTTTGATGTAAGATTTAGGAGAAGCATTAAAAGGCTTCTCCTTCAAAAATGTTATTCTTGTTTAAGCTGTTTTGAAACAAGGGCAGTTCCGGGTTTTATTTCATCGGTTGCCCTGGCCAGCAGGGTATCCCCCTCGCTAAGGGGACCAAAAATTTCGATACCATCCCCCATACTGATGCCGTTGCGTACATCTACCCATTCCGCTTTTCCATTCCGGAGCCGGATAACAAAACGTTTTTCCTGGTTGGTAACAACGGCTGCCGGCGGTACCTGAAAACCGGATGCTTTTCTGCCTAATTTCAGTATAGCAGTGGCCAACATACCGGATTTCAACTGATTATCACCATTGGGATAGAGAAATTCCCATATTTCAGTTCTGTTGCTGAGGTTCAGGGCTCCGGCTTTGCGAGCTAGTTTTGCCTTATATGTTACATCAGGTTGGGCATCCACTGTAAAATCGATGGAGGGTGTTTCCAGGTTAGTTGCCGTATAGGCCTCCGGTATAGGAACTCTTAGACGGAGTGTATGAATATTCTCTACGACCAACATAGGTGTCGTATTATCTGTTCCGATCAAGGTGCCGGGATCAATATTACGCTGGGTGACAATACCCGAAAAAGGGGCGCGGATCATAAGGTAATCTTTCAGTTGCGCATAGGCATTTGTTTTTGATCTGCTTGCATTTAACGAAGCACTATCGGCCTGCATCTGGTTCTTTGCTTTTTCCAGTTCACCGGCAGCTACCGTACCGTCTACACGGGAAGCATTTAAGATGCGTTTATAGGCGTCCAGGCTCGCCCGGTACTTAGAACGCGACATTTCTATGTCAGCGCTCGCTTGCGCATAATTGGCTACCATTTCCGGAGCTTCCAGAACAGCCAATAGCTGCCCCTTGCTTACCCTATCGCCAATATCCACTTTTATGTTTTTTACATAACCACTCACTTTGGCAAATATCTGTGCCCGCTCAAGCGGGATCAGCTCTGCCGGAAAGCTAAGCTGTTTATTTACGGTATCTTTTTGCAGGGTAAATACCGCGACAGTGTCCATGCGGTCTGTTGTTTCAGTTTTGCTGTTATCAGTATGCCGGCATCCCGCCAGAAACGTAAAAGAGGATAACGCAATCCCTATGGTTGAATACAAAAGTTTCATTGTAAGATTTTTTATTAAAAGTGATTTTCATTGCCTGTTTCATAATATCTGCTCTCCTTATCTCCCGGATGCAGTGACGGACTTTGATAGCTCTTTCTGCCCATCATCCTTGCATAGATGGCCGGTAGGAAGACCAAGGTGCTGATAGTGGAAGAAATAAGCCCTCCGATTACAGCAATACCCAATGGCGACGTCTGGTCACCACCTTCTCCCAGACCAATGGCCATCGGCACCATTCCGGCAATCATGGCCAGGCTCGTCATCAGTATCGGGCGCAGGCGATTGGCAGCGCCCGTAACGGCAAAACCTGGACTTGACAGCTGCTTCCGGTGCTGTTCGCCATTGGTGATCAGCAAGATTGCATTGGCTACGGCAACACCGACCGCCATGATCGTTCCCATATAGGATTGTATATTCAGGGTCTGACCGGTTAGCAACAGTAGCAGTACCGAACCGGCTATAACGGCGGGTATCACCGACAGGACTGCCAACGAAAGGCGGAACGACTGGAAGTTTACGGTAAGCATCAGGAAGATCACGACGATCGCAATCAAAAGTCCGCCCTCCAGCTCACCCATGGTCTGTTCAAGTAAATCCGCTTGTCCCCTCAGCATGATCTTTACACCCTGTGGAAGCTCGCCCAATGAACCAATGGCTTTTTTTACATCTTTAACTGCCGACCCCACATCCTTTTTAAAAATGTTTGCTGTGATGGTAATAAACCGTTGCTGATTGATACGGTCATATTCACCCGGAGAAGTAATTCTCTCCGATGTGGTTACATCCCTTAAATAAATCGGGGTGCCGGATGGCGAAGTAACCGGTACCAGTCCTAATTCGGCACTGCTATTGATACGGTACTGCGGATATTCCACCTGCACCTGATAGGCGGTACCCGTACTTTTGTCGAGCCAATAATTGGGCTGCGTAAAACGGCTGGAGGAGGTGGCAGCCACCATTGATCTGCTGATCTGGCCAACTGTTAATCCCAGTTGCCCCGCCTTTATCCTGTCGATATTCAACTTGATCCCGGGATATTCCAAGGGTGTTGCGATCTGCACGTCCCGTAAGTAGTCGATTTCCTGTAGTTTCGCATTCAGCTTGGCAGCGACCCCCTGGCTTTGAGAAAGGTTTTTGCCCATTACAGCAATTTCAATTGGATTGGAGGAACCCAGGTTCACCACCTGTTCCACCATATCGCCGGGCTCAAAGGAGAGTGTTGCTGTTGGCAGCACCTGCTTGGCTGCCCGGCGGAGCGCCTCTTTAAAATTTTCGATAGGCATGTCGGCTTCCCTGTCCAATTTTATCTTGGTAACCGATTCATGTGGCCCGCTGGTCCATAAATGTAGCAGGTTTACGGGGTAACTGGAAGGCTGTACGCCTACGAAGGCAGAGGAGATCTCAATTCCCCCCTTTGTAATGCTGTCGGCCAGATGCAATAGCTTCTGCGTGGCCTCTTCGGTTCTTTCCACACGCGTTCCGGTGGGTAACCGCAGCCGCACCTGTGCTTGCCCGGCATCGGTTTTGGGAAAGATCTCCGTTCCCAATAGCCAGAATCCCCCGGCCAATAATACGAAAGACAACAGAAGATAAATGTAGGAGATCCAAGATGTTTTTTCCACAAAGCTCTTCAGCCAATCTTTATAATGTTGCCGGAAGCGATTAAAACCTCCCGCTGTTTCGGCTTCTCCTTCCGGAGGCCGATCCTTGAGCAGCCAGTGGGAGAAAACAGGTACCAAGGTTTGGGATAAGAGGAAGGAAGCGATCATCGCAAAGCCTACTGCCAGCGATAAAGGAAAGAACATAGCACCGGGGACACCGGACATGAACAAGGCAGGCACAAATACTGCAATCACACAGAGTAGGATAAGCAACTTTGGTAGTGCTATCTCTCGACAGGCATCCCAAATTGCTTTGGCCTTTGATTTACCCAGCTCCTGGTGATGATGGATATTTTCAATGGTAACTGTCGATTCATCCACAAGTATGCCGATGGCAAGGGCTAAGCCCCCCAAGGTCATTACATTGAGGGTCTGCCCAAAAATCTTCAGGAAGATAACGGCAGACAGCAGTGCCAATGGAATGGTGATGACGACAATGAATGCGCCACGGATATCCCGCAGGAACAGGAGTACCATCAGGCCGGTCAATAGCGCACCTAGAATCCCCTCTGTCGTTAAACTATTTAAGGAGTTGATTACATAGCCTGATTGGTCAAAGGCATAGGTTACCTTGATATCTTCCGGAACAGCTGCCTGCATGTCCGGTAGCGCCTCTTTTACGCGCTGCACCACCTCCCAGGTGGCGGCGTCTGCGCGCTTCGTAACGGGAATATAAACCGATCTTTTTCCATCGATCAGGGCATAGCCTGTTGTTACATCAGCCCCAAGCTCCACATTCCCAACATCGCGGACATATACCGACGGGCCGGCCCCCATCTTTAAGGGAATATTTTCCAGTTCCTTAATATTTTCGACGACGGCATTTTGTGAAGTAATCAGGGTTTTATCTCCTTCCCGGATATTCCCCGCAGGTGTAATGCTATTGGAGGCTGCCAGAGCCTGTACCACCTCATCCGGCGATAGGTTATAATTTCTGATCTTTTCGGGATCAACTTTTATGATAACTGTTTTTTGATTTCCTCCAAAAGGTGGCGGTGCCGATACGCCGGGAAGGGTGGAAAACATGGGTCGTACCTTGAACAGCGCCAGATCCTGTATCTCGCCAAGTGAGCGGGAATCGGAAGTGAATACCAGCTGCCCTACCGGCACACTGCCCGCATCAAAACGGGTGACAAATGGAGGCACGGTGCCGGGCGGCATGAAAGCCCGCGAACGGTTCACATAACCTACCACTTCGCCCATTGCCTGGCTCATGTCGGTACCTTCGTTGAACTGTATCTTGATGATGGAAGCCCCTTGAACCGACTTGGATTCTACAAACTTTACGCCGGTAACATACAGAAAATGATATTCATAGTATGAGGTAATAAAACCTTCCATCTGTTCGGGAGAAAGGCCTCCGTAAGGCTGGGCCACGTAGATCGTAGGAAGACCCATTTTGGGAAAAATGTCGATCTTCATGGTCCGGACGGTAAGCCATGAAAAAAAGACGATCGTAATAAAAAACACCACTACGGCCAGTGGCTTACGCAACGCTAATGCTATTAATCGGATCATAATATATCTTATTCTTAATTAGCTTGGTTCAAAAACAAATTCAGGTCGCCATTTACCGCAGCTTTGTACAGCAGAGCCTTCCAAGCGGCCATATAGGCCGTCTTGTTATCTGTAGCTGCTTTTACCAGTGCATACTGTGCCTGCACCAGATCCGCAAAGTTGGCCAGTCCCGAGCGGTACCGGGATTGCAGGGCCTTATAAGAGAAAATGGCCGATTCATGGAATAGAGGACTTTCATTCGCCATAGCCAGCGCTGTATTCAAGGTTGTATCTGCCAGCTCATTTTGTTTTCTAAGTTGCAGGCTAAGCTCTTTCAACCGCTCTTCGTTCGACCTGACCAGCAGGTCCTGCTGTTGTACCTGCGACTTTATTTTAGCAAACTGTAGGATGGGAATATTCAGTTGCAGTCCCACCCCGTAATTATATCGCTGAAAAGCGAGTCCTTCTGTCGATTTTACTGCACCATCATAACCAATCCCCGACCCCCTTGCATAGGCGGTACCCCATACTCCGAGCGTGGGCATGGCGGTTCTGGACAATGTCTTTTTCCTTGCTTTACTCAATTCAACGTTCGAGCTGTATAATGACAGCATCGGGTTCTTCATCTCCGTTGATCTGACTGCGTCGGCCGGTAACCGATTAAAGTACATGGTATCAGTAAACGAGGGGAGGCTATCAGTTGCCAGAAGCTCTGCAAGGGTAATGATGACCTGCTCTTTGTTCTTCCGGCTAGCCAATAACTCTACCTTGGCTCTCGATACCTCCGCTTTTAACAGGGCGGTATCCACGCCGGGTTTAATACCATTTACTACCAATGTTCTTGCATTGGATAAGTTAGCGTCAGTGCGGGCAAAATTCTCCCGCTGTACCTTTTCCAGTTCGATCGCTGTCAGTATGTCCAGATAGGCATTTACCACCTTGATCTTATGCCGAAAGATTTCATTCTCCGCATCGGCCTCCGCATATTGAACTCCTGCCTTTGCAAGGTCTATCTGTGACTGCCGGCGGCCGAATGTCAGAGGTTCCCAGTTCAGTAACAGGCTGGTCGCGCTACCAAACACACCATTGTAATCGTTACCTGTCGATGGAGGACCGCTTATGGGGACAAGGAACTGCGGATAGGCCATGCCGGTAATATTATTGTAGGTGGCATAGTTTGCCTGGTATGAGGCATCCAGCGTGGGGACCAATGTGCTCTTTTCGGCACTTACCCCTTTCTGTGCGGACTGCACATCTAACATTTTTGCTTTCAGCAACGGATAATTGGCCGCAGCCACATCCAACAGCTCCTTTAATGTTGTACCGATGGGAATCTCCTGTGAAAACCCGCTCTGTAGGCCTATCAGCAAAGCAATGGAAAGCTGGAGTGACCTTAACAGATATTTATACATAATCGTTCGTATTTATAGTGATCATCTTAATTATTAAATCAATCCCAGTCCCAATGCCACTGCCAGCAATACGATCATGAAAGTGACCATCTTCTGGATAAAGGGAAGTGTTATTTTTTTTAACAGCAGGTTCCCCGAAAAGGCTCCTATAAAAGCTGCCAGGGTAGCTACCATCAGTAAGGGTAGATTTTCATGGATTCCCGAGCTTAAGTATTGCCTGAAATAAACCGACAGCCTGGAAAGATCGACCAGGCAGGCAATAATTACTCCGGTTGCAACGAAAGATTCCTTGGAGAGCCCTGCCTTAATAAGAAAGGCACTGCGCAAGGCTCCTTGGTTACCCGAAAGACCTCCAAAAAAACCGCTAATTAGGCCGCCTATCATCATTTTATCTTTTCCGAACTGAAGTCGCTTGAATCTCGGAAGCACTTCCATTAAAGCGAAAACGATCAGCAGTACACTGATAATCATCTTTACAGAGGTTATATGAAAAGTTCTGCTTCCTATAGCATAGGATAATAAGGGCTGCTGGTGGGCAATACGGAGCAACAGGTAGGCACCGATAAATGCACCGATAATTGCCGGGATGCCAAAACGGAATAAAGTTGCCTTATCGGCCTGTTTGCCCGTTAAAAAAAACTTAAAAACGTTGTTCAATAAGTGAACAACTCCTGTTAGTGCAATAGCAATATCCACGGGAAAAAAAATGGCAAATATCGGCATGAGGATCGTGCCGAGCCCGAAACCGGAAAAGAAGGTAAGCAAAGATACCAGCAAGCTACAGATACCGATGATGAGCAGTTCCATGGTAATTCTCTACTAGTGTGTAAACCGATAGTCTACCGACCATTTACCCCCGCCCTTGATCAGTAGGAATATACCGCCGAGTAACATCGCCCAGTCTGTTCTGCTGCCATGCAGCATCTCCCAGAAGCCATTATCTGCCAGTACGGCTGCTTTGGTGGTGGCTATAGCAACCAGCATAATCGTAATGAGCGGAATAGCTGCTAGACGGGTGGTCATTCCGAGGAGCACCAGGATACCACAGGCTATTTCAAAGGTTCCCACAAAAGGACCAAAAAATTCCGGATCAGGAATTCCTATTTTGACAAATCTTCCCGATCCCAGTTTATCGGCAAACAGAAACTTCTGTATTCCTTCAGAAAGGAAAACTGCACCAACCATCAGGCGGATAATAATGGTTGTTTTTGCAGCATCGGTCTGTATTATTCTTCGAAACATATTTATTTCTTTAAAGGTGATTATCGTTCATTGAACGGCTTGCTTATTATAGTTTTCTAATAAAGAGGCTACCTTTTACAACAATGCCTTTTTCCAGACCTTTTTTCTTCAGTTTCCGCTTGTTTCTTTTTGGCACAATCGTAGAATGTAATTGGCGCAGTCAACACGAAGGAAAACTATTGGTCATACATCTATTCTTTATAGCTGATATGACACAAATTTCATATAATAAAAGGGTAACTTACGGTATACCTGAAAAAAGTATGGTACTAGTTAAGTGTTGAGCGAAATTTCTGAGGGGTGGAGCCTGTAATCCGTTTGAAATATTTAACAAAGTGGGAGACATCTGTAAAATTGAGCTGCAACGAAATTTCGGTAATGGTCTTATTTGTATAATGAAGTAAACGTTTTGCTTCACTCACTACAAACTCATTCAAGATGTCAGTTGCCGGTTGATCAACGGCTTTCCGACAGGCAGCATTCAAATTCTGGGGAGATGTTTTCAATAATTCGGCATAATGCTGCACGGTGTTTTTAACGACCGGATTGGTGCTCAATAGATAAACAAAGGATTGATATAAATTGGAGTCGATACCGGCTTTACCCGTGATGGGATCTGCAACTTCGAGGATCATAGCCAGCAGCGCTTTCAGTAAACCTTCGATCACTTGGAAGATATATTTGCCTTCCCGTTCACTTGCCGCAGTCAGCTGTTGAAAAAGAGTTTGGATGGGAGCATCATTTACGATCGTTACGCTACTTAACATACTGAATTTAGTAATCAGAAATTTCAATTCAGCATCTAGGCACCTTTCAGCAAATTCCTTTTTTATGATAATGACATAGCCATCCGGTTCGCTCTCCAGCTCCCAGTAGTGCACTTGTTCTCTACGGATAAAATACACAATCGGTGGCTTTACTTCAAACCTTCGGGAATCAATATAATGAGAACCGCTGCCCTGTGACAGGAAGAGAATTTCGAAATAATTATTGTGTTTATGCGGTGTAGTCTTTCTGATCTCCTTCTTAAACGGCGCAATCTTTATGGGCTTCTTATTTTCGCTTTTGTCTTTTATCTGAAATCTGTCTTCCATTATCTATTGAATATTCCGGGAAAAGTACACCATCTGTTCCGGATGAAAGTACACCAGTGCAAGGGGTCAATAGTCTGCGCAGCAGTGCCACTGGATTTTCAAAGTTAATGATTTTTTTTCTTCCTCATAGACTTGCCCTGTAAGGGCAAGCGGTGTGCCGAAGCTGTCAATCTGTCCATTATCGCATCGGCCAGTGTAGGCTCATCGATAAAGTTATACCATGCCTCCACGGGCAGTTGGGAAGTGATAAATGACAGAACTGTTGCCGTATCTATCTTCCAGTATATCCAATAAGGCCAATCTGGTATCGGCATCTATTGATTTCAGTCCGAAGTCATCGAGTATCAACAATTTCTGGTTGGATAAGGTTTTTATCCACTTCAGGTAGGTCCCGTCAAGCCTTGTCTGGGTGACCGTATCCATGAAACGGTTCATACTGAAATACATTGTCCGATACCCCAGCAGACACGCTGATCGCCCCAGTGCACATGCAAGAAAGCTTTTACCGGATCCGGTAGCTCCCGTTATCAGCACATTATCGCCTCTTTGGATAAAAGCTCCATCCGAGAGCCGGAGCACCTGTTCACGGGTGATCCCTCTTTCCGGGTTACAGATAATCTCTTCGGGCAGTGCATTATAGCGCAGACGGCTTGCTTTCAGGTATTTCTGTGTTCTTGCATGGTCACGGTATTCTACTTCGGCCTGTACCATGGAGGCCAATAGTTCATGCACATCCTGCACTTCGTGCACGGGCAGTGCGCTTACCGCCTCGTAACGTCTGGCCATCCCGGCCAAACGGAGCCCTCTGAGCTGTTCGATAGTCTGATCTGTATTCATTTGCTATTTTTATGTTATTGTTTTATTTATATTCTTCCGCGCCCCGGATATTATCATGTAGGGGTATGGTGTATTGTTTGGGAGCGTCTTTTTTTTCAAGCAGGTCCATATTGTTGTCCAATATGTTCTTTATGGCCATATAATTGAACCGCTGCCCTTTGAGCGCTCTTGCGCAGGCAGACTCTATACGCTCCGGATAGATAGCGGCCAGACGCATCAGTCCCTGACAGGCCTGATAGGACTGGTCTATAATGAGCTTGCTGTCCATAACCTTTTGGAAGTACTCGCGGGTAGCAGGGCCATATTTTTCCGCTTTTGCCAGGTAATAATCGGGGTCCCACGCCAGACGTTCGTGCATGTGCCGGTGGTTTTCCGGCATATGGTCTTTATCGGTCGTATAGCCATGTTTTTTATAGCTGCGCCCGTGCAGGGCAATACGCTGACCCGTATGATATATTTCCACCGTATCGGTGCAGTAGATGATACGCACCTCCTTTCCGATATAGCGTGCCGGTACGCTGTAGAAGTGCCAGTCTTCGCCCACCACCACGTGGTAATTGCGCTGCACCTTGCCTTTTGTATAATGTTTGGCAACAAAAGGTACCCCAGCTAAGGGCTGAAGGGCGTGTTTTTCCTGATCCATAAAAAGTTCCCTGCGGCTGAATGTCCGGCGCTGGAAGTTTTTGTCGTGGTGTTCCGCTAACTTTTGCTTTATGGCACGGTTCAGGTGCGATAGGGAGGTGAAGGTCTCGTTGCGCAGGGGTGCATAGATGCGCTGATAGGTGATCTTTACGGTGTTCTCCACCGATGGCTTATCCTTAGGTTTTGCCGGACGTGAGGCCAGCAGGGCTATGTTGTTGTGGTTTGCCCACTGTTGGAGCATATCGGTGAACTTCGGCTCGTAACGGTTGGTGCGCGATACCCACTGTTTCATATTATCCGATTTGGCCGATAGCGGGGCTCCCCCGAAATAGTCCAGGCAATTGTTAAGGGCACGCAGTACCTGGGGCAATGTGGCATTGGGAAGTGCCTCTACATAACCATAGCCACTGAAGGGCAGTACGGCCACGAATACGGGGCACGCTAATAGCTCACCGCTTCCGGTATCCACATAGTGCAGCATATCACCGGCAAAGTCTACCTGCAGCATTTTGCCCGGTTCATGCTCAAAGTGCATGGTGGCACCCTGCGAACGGATATGTTCCTGCAGCAGTTCGCAGAACCTCGAATACTGGAAACCATCGGGATAATCCCGGATATATTCATGCCATAACAGCTGGCGTGTAACGCCCACTTTGCGCAGTTCCGAAAGCATATACGGGAACAGCGAGTCCAGCTCGGACCGCCTGGGATCTGTTTGCTCACGGGGTGCTTTATCTGTATTCAGGTAAACTTCAAGCTCACTGTCTTCAAAAAGTAGCAGTTCGGAAAAGCTCAGCCCGCTGTCTTTAAAACGGCCCAGATAACCGGCAACCGTACGTCTGTTGACACCGACTTCCCTTTCTATGGACCGTTGGGAATAACCGCGGTCCAGGAACAACAATATCTGTCTTATCTTGTGCATGCTGAGAGGTTTGTTTGCCATATCGTAAGGTAATCTTGTCGATCCCTAACTTATGCAATCCTATTAAAACTCCCAGTGGTGCACTTTGGCGCGGAATTATTGGTGTACTTTGTGTCGGATTGGCAGTCCCTGTAACACTCAGGGAAAAATCAACCTAAACCTAAACAGCTAGTCAACCTTGCTTATAAACTGGTGTACTTTGCCCCGGAATCACTGGTGCATATTGGTGCGGAAAAGTGGTGTACTTTGGTGCGGAATATCCAATCTATAGAGATTTAAATCATAAAGATCTTTTTAGTATGTAAACTTTAAGTAACAGTATATTGATCTCACGAAACTTTAGAATTTTAGCTACAACTTATTCGAATACGAAATCTTACCTGAAACTCCCTATCGAATAACTGTAAAGTTAATTGGTTTAACATCGTTGATCATTACTGGCCAGCCTATAAAAATACCAATTTACAATAAATTGCTTTGATTTTTCGTTTTTGGCTGATTTTTTCGTATTGAATAAACTATAGTCTGACGAATTGATTATTGGGGTTACTTGAAAGTGTTTTAATGTATGAACCGGATTAGTGGATTGAGTCATACGTTATCAGTGGAAGTTTCTTGTTTACATTGATTTTTCCAAGTAATAATTTTCGATTTTATCTCCCAGACAAGTGGATCTTTTTCATTAAGGGAATACAACCGTTCACAAAGAGCTCAGTGCCAGTTTTCCATCGCGGCAATAGTGGTCGGTCCGAATCGGTAAACCGCATCCGATTTTCCGTAGTAACAACAATATATATCCATATACGGAAAAACGACAGGCCTTATAATATTCAATGTGAAACCGAGATTAAAGAAGGAGCACTTATCCAATAAGAGGTTAGAGTAGGTTATTTTCATTGTTTGGAAATTCCCTATGTCGGAGACTAAAATATTAATTTTAAAATTAGAAAGCAACATAGTTTCATCACTTTTAGCTTCGTAATGTTTATTAACATTCAAATTTTTTAAGGAGAATCTTGCAATCATTTCGGAATCATTTAATGATTATAAGATACGAAAAAATACAACTAAAAAACCTTAAGTCAAGGCAAATAATTGTGGATTAGCTTCTTGAAGGTGATCAGAAACGGTTGCCAATGTTGGTCTAAATTGACCTTACAGTTCACAAACCTTACGCATTATAGAGAAGAATCATTGTCACTTTGTCTAAAAGAAGAGTTGAGTGTAAGCAGAAGTGATGGAAAACAATACGGTCAATCAGCGTCTTCTGCTTAGTCTTACATTTCATCACCCTTTTTCTTCAATCGCCTTAAGTTCTTCCAATAACTGCTTGATCTGTATAAGGGCTTCCTCTTCTCTTATAATCTGTGAGACCTCATGTCGGTAATACTGATTCGTTCTGTCGCGTACTGCCGAAAGCCAGTTAAAGGAACCTTCTATTAATTCATAGTCATCAATAGCCAACGCTTTATTATGGATTCCATTTAGAATTTTCAACGTTACGCCGACATCTTCCAGGGCCTGTCTTCCTTTTCGCGCATTTTCCTTTAATTGTCCATTTGGTTGGTCTAAAAATTTATCAGTGTAAACTAATATTTCTATGCTTTCAGCTAGTTTGGTAATCTTATCGATTATGTCGTCTGCCTCTATTGCTAGCTGTGATATATATGGCGATACAATTACTATTCTTCTTTGAGCCTGTTCAAATGCTCTCTTTAAACATGCTCGATGTTTCTCAATCGTATTTACCCGATATTCAGATTGAATAGTGACATCATCATACAGGAATGAAGAAGACAGTTCGTTTTTAGCGCTTGAAAAAAGGTAATGAGCTAAGGCACCTGATGGCTTCATTGTATTCGTGGGATTGAATAACCGCATATTCCCCATCACAATGAAATGCTGTTTGGCTCTTGTTAAGGCAACATTTAACATGTTTGGGCCATTGTCAAAAAAAAGATTTCCATTATGGTTCTTACCGTAGGTAGACGAGAATATAATAATGGTCTTTTCTGCTCCCTGTAAGGCATGGACCGTACCAACGGTTATTTTAACGCTTACATTATACTTTTTTAATGCCTTTTTTATTTCCGTTTTCTGTGCTGAAAATGGGGTGACTATAGCCAGGCAATCTTCTATATTTTTATGCTCATCGCTCGGCTTTTCTTTATTAATTGAGGTCGTAATGATATCGCCATATCGCGCTATCCATTTGGCGATGGCCTCTGCCTCCTGTTTATTTTGAAGGCTTCCTGAAAAATGGTTGGTGGAATCTCCGGCTATATGGATATAAGCTAGCGGGGGTATAAAAATTGAAGACTCCTCACTCTCATAGCTAACTCCTTTTGAGCTACCCACCATGGGGCGAAGTGTGTTGTTATAGACAAAATCATTGCTAAATGCAATGAGCTCATTCACACACCTCCTATGTTCCGTTAATAGCGTGCCGTTAAAACCGTCAACCTGTGAATAATCAGAAGCATGCTGAGCCAAAAACATCAAATTTCCGGAAGAACACAGAACACCTTTTTCTTTTAAATGGTCGAAGGAATATTGCAATAATAGATTGGCTTCCTTGAGATTTCCTTTGTCAATATTATCATTCCGAACATTCCAAACGGGTTCTATCTGATAGACATCGCCAACAACAATTGCTTTCTTTGCCAAACTGAATGCCGGAACACCAACTTCAGGAGACACCTGCCCCGCCTCATCCACAATAAGTATATCAAATAACTCATAAAGAGGTTTAGATACCCATTGTTCATTTATTCTCATTGAGTAAGAAGCGAAATTAGGGAGTGAATGAAAGGTAGAAATAAATAGTGGCGTCAGATAACTCATTCTTGAAAAAAGATTCTCCCTGGCAGGTTTTCCGTTATTAGCCTTAAGTTTGGGACCTTTTTGTTCCATTATCCACTTGCCTTCCCAATAGTGTACTGCGCAGACAAATGAATCATATCGAAGGGAGACATCGAGAATGCAATTAAATTGTTCTATTGCGTCAAGATCGTTAAATTCTTTTTGTATGATACATCTTCTTTTTTCATCGAGCTGTTGGAGATAATTTTGCCACAGAGTTTCGAGTCTTCCACTGTATTCATCGGATTGACACTTGAGCTTATATAAATAGTTATAAATCTCCTGTCGTTTCGTGATTTCTTGCTTTGCTTTAGCTATTTCCTCTTCAATACGTTGGTATAGTGTAATAAACGTATCTTCTGTTTCTTCTATGGTCTTAATATTTTTGAGCTCCTCAAAAGGAGCGTCTATTAGAAAAAAGGAAAGTTTACGATGGAGTTTCTTTTTAAAATAAGGAATAAAACTGAATAGATGGACCAGTCTGATTGATTTTAAAAATATTCCTAATTCGGTTTTAAACTTCTTCAATGTTCCCTTTCTGTTTTCCAGCTCATTTAGCTTTCTCTTTATCAGGGCAGTCTCTTCAGTGAAATCTGCTAATGAACTGAGTTTGCAGTACTGCTTCTCCGCGTCATGTATTTCTTTTATTAAGGATAAGAAATGATCGATATAGTCACTATTGTCGACGATGTTCTTTTTTAGGTAATCTGTTATTGCTTTAAGGTCATGACGGTTATCAATATCGGCGAATTTCCTAAAACAGCTTATGTAGTACTTTTCGATATGGTGAATATCCGGCTCCAGATGATGATCAAAATAGTGTCCGGCTAAATCGAATTTTTGTTTAAACAAAAGCTGATATCCCTTTTTTAAAGCATCATTCTGTTTATTCTGATCCGTTGAAATCATATAGGTTCCCAAAGAGCTTAGCTCTGGAATCCATCGCGGAAGATTACCGTCCATGTTTCCGAAACTATCAAGAATATTGGTGATAGCCTGGTTATTTGTTGAAGAGGCCACCAGCCTAGGCGGTCTTGCACCATTAAGAACAGATTTTACGAGTTCATTCGCGAGGATACTTTGCAATAGTGTAGTCTTACCTGTTCCGGGTGGGCCGTTTACCGCCAGTATGTTGCCATTTGTTTGCTGTTCGTATACCAGCAGTGACTTTCGTTGGGAATTACTTAGCGGGAATTGATTGTTGAACTGTCCGTAGTGGCCCGGTTCTGCGAAAAGCAAATTGTCAGCTGGAATCTTTCGTGTTGATTTGGGTGTAAAATCTAATATTCTTGATAGTAGTAAAGGAAAGGCTCCGCTTTTCTGAAGGTCGGCATAGGTGTTCAGGATATTTTGCGCAGAAATTAGTTTATCCGATTTGATGATGCACACTTCATGCTTCACATTAAATTCATCGAATACTACTTTATAGTTCCGAAAGCCTGTTATCTTTTCAAAGAACTGAGCGGCACTTTCCCAATAGTTGTCAAAAGATTTATAATCAAACCGATGGTTCTCCAAGGCACTATCATAACTGTCCATCGTGCTGAGAATGGGCCAGATACCTGACGCTATTGAAATAGGTTCTAAAAAGCTTCGGCATATCCAGGGCTTGCGCAAGGATTCGTCTACAATGATAGTTCCTCCATGGGTTAACTTAACCTCTATCCAGAAAGGGAAGTTCTTTTTTATTTCACCTTTATTCTTTCCATGCGCTACTTTAGTTGATATATAAAATGGAGAGATGAGTATGTTGATTGCAGGTTGGTACCGGTTCTGATCTTTTTTCTCTTTTGTATCGTCCTTTTCATTTGGGGCATAGTTCCTGGCATAAAAGGATTTTAGATTTTCATTCGAAAGGTCAGATTTTGAACCAAGGAAATAACCTTGTTTTTCACAGGTATCCGGTGATATATCGGAAAGCTCCCTATCTGCCAAGCTGTTTCTATAATATTTTAGCCAATTGCCAATAAGCGTATTCTTCATTAATATTATAACCGGTATATTATATTTAATATGATAAGTTTATCTCAGCCTTAAATTTAAATAAAACTTTAGGAATGCAAAAAGAATTTCGGTATACCCACAATAGATACCGAAATGGGTAGATAAATTCATTTTAACTAGACTTCAGTTAATTTAAAATCGGAAAGATCTCCATAATTTATCACTCTATCTTTTAGCGGCTTCAAAAATCTTTACGTCCGCTGTAATGGTCGCTATAAAACTTTCACATGTAGAAAAGCGACATTCACATATAGAATCCAGCTATTCAAACCAAGTTAGTTGAACAGACCTCTCTAACGTCCGAAATTCGCTATCGGATATCCAGAAAACCCGTGGCCATAGGTAGGGCGTAACCGAAAACCCGTGATCAGAGTAGGCAATGGTTTAACAATTGATATACAAAAGATGAAACGTAAAAGTGGAAAATCCCGAATAGGAAAACTCTTCAGCCGGCCCATTACATTGCTCGCATTGGAGGCTGTTATGCTGGTAGCAGAAACGGAAGATAAATGTATCCCTTATGAGGGACTATAGAAATAGTGTTTACCGCCCGGCGGCTTTCGCCCGTCGGGCTAAATCATTAAAAATGGGGAATACACTTATAAATATAAAAAATCATTCTCTTAACTTTGCTATCAGCCATAAAGGAATTTCTTTAGAACCTACGAACCCCTTCTGGTACAAATTTCAGGTGGTGAGTGCAAGTTTCCGTAATTTTCTTCCATCGCTGGAATATGGAGAGCATGAGTCAAATTTCTTTAAACTGTTGACTAACCAGCAGCAAAGCTATTTTGAACAGTCACTCCAAGACGTACCCAAAAACCTTAAAGTCCGCTTTCATGGCTATACTTTGCAGGACATAAAAGCCAGACCGGGAGTAATTGCTACTTTTCATAGTGGATCTTTCCGGATGATCGGGCATTACTTGGCAAAAAATGATGTCCCATTTGCATTGGTTGTTTCAAAAAATGGCATGCAAAAAGAAAATGAATTGGTCAATATGAAATATGATAGCCAAAAAATAGAACACCTTGGTTTTAATCTGATCAATGCCAACGATAAAAACAGCCTACTGCGAATAAATAGAGAATTAAGGGACGGGAAAAATATTTTGGTTTATGTAGACGGTAATACCGGAACAGGAGACGACCTGACGAGCCGTAACCTTATATCCATCCCTTTTCTGAACCAACATGTCAAAGTAAGAGCAGGGGCAGCTTTTATTTCTTACCTGAGCAAATCCCCGATTTATCCGGTAGTTTCTACACGGCAATGGAAGCGTGTTCCCTGTCTCGATTTTTTTTCTCCGATATTACCGAATAAGGAGCTTAATAGGCAAATATTTATAGAGCAGGCCGTTTCACGAATCTATAAATATCTTGAGAAGGCTGTCTCCAAAAGGCCCTGGCAATGGGAAACATGGCTGCACTTGCATGCGCATGCGGACATTGTCAACCCGATCGCGGAACAGATATCCGAGTCCGTTAACACAGAAAGGAAAAAGAAAAGACTGGTCAGATTCAATGAAGAAGATTATAGCTTTTTCAATATAACCGGCGAGTATTTTCTTTTCAGGAAAAGAGATTATCAATGTTTCGGTATCGAACGCTGGTTATATAGGCGGCTGGAACAGATTTATAGAAAGGATTATCCTTTTACAGTCCCTTTATTGCAGCGGAATCACATGAAAGATCTCATAACCAATAGAGTTGTATTAGAAATCTAAGAAAAGAGAATATGCAATCATTAGATGCGATCGCTGCACAGGGAAATAACGTCCTTTGCACACTTTTTTACGGAAAATGGCCTAATTTTTTTATCTTGTGGAATGATGAACCAAAAAATCCGGAAGATATGGCCACTTTTTTCCGTAAACACCCCCTGTTATTTAATTTTATCTGTTGGATAATCTATGCTCAGTTTGTGTACATCTACAATCTGCCCAAAATCAGTTATGTCGACTACAGTCATATACTTTTTCTCTGCTTATTGTATTCGATTATCTTTTACAGTAATTTCTTTCTTCTTAAATTTATCGAAAGCCGGAAAATAAATATTGGGATCGCTATATTATTGGTAATCTCCACTTTCTTTATACTGGCAGCACTGGGCTATGTGTGCATCTATGGAATATTGCCGCTATTTGGGGCTAAATTATATTATGAGGATGTGCCGTTTAAACTGAGCCTGTACCTGCGCAATATACTTTCCCCTTATATCAAATACGCCAGCTATGCCATTATCGTGTATTTTATACTGAAATGGTTTGCCAATCTGGCGTACAAACGCCGGATGGAAAAAGCACATTACGAAATGGAACGGGAAAAGTTCGAATATGAACAGGCATTTTTAAGGGCACAGGTCAACCCGCACTTTCTGCATAATTCACTAAATTTTATCTATACAGAAGCACTTTCTTTATCCAAATCATTGGCCGAGAGCATCTACCTGCTTTCCATGATGATGCGTTATTCGTTGGACAATGCGGTGAAAGGCAAACAGCTGGTGCCGGTGCATAAGGAGCTGGAATATCTAGAAATTTACCTCGAAATCAACCGGAGACGCTTTGGCAAAGGAAAAAATATTGTATTTGAATTTGAAGGCGATCGCTATCTGCATTCGATTCCGCCTTTATCCTTTATTACGCTTGTGGAAAATGCTTTCAAATATGGAGACCTATCAGTTCCGCTATATCCCTTGCAGATCAAGATCGTGGTCAATCGGGATAAAATTTATTTCTATAGTTCCAATAAAAAACGGATCAGCAAAACATTGGATACTTCCGGCAGCCACATTGGTCTGAAAAATGTGGAGCGGAGACTGAGAGGTGCTTTTAAGGACAAGGCCAGACTCAGGCGTACGGAAGACAATGAGATTTATACAGTTGAGTTATTTATTGATTTTTCCGCTGATACAAATAAACTACCATGATAAACTGTTTCGCAATTGATGATGAACCTGCCGCACTGGAACAGATTTCACGTTACCTAAGCCAGGTTCCGGACATCCGTTTGATGGGGACCGCCACAAGACCACTCGAAGGTTTAAAAATGATCCCGAAACTAAATGTTCATGCAGTTTTTCTTGACATGGAAATGGATGAAATGACGGGTACCGAAGTGATGCGCGAGCTTGACCCTTCGGTTAAAGTGGTCGTCTGTACTGCTTATACAGAATTTGCAATCGAAAGTATCGAGCTCGATGCAGTGGATTATCTGTTAAAGCCTGTTCAATTCGATCGATTTGCAAAAGCAGTGGAAAAGCTGAAGGAAAGGATACTGCACAGAACATTGGAATTACCCACAGTAAAAAACGATTACATCTTTGTACAGATCGAACATAAAGGAAAATTAAAGAAGATAGATTTCAGTGATGTCATTTATGTAGAAGCAAGGGGAAACGATGTGATATTCCACAAACATGATGAATTTGTATTGACTTCCATGCGGATGGACGATGTTGAATCCGAACTGCGTCTGACTGACGGTTTTATACGAATCCACCGATCTTATATCATATCTATAAAGATGATTGACCTGATCGATGAAGGTATGGCTATACTGAAAAATAAAACAGGGCTGATCATCGGAAAAACATATAAGGACTATGTTCTAAAGACGTTGTATCAACACTAATCACCAACATGAGATGTATGCCAGATCGAACCGAATTGTGCGCGCCGATGACCTTCATGAACTCATTAATGAGGTATTGATATCAGAAACGTATAAAGAGAGCTTCACGTCTTATAAACGGGTCATAAAACAATATTTTTTAAGTCTGGAAACAAATATCTCGGCTACAGTCCTCCATGAGCCGTTCAGCAGGTATACATTAATAGGAAAATACCAACTCAATATAACCGATGTAATGCAGGAGTGGTGGAGGAAACTTGAACAGGAAAAGGAAAGAAGAATAAAGATAGCTTACGGGAATAACTATCGGGCTGCGGTCTATTACTATGCACTGAACCAGGGAATCCGGTTTCTGGAAGGCTTATTTCAGCACTATCCCGATTGTTTTCACGAAGACAGACCACTGCCCCCTTTTATACCCTATTTCAGGTCAACAACCTTTTTGAGGAATGTACGCACATTATTGGGAGAGCTATATAAAAATCGCGTGGATCGACAGCTGATGGTCTCCCTACAAAACTACTATTCCGGGTTTTCCGATAAAAGCATGATGAGTTATTTTAAATGGCATCATTGGCATTATGCCATCAGGCTTGCAGCTGAATTGCCTTCACGTCTGTCTTACTTGAAATATTCGGATCGCTACGAACGGGAGCTGATCGAACAGCTGATAACCCTGAATTTCAATTATGGCCCCTTCTGTCATCTTATCAAAGAAAAAATGGCAAAGGCTGTGGAAAATCTGGACGATGAATATAAAAAAGAAGAACAATGGCTAATTTACAGAAACCAGTTGGCGCTGATCCCTGAAGTAAAAAAACAGGCCGCCGATAACCAGATGCCGTCCATAAGGCAGCAACTTTTAACATACAGTAAACGTAAGCGTAAAGAGCTCCGCAAGCGTCGAAGCTTATGGTCAAAATTTCCGGTGGGTGCAATTGATCCGGCAACGGGCCGCTACCATTTTCAGGTTTCCCTTACCGAACGGCAGCTACTTTTCTTTTTCCGCGTGCTGTTGGAAATGAAAATACTTGTGGTGGATACCAAGAAAATGTTATTTGCTTTTATAGCAGACTTTATCGGAACACCCAACAGAGAACACCTGGCGCTGCATAGTTTACTGAGTAAGGATACCATTCCCTCTCAACAGGTGATCAATAAAGTAAAACAGATGTTAACCTCAATGTTGAATTACATAAATTCCAAGTATCCCTGATCAAGGGTTCATCCTATATAGCATCCCAAGCTCTCTCAGGTAAGCCAACAGTTCATCAAACCATTCGTCGTTGATCTTTGGATGTTCTGCAACCTTTTCCAGTCCGGCATTGAAAATATCTTCTATCGTTAGCCATCCAATTTTGTTGCACGTTTTAATAAAACTAGCGCTTAAGGGGTGCTGGTTCAGGGGAAGTGTCTCCAGGCCCGTTAATTTTTCCAGTTCCGACATCTTATTCATCGGCATAAAAATAAGAATATTTTACTACTTATTAGTAGTATCTAATTAGTAGTAACTTATTAATGGTAACATATAAATATCCTTATGGCTTATTTTGTTTGTATGTCGCAAAAGGAAATATCACCATCGGAAGATGAAGATTTAAGAAAACTGGGAGAAAGGATAAAAGCACTCCGGATCAAAGCCGGGTATGCCAATTACGAAAAATTTGCCAATGCCCATGATCTAGCGCGAGCACAATATGGTCGCTATGAGGCAGGCGAAAACTTACAGTACAAAAGCCTTTTGAAAGTCATGAAAGCACTTAATGTGACACCCAAAGAGTTCTTCAGTGAAGGTTTTGACTAATATTGCACATTTTTTCTCATTTTTTCACCACCTAATACCTTTAATAGGCCGTAAATAAGCTCTGATATTACACATGTAGCTGTTCCGACACCACCTTCACCACTTTATTTCCATCCGTAAAACCTGAGTATTTGTAGCGCACCAAAATTTTTGCTTATGATACTCGAAATCGCCAATAATCTTTACCGGCAACTTTCAGATGAGCTGGCAATGATCGAACAGGAAGAAATAACAGATAAGCTGGAAATTGCCAAAAAATTGCTGACTGCGCGTTCTTATCTCGTTGAACTTAAAAACAGGACTGTAAACTATACCTTTAGCAGTGAACAGGAAGAAATAGCTTTTTTTAAGACTAAAAAGCCTACGTTTATAAGTCAGGTACTTTATTATTCTGCCAGACAACGGATTGAATTGACGAAACCGGAAGGCACGGCCGATCAACTTAAGAAATATTACCGTTATCTCCTCAAAGGGATCGAGAAATTCTATCGCGACAACCGTGAACTTCACAGCTATCATCGTTCCGGAGCTGACCACCTCGACCGCCTTCTGTTTATGCGTTCGTCTACAGAACCACCGTCATGGCTCTGTCCGGTACGGATTGACTACGACGAACGTTTCTCCACCCCGGCAGATTATCTCATCGGTAAGATTCTTTCCAATGAGCGTATGACCACCTATCTACGGAAGCTGATAGATGGAAAGGACAATGTTACCGACATCGAAGCGGGGAACGACATGGTTTGGACCGGAGAAAGCATTAATTTGCTGGAAACTGCCTACGGATGGTACTGTACCGGACAGATCAACAAGGGTCACGCGGGAATAGGTGAAATTGTCCGTAAGCTGGAAATTCTCTTCAATGTAAAAATCGGACGCCCTTACAGAAGATTTGCCGAAATCAAGCAGCGCAAAAGGCTCAGTCGTACCAAATATATTGACGAAATGGGTAAAGCTATAATCCAAAAGCTGGATGATGAAGATGCATATCGCCCGGACATCCAAAATAGACGATTTTAAATCAGATTGTCCTTCAGGTGTTTACGCGTTTATTTTTGGGTACTACCCAGTAGGTTGTCAAGCAAAAAAACGTAGTCTATCAAACTTTGCTTCGTAAAAGCTGCATAATGGAGTGCAGCTGAAAGCAAAGTATTATGTTAAAACATATCACATGGCAGGAGTTCTTACTTGCCGCCACCTTGTTGACATTCCTATGGTATATCAGCGTAATCCTGCTCCTTTTCAGAAAAGAATTAAAAAGGTTGTTGACAGGTAAAAAACACGGTGCCGAAAAAAGACCACACAGCGGAACAAAGGAGAATGACCTCGATACAGAACAAACGGAAAGCGTGGACGATGACCTGATGGGTAAGACGAAACTTCCCGAAGGGATGAGTGTCATGGGCATGGACGAATTCTCTTTCCGGAAAAGGGATGAAGAGCACAAAGAAAAAATGCTCGGCAACATTCCCGATCTGCTGGAAGAGATGAAACAGCTTTTTCAGATCCTAAAAGACGAGGAAGGGACAAAAGAAGATTTCCTTATCCTGATGGATGGATTCAAACCACGCCTCAAGGCTATCCGTACCGATTCCAACCAGCAATCCCTTAATGAATTTATTACCCGGCATGCCCCTTTTCCCCTTTCGGAAAGAGAGTTGGAAAACTTCTGGGAATAAAATTTTTTAGAGAAACTTAAAATCATCCTTATATGAATCGCAACAATCATAAAAAACAGGCTATTGCCAGGATACTCTTCGCCTTATATATCTTTTTCAGTTATCAGTTTTTCCTTTCCATTCCACTATTTGCGCAGGACGGGGATGCCGGTATCCAGTCAGCAACCGATAAGGTGAAGGGGTATTTTGATTCGGGAATTGACCTGATGTATGCCATCGGTGCGGTGGTAGGCATTATAGGAGCTGTCAAGGTTTTCAATAAATGGAATGCTGGAGAACCCGACACGAATAAAGTGGCAGCTTCATGGTTTGGAAGCTGCGTCTTTCTGGTCATTGTGGCCACTGTTCTCAAATCATTTTTTGGTGTATAAAAAGAGCAGACTATGAGCGGCATTTATTCCATCAACAAAGGTGTTTCGCAGCCAATTGTGTTCAAAGGCCTCAAGGCGCAGTATATTATCTATCTGGCAATAGGGCTGGTTGTTCTTCTGATTCTCTTTGCGTTATTGTATATCATGGATACCAGTCTGTTGATCGTTTTACCCCTGATTCTGATGCTGGGCACAGCACATTTTTTATTGGTTTTTCATTTAAGCCACCGCTTCGGAACGCACGGCCTGATGAAATATCTGGCAAAGAGAAGGCTGCCCCACACCATACGATTCCGCTCGCGCCGTCTATTTACTTCTTTAAATGCACACACGCATTCCGTTAACCATAAATAAAAAAATGATATGATAGCCGAAGCAACAAACATATTTCCTATTTACAAAGTGGAGCACGACTGTATACTCAGCAGACAGGGAGATATTACGGTAGCCTATGAACTGACCCTGCCCGAGATTTTCACTTTATCGGAACGGGATTATACGGCTTATCACAGCACCTTTGTCAAGGCAATCAAGGTACTGCAAAACCATACCGTCCTACATAAACAGGATTGGCACACACAGGCGAGCTATAAAGCAGACTACGAAGGAAAGGATGGTTTCCTTGCCCGTAGCAGTGAAAAGTTTTTTAATGAACGACCTTATCTGGCTCATTCCTGCTATCTTTTCCTGACCAAAAAGCCAAATGGGCGCAAGCCTGCCACATCCGCTTATAACAATCTTTTACGGAGGACGATTGTTCCGGCGCAAACCGTGGACGAAAACCTTTTCCAACATTTTCTGGACAGCGCGGGGCAATTCGAACGGATATTAACAGATAGCGGATTTATTAGGCCGAGGCGATTGAGAAATGATGAGTTAGCGGGAACGTCGGTAAAGGCAGGGATTATGGAACGTTACTGTTTTCTGTTAACAGAAAACGAGCAGTCGATAGTACGTGACATTAATCTGCAAAATGGTTTGAAAATAGGTGACCGGTACTGTCAGCTGTATACACTTGCTGATACCGAGAACCTTCCTGCCCTGTGCGGAAGCAGGATCAACTATGAAAAATACAGTACAGATCGGACCAAGTTCAGTATTGGTTTTGCAAGTCCATTAGGGCAGCTCTTAAATTGTAATCATATTTACAACCAATATATACTGATCGAAGATCCGCAAAAAACGATCAAGGCGCTGGAATCTAAAAAGCTCCGGCTACAATCTCTTTCGATGTACAGCAGGGAAAACGCCCTGGCAATGGAGGCAGTCAACGGCTTTCTGAACGAGGCCATCGGTGAGCAGCGGCTGCCTATTAAAGCGCATTTCAACGTGCTGGTATGGTCGGATAAACCGGAAGATGCAGAACTTAGAAATCAGGTCAGTTCGGCACTTGCTCAAATGGACTGCACGGCCAAACAGGAGACAGACGGCATGGCCCAGATATGGTACGCCGGAATGCCCGGAGCAGGGGCCGATTTTCCCATCAATGATACTTTTGACAGCTTTGCCGAGCAGGCTGCATGTTTCTTCAATCTGGAAACCAACTATAAAGATAGCATCAGTCCGTTCGGTATCCGTCTTGGAGACCGGATAAGTGGTCGACCCGTGCATGTGGATATTTCGGACGAGCCCTGGAAACAGGGATGGATCACCAATCGGGCAAAATTTATATTGGGTCCTTCGGGTTCGGGAAAAAGTTTTCTGACCAACCATTTCATGCGGAGCTACCATGAGCAGGGTGCACATATCATTATTGTGGATATTGGCCACAGCTATAAGGGATTGTGCGATCTGGTAGGCGGTTACTATTTTACTTATTCGGATGATGACCCCATACGTTTCAATCCTTTCTATCTGCCTGAAGGTAGCTCGCTCGACACCGAAAAAAAAGAAAGCATTAAGACCTTGCTGTTATCCTTATGGAAAAAGGATAGCGAACCTTACAAAAGGTCCGAGTATGTTGCGATATCCAATGCCCTAACCTTTTACTACGCTTACTTAGACGAAAATCCCGACATCTTTCCTTCATTCAACAGCTTTTACGAATTTCTCTTATCCGAATATTCGCCGGTACTTAAAGAAGCGCAGGTAAAGGAAAAAGATTTTGACCTGGGGAGTTTTCTTTATGTACTCAATCCTTACTACAAGGGTGGGGAGTTTGATTACCTGTTGAACGCCAATGAAAATCTGGACTTACTTCATCAACGGTTCATTGTGATGGAACTGGATGCAGTGAAAGACCACCCCGTGCTTTTTCCTGTGATTACCCTTGTCATAATGGAAATGATTATATCAAAGATGCGGAAAATACCGCAGATCAGGAAAGTTGTGCTGCTGGAAGAAGCATGGAAGGCAATTGCAAAAGATAGTATGGCCGAACATGTGCGCTACCTATGGAAAACCATGCGCAAGTTCTTTGGTGAACCTATCGTAGTGACGCAGGAAATCGAGGACATTATCAGTTCGCCCATCGTAAAAAATGCCATCATTAATAATTCTGACACGAAGATATTGCTCGATCAGTCCAAATATGCCAACAAGTTTGAGCAGGTACAGGAACTGCTGGGGCTTACGGATAAGGAGAAAGCACTGGTGCTATCCATGAACAAAGCTAACGATCCCGACCACTCGTACAAGGAGGTGTTTATCAGCCTTGGTGGACACAGCAAGGTCTACCGTACCGAAGTATCACCCAAAGAGTATTGGACCTATACCACGGAGGCCAGTGAAAAGGTAAAGGTACAGGAATACGCCCTGCGATATGGTAGTATGCAGAAAGGTATTGAGATGCTTGTCAAAGAAACACTCGGTCAATAATGAATAAGCTAATGAAAACTATAAAAAATTTGACGCACAAAATCAGGAAGATTATGAAGAAGTATATGATTATGCTTCCCCTTAGCGCCGCCACGTTGTTTGTAGGTGTACCGAAAGGGGCCAGCGCACAGATTGCCCTAGCGGAAGTGATCCGCACGGGCGTAAAAAGGGTCATCAAAGCGGTAGATCTAAAGATACAACGCTTGCAGAACGAAGCGATATGGCTACAGAATGCCCAGAAAGTATTGGAAAATCAGCTTTCCAAGCTGAAACTCACCGAAATTGCCGATTGGACGGAAAAACAGAAAGAACTCTACCGTAAATACTATCAGGAACTTTGGGAAATCAAATCAGCTGTTACCTATTACAAACGCCTGAAAGAACTCACGGCAAAACAGGTTGAACTGGTCAATGAATATAAGTGGGCATGGAATCTCTTTAAACGTGATAAACATTTCTCGCCCGAAGAGATTTCCGTTATGGAGAAAGTTTATTCAGGGATACTGGATGCAAGCGTCAAAAATGCGGATGAGCTTTTATTAGTGGTGAACAGCTTTAAAACACAGATGTCGGATGCCGCCAGACTGGAAATCATTGCCGGTGCAGCCGATAAAATCGATCGGAACCTTACCGACCTGAAAAAATTCAATCACGAAAACATTAAACTGAGCATCCAGCGGGCAACCTCATTGGATGAAGTGGTCACCTTAAAAGAGATTTATGGGATACAGGAATAAGCTATCGGTATTTTACAGTGCGCTGTTCAGCGTATTATTGTGCTGGATTGCAATATTGCCACTTTCTTCTGTGAACAATATTGCCCAAGCCCAAACATTCTCGGAGTTTTTTAAACAGAAAAAGACGCAGAAAAAATACCTGTTGACACAGATTGCAGCCTTGCAGCTTTATTCGGGCTATGTAAGAGATGGTTATAATATTGCGCGTTCAGGACTGCAAACGGTAAAGGGTTTTACTGGTGGGGAGTTCAGTCTCCATAATGCCTTTATCAGCTCATTAAAAACTGTAAGCCCCTTCATCAGAAACCATATAAAAGTGGCTGAAATCATCGCTTTCCAGCTTACCATCAGCAAACTGTTTAATATGCTCGAAAGGGACAATGGAGACCTTTCAGTTTCACATAAGGCCTATATCGAAAAGATTCACGCTAAGCTGTCGGAGGATTGTAGCAGGGATATGGAGGAACTGTTCCTGATTATTGCTCCCGGTAAAATCGAAATGACAGAAGCTCAGCGCTTGCAGCGGTTAGATAAGGTGTTTACGTCTATGCGTGACAAGTTCTCATTTGCCCAACATTTCGCGGGACAAGTAAATGTTTTAAAAGAACAGATAAGATCAGAATTAAAGTCCGTGAATCAAATCCACCATATGTATGAAACAGCTAATTGAAAAAGGCAGGTATTTTCTCTTTGCGGTAGCTGCTTACTGCCTAACAATGGCATTGCCCTTACGGTCATCTGGGCAGTCTACCGAAATACAGCAATTGATCCTCAATGCAGAAAAGTTGAGCCAGTTCAAAAACATTTTAAGGGATATGAAAACGGGTTATGATATAATCAGCAATGGTTATAATACGATCAGGAATATAGCAGAGGGCAACTTTTCCCTGCATACCGTTTTTCTTGATGGCCTGATGCTGGTCAGTCCCGAAGTGAAAAAATATGGACGGATTGCCGACATCATCAGCTTGCAAGGTAGGATCAATTCGGAATATCGATCCGCACTATCACATTTCAGAAGTTCGGCAATATTCAACTCCGGAGAATTGGAATATATGGCTAATGTGTACGGAAGGCTATTGAACCAGAGCAAAGACAACCTGGAGGATCTTCTCCTGGTGATCACTTCCTCTCAATTGAGAATGAGCGATGAAGAGCGTCTAGCGCAGATCGACCGTATTTACAACGACATACAGGATAAGTTACTTTTCCTCCGGAAATTCAATGAATCAGGTAATGTATTGCTGGCGCAGAGGAAAAGAGAAATAAATGATATCAAAGGTATCAGTCAATTTTTTAACGGTAAAAACCCATGAAAAAAATTAAACTTGCGGCCGTCCTGTTGGCGGTTGTCGCACTTGTCTTCCCGCTTGCCAGTCGCGCGGATATTGCCCAGACCTTGGGCGGCATGCAGCCCGTACTGGACAGTGTGCGGGACGACATGCAGCCGTTAAGCGGAAAACTCATCGACGTTGCGCGTGCCATAGCTGGTTTTGGCGCCCTCTGGTATACCGCCAGTCGTGTATGGCGCCAGATTGCGGCCGCTGAATCCATCGATTTTTATCCGCTTTTGCGTCCATTCGGTCTTGGTCTTGCCATTATGTTTTTTCCCGCGGTTATCGATCTGATGAACGGTGTACTGCAACCGACTGTGCTTGCCACTGGGGCAATGGTCAGAGACAGTAATGATGCAATAATAGCACTCCTGAAACAAAAAGAGGCGGCAGTAAAAAAATCCGATCTGTATAATATTTATGTCGGAGAAGACGGTAACGGCGATCGTTCCGAATGGTATAAATACAAGTATCCCGAAAACGAGAACGGCTCCGGCGAGGGACTTTTGGAAGGACTGGGCCACGATATGCAGTTCTGGATGGAGAAACAATCTTACAATTTCCGCAATTCGGTAAAGCAATGGATGAGTGAGGTTTTGCAGGTTGTTTTCGCAGCTGCTTCTCTGTGCATCAATACGATCCGGACATTTTTCTTGATCGTGCTCTCCATACTAGGGCCCTTTGTGCTTGGTATAGCGGTCTTTGATGGTTTCCAGCAATCGCTTGTCCAATGGCTTGCCCGGTATATCAACGTCTTTTTATGGCTTCCCATCAGTAACATATTCGGAAGTATACTTGGCAAAATTCAGGAGAATATGCTCAAAATAGATATCGGACAGATCGGCCAGTCAGGTGACACCTTTTTCAGTACCTATGATACCGCTTACCTGATATTTATGCTGATCGGAATTGTAGGGTATTTCACTGTTCCCAATGTAGCTAACTACGTGGTGCAGGCAGGAGGAGCCAATGCGATGTTGCAGAAAGTAACCAGTATCGTAACCACTTCGGCCATGGCCGCGGGAGGTTTGGCGACAGGTGGGGCTGCTGGTGTAATGCAGGGAGGTTCCAACATCTTACAGGCCGGAAAACAATATTCCGGGCAGCAGGAAGGTTCGGGCTCATATGGTGCATCAGGTACAATGGGAAAAGGAGGAGCCTACCTCTATGACAAGCTTTCCGGTAAATAATTCAAATTAAAGACAAGCCTATGTTTACACAGTTCAGAAATATTGATACGGCCTTCAGGCATATAAAAAGGTTCAGTATCGCCCTGATATTGGCCAATGTTCTGACAGTCTGTTTCTGTGCCTACAAAAGCTATCAGATGGTAGAAGCAGCTCAGCAACGGATTTATATTCTATATAACGGGAAGGTGATGGAAGCCCTTGCAACACATAGGCAAGGTAACCTGCCTGTTGAGCTACGGGATCATATCAAAACGTTCCACTATTACTTTTTTAACCTCATTCCGGACGATAAAGCCATAGAGACCAGTGTTTCAAAGGCATTTTATCTCGCGGACGAGTCTGCCAAGAAGCAGTATGACAACCTGAAGGAATCGGGTTATTACAACAACCTGATCTCGGCCAATATCTCACAGGAAATTGAGGTGGACAGCACCGTGCTTGATATAGACCAATATCCCTACACATTTATCTGTTATGCTACCCAAAAGCTCACCCGCTCAACCAGCACGGCATTGAAGAGACTGGTCACCAAAGGGAAAGTACGCGACTTAAAGCAACAGACCGATAATAACCCACATGGCTTTCTGATAGAGCATTGGGAAGTCCTCAAAAACGAAAACCAGTTGCCATGAAACTCTACAGGAAACAACAGGATAGGAAGCAGCAGCAACATGAACAGGATGAAACGGCTTACCGGATAGCGATGAAAATCGTTAAGGGACAACAACGGTTTGCTTCCTTTTTGAATAAAAAGGCCAGTGGCTTACCCCGATGGGTTTTGCTATCCGCTTTCCTCTTATGCTTTCTCTCTATTGGAGCTTACTGTATTTACCTGTTGGTCCGGGCACTGAATTGAAATTGATCATCAAAAAAAACAATATCATGATAGAACAGGAAAAAAAGAGAGACACCCGTAAAATATGGCTTTTCTTGCCATTGCTCGTAATGCCCTTTTTGGTATTTGCATTTTATACATTAGGGGGCGGTAAGGGAACAAAGGACGATGCTCAAATCGAAAAAAAAGGCATCAATACGGAATTACCTAATGCTGCATTCAGGCAAAAAAATCAACCCCGTGATAAGATGGATTTTTACCGGCAGGCGACGAGGGATGAGGAAAAAAAGCAGGAGGGTATTGAAAATGTCATAAACAGGCTGGGTTTCTCGCCAGAGGAAAATCCAAAAGCCGAGGAAATTGATGAAAAGCTAAAAGCAATCCGGCAGGAAATCAGCAGGCCACAAGAAAAACAGAAAAAATTTCCTTTTGCGGTTGTAGCTGAAAATCCAATGGTGGAACCAAGACCCAAATCAGAGATGAACAGCGAAGTAGATCGGCTGGAATCTTTGATGAAAAGCATGCATGCAGACAGCTCTGATGATAGAGAGGTGGAGCAGCTCAATGGACTACTCCAGACGATTCTGGATATTCAGCACCCGGACCGGGTCAAAGAAAAGCTCCAAAGCGAAAAAGAGATGATTGCAGCCGAGGATAGCCTTTTCAGGGCAATACCGGCGATCATTACCAATAAACAAAAAGTAGTACAGGGAGCTACGGTAAGGCTTCAGTTGCAGGATAGTATGGTCATCAAGGGCCATCATATTCCCAAAGGCTTTTATCTGTTCGCTACCTGCCGGATAGCGAATCAACGGATTATGCTAAATATCCGCAATATCCGTTTGGGAACATCGATTATCCCCGTAAACCTAAGCGTTTATAGTCTCGATGGAATGGAGGGTCTTTACGCTCCCGAAGCGGTCATCACGGAAGCCGCAAATCTTGGGACGGACAATCTGGTGCGTGGAATTGGTATGTACGGGCTAGATGGCTCCATTGCCACGCAGGTAGCGGGTGCCGGTATGGAGGCCGCTAAAAACATAATCAGCAAAAAAGTTCGCAAAATAAAGGTTAAGGTAAAAGCCGGGGAGTCTGTACTCTTAAAGAACAATGATTTAAAAAACACTAGATAGGTTGGAAGAGCCCGCCCTCCTAAAAGGAGAAGAAAACAACCATTTCATATTTAACAATATCCGTAAATTAAAAATTAAATGTTATGAATCTGAACAATTTAGAAGATAGAATCGACGAAGCTAAAAACCTTGGTTTTAGCCCAAAAACCATTGCACAGATTGAAGAAAATATCAAATTGGGTGTTCCCGAATTTAAAGCATATGACAGTATGCCTGCAACGGCAAAAGGACAGATTGATTTTACGCTGCATTACAAAAAATCCAGCCAATCGGATTTCTATTATTTCAACAAATTTGACGCCGTACACAATAAGGTCGACCCACTGGAGATCGGTCAGAAATATATGGTTATCCTCAAAGGCGAAGATGGCAAAAACATAGTCAAGAAGCTTGATAACGTTAATGAAGCTATTGAACTGTTCAAAAAGCAGGAAGGAAACGCCGAACTTGCTATCGGAAAAGACCCTGCCCATAAAAGTATGGTTGCCAACATGGAGAATGGAAAGGTCAATTTTGTAGCAAAAACTTTCCAATCTGCCTATTATGCCAATCCCATACCACAGACATTTTACGTAGAAGAAGGAAAAGGATTCAATAAGGAACAGGCAGGAAATCTGGTGCAGGGACGTGCCGTGTACCGGGATGATCTGTTGAATATACAGGGTATGGTTTATAAAGCGTGGGTGATGCTGAATACTGACAAGCCCCGTGACAGGTACAATAACCTGACGACAAGGATATTCCACGATCCGAGTTATGGTTTTGATCTTAAAGAATCACTCAAATCATTTAATATCAAAGATCTTGAAAATCCAGAAAGGGCGGAAAAGATTTTTACAGGAATCATGAACGGAAATAGGGAGCTTGTAAAAGCGGAGAAAGCCAGTGGAGAAACGGTTAATGTTTATGTAGAAGCCTCGGTAAGGTTTCGTAAAGCCAATTTCTTCCTTGAAAATGGTAAACCTGAAAAACGGGAAGAATTTTTAAAGCCGGGAATAAAAGCCGAACAACAGAATAAAGTATCCAGGGAAAATAAGCAGGAAAGAGCGGCAGGTATTGCCCGGTAAAGTGATTTGCCGTATTTTAGGGTTTTGAACAATAGATTTGGTTACCGGCCAAGCCTATTGTTCGGTATTAACACAATTATAATCACAAAGATTTGGGGGCTTTTCAAAACGAGCTCTATATCTCAATCTTAAAAACAATCTGTATCATGGAAAAATTTGCAACACTGAAAGAACTGATCGCATCTGCTGAAAAAGATGCACAGGCATTTTATGAGAAAGGAAACAAAGCAGCAGGTACGCGTCTACGGAACGCGCTCCAGAAAACAAAAGCGTTGGCGCAGGAAATACGCAACGAAGTTACTGCAAAGAAGAACGCCAAGTAGGTTTCTTAGTTAAGAAGAAAAGCCACACCATAGTGGCTTTTTTTGTATGCTAACATACCCTGTTTCGAATAATACTTTCTTATCTTCTTGTTTAATACTTATGTTTGATTTGTAGTCTAAACTCCTGATTATGAAAGTATACAAAAAAGTTAGATGGATCGTTTTGCTATCTGTTTCATCTTTTACGTTTTCCTGTTCATCACCAAAGAAGGGGGAATCAAATTTACAAGATCAGCTAATTGGTAAATATGCATCTCAAAGTGAATCCATCTTTGACTATTACAAAGATACGGTGGAAATCAAATCAGCAGATGAAGGGAAATTTGATGTTCAGGTAATAGCCCATTGGAGCAATGCAAAAAAGGATGACCCCAAACGTCCTATGAATAAAGTTGCCGGGGTGTGGAATAAGGGAAAGCCGGGATCTATATTGGTTGCGGATTTTCAGACCAGTGATACCACGCTGCGTATCGTAGGTCAGCTAAGAGGAGGTGTGAAAATTCTCAAATTTAATCTTGATAAAGCAATAATGGAATGGCCAAGAGATGATGGTGAAACACTGATCTATACAAAAGTCAGCGATTGAGAATATAGTACCATCAACTTTTTTATATAAACTTCTGTAAAATGCAAGAGGATAGCCGCTTCTTCGTGCCTTGAAGCCGCTATCCTCTTTTTTTTGCAACAGGGAGCCTCGTTCCTCGGCCGCCAGTTGCTTTCTGTTTAGGTCAAACCCTTTGTTTAATATTCCTTTAACCCATAAAACGCTTAGTGATTGCGTACCCCCGGCGATTCGTTAGCAAAAAAATTAAACAATCCCCACCCGAGCAAGCCTGCCCGTTGGTTTGCTCGAAAAAAATCTTCCTCGCTCGTTCCTCGCGAGCGTATTTTTTTCGGCAAAGCCTTGCACGGATGGGGATTCTATTAAGGTGAGGCTGCTTAACAATTGCCGGAGGGCCCCTGCGCCCGAAGGACTTAAAAGTTAGGCGCTATGAAAAAAATTAAAGGCAGAAGCCCGCCATTGATGACAGGCAGCAGCAGAACGAAGCGGCTTTCCGCTCGCTCTGCTCCAGAAAAGAAATTACACAAACAGAATTATTGACATCAAAAAATAGAAATTATGAAAACTATAGAAATAAATAGCAAAAGCAATTTGGAGAATATTGTAAAGAACAGTGTGCAAAATGGAGTTAAACCACAGGACAATGTAAAACCTTCTTTGCCTCAGGAAAAACAGCAGGATAAGACTATAGATACAAAAAAAGAAGCTTCTTCAATAGCTGAACAAAAAGAGCCGAAAGCGGCAGAAACAGCTCCAAAACTGGAAAAACTTGCACTGAACTTAGAAAGCACCTTGAAGCTTGTGGAAGAATTGCACCGTCGAAAAATCCAACGGGATAAGCTGATCGATACTATTGATACACTTAATGCTTTTGAAGTAGCGCAGAAAGACGATGCGGAAGAAACCGATAGCAACCATTTTCAGGGCTGCGTACTATCGATCGGGGACGATAAGCGGAGAGAGTTTATCACTAAAAACCCTTACATCATCAAAAAGGTAGCCGAATACATCAACACGCTTTGTATGGATAGATTAGCCGAGATTGAAGGTGAAATTCAACTACCTGCTTAGTTATGGATGCCCCTTGTCATTTACGGCGAGGGGCAAATTAATTACCCATGTTATGGAAACAGCATTTTTAGAGTATTTGGACGGGCTTTATTGGGAAGGTTACGGCGAAGTATTCAGAGAAGAAAACCCTAGAGAGTTTCAGGTTCAGTTAACGGCTTTTATCTGTGAGCATGCAACAATGACCGAAAACCGTAAAATAAAAATTAGAGGAAATGGCACACAATATAAATTATAATTCAGAAATGGGAGAACATTCTTTTTTCAGTGTGAAGGAAATCCCCTGGCATGGCCTAGGTACAATATTGCAGGATTACCCCACAAGCGAGGAAGCCATAAAATATGCGGGGCTTAATTATGAAGTTGCAAAATCACCCAATAAGCAGGTTTTCCCGAGCGGAAAAGAACAGTTTTCGGAAAACAGTTTTTTTACCTATCGAACCGATAACGAGGAAGTTTTAGGCGAGAACGTCGGCAAAGATTATGAAGTTGTACAGAACGTTTTCGCATTCGAATTTTTTGATAGCATTGTCGGGGCAAAAAATGGGATTCTGTATGAAACGGCCGGTGTATTGGGAAAGGGAGAACGCATATTTATCACAGCTAAATTGCCTGACTTTATCAGGGTTGGCCGTGATGATCTGATAGATCAATATATTTTCCTTACCACTGCGCATGACGGGACAAATAGTATTACGGCTGCATTTACACCGATCAGGATCGTTTGCAATAATAGTCTTAATGCTGCCCTTCGGGCAACAGAAAGGATAGTTAAAATACGGCATACAGTCAGTGCACATGAAAAGCTAAAAAAAGCGCATAAGCTGTTAGGGATCAGCCATACAGTTGGTTGTGAGCTTCAGGAAATTTTCAACCACTGGTCAAAAATTCGCATAACTGATACCAATGTCAAACGCTTAATACAGCTGGCCTTAGCTTCCAATAAAGAAGCACTGGACAAGATTTATAGTAACAGGGAAGAAGAACTATCGACCCAGTTCAATAAAAAGATTGATGTTGCTTTAGAATATGCTTTTAATAATCCTTCTCAGACTGATCCAACCACAAGGGGGACGCTGTATGGCTGTTATAATGCGGTTACAGGCTATCTGCAAAATGTTCATGATTACGGTAGCGGAGAAAACAAATTAAAGTCCCTTATGTGTGGAATTTCCCAACAGCAGACACAAACGGCCTTTGATCTTTGCAACGGCTTTGCACAGGTGGGCGCAGCTGCATTGAATTGATGTTTTAACTTAAACGGAGGCGCAACCGTACAAAGAGCGCGGTTTTATTATGAAATCGATAGATGAATTAACAAACACGGATAAAGCCAAATTGATACATCAGCTTTTTCCCGAAGAAATAGCACCTCTTTTGGAATATACATCATCCTTTTGCGTTAGGTTATCTGAAAATAGAGCAGTTTACGAAAGCGAATGGAGTAGCAAAAGTATAATAACATTTAGTTTTTGGCTTCATCTTGCAGGGGAAACGGAAAAACTCATTAAACGTTTGAAATACGATATGATCAAAAGCCGACATGTTTTTGCAGAACAATTGTGCTTTAACCATAACGCTATCTTTTTTAATGAATGTTTGGTGAGGTACGCTAATGAGAAGAGCACCAATGACAAATTTAAAAAGGCCGTAGATTTGCTGTATACCTGAGAACTTAGAACATATCAATTTTTAGTCCCCTTCGATTTTTATCGAAAATCAAGGGGCTTTTTTTGCCCCGCCTTAAGTGCCTTTTATGTTCTTTAAGCATTGCGCAATTCAAATGTCTAGTATTCTTAGTAACTTTTTAGTCCCCCAATTTAGTTTTGATTAGTCAAAACAATCACTGGATAAAATCTAGAACCTAATTTTGAAAATCGATTCGTCATAACTATAGGTTATTTTTTCGATAATATTTTTCAAAGAATTTGAAGCTATCAAATGTTTATCGTAACATTGCAATAAATAATTTTAATTATGGGTTTAACTAGAACAGAAATATTTACCGACGAACAGAATAAACTAGCTGTTCTATTGAAAGCGATGGCCCATCCCGCCCGTATTGCTATTTTGCAATACATCATGGCCTCAAAAACATGCATCAACGGAGATCTAGTGGAAGAACTCGGCTTGGCGCAGGCAACCATTTCCCAGCATTTGAAAGAACTTAAAACAGCAGGATTAATACAGGGTACTATTGAAGGAGTTAGTGTATGTTATTGCATCCATCCTGAAAATTGGAACTTATTGAAAGAAACCATCGGGACTTTTTTAAAAGGTTACATCGTTAGCAACGAGTGTTGTTAAAAAAAATTTATGTTAATATATCGTTAAATTGCAATATTATGAATACGAAAGATCTAATGAACTGGGGCGAGTTCAAAGCCCAACTGACTAAAAATGAGGAAGCCACCTTACAGTTTCAATATGCCGATGATAAATGGGTAGATGCTTCTTACCATATCACAGAGATCAAACAAGCTCCTATTACCTCCGTAGACTGTGGAGGCGTGATGAATGCTTGGACGGAAGTAATTGTGCAGCTTTGGGAACCCCAAACTGGCGACTCAGAAAGAGCAATGACGGTAGGCAAAGCCCTGTCGATTGTAGCGTTGGTAGAAAAATCTCTTCCGTTAAATCCTTCTGGGGTTGTCAAGATAGAATTTGGTAATTCGGAATTTGACACCCGCCAAATGTACCCAGGTGAGTTGATTTTGGAAGGTGAAAGCCTCATTGTTAATCTTATCCCTGATGCTACCCAATGTAAAGCCATCGGTCGTGGAGGCAGTTGCGGCACCAATGATAAAGGCGAAGAGTGCTGTGCGCCGGTTCAGGAAGAAGAAAGCAAAAGCGAGATGGTCAATTTAGCGACCGTTCAAAGTTGTACACCGGGGTCAGGATGCTGCTAAAACTATAGACCGACTAATGGAACTAAGAACAATGAATGACACAGACTGGCCAGCTGTAAGAACTATTTATCTACAGGGGATAGCTACAGGCCAAGCTACTTTTCAAACAGAAGCGCCGAGTTGGGAGGATTGGGATGGATCGCATCTCAAGCATTCCCGTTTTATAGCAAGTATTGATGGGCACATCGCAGGATGGGCGGCGCTATCGCCTGTTTCAAGTCGTTGTGTTTATGCCGGTGTGGCGGAAGTAAGTGTATATATACATGAGGATTATCGCGGAAAAGGCGTGGGTAGTTTTTTGATGAACGCACTCGTAGAAAGTAGCGAAAAACAAGGCCTCTGGACACTTCAATCGGGCATTTTTCCGGAAAATGAAGCGAGCATCCGCCTGCACGAAAAGCATGGCTTTCGGCAACTAGGTTACCGGGAAAAGGTTGGAAAGCACGGAAACACTTGGCGTGACACTACATTAATGGAACGCCGGAGTAAGACAATAGGAATTGATTAAATAAGACAAAAAAGCACAATGAAGAAGATATTGGTATTATGTACCGGCAATAGCTGCCGGAGTCAACTGGCAGAAGGTTATTTAAGGCACTTCGCTCAGGGAAAGGCAGAAATATACAGCGCGGGTATTGAAACCCATGGTGTCAATCCAAAGGCCGTACAAGTGATGAAAGAGGATGGTATTGACATCTCCGGGCATACCTCCAATCTCGTGGATGAATACAGCCATATCGATTTTGACTATGTCATTACCGTATGCGATAATGCCAGGGAAAGCTGCCCGTACTTTCCCACCAAAGCGCAGAAGTTCCATCATAACTTTCCCGATCCTGCAAAAGCCGTAGGTACTTCCGAAGAAGTTCTTAATGAATTCAGGGCTGTAAGAGATCTGGTAAAAGCCTATATGAAAGACTTTATTGAAGAACATGTAAACGATGAAAGATATGTCAGCAAATAATTGTGCACCGGCTACCGGCCGCAAAAAACTCAGTTTCCTTGACCGTCACCTAACCTTGTGGATCTTTCTTGCAATGGCTATCGGCGTTGGTATGGGCTATTTTATACCTTCTACCGCTTCCTTTATTAATTCTTACTCAAGTGGTACAACCAACATACCTTTAGCCGTTGGGCTCATATTGATGATGTACCCACCGCTGGCAAAAGTTAAATACGAGAACCTCGGTAAAGTATTCAAAGATGTAAAAGTGCTCAGTGTATCCCTTATACTAAATTGGGTAATAGGCCCGCTCCTGATGTTCTTTTTGGCCATCACCTTTTTAAGGGATTACCCTGAATATATGATCGGCCTGATTCTGATCGGCTTGGCGCGTTGTATCGCTATGGTGGTGGTTTGGAATGAGCTTGCCGAGGGAAACCGCGAATACGCAGCGGGTCTCATAGCCCTCAATAGTATTTTTCAGGTATTGTTCTACAGTGTATTCGCCTATATTTTTATTACGGTACTACCTCCTTTATTCGGAGTTGAAGGGGCTGAAGTAAATATCACCATCGGTGAAATAGCCAAAAGTGTTGGTATTTATCTGGGGATTCCTTTTGCGATGGGAGTAATCAGTCGATATGTGCTCATTGCATTGAAAGGTGAAAAATGGTTTCAGGAAAAATATGTTCCTTTTATATCACCCATTACCTTGATTGCCTTGTTATTCACCATTGTAGTTATGTTTAGCTTAAAAGGTGATTTGATCGTACAGATACCCATGGATGTAGTAAGGATAGCCATACCGCTGGTAATCTATTTTGCCTTTATGTTCATATTCAGTTTCGTAATTGCTAGACGTTTTGGAGCCGACTACTCAAAGAATGCTTCGATCGCCTTCACAGCAACTGGAAACAATTTTGAGCTTGCAATTGCGGTGGCGATAGGTGTGTTCGGGATCAATTCAGGCCAAGCCTTTGCCGGGGTTATTGGTCCCTTGGTAGAGGTTCCCGCCCTGATCGCCCTTGTGAACCTCGCATTCTGGTTCCGAAAGAAATATTATACCAAAACAGTGCTTTCTTAAGTATGGGCGTATCAAATAAAAACTACGATGTGATTATAATCGGAGGTGGGCAAAGTGCGCTTGCCTGTGCTTATTTCTTGCGACGTACCGGATTGAGCTATATTCTTCTCGATGAGCAGGACGAGCCCGGAGGAGCATGGCAGCATGGGTGGGAATCGCTTACATTGTTTTCACCGGCTGCATTCAGCTCTCTACCCGGTTGGTTGATGCCTGAATCTTCCGGTAAGTTCCCTTCAAGAGCCGAGGCGATTGCCTACCTGAAGGCTTACGAAGAGAAATATAAAATACCTGCTGAGCGACCCGTTAAAGTAAAGAAAGTTGCAAAAATCGATAATGGGTATACACTTAGTACATCAAATGGCGCTTATTTCTGCAAGGCGCTTATTTCTGGAACAGGTACTTGGGGCAGCCCTTTTGTTCCGAACTTGGAGGGGCTTGGCTCCTTCAAAGGAAAGCAGCTCCATTCGGCACATTATACCAATGCAAAGGACTTTCAGGGTAAAAAAGTGCTGGTAGTGGGCGGAGGTAATTCCGGTGCCCAGCTATTGGCCGAGATTTCGAAGGTAGCGAATACGGTTTGGTCTACCCTAACACTACCAACATTTCTTCCCGATGAAGTAGACGGCCGGGTGTTATTTGACGTTGCTACTGCCAAGTATCAAGCCATGAAAGAAGGTAAACCTCTTGATACGAAACAATATGACCTGGCAAATATCGTGATGGTCCCATCCGTGGTGGAGGCTCGCGAACGGGACGTGTTACACAGCAAGGGGCGTTTTATTGCATTCACGGAAACTGGCGTGATCTGGGAATCTAACGAAAGGGAAGACTTTGATATAATCGTTTGGTGTACCGGATTTAAGTATGCCACTAAACACCTGAATGAATTGGGGATAACCGGTGTCGATGGGCGCGTAGTTACCGAGGGTACACGTGCAAAGGAGGTAGCCGGACTATGGCTCGTAGGTTATGGAAACTGGACGGGCTTTGCCTCTGCCACATTGATAGGAGTAGGAAGATCTGCGCGTGCCACAGTAAATGAACTAAATGAATATCTAAACCATTAAAGAAAATGAAAATTGCACTTTTTTCCGACATCCACGCTAATCTACCCGCATTGGAAGCATTTTTTGAGGACCTTGAACACCGGCAGGTAGATGCGGTTTATTGTTTGGGCGATTTGGTAGGGTATAATATCTGGCCCAATGAAGTAATCGATGAAATCCGAAAAAGAGGTATTCCTACAATTGCAGGGAATTACGATTTTGGTATCGGTAGAAGCAGTGACGACTGCGGTTGCGCTTACAAAACAGATGAAGAGAAAGCGATGGGCAAAATTTCCATTGCCTATACCAATGAAGCCGTGAAGGATGACCAACGCGCTTATCTCCGCACCTTACCTGCACATATCCGGTTGGAGTTTCAGTTGAACGACGATAAAATGGATGTGCTTTTGGTACATGGAAGTCCCAGAAAAGTGAATGAATATCTTTTTGAAGACAGGGAGGAAAAAAGCATGATCCGAATTATGGAACAGGCAGGAGCTTCCGTGATGTGTTTCGGTCATACCCACAAACCGTATCATCGTATCCTTTCGGTAAACGATGAAGATGGCGGCCTACGTTATTTGCATGCCATTAACATTGGATCGATTGGAAAACCGAAAGATGGTGATCCCAGGGGTGGCTACGTAATACTCACGCTTAATCCCGATAGCAGTATGAGAGAAAAAGAAAGTATCACCGTTGAATTTGTTCGTTTTGAATATGATGTAGAAAAAGCGGCGAAGGCGGTAGAAGATAGCCCTCTTCCAAACGGATATGCAGATATGTTACGTAACGGTTAACTAATTTAAGCTAATGAAGATTGCACTTTTTTCAGATATCCATGCCAATCTGCCTGCTTTGGAGGCGATGTTTACAGATTTAAATAAGAGACAGGTAGATGCGATTTATTGCCTAGGCGATCTTGTCGGTTATAACATTTGGCCAAATGAGGTAATCGAACTTATTCGTTCCCAAAAAATACCCGTCCTTGCAGGAAACCATGATGCCAAAGTTGGCGTTTTGGAGGCAAAGGGGGCTATCGAAGCCCTTGGTAAAAACTATGCTTACCACCTGATTAACGATGTTAATAGGAAATATCTTCGTGATCTACCGGCACATATACGTTTAGCATATAAAACTGCAGATGAAAAATTTGATGTCTTAATGGTGCATGGCAGCACCAGGAGGAACGACGAGTATGTATTAGTCGATACCCCAGAAGAAGATGTTTTAGCGATGATGACAGAAAGCAATGCTTCTATTCTATGTGTGGCCCATTCTCATAAACCATATCACCGCGTGCTTAAGTCAGCGGCTGCTAATTATCTACACGTTATCAATACCGGTTCTGTAGGAAAACCTAAGGATGGGAATCCGCAGGGATGTTATGTTTTGTTAGAATTAACAGCAACAACATCTATGCGTGATCCCGAGACCTTAAACGTCGATTTTGTTCGTTTTGACTATGATGTTCAAGCGGCAGCAAATGCAGTAGAGAATAGCCCATTGCCAACTGAATTTGCAGACATGTTGCGCAAAGCTTATTAAATATCTAAGTAGCTATGACAGGCTATAGCCAATAGAAAAAATAGCTCATGTAATCGGTCGTTAGTTTCACGATCTCTCTTTGTTGTTTTTGGCTATAATAATGAGATAACATGTTATGTCGAGAACTCTTGTGTAATTGTAATTAGGATCATCCGTGAAGTGAGTCGAGGTGTTTTGAATAAGCCCATATATACACCGCAATAAGAAGTATCGAAATTATCATTAGAATTACACCAAAAATTGTCCCTATTTTCTCCATTTCTGTCATATCTCGTCTCTTTTTTTTAGATGGTCGTCTTTTATTGGGAGAAGCCGTAACTTTCTTAGCTTGATTCTTATTCATTTTTGTATGCCAATAGCCTCAACGCGTTAAATACTACAACCAAGGTAGATCCTTCATGTGCTACTACGGCCGGACCGATGGAAGCTATCCCGAGAATAGTTAATGGAATCAGAACCGCGACGACACCGAGGCTGATCCATAAATTTTGTTTAATGATACCTTTTGCTTTACGGCTAAGCCCAATTGCAAAAGGAAGCAAATTGAGATTATCTCCCATTAAAGCAATATCGGCAGTTTCGAGCGCAACATCCGACCCCGCGGCTCCCATTGCGATACCAACAGTGCTATTGGCCATTGCAGGTGCATCATTAACCCCATCTCCTACCATCGCTACATTCTTTTCCTCCTGCCTAAGCTTTTTTATTGCATCAACCTTCTGTTCTGGAAGCAGACCTCCCCAAGCGTCAGACAGGCCAATCTCACCAGCTATAGCATCAGCCACTTTTTGATTATCCCCAGTTAACATGACCATACGACGGATGCCAATCGCTTCTAGACGGGACAAGGTCGCTTTTGCTTCCGGACGGGGTGTATCCATAACAGCAATCATCCCTATGTAATCGTCGTTCTTTCGTATTATCATGGTAGTATTACCTTGACCTTCCAGTTCCTGTACTTTTTTTACAAAGGGGTCCGCCGGTTTTTTTGCATCTAATGTTTCAAATAGGCTTAGGTTGCCAATGTATATTGTATCTCCTTCTAATTTCGCTTTTACTCCTTTACCGAGCACCGCTTCAAGACTCTCCGCGGAAGGGATGTTTGTATCATTGAGCCTTTTCATCCCGTCCTGTACAATTGCTTTTGCCAACGGATGGTCGCTTAATGCTTCTACTGCTATTGTAATCTTGAGCAGGGTTTCTTCATTGATACCTTCAGCGGGAAAAACCGCCGTAAGTTTTGGCTTACCTTCCGTTAATGTCCCTGTCTTGTCGAAAGCTAAAGCTGTTAATGTTCCCAAGTCTTCCAGTGGTTTTCCTCCTTTTATAAGCACACCACCTTTTGCCGCTCGCGCAACGCCGCTGAGTACCGCACTGGGCGTAGATATTGCAAGGGCGCACGGACTGGCAGCTACCAACACGGACATCGCTCTATAAAAACTGGCGCTAAACGTTTCGTCGGTTACAAGAAATGCAAAACACAGTGAAAACACTAAAATCAGGACAGCAGGTACAAAAAGTTTTTCGAAACGATCTGTAAATTGCTGCGTGGGCGACTTTTGTGTTTGCGCTTCATTAACCATTTTAATCATCCGGGAAATTGTTGAATCACTGGCTTCCCGACTTACCTTCACTTCCAGTGTACCGTTTCCGTTAATTGAACCTGAGAATACTTTGTACTTTGCGTCAAGTGTAGCGGCTTTATTTATATCTATCTCTTCCTTCTCAAATGCCAGCTTATCGACGGGAATACTTTCTCCGGTAATTGGTGCCTGGTTGACCCCGCTGGTTCCTTTAACTACAATACCATCTGCAGCAATTTTGGTATTGGGACGAATAACGATAATGTCGCCAATATTAAGTTGTTCGATGGGAACTTCTTCAATTTTATCAGCATGTTTTCTAAAGGCGGTTTTTGGTGCCAGATCGGTGAGTGCAGCTATTGATTTACGTGCCTTTTCTAACGCAAAGTGTTCGAGTGCGTGCCCTAAACTGAATAGAAATAATAAAAGAGCACCTTCTGTCCACTGTCCAAGTGCCCCAGCTCCGGCGGCGGCCACTAACATTAAAAAATCTATTTCAAATTCTCCTTTAGAAATAGCCTCATAGGCTTCTTTAGTAACATAATAGGCTCCGAAAATATAAGCTCCGAAAAGGAAGCAAAGAGAAACCCATGGAGCGAGACCTTCTAAAAAGGATAAACCAAAGCCTATCCCTAATAATGTCCCTGAGATAACGCTAAAAACGAGTTCAGCGTTTTTGCCGAATATACTCTCGTGAAGGTGATCATGCTCCTTTGACTTACCCTCTTCATTCTTTTTATCGACGTGTTTATCTATCCCATCGCTTTTCTGTCCGATAAGTTGTGCATGCTCATTAGAAATTATTTTAACTCCCATAGCTGTTATTGAGCGTTCAACTTCCTTTTGATTGATTTTATGATGGTCGAATTCGATATACATTACCCCGGTTCCCGAAACGGATACCATCGTAAAACCTTCGATTCGCTTCAATTTGCTTTCAATGAGCCGTGCATGTCTTACATGTCGAACACCGTCTGTGCGTATCAATAAATGCCCAAATTTTTCGGTAAATGTGGCTCCCGCCTTTTTAGCTAAGCTTTGTATTCTATCGATGGAGATAACATCGGGGTCATAGTGGAAACATAATTGAGCTTTATTTTGCTCATTTTGAGGTTTGAGATGTATCTTTTCAATCCCATTTCTACCTTCCAGCAATTTTATTAAACGCTCAACGCAACGATCCCGTTCATCAGGGATTTCGGGAAGGAGTATGTCTAAGTTTATTTTTGTTTTTTTCATGGTCAGCTTTATTGGTTTTGGTACTTGATCCTTCTTTGCTACAATAAGGGATATAATTTAAATATATATAGTACAAAGTTTCAGTAACATTTGTTGCCTCTTTATCGCCGGAATCGTGAAGTGCAGGATAACGCATTATCCCGCCTTACTATACCTCTTCTATTCCTCCTCCTCACTGTTTTTCATTTTTGACAGCAGGTCATAAGCGCCGTTAACTACTATTTTGGTAGAGTCAATATTTTTCGGCAAAGTAACTTCTACATACCCCGCCTCTGATAGACCTGTCGTTACTTCGACCAGTTGGAAATCGTGCATCTTTTCAGCAGGAGCATTTTCAGATTTCACATTTCTTACATCCTTTTCAATAAATATATATTTTTTGCCTAAGTAATCTACCACTCCGTCTTCGGGAAGTGCATTTACCTCATTGTTACCCGTCTCAATAAAAGCCTTAATATAGGTGTTGGGTATCAGGCTCTCACTTTGGATGGTAGCTAAACAGTGTACCGTCACAGTTTTATCCGGATCAATTTCGCGCCCAACTAAAATGACCTTTGCTATTCTTTCCTCTGCCTCATTATTTAATGTAAATCGCACAGATTGGCCTTTTTTTACTTTCGACACATCTTTTTCAAAAACCTTAAGTTCTACATGAAGGTTGGCGTTATTGACAATTTCGAACATTACGTCATTGGGCGCGACAAATCTGCCTACATTAGTATTTACCTTAGTAACGTAGCCGTTAATCGGCGCGTAAATATTCATCGTGCTCCTGATATTTTCCGCATTCAGTGTGGTAGCATTGATATTTATCAATTTTAAACGCTCTTTAAGGGCGCTGGTCCTCGATAGCATTGTCAGATATTGCGATTTTGCCTGTTGCACGGTTTTTTGCGCATTGACGTTTTGCTTGAACAATTCCAACTGTCTTTTGTATTCGGCATCGGCGAGCTCCAATTGGCTGTTACTTTCCAGGTAGTCCTGCTGCAGCTGGACATAGTCCTGATTTTCAAGAACGGCAATAACCTGGCCTCTGCGAACTGAAGCACCCTGCAACAATGAAGTAGATTTAACGATACCTCCAAACTGGGTTGTAATGCTATAAAGGTTTTCGGGCGGGACGTCTACAAATCCGTTTACTTTCAAAACACCGCTAAGTGATTTCTTTTCGATGGTTCCGATCTTTATCTGTGAGCCTTTATATTGAGCAGGAGAAAGTTCGACAATATTGGAATTTTCTTCTTCGGCAACTGTTGTTTCCGGCTCCTGTGTTTCCGTGGTTTTGGTTCCACACGAAGAGAACAGCAGAAGAATAAGTACTGTTGCTGCAAGTATTTGTTTGATATTCATGTTCTTTTTCATTGCTGGATTATTGATTTAAGCCAATAAGGTATTGTACTGTATATACGGACTGATTGTATTGATTAAGTGCCTGTAAGTATGCAAAACGAATGTCGGAATAAGTCCGAAGAGCTACAGAAAACTCAAGATAACCGATTTCGCCATTTTGAAATGCAACTTGTGCCTGCCGCAAAATCAGATTTGCGTTCGGCAGTGCACTGTTCTGATAATAGTCAATGCTCTTCGAATTTTTCAATAAATCTTGGTTCGCCTGTTGAAATTGCGATTTCAGATTTGTCTGAGCTAAGTCGTATTGTGATTCCGCTATTTCTTTCTGAATCTTTGCCGTCTTAATGCGGTTAGCAAAAGGTTTATAGAAGATTGGCAATGCTACACCTACCTGTACTCCCTGAAATCGCTTTCCCGCATCGAACACAACTTCTTGTCCGTTCACATTCTGTGAACCGATTATGGATTGGTTAAAGTAACCTAGTGTAAAGTCTGGGCCAGCTTTCGCTTTCTCTATACCAATGCTTTTATCTGCTATCTCTATCTGCTGTTTTTGCATAGAAAGCCACGGATTTTCACTAACACTGCCTGTATTACTTTGCCAATGTTCTTTTTTTAATTCGCTTTCTGAGATTTGGATGCTGTCTTGTGTATTAAGGAGCCTTTTCAGCTCGGCCATGTAGATCATAATATCTGCTCTATTTTTTTCGAGCTGATTGAGAACTTCATTCCGCTGGGTTTCAGCTGTTGTTTTTTCCAACAAGTTAGTTTCCCCTGTCTGGTAACGGAGGGATGATGCCTTGAGAAAATTATTAAATATAGAATCTTGGGTATGATAAAGCTTTTGAAGTGAAAGAAAATACGCAAGTTGTCCGTATGTGCTTTTGACTTGGTAGATTAATTCATTTTCGGTAACGTCGAGATTAAGCTCACTACTTTTAAGCTGGGCATCGTAGAGTTTGCGCTGCTTACTAAATAAGAAAGGATTCACAATACTTTGACTGACGGAGATATTATTATCTCGTTTAATTGTATTCATTTGACCATATTGAAGGTCAAAATTTGTTTTCCCAATATCAATTGAGGTCACGCGCAATGCTCTTTGTTGATCGATTTGCAATTCTGCTGAATTCACCATTTGGTTATTTTTAAGTGCTATCTCAATTGCCTCTGCCAATGTTATCCGTTGGGAAATTGAAGATGGTTCCTGTGCTTTAGAATTATAAGGAAACATCCAGAACGCCAAAAAAGCAACCACCGCAGTTCCTTTTACTACATGCTTTTTTAGTTTGAAGGACTCAAAATAGGTATACAATACCGGCAAAACCAGCAGCGTTAGAATCGTTGATGTAATCAATCCGCCAATAACAACTGTTGCCAGCGGCTTTTGAACCTCCGCTCCGGCTGCTGTAGATAATGCCATGGGCATAAATCCTAAAGAAGCAACGGTCGCGGTCATCAGGACTGGACGGAGCCTAACCGCTGTCCCTTTTATTACAATTTCTCTTAAATCCTTTATTCCGGACTTTTTCAACCGATTGAATTCGGTTATTAATACAATTCCGTTTAACACGGCAACTCCAAAGAGCGCAATGAAGCCCACTCCGGCCGAAATACTGAACGGCATTCCTCGCAATAAAAGGGCAAATACTCCACCGATTGCAGCCATTGGAATGGCCGTAAAAATTAATATAGATTGTTTTATTGATCCAAAAGTGAAATACAATAATAAAAGTATCAGCAATAGTGCCACAGGCACAGCAATAGATAAACGCTGGCTGGCGGCTTGAAGATTTTCAAACTGCCCCCCGTAGGTAATGTAATAGCCGGTTGGCAATTTAATCTGACTGCCGATTTTCTGTTCAATTTCTTCTACGACACTTTCAATATCTCTTCCCCTAACGTTTAGGCCTACGATAATTCTGCGTTTCGTATCTTCCCGTTGTATTTGGTTCGGACCTACTTCAAAGTCTACCGACGCCACTTGCGACAACGGGACTTTTTCACCATCGGGAGTTGATATAAACAGGCTGCGAACGTTATCAATGTTCTGTCTGTATTCTTCATCTAAACGAACTACCATATCAAAACGCTTTTCCCCTTCATATACCAATCCTGCAGCCTGACCTGCAAAAGCGGCATTTATGGCCTGGTTCACGGCTTCAACATCTATCCCGAAACGGGCAAGCTGGTCGCGATCTACCTTGATAACAATCTGAGGGAGACCGCTTGCCTGTTCGATATATAGATCAGTAGCTCCTTGGACTGTTGCAACGATTTTGCCTATTTTTCGTGAGAGATCAGTTAGGTGATCCAGGTCATCACCGAAAATTTTAATTCCTATGTCCTGTCGCACACCTGATATAAGTTCATTGGAGCGTAACTGAATAGGCTGCGAAAAGCCAAAAGTTACGCCTGTGACCGGTTCTAGCGCCTCTGCCATTTTATCAGCTAACTCTTCCCGATCAACCGCACTTACCCAATCTTTTTTATCCTTTAAAATAATGGTTAGGTCAGTGGCTTCCATAGGCATTGGATCTGTCGGAATTTCTGCCGCGCCTATTTTTCCTACTACCTCTATCACTTCAGGAAATTTGTCGATGAGTATAGCAGAAGCTTGATTGACTTTATCTATCGTTTGGCTGAGAGAGCTTCCGGTAAGCAACCTTGTTTCTACCGCAAAATCGCCTTCTTCGAGCGTCGGGATAAATTCACCTCCCATACGGGTAAAGGCAAAAACACTGAGGCCTAACAAAACTGCTGCTGTAAGTACTACTATTACACGATTGCGAAGCGCTACACGGATCATCGGATCATAATACTTATGAAAAAAATCCATCATACGATCCGAAAAATTGCGCTTATGGCTAATCTTTTTGCTCAATATAAGTGCTGACATCATCGGTACATAGGTAAGAGAGAGAATGAAAGCACCTAAAATGGCAAAAGATACTGTTTGCGCCATGGGACCGAACATTTTTCCTTCTATACCTACAAGTGCAAGAATAGGGAGATACACGATTAGAATTATAATCTCACCGAATGCAGCCGCAGATCGTATTTTTGAAGCCGATTCATAGACCTCACCATCCATTTCTTTTTGCGAAAGTTTATTTGGATTCCTGCTTAAACCGAGATGATGCATGGTAGCTTCAACAATAATAACAGCCCCATCAACGATTAATCCGAAATCGATGGCTCCAAGGCTCATTAGGTTTCCACTGACGCCGAATACGTTCATCATCGAAATGGCAAAAAGCATTGAAAGAGGTATAACAGAAGCAACTACAATTCCGGCCCTGAGATTTCCCAGAAATAGCACAAGTACAAAAATGACTATTAATGCGCCTTCAATCAGGTTTTTTGCAACGGTCCCGATCGCCCGGTCAACAAGCGCACTGCGATCCAAAAAGGGCTCAATGGTAACGCCCTCGGGAAGTGTTTTGTTGATACGTGCTATCTTCTCTTTTACCTTACTTACGACTTCGTTTGCATTTGAGCCCTTAAGCATCATTACAATGCCTCCCACTGCTTCCCCTTGGCTCTTTTTCGTGGTTCTTGTCAATGCGCCATACCGAATAGCATTACCAAGTTTGACTTCGGCAATATCTCTTATCAGTACGGGTACTTGCTTTGGGCTTTTCCTTACGACAATTTTTTTAATATCATCAATACTTCCAACTAGCCCCTCACTTCTAATAAAGTAAGCATTGGGCTTTTTATCTATATATGCACCACCTGTATTTTGATTATTACGCTCCAAAGCACTAAAAACATCATTGATGCTTAGATTATAACTATTCAGCTTATCCGGATCAAGCGCAATTTCATATTGTTTTAACAAACCTCCAAAACTGTTTACTTCCGCGATACCCGGCGTTCCCAATAATTGTCTGCGTACAATCCAATCTTCGATCGTGCGTAATTCTCTTGCATCGTACCTCTCTTCATAACCGGGTTTTGCATGCACTACATATTGGTAGATTTCGCCGAGACCAGTTGAGATCGGAGCGATCTCGGGTTTACCTACATCCGAAGGAATATTGTTACCTGCTTCGGTTAATTTTTCGTTCACCTGTTGACGGGCCCAATAAATGTCAACATCGTCATGAAACACGATGGTCACTACTGAAAGGCCGAAACGGGAGATCGAACGTACCTGCTCTATTTCCGGAATAGTTGACATCGTTTGCTCTACTGGAAAAGTTATTAGCCGTTCCACTTCAGGTGTTGCAAGTGACGGACTTTGCGTTATCACCTGAACCTGGTTATTTGTGATATCAGGTGTCGCATCAATAGGTAGCTGCTTTAACGAATATAGCCCCCAGGCAATCAATCCCAAAGTCATCAAAGCAACAATCAGTTTATTCTCTATAGAGAACTTAATAATTTTATTAAGCATATCTTATTTGAAATGAATTAAAGCGTGTAGAATCATTCCAATAATCGCTAACAGCAAAATCACTGAAAGTAGAAATATACCAACTACCCTTAGGATCTTTATCCATTGAGGTTGCTTGTAGTTTTTTCCTGAACGACCTACGCTTTTTGCTGGTAATGACCTATTCTTTTTAGTCATAGCCTGAGCAATAATATTATTTGATTTTTGTAATTAAATGGACAGACCAGCGTCCATATACGCACAGAGACGTGCTTAAGAAATCACTTTAGGCGGTTGCCATACATTTATATGGACTTCCAGGCATTTTCCGGGAGTATGCCAATTATGAGATTCAAGAACAATAGGATCGGGACTGACAATAATGTAAGCCAATTGCTGTATTGAAGGTGTAGCACAACATGTACATTGACAGAAAGGTGTACAGCTATCTTTGTGATCCTGATTTTTCGATGAGGCAATAGAAAATTCTGTTCGTTTGTGAAGACTGGTAGTCGCAATTTTATCTGTACAGGGCATCATTACCTGAACCAGTACTATTAGTGCACATATATAAGATAACAGCTTCATTATTTGCAAATATATATATATTTATATTACGTAACTAACTTTCCAGTTTTTATATGATATTATAATGGCCTGAAAAGTTAGTTATTTTCAAAAAACAAGAGACGACTACGGCAAACTCCGCTTCATTTCTTAATACTTTACTTCGCTAAATTTAATATTCGAAACGCCCCTCTCAATACAATAGCAAAGACGATTGTACCAACGATCAGGTCCGGTAAACGGGACGCAGTAATGAAAACCAATATACCTGCCAGCATAACACCAATATTTATAATTACGTCATTGGAAGTAAATATTTGACTAGCTTTGATGTGTGCCTCGTTACTCTTAGTTCTGCGAAGGATTACAAGGGAAAACGCATTCCCAATCAAGGCCAATAGCGAAATAACTACCATCATTCCAAATTCAGGTGTTTCTCCAAACCCCATGAAACGTCTGACTACCTCCGAAAAACCTAAAACAGCAAGTATTATCTGAAAGTATCCACTGGCTTTTGCAATTTTCTTTTTTCGGAGGATTGTCCCACCAACGGCATATAAGCTGAGTCCATACACGAGTGCATCAGCTAACATATCCAAGCTATCGGCAACAAGCCCCATTGAATGGGAAATAAATCCTGTTATGATTTCGAGTACAAAGAAAAATGCATTGATAATCAGTACATATAAAAGTAGCTTACGTTCTTCGCGCTCAGAACTAGCTACCGAGGTGTTATCTGTTTCTTCAGTCGAAATGAAACGATCCCCTAAGCTCAGCTCTTTAATGGCCATGGCTATGCGATCGATATTTCCGGTATGTGTCACAATCAGTTTTCTCTCCGGAAGATTAAAATCGAGGTGAATAAGCTCTTCAACCCCGTCTAATTTCATGCGGACCATTTGCTCCTCTGTTGCACAGTCCATGTTTTTTATTTCAAAAGTTGATTTTTTCATGGCTATAATTTTATTTTTAAACCACCGTTAACAACGAACCCATCGAGTGGCGCATATATATCACGGAATATTGGCCTTGTAACTGTTCCAGTATAAATACTGTCAAATCTAGTTTGCCGGGTATCTGTAAAGTTCTCAAAATTGACAAAAAGAGAGAAGCGTTCCCATATCTTTTCAGCCATAAAGCCACAGGTCCAATAGGGTTTTCCTGTGGTGCAGTCACTGAGGGCCTGACGGCTATAATAATAGGCTTCCAGTCCAAGCTTCCATTTATCCTCGATCTCATACATGAGGACATTATTCAACCGGTGGCGAGCAGTCAATGGATTCTCTCGCTTTTGTGTTCCTTCACGGAGCCAGGCGTCGGTAAAGGTGTAACCTATGAACAGTTTGAAATCACCGTAGCCCAGCTTTACATTCGTCTCCCAGCCCTTTGTATCCACATAACCGTCTACATTTACCAGTTGCACCGTTCCTGAACCGGTAAATTCTGTAAGTAATGGATCATTGATACGGGTATAAAAAAAGAGCTGGTTTACGCTCAGGCTTATATTCTCGAAAAGTGTAGTCCTATAGTTGATATCATAGCTTGCACCATAGGACCGCTCCAGTTTATTCGCCTGCGGACTAATCGGCAATACCGAACGGAACTGGATTCGCTCTGTCTCTTCTGTGAATATGGTAGGCGTTTTATAACCCAGCCCTCCACCCAAACGGGAAGTCACCTGGGGAGAGACCGTAAAGAGCGCAGAGATCCGTGGCAAGAACACGAAACCGTAATCGATCACATAATCCCCGCGGATGCCCGTTTCCAATTGCAACCAATCCGTAGTCTTAAAGGTATTCTGAACAAAACCTCCGAATGTGTTTTGGTCATAGTCTCTTTTCTGAAAGCCATCTTTTGGGTATTCGCTGAAATTGTCCGTGTAGAGATTGATACCTGCTACCCAATCTGCTCTTTCGCCGTTGTTGTTGTAAGCGACCTCCGAATAGATTGACCATTGTTTCCCGTCAAACACATAATCGGGAATAGTTATGGTCCTGTTGAAGTTGTTGACCGAGTTCTTGATGGTCAGGCCACTGTTTTCTGTGAACCGGTGATCCAGGGCGAATTGAGTTGAGAAACGGCTGCTTTTGTTCTTTTCAAAATAGCTATGGACATTATCCCCTTTCCCTTTTATGTAAAGGATATCCCCGCCTGTACGGTCTTCGAATATGGTGTTTATCCCGAAGTTCATGGTTGTTTTCGGGTTGAAGTATACGAACAGCTTCGGGTTGAGTACGTACCTTTCCGTTTTGGGAATCGCGGTAAAACCGGTGCTGGAAGGATTGTAGGGCCTGCTGGAATTACGGGATGCAAATACCGTGAGACCTACCTTTTCAAACTTCTGTCCATAAAAACCGTTGATGTCCAGGCCCCCGGCAGAAGTACCGTTCAGCAGGAAGCGGAGTTCCCTTTCCTCCGTGGGTATGTTCGATACCAGGTTGACGAGGCCGGCAATGGCTCCGCCACCGTATAAAGTGGAAGAAGAACCTTTAATGATCTCCACCTGCTTCAGGTCCAACGGCGGCGTCTGCAACAGGCCGAGCCCTCCTGAGAAGCCGGCATATAAAGGGAAGCCGTCTTTGAGTATCTGTGTATAACGCCCATCAAGTCCCTGGATACGGATGCTGGAATTGGCAGAGGTGGCCGAAACCTGTTGCGTTTGGATACCTGTGCTTTCATTGAGCATCATACGAATATCTCCCGGCTTCATATTGCCCTTCTCTTCCAGTTCTTCCCCTCCGATAAATTCAACACGCGTGGGAATGTTCTGTATGGTACGGGTACTCCGGGTCGAAGAAATAACTACTTCCTCCAGGTCTTCGTCCGTTGCCTCAAGATAAACGATAACGGTATCCTCAGAGCCGGGAAAATACAGTGTATCCCGCTGTTCCTCATAACCTAATTTCCTGAATAGGAAAACATGCCTTCCCTCGGATAAACCAGTAAGGGAAACAGTGCCCTTCTCATCGGTCGTTCCACCTTTGGTTGTTCCAATCTGTAACACAGTAGCTCCTGTAAGCGGTTCTTTTGTCTCCGCATCTTTCAGTATAGTTGTTAATGTATGCTGGGCCACGCACAGGTTACCTGTACAAAGCCATAGTATCAAGCCTATAGCTTTATTCATTCTTAAATCTTTGTGTAAATATAAAATACGCAGCCTTCAGGGAAGCTACAACTGCAAAACGGCGAAAATATTATGCGGCTTTAGGAGGTTGCCAGATTGTTCGGGGAAGTTCCAGCAAAGGGTATTCCTGATAGGAGAAAGGTTGTTGGAGAATTGGTGACAGTTCTTTGATGACCGCCATTATGGCATTTGGCAGAACTGCCCCGCTACAGACTCCACATGCGAAAAAAGGTGAACAGGGACAGATCGATCTGTGGTCGCGCTCTTCAGCAGGCTTTTCCCTTTCGGCTAAGCTGTAAGTTTCATCAATACAGCAATTATCTTCCGCCCCACAGGGTACAGCGGATAAAACAAGTACATAGATGGAAAACAAATAAACCAGCCATTTCATATCCCAAAGATAAGGAAGTAAGTGAAATAATGCATAGTAGCTATTAACATAAAAGCGGACATAGAAAAAAATAATCTAAAATTCCGCATCTTTTTCTTCCATTCTCCGTCATCTTTCAAAAAATTAATAGTTATGAGTGAGAAAATGAAAATAACCATCTACGAAATGGGTGAATGCTGTTCTACCAGTTTGGTGAATTTGCCGGAATCGGAGTTTTTCTTGCTTTGAAAGTGAATCTCGGAAAAGACGGTTTAATAATTGTGAATTCGTTCGCTCATACAGAAACATAAAAAATTCCATATATAGATAAAATTTGGTATAATAGTGTATTATTAAAGTACGATTGATTTAATGCCATTTTTAAACAAAAAAATCGAACTTTAGGATAGGTTGTTTTATTTTGATGTAATTTGACCGTATCTGTTAAACGAATTAAATACAGGTGTTTATAGCGAATATTGGTCGTTCTGTCATCTCCCCCTTCAGGGTCACCGGGCAGAGTGAGGTAATCTCAGCGTGATGGAGTTTACTCGAGCTGGCCATACACAATAAAACGCAACGGTGCGAAGTAACCTTGGTATAAAGGAGGATTTGGACACCGAAATTCCACAAAAACTTAACCAGCAATTTTTGTCAATTATGTAAGCTGGTGGTACTGTTTTTATAGAAGGTGGCGGTACTCTTATCAACAGTTGTTTAAAAAAAATTTACAAATATTAGCATTTGTTTCAATATAAATTTGTGGCATACCAAGTAAGACTATTTTTGAAACCCGTAAGAAAGATCAAGCCGAATAACCGGTCGATTACCGGAAAATATTCCAGTGCAAAGAATAAGAAGAGTCAATTTATAGGTTTTAATTGCGACACTTTTTATAGCGGTTTTAATGAATTTACTATATGTTCTGGACAGAAAGTCCGGCACTTTTTTTGTTTTTATCTTAAAAGCGGCTTATGAGTTGGAACAACAGGATATATTCCCCTGTATCGGGGGGCATTTAACATCCCCGTAACTACAGAATACACAGCAGTCCCCTTGTAGGGGTTTTAAACGTTCGTGACAGTTTTCGCATTCGTAAAAGTACTGACAAGCCTCTGTGGGCATGGACTCTTCCTTTGTATATTGACATAAAGGACATGTGATGGTGGATTGAAGAATTATGCTTTTAGTTATCATCTGTCTTTATGTTTTTTACTTTATAACCGGTTTCATTCTCTATTGCGACTGACAACTGTGCTGGAGATATCAGTAATCTATCAAATTTCACAATGGATTCACCTTTGTCATAAGAAGTGCGAACTTCCTGCACACCTTTCTTTCCCTGCAAAGCCTTGTTGATATGGCCCTCACATGCGGCACAGCTCATTCCCTGTACCTGAAGCACCGCCATGCTAATGTTTTGACTATTGATTACAACCTCTTTTGTGGAGCCTTTCTGAAGAAATGAGGCATAATAGGGAAAGGTTGACAATAAAATGGAAATAGCGGTTATAATCCAAAGGAAAGTTTTTGATTGCCACATACCTCTCTTTTCTTTACAGCCACATTCGTCTTTCTGTTCGGGTTTATACGCACGGTAGAATGCAAAAACCAAAATCAGTGCTGTTGCACATAACAGATACGGCCTGATCGCAGTAATCCAACTGAACGCCGAAACTGCCCCCATTGTTCCTCCCACAATCGCCAGAAACGGAACTATGCAGCAAAGGGAAGATGTCAGGGCAAGAAAAACCCCGGACCCCATAAGCGCTTTATTGCTTCTTATCTTACTCATGCTGTTTCGGTTTTTAAATTGATCTGATTAATGGTCTTAAAGAACGGGCGTAATAGTTTGAGATGCTCCCCTCTTAGAGAATAGAAGATGGTCTGACCTGTTTTACGCGATTGGATGACGTTTCCATCTTTCATCTTCCGTAGATGTTGTGAGATAGCAGGTATACTCATGCCCAGAATATCGCTCAGGTCGCAGGGACATAGCTCTCTTTCATTTTCAAGCAGGTAAAGAATCTTCAATCTTACTTCATTGCCGGCCAGGGACAGGATACCTGACAGCTGTACAAATGACTTTTCATTTTCTGTAATTTTTTCACGGCAACTGTTTATCTGTTCCGGATTAGCATGCTCGCGTATACAAATGTTCTTTCTTTCCATGTCCTATATCTGAATTTCAAAGGTAATGGAATATTAGTATTTAAGCAAATTCTTAAATACATAAATTTAAACCACACCCATGCAATTATTCCTTTTGTAATCTTCGATGCGACGGTTGTCAACATCTATCATTAATTTTCATGGTGATACCTGCATTGTCAGGAAGAAAGGAAATCTCGTCAATTGAATAGATTATATGACTACGACTTAAGTGAAAGTTATTTTGACGATACTGCTTATTAGGATATCGATCTGTCCCATTTGTCATATAGAGTACCGCCACCTTCTATAAAAATAGTACCATCAGCTTTAATAATTCACAATTTTTCTTAAATCGTCCAAAAAACGGTTCGATATTCTTCCCCTAGGGTCTACCTTAGGGGAAAGATTCAAATTAAACGAATCTTTCCCTTTTTTTATTTTCTCTAATTCGTTGTTGATCAGTAAAAAGGCAATAAGTCGAACAGGATGGTTAAAAGGGGGCTGGGAAAAATATCTTCCGGAAATAGGCTCGGACGGTTTGAGGGAAGAGCCTTGAGGCCCTTTCTTCGTTACAAGCACTCTTAAATTATAATATTTAAGGCTACAATGAAAATCCCCGACACTTCTGGGTATCGGGAATCTTTTTTAGTAAAGCTTTTCAGAAAGCCTCTTATTTGAACAAAAGTTGTTTTCCTCCTATTGTACCAATTGAACCGAAAGCTCATTAAGCAATCCTTTTGCATCGTTGAGATCTTGATTCCAAGTCTGGTTAGGTTTCGTAATCTTCAATTTCTGGATGGCCGTTTCCAACCGATCTAAGTTAGCTTGGTCTCCCTTATTTTCCAGTGCTCGTTTCACAACTTGAATCTTCGCATAGTCTTGAAGCCCCTCCAACAGTCGCTCGTAACGAATCGAGCTTCTAGCATTTGGGTAGACGATATAAGTATCGCCCGCCGGCCAGGTACGGAAACGGGAATCTAACAATGGATTTTCTACCCAAGAATTGAATGCCCATCGTAACATACCGTCAAAATTCGCTGCTTCTGCAAACCACGCCACGAGGGCAGATTCCGCCGGGTCAGAAAATGTAAACTGATTGGGAAACGCATTACCGCAATAGATATAAAACGTCGTGTTCAATCCCCGTGATTGACGGTCTTTTAGATCTTCTTCCGAAAATGGGTGTCCCATTGCAATACTAACATCGTCGCTATTCGGATAACGTCGATAAGTTTTTTGGTTATCAGCATAAGAAACACCTAATTCCGGTGACACTTTTTGTAATAAAGTCAAAGCACCGTCCACTTCTTCCCTCGTACGTTCATCAATGGCTATATTTGTTCTTTCCAACCACCCCTTCCCCCGAAGGTGTTCTACGAAATCTTCTAAGAACGGCGTCCATAATTGCTCAAATATAGGTGTACCCGGTTTAGCCTCGACATTTACCAATTCACCACTTGTTTCATCATTATAATGGATTTCATTATTCCAAGGGATGATGGAATAACAATTTATCATCTTGTTAACACCAAGATCCAGCATAACCTGCACCCATTTATCAAATACGCTGTAATCATACTTCCAGGAACCATCCTTTTGCTTTGTCCATATAATCATATCTGCATAAGGGTCAAATGTCTGCACATTCCAAGGATCTTTGTTAAGGGTCGCAGTGATCACTTTCTGCCCGACGTCTGCTAACATCTGCATCTGTGGTTTCAGCGCTTTGAAATGTTCCTCCGACCACATTTCGAGCCCTTCTACACGTGCTACTGCGGATGGATGTTGCCATTGATCTAAATGGTAAGTCCATTCCGATGGCTTAGGCAGAAGCTTATCTATAACATGCAAAGAGAGACTCAGTTCTTGCGTGGGTACTTCAGCAGCTTTCACCTGTACCTTTGCCGTATAGTAACCTGGTTTTGCGTCTTCCGGAATACGTAATGTTACCCAAACTGGCCGTACCTTCTTTGCTTCGAGATCGAAAGAGTTCAGATTATCTAACATATCGGGCGACAAAGACGAGGCGAAATCTTCCGGCTTACGATGACCACATCCCCCAGCGTACTCATCTGTCATCACATAACGAACAAAATGAGTAGACGCTATATCCGATGGCAAATCGCTGCCGCTTTCTGCACGAAAACCTGATACGTCCACTTGCGCACCGGCAATTTCAGCATTTGTCCACAGTAATATTTGAGCAGAGACACGCTCTCCTCTCCACCCTGTCACAGACGCTTGCTTTTCGACGGCGAAGTCAGGAGCTATGGACTTCGGAAAACGTTTATCAATCGTCACAAAAGAAGCGTGTAATCCATTTTCTGCTTTAGACCAATCAGACAATGTATCTGCCGTCGGGTCGGGTAATTCCTTAAAGTTGACCAAATCCAAAGGAGTTCTCCGCTCCTGTTCTTGTTGGTTTTGGCCGCATGCAGAAACCACTCCAATGAGGATAGCACCACATAGCATTCCTTTTAATTTTTGTGTTTTTAAGTTCATAATACGTCATTATTCATTGATGCCAACATGATTCCACCCAATACCGTTGACGGAGTTCTAAGAGATAATCTGACATAAACTTCGTCAAAAAGTCCAGCAGATGCAAATGTTGCTGAAACACAATCGATTGCCTAAAGTTACTCGCTTGTTTTTAAGGCGCTTTACAAGGTAATGAAAGAGAAGGGCGCATACCATATCATTCCACAGCGCTTACCTGCCGATAGGCTGGCGTCTCAGAATTATTCGGGCAAGATTGGATCGATTTCCGAAATTTTTACCGACCTGCGTATTACCCTCTTCGGGAACCCTTCGGGTTCGCTTCGACCGGTCTTCGACAACGCTTCGGGAATTGTCGAAGCCGACTCGAAGAACTGTCGAAGGTCAGTCGAACACTTGTCGAAGCACTCTCGAGCTTATGCCATTGCATTCGCGAAAAACACTCAATAACTTACTGGGCACCTGTCGAACACAGGTCGAAGAGACCGGGCTCGTTTACGAAAGAACACCTTCCAAATGAACACGTTTTTGTTAGAACAGGAACATTCCTAAATGTGATGTCTGGATAAAGCCTTTTCGTCTCAGAAAAAGTTAGCCTCCCTCCTCTCCCTGTCCTCTCCCCTGCGAGCCAACTTGAGCGGCACTGAAGGTGCACTCGATGGGGAATTTCCCCATGGAGCTCGCCACGAGTACCCATTGAGTTCCGACCAATATTAATCGAACCACCGAAGCCATCTTCAAGAGAGGTATAAGCGCGGGGCTCGACGGCATGTGTCGATTTATTATCTATATTGGAGGCCTGCGTATTTAGGGCCTCTTTTTTGATCTTTAAATATTTTCTTCTTTTGGGAAGAGTCTTTAGCCGACGGCCTACCTACTGGGCAAAACCCTCCTTAAACGCCTATATCTAGTTTTGTATAAGAAAATGAGTGTAGAAAAGTATATTTGACTTTGACAGAAATCTCTGAAAAATGGACGATACCTATTCATAATTGAGACATCATCCTAAATCAATCCTTAACTTTATTTGTTGGGATAAAGGAACCGTAAAAACTCTGGGAACCATTCTTCAAATGCGCCTTTCAGAAGCTCATCGTTTTTCTTTCTAGGTTTTTTGCTATTTGGATAAATATTTTTTGACATAAGGCAAATATAAGAGTTTCAGAACTTTATAATCTTTACAACCCAGCGATTGGATCATTATAAGCTGCAACGCATGAAGGAAATCTATTCTGTGCGTTCTAATGTGACACACGGTTCAATGATCAAGGGTAAAGATGTTCATAAACTGATCAATATAGCTCAATTTGCAGATAATGTAGCCAGAGAACTTTTCAATAATATTTTCAGGATGAACATTATAAATGGTTAATCACCGAAGGTACAAATGACGAACTGAGAGAGTATTATAATATGCTCGTTTTAGGGCAGACAGAGTTCGCCAAAAGAAAGTAAACGAAACAAAGCTGAGTGGTCATTCTGACATTCAAAAATTTAACCAGCAATTTTTCTTAGGTCTTCCAAAAAGCGGTTCAATATTGGTCCCCTACGGGCTACTAACTTTGAGATAAAAACACATAAAAGCCTGCAAATAGAACCAGTTTATTCCGTATTTGAGTGGTCAATATCACCGAATTCTCCAGTTGGCAACATAACTGTTTGTTTTTTCTCCAATAGTTCAATTACATATCGTGCACATAATTCTTCTGCATGGTAAGTTTCCAATTCTTCAGCAAGTCGGGAAATATTTTCTTTATACGCTTCGTTATGTATAACCGTTGTTACGGCTGCTCTGATCATTTCAGGGCTGGGGCTTTCGGAATTTAAATTTATTCCGCAACCAAAATATCCTATTCTGGAGCAAATCTCTGCTTTTCCTTCATGTAGGCCCGCTGCAACCATTGGTAGTCGGTGTTTGATACTTAATAATGTACCGCCATAACCCCCATTGGTGATATATACAGAGGCACGCCCCATGATCTCTGCAAAGGGAATAAAGTCCTCAATAATAATGTTGTCGTAAGGAAATTTTTTCTTCAAGCTGTGTGTCTCATGTCCTCCTGTCGTAGCTATAACGAGTATATTTGAATTTTTAAGGGCTTCCAAACTAGGTTCCAACAACTTGGAAATATCTTTTTCTACTGTTCCTTGCGTAACTAAAACCACCTTTTGATAACGGTTTAATCGGTCATCAAACCAAATTTGCTGTTTTTTAGGTGCTGAATAAGGTGATAACGATCCAATAAAACGAACGTTATTACCTAAATCATTACGTTTGTATTCAAAAGAAGGTGTTCCGATTTGTAGGCAAAGATCGGCATGCCTGATAATGAAGTCAAAAACAGGTGACTTTTTATGGGGAATCCCGTGTTCCTCCAAAAGGGTTGAAAGAGTGTCAATAGCTTCTTTAAATATCACATTTTGAAATAGATCCTTTAGCTCGGCATATTCTTTCCGCTGTTGCTCATTTGTCGGAGGTAACAAACCAGGTCCATAAGGGCCGAGATCTACAGATTCGGTAGCCAAAGGCATAATGCCAATAGCGATTACTGGTTTGTTTAATTTGGATTTTATAAAAGGGATAACACAGAAGGCGCTGTCTGCTATAATGATATCAAAAGGAAAATCCTGTTCAATTTGTTGTAGGTCTTTAAGAGCTCCTGGTGCCATTTTTACAAAGGCATTTGTAAGGTCAAAGCTCGCTTTTTCTCCTAAATCTGTGATTTGTTCTCTTTCAGGGTATACTTCACGAAAATTTACGTTATTTATTTCAGGGGCATATACAAAAGGTAGAAAAGAGATACCCAATCTCTCAATTTTGTTCTTATAAATGCTGGAAGTGTACCAACGGACATCGCAGCCTGACAATGCCAAAAAACGCGCTAACCCCGTAAGCGGACTGAAGTGCCCATCAAAGGGAAAAGTGGCAAACAAAATTCTTTTTCCTAATAACTTTTCTTTTATTCTTTTTTCCATGACTTTATAGTTGTTAATGTTCTGGTGCAAATCTGGACAGAAGTCAGGCTTGTTCTGCAGGAGATAACCAAACTGATTTTCTGTGTTCCATAATTGTAATGTCTTTTTAAATCTCTTAATAAGACAAAAGTATAGGGGGGAGATGCCATCATAGATATCCATATTTCCTGACTTGATTACCATTCTTCCCGAATATTACAATATGGAAGTCGTTAGTATGCTTCAAATAGGGAACCCTCTTCTAAATCACATTTCAATAGAATGGTATGGAAACGGAATTTTAGCCGGGCATTGTATGGATTCTCCTCGTGTCCGTGATTATACCTATCCTAAGGCACAGGCTATCGATAGTTTCGCCACAAGTGGCGGAGCAGACCTTTTTTATTCTTTCATTAATAAAGAACTAATCCCTCAGATAGATAGCGGTTACCGTACAGATACAACTTCGCGTGCAATTATGGGCATTCATTTGGTGGCTATTTCGCCTTGTATTCACTCTTACGTGATTGCAATTCAAATGGAAATGAGCGTCATGGATTCGATTATTATATATCCGCAAGTCCGTCAATAAGCTACCATGAAAACTATATAGTAACTTCGTTTTAACCTGCAATTCGCTTCACGTCTTCTAAAAAGCGGTTCGATATTTTTAGCTACGAATTACAGACCTTCATATATAAAAAACACAAATAACTAAAAATCAAACGCTTGATATATATTTTTTTAAAAGGAGTTAAAACCCACTATTTAAGCTACGCCTTCCAACCATCTCAAGAAATCGGAGGCATTTGCTTTGCTGATAACAATGGTTTCAGGGGGTTCAACAATAAGTTTGGAAACAAGCTTTCGCGAAAAAAATCTTTCGATACTTGTGATGGCAAACCGGTTGATAATAAATTGCCGATTGGCACGGTAAAATGATTCAGGATCAAGCATTCGCTCTAATTCATCCAAGGTCGAAGTTATAAAATATTGTTGTCCTTTAAGGGTCGCAATTTTAATCACCGCGTTTTCTAAATATAGATAAGCTATATCGCTTACCGGGAGTGGAATGATCTTTTCACGTTGCTCCACCAGTAATGTCTTTTTATAAGTATATTTTAATTGTTGACCCAGTTCCGCAATAGCTCGTGTCGCAGCAATCGGTTCAAAAGCAGACCTTAGTCGTTTGTATTTTTCTAGCGCTTTCGACACGGCTTCTTCAGTGATCGGTTTTAATATATAACTGACGGCATTCGTTTCAAGCGCATCGAGCATATATTCGTCATAAGCAGTGCAGAAAATGATTGGACTCTTTACAGGAATTTCCCTGTAAATTTCGAAGCACATCCCGTCCGCCAATTGAATATCAGAGAAGATCAGGTCAGGTGGACTTTTACGTTTTAAAAATTCAATACTTTCTCCAACAGAATCGATAATTGCCAATACTACGTTAGCAGGATCCAACTGGTGTAAAATTCTTTCCAGTTCTTTTGCGGCATTTATTTCATCTTCTATGATTAAAATTTTCATTCGAATAAATTGTTGTTAAATGAGCTCGATGTAAACTATCCTTGCGCTGTACGTCAATAGCATTTAACTCTCGGCTTCATGAATTTATAATTGGCAACTTTACGGTGAACAGGGTTGAATTTTTTTCTATGACTATATTTTGGCGAAATAAAAGTTGATAACGGTTCATTAAATTGTTTAAACCAACTCCCGTTGAATAATATGGAGCTTTTTTTGGGATAAAACTATTGCGGATCACAAGGTATACCGGGTCATTGTAAACCTCTATTCGCAGCGGATTATTTACGGAAGCTACGTTGTGTTTAATGGCATTTTCCAGCAACAATTGCAGGGTAAGTGGTGGCATTTTTGTTTGCATTAAATTTTCCTCAACGTGGATGTTTATGATAATAGAGGCGCCCATTCGCGTCTTGAGAATGTATAGATAAGACTTGATAAAGCTCAATTCATTCGCTAAAGGCACGAGGTTTAACTTATTGTGAACAAGCATATACCGGTATACGGTTGCGATTTCAGAAACGTATTCCTTAACTTGCTTATCCTGTGTTATCGCGCTTAAGGTATTCAATGTGTTAAACAGAAAGTGCGGGCTCATTTGCTCCTTTAAATTGGATAGATTGGCTTCTAACTGAGCTTGTTTAAGCTTCTCTATTTCTAGATTGCGCTGTTGGCTTTCCTTAAGTAACTGCAAATAAAACACGATAAAGAACTGTACGGCGCTGATTAAAATACACCTTGATATTAACAAATACCAGTTCAGGTCCTCTTCAGGAATGGTTAACGAAGAGTTTTTAACAAAAGAAAGAAAAAGAAAATCGAGTGAGATCGAGGCGAGAAAAATGACTATAGCAACCAATATAATCTTGGATAGGTAAGCTAAGTATAGCCATTTATTCAGGAACAATGCAAATTTCCTATTTAACCAAAGATGAAGAAAAAAGGCAAGTATTCCGGCCGTGAACGTATATCTAATCGTACGGACAGCTAAAAATAAACCGCCCGATTGAACGTCGTCCCCAGTCAATTTTATAGGTACTACAGCAAGGCCTATTCCAAGTGAAATGATGACACCCAATATTCGATACTGTTTAGACATACGACTTTTTATCACTATATTATATGAATGTTTTGTAAGCCATTCCTGATGGACTCGATGACTTGCATGAACTGATCATGTTCCGGAGTTTTTAGACTGTTAAACAAAACCTTCTCTAAATTTACAATTTTATCTCTTATTGACCTCGCTAATAATCTTCCTTTGGGAGTCAACATCACACAATTTTTCCGCTTATCCGTCATATCTGTTGTTACCGTCACCAATTCTTCCCGCTCTAAATGGGAAATCGTCCTCAGTACCGAGGACTTATCGCGACCGATTCCATCTGCAATTCGCTGCTGTGGTAATCCTTCTTCCGGAATACCAAACAAAACGGGTAACTGTTCTATTCTCACATCGACACCTTGGGAAGATAAATATTGGTTGGCTTTGTTCCGCAACAACTTACTCAGATTATCGAGATGGAATATGGTCAAATCTTCATGATGGTTCTTCTGATTCATCTATTACAAAATCCTTTACATATCAACTAACAATGGCACAAATACCACCTTAATATTAAATTGAAGCGTGATAAATAGGTTGCCAATTTACCGATTTCTGCAGTTGCTTCTTCCGCTAATTGAGTGAAGCGGGCAGTTTCGCCCTTAAGACGGGCGTAAATTCCTGTTAAATTTCCGAAAGCGAAACAACCCTGCAATGGCCGTTTTGGGCTGCCCGCTTTAAGTGAAAATTTGCCCGTTTCCCTTCGGTTTTCTCAACAGATCAAAATTATTGCAACTTCATTTACATCTGAAATTAGATGATCCGATGAAGTCTTTTTGAGCACCCAATAACAAGGTTAACATCTTTGAATATCGAGAGCCTTAGAAGTTAAGACCCGACATGGCTTTAACGATTAGGTCTGAATCTGAGTTGCCAAAAAATAAAACGGATTTACGAACAATGCATTTATATTGGCTCTACAGCCACTTAATTTTTTATCAAAATTGTATTTGAACATGTACAAAATGAGAACAGCGTTAATTACGGAAGCCAATAAAGGAATTGGCTTAGCAATAGCAAGGAAATTAATCGATGAAGGTTTTTTTGTGTATATAGGTAGTCGCGACCTTCAGAAAGGTATAGAAGCCGTTAAAGAACTGGCTGCCGAAGGTTTAGGTACCGCCGATGTAGTTCAATTGGATGTGCGTAACCAGCTATCTGTAGATGCCGCCCGAAAAGAAATTGGCATTAAGATCGATGCCCTGGACGTTCTCATCAATAATGCGGGTATCATCGACAATATGCCGCAATCTACTTTGGGCTATTGTGTCGATTCCGTAAAGGAAGTGCTTGAGACGAATTATTACGGCGCGATAAGGGTGGTGCAAACTTTTTTTGATCTAATGAAAAAATCACCCAAACCATGTATCATCAATGTTACCTGCAGTTTAGGTTCGGCGACGGCAAGCAATACCGTCAATCCTTGTTACCCCTGTATAACAGGTTATCAATGTATCAAAACCGCATTGAATATGTACACGGTCAATCTCGCGTACGATTTACGAGGAAACTTCAAGATTAATACCGTTGATTCAGGTTTTATAAAAACCGACATCGACAGTCAGGAGATGGAAACAATTGAAGAGGCAAGTAATCATATCGTTAAATATGCCTTGATTAGAAATGATGGGCCTACAGGAAAATTTTATGGTAAAGCGTGCCATCCAGAAGGCAAATAAATAGTTCAACCCTTACATCACAGAAATTTTGTGTTTTAGCATTATAGCAATTCGGGTTAAAATGTATGTCAAACTTACATTAGGTTTACCCATAAGGATTTAGGGATTCCATTTAAAATCCATCATACTAACATTATTCTTTCTTGATGAGCTTACGGCAATACCTTTTGTTAAATCATCGGTAAAGGTAAACCCCTCTAATTCATCAGGTTTATCTGTTTCGACGACACCCATCACTTCTTCTTTTCCTTTTTCAATCGATTTAGCCAAGTCCAAAAAAGTCAGCCTCCATTTCTTTCCTTCCGCTTGGTTTTGTATGAGAATTAGGATATTTTTTTCGGCAATCCAGTGTAGATTTTGTACCCATGGCGAACAACTAAACTTTTTCACTAACAATCCAGAATCAGATGTTTTAGAGGTCTTAATTAACTGCTGTGGATCGTATAGGCGAACTTCATTCCCTTTATCACCATAGTCGGCAGTTGCAACATACCATTTCCCTTGATATTGTACGTATTCCGGCCTGGAGCCTTGAATACAAGCATCATCTTCTATTTCTTGTAAAAGATTGCCATCGAGAGTACCTGATTGCAAAAATCCTTCCCAATTTATCGCATAGATAAAGGCTTTCCATGAAGTTCCTTCTGGATTTTGCTTTACCGAATTACCGACGAAGGTGGGTAACCCCTCATGATAAGCAATACCTGTAGGATGTTTAATCTTATTTTGTCGGTTGACAGTAAAGCGGTATTCCTGATATTCGTAAACGAGCTGATTGTTTACCATTCGATATCGCCGAACAACCCCTACCTCTCTATCTCCATATAAGTAAAAGCTGCCCTTCTGATGCGAAAGCCCCTGACAGGCGCCCAATGAATCTAAGGTAAAGGTGTGGTTAACCCGTCCTGTGACAAAATCATCCATCCCTGAATGCATGCCAAACAGTAAAAAAAAATCAGCATATTCATATCTTCAAAACTATGCAGACAAGGTTAAACTTATTTAAAATTTAGTTTACTATATTTATTTCTTTCGATGTACTAAAACGAATAATGCTGTAATCTTTAAAAGCAGTTATGGGAACCACACTTTCGCAAAAAAACAAACCATTATTTCAGCTGCTGTTGAAGAACGTTTGGGGATTTCCTATTCGCCTGATAGATTGCTCGTTCAGGCGGAAAATGAAATTTGACGAATGACCGTTTTAGTACCATCATAAATTAAAAAGATAATGAACAGAAATTTTCCATCGCTCGTTTGAATTACGCATGTAAATGCACAGGACATAGTAAACACACAAAAAAATGCTTGCACCTACTGTCTATCAAAAAAAGTAAGGCAAATAAAAGAATGGATTTCAAAAACGTTGCTGAAAAGATAATCGAACTAAAAAATGATGACCTGAAGCTTCGGAGCAGGCTCATTCAGGGCGGACAACTGGGAGATGAGTACAACGAGGAAATGGAAAAGATACACAATAGAAATGCGAAAATTCTAAGTAAAGTGATCGACACCATCGGATATCCAACGATTGACAAAGTAGGTACAGAGGCCAGTGAGGCGGCGTGGTTGATTATACAACATGCCATTGGGCAACCTAACTTCATGAAAAAGTGCGCAAAGCTATTGGAAAACGCGGTCATAGAAAAGAAGGCTGACCCGATAAATTTAGCCTATTTGACGGACCGAATAGCAGTCTTTGAAAGAAAAGAACAGCTTTATGGAACTCAATTTGATTGGGATGAAAACGGAAAACTAAGTCCGAATCCCATTGACGATTTAACGAAGGTAAACCAGCGACGAAAATCCATTGGACTGAACACGCTTGAAGAACAAACAGTAATCATAAGACATCAAGCAGAGCGAGAAAATCAATCGCCTCCAAAGGATCTCGAAAAAAGGAAACAAGTAATGGAAAAATGGAAAAAAAAGGTAGGTTGGATAAAATAAACAGATAGCAAAAACCTCGCTATGGAGATTGTCATACATCAGAAGAAAATAACCATTGGGAATAAATATAAAATATTTATCAACCAACAAGCATCCTATCGTGCTTCCAGACAATTGTTTCAATTGTTGGCGGAAATTCTTCTTTTTGACATGCAACAAAGCACACCGGTCCTAAAAATCAATAAACGATTCTACTGGTTTAAAGCAAAATACGATATCCGTACCGAAGATGGTACTGTTTTACGTTTCCGCACAAAGTCATACTGGAAACGACATTATCAATGTCAAATTGGCACAGATTACTATGATATCTATGGTCATCGCGGTAGAAATTATTCGGTTTATAAAAATAATATCCAAATTGCCTGGTGGAAAAGAGGTGCAATTGTTTGGTTCGAGGGAGATAATTATGTAATACAAGCAGATGACACCAGTGATCCAAAGCTACTTATAGCCTTTTGCCTTATCATTGATAATATGAAAGGTAATCATAGAGAAAATATATTAAGCATCCATATCGGACATGTAGGCCTTCAAGTAAAAAGATTTAACCCCCATTGGAAGCCAAAATCAGTAGAATCATAAGTACGAATGAAATACTTGTATTAAAACCGCTATTTCCATCGTCTGTGCGACCATAACCAAAAGGATGGATCTTTTTCAATAGTTTGCTGCAATCGTAAGTTAAAGCCTTGCGTTACTTCCCCCTGTTTCAAGGCATGAATGGTATCTGTTATTAAGGAAAATCGTACATTCCATCCATGTCGGCTTCTTCTACTCAGCTCAACGTAAAACACGACCGCATCGGTTACCTTCGCCAATTTCTCTGCCCCATCGAACATTTGAGTGGTTTGATTTAGAAATAATACGGGTTCTCCATTCGACTCCCCTGGAAATTGGTCAGCAATGAATAGCGTAAGCTGACTTTCCATTTTATTTTTCAGCAAATAGCGCAAGGCTTGATGAGATGGGATCAACCGCACACCAAACCGCGTTCTTACTTTCTTTACAATTTTATCCATCAGCGGATTCTTTAGCGTCTTGTATAAAGCATTCACCCGAAAAGGAAACTTATAAGCTAAAACATTTAGACATTCCCAATTACCATAATGGCCGAGTAATCCGATCATATTACGATGATTGGCATGATAGGCCAAAAGCAACTCCGGATTCTCCACGTGGACTAAATTTGATAAATGATGACGACTGATTGAAAATAATTTGATCAGTTCTACGACAAGCAGGGAAAACTGTTTATAAAACCCCTTGGCGGCGCTATCTATTTCACCGTATCGTTTATGCGGAAAAGAACGCGCCAGGTTCTGCAGCACCACATTGTATCGGTATTTAGTGAGTTGATAGCTTATAAAATAGAGCATACGACCGACGGAGGCAACAAGTAGCTCCATAGGCAACATACTTAGTAGATAAATAAAAAAAAGGGAAATACGATAAAGCGCGTTAATAACTCCTTTACCGATGTTATTGTTCTTATATAAGAAGATAGACATAGTCACATTCGTTATTGATCATCCATCGTTTCGTGTAATCTATCCAGCACCCAGACAAAAACATAGATTAAAAGCAAAACAGATAGGATCAGCGCTATAAAGGCAGCGAGTCCGGTCCAGAGAAAAATTGATATGGAAACGATCATGTTGTTGATTTTTTATTGCTGTATTTCAGCTAATAATCAGACAACCGTGAAAGGAAAGCCCCCTATCGGGCGAGCTATTTATTAACGAAAAAGTTTGGGGAGGATACCGGGGTACTCCAATAACAATCAGCTTCTAATCGCCAACTACTATCTTTTATATTAATTTATAAATCTGATTATGAATCGAAAACCCTGATTAGTAATTACCGTAGGTCGCTATTTCTTGCCTTATCCGTTCGTTAACGTCAATACGCGCTTTCCGGAAAATGAAAATAGTCGTTCCAAATTCACGTGCATAGGGATTGACTACTGAATCTGCAATGGTCGTACTGACAAAAAGAGGACTGGTTGTTCTAAGCTCTTCCGCTACTTCTCCATAATTTTTTATACGTATCAGGTTAACGTACTTTTTATCCAATTCCATCCAATGAATATAATCTGCGTTAAAGGAAACAGCCGTCATCTGTTTTGTTTTCTTATAATAGTTAATCGCTCCCGCCTGTCCGTAATTATCACAAAGCACAAGTGTAGGCTCCCTTTCAGGAAGTGTAGAAAAAGCGAGATCAACCTTGTCTGCCAACTCCTTCCACCCCAACATATCTGCAAAATCCTGGGGGAGCGCATGATCTTTTCCATCTTCCCATTTAAGTAAACCCAACGCACGATAAGTATCCGGATGTTCTAAGATATATGCTGGGCTTTTATTGGGAAATGCAGTGTTATACATCGGTATAAAAAACAAAAAAGGCAACAAGATACAAGCGATTCGCCAATAATTTGCCCTCGTTCTTGTCCCCTTCAATACTTCCCCTAAATAAACAGATCCAAACGCCAAGTAAATAGGATATAGGCCAATGGCATAATAACCTTTCGCTTTTAAGTAAATAAAAACGGCTAATGTAATACAAAATGACCACAAGAAAACACGATACTTGTTAAAGGGTACATAAAAGACTAAAGCATAAAAAGCCGCAAAAAGAACAAACGAAGCACCTAAAAAATAAAGAACTTGTTCTTTCAAAAAGCCTAGTCTACTTACATTGACCAATTGCGTATCTGTTAATTCCTTTAAATGATGGAATACAGGAAAATGATGTACATATTGCCACCACAAATTAGGAGCGATCAGGAGTAAGGTCATTAAAATTGCCTTATAAAACGCAGACTTATAAAATATGGGACGCTGTGCAGTCAGTAGGATCGCCGGAAGAAGCCCAATAAGTATGAAAACAATATTGTATTTGTTCAAGAAGCCGATGGCAAAAATAAAGGCACCGGCATAAAGCCATTTACTATTCGTTGAATTAATATATTTCAAAAAGGTGAAGTAAAAAGCCGTCCAACAAAGAACATCCAATGAATTAGGTTGATACAGAATATTTAATCGCAAAAGAACAGAAAAAAGCAAGGCAGTAGCTGCTAAAATCAGGGCAAACAAATTCCCTTTAAGCTCTTCAACCGCTTTCCAAACGAGCACCAAAGTAAGCGCTCCAAATAAGGCTGGAAAAAATCGTATCCAAAACAACGTATTTCCAAAAAAATAAATAACCTTTGAAATACAGGAGGTAAGCGGCGGAACCGATACAAAACCCCATGCTAAGTGGTTTCCCTGATCAAGATGTAAAAATTCATCACGATGTAATTCGTAAGTCTCGTTGACCAGGGCATATTGCAGCATGAATTTAAGCACAACAAACGTCAGCAGTATACCATTTCTTTTATTCATGATTTTTAGGAAGATCAATATTTGCTTACTCAAACTTAAGCAATTTCTGAGCATGGAAGCATATTCTCACAACTAAAAACTTTGTGCCGGTGAAAATCTTAACAAAAAATTAAACTAAAATAATTAGTAAAACAACTTATTTTATTAGTATTTTTGCCTTGAGACAATGCGCAAATCACCCTTTATTTGTCGTGTTCAAGCGTCTGATTTCTTGGAAGCGATCATTTATTTTGTAACGCGTTGAACATGATAAGTAATAATCACTCATTAAAATTATCGCCATGGACAAGATTGAAGCCCTGAATATCGTAAAAAGCATTTACACCGAGGCGGACCAGATCGGCAATATGCGGCCAATATTCAACAATTTAGCAGAAGATGTAATCTTCCATTCCACCATTCCTGCGGGTACACCTATTAGCGGGACTTTCAAAGGCAAACAGAATGTTATTGATTTTTATACAAATTTGCTGCCGTCAGTCGCTATTTTCCAGCGATTAACGCCATCTGCTTTTGTTATGCGGGACGATCGAGTAATCATTGTGGGTGAGAATATTTTCACCTTGGTTAGCACGGGACAAACGTATTATAGACCTTATGTTTACATTATTAGCATGGTAGATCGGTTGATTGCAGCGATTACTTTAATACAGGACTTTTCGGGAATAAGTGCCATTTATCGAAAAACAAAAAAGCACTGTTAACCGGACAAGACTGGACAATATTGTGCTTAATTTTATATTTTTGGCTGTAAAGCGATTCATTCATTTTGCTTTTTTATAGAAAATATCATTTCTTTACGCCACGAAAATACATATCAGCTTATCTGTATATACACGATTAAATGGTTCCCAGTCAAGATAACATTCAGCTAGCCCATGCAGTAGCTGCCGCCATTGGTATAGATCCACAAGTTTATGCCTATTATGATGATAACAGAGAGAACAGTCTCCACATATTAAACTGTATTGATCCATTGGATGCAAAAAATAAAATCTATTGTACGATTGGCCTATCGGACTACCCGAATGAAATAGAAATGAACAATGGATCGTTGAAAAACGTACCTATTGAACTGATCATGGCAGGCAATAACAGCGGTAGTAAATGGGCTAATATATTGTCGTCCGCAGGTTTCTTTGTGACAAAGAACAAATGGACTTGCCAACCGGGATCTGTATTTAAGAACGTAATCGATCTATATCACGAGAATACCCATTTAAAGCACCTCCTTTTTGTTGAACCTCTAATGTGGCAAGAAAAACTCGAGCAAATGAAACTGGCAACAAAAAAGGTTTATTTTTTATTGCTGATCCCGATTTCTGATGCTGAATGTAAGTATAGAGAAAAGCATGGCTTCGAGGCACTTGAAAAGCTCTTCATGGAAAAAGAAATTAATATTACCGACCTCCATAGACCATCCATTTTATAGTTGATTATCAATAGAGGTCCATTTTGGCCGAAACAGCTCTATGCTTTAAACGCGAGGCCCTTTTCTTGGAGCTTTTGTTTAAGTTTTGGAATTGACCCTGGCCCCATACCGTGCAAATTAAGAATTTCTTTTTCACGAAAAGTAGCCAATTTATCCAAGCTGGTAATACCCTGGTTTTCCAACGCTCTTCGAGCCGGCGCAGCGATCGCAATGAGGAAATCTTCCTCAATTTGACGCTGTTGCTCACAAACAGGACATACAGGACAGTCGCTGCTTTTATAATAGGTATGTCCTTGCTTACAAGTACGGCGTGTTTTAGCTTGTTTAGCCATCTTGAAATAATTAGGTAGACGAGGCACTGTGAATACCCCATCCATAACGCTTTGCAAGCGGTGAAGATCGTAAACAGGCCTGCCCTTTTGAAAAAAAAGCTGTTCTCGCCATCGTTAGATTCCCCTTCAAATCGCTCTTCTGAGCAAAACATTGAAATAAAACATCATCCGATGTGTATTGGTAAGGATGCTTCATGATAAGGTCAAATTGCCTATTGGCAAGCGTCTTCCCCGATTTTTTTTCTGGAGGAATTTCCCCTTTTTTTGCAATACAATCATCCGCCACTGCTATAAAGGTATTTAGGTAGTTAGTCGTATGTATTTTCATCTGTACTTTTTATGCTATTGTTTAAGAACACGACTCCTTTCGCTTCTTCATGTTTGGATCAACTAAAGTAGCAAAAAACAGGTTGAATGACAAGGAGCAGAAATCGTATTAAAGGTTTCCCTTCTTGAGTTCATCTACCGCAAAAGAAACCGCTCGTGCGGTCATCGCCATATACGTTAACGATGGATTCACACAGCCTGAAGATGTCATGGCAGCGCCATCGGTTACAAAAACATTGAGCGCATCCCAAACTTGATTGTGTTCGTTTAATACCGATGTTTTGGGGTCTCTTCCCATCCTTGCTGTACCCATTTCATGAATACCCTGGCCCATCGCAAATACGCTGCTGTATCCTGTTACGTCCTTGACACCAGCGGCCTCGAGCATTTCTTTCCCTTCTTTTATAATATCATCGATCATCTTTTTTTCATTCTCCTTAATTTCTGCATCCATTGCTAGCACGGGCAAACCCCATTTGTCTTTCAGATTTTTATCGATATATACCCTGTTTTCATGATAAGGCAAAATTTCGCCAAAACCCGTAAGACCGATCGACCAGGCATCTGGTTCGCATAGTTCGTCCTTCAGCGCAGCACCAATACTTAATTCTGCAATGGACCTTTGCCATCCCCCCCTTCCCGCTCCTCCTTGATAACCATAACCCCTGATAAAAGAACGCTTATCATCTCCAATATTCTGAAAACGTGGAATATACACGCCATTCGCGCGTCTACCATAAACATATTTATCTGTATAACCTTCTACGACCCCTCTCGCTCCATTACCAAGTGTATGATCCATCACATTATGCCCTAGTTCTCCAGAACTACTTCCCAATCCACCTTCCCATAAATCAGTTGCAGAGTTCATTAATACCCAGGCTGAGTTAAGTGCAGAGGCATTCACAAAAATCACCTTCGCGAAATATTCATAAGTTTGTCCATTTTCAGCATCCAAAATTCGCACACCTTTCGCTTTTTTTGACTCTTTATCATAAAGAATCTCCATAACAATCGACCAAGGTCGAACCGTTAAATTACCTGTTTTAATGGCTGCCGGCAAAGTAGATGACTGGGTACTAAAATAGCCCCCAAAATTACATCCATTGCCACATTGATTTTGATATTGGCAATTAATTCTTCCAGGCAAGGGTTTTGTAATGTTGGCGACTCGACCGATAATCATTTCACGTCGTTGATTATAATGCTTCTTTATCCGGGCCGCCACTTCTTTTTCCACTACATTAAGCTCCATTGGCGGCAAAAATTCGCCATCGGGCAAAATATCGATACCATCGCGATTGCCACTGATACCTGCAAAACGTTCCACATAACTATACCAAGGGGCGAGATCCTTATAACGGATAGGCCAGTCAACTGCTATTCCATCCTTCAAATTAGCAGTAAAATCGATATCACTCATACGGTAACTCTGACGTCCCCATATCAGCGACTTTCCCCCCACCTGATAGCCTCTGATCCAATCAAAACGCTTGACTTCTACATAAGGATTATCAATTTCATTTACAAGAAAATTTACGTTACCTTCTGTCATGGGCCAATAACGTGCCTGTATCGGATGATCATGTAACATTTTTTGACTTCGATTGTTTCGATAAGGATAATTCCAAATATCCTTTGCCGCAAATGTATAATCTTTTACATGTTCCACATTCCGCCCTCGCTCCAACATAAGCGTTTTTAGACCTTTTTCCGTAAGTTCTTTGGCAGCCCAACCGCCACTAATGCCCGACCCAATAACAATGGCATCGTAATTTTTCTGTGTCATGGTTTAAATGTTTAGTTTAGAGGGTAATAGACTCTGCATAAAACAGCAATGCCAACGTTGGCTTTATCGGTATTAAAAATCCCTTGCAAGTTTTTATGACCAAAGTCCATGATATTTATATTGGTTTTATTAAATAGAAATTGTCTCTTTCAAACATAAGAAATTTGGCTTTAATACACAAAAAGATTGAGCGTAATTATTAACCATATTGCTATTTTACAATGGGAAACAATTGTTTGATAACCCAATAAAACTACTTATTTTTTTATTTCATGTAGCAACTGTAAAAAAATAAAAACACCGGATCATCATGATACACCATTTCTTTTGTAAATTTGTACCCCTTCACAACTGATTTTTCCCACATCCCGTTAAGACTATACAATTCCACGTTAAGTCCACGTCAAGTCCACCTTACCCTTAATGTCTCTCCTCAGTTCGTCCTTGCTTCCTTGCTCTTCTATAGTAGTATCTAGTGCGAATATAGCCAGCATAGAACATGGATGTGGATCACATAGGGAGAGAAGAATGTAACGTAAATTTCATTTCTCATCCTGTCAATCTAAATTTCTTGTTACATGCTACAACATTTTCCTACCTTGTACGTCTAACACATTAAAAAATTAAACGAATGTTCAGTAGAATATTATTTATCATACCAATTTGGTTGATTTTGGATTTTTACTTTTTTCAATCCTTAAAATCCGTTACTCAGAGCTTATCAAGTGCCACCAGATATGGAGTTCACTGGGCCTACTGGCTGTTTGATATTCTCCTGATCGCGGTGATTTTATTTTTGATGTTTGTCAGCCCAAAACTAATGCCCCCCAAGTATATTTTTATACTGGTTGGTCTTGTTTTACTTACCTTGATTCCGAAACTATTAGCACTTCCTTTTCTTTTATTAGAAGACGTAAGCCGTTTGGGAAGTTATGCGTGGAACTTCAAAAATAATGTTCCTTACCCCGAAAGGCGAAAATTTATCGGGCAAATTATACTGGGCATTAGCTCTATTCCTTTTTTGGCAATTATTTATGGCATGTCAAAAGGTAAATATCAGTATAAAGTACATCATCATACTTTGTTTTTTGACGATCTCCCGGATGCTTTCAACGATTTTACGATTACCCAATTATCCGATATACACTGCGGCAGCTTTACAGATCATGCCTCGGTGAAAAGAGGAGTCGAATTGGCAAATGAACAACAAAGTGATTTGTTAGTGTTTACGGGCGACTTGGTAAATAACGAATCGATCGAACTGGATGAATGGCAAAGTTTATTTGCCCGTTTAAATGCGCCATTCGGTGTGTATTCTATTTTGGGAAACCACGACTACGGTGATTATACGGAGTGGCCCTCCCCAGAAGCGAAAACAGCTAATTTGAATCGGCTAAAAACGATGCAAAAAGAGATGGGCTTCCGCCTATTGCTTGATGAACATGTCAAATTGGAAAAAAACGGTCAATTTATCAACTTAGTAGGTGTACAAAACTGGGGTAAAAATTTTGCCCGATACGGTAACTTGGAAAAAGCCATGTCTACTGTTGACAAAGACAGCTTTACCGTATTATTATCACATGATCCAACACACTGGGAAGCTGAAATCCTACCACACGTCAGACCTGTACACTTAACATTAGCGGGTCATACACACGGCATGCAATTCGGTATCGAAATTCCGGGTTTTAGATGGAGTGCTGTTAAATATATTTATAACCAATGGGCGGGATTGTATAATAAAGGAGCGCAATATATTAATGTAAATCGTGGTTTTGGATTTATTGGATTCTCGGGAAGAGTTGGTATTTGGCCCGAAATCAGTGTAATTACCTTGAAGAAAAGAACAGCTTAAGTTCTTCGGCACTATCGATTGGGTTAACATAAAAATTAAGGGGAAGCTAAACAGGGATTTCACATGTGCTGTATGTTACGGTATTCGTATTAAACGAATGTTTTTTTAAGTGAAATCCCTGAAATGCTAAAACGGTTTATTATATTTGAAGAGGCTTTTTAGGCAGTAGCTTGCAACTTTTGGGTTGTTGGCTTTCCACTGCATCTGCCTGTGGGCATATAGACAAACCTTGTGCCCAACAACAAATAACCAATAACAAACAACAAATAGCCAAAAAACCGTCATGAAACTAAAAACAATTACATTATTTCTTTTATCTTATTCTTTGCGATTAACGGCAGCAGAAAAGCGACCTGCCGATTATGTGAATACACTGCAAGGAACGAATTCAAAACATGAACTAACACGAGGGAATACCTATCCAACAACAGCATTGCCATTTGGTATGCATACTTGGACGCCACAAACCGGAAAAAATGGAGACGGTTGGAAGTACCAGTATTTTAAAAAGACTTTAAGAGGTTTTCAACAAGCGCATCAGTGCAGTTCATGGACAAATGATTATGCTGTATTTTCTTTTTTTCCAACGATTGACAGTCTACAGGTAGACGAAGAAAAGCGAGCGACGGGATTTTCACATGAAAAGGAAATTGCCAAGCCCTATTACTATCAGGTAAAAATGGATAATCATATCCAAACTGAAATGGCTCCAACAGAAAGAGGAGCGCATCTACGCTTTACCTTCCCAAAAGGTCATAAAGCCTTTTTGGTACTTGATGGATATACAGGCTATAGTTTGGTAAAGATATTACCGAAAGAGCGGAAAATCATCGGTTATGTGCATAATGGCCGCGGATTTAAAGAGGGTTTTAAAAGCTTCTTCGTGGCCGAGTTTGATCAGCCGTTTCTTGATTATGGCACGTGGGAGAACAGGGAAAACACGACCGATGCACGGACTTTGGAAGCAGAAGGTGATGGAAAGGGTGCTTATTTAGTGTTCAAACCAGGTGCAACTGTACAAGTTAAAGTAGCCTCTTCTTATATCAGTCAAGAGCAGGCTGAACTTAATTTAGATAGAGAACTGGGAGGTGATAAAAAGCTGGAAGTAACCAAAAATCGTGCGGCTACTATTTGGAATAAGCATTTGGGAAGAATTAAGGTGGAAGGTGGCAGTGAAGAAGACAAAGCGACCTTTTATAGCTGCTTCTTCAGAGCAAGTCTTTTTTCCCGTCAGTATTTTGAGTACGATAAGGACGGTAAACCCTATTATTGCAGTCCATATGATGGAAAAGTGTATCCGGGCCATATGTTTACAGATACTGGTTTTTGGGACACGTTTAGGGCACAATTTCCATTGAACGCATTACTTTACCCTACGATGCATGGCCAATATATGCAAGCTTTGCTCGCAGCCTATGAACAATGTGGTTGGTTGCCTTCTTGGTCTTTTCCAAGCGAAGCAGGCAGTATGATAGGCAATCATGCCATTTCTTTGTTGGCCGATGCCTGGGCTAAGGGCATCCATACATTTGACCCTAAAAAAGCACTGGAAGCCTATTTACATGAAGCGACCAACAAAGGCCCTTGGGGGCCGGCCAACGGTCGGGATGGATGGAAAGAATATTACCAATTGGGTTATGTTCCGTACCCGGAAGTAAGAGAGGCTACGGCCAAAACGCTGGAATATGCTTACGATGATTTTTGCGGTTATCAATTGGCAAAAATGACCGATCAGCCCTTTTACACGGACATTTTCAAACGGCAAATGTTTAACTATCGGAACGTCTACGACTCCAAAACCCGATTTATGCGCGGAAGAGATAAAAATGGTAACTGGAACAGCAATTTCGATCCCGCCGAATGGGGTGGTCCTTTTACTGAAGGAAACGCCTGGCACTGGGTTTGGTCAGTTTTCCATGACACAAAGGGACTGATTAAACTCTTAGGTGGAGATGCAAATTTTATTGCTAAACTAGACTCCGTATTTACCGAACCGAACCGCGTGAATGTAGGTACTTATGGCGGCTTGATTCATGAAATGACGGAAATGGTGATGGCCAACATGGGGCAATATGCACACGGTAATCAACCCATCCAACACATGGTTTATCTGTACAACTACGCCGGCCAACCGTGGAAATCACAATATCGTGCACGTGAAGTCATGCGCAAGCTTTACAACAGCACAGAAAACGGCTATCCCGGTGATGAGGACCAAGGACAAACCTCTTCCTGGTATGTATTAAGTGCGCTAGGTTTCTACAGTGTTTGTCCGGGAACCGATCAATATGTCCTGGGAAGCCCGGTATTTAATAAAATCACCATTAGTTTAGAAAATGGGAAAGAATTTATTATTCAAGCGGATAACAATAACACCGACAATGTATACATACAAAAAGTTTCATTAAATGGACAACCCTATTCAAAAAACTATATTCGCTACGCAGATATAAGCAATGGGGGTATCCTATCATTAGAGATGGGTGCTGATCCGAATAAGGAAAGAGGAGTAAAAGAAGAAGACAGGCCTTTCTCTGTTAGTAGTTCATTTGTTGAAATGGAATAAAAAGGATAGTTTAATTGATTTACAAAGAGCCTGTTTAAAATTCGGCTAATAATCATTAAACAGGCTCTTTGTATCATATATTTTTTCTAAGTTTGCATAACGGAAATGATGCCTTCCGATTGAACCGCCTTAAAAAGCTGATGGTGTCTACTAAATAACAGGAGAATATCAGTAGGTCACATTCTTGTGGGCCTGGTATTTCATGTAAAGTGGACACATAGCTTTGTATATCATGATAAATAAAATCTTCTCGCTTGAACAGGTTCGCATTTTTAAAAATTTACTGCGATGGACCTTTATTATATTACCTGTTTCTATTGCGATAGGCAGTATGGTGGCCTTATTTCTATGGGCTCTTCATCTCTCCATCCGCTTCCGTTTTGAACACCCTTGGTTACTTTACCTGCTCCCTTTAGCGGGCTTAACTATTCATTTTGCCTATAAATTATACGGAAAAAATGCAGAACGGGGCAATAATTTAATTATCGATGAAATTCACCGTCCAGGCGGCGGCATTCCTAAACGCATGGCCCCCCTGGTACTATTAAGTACCGTTGTTACTCATCTTTTTGGGGGATCCGCGGGCAGAGAAGGTACGGCAGTGCAAATAGGCGGAAGTATAGCACAAGCCTTCAGTAAGTGGTTTGGTTTAAACGAAAAAGAAACCGGTATTCTATTGACCGCTGGTGTAGCTGCAGGTTTTGGTGCCGTATTTGGTACACCACTAACCGGTGCCATCTTTGCGCTCGAAGTGTTAACCATCGGACGCATTCAATACCAAGCCGTTTTTCCCTGCTTAGTGGCAAGCCTTATCGGCGACCTTACCGTTTCGGCATGGCAGGTCCATCATACGAGTTACCGGATCGATGCAATTGATATTCCAAATTATTTTGACGCCTATTTCTCGTTGAACCCTTTGCTGTTAATAAAAGTTGTAATCGCCTCAATTGCCTTTGGTTTAGCCAGTTTATTATTTGCGCAAATGGTCCATAGGATGAAGCATTTTTTCCTGAGCGTTTTTTCTAAAACATGGATTGTGCCTATGGTGGGTGGGCTAACGATCATTCTCTTAACATTTATTTTAGGTAAACCCGATTATTTGAGCTTAGGTGTTGATGCGGAATATAATGGCGCGATTACCATCCCATCCGCTTTCCAAGCTGGCGGGGCTGATACCTGGAGTTGGCTGTGGAAAACCATTTATACCAGCGTCACCCTAAGCAGCGGCTTTAAAGGTGGCGAAGTGACACCGCTATTCTATATTGGAGCAACCTTGGGAAATACCTTATCAACGTTATTAGATGCACCCGTCAGTCTTTTTGCTGCCTTAGGTTTTCTGGCCGTTTTTGCCGGTGCCACCAATACTCCCCTGGCTTGTACTATTATGGGCGTTGAGCTGTTCGGAGGAGAATATGTACTCTACTTCGCCATCGCTTGTTATACGGCTTATTTTTTCAGTGGACATAATGGAATCTATAGTGCACAAAAGATGGCCATCAAGAAATTGGATTCCGAATAATGTGATCTAAGAAATAGGTTAATGACGTTGAAGAAAGCGTAAACCGTAAAGCAAAACAGATAGTACACGCTACCCTGGTTTTCTTCATCAAAACGTATATAATGCCATCGTACGTTCCCCGTAACGATATCCTTTTTATGATTCTTTTTTAAGTTTATTAACCTATGTTATACTGAAATAGCAGCAAACTTCTGCTGATAGACGAAGGACCTCCGGAAGTACCAGAATCATCGCTGAAGCTTAATTTACAAAGCGTGGAGGTTAATCCAGGGCTCCGAATACTTTCTTCAACAGTGACGTACTTCTGAACGCGGCATTATCGCGCACACCTTTTTCCTTTTCGGCAACCATTTTAAATACACCGCTCAATGTTTCTTCGGTTACGTACTGGTTTAGGTCGGGCGTAACATTTTGTTTGGTAATACTATTATATTTTGTAATGATCTGATTCCATACCTTATCTGCGCCTACCTTACCTAACGAATTTTCAACTTTTGGTTCAAAAGCCTGGTAAAGCTGTGTAGAAGTTTTGCCCTTTAGATAACTGGTAGCGGCTGTATCTGTTCCTAGAAGAATCTTCTTTGCATCGTCAAAAGTCATGGACGTTATGGCGTTCGCAAAAATAGGTACCCCTTCTGTCACGGCATCTTCTGCCGCTCTGTTCAAGAGTTTAATTCCTTCATCTGCTAGACTTCCCATCCCCATCATCCGCAAGGTGGATTCCACTTTCTGCAATTTTTCAGGTAATAAAATTTTAACAAGACTATTTTTGTAAAAACCGTCTTCAGTTCCTAATTTCTTAATTCCTTCTTCAACACCGATATTAAGTGCCTGTTTGAGTGCTCCTGAAACATCCGTAGTACTTAAATTCTCCACCGCACTTTTACTGTTACTATTCGATTGATTGCTTGTACTACTATCTGTATTCGTATGTTGTTCAACTGTCTTTTTTACTTTTTCAAAAATGCTCTGGGCTTGCAGGTTCAAAGAAAGGATCAGACCAAACAGCATCAAGGATAGAATTTTAAGGGCTCTTTTCATGTTTTTGAAATTGTATATCTTCATCATTCGGGCTAAATATAAGAAAGTTCTTCGCTGAAATTTTAATATATTGCTTTCATTTTCCGATATAATTTATGTTCGAGGTACTATTTGAACACATTAGTAAAAAAATTTCGCTTCAAGAAACGGAGATGGAACGATTAAAAACGTTCTTCATCCCAAAAAAATATCGCAAGAAACAGTATATGTTACAACAGGGCGATGTATGTAAGTATATTGCCTTTGTTGAAAAGGGCATGTTGCGATCCTATCAAGTCGATGATAAAGGAAGTGAACATATTATTCAATTTGCTTCTGAGGGCTGGTGGATAGGTGATAATTACAGCTTCCTGACGGGCTTGCCCGCCAGCTACGATATTGATATACTGGAAGATGCAGAAGTGCTGCTTATTACACAACCCCGTATGGAAGAGATGCTACAGGCCATACCTTCTATGGAACGTTACATGCGCCTATTGATGCAACATAGTTTGATCAGTATGCAACGACGAATTGCCTGCACACTGAGCACACAGGCAGAAGAACGATACCTCGGCTTTATCGCTGAGCATCCAAACCTTGGTCAGCGCGTGCCGCAGCATATGCTAGCTTCTTTTCTAGGTATGACACCCGAAACCTTAAGTCGGATTAGAAAACAATTGCTGAAGAAGGGCTAGTTATTGGTTGCTCGTTATTCGTTGTTAGTTATTGGTTATTGGCCCTCAGCTTATGGTGGATCATGTAAAACTTATACCTTCTCCTTTATTGCCTTTGTCCTACCCTTGATCTATATCAATCAAATTTCTTATTCTATATCAATGGAGTAGGATTTCTTTGTCGCTACCTTTGTTTTAGAAAGACGGAGGAAGCATGAAGACGAAACAAACGATTGCGATTGTTGGAGCTACCGGAAAAATGGGCGCTGCTTTAGCGAAGAGCTTGGCAAAGAGTTCATATCGCTTATTGCTTATGGGAACTGATGAGGTTAAGCTTCAAAGTTTATATGAGCAAGTTCAGAAAATCCATAAAGAAGTAGATGCGGACTGGATTTTATGTCCGATCGATGCCAGTTGGGAAGCGGATATCATTGTTTTAGCCGTCCCCTATACAGCAGAGAAAGAATTAGCACGCAAAATAAAGGCGGTAAGCACCGGCAAAATCGTTATCAGCATTTCCAATCCGATAACACCCGATTTCCAAGGATCATTACTATCGGAGCACGATAGCGCGGCTGAAGAATTGCAGGCCCTTCTACCCCATTCCAAAGTGGTAAAGGCCTTTAATACTACTTTCGCCGCCAACTTTGGTCAACCGATATTTTCAGGCCAAAGAGCAGACTGCTTCTTAGCTGGCAATGATGAGGAAGCTTTAAAGCAGACGCAAGCACTTGTTCAAGAAGTTGGCTTCAAGCCTGTTATTGCGGGAAACTTAGCAACAAGGAGGACGCTGGAAAACATGCAGATTCTTTTGATGCAATTAGGTATAAAAAATCATTATAACTGGCGTGCAGGATGGAAAATCTTACACGATTAATGAAGCACCGACACCCTAAGATAGAAAAAGTAATAACAAAACATGTAAAGGACTTAAATGAATACGTTAAGCGCATTTAATCAATACACAAACTCACTTGCACCGAATGGTGAACTTATGCCCGTGCTTTTCATTGGCCATGGTTCGCCCATGAATGGCATTGAACATAATGTTTATAGTGAAAATTGGCGAAACATTGCAAAAAAAATTCCCACCCCTGTAAGTGTTTTAGTCATATCTGCCCATTGGTTAACGAAAGGGACAGGAATTACCGCTATGAATGCTCCAAAGACGATTCATGACTTCGGCGGATTTCCAGAAGCCTTATACGATGTACAATACCCGGCCCCGGGTAATCCCAAACTCGCCGAGGAAACTACCAAACTCATCAAGAAGACACCGGTAGTACTCGATCATGATTGGGGTTTGGACCATGGTGCATGGACCGTCGTCAGGCATATGTATCCATTGGCAGACATCCCTGTATTGCAATTGAGCATTGACTATACGAAAGATGCTGCTTATCACTATGATCTGGGGGCTCAGCTCTATGCGCTTCGAAAAAGGGGCGTGCTTATCATCGGGAGCGGAAACATGGTACATAATTTACGGATGGTTTCCTGGCAGCATATGCACGAAACAAATTATGGTTATGATTGGGCTGTACAAATGAACAATACGTTTAAAGATTTAATTACAAATGGTGATCACGCGCATTTAATACGTTATGAACAGCTTGGCAAAGAAGCTTCATTAGCCATTCCAACACCTGACCATTACTATCCTTTAATCTATACGCTCGCGTTACAGGGAAAAAAAGACGAAGCGCATTTTTTTAATGATTATGTTGTTGGGGGGTCACTTACCATGACATCTGTGATTTTTAGTGAAAAGGATTAAAGCGGAAGGCAGAAAGTGAGTAAAAATTGAACGATATATATTAAATAAAACTAACATTGATTGATATGAAAATTGCATTAATTGGTGCCACTGGATTTGTAGGCAAAACAATTTTAAATGAATTATTAAATCGCGGAGAGGAAGTAACTGCTTTATTACGAGATCCGTCTAAACTGGATATTCAGAACGAAAAGTTGCATCGCGCTAAGGTAGATGTATTGGATACGGAAAATTTCGCAAAAGTCGTAGCGGGCTTCGATTTGGTGATCAGTGCTTATAATGCCGGTTGGACAAACCCGAACTTATACGATGATTTCCTCAAAGGTTCGAAAGCTATTCAGGACGGTGTTAAAAAAGCAGGAGTTAGAAGATTATTGGTCGTTGGAGGTGCAGGGAGCTTATACGCAGCTGAAGGTTTGCAAATTGTTGATTCACCCGAATTTCCGACCGATTGGAAACCAGGTGCTAAAGCAGCCCGTGATTATTTGAATATCTTAAAAGAAGAAAAAGAACTTGATTGGACATTTTTAAGTCCCGCTCCCGAAATGCATCAAGGCTTACCGAGAGAACGCAAGGGTCTGTATCGTACCGGCACGGATTATCCTGTTGTCGATGAAAACGGTAGAAGTTGGATAACAGTAGATGACCTAGCAGTAGCCATTGTTGACGAGGCACTACATCCGAAACACATTAAACAACGCTTCACGGTGGCTTACTAAGCTAAAAAGAGAGGGCATCAGTTCCTTTTTAAGGGTGGTAGCGCTAAAAACGAAAGGTCTCCAATCGGGGAGACTGAAGACCTTTACTAACCAATTATAAACCTAAATTATGATGACACAAAGATAACATCGGGAACGTTCTCTGCAAAATTTTTTTGGCGTTTTAACATATTTTAACATTCTGCTAAAACATTTTAATGGTGGAACTTCAAATTACAAATCCACGTGATAATCCTTCTTAACAGGTTCCCCTTTCCAGGCTTTTGACATCGTCCATTCTTCGAAAGGCGCGGACCCTTCTCACAACTCGCAACCGGCAACTCACAACCAATTACGACAGCAATGACCTGAAACCTATGCTACAAATTTTGCACAATAATATCTGTTATGTAAGTTTGATCGCAGAAGATATCATATAGATGCCGTGGCTTTTTAAAAAAATCGACAATATCCAACTGGTCCTTTTTAGGATTTTCTTTGGAGTCTTAATATTATTGGAATGCTGGGGCGCTATTGCAACCGGCTGGGTAAGGGAAACCTTCGTTGCCCCCGAATTCATCTTTACTTTTTTGGGTTTTGAATGGACCCGGTTTTTATTGGGGGATACGATGTATTACTTATTTACGGTACTCGGACTATGCGGTCTTTGCATTGCCCTGGGCTACCGATATCGGATTAGCATGCTGCTGTTCAGTTTGGGATGGTCACTCGTTTATTTCATGCAAAAGTCGAATTATAATAATCATTATTATTTATTGATGCTCATCGCATGGTTTATGGTTTTTATGCCCGCCCACCAGGCATACTCATTTGACATTAAACATAAACGCACGGTACATCGGCAAAGCATGTTCGGCTGGCAGCGTTATTTATTTATTGGGCAGCTGTTAATTGTATACACTTTTGCCGGTATCGCTAAATTATATCCGGGATGGTACAATGGACAGTACCTGCACTTACGCCTTTCAGATTCCGCCAATTGGTTTAACGCTCATTTTTCCTGGCACACGTTTTCCGATTTGCTTTCTTCGGGAGGCTTCGCTCGGCTCTTATCTTGGCTTGGCATCGGATTTGACTTGCTCATTGTTCCCCTTTTGTTATGGAAACCCACGCGCAATATAGCTTTTATTGCCGCGGTTACTTTTCATATCTTTAATTCAATCACCTTACATATCGGTATTTTCCCCTACTTTGCTTTGGCATTGGCGATATTTTGTTATCCCCCACACGTAATCAGAAAAAGATTCGGTTTTGCTCCGATAACTGACGTTCAATCAATGGCACCACCGGTTAAAAATCACAAGGCCTGCATTTCATTCGTTCTTATTTTTTACCTAGTCTGGCAATGCTATTTACCTTTACGCCACCATTTAATTGCAGGCGATGTATTATGGACGGAAGAAGGACATCGTTTAGCATGGCGTATGATGTTAAGGCGAAAATCGGGCAGAATAACTTTTTATGTTGTTAATAAAGAAACCAACGAGAGAACGATCGTGCGTCTGCAGGCGTATTTAACTCCTCATCAAATTCATTTCCTAAGTACAGCTCCCGATGCTATTTGGCAATTTGCCCGGCATCTAAAAGAAGTATACCGCCAAAAAGGACAAGAGATTTCCGTTTTTGCTCATAGTCTAATCTCTGTCAATGGCAGTCCTTATGTTCCTTTCCTTAACACGAACGTCGATTTAGCAGCCATCCCCTGGCAATATTTCTCACATCAATCTTGGATTTTAGAAGCTCCGGAAGCAATTTACGGGACAGGGAACGCTCTTCCAAAGCAGCACCTACCTTTTTAAGACAATAAAATCTCCGGCATATGACTTTTTCCAAAAATTTAACCTTGACTACGTGCCGGTGGTTTGGAAAAATCGATAACACTAAGACTGGGAGTAGGATCATTCCCATTGAGCTTACACAACAAATTTGCAGATCTCCGCGTGGTGGATCCGGCCTTAAAAACATGAATATTTATATCTTTTTGGGGTACAGCAAGCAAGGAAGAGTCGACCGCTAAAAAATCGGGTGTACTGATAACGACATAGTGGAAGTATTGCTTAAACGCCGCAAGCATTTCCCGTAACCGAGTGTTCGCAAAAAAATGTTGCAAACTCCAATAGTCGTGCAACATTGGTTCATGCTGCTTCGCATCGGTTTTAACCATTTTGATAACTACCGGCTCTTTCTGTTCCATTGCCTTTTGAAGCACATGGTGTGCGATATTGGTGGTATGCTCGATAAAATCGGTTAACTCGTATGTACATTCATTCTTTGTACTCAATTGACCAAATTGCGTACAAAGATCCATGTATACCACCTTATTTCCAAGTTTCGTTAATAGAGACGCAAGTTGTGTACTGATTACATGTTGTTCTCTCTCCGCATCAACCGAGTAGAATGTAACCAACTTATGTGAAGTTCCCAGGTTTTCTACTGCCCGAATAAGGGGTTCATAATTAAAGGCAACAAGCTCTTGATTTACCTCTTTATTAAGTTCCAACACTATATCCTCCGTTCGCCCCGATAGCTCGATATCGGCTGGGCGTTTAACAAATGGCGACTTATATTTCCTAAGAAACACAACAAAAAAGGGTATAATTCCGACAGACGCAACAAGTAGCAGACCAGTCAATAACCACTTTGGCATTTCGCGCGGCAAATAGATGGACTCCACATCGGTAACCGCTGTTGTTTGAAATTGCGGTTTGGTTAATGAATCCATTAAATCGTTTACTTGCACCTGGCTTAGTCGCTTCTGATAGCGTTGAAGCAGATCCGAGTATACTTCAGTGACTGAATCTCTTTCATTAAACATAGCAATCAAATTTTCCGATGGCTGTGGCGCATTAAATCGTTTCGCTTTTGGCTTTTGATTTGGTTTAAGGAGCAATGTTTTTTCTGCTTCCAACTTATTGATAAGATCATTGCGCGAGAGTTCAAGAGAAGCAAAATAAGAAGTATCATAGGGTGATTTTTCCTTATAAGCTGTTTGTAACTTCATCAGTTCGTCGTTATAAGACTTTATTTGCTGCTCGAGCGCAGTATTATTAATGAAATAAGTGGGTAACTGGTTAAACTGATTCAGCGGTGTTTTCAAATACTTCAAAACGGCCTCCATTTTCCGTATGATCAGTTGCTTATTCGTATTCGAAATTTCAATGGCCTTATTTTCTTGCATAGCCCCCCATGCATTTTTTTCAGCATGTATTTGTTGATCTATGGCCTTATTTAATTGCAAAAGTTGCTTGTTAGCAACGGATACGCTGTCTTCTAATAGCAGTAAAGCACTTTTGTGTGTTGTTTGTGAATCTATCGCCTGATTTTTCGCTGGTGCCAAACGAATCAGGAGAAACATATAAATGGCCCCTGCGCCTATTAGCAGTCCCGTTAATAATAAGATAAATCGTTTTTTACTTTGATATACGTTAATACTTTCCCTGGTAATGGCTATTATTCTTTTCCTTCTGTTCGTCTGCATTACTGCCTCTTTGAAAATTAAGTACGAAATAAAAGGAATTCTAGTTTAAGTCAATCCGATTTGTATAATAAATAGTATACCAAATAGAGAAAAAGCGAGGTATCCATACAGGGAAATCGCTTTAAAAAAAGAACATTTATTTTATAAACACTTTCATCGGTGTATTAAACCGAAATCCCCAGGTATCCACCACGATAAATCATCTAGTGGACACCTTAGTACGCTGATTTTAAAGCGTTGTTATCCTTTAGCGTTCGTATAGGTAATTTTATAAATCGTTCCCTGTAGATCATCGCTAACATACAATGCACCATCAGGGCCTTGTGCTAGTCCACAGGGCCTATGTTGACTCGGGCCTGTGGGATTTTTCAGATCAATCCCCGCAAAATCATCGGCAAAAATCTCCCAATCTCCCGTTGGCTTGCCATTTTTGAAGGGTACAAAAGCAACACAGAACCCCTTATGTAGTTCAGTGGATTGATTATGAAAAGCAATAAAAGCACCATTCTTATATTTTTCAGGAAACATATCTCCTGTATAAAAGAGCATGGCATTTGGCCCAAGGTGAGCTGGAAAAGCTAAAACGGGATCCAAATATTTATCATTCTCTTCCTTTTTGCCATCTCCACCAAATTCAGGAGCAAGCAGTTTTTTATGTTGAATATGATCATAATAGACGTAAGGCCAGCCGGCGTCGGCACCTTTTGTCAATTCATACAAGGTTTCCGCAGGATACATTGCGGAATAGGTTGCATCAAAATATTGCGGAAATTTTTCATGGAAATTCCCTCTACCGTGCTGTAGAGCATAAAGCGAATTCGAAACTCCGTTCCAAGCAAAGCCCATCACCCCCTTTAGTCCTGTTGCATAGCGTTCCCCATCACCATAACCCTGTTTTAGCTTGTCTGCTTTAAATTGCCATATACCGGCAACCGAGTCCAGCAAAGGGCAAGATTTTCCGTCTTCTGTTTCGTCCCCACATGCGTCCGAATAAGAAGCAACTGCAACGTATAAATTTCGTTCACTGTCGATTACCAATGGTTTTGCGCCATCAATCGCATGGGCGACCAGGCCATCCACGATAATTTCGGGATGGTCGACATCTTTCACTTGCTGATCATCATCCAATTGATACCGAAATACGGTTGTGTTGGAGGAAGCATATAGGTAATGCTGATCTACGAGAATACCCGTGCCTGTATAGTCTCCGAATGCCGTTGTTTTATCCACGATCCCGTCACCATCAGTATCCGACAAACAATAGATCCCTTTTCCTTCTTTTAAATGATTTAATTTAACATATACATCTCCATGTTGACTAACGGAGATGTGACGCGCTGCACCGAGCGAGTCCGCAAAGATCGTTGCAGAAAAACCAGGGGCCAAGGTAAGGTTGGCTGGTTTTGATTCTTTCTTCACGGGCGATGAACAGGCAACACACATACTCGCGAATGCAGCAACACCCGCCATTTTTGCAAAATTTTTAAACATTGTTCTAGCTGTTTGTTTTAGTATTATTCCGACACCTAAATACTTTAGGTTAAAAATGTAAAACTAAAAATATCCAGCAATTACTACCTATGCCACTTTGTATTTTTTATGTTGCACATCGTGCATAAATTATTCAAATGAAATATCTGCTTTATAAGAAGCTGTTCGTTTTTTTTTCAACGGTAGCTTTCCCATGAAAAAGATAAATACGGTAAGCAGCAACAGCAAACAAATAGGTGTAATGGCGTAAGAAAAGTAAATTAACACAGACGACCACCTTACGCCGGGCAATCCGAATTCTTTAATTAAAAGAAGCGATACACTTCCAAGATAACCCACTGCATCACAGATGTAAACAAAGAAACCGGCATTTGCTTTCAGTTTGAACAGCCCGATAATTCGTTCAAAAAGGACAGTTTGCACCGGAGTGTAAGCAAGGAACAAACCAATCCCTAATAACATCATCCAAGAATAGGCATTTAAATAATGTAGTTGAAAGAGAAGGGTACTTGTACCACTTAAGAGCACACCAAAAACCATTAATATAAGCGTGCAAAGGAAACCTTTGTGGTTGTTCCTTATAAAGGCAATCAAACCAACGGATAGAATCACCACGATGCTACTAATAATCTCCGTTGTAGCAAAAACAGTCCCCTCATACCCTGGTTGGATTTCATCCCAAATTTCTACAGAAAAATTATCACGAAAATCGCGCATAACAGTTAAAAGTGCATATACTATAACGACTGCGACCACGCCCACTCCATAAAGCATCATTACATGTTTTCTAGCTTTTTTGTCCATAGGGATTCTTTCCGTACGTAGCAGGCGGTCTTTTTCGTTGGGAACCGGTATCACGGAGAGCATCCACACAAATAGGAGAAAGAATGGAAAAAACAAGCCCCCAACAACAAAGGGCATCCAAAATTCGGAAATGTGGATTTGTTGTTGGATAAAAAAATAAATTGTTTTGAGCACACCGGATGCAACGATAATACTAATATTTAAACCAAAACCTAATAGCTCGGTAAACCGTCGTCCCTCTAGAAAGCTAAAAACAATACCCCAAATCATTCCTAGCGGAAGGCCATTCAGAAATAAACAAATAAAATTAGAGGGAAACGGGACAAGCGCAAACAACAGCAGGCTGAGACCAGCCATCAATATCAGAAAAATAATCAACCAAATTCGCTGGTTTCGTTTTAATTCAGCAATAACCTTAATGCCGATAAATTTTGAAAGCATATAGCCAAACACCTGCGCAATGATAAGAATAGATTTATAATCCATACCAAAAAGATGTAAGCCTTCGTAATGCCCGGTATTGAATGGTTTACGGAAGGCATACATACAGAAATAGGCCCCAAAGGCAGCGATGGAACACCATAAAATAAAGACAATATCCGGGCTTCGCGATAGCCAGGCTGTCACGTTACGTTTGTTTGTAGTTTCCATTAAAGCAACATTTAGACTTACTGTTTGAAGAGCTGCTGTATGCTCGCTTCGGTATACCCTATTCCAGCGGTCATCCCCTTACCGCCAATGCAAGTACGGATGTGAATATTTTCCGTTACGTCTATTTCAACGATGTTTTTCTCGGGATGCTGCGGATAATACCCGGCCCAACTACTATTGATTTTTCGAACATCAAAATTGACTATACGTTGTGCCTCATTCAGCATTAGATGGTTGATATATGCATTAATTTGGAAACCTAAATCATCCACCTGATCGGCGTGAGCATATTCATGCGAATCCCCAATAATCAGGCTTCCATCGACTGCCTTCTTGAATAATATATGGATACCCCATTTTTGAAGCTCTTGATAATGATCAGGTGTATCGACCTGGTGAAACGAAGGGCAATACTTTTCAAAACTTTCATAACGCCTTATGGTCAAACCCGTCAACACATTGCCCTCCAGTCCAACTTCGGGCATCGGAACGGTACGGAGCATTTGTAATTTGCTCACCAATTGTCCACTCGCACTAAAAATATCCGGAAAAAGTAATTTAAATTCGTTTCCATTACAAATGACCAATTTTGTTCCTGTGTAAGACTTTCCATTCGATACCTTCACAGAAACACCCTCATTTAATTGTTCGACACCTATTACCGGGGTATTATACTGGAGCGTTAAATTCGCGAAATGATGCTGCATATAAGCATGTACTCGGTGAATCATACGATCAGGTTCCAAACTGACTTCTTGTGGAAAAAAGAGTGCTTCTTTTGCATAAGATGGTTGAATAGCGGGATATTTTTCCAACACCTGATTGCCTGCCAGCAAGTCGCAAGGATAGCCGATGGTATCATAATGTGCTTTCAGCTCATGGATCAGCTTTTGTTCGTCACGATCAGAAGCGATGTAAACGCTGCCGTTATTGCGTACGGAAATATCAAACTCGTTTTGAATCGACCGGTATACTTCAAGTCCCCTTACACCATATTGAAACCATTGATCAACCATACCTGAAGGCACTGCCTGACCAAAGTTACGTACCGTTGCGCCAACCGGATAATTGTCTTTCTCAAATAACAGTACCTTCAGTCCTTTCTGAAGCGCATGATAAGCATGAAAGGTCCCCAATATACCACTTCCAACAACGATCAGATCAAATTTTATATGCATTCTTTCAACAGGTTAAATACTCTTTAATATATTATACCACAATTATAAACATTGTTTATTATTAATAAACAATTTCTACATTAAATTTTTGTTAATAATAAGGTAATTGCCCTGGATAGGGGATTACACGATCTGAAATATGTGGAACCGTTGCATAACCTCTATAATAACTTTGTTCTTCACTACTGAGGTTATCGATATAGGTTGATTCCCTTCCCTTTACGATGATCATACCATTATTCAAAATAGTGATGAACGCCCATATCGGCTCGACCGTATGCGCAAAACGATAGCCTCTATCAGTGCGAGCAAACTGATAAGCGATGCTATTAATCTGTAAATAAGGAATGTCATTGTACCAATTCAGATAATCCTCATGATGATGACCGCTTAAGACAAGTTGAATTTTTCGATAGCGCGCCTTTTTATTCGTTCGCTCGAACAATAAACGAATAATGTTGCCTTCCATCAACCCATCTAAATCGTTATCGATCCCTTGATGGCAAAAAACGATGATGGGGAAGGACGTGCCATCCAAATCCTGAGATAACCAATCGTATTGCTCCTTTAGAATAGATCTCGGATACCTGGAAACATCTTGCGATCGGCGTTCATTTCCATTTAATATAACAAAATGATAACCGTTTAAATCAAAGCTATAATAGGCACCTGAGATGTTCCAAAATTTGATAATATCTTGATGTGTAAAGCCTCCATCCACATCGTGGTTACCGATAACATGGTATTTGGGCCCTAAAAACTTCTCCCAGGCATGCATGAGCAGCTTATTTTCCGGTTTAGGCGTACAAAAATCACCCATCTGTATAACGAAGTCAGGTTGTTCGATGTTCATAGATTGCGTAAATGCTTCAATACGTTCGACACCATCTTTTATCAGATCGTGATGCAAATCGGCGCACACGCCAAAACGTAATTGGACGTTGTGCTTATTCCATGGTGTTTGCGAAATCGCCGCGGAAAACGGTTTCGTTAACCACGGAGCTGAGGTCCCCAGAACAAAAGAATCTCGTATAAAATGTCTTCTCTTCATACCATCAATAATAAATTGTTTCATAACAACTGGAGCCGTCTTCATATAAATCCAAGATAGAATACGCCGGCGGAAAATCATCTAAAACACCATCCCACCAGTTTCCGGAAACGGCACCACCACAATAATAATTAACCCCTAAATAATCCACTTGATCTACGTAATGCACATGGCCGCTTAAGGCGACCTTTACGTTGCCGCTTTCTTTAAATATTTTTTTCACCTCCATCATATCCACGTGCTGATCGCCTCCCGGAAAGCCCAGTGTGTTAACAGGTTTTCGCTGTGCGGCATAAAGTAGCGGCGTGACTGATATAATGGGTACATGCGAAAAAACCAGCACCGGCATATTTTTAGGTGTGTTTAGCAATTGATCTTTTAACCACCCGAGCTGTTTTTCTCCAAAAGTATAACCACCTCGCTCAGCCATATACTGTATGCTATCAAGCGCGATAAAGCGCCATCCATGCTTATCAAAAGTATAATATTCATGGGGTAACCCCAGTTTTTCTTTAATCCACTGTTTCCCGTAATGTTCATCATGTTTTGAGATTTCATATTCTTTATGTTCAGGAGAGAGATACCAGACATCATGATTGCCGATACAACTCTTAATGGGTAAACTATTGCGCTGAACCACTTCATCCCAGGCGGTCCAGAGCTTAGTTATCTCTTCTTTACTTTTATGATTCATATCCATTAACGAATCACCGGTATTGATAATAAAGTCGGGCTTATCGCCCAAGGTATTTACCTCTTTCAGCACTTTAGCGAAGGCCGCTTTCGGATTAGTATGGTTGAGTAAATGGATATCTGTCAGATGGGCAATCCGCAAGGCACGTTTTTTATGTTTTTCGGCTTTCTCAACAGCAAAGGCCTTTAAACTCGACAGCGCGAGCAGCGAAGAAGCAGACAATAACCCTGCTTCTTTTAAAAAATTTCTTCTTTGATTATTCATTAGCGATACTCATTTTTAAATACTACTTAATTAGCCACATCAGGTCATTCTGTGTATCAGAGCCGTTAAATTGCCGTTGCAGCGCTTCCTTTAAATTTACTTCGTTGGTGCTGTACTCTGTAGTTGGATAAGCCCATCTTTTTGGTATCTCATTATTATTTGCATTTGCAGGCCCTATATCGAATGTTGGGATCCCTGTACGTCTTTGTTCAAAAAAGGCTTGTTTGCCGGAGTTCTCAAAAAAGGCAACATATTTTTGCGTTAAGATCTGACGAAGCCCCTCCTCATTGTCCCCTTTATAGATATAAGAGGTAAGGAAAGCAAGGATTTCATTAGAAGGCACATTATAAAATTTCATAGACTCTTCAATTCCTCGTTTAAAATGTTCCGCGGCGTCACCATCCGCCCAACCACGGTTAATCCCTTCGGCTAAAGCAAATTGGACTTCAGAAGCTCCGAGCTGTACAGCTGGGATCCCCGAAGGAGATGTTACCCAATAATCGAAATTGATCATCGAAAGCCGCCCTTCCGTTGCCTGCTTCAATAACGTACTCTGCAAATCACCCGTTTTTCCACCCTGATAAACTGCAAAGGGATTACCTGGAACCGGAGCTAAACTTTCTGCAGGAAGCGCCTGAATCAGTAAGCGGGGATCCCTGGTTTCTTTCAAAATACTTACATAGGTAGCTCCTAAGGTATTACGTGCATCCTTTTTAATTACAATACCATCCGAGGGCCATAAAGGATACATATTGATGGGATTATACTGTAGTTGAAAATTATCCTGGTTCGACAAAATGAGTGGATATTGAGAAGAATTGGTCAGTAATTCAGTAAAACGTTCTTTTATTTTCAACTCCGGTGTGTCGTTGGCGCGTTTGCTTAAATCGATTAACAACCTTAGTTTATAAGAATTCACCAACTTGCGCCATTTCTCAAGCTGACCATCGTAGAAAAAATCACCTTCTAGGGAAGCGCCATCTGCTGCATGCGATGCAAGCTCCGTGTTGGCCTCTTCTAGCCAATTCAGCACTTGCACATAGACGGCCTCTTGGGTATCATATTTTGGCTGAAAATTATCTTCAGCCTCACCTCGAATAGCTTCTGACATTGGAATATCACCAAACATAGTTGTGGCTCGACTGAAGAAATAGGCCTTAAAAAACTTGGCCATACTCAGGTAGACAGCCCCCAAATCACCTGCCTTTTGTGCTTCCACTTCCATGCGATTTACATCGCGCAAGGCACCATAAGCATCGTCATACGATCCAGTAGTCCAATTATAAGGTTGACCCGCATAATACGATTCGTTTTGCGTCATATATTGATTATGACGTTGATCTTCGTTCCAAGGTGCATCAGAAGCACGCATCAGTAGACCCGTAAAAATAAGTTTAGGTGCCGGATCATATACAGCCGCGGGATCTTTTTGTAGATCTTCAATTTTCTTACATGCGCTCATCATGCAACCTAGCAGTAGGATAAGCATTATTGGTTTAAAGGTTCTCATTAGCATATTTTTTCAAGTGCTACAAAAGCTTTAGAAAGTTGCATTAAGGTTAATACCAAAACTTTTAACAGAGGGCGTCTGATAATCCGAGCTCGAACCGGTAAACTGATCCAGATCCATATTTCGTGTGCCCTTACCGGTAAAATAGAATAGATTACGTCCAACCAGTGATATACTGGCAGCATCAAAAAACTTCGTTCGCTCGAGAAAAGACGAGGGGAAGTTATAACTCAACACGATTTCCCGTAATTTTATAAATGTTCTTTTCTTAGCAGCAATGGGATCGGATTGATAGTAATTGGTAGCCCATGCCTGCCATAATACCGGAATATCATTTGGTGCAAAAACACGGGTATCTGCAATTACATTTCCGTCTTGATCTGCATTTAGTTGCCCGCTAACAATCTTTGATCCATCTGTCATGACGCTACCTTGATAGCCTTGCATATCCCGGTTTTGCCAGTCCTTCAAACGGTATTCATTTGCAGATTCAGGATGTGTCCCCGACCCCCACTGCTTTGCATCCAATACGTTCTTTATCAAACCACCAAATCGACCATCGAGCATAAAACTGAGACTAAAAGTTTTATATTTGAATGTATTATTCATACTGATGGCCCAATTATTATCGCTGTGCCCAATTTTAGTCATATAGGGGTTATAAGCAGGCAAGCCATTGGTACCAACAATCAATTCTCCCTGCTCATCGCGCTGAAAATCTTTTATATAATAACTGTCCCAGCGCTCTCCTAGATGGATATTTCCATAACGATTTTGCACCCCGTCAATTTCATGCAACCAAGCGTGATTGGTTGACGCGTTGACAAGGATATTCCAAGCGAAGTTGTCACGAGCAATGGCTGTACCATCCACACTTAACTCTAGTCCCTTTCGTAAGAGCGTTAAACCATTGGTTTGCCGCGCGCTTACACCTGAGGTCACGGATGTAGTAAGTTCAATAATACTTGGCCCTTCCAAATTTCTAAAAACGGCTGCGTCCAATCCCAAGCGGCCATTGAGGAAACGCATTTCCAAACCTAGTTCGAGTGTCTTTACACGTTCAGCAACAAGATCCGTATTGGGCAATACATCGGTGTAATTTACGCCCGTATACGTATTCTCCCATCGACCATAATTTGTATAGAAAGGAAGCAGTTTATATATACCGTACTGGTCGTCCTCGTCTACAAAATCACTTGCGACGTTTGCGTAAGCACCTCTTATCTTCATGGAGGAGATTACTTTAGGCAGGCGAAGCATTTCGGAAACAACAGCGCTTAAAGATGCTGAAGGATAAAAATAGGTATTGTTCTTCATCGGCATGGTAGACGACTTATCTATACGTCCAGTTAAGCTCAAGTATAACATGTTCCTATAATCTAAATCAACAAAACCATACACACTCCCTACTTGTCTGGAAGCCCTGTCATTGGTTGCGATTGTAGGCATCACCGAATTACTCAAATCATATACACCCGGCACCGTTAAACCTCTATCCGTACGCGCAGATAATGATTTAGCACTAACTGTGCGCAGGTTGCCAAAGACGGACCCTGTAAAACCGATTTCATCAAAAAAATGGTCCTGGTATTTTAAAGATGCTTCTGTGTTATTTTCCCAGAACGTATCGTAGGTTTCCTGGTAACCACCAACTCTGCTACCGCCAATATCATATCCATACAGATTGGCCGATATGGGTATTTTTATCGTTCGATTCCTATTCCAAGTACTTACACTGGTGCGTGCATTAAATGACAACTTATCTGTTAACTTATAGTTCATCATAACATGTCCATAGATATCGTCTTTATCATAGGTTCGGAGATTTTCATAGGCAGTCATCCAAGGATTATCATAGATCGTATATTCTCTGTTATATTGCTGCACATTTTCTTTTCCGGGTTGCCAGTAGTTCCGAAGGTCATTAATATCGTAGTCAGCAGCGCCCCAAAGCGTTAATATGTAGATGGGGCTTTGCGGGCCATAAGCCAAATTTGGATAGTTAGGCGAATACTGCTTATTGTAATTGATACTGGCATCAAAACGGAGTTTGCTTCCTGCATTAATACCACCGGAAAGATTTACATTCGTTCCACCCAATTTGGTATTGGGTGTTGTACCTTTCTGAAACATTTGGGATACCGACATTCGGAAATCACCTTGCTCTCCCTTTGTTGAAATGGCAATATTATTGGTACTCAGCAAACCATTTTCTAGAAATTCTTTCAGGTTGTCTTTTCCTTTGGCAGTCCAAGGTAAGGGTATCAAATCGCCGGTTCCGGGATCAAGAGGGCTATTATATTGTGTGATCAATTGTCCTTCAAAACGTGGACCCCAAATGAGGTAATCATTATCATTAATACCTCCCCCTCTCCCATCTTTAAACGCATAATCAAAGTTCGCTCCAGGCCCGTACTCCGTTTGAATTTTTGGGATCGCATTATAACCTGTTTGTAATTGGGTGCTGGAATTAAACTCCACCTGAAAGCCCCGGTCTCTTGTCTTCGCTCTTTTAGTTGTGATGATAATGGCCCCGTTTTGCCCCCTGTTACCGTACAAGGCAGCTGCATTGGCACCTTTTAACACTGAATAAGACTCAATATCATCGGGACTTAAATTCCAGGAATCCGTATTAATCGGCATACCATCTACTACAATCAAGACGTTACTACGTCCCCGCAAGTTTATACCTGGGTTCCCAAAGAGATTAGTGCTTGGGGTGATGGTTAAGCCGGCGACGCGGCCTGCCAAATTCGAAATCGCACTCGGTTCGCGTGCCTTTACCAGATCCTGCCCCTTTACTTCCTGAATGGAATAACCAACGGCTTGCTTTTCCTTTTTAATACCAAGTGCGGTAACAACAACCTCGTTTAATCCTTCTTGATTAGGACTAAGTGCCACCACCATATCGCCCGAAGCGTTAACACGAACGTTTTTTGTTAAATAGCCAATAAACGCGACTCCTAGGGAGTCTCCTTCTTTGGCCGCTAAATTAAAGTTTCCGCCCTGGTCGGTTGATGCCATTTTACCCGTACTTAGGTTCCGGATAGTTGCTCCGGGAATAGTTTCTGCTGTCAGCGAGTCAATCACTTTTCCATGAATTGCCTGAACTTGGCCAAACGAATAATTGCCAAGCAAAAGGAGCAACAGGACAAGAATCGATTTCTTTCGCTTACAAAATGAAGGTTGAACTAACATAAACAAATTTTAACATGAGGTGATTTAAAACACAACAATATTAAACTTTGTATATTATTAGTAAACTATTCTAAGATTAAATTTTAGTTAACCGCCACTTAAAAACTCATAAAACACTACACAACAATTAATTACAAAAAAACATGGTAAAAATATGTTTTTTCAATACACAGACACACTTAACATTTGTTAATAAAAAAAGAGCCGTTCTTTGCAGAACGGCTCTTTTTCAAAGGATGTCAACAATTAATATCCCGGGTTTTGGATCAATTTCGTATTTAATCGTATTTCACTTGTAGGCACAGGATAAATACGATAGGTTGGCGCTTGTCCGCCCGGATTAAATCCCCAAGTACCTTCAAACTTACCAAATCGTATTAAATCGTTCCTTCGCCAAGCTTCCCAAGCAAATTCTCTTCCGCGTTCATCCAAAAGTGCATCCAAAGTAATCCCGGTTACGGCGGATGCTCCGACACGACTGCGTACCTTGTTTACCAACACATCCGCTGTCTGCAACTCGCCATTCACTGCGGTAGCCGCTGCGCCACGGAGGATCGCCTCCGCCTTCATTAAATAAACATCCGCTAAACGGAATACCGGAATGTCATTATTGGAATCGCGGTTACTGGGATGCGTATTCTTGTCCGGGTAGTATTTTATAGAACGTACCCCTCGAGCCTTACCAAGTTCATCATTGCCGACATCCATGGTAGCTTCTGAGCGAAGCGGCATTTCAGGTGTAAATTCCAATTGCCAGTTAATTTTCTGATCGGGATTAGGTCCGCTGTAACTTGCGTCCAGCCCTTTGTTTGTAGTAGCAACTAAGATGGGATCACCATTAAAATCAACCTGTTTTCCCGCCAACCAGGTTTCATTTCGTTTATCTCCTTCCAAATTGAACAAACGGTAAAAATCAGCAATGGTACTTAGTGCGATACTCGGTCTGAAAGGCAATTCATACTTATCTTGCAAAGCTGTATGCAGGCCAAAACGGGAGAATTGATTACCTGGAGCAACATTGGCGTCATAGGGAACGGCAAAGATCGTTTCACTATTTGGACCATTCTCCGGCATAAACAAACTCGTAAAATCACTGACAAGTGCTAAATTTGATTCCGTCAAAAGCTTATCCGCGTAGGTTATGGATTCTGCATATCTCGGTGTACCGGTATAATATTCGGCATTGAGATAAAGTTTTTGCAGCATGACATAGACAAGCCACCGGGTAGGCCGGCCATATGTTAAGGCACTGGTCTCAATTGACAAATCCGGTGCCGTTGCCAGTAGCTCGGTTTCGATAAAATTAAACACCTCAGTCCTACTTGAAGTAGCCGGTTGTTCCGACGAACCAAAGGCAGCCGAGATGGGCACATTCCCATATAGATCCATCATAAAGAAATAAAAGAGCGCCCGCATAGTCCGAATTTCAGCTAGTGTTTGGGTTTTAGAATCGCTCTCCGGCGTTTCCTCAAATAAAGCTAACAAGCGATTACAGGTTTGGATACCTCCAAAGCCCCACTCCCAAACGGCCTTCACCGTTGGGTGATCAGGGTTCCAACTGTGCTTATGCAGCATGCGATATTGTCCACCATCATCATAATTACCATCTCTGGCAGGAATAATGGCTTCGTCCGTCGATAGTTCCTGCATCCGCCAATAATTAACGGCATAACCAGATCTCAATTGCGTGTAAATAGGTCCTGTTGCTGCTACGAACGCTTCCGGTGTATTGGGAAAATTATCGGGTGTCAATTCCGACTCAACGGGCACGTCTAGCTTCGTACAGCTCACAGCTATCAGCCCAATAAACATCGTGGTTAAAAATATTCTTCTTTTCATCTTTTTATATCGTTGGTGCAATACAATGATCGTTATTGATCATATTGCGATCTACTATTAAATACCGACTAAAAATTCACGTTTAAACCCAGCATAAACGAGCGAGTTTTTGGATAATAATTGCGATTATCAATGCCCGGTTCTATTCCACCCATACTAATTTCGGGATCAATTCCTCGATAATTAGTAATAACAAACAGGTTATTAGCACCCAGATATATCCGAATCGTACTTTTGTTCTTCTTAAAGTTATAACCCAAGGTTGCATTATCTAACCGCAGGTAACTTCCGCTCTCCACAAAACGATCTGAAAGCAAATAGGCATTATTGTCATTGATAGGCTCCTGTTCATCTAAGGTAAACTGCGGTATGTTCGTTTGCGTAGCGTTATTAGGCGCATTCATATCGGCTAATGTTGCATTGATAATTTTATTTCCCGTAATCCCACGGAGAAAGAAGTTCAAATCGAAATTCTTATATTTAAAGGTGTTGTTCCAACCGTAAATTAATTTAGGTTGCGCATTACCGATATAATAAAAATCATCGGAAGTTGGCGCTATTGTCAAGTTCCCATCTTTATCATAAAACTGAGACACACCATCTGTGTTCTTTCCAGCATAACGCCATGTATAGATGGAACCCAATGCATAACCTTCTTGTACACGCTGCGAAGCATTCCCCGATTGTCCTCTACCTCCTAAGTAAGCGGTTTGTAACAGCGGCAATTCAAAATTATCATTGCTCAGTGATGTCATTTTATTGCGGTTATGCGCCAGGTTAATAGCTGTTGTCCAGCTAAAACCATTTCGGTTAATGGGCGTAGCCTGCAAAGCGAGCTCTATTCCTTTATTAGACATTTCACCGGCATTTGCCGTCAATTCGGGCACGAAATATTGAGTAGCCGACACCGGATAGGTCCAAAGTAGGTCTGATGTACGTTTATCATACACATCCACCGAACCAGAAAGTTTATTATTAAATAAACCAAAATCCAACCCGATATTAAGCGTAGCTGTTCGTTCCCATTTTAAATTCGGATTGGCGTTTTGGAAAGGCCCAATCGCATTAACAAAACGACCGTTATAATAGAAGCGTCCTGTACCTGCATAAAGGAATCTGGATGTAAACACATTGAATCCCTGCGAGTTGCCGGAGACGCCGTAACCGGCACGTAATTTTAAGCTGCTGATGACCGAAAGATCTTGCATAAAAGTTTCTTGATCAATTAACCACCCTAAGGATACCGCTGGGAACAAACCCCATTTATTGTTTTCGCCAAACGCGGATGACCCGTCCCTTCTCAAGCTAGCTTGCAGTAGATATCTATTTTTGTATTGATAGTTTGCCCGACCGTAAAAGGAGATCAGACGCAACGTTTGGATTCGTTTATTTCCATAATCCACCGGTATATCGTTCGCATCACCCAACCCTGGGTTATTATAAGACAAACCATCGGTCACAAATCCTTGATTGGTTGTCTGAAAACCGTCTCCTAAGCGATCCTCTTGCCAAGAGTAGCCCGCCAACAATTTCAGGCCATGTTCACCGAAGCTGCGATTGTAATTAAAGAACGACTCGAGGATTTTTTTTGTATTACTAACGGTATTTCGGATAACGCGGCCATTTAGATTCTGTACAAGGCCTGAAAATCGATTATAATAGATATTACTATCAATCCGTTCATCCTGATAGGACACATTGGTAGTAAAATCGAGGCCGTCTAAAATGGTGACCTGAGCACCCCCACTGGCTAAAAACACCTTTGTTTTTTGACGGATATCGTTATTGTCAATCAACGAAACCGGGTTTAAATATCCTCGCGTTACTGAAAAATCTTCGGAGTAAGAACCGTCCGGTTGTTTTACCGCAACTGTTGGCAAGTAGGTCAACATATTGCTATAAACCTCCTCTGGAACTAATTTACTGTCTGTATTGCTATTCGTAATATTTAGATTCAGTTTCAAGCGGTCGTTAAAAGCGTGTTGTTCCATATAACCTCGCACAATAAATCGTTCCATGGAAGTACCTTTAATAACCCCTTGATTATTTAAGTAATTTACGCTGGCACCATAGGACGAGTTTTGACCACTTCCACTAAACGACAGATTGTGATTATGGGAAATACCTGTGCGGCTTACCTCTTCTTGCCAATCCGTATTGCTCCCATCATCTTGGGCAGCCGTTTTACCATTTTCGCCAAGGTAGGCACGCAAATCTTCACCACTTAACATGTCAATGGTGTTGGAAATCTGCTCGGCTGCCACATAGGTACTATAAGAAAGCCGGGTGGCACCCGCCTTAGCTTTCTTAGTGGTAACCATAATTACACCATTAGCTGCCCGAGAGCCATAAATGGCTGTGGAAGCCGCATCCTTCAATACGTCAATGCTTTCGATATCATCCGGCGCTACCAAATCAATGGAAGCACCCGGCACCCCATCAATGACATAAAAAGGCTCTTGCGACCCTGCGCGCAAAGTAGTAGGGCCTCGAAGAATTACCGTGGGTTTTTCATTTGGATTACCGCTTCGCGTAATGTTTAACCCTGCCACTTTACCTTGTAAGAGCTGCCCAGGTGTGGTGAAAACGCCTGCATTAAATTCTTCACTACTTACCGATGTAATGGATCCTGTTATCGCTCGTTTGCTACTTGTACCGTATCCAACGATGACAACTTCTCCCAATCCTGTGGCCTCCTCTTGCAGCTTGACGCTCAACGTCACTTGCTTTCCTTGGTCCAACTGGTAATTTCTGAGTGTATCTGATTGATAACCTATATAACTAAAGACAAAGTCATAGGGTCCTCCCAATGGAATTCCGGTAAACTGAAATAATCCCTTCTCAGACGTACTTGCTTGATAACTTCCTCCGCTTCCTTGATTAATGGCTTTTACGCTTACCCCAATAAGCGGTTTACCTAGCGCATCCTGCACGATACCTGAGACCAAAGGTTGCCCTTGCCTTGCATAGGCATGCTGGCAAATTGCACAGGTAATAAGCAAAATGCTTGTTTTAAGTTGCTTTAATACATTCATTTTGAGATTAATTTTAATTAAATGTTTGAAATGGTTATGGTGTTTTCGTTTTATCTTTACGTATCGTAAATCTGTCATCCTGATTCTGTTCCAGGGTCAATCCATTTAACAGACAAAGCTTTTCCAGTACCCCATCAATCGGTTCGAGCTGCATATCAATTTCGCCTGTATAACTTGTATTTTCAGCATGCAGGTTATCCTCAAGATCAATATGAACGCGATAATTAGCTTCCAGAACTTTTACAACGCCGTCAAGCGGCATTTTGTTAAAACTGAGTATTGATCCTTTTCGCTCAAAACGATTTGGTGCGGCTTCTCTTTTTTGTTTTGGGATTAACGGCACAGCCGATACTTCGCCTTGTGTGACTTGATCAAAAGAAATTTGCTGGCCGGGCAACAGGATCCTTTTCTGAAAGTTCCCCGTCGATTGTATGGATTCGATCTGTATTTTACCGCTATGAAGTTCCACTCGTGTATGGCGCCCTTTGTCCGATGTATTAATGGTAAATGATGTACCCAACACAGTCGTTTTCAATCCGCCTGCAAAAACGCTAAAGGGCTTTTGAATATTTTTGGCAATCTTAAAAAAAGCTTTACCCTTCAGAAACAACTCCCGGGAATGGTCTCCGAAATTGGCCAAATACTTAACCGAACTATTAGCGGATAAGATGATCAGGGATGAGTCTGACAAAACGAAACGAATATCGTTTGCTGTCTTGTTGTCATAAATCCGCCACTGCGAGCTCGTGCTCCTAACGAACTGCTGATCGCTTTTTTTTTGATCAGCCTCCAACGTGATATGGGCTTTCCAAAGCCCGATAACCGTCAGCAAAAGAAGAAAAGTAGCGGCTGCAGCGAAAAGTCCGGGCCAATAAACGTGTATTTTTCCTTTCGATTGAACTGGTTTCTCCTGCAATCTATGAGCGATTGTTGCAAAAAGGCGTTCAGACTTTTCTTCACTTAGCTCCTCTGTCTGTCGGAATGTACTCCACTCTTCTTCGGTAAACAGGTGCTTGACTATGCGTTTTGTCCGGTGCCAAAACCTTCGTTTCATGTGTTCTTTTCCCTTCATATTACAAACAATACGTTTGCCATGGGGGCACCCCTTCACACTTAACAATTATTTAACATTGAAACAAAGAAATACGTTAGGAAAAAACTAAAGGAAGATGGTATACATATATTGTTTTAATTGATTCAATACTTTTGTAATATGGCCTTCTACCGTCTTAATGGAAATCCCCATCATATCGGCGATCTCTTTATGACTTAAACCCTTTTCTCGGCTCAGATTAAATATTAATCTACGCGCTTGCGGCATATCAGACAGTTGGTTATCAAATAGTCGAATGAGGTCTTTGGCCTCAATTGCTTGGATAAGGTTATCGGTGAAAGGGGTGACGGCACTGCCTCCTTCATGTTTGGTACGTCTTGCTTCTTTTCGCAATTCGTCGATCATTACCTGGCGGGCCATATGAAATAGTTGTAACGAGAGGTCTATACGATCGCTAACAGTCGTACGACCTTGCCAGAGCTTAATAAAAGTAAGTTGTACAACCTCTTCTGCTAAAAAATCGGAGTTTGTCTTTTTTTTTATGAAGAAATAAAGCTGTTGGTGATACTGCTTATAAATAGCATTGAAGGCGTTCCAGTCGCCTTGCTTTAAATCTTCCATTAACTGCATGGCCTCAAAATTAAAATGCCACCTTTAGCTCAACCCTTATTATATGTTAAGCTTTTATTAAAGGCAACATTCGGTTTATAATTGGGTTTCCCTTAAAATTGGTTATTGTAAAAGCTGCTCAAAAGAGTTGCACATAGACTTACCAGAATCTGGCATATATGACCGATAATAATAAGATTGTTGTAAGACTTAAAATAATGGTTGAGGGTTCCAGCCTAAACATTGCTTTATTCAATTCTATCGCTTTCGGACTGATTTTCTGCCCGGCCAAACTCACACCGATCATCACCAGTACCGTGGTTAAGAAAGACCAGCCTAAGCAAATGAAGAATGGTATTTCATAGACTCCCTCGGCATTTTTAAACGCAGAATATAACCAGGTTTCCGGCCCCAACAAAGGCACCGCTAACTGATTGAAGAAAATAGATGCCGCAAAGCCCGTCAATATGCCTACCACGGCCGCTGCTCCACTTGTACGTTTCCAAAACATACCCAACAAAAAAGTAGCCAGTACACCCGGGCTAATAAAACTTGAGTATTTTTGTACGAATGTATAGCCTCCTTCTCCGCTGATGCCTAATAAGTCATTCCAAGTAAAAGCAATACTTAAAAGCATTGCAACCACAACGGTAATACGACCTGTTCTGACCATCCTTGCTTCATCGGCCCCTTTATTCAGGTACTTCTTGTATACATCCATGGTAAATATGGTAGATATACTATTGGCCTTTCCTGCTAATGAAGCAACAATGGCAGCCGTTAACGCTGCAACGGCCAAACCTTTTAGACCTGCAGGCAAGAATGTCAAAATGGAGGCGTAGGCCGCATCCTTATTTTGGCCTTCCATGGCTGGCAGCATACCATTTTTGTACAATACATACGCGATGATTCCCGGCAGCATAACAATGACCGGCATTAGAATTTTCAACAGACTCGCAAATAAAATTCCCGTTCTGGCTGTTTTTAAATCAGCGCCAAGTGCGCGTTGGGTAATGTATTGGTTACACCCCCAATAATTCAAGTTACTGATCCATTGACCGGCGGCATACATACCAAATGCCGGAAGGATTAAATATTTGTCGACATAGGCTTGTGGAGCCCCGGCTGTTGGCTTCTTAAACATTAAATGAAAATGATCGGGAGCCTGTTGTAATAAGACATTGAAACCTGCCAGCGCATTTTTACCCAATCCGAAATTCTGGCTTACAATGGTTAAGGCCATATAGGTAGTCGCCAAGCCGCCAATGATCAACACGGCAACCTGTATCGCGTCCGTATAGCCAATTACTTTCATCCCTCCTAACGTTATAAAAATGGAGAATAAGGCAAGTACCAACATAATTTCATGAAAATATGCGCCACCTAGAAGTCCATTTATAGCCAAGGCACCTAAATACAAGATGGAAGTAAGGTTAACAAATACATAAAGGAATAGCCAGAAAATTGACATAATTAATGCGACTTGCTCATTGTAACGCATTGTTAAAAATTGAGGCATCGTATAAATTCTGTTCTTGATATAAACCGGCATGAGAAAAATAGCCACCAGTATTAAAACCGCCGCTCCTAACCATTCGTAAATGGCCACGGCAATACCGGCGAAGAAACCATCGCCACTCATTCCGATAAACTGTTCGGCTGAAATATTGGAAGCAATAATCGATGCGCCGATGGCCCACCAAGTGAGTGATCCTTCTGCTAAAAAGAAGTTCTTCGTGCTGTTTTCCTCTGTTTTTTTCTTCTTCTTATAAATCCAATACCCGTATGAAATAATAATCACTAAGTAAAAAGCAAATACGAGATAATCCCAAAAAATGAGTTGATTTGGCATGGATAGCGTTAAATAATTTGGATGACTTAAGTTTTTAAGAGGTTTGAATTCCTTCTGTCGTCATACCAAACACCCGCAGAAATACGGGTATTCGGTACGAAGTCAAGCGGGTCATCTTTGTCCCCTAACTATTGTTAAGGACAAACATATAGAAATTGGATTGATATTACAATGATGGCTCCCCGATAATTATCGGATGAAGTCAATGTTTAACTCATAGTTTCAATGTCGACGGCAAATATTTAGCCACCAAGTCTTCGTAATAGGGTTTTAGTTCTTTCCAATTCGGCGGCACCGGACTCTTTGAATATAGATCATAAGGGTTAAACAGATCAACCCAATAGAACATCTCCTGATCATGTTTGCTGAGCAAGTGATCGTACGCGTGCTCTCGATGTTGTGCATAGAAAGAATGATAACGCAACATATACAACCCGCTTTCAGGCAAATAATCCTTCATCATCTGGTAGATATATTCGTCATGTCCCCATGACAACTGCACCTGGTCCAATCCACAGTTAGGTTCGTAAATACCATACTTGGTATTGAACGTTTCATTCTGATAATCAGGATTATACTTAAAAAATTCCGAGTAAACGATCTTATCCGAAAAAGCACAACCTACCGGAAACGTGTCTCCGACGACAGCCCATTGTGGCTCACCGAACAGGCAGAGCACTTTTCCTAAATCATGAAAAAGACCTGTCAACACCATCCAATCCGGGTGACCGTCTGCCCGAATCGCTTCCGATGTCTGAAGTAAATGTTGAAACTGATCAAGGTCGGTGTCAGGATCTGAATCGTCTACCAACTGGTTTAGGAACTCGAAAGCTTCCCATACGGGCATTTCTCTTTTATTAAACTGTAAGAATTCTTTCTTTTTGGTTTCGACGAATTCAAAAGTTTGATACGTATGATTTAACCGATAAAATTCTTTTACACTGTCACGTGCCGGTTCTTCGTAATTTCGATACGCTTCTTTTGTTTTAGCGGTGGCTATCGTATCAGGATCGGGATAACGACGTAATAAATCATCTTCCCAATGTTCTAAATCTGTTAAGGGATTATTATTGACTGTTGAATCCAATTGATTGTTCATAATACTCGCTATTTAGTTGTTTGTTATTGGTTATTCGTTGTTAGCTATTGTATTCTTGATGATCGCACGGTTAAACTACTTAACGAATCATCGTGTATCCAAATTTGCAACATTTCCTGTAGGATAAATCACTTTTGATTAGATATATTTACTTAATCGTTTACGTAAAACCAATTATAAAGCATAAGTATGGCAACTATTGGGATGAAAGAACTGGCGAAAAAGCTGAAATTGTCAACCGCAACGGTTTCTAAGGCATTACGGGATAGTTACGACATCAGCGAAAAGACCAAGCAACGAGTTTTAAAATTAGCGCACGAACTAAACTATGTTCCCAATGCGCATGCTAGCGGTCTGCGTGGCAAAAAAAGTAAAACGATTGCCGTAGTTATCCCTGAAGTGGCCGACAGCTATTTTGCACAAGCTATTAATGGCGTGGAGACCGTTGCCCAAAAAGAAGGGTTTCATGTCTTGGTTTATTTAACGCACGAGCAAGTTGAAAAAGAAAACCTTATTTTGCAAGAACTTTTAAACGGCCGTGTCGACGGTGTTTTAATTTCGGTAACAAGTCAAAGTAAAGATGTAACCACTATCGATAAACTTATATCGACAGGCATCCCGGTTGTATTCTTCGATCGTGTTTTTGAAGGACAGGGCAACGGACAGATTACAACGGACGATTTTGATGCAAGTTACAAATTAACGGTGCATTTAATCGAACAAGCGTGTAAACATATTGTATTCCTCCTATTCTCTGAATCACTGAATATCAGCACACAACGCATGAATGGGTATAAGCGTGCACTCCATGAATATGGATTTAATTTTACCGAAAATAATCTTTTGATCTGTACGAACCAAGATCAGGAGAACAAGGAATCCATTTACAAGCTACTCGCAAGAAAAGATCGTCCGGATGCCATTATTGCCTCCGTCGAGAAACTGATCATGCCAACTTATCTAGCTTGTATGGAAAGAAATTTAGTGATTCCCGGCAATATACGAGTGGCAGCTTTTTCCAATTTGGTGCAAGCAGAGATTCTGAATCCCGCCATCACAACCATAACACAACCAGCCTTTGAAATGGGAAAAACAGCGGCCGATCTATTATTGAAAGCATTAAAAGGGAAACCCATTGATCAAGAGGAGTCAAATGTCGTATTACCTTCTGTTCTGGAAATTCGAAATTCTACAAAAACGCCCTTTTAAATGCCACTAGGCTACTCAAAAAAGGGGGGCATATTTTTTTTAAAAAAAGTATACTATTTTAGTAGACTTTTTATATATTTGTTCCATATTCAATTTGTCTTCTCTTCTCATATATATTAGGTTTTATAATTGGTTAGCTCAGCGTATCCGCCCATCGGATGCGCTGTTTTTATAACAGATAAGCCTTATCTGGAACTATTATTTTGCCTATCCTATTTACGAGTGAACTGTTAAATCAGATTTTTCTTCACTGAAAATAAACGGCAATATCATTAATATTATAGCCTAGAAACTGGTTATCTTCAAGGTAGGGTGAGATTTGAAATAAAGCACTTTCTCCGTCCACAACGTATAAATCACCATAAAAGTTGTCAATGGGCCCCATCGGAAATTCCACTCCCTCCTTAAAAGGATAGCTTTTTGTACCCGTTTGATATACCTTAAACACGTAAGACTTAGAAACGTTCGGATCATCAAAAGTTATAGCCGGAAGCTCTAAAAACTCGCTGAATTCATCACTCACATTTTTGATTATATGAAGCGATTCATAAGTTTCGCTATAGGTTCCATCAGGAAAAAATGTAAAAACCTTTTCAAAAATTTCCACGTCAACATCTCCTTTTATTACGTAAGGATTGTTCGTCTGCATGCTAAATCGCATACCGATTTTATCGGGACTACTTACCGGCGTAATTTCTATGTTATCGCTTATGCTATTGCCATCGTAAAAGATTTTTAGCACCTGGTCAAATGGTTCTTCTTCGATGGACAAAGTATCCAGTATCGCTGTGGATCCTTTTTTCCGGACCTGCAATCCCGTAGCGGAAACAATGGGCCTGTCTTCCGGTGTCTTTATGTTAAAAATAGTCTCGTATGCTTCGCAAATCACTTTTCCTTCTTTTAAGAACTCTAAGGTATCCTGCATTACATAACCCTGTAAGGTCAATCGCACAACCTTTTCTTCGTTAGCACTCACCAATTCGTCCCCCTTTTGGCAGGAAAAAAAAACGCCTACTATTCCTATTGAAAAGCCAAGTAAATATTTTAGTTTCATTAGTAAGTGGTTAATGGCATCGGATGTCCGCGGACATCCGATGTTAATAAAATCAATAATTAAAATTAGAATACAAATTTAGTCCAACCGGTTAGCCAGTTTCCAGAAGTACTGGTAACCGCTCCTCTTGTTCCCGAAGCAAGGAAGTTCACGCTTGGATTTACGTTAAACCAAGGCTGTGCCATACCGTAATTTTGGGCAGTAGCACCCGTGTTTACCGTATTTCCACTAACAGCTGGCGTAATGGCTGCTGTAAAACCATGTACTGAATTATTCGTTAATACAGAAGAAGCCGGAGCTGTTCCATCAAATACGAACCCCGATGGGAAGCCTGTAATAAGAGATGCTTGCATATCAATTTCAGCACCTCGACGATTACGTACACCATATTTGTAACCTACACCCGTTGCTGCCGCTGCTGTACGTGTACCAACAATGCTAAAATTGCGTAAGACAGGCCGTGTTTTGGGCGTTAAACTAAAGCTTGCATCATCTGCAGGTGCATTATTATCAGATTCTATACCATTCGAATCGCTGGTACCACCGCTGGTACTATGTGTTGAATTTCCATCAGCAACGGCTACTGCATATTGAATGGTACCACGATATCCATTGTCAAAGTCGAATTGATCATCATCTGAGCCAAAGGCGATTAAGTGCTTGGGATTAACCGTCCCGCCAAAGAACTCAAAGCCATCATCTTTACCATAAGAAACTTGAATATAATCTAGTACAGTACCGCTACCAACACCGCCTAACGTCAAACCATTCACTTCATTATCAGTACTTAAGTTGAAACCACCGTATTCAATGCGGACATATTTCATTGTACCTGAGTTATCCGCACTGTTTGTTCCACCAAAAGTGTAATCAGGGCTGGTCGGCAAACCTTCAATAGTTCTTCCTGAAACGTTTGCCGGTGCGTTCCCCAACAAGATAACGCCACCAAAATCACCGGGAGCTCCTTTGGTAGACGTATTACCATCCAATAAGTTACGCGAAGTGAATACAATAGGGCTTGCAGCCGTTCCTGTGGCATTAATTTTAGCACCTCTCTGAATGACTAAAACTCCATTTGGTGTACCCGGTGTGTTAACGGTAGACTTAATAAAAGTACCTGGCTGTATGGTTAACGTTGCTCCACTTTTCACGGTAACTACGCCACTGATTTGCCATACTTTATCGCTGGTCCAAGTCGTATTGCTGGTGATGTTACCGCTCACTGTTTGTACCGTTGCAGGGTAACCTGAATAATCCGCCTCTGTGCTGCGTTTGTCGAAACTATCATTTGTAGCAAATGAATCTTTGTTTTTATCGCACGAAGCAAAAGTGAATGCCCCTAAAGCTAATCCCATTAAAAATAGATTTTTCATAATATTTTTTTATTTCTTGTGTTAATTTTTTATTAATTTTGTAATTAACCTGACTGTGTATTTGCTTTTTAAGCTCCTAGAGCCGCGAAGCATTGCTCCATGTTTTTTTCAGGGCGTGTTTCCAAATAAACCGTGACTTTTATACGACTCGCGGGTTTTGAGGTAAAGTTTTGCGGAAAACTTTGCCTCTTTTTTTGGAGGACACTTTCTTTTAAATCATTAAAGGTTTAACAATATGGGTTCTCTCAAAAAGTATATGTTAACAAAATACTATAAGTACGCCCGGAAAAAAGCCTATAGGTGATTAAATCACCTTCATCATAATGCGCAGAAAAACCTTCCTTAAAAACAGCTTCATCATTGACACCGGAGAGCGCTTTCGTATAACTCCCCGTATTACGATAAAAGGCACTTCTTCTATTAAAAATATTCGCGGCATTTAGCTTTACTAATAAGCGATGTTTTATAAAACGGTAACCAACTTGTGCATCCAATTGGCTGCGGGGCATCTCATACTCAATCTGATCGGGTGTGTCCGATATAATATAAGTTTTATAACCTGTTTTATTGTAAACGACATTGAAATTAAAGCGATCACTGTCATACTGTAATCCGGTATTCAATACATAGGGCGCATTGCCATACATCGGACGCTTGTTTTTGACAGGTTTGGTAACTATTGTAGTAGTTTCGCCACCCCCATTTTCCAACGTTTGAAAAGAGGCCTGTACGGTAGAATTCTGTAATGTCAGGTTACCAAAAAGCGTGAATTTATTTAAGATATCATTCTCAAAAATAAAATTTAATCGTTTTCGTAGTTCCAGTTCCAGCCCATATACTTTCGCATAGTCGGAATTTTTCTGTAAATAAAGAGGGGCCCCTCCAACTGTGGTTTTAGACAGTTCGACGGGATTTTTAAAGTATTTATAATAACCGCCCACCGAAATAATCTCTCCCAGACCAGCATACCACTCCCACTTAAAGTCATAACTGGTTACCTTACTGCTTTTTAAATCAAAATTAGAAAGCTCTCCACCTAAATAAGGACTGTAAATTAGAAATTCATTATTATCCATCAATTCAGGTCGAACCACACTGTTTGACCAAGCGGCTCTAATATTCATATTTTCAGAAAGAGCATACGTAACATTTGCCGAGGGTAACCATGACCACTTTTTGTCAGGTATGCTATCACTTCGAACAGGTAATATACTTGATCTCGGAGGCGTTTTTAATTCGGTATACTTAAAATATTCCGAACGTAATCCCCAAATAAGCCGAAGTTTGTCCCAAATTCGATTATCCAACATAGCATAAAAAGCTTCCAATCGATTCTTACCTTCAAAAGCATCATAGTTCATTGAACCGATACGGTATTGAAATCCATCCGAAGCCATATTATTGGGATTGACCATTTCACCGATCGGCATATATTGCAATCCTGGATTGGCTGCAACATTGGCATATAACGAGGCCTGTATCCAACTAAAATCACCACGTTTCCGTTGGCCAAAATAGCCAAGCTTTAAGCGATGATGAGATTGCTGTATATCGAACGGGATGGTACCTGCAATACCCCACGTATAGTGTTTCTCACTATTGGCATAATACTGCCTGGACATTGGTTTTACTCTAGGTTCTGTCGGATTCGTATTCGGTAAGTAAAAGTATTGAAACTCGCCATCTACTAATTTTGGTTCCATCTGCGCCGTGATAATGTCTTTTTCTTCTCGCTTTATCTTTGTATACGCAACATCCCACTCCATTTTTATTTTTCCAAAGAGGTGTTCCCCGAGCACTTTGTTTTGTAGCAGCGAGGTAAAAACGGGCCTGTCCGCCTCTTCAATTCTAGGTGGCCTTTCTTTGACCTCACCGACATCGATGTTGTTCTCATACCCACTCGTTCTTACGAGCGCATTGTTATAGGTTCGTGTATAGGTATTTTTAGTACTCAAACGATGTTTTTCCAGTTGCAATCCAGCGTTGAAAATGCTTCCCCAATTGGTATTAAATTTGTAATTGGTTGCCGTATTATGAATTCCCAAAGAGTCGATTGCTGCTGGCTCCCAAAGCCAGGACCCTCTATTTACATTACTTACATTTTCAATCGTTTGAAAATTTCGATAACTTACGGCACCTGTAAAGCCAATTTTTTTTGTGGATTGCCCATCCAAGTTATACACACGGCCTATAGTAAATTGGTAGTTTTGTGCAGGCATAGCTTTATAGCGATATACTGAAAAATTATCATTGGAAAAGCGTTTACTTTGATTGACAACCTTTTCTATAAACTCCTCTTCTGTCAATTGATCATTGGGTACTGTGCCTTTATCTGTATGTTGCAAGTCTGAAGGAAAACTTCTTCTACCATCATCAAATCCCCAAAAATCGTACTTCCCTCGTTTATGACTTAGGAAATCTTTACCTGTACTTTGATCATTATAATAGCTGCCAATTGTCAAGCTGGTAAAATTTTCAGTAGGAATATCTTTTGTATTAATTTTTATCAAGCCACCACCAAAACTTGCATTCATATCCGGTGTAAGGGTTTTACTTACCGTAATATTATCTACCAGATCAGATGGAATTAAATCAAAAGAAAACTGCCGACTGTTGGCTTCCGTAGAAGGTAAAATCGTCCCATCAAGCATTGCTGCATTATATCGCTCCCCGATGCCACGCACGACTACAAATTTATTTTCAATAGTATTAATACCACTGATTCTTTTAAGTGACTCACCAATATGTAAATCCGGCGTACGGAGAATCTGCTCCGCACTAATACCATTGGAAATTTCGGAGGCATTCTTTTGCCGGGCCAACAGGCCATCAATCGAGGCTTTTCTAAAATCGGCCGTTACCGTAACTTCACTTAAGCGATTATCTGTTGGCTGTAAACTCACATCGAGTAAACTAACTTTCGCCTCGTGTATCTCCACGTTAGTAATCCGCTTACTTTGATAGCTTATATAACTTATTTTTATCGTATAGTTTCCCTGCGGCAATTGTATGGTATAGGTACCGTCAATTCCTGTTTGCACGGCAAGTCCTGCGTCTTCAACTTGAACGGTAGCCCCCGGAAGAGGCTCTCCATGTTCATCTCGTATTTTTCCCGCAACTTTTCCGTTTTTAACTTCTGCCTTGTAAAGCAAGATGGTGTCGTCATGCTGCCTTTTAAAACTTATCCCCGTCTCTTTCAACAGTTGTTGTAAAATGGAAGAAATGGACAGATGATTGGCTTTGATACTCACCTTTTTACGGTAGTCAAGAATGGCCGGGTTGTAGTTGATGTTAACGCCTGATTGCACCTCGATGGTATTGAGCGCCTCAGGCAATGAAACGTTGTGCAGATTTAAATTCAGGTATTTTTCTATTATTTGTTTAGCAGCTGTTGCCTGAAAAACAGACAGCAAATGAAAAAAGAGAAAAAAATATCTTTTAGGAGGAAGTTTTAGTGTTTTAAAATATTTTTTTTTACCAAAGTAAAGACTTAACTTCATAAGTTTGTATGTTTTTTGATTTTAGCGAGTTAAAAAACTTTATTGAGCTGTTCTGTTTCCGAGGCAGAACAGCCTATTTATTTTAAAATAGATAGCCTTATTTTTATTCACTCATTCGCATCCCTTTCCTTTTATGGTTATTTGTTGTCCTTCTCTACTGAAGTTATATGTAATATTTCCACCGCTCATAATGTGTAATTGATCCATGATCTGCTTTATATTCTTATTATTAAAGGAGGCATTAAATCTACAAGAATCCAGGTTTTGACCGACCACGAAAAATTTGGTTTTGTAATTACGGGTCAATGTTTTCAATATATCTTTGAGTGGCTCGTTACGGAAGACAAATCGGTTATCGGACCAAGCGCCAAAGTCAGCCACCCGAGCTGTATTTGCCATATACACGGTACTACTTTTCTGATAAACCAGCTGCATACCGGATGCTAATTCTGATAATTCGTGTAAAAGGTGACCATCCCATTTAGACACTTTCACTTTCCCTGTTTTTACCGATACTCGGATCTGCTCTTCCTCTGTATATGCGCTGATATCAAAAGAAGTCCCTAATACAGTCGTTAGGACTTTGTCCGTATGCACGATAAAAGGTTTATTGACTTTACTTTTTACGTCAAAAAAAGCCTGACCATTGAGGTAGATTTCGCGCGATTTTGCCATTCCAAAGTCATCAGCATATCGTAGTGTACTCATTGCGTTCAGGAAAACAACGCTACTATCAGGCAATAGTATCTTCACCTTTTCTCCTACCTTGGTACTACGCGTTACCCATTTAGGTCCTAGCACAGTTTGGGCTTGACGTTCCGATCGCAAGAACATAAAAACACCAACAGCGAATAAAAATGAAATAGCAGCAGCGTAACCTAACCATCTGTTATTCCTGCGCGAAGTTCGGATACTTATGTCACCGTTCTCAGCATAGATTTTTTCCCAAACTTTCTGTAACCCCTCATCAATACCCGAAGAATCCTCTTCTGTCCTTAATTCCTTCGACCAAACCTCCTGCATTTCGTTTTCTATCAAGTGAAGCGCATCGGATTCTTGCTCCAATAACGCCGACAGCCTCTTTGCTTGCTGTTGACTTGCTTGGCCCGCAAGATATAATTGCATCAGTTCCTTTATTTCTCTATCGACACTCACTTCTATTTATTTCTGATATTATTTAACTAATTTTTAAGCTCTTTATAAATATATATCTCGCATATAAGTGATCTGTCTACTCTGTTTTTAAAAAAAAATCAAACAATAACACAAACAACTGATAATCAACTACAAAAACAATAAATCAGAAACAAGACGATATTGATCTTATAATCACAATGAAACGGACAGTTTCGCAGAAATAGATTAGAACGCCAACTTGGGGTAGCTAGAATTTCACTTTGAAAGGAAGTATAAATTAAAAATTGAAAAGATACGGTTTAAATATCGTGATGGATCAGACCTCCTTGTTAGCGAAAAAACGCTTTTGTGAGCAGGATACAAAACAAAATGGTTTCCGGTATGTGATAATCGAAATATTTACGGATGTGACGAAGTGATTTCGTCATATGGTTGTGCACGGTGCTTGGCGATATAGCCAATTTACTAGCAATACATTCATAGCTTTGCCCTTCTTCTCTGCTTAATTTGAATACCTTTTTCGCCTGTGGAGGTAAGGAATCTATCGCTTTTGAGGCAAATTCTTTATACTCTTTTAAGTTGATATAACTGTCGATAGGATCGTAATTTTCAACTATACAATTACTTTGTTCTGCCAAATAGGAGGTCTCCCGAAGTTTTCGTTTAAACTCTTTAAAGATAACATTACGTGCCACTGTGTAGATAAAAGCATCAAAATCCTTCTCTGGATCCGTTGAGCTCCTGTATTTCCACAAGCGAACGAAAATATCTTGACTGATTTCTTCTGCTTCGTCTTTATCTTTCACAAATTTCAAGGCATAGTTGAACACTTTAGGTTTATATTGACTGTAGATACTATTAAAAGCTTCCACATTGCCTAATGAAAATGATTTCACTATATGTTTACAAATAGATTTACTTTTTGAGTCCACAGTAACTTCATTTTGTTTGACAAACGAAGCTAGATGAAGCATTTGAACTAAATGTTAAGGATGGATTAATTATTGCGCTAATTATTTATGCGTCAATATGACGCTTTGAGAAGCCCTACTGCTTTGAGAATCAAACCGCACAACAGCATGACTACTTGTCTTCGTTCGATAGACTTTGTCATTTGTCTTCTGCACTTGGTTTAACGCAGCTTTTATAAGTAAATCTCGATCATCACCTATTTCAAAAAGCGGCAACTCATCAAGTTCATTCACGGTTAAGGTTGGGCTTAGCCCTTTGCCATAGTCACCTGAACCAGCTGAATTATAAAGCTTATAGACAATGGGTTGGATTTCCCATGCAACTTGCTGTGGAAAAGCACCGTCTTTTATAAGAAAAGAAGCAAGATCTTTACCCATGGTTTTTTCGCCAATCGTAATCACTTCCATATAAGGCTTTAAACAGTTGATGACCACTTCGGCGGCAGAAGCGGTAGAACGGGTAGTTAACACATACACGTTTGGTAAATTTAGTTTAGCATGCAATAGCTCATCAAAATAAATATATCCATCAAATGTAGCCGCCTCACCGAAAGTTTCGTCTCGTGTACCTCCGTTCTTATTACCTTTATAAGTAATAAATGCCGTGCGAAAATCAATATCAGGAGCGATCAATGCAGATACGCCGGCTGCTTCGGAAACCTCGCCACCTAAATTATAACGTAGGTCAAGTATTAACGCATTTATATGTTCATTTTTGAATTGTTTGAAAACAGGTTGAAGCGAAGTTGATAAACCAAAAGAAAAATGGTCTATATACACATATCCGACTTTACCTGTATTAAGTGTGTAAATACGACTAACAAGAGGCTGTTCAAACGTCCATCCTTTTTGGATCTCTATTTCTTGTTCTGCGGTTTCGCCACTAACAAATATTTGTGTTGTTAAGTTAAGCGTTTGACTATTTATAAGCGCTTGATATAAACTATTAGCATTTTCCGTAGTAAATGCTTTGCCGTTAATTGATTTAATTAAATCCCCACGCTTTAGTCCCGCTCTTTCAGCGGGAGAATCCTTCAACACGAGCTTAACCACACCTAAAACAGATCTTTCTTTCGGTTGTTCTATTACTGCATATTCAAAGCCAAAAGCCGATCTACTACTCGTTTCAAAGGAGGAAGGATCATTTGGAAGGTATAACCTGGAAAAACGATCTGTCTCATTTCTTATTGTCTCAAAAAATCCATTGGGTTCGATGTTTAGATTTGGATCGGCAGGTAAATTTTCTGACCAAAAATAATATCTTCTCATACTATCTAAAATCCATGTATTGATATATTCATTTGTTCCAACATCATAAATTAGCGGCGCATCCTTTTTACAAGAAGTAATCACCGGTAACATAACTAGTAAGATGGCTCTAAATAAAATTCTCATTTGTAAAGAAGATAATGTCGTATATCGAAGTTAATACAGGAAGAATCATTTCATATTAAGTTATTGTTATTTCTTTCACTAATTCCACCATCACCTTCGTCATTCCAAAGCAATAAACAAAGTTAACACTTTGTTTATTGCTTTGGACAACTACCTTTGTAATGGAAAATAACATTCCATCAATGGATGATTCTTAAAGAACAATTACACGATGAAAACGATAGACAACCATACATTTTATTTTTACTGGGTCACTTTACAAATTATGTATGGCAATATGAAATAATATAACACCACGATGAATACTGTTGAGCTTTTGGAAAATAAAATAAAAACCTTGGACATCACAGCGATAAATTTGCTAGACTATAGGCCTACTGTTAATTTGAGAGATTTTGATATTGCTCCCCATCTTTATAAAGGATTAATTGTAAGGGAGAAAGAGTTTAAGGAAAGTATAGAAAAGGTAGACTGGCTATTGTATAAAGACACAGCGGTATCTCTATTCTGTGCTATTGATGCTATTATCCCACAATGGGTTTATATGTTCATCTCTGCAAAGTTATCACCTTACACATCACTCGTGTCCCGCAAGCATCAACAAGAGCATTTGATCGATTTATGGATAGAACAAGTATCAAGAACAGACTTCACACATCTTCTTGGCAAAAGAGTGGTTTTAAAGGCCAATTTAAAAGTGCCCGATGCTATTTACATAACCGCCACTAACATTTTGCTAAGTTATGGTGTTAAGACTTTGATGTATGGTGAATTAGGAATGCCCAAAGTTGTATTCAAACAAATGGATTAAACATGAATATAGTACTATTTAACGGTGCCTTAGAAAAACGCAATGCAGGCACCTCTAAAACGCTCAGTAATTATTTTAACACACAATTAAGCAATGCAGGCGCATCTGTTACGGAATTTGATCTTGCGGATGCGGGTATTCCTTTTTTTGATCTGAGCCTTGCAAATATACCGCAATCGGTAAAAATCATGACGAGTATTTTTACCCAAGCAGATGCACATATCTGGTTAACCCCCCTATATCATGGTGGGATGACCGGCATCATGAAAAACTGCCTGGATTGGCTGGAAATTAGCAGCAAATCGAAACCACCTTATCTGACAAATAAAACTGTCGGCCTCGTTTGCTGGGCTAGTGGCGGACATGCTATGCAAGGTATCAATGCGATGGACGCAGTTGCCAAATCACTGCGTGCCTGGACGCTGCCCTATACCATCCCCGTTGTACGAAATGATCTCTTCGATACCGCTGGAAATCTTGAGCCTCTATACAAAGAAAAGTTCAATCTAATGAGCCGCTTACTATTGGAATCGCCACATGGTGTTTCTGCTCATGTTTAAATTATTCATTATATCACTTTTCTGAATCGGCCAGCTTCTCGAGCAACAGGTAACGGTCTCGATGCTTCTCTTTTACAACACGGGAAATTGTATCAATATACATCACTTCTGCTGCTTCACCCTTCTGGATGGTTGGCCATGCCGGCACACCTAGCCCATTTGGATTACCCGATTTAACAAAATTAGCGAAGTAGGTCTGTAATATCGCCGATACTTTATAATCTTCCGGTTCCCAATCGTACACCCTATTGGAAGGTAAATTACCCAGCGCATATTCAATTTCCGCTGAATGCACCGCCCCTTTTGATAGCGGTGTTCGTTGTTTCGTCGCTTCTTCTCCCTTAATCACACCACCCGCTAATCCAGCAACGGCATTTCCCATTTCGGCCCGCATCGCTGGTCTTGCCCTTGTGTACAGATAGCGGTATACAGGATTCGCACCGGTTTTGCTATGCAAATCTGACCAACGCCAGGTACCGTAGGCAATAAATTGATCCCCTGCAAAATCAGTAGCCACTTGTTCCATATCCTGATCAGCTTCTGCGCTGTAAACTTGAATCAATGCAGGAGCATCCTCTTTAAATCGATCCTTAACAACCTGCACAAAATTCGCTGCTATGGGTTCCAAACTTCCCAGCAATGCGCGATAGTTCATTTCTTCCGAATTCCAACCTACCAATAAGGGTACATGTGCTTGTTCTCCGCTTTTGAAGACAGTTACCGGATCTTTTTGAAATAAATAGCCATCGATATTTACACTAAAAGCTGCGTCCGGACGTGCCGTTGCTTCGATTAATTTATCGGCCGGAATCGCCCTCAAAGCATCCAACGATGGCGCGCCTATTGCCGATGCAAAGGCTTGTCCTTTCTTTTCAGACATTGTTCGTGTGGGCAAAGGTCTATTTCCCAGCAAGGAGCCGCTTTCACCGATTGCAGCACGAAATAATCCCTTCGATAAGGGCGAGGCCATTTGTGCACTGACCGAGAACGATCCAGCGGATTCACCGGCAATAGTTACCTTATCCGGATCTCCGCCAAAAGCGGCTATATTCTCTTGTACCCACTTCAAGGCTGCATGTTGATCCAACAAACCATAATTTCCCGACGCTTTAAAAGACGATTCCTTTGTTAATTCCGGATGGGAAAAGAATCCAAAAATATTCAATCGATAATTAACCGTAACGGCGACAATGCCCTGCCGGGCCATACTTTCACCATCATACCTTGGTTCAGACCCATCACCCGCAATCAGCCCGCCGCCATAAAAATAAACCAAAACGGGAAGCTTTTCCTTAAAACTTTTAGTAGGTGTCCAAACGTTCAAGTATAGACAATCCTCACTCATACCATCTGAACGAAAATTCATATCACCAAACACCGGTCGTTGCATTGCTCTCGGACCAAATTTATCCGCTTTCCTTACTCCCTCCCATTTTTTCACTGGCTGGGGGGCTCGCCAACGCAAAGGCCCAATGGGTGGTGCTGCAAATGGCACACCCTTAAAAACGTAAATACCCGACTCGTTAACACCTTCCAACAATCCGTCTTTGGTGACGACTTGCGGCGCTTGCAACTTCAAACCATCCTCACCAAACGCCATGACGATGCTAAAAAAAAGTATGAAAATAAATGCAAAGAGCTTCATGGTTAATTAGATCAGTTTATATCCATGCAATGTAGGCAATATATGCTAAAGTGCAAAAAACAAAAATTGGATTTTATAATGCACTCAGTCCCAATTCACCCAATGAGCAACTGTCCAATTTTCAGTTCCAATCGCTCCTCTAAAGGATACGCTATCAAAAAAATCAGCTGCGTAAGAACCCGAAAAATCTGCACCGAATAAAGCAGGAGAATCGGATAAAGGGGTCAATAAAGGCATGCCACTTGAGGGAAAGATAGCTGACAGCTTTAAAGCTGATACAGTCTGTATAACTTCATTCTCGTTATCCTGATTGGTAGCAAAGGCGGTGAGTTCGGGATCGGCAACGACTTTTTCCAGCGATACTTCCTGTCCGTTCTTATCCCACGTAAAAGCCCGTGTATTCTCTTCACAATGAACTAGGTTAAACTTAAATAATGATTCATGAACCTGCATTAATAAAGGTCTGGTTTTGTTACAAAGCATTAAACCTCCCTGTGGGTAGTTCGCTACAATTGAATTAGAAATAGTAAAACGGGTGTTTTTTCTTATATAAACAGCTTGATTTAAGTTGGTTTGGATTGCTTGATTACCAAGCCCGATAATGGTCGCATTGGAAATGACTGGATGCGTATAGGGTGTTTTCGTACTGGCAGCGCCATCATTCAGACTTTCTATGCCATTGGCGCGGAGTGCCCAATCGCCTACACGATTGCGATAAGAAAGAATAAATTGTAAACTACCTTGATAACCATGATCGAAATCGTAATCATCATCACCATTATTATAAGCAATTAAATATTTAGCTCCGACATTTCCTCCATAGAATTGAAAGGCATCATCTCTCGAATAAGACACCTCGATATGATCAATTTGCGTTTTGGAACCTACAGCGCCAAGGCATAGCCCACTTGCTTTATCTAAAGCCCACTCATCTTCACCTTTTTCATTTAAGCCTCCACCATAGGCTAGGCGAAGGAAATGAATCGCGCCCGAATCGTCATTCTTATCGCTCCCTCCGCAAACCGCTAATTCATTGCTTATTCCCGGTATCCGTAAAGTTTGGCTGTTAATTGGGGCTCTCCCCAAGAGAACAAGCGCTCCCCAGTCGCCCGGCAATTTTTCAGAAGCAGCTGACGTAAACACCACGGGCTCCTGCTCAGTCCCATTCACAAACAATTTAGCTCCGGGCAAAACAATCAAGCTTCCTTTATCCGCAACGGCATCTGCTTTTTCAACATGGATCGTCACACCCTTCGGAATCGTTAAAGAGGCTCCTTGTACGTAAACTTGCCCTTTTAACAAATAATTTGCATTTTCTTGTAATGTTAAATCCGTCGAAATGGTTCCCTCAAGTGTATCGACAAAATCAGATCTGATTTCGTTTACACCATTATCTTTTTTGCAAGAATAGATTGCTATTGAAAATAAAAGAAACAGAAAGCTTATACGTGCCATATGAATTCGTATTACCCCAACGGGTAGTATCATCAAAATAAGCCCTAAATATACTACAGGTTTATCTCACATCCCTTCCATAAGGAAACTTCGTATAGTATATTGAGAAAAAATGTGAGCCCTTTAATTTTATTAAAGGTATCCCAGTACATATTGAACTTCTTGTTTCAAGTTATCGATCATTGGCTGAATCTCATTTAAGGTTAATGTACTATTTTCTACTTCATAGGCTACTTTATGCATTGCAGAAAAACCCATCATAAGCGCTGTAGCCCGAATTTTATGCGCCGTGTGTTTGATCGCATCACGATCAGCCTGCTTATAGAAAACATCTATTTCCAGCATAGATTCCCGAAGTGTCTGCTTAGCTACTCCAATGATTTCAATGGCATCATCCATTTTTACATTGAGTATCTTCGATAAACGTTCACCAAGATTAAAGAGGCTTTCCGGTTTCTGCTCCACACAGGATATCCATTGTTTTTGTTCTTCTGACAACCACTTTTCCACGACGTTTCGCAACGTATCTTGCAAAACAGGTTTGCTCAAATAATCGTTCATCCCTACCGCAAAACATCTTTCCTTTTCACCGTTTAAGATACCGGCGGTTAATGCCACAATGGGCACTTCTTTTCCCTCATTTAGGGAACGTATCCGCGACGTTAAATCAAAACCATTCATTTTCGGCATTTGCAAATCGGTTATAATAAGATCCGGTTTAAATTTTCTAAACAAATCAAGTGCTACCTGCCCATCGCCCGCTTCTATGAGTTTTGCGTTGGGGATAATATTATTAAAGTAGGATTTTAACAAAAGCATGTTTGTTGGATTATCCTCCGCCAATAAAATGGAGACCTCACACAATAGCCGACTACCTGGCTCAACAAGCGAGGCTTGCTTTTCTTCCAGGGATTCATCTACCGCTATTGTTGTTAGTGATAAATCGAAATAGAATGTACTGCCTGCCCCGGTTTCGCTTTTTAGCTTTAGTTGACTTCCCATGAGAGAAAGCAGCCTATTGGAAATGGTCAGGCCTAGCCCCGTTCCTCCAAATCGCTTTATAATGGATGAATTCTCTTGTACAAAGGCTTCAAAAATCTTCTGGTGATGTTCTTCGGCAATGCCTATCCCGGTATCCGTAACAGCAAACCGGATAATCACCTCCTTTTCTGATAAGCGACGCTCTATTCGAATATCCAGTTCGACACATCCTTTTTCTGTAAATTTCAAGGCATTGCTCAACAGATTAAAGAGCACTTGACGCAATCTTTGACCATCCGATAAAACCAATTCAGGTAGCTCAGAAGATAATAGAAGGTGAAAGTCGAGCCCTTTTTTATTGGCCTGGTATTTTAATATTTCAACGACCTGTCTAGCCAGCTTGTTAAGATCAACAGGTTCAGGCACCAGCTCCAGCTTACCGGACTCAATTTTAGAAAGGTCCAAGAGATCGTTTATCAGATCGAGCAATGATTGTCCGGATTGAAACACCGCTCGCATATATTCCTTTTGTGCCTCACTTAAGGGGCTTTTCAATAACAGATCTGTAAAACCGATAATAGCGTTCAATGGTGTACGCATTTCGTGGCTCATATTAGCAAGAAATTCGGATTTGGCATTGTTTGCAATTTCCGCTTGCTCTTTAGCAGCCTTAAGAGCCCTTTGTTGTTCTTTCTGTTGCGAAATATCTTGAACAATAGTGAGTAATTTCTTTTCTCCATCTACGTCCGTAAACATAACACCGGTGACCGAAACCCAAATTCGCTTTCCATCTTTTCGAAAATACTCCTTTTCATAATTATCAAACCGTCCGGTTCGCTGGAGTTGTTTGAGTTGCAATTTATCTGACTCGTGATAGGATGCAGGTGTAATATCAGAAAACGATAGGCGAAGCAGTTCGTCTCTGTCATATCCGGTAAACGACGGGATCGTTGGGTTCACTTCCAAAAACATACCGGTCTGGCAGTCGACCAATGCAATTCCGACAGGACTGTTATCTAAAATGCTTTTGAATTTCGCATTCAAGATGCGCAGTTCTTTTTCTGCAATAAAATTTTCTGTATTATCTCTACATAAAACGATAATCTTGTCTCCTTCAAAAGGCACTACACGTGCCTGATAATATTTTTCCTGTCCATGCAATACCAAACTATAGGTAAATTCGACCAAAGAATCTGTCCGGATTGACTGCTCAACCTTCTCTTCGATTAATGCGCCCAACTTAGCGGGAAAAATATCCTTAAAGTTCTTTCCGAGAAATAGATTTGGTTTCGTATACAAATCCTTTTCATTCGATTTATAATCTAAAAATTCACCATCCTTACTTAAGACAAACAATAAGTCCGGAATACTGGTAATAAGCGAATGTGCATAACTTTCGCTCAATCTTAGATTCTCCCGAAGCAGCTTTTCTTTCGTATTTTCCAAATGAGTACCGTACATCCACAGGGGATTCCCCTTTTCATCCCAGGATAAGATTTTCCCTTGGACGAGCATCCAAATCAAGCTGCCGGATTTGTGTACCATGCGCATTTCGCATTGATAAATATCAGTCTCGCCCGAAAAATACGATTGCATAGCCGTTTTCGCCTTATCAAAATCTTCATGATAGATAAAGGCTTGAAAAGCGCTACCCGTCATTGGCTGTACCTCGGTTAGTTCATACCCTAAAAATGTTGCCCATTGCTCATTTAGTAAAATTTCATCTGTTTGAACATTCCACTCCCAGGTACCTAAATTAGCTCCCTGCAATGCATATTTTAATCGTTGTCGCTCTTTAATCAGGTAATATTCGGTTCTTTTCTGTTCGTTAATATCTTGTATCAATCCATACGCTCCGGTACACTGACCATTCTTATGCAAAGGAATACCAATGAAACGAATCCACCCCTCCGTCCCACGAAATACAAACACAGGAAGTACGACATCCAAACGTAGCTCTTGATCCTGCTTTGACTCTTCAAGACGCTTGAGGAGTGTTTGAAAATGCACCTTATCTTTTATCAATTCACAAAACGCATCGATTCTCAATTGTGCCTCTTTTATACCAAAAATTTCTCGTGCAAAGGGATTCAAGTGAATATTACGCTCCTTGAAGTCGATGTCCCACTGGCCAATTAATGCGGCTTCATTTGATTTTTCCAGCATTCTCTTTGTACGGTCGAGCGAGCTCAACAAACTACGTTTCCAATGTTCAGCAATCACCGCTATAAAGAAGGTACAGATAATCACTCCAAGGGTAGACACAAACCAATGTATATGCTGTAGATGTGCGGGGATCAGATTTGGAAAAGCATAATGGCGTTGAGAAAGGAATGTAAAAATAACCAGAATAAAAAGAATGACACCGAACCACCACCGTGTATTTTTCCTATTCCCGAATAACAGAACAAATATTAAGGGCGGCAAGGCAAGCCAAGCGGTGATCGGCGAATTCAATCCGCCGGTGAAGTACATTAAGGGCACAAACAGACAAAAGGTAATAATGAAAATTAAAAAATGAACCGCATATTGTATGCGGATTTTTTGCTTTCGTATCAACCATCTAAAACAAGTTATAAACACCAAAAATACAGCCAAAAATCCTAGCAGAGGAGAGCTTCTTAATAAACTGAATATAATGAAATAGGCGGTTGTCAACAACATGCACAAGTCAGCCAGACCCGTAAGCATTTGTTCTTTGGAAAGAAAGATTTCCCGTAAACCTAAATTACTTTTCAACTGCTCGAAAAATCCCCTCATAAATTGGCATTGCAAATATTCATCTATTTTTTCTATTAAAGATAATACAATTCATCACATTTTCATTATCCTTACTTTATTTGATTCTTTTTTGATTTTTAGTCACTAGACGTGATATTTGTTCAACAGCGGAAATAAGAATGAAGAAATTGCACCTTTTTACTCCTACCAGCATGGAAAGGTATATGTAAAAAAAATAATCGATCTGATTTTTAACTAAAGAACATTTTTGGATCTTGTTTTTTTTATGTTTTTAAATATTACCTACTTAATTTTCCATTGAAAATTTATTTTTCAGGCAAAAAATCATCTATTTCACGATTTTTTCCTTATCATTATGGTTTTTATAATCTCAATTAATTTTTACGCATAAAAAATGGAAGAAATTGCCAGCTATCTGAATGACATTATCTGGAGTAACGCACTAGTTTTATTGTGCTTGGGTACAGGAATTTATTTTTCTTTTCGTACAAGATTAGTTCAGTTAAGATCCATTAAAGAAATGTTACGCTTATTATTTGGCAGTAAATCTTCTACACAGGGAGTTAGTTCATTCCAGGCTTTTGCGATTGCGCTGTCGGGAAGAGTGGGTACCGGCAATATTGCCGGTGTGGCTACGGCTATTGCCATGGGTGGCCCCGGAGCCGTTTTTTGGATGTGGGCGATTGCTTTCTTAGGTTCTGCTTCTGCCTATATAGAAGCTACGCTCGGCCAACTTTATAAACAAGAAATTGATGGGCAATACCGTGGCGGACCTGCTTATTATATTGAGAGAGGACTGGGCATAAAATGGTACGCGATCATATTCGCCATAGCTACCATTTTAAGCACGGCACTTTTTCTTCCAGGAGTACAGAGCAACAGTATTGTAACTAGTGCTTTCCATGCTTTCGAAATACCTCCATATATTACAGGATTAATCATTGTGTCGCTACTGGCACTTATTATATTTGGCGGTGTTAAACGCATCGGAAAAGTAGCGGAGTTCGTAGTACCTTTTATGGCAGGGGCCTATATTTTAATGGCCCTCATCATTATTGTATTGCACGTAAACGAGGTACCACATATGTTTACGCTTATCATCCGTTCTGCGTTCGGAGCAGAGCAAGCTTTCAGTGGTATATTTGGAATGGCCGTTGCCTGGGGAGTAAAACGTGGGATTTATTCTAATGAAGCAGGACAGGGTACAGCCCCTCATGCTGCAGCTGCAGCCGAAACCAAGCATCCGGCAACACAAGGTTTGGTACAAGCTTTTTCCGTATATGTTGATACCTTGTTCGTTTGCACGGCTACGGCATTCATGATTCTCTTCACAGGAAAATACAATGTAAAGAATCCTTCTGGAGGCTTCCTAGTAGAAAATCTGCCAGGTATTGAAGAAGGGCCGGCCTTCACCCAACATGCAATTAACGCACACTTCCCCTCCATGGGGTCAGGTTTTGTAGCCATTTCTCTTTTGTTTTTTGCCTTTACAACAATCATGGCCTATTATTATATCGCCGAAACAAATTTCAGTTACCTCCTTAAAAAAACGGAAAAAAAATGGATGCTCGTCTTATTACGGATTTTGTTTCTAGCAGCAACCTACTACGGATCGATAAAAACTGCTAAACTAGCTTGGACTTTAGGCGATATCGGCGTAGGACTCATGGCTTGGCTAAATATTATTGCAATCCTTCTATTGCATAAACCTGCGATCAAGCTATTAAATGACTATGAAGAGCAACGGAAGAAAACCAAAGAACCGATATTTGATCCAACAAGTTTGGCGATAGATCGTGCCGATTTTTGGGCAGCAAAAAACCGGCACCAAAAATCCGATTAGTTATTGCTACAAATAGCTCGTTGAATTATATTCTATACTATAGGATCGGTATCTTTGCACCCTTCGCTTATTGAAATACCGATATATGGTTCAAAAGTTGTACACGCTAAATTTCTGGTTACTTTGTTCGAGTTCACTCTTGTTTTCGGCGAGTTTCAATATGTTGATACCCGAATTACCTTCCTATTTAAGTAGCATAGGAGGTGCAGAATATAAGGGCTTGATTATTGCATTATTCACATTAACAGCGGGTATTTCAAGACCTTTCAGTGGTAAACTCACTGATACCGTCGGTCGTGTCCCCGTGATGGCAATCGGTTCAGGTGTTTGCTTTATATGCGGATTTCTTTATCCCATCTTGAGTAGCGTTTCCGGTTTTCTGTTCTTACGCTTATTGCACGGCTTTTCTACCGGTTTTAAACCAACTGCTACAGCTGCCTATGTAGCGGACATTGCCCCTCCTTCGAGATGGGGCGAGGCACTCGGAATCCATGGTTTATTCTTTAGTACCGGCATGGCCGTTGGACCCGCCATCGGCAGTGCCATTACGGCAAGTTATTCAATCAATATTCTTTTTTATTCCTCCTCTCTGCTCGCTTTTTTATCCATTGGCATTTTGCTTAATTTAAGAGAGACACTCACGATAAAACAACGTTTCTCTACGCAGACAATTAAGATAACAAAAAGTGATATCATCGACTTACAAGTATTTCCCGCAGCCTTTGTAACGCTACTATCGTATTTTGCTTATGGCACGATCCTTACATTAATTCCGGATTGGAGTGAACATATCGGCATTAAAAACAAGGGGCTTTTCTTTATGGTTTTCACCATCTCATCTTTGCTGGTCCGCTTCGTGGCGGGAAAAACATCTGATAAATATGGTAGAACCGCCGTTATACAAATTGGCCTCATCATTCTTATTATCTCCCTCCTTATTGTAGGTTTATTTCAGTCACTATATGGATTGCTGGTGGGTTCGTTCATCTACGGTATTGCCACAGGGCTGTTATCGCCGGCAACCAATGCCTGGACAGTGGATTTAAGTGATCCCGCCCATCGCGGAAAAGCAATGGCTACGATGTATATTGCACTGGAGGTAGGGATCGGATTTGGTGCGCTCATTTCCGGTTGGCTTTACCAAGATCGATTGATTATGATTCCGCGTTTAATTTTGTTAGCCGCAGCAATAGCCGCTATCGCTCTACTATATATCATCATCAAACAACAGAATATCATCGACCAAGAAGAAACAGCTTGTTGATCATGTACGTATATCCAACACGGGTATACACTTTTTTAGCATTAGATTTCGCAAAAGGCTAGCATTTAGCTAAGTTTGTTACGTATGAACATATAACAGAAGATGGAAGATCAATTAAAATTTCCGATCGGTACTTTCCAGCGACCTGAAATTATTACCAAGCAACAAATAGATGCTTACATCCATGTAATAGAAACTTTTCCTGAACGCCTTGCTGCAACAGCAAGTCAGTTAACAGCGAAACAATTAGATACGCCGTATCGCCCCGGAGGCTGGACAATAAGGCAAGTGATTCATCATTGCGCTGATAGTCATATGAATAGTTTCGCTCGTTTTAAGTTAAGTTTAACTGAAGATTCTCCTGTTATTAAGCCTTATTATGAAGATCGCTGGGCAGAATTAGCTGATGCAAAAGAGCTGCCGATCGAGCCTTCTCTGTTTTTATTAAAAGGCCTGCATATACGATGGGTTGTATTATTGAAGTCTCTGCAGCCAAAAGACTTAAAGCGAACTTTTGTACATCCCCAAAATGGCAGAACATTCACGCTCGATGAAAACATTGGCCTTTACGCGTGGCATTGTAATCACCATTTAGCTCATATAACAATGCTTAAAGAGAAACAAGGCTGGTCTTGATCAGCGATTATTAGGTACAATTTTTTCGCATACAGATGAAAATATTCCAGCAACAGATACAAATCCCTCGTAAAAAACGTGGTTTTCATCTCATTACCCCATTAATCTTAGCGGCTATTCCAACTATTAGTGAGCTCCGATCGGGTATGTGCCAACTCTTTATACAACACAGCTCTGCATCCCTCACAATCAATGAAAATGCTGATCCAACTGTTAGAGAGGACTTTGAAACTTTTTTCAATAAAGCTGTACCCGAAAATGATCCGGATTATCTACATGATTACGAAGGACCGGACGATATGCCGGCACATTTGAAGGCATCAATATTAGGCAGTTCCGTTTTAATTCCCATTCACCAAGGACAATTAGCTTTAGGTACTTGGCAAGGGATTTATTTATGCGAACATCGAGATCGGGCGACGCCAAGAAACTTAATCATTACCGTCTGGGGTGAATAATTTATGTGTTTCTCCATCGATAAAAACTGTTCCCTCGCCTTCAAAGCCCACGGCTCGCTCAGCCTCTTTCTCTCCTAAGTAATAGGTATTATTACTCAGGGTTAAATCCCTGGGATTCGTAGAGATCAGCGTTAATGCAGAACGATTGGAGGTATCAGAAGCCAGTGTGTTTTTAATAATTTTTAATTGTTGCGAACCGGCATCTTTAATACACACTGCAGATGACCGTATTTTATTGGCTTCGATAACCACATTCATTGCCTCGTTATGCACGTATAACGCGTCACTTTTATTGGTAGATATCTCATTTCCTGATAAAACGGCTCCATTCACTTTCCACAATGTAATGCCTCCTCTGGGCGAGCTGCTTGATAAAACATTATCTTTGAAGATAAGTTGACCATTCATGTTAACGTTGATGTTACCCTTTAAATCATTCGCCAGAAACACTAAACTATCCACCATAATTCCATTTGGAATCGCTAAATAGCGAATATTGTTTGAATCGAGCATTAGTTTTTTCGCCTTCAAGTCTGACAGCAAGCGCAAACCGGCGAAAGTATTCTTATATAAATGGATTTGTCCTTGGCTTCCTACGATTTCTGCAAAATTATCTGCGTTATTGTTAATCACTTGAACAGCATCGCAATCTCTTAAATAAACAGCTGGTCTATTACTCCGATTCGACTTATTATTTCTAACCATGACGTCCTTAAGACCAACTAAAGTTGCAATACCGGAACCATCGCGCGTTTTTTCACCTTTTACCCACCCATTATCATAGCTCGTGTTCCCCTCTATTACAGCGGCCAAATTTATCTGTCTTGATATATCGGGATTATTTATATCAATTGCATCTGCTGCATTTGCAAAAATCAAATTGTCCGTAATTCGATACCTATTCTCCAGGCCCACACTTCCAAAAGCCACCTGAATGCCACTCATGCCATTATGACTTATTTTATTACGATGAAGCGTAATATCTGCACAGCTGTGTAAAAATATACCATTTTCACCGTTATGGTGAATTCGATTTTCATTGATCGTTACATTGTTACACGTTTGAAGCCGGATACCGGTGCCTCTTTGATAATAGTTAGGGCTTTTTCTCGCCATTCCGTAATAAGCAAGCTCCACATTCTCTATCTTGATATTTTTGCTGCGGAACAAATAAATACCCGAGAACGAATAAAGTTTTGTTGAGTCACCAAATGCACTGACATCTCGAATGGTCACATTTTCTGCATTATCTAAATGCACGGCTTCACCATAGGTAATGGCATTAAAACGAAGCGATAATCCTCTCACCTTATCCCCATGAAACAGCGGATATGCCGAATATTGCTTTCCCATGGTAAAATTTTCGGCACTATCCGGACTGATTTGTTTAAAGGTGCCGAACGTAGAAATGCTAACACCATCTTTCAACTGTATAGACCGTACATTATAAGTTCGCTTGGCAAGCTTTATGGTATCACCTGCATGTGCTTTATCGATTAGAGATTGTATAAGTCTTGTATCATCATCTGCTATCTTTGTTCTTTTCGTCGAAACGTTTTTCGTTTTTTTCTTTTCTTGACCTAAACCCGTATGAAAATTTAACACCATTGATAAAAAAAACAGCGTTACGGCTAATAATCTATTCATGAAATTCGCTCTTTTATGTAAGTATCTTATCGTGAACGCAATATACTATTATTTTCTATAACTGAGCATTGTAATTATTATTTTAATTTCAAATAAAAAAAAACTAAACGATGACACTAAAACTACATTTCTCTCTGCATGGCTTCGCGCTGGGCCAACCAAATAAGTTCATTCATTCCCCCCTAAATTAGTCGATAACTGGAACCGACATACATATAGATCAATAAATAGCGATTCGATGGGTTCGTTGTTTATACGGAAATTTCTCCTTGCTTGCACTTCTTTGAAAGCCGATGTCTTTGGAAGTTTTGATGGGCATATGACAATCAATACAGTTGTTTTTGGCAAGATGTAGCGCTTTTTCATCCAGTGATGGATGCTTAACTGTCTGATGACATTGGATACAGGTTTGCGAATACACCGCAAGATCAGGGATTGCATCTCCGTGTGTTTGATGACAGCTGGCACAATCTAACTTGCTAAGTTTATAACACTTGCTCGCCATTAGTAATTGCTTTTGTTTGCCATGAACATCCGGATCTTCACCGGTGTAACTCGTATACTCCGGTAAATTGTTAATCGTATCGCCAGGTTTAAAGAAAAAGGTAGAATTCAACATTTTTAAGTTAATGCCGGAATGACAAACACCGCACATATCAACTTTCTGAGCGCGCGACAACTTTTGATAACTAACCATGTATTTAGCTTCTTTTTCCTCAGGATGGGCCTGATGGAATTGAACGTGTTCGGCCGCGGGTCCGTGACAACGCTGACAATCTATCCCTGTAATTAATGAATTTTTAACGAATTCTTCTTCTTGTTGGAAATTAGCGGAAGAAATTAGCTTAGATTGTACAAAAGAGCTGTGGCATTCCAAACATCGTGTGATAATAGCTCGGCCGAAATAAATCTGCTCACTGGGGAATCCCGGGCTATTAACCCATTCGTGTTCCGGCACAAGATAATTCAATGGCATTTGCATCAATTTATTACCGTACCAATAGGCAAAGGTATAGGCACTTTTACCTGCGCCGAATACCATATCAGTCCGCTCTTCTTTCAGATTTTGCCCGTTCACGTAAGCTGCTTGATATAACCCCCCGGAACGTCTTTCAATGCCTACTTTGGTCTTTTCATTAAAAACAAAAGTTCCCTCTTCCAATCCGAGGCTATCGGTAGCATCTGCAGTGCCAAGTTCCTTACTTGTATTAAAATGAGCATTATGAAGGTAATTTTGGGCGATACCTCGATGACATTGTATACAGCTTTCGCGCGCAGCATATTGCTTTCCGCGAACATCTCCAGCGGGTTGCTCAGTACATTGCACCACCGCAATCAATAGCGATGTACCCAAAAAAAGAAGGGAAATAAATTGCCTGCGGTTCATCTGGCCTATTCGCATAATTGTTTAGTTTTTTATCTCGATTGATCAATCGCAGTACATTTACCCGAAATGCTTCGGAAGATACGGATTTCATCAGATACATTGCAAGTCTTGCTGTCACAATAAAGGCGACTAAACCTTAAGGCTATAAATCATTTCCATTAAGCAAGAGAAAACGTATTTTTACGCGTAATAATTAAAGTCATAATTTTTTATATTTTGTATTCTAAAGAAGAAGCTTCTAAATTAAAACAAACCTTTTGGACAACCTTCGGTCAATACATGAGCGCGGTACCTTCATCTGATGGACTCAAGATCAATTGGATCAATTACAAAACGGGATTCAAACACCTATCTTTCAGAATGGATGCCGACAAAAAGGAGGCCTCTATCGCTATTGAAATCAGCCATCCGGACACGGGAATACAGGCATTGTTCTTCGAACAGTTTAGTGAGTACAAAAAAATATTGGAAAACTGCCTGGGTGAAGTTTGGCTCTGGCAGCTGCATATTAAAAATGAACACGGTAAAGTGATCAGCAGAATCTCCCGTCAAATTGATTCGGTCAGTGTTTTTAAACAGACGGACTGGCCGATCTTGATTTCCTTTTTTAAGCCAAGAATCATAGCACTTGACGAGTTCTGGGCTATGGTTAAAGATGGTTTTGAAGTTCTAAAATAAGCTATTAGTACGCGAAGGGTTTATCTATTCTGATCCATTCGCAACACGATCATAACATAAAGGTTACATTTCGGCCTTTTACATTTGTCATACAAAAGCTTATCTTTCGATTCGAATTGGCCATGCCGCTAATTCAATGGCTGGTAACTATCAGCTTACTAATAAAACTAAAACAACATAATAGTACCAAACCTTTTTATGCATACGATTGCATGCAATAAGGAGGTCTAACCGATTAAAAAAATGAATTCAAAGGACGTTTCAAGAAGATTATTTCTCAGAAAAGCAATGATGTTATCTGCGGCTGCCGCCGTTGCTCCTAATATCTTACATGCGAGCACGTTTCCTTCAACAACGCTTGCTAAAGCAGGTGAAAGAGTAAATTTAGCCTGTTGCGGCATAGGAAATAGGGGCGGAGAAATTATACAGGCACTTTATAGCACTGGATTAGCAAATATAGTTGCTTTATGCGATGTAGATATGGGAGCTCCTCATACCTTAAAAACATTACAACAATTTCCAGATGTGCCAAGATTTAAGGATTTTCGTGAAATGTTCGACAAAATGGGAAGTCAGATCGAGGCCGTTTCTGTCGGGGTGCCTGATTTTTCGCATTTCCCAATTTGCGTAGAAGCGATGGGAAGAGGCATTCATGTCTATGTTGAAAAGCCTATGGCAAGAACGTTCAATGAGTGTGAACTGCTGATGAAGGCGGCAGATAAATATCCAAAAGTGGTAACACAGATGGGTAATCAGGGTCATTCGGAAGCAAATTATTTCCAATTTAAGGCCTGGGTTGAAGCAGGTATTATAAAAGATGTAACGGCCATTACCGCGCACATGAATTCTCCGCGTCGTTGGCACGGTTGGGACACGGGCATTACCACGCTTCCTGCCGCGGAGCCGATCCCCGAAACGCTCGATTGGGACAAATGGTTAACGACCCGACCTTTTCACAACTACAACCACGATTATGTGAATGGGCAATGGCGTTGCTGGTACGATTTTGGCCTGGGGGCATTGGGCGACTGGGGGGCGCACATTCTAGATACGGCGCATCAATTTTTAGATTTGGGTTTACCGGAGGAAGTAAGTGCTGTTAAATTGGAGGGGCATAATGATTTCTTTTTCCCACAGGCTTCAACACTTTCCTTCAAATTTCCAAAGCGAAAAAAAATGCCTCCGCTGGAAATTACTTGGTATGATGGTGTAAACAATCTTCCTCCGATTCCTGAGGGCTACGGTGTTTCAGGCTTGGATCCAAACATTCCTCCTCCGAGCACGGGAAAAATAGAATCGACACAACTTAACCCCGGTAAAATCATATACAGCAAGGACCTGACTTTTAAGGGTGGTTCGCACGGAAGTACTTTATCCATTATTCCGGAAGAAAAAGCAAAAGAAATGGCTTCAAAATTACCTGAAGTCCCTGTAAGTCCTTCCAACCATTTCAAGAACTTCCTATTGGCATGTAAAGGCGAAGAGCAAACACGTTCTCCATTCCATATTGCCGGACCCTTAAGCCAGGTGCTGTGTTTAGGTGTATTAGCCCAACAGTTAAACACGAAATTACGGTTTGATCGCGATAAAAAAATGATAACCAACAATAAAACAGCAAACGAATTGCTTATGGGGCCTCCTCCTAGAAAAGGTTGGGAAGACTATTATACAATATAAAATACAAAGGGAGGTCGACTTCGCATTTTTAATTATCGATACCTACCTCCCTTAATAAATTACTTTTTGGGAAAGGTGCTTGCCGCTTTCACCTCTTCTATCTGTTCGGTGTGTCTTAAGCTATGTCCTGCAATGTATAGAAGCATACGATATGCGTCTGCATATTCCTTAGCGGGTGTAAGTGTCAGGTGATTCCGCAACTCATCTAATGGTGTATTTTTAATAAAATCCAGTGTAATTGCACGTTGCTTCTTAAAATCATCTAACACACTTGCTAATTGATAGGATTGCTTGCCGGGCAGTAGAGGCTCAGGTGCCTTAAATTTTTGTGTCCTATTCTGCATCATACCGATCACGTCGCCATCGGCTCCCTTTAATTCCGATCGCTTTTCAGGATTAGCAGGCTGTTTCATCAAATCCTGTACCATACCCAATAACATATGCTCTGTTTTGGTAATGTGCTCAAGGCATTGTCCTATAGACCAATGCGCGGTATCCACGCTAAAATTCACCTGCTGTTGGCTTAGTCCTTTAACATCCTTAAATAAACGTGTCTCTGTTTGTTTAAAAACAGTGAGCAACGAATCCTTGCCGGAGTCTGTCGCCTTTGCCGCCTCTAGTATAAACAATAAAAAGGCGAGTAAAATAATTGGTTTTTTCATTCGGTTATTTTTTTGGTATTGAAAACCCCCTACCTACCACAGGTAGGAAGAAACTTTTTTTCCTTTCCGCTGAGCGTTATCTCATGTAGATTTTATCAGTGTTTTATGATTTTTAATCGGTTAGTATCAATCACTCCCTCCTCTTTGTATGGTCGACTTCATTTAGTCCATATAAATTTCTAAGATCATGCTTTAATAAAGTAAAGTTATATAGAATTCATTAAATGAGATAGGGAAAAAACGACAAAATTGGGGGTGAAACCGGCCACAAAATCCCATTGCACGAAATAACATAAAGAGGTTGATTGCGACAATATTACCGCCTATATTTGCGTTATTAAGCAAAGCCAATTAGAAAAAACAATCTTAATCATGAAACACATATCGATCCTTATACCCGAAGGACACACGAGCATCACGAATATTGAAGGTGCACATCAAATTTTCTCAGAAGTTAACGACTGTTTTGCAAGAATGGATAAACCGCCACTATTTGATATTAAATTGGTCGGTATTAATCCCAATACCAGTCAACGTAATGGTGTATATACAATTAAACCGGACCTCCTCATAGAAGAGGTAAGCAAAACGAATTTGATTATTGTGCCGGCAATGTTGGGAGACCTGGAAAACGCATTAAGACTTAACGCAGCATTCATTCCCTGGGTGGTTAAGCAATATATGCAAGGAGCTGAATTGGCCAGCTTTTGTGTTGGCGCTTTCTTTTTGGCAGCAGCAGGCTTATTGGACGGTAAGCAATGTGCAACCCACTGGCGATTTGCTAATCAATTTAGACAGCTATATCCGAATGCGAAGCTTGTTGACGATAAAATCATGACGGAAGATAGGGGAATTTATACAAGTGGTGGCGCTTACTCTTATACCAACCTACTTTTATACTTAGTAGAGAAACATGCGGGAAGAGAAATTGCTGTACTGATCGCCAAAATGTTCATGATTGATATCGATCGGCACAGCCAATCTCCGTTTATTATGTTTAAAGGACAAAAGGAACATGAGGATGACCTGATCATAAAAGCTCAGGAATTTATTGAAAAAAATTTTCAGGAAAAAATAACCGTAGATCAGCTTGCAGATATGCTTGCATTGGGGCGTAGAAGTTTGGAAAGACGATTTAAAAAGGCGACTAGCAACACAGTAACTGAGTATATACAACGCGTTAAAATGGAAGCTGCAAAAAAGGAGTTGGAAACAAGCAGAAAAACGGTAAGCGAATTGATGTACGAGATTGGCTATTCGGACACGAAAGCTTTCCGCTCTACTTTTAAAAAAATAACCGGTTTATCTCCGATTGAATACCGAAATAAATACAATAAGGAATCTGTTCTACTTTCCTAAATGCATATGTAGAAATCATGCAAATAAACACATAGAAACACCCAGCTCTTTTACTAATCCAATGGAAAGGCGCTAAGCCATATCTTCTTCGAAAAAGTAAACAACAAGCATAACTGCTTTATAAGAGCCTATGTTTTTGGGTGTATGCGAAATTCTACCGTCGAATAATAGTGAATCTCCTGCGCTCAGCAGCACACTTTCTTGTTCAAATTTATATTCAATCTCACCGGATAGTATATACTTATATTCGAAAGCCAAAGTTTCTACCATTGGTCTTGAAGCATTGGGCTCCAACTCAAGTAATACAATGTCAACAGTAGAGTTTTTTATATTTCTGGTAAAAATACGGTGATAGTGAAATCCTATTGCTTCTTCCTTTTCGAAATGACTGTATTCGTCCTTTTTCTTTATTAAGATTGTTTTATTGTTCTTGTTAACCCCAATATCTTTAAAGAAAATATTTAAATCAACATCTAAGGACTTAATGATTTCGATCAATACCATCAGGGAAGGAATGACACGATTATTTTCTATTTGCGATATAAGTCCTTTACTTACAGAGGCCCTGTCGGCTAATTCCTGAACTGTAATCCCCTTATTCTTACGTCGCTCCTTAATTTGATTACCTATCTGTATTAAAATATCATCTTTCATTCGACCGTTTGCTATATGTTGATGGTATAATGACTGCAAATATATCAGTGCTGTTTGTCTATAACAAACAGGAGTAGCTTATTTAGAATAATATATATGCACTGACGTCCCTATTAACCTCAATGATTGGCGGCTGTACCTGATGGCGAAAACATCTTCTTACCAATCGCAAATAATCCGACCGCGATTAACCCAACTGCAAGGCCAATAGCAAATTCTTTCGCAACGGATGGAAGTTGTGGTAAAAAATGATGTAAAAATTCAATATTATGAACAAAGATACCGCCCGAAACTAAGATTAAGGCGATAGTACCAACCACACTTAAAAACTTGATCACCAAAGGCAGCGCTTTGACTAATATATGCCCCACTTTTGACAACAAGCCTCTATCTTTGGCATGTTGAATTAATCGATATCCTGCATCATCCATTCTGACGATAAGCGCAACAATACCGTAAACACCGATTGTAGCAAAAAGAGATACAACGGAAACCGTTATAATTTGAATCGTTAAACTTCTGTCTAAAACAGCTCCTAATGCAATGATTACTATTTCTATAGATAGAATAAAATCCGTCGCGATGGCAGATTTAATCTTCGTTTTTTCGACATCACCGTTCTTTTCTTCACGTTCTTCAATTACCTCTTGCCCGGGCTTTTTTCGATGAAAGAAATATTCTACGATCTTTTCTGCACCTTCAAACGCTAAATAAATCCCTCCCAACACCAAGAAGACTTTGATTGCTATTGGAAAAAACACATTCAAGGTTAAAGCTATCGGCACAATAATGAGCTTATTGATTAAAGAGCCTTTAGTAATTGCCCACAACACCGGTAGTTCTCGTGTTGATAAAAAACCGGTCGCTTTTTCTGCGTTGACAGCTAAATCGTCGCCTAATATACCGGCCGTTTTCTGGGTTGCTATTTTACTCGTCACCGCAACATCATCCATCAACGAAGCTATATCGTCTAAAATCGCAAAAAAACCTGATGCCATATGTGTTTATCTATACAATCGTAAAAATATAAATTAAATTCAACTTCCAATGGCCCTATTCAATCGATATCAGTTTCATTACCCTGATAATCGGCTCCGCATAAATATCCCTACCAAGTATGCATTGTTTGACGGGGCCAAAGCTATAAGCCTGCTAGTCGCTAATCAGCCATGATTACTGTTTTTGACGGCAGTCATCGTATATCAATTGCGTTCAAAAATGAGACGATATGTCCGAACTTTGATAAGATACAGAAAAATCAGATATCCCTTTTTATCTAATTTTATCGCTGGTTTAAATGACTTAAAATGATTGGGAATAAGAGAAACAAATTATTGGTATATGGAAAGTATATGCACAGAACAGCCCTGAATATCCATTCGCTTCAAACCAAAGGGACATCCATACCGAAGCATTTACCAAAATCCCTCTTTTAATTATCTACTCCGTAAATTCGACAATCAAGATCAATGACTAATACAAATTTTTCCACCAAACCCCATTACCCAATATTAGACGGCCTACGTGGTATTGCAGCGATAATTGTCGTTACCTTCCACTTGAGCGAACCTCTATCAACCGGAAATTTGGACAACCTGGTAAACCACGGTTATCTCGCCGTGGACTTCTTCTTTCTGTTATCTGGTTTTGTTATTGGCTATGCTTATGACGATCGTTGGCATAAAATGACACTTGGAAGCTTCTGTAAACGTCGGATCGAACGACTTCAACCGATGGTGATCTTGGGAATGACACTCGGAGCTATCGGTTTTTATTTTACCGATTCAGCAATCTGGCCGCTCATCCATACGGTCCCCTTCTGGAAACTACTCCTGGTTATGCTGATCGGATACACGATATTGCCGGTACCCTTGTCGCTTGATATACGGGGTTGGGAGGAAATGCACCCGCTCAATAGTGTCGGCTGGTCGCTGCTCTTTGAATATATCGCCAACATTCTCTATGCAACTATAATAAGAAAATTCTCGAACAGGGCATTAACGGTTCTCGTGTTTATAGCGGCAGCAGTACTTGCCCAATTGGCTATTACCAAAGGCGATGTAAGTGGTGGTTGGACCTTAAATGTTGAGCAGATGCGTGTCGGGATCACCCGAACGATGTATCCTTTTTTTGCTGGTCTGTTACTTTCACGTGTGGCCAGACCAACCCGTATCAGAAATGCCTTTACCTGGTGCAGTATTTTGATAGCTGCTGTACTGTATATGCCACGCATTGGTGGTGTAGAACATAGTTGGCTCAACGGGATCTATGAATCCATATGTATAATCGTTGTTTTTCCTCTCATTGTATATCTGGGTGCCAGCGGCATTATAGCTACGAAAACGGAAAGCAAGATCTGTAAGTTTCTAGGTGACATCTCCTACCCACTTTATCTGGTACATTATCCTTTCGTTTACTTTTATGTCGCTTGGATCAGCAACAATAAGGGTGTAACTATTCTACAGGCTTGGCCATACGCCTTGCTTATTTTATGCGGTTCTATCATTTTGGCTTATGTGGCCCTAAAATGGTATGATGAACCGGTTCGTAAATGGCTAAGAAAAAAACTGGGTTAGATATAAGAAAATTTAGGTTTTATTTTACGATGAAACAAAAAGAGAAGAATTCAAGATAAATGAATTCTTCTCTTAGTAGCCCGTAGGGGAATCGAACCCCTGTTTCAAGAATGAAAATCTTGCGTCCTAACCCCTAGACGAACGGGCCATCGTTGCTTTCTCCGTTTCGGGACTGCAAAAATACAGCTAAGATTTATATTTCAAAAAAAAAATTAAATTATTTCCAAGCCGAAAGAATAGCGCTCTTATTATCAATCATTTAATTTTCATCCTGACCAAAAACATCTTCCACGCTTATCGTGCATAGGTATTTGCAAGTTTGCGGAGCCATTTTATGTGTTTTTGGTCAAACTGATTATCTAGAAGTCGCCATTTCCAGTTTATTCCCGTTGTTGCCGGTGTATTCATTCTGGCTTCTTTTCCTAGGCTAAGCACGTCTTGCATCGGGATTATGGCTAATTTAGCAACAGAAGCATATGCTAGCCTGATCATCTCCCTACTTATATTTGCGTCACTCACTTTGTGGCCTTGATAATAGGCTAAACGACCTTTTCCTGTTCGGTCAAGCTCCTCCTTATACCAACCAACAACTGTATTATTATCATGTGTGCCCGTATAAACAACGCTATTTATCGGGTATTGATGAGGAATGTGAAGCGAGTGTGGAGTATCGTCTCCAAAAGCGAACTGCAACACCTTCATTCCCGGTAAATCGAATCGGTCCCGCAACTCGTACACCCCCGGACTTATATCACCCAAATCTTCGGCTATCAGCGCGGTGGTTCCCAACTTTTCCTTAACGAGGTTGAACAGTTTATCTCGCGGCCCGATTCTCCACGTCCCCTGTACAGCATTCTTCTCACTTGCCGAGACTTCCCAATAATCGTAAAAGGCCCTGAAATGATCCAAACGGATCAAATGATACCACTCAAGGTTCTTCCTTAATCTGGCTAACCACCAGGTATACTTTTCTTTCGCGTGGGCCTCCCAATTGAAAGTTGGCATGCCCCATAACTGCCCCTCCGCATTAAAATAATCTGGAGGCACGCCTGCTACACCAAGCAATTCCCCATCCTCATTCACACTAAACAAATGTCGATTAGTCCAAACATCAACAGAATCGTAGTTAACATAGATGGGGAGATCACCCAATAGCTGAATTGATAAGGCTTCGCACGACGCTTTCAAGTCCTTCCATTCGTCAAAGAACTCATATTGCTGCCATTTCAATTCCAAAAGCTCCGCTGTGTACTTCTTTGCCATGTTGTTAAGCGTCTGCTTATCCCGCAATTTCAACTTACGAGGCCATTTATACCAAGCTTTTCCCTCCTGTTGTTTTTTTATTAACAGGTACATGGCAAAATCATCTAACCAGCTCTTTTCTTTCTGCATGAAATGAACGAATTCTCCCTTACGACTATTGTTTTTTGCTGCCATAAATCGTAAGAATGCATCCTGGAGCAACTGTCTTTTACTAGCAATGGCTTCATCATACGCGATTCGAGTATGTATTGGCCTGCGCGCATTCGTCAAATCCGCAGCGCTCAACAAACCTTTTCGAGCTAATACCTCCGGACTGATTAAGATCGGGTTACCGGCAAAGACAGAATAGGCACTATAGGGAGAATAATACTCATTTGCTCCTGTAGGATTGAGTGGAAGCAATTGCCAATAGCTTTGGCCCGCCTTGGAAAGCTGCGAAGCAAAGTGTTGCGCGTGAGGCCCCAAATCACCTATACCAAAGGCTGAAGGAAGTGAAGCAATCGGCAATAAAATACCGGCTGCTCGCTTTTTTTCTTCCTGCTTTATGTGCAAAACCACCAATGGTAAGCGCTTTTTAAACAGATCAGCCATCAATAGTGTCCCCTCGACCTTCGCACTCCTATTAGCAAGTACGTCAACAAAATTGATGGGAATATCCTCCGGCCAATCGATTCTTGTATCTTTCCAATTAATATTTTCAAAAGTACACTGCTGATCTGCACACAGCTGCGCCAAATATAATGGAACAATGGTTACACACCATTGGCTGTCAAATCGGCGGCAAAAAGCTAAGATATGTTTACGATATCGTCCCTTAACTTTTAGCGGTATATAAAGTCCCTTCTCAAACAATATTGCATTTTGTGATCGATAATGCAACAACTTTACGGTTAAGGCCAGTTTAACATGGCTGCCAGAGAATTCCTGCCAATAATGAAGTAAATCAATGTTCCCTTTTTTAATGGACTGTACAGATTGTTTACGCAATCTATAGTTTATCCTACGTCTATTATCCGGATCTACAAAACTTAAATCTTGATACTCCGTACCCTGATAAAAATCCGGCACACCGGGCACCGTTATCTTTAACAATACCTGTCCAAGCGAATTGAGCACTCCCTGTTTATTGACTTCTTCCAAGAGCGGGGTCCACAGTGGCCATAAATCACCCTTCTTTTCTAATAGAGAAAGCGCAAAATCAATGCATTTCTTTTCATATGCATGGTTCGGTTCCACCCAATCACTATTTATTTTTGCTTCTCTTAGTGCCTTTTCCAGATAGGCAGACAATCTGACGGCATAATCTTGATCATCGTCCTCAGTGGAAGGGTAACTAGCTAACAGCGTTTGATAAATAAAATAACGATCATTCATTTCCGGAATGACTTGCGGATTCAATTTTAATTCACGTTCCAACTTCGACACAGTACGTTGCCATTTTTCGGATAAACAGCTTAATGCTTGTAATCGCGCGCGCGCATCCTCCCCCCTTTTCGTATCATGTGTAGCCGTTCCATTCATCGCCAATGGCCAGTTCCGTTGTCGTTCTTCCATCGCCCTATGGAAGTCTTTCTTTGAAAGTCCGAAAGTCGACAATGAGCTTCCCACTTCATTATGCCCAATAAAGCGGTTAAAAGTATACATCAGCGTATCCTCCACTCCTTTCGCCATTAACGGACCTGAAAATTGCATGAGTCGTTGATAGAAATACAATAATCGATCGTGAAAGCCTTGACTGCTTTTTTTTGGTGTTGTCAACAGGAGTTCTTCTAAAACGTCAACCGCAGCAATGAGATTCGGCTTGTAATGTCGGATGGACTGAAATATGGCCTTTAACTGCTTTCTTTCACTGAACTTTAAGGGGAAACTGTTACCATAAAAACGATAAACCGGACAAAAAATTAAGACAGATGAGATCGCTTCCTTTAACATTACCGCATCGAACGCTCTGGATGCTTTTTTAGATAAAAAGTTAGACTGTTGAAAAAATTTAAAAAGATTGGTTGTCTCACCTTGCATATGCTTTTGCAAGATATAAGACTTTTTTTCTACGATTTGTTGATAAATATCATCCGTTCGGCCAACCAGTTGTTCGTAAAATTTATCAAAAAAGCACTCTTTTTCTTTAGCGGTAAAGAGCTTATTTGAAAGCGCCAGATAATCATAACCCGAAGTTCCCTGTATAGGCCAGGCCAATGGCAGTTTCTCATGCTGTTCAAGAATCTTTTCAACAACAATATACACTTGCGGGCCAACAAGGCACCTTAAATCGTACAGGTATTTTTCCGGATCAAAAAGTCCATCAATATGGTCTATACGTAACCCCTGAAAGCAATCCTCGTCAACCATCTGCTTTACAAATTGATGCGCTAACAGGAATACGTCATCTTTTTGTACCTGTGTGCAAACTAAGCCATTAACTGTAAAAAAACGGCGATAATTGATATTTTTGTCTGTTTCTCTCCAGCTGCAAAGGCGATAATATTGCTGTTCACAAAGATGGAGAAGTGCTAGATGGTCGTTATTTATTAGCCTTAGCTGATGCCTTAAGCGGTTTTGCACCTCTTTCACTTGCGTATAATTCTTCCATTCGTTCAAAAAGCCTTGCCAAGATGTTTCAAAAGCAGACGCCCGCCCTTGCTGTGATTGCAGCACTTCACCCAACGCAATTTTCACCTGTTTCCCCTCATCTTCAACATCGAGGAGTAAACGATCCAATATTGCGCTGTAGATATTCAAATTGACAGGATAAAGCTGGTCATAATAAGCGAGGCATAATTTGTTTCCCCGACTGATCAATTTAATGTCTTTTTGATTAATCGCTTTTTCGAGCGTCGAGCCTAAGAATGGAACCATAACAGCTCCATGAAAAAAGTCCGCATCGATACTGGTATCAAACACACGCGCAAAAGACGAATAGGCTCCCTTTTCCATGACATCCATCAACCAGGTATTGGTAGGGTGAAAAGCCATATGATTAGGAACAATATCCTGTATCCATGCAAGTCCACATGCTTTACATTTTGCAGTAAGCACTCGCAATTCCTCCAGCGTTCCTATCTCTGGATTTACATGATTTGGATTTATAACATCGTAGCCATGGGTACTTCCTGAAACGGCTTCGAAAATAGGTGACGCGTAAAGACTTTTAATACCTAAGGACTGCCAATAGGGGACCAGTTTCAAGGCATCTTTGAATGTGAAGTTTTTATGGAACTGGACACGATAACTAGCTATTGGATTGAAAACATTACCCATATCATTTGCCTATTTGTTGGTAAATTGATGCACTCTTAGGTGCTAACCGTAAAATAGATGCACCTGGCAATGCTAAGTCATTATTAAAAAAGCCAGGGTCAGAAGTATCAAAAATCTTCGTGATAGGATATTGCAGAAAACGATCCTTTCTTTCTTGAATCTTGTCACTAAAATTAAAATAGAAAAAAAGCGATTCTTCGTTGGTCCATCGATGCAACAGCAAAACACCTGATTCCTTGCAGACTTCCACATTGACATGCGTACGGTCTAAACTATGCCAGGCCCTGTACTTTTTTCTTAAGTGAATAAGCCGCTTATAGAAATTAAAAATTTCATGGTGCCTCGGCTTCGACAAGGCCGACCAATCAAGTTTCGATCGTTCGAAAGTAGCTATAGACATCGGATCTGGGGCCTCCCCCTCTCTCTGAAAATCCTTAAACTCTGCCCGCCTACCTTTTCTTACCGCTTCAGCAAGCTCCTCGTCAGTATGGCTCACAAAATATTGGAAAGGCCTTTTTTCTCCATATTCTTCTCCCATGAATAACAGGGGTATATATGGGGAAGCTAAAACGGCACAAACCATTAGCTTCTGCAAATCCTCGCTATACAAAGTGCTACTGCGTTCACCTAATAGCCGATTACCGACTTGATCGTGGTTTTGCGAGAAAACCACAAACTGATTTCCCTGGGCATTGGACGCCTTGTTGCCGAATGTTTTTTTTCGATGTGGAGAATATTTACCGTCATAAACATAGGCGTCACGAAAAGACTTTGCCAAGTGTACAAGCGGTTCAAAATCGGCGTAGTAACCATTCCGAGGTTCACCGACAGTGACTCTCAACGCATGATGGAATTCGTCTATCCATTGACCATGCAATCCATAACCGCCTTTATCTGCGGCAGTGATATAGCGCACATCATTTAAATCGCATTCACCAATTAGATAATACGACTTTCCACTTATCAGGGAGAGTTCCTCAAGCTGTTCACGCATAGCAGCTAAAATATGCTTTGCTCCATAATCCTTGATAGCATGCACTGCATCCAACCGGAGGGCATCAATATGAAAATCACGAAACCACATCAGCATGTTCTCAAGAATAAATTGTCGTACACCATCGCAATAAGCATCGTCGACATTGATGGCTTTCCCCCACGGGGTATGATATTTATCTGTAAAAAAAGGACCGTATGAAGCAACGTAATTACCTTCGGGGCCGAGATGATTATAAACGACGTCGAGAATAACCGCTATTCCTTTTTTATGACAGGCATTAACCATTTCTTGTAAAGCATAAGGTCCTCCATAACTCGCCTGAACGGCAAAGGGAAATACCCCGTCATAGCCCCAGTTTCTTTCGCCGGGGAATTGCGCCACCGGCATGATTTCTATTGCATTGATTCCCAATTCAAGCAAATGGTCCAGTTTATCCCTAATCGCATCAAAAGTTCCCTGAGGAGTAAATGTGCCGACATGTAACTCATAAATAAGGTAATTTTCTAAAGCCGGGTTACGCCATTGCTCATCTGACCAAACGAATTTCTTTAAGTCAACTACCTGAGAATGTCCATGTACACCATGCGGCTGAAAACGAGAGGCGGGGTCCGGCAGTGCCTGCCCGTCGTCTAAAATAACCTTATAGAACGAACCAGCTTTTATCTTATCGGTTTCAACGCGCCAAAAACCAAAACCGGCATCATTCAGTTCAATTTTTTCTTTATCTTCAATAAGTATGCGAACTTGCTTACTTTTCGGAGCCCATATACCTATGGTCGTTCGATCCTTATCAACAGTTGCTCCAAAATACGATCTGCTCATTTATATAACCATCAAATTTAATCTTGTAGAGGAGCATGAAATAAAACAACGGAACGACCCGCTACTTGAATCATATCGCCCGGTTGATAACCATTCCCATCTTCTATTTGTGCATCATCTGTATTTAATATCTTTGTCCATTTAGCACCGTATCGTTCATCGGGCAGCTTATAGTCGATGGGCTCATAATGGGCATTGAAGATGACATAAAAGTGATCATCATATATTTTATTGCCCTCCAGGTCAACTGACCGTATCCCCCTACCGTCTAAATAGACGGCAAGCGATTTCGCTGCATCATTGTCCCAAGCTTCATCTGGCATTATATTACCTTCGGGTAAAAACCAAACGATATCTTCAACACCAGCTCCTTTGATTTCTTGTCCCATAAACCATTTTCTCCGACAAAAGGAAGGATGATTCTTTCTCAAGTTGATCAGCTTTTTGGTAAATGCCAGCAGTTCTTCATCGGCTTCATTCCAATTATACCAAGAAATCTCATTATCTTGACAGTAACCGTTGTTATTTCCTTTTTGTGTCCGTCCCAGCTCGTCACCGCCCAATAACATGGGAACGCCTTGCGATAGAAATAAAGTAGCAAGAAAATTGCGTTTTTGTTTCGCACGTAAGGTTAGAATATCCTGATTTTCAGTTGGCCCCTCTTCGCCGCAATTCCAAGATCGATTATGGCTCTCCCCATCTTTATTGTCTTCACCATTTGCCTCATTATGTTTTTCATTATAAGATACTAAATCATTCAAGGTGAAACCATCATGCGCCGTTATAAAATTGACACTGGCTATCGGTGTTCTATAATCATCGCCATATAAGTCCGAACTCCCTGTAAATCGAGAAGCGAACTCACCTAACTTACTTTCCTCACCACGCCAAAAATCACGTATGCAATCCCGATACTTCCCATTCCATTCTACCCAACCAGCAGGAAAATTACCAACTTGATAACCTCCTTCACCAACATCCCATGGTTCCGCAATCAATTTTACCTGCGAAATGACCGGATCTTGATGGATGATGTCAAAAAATGCACTCAGCTTATTTACATCGTGAAATTCACGCGCCAAAGCAGACGCCAAATCAAATCGGAAACCATCAACTCGCATATCCAAAATCCAATAACGAAGACTATCCATAATAAGTTGAAGTACATTGGGAAGATTGGCATTCAAGGTATTGCCTGTTCCCGTATAATCCACGTAATGACGTCCATCTTCGGTAAGACGATAATAAGAGCGATTATCAATACCTCGAAAATTCAGCGTTGGCCCCAGCTCATTACCTTCAGCGGTATGATTGTATACAACATCCAAGATCACTTCAATCCCCGCCGCGTGCAAATTCTTTACCATTTGCTTAAATTCTGTCACCTGCTCCCCGTTTACTCCACTGGAACTGTATTTCACATCCGGTGCAAAAAAGCCGATCGTATTGTAACCCCAATAATTACTTAACCCATTATCTTGTAAATGCCAATCATTTACAAAATGATGAATCGGTAGGAGTTCAATAGCCGTTACACCTAAGTCTTTTAAATATTGAATAGTAATTGGGTGGCCGATAGCGGCATAGCTGCCCCGAATATTTTCCGGAATGTCAGGGTGTGTAAATGTAAATCCCTTTACGTGTGCTTCATAAATAATGGTCTGATGATACCTTATGTTGGGCTTCGTATCCGAACCCCAATCAAATGCGTTGTCAATAACAACAGATTTTGGCACATAAGGGGCGCTATCTTGTTCGTTACAACTCAAATCGTTGATTTCGTCTCCAATATGATATCCAAATATCGATTCATGCCATTTTATTACGCCTGCTATGGCTTTGGCATAAGGATCTATCAGCAGTTTATTTGGATTAAAACGACACCCTTCCTCGGGTTTATAGGGCCCATACACCCGATAGCCGTATTTCTGCCCCGGCTTTAAATGCGGTAAATAAATATGCCAGATATCATGGGTTCGTTCTTTCAGGGGAATTCTTTCTTCACGAGCGTCCGATTGATCTGAATCAAAAAGACAAAGCTCAACACCTTCAGCATGTCTGGCAAATAAAGCAAAGTTCGTTCCTTTGCCATCGTAGCTTGCTCCCAAAGGATAGGGGCTGCCAGGGTAGACTGTTCTTTCCATATATTTGCGTGCGTTGCATAGTAAGCGGATTCTGCATAAACGTCAATATCAACTATTGATGTCGATCTTCATATGACTATATACTATTGACCTATCATTGAACAAGTGGAATCGACTTTTGTTTAAGGAAAGAAATCGAATTAAAAATTTTCGTAAGTATGTTGAAAAGAACGATAAACCTCGGTGTAATAAAAAGGCCTGGATAACTAAATACCCAGGCGTTAACGTTATTTCGTAGTGAATTAATACTTAGCAGGAATGCCTTTTTTTACCGTTGAATTGGCAATAAATTCTCGCAGATCATCATTTGCCTTTTCCAAATCCACCTGCCGCATGTAAATCATATGCCCCGTACGATAGCCCTTGAATGACATTCTCGCTTGAAACTTCCCGACAGGATCCATTTGCCATAAGTTATACTTGGCGTTAAAATAATCGCATGCACCATCAAAATAACCTGACTGCACCATTACATGTAAATAGGGGTTTTCCGCCATCGCTTGTTGCAAATCATTGCCTGTATGATCGTTATTACGATCCCAGGGGTATACAGAACCAAAAACATTGTATTTTACGTCTGTTTTAAAGTTCAGTTCGTTACGCACATAATAATTAATTGCGGGAGTAAACGAGTGCATCCACGAGCTGAGCTCTGCATTATAATCAGGTCGCTCTCCTGCATCTTTTTTATCCTTACCAAGATAACGAGAGTCCAGACGTCCAATCGTTAGGCCTCGGTCTCGCAATAATTCTTTCCAAAAAAATTGCGTGGAGATATCGAAGTTATTTTGAAGGATTAACTTTTCGGAAATTCCCGCATATTGTGCCATTTTTGAAGCGATCTGCTGTTTATCTGTCAGGGGCAACGAACCACCTCGAGTTACTGCAGGCAGTAACTCGTTCATGGTGAATTTTTCTACTTCGGGCAAAAGCTGGTCCAGGTCCTTTTGTTGCATATCGCTCCCAAGTGCTTTATGATACCAAGCGGTTGCTGCAAAATAAGGCAGGCGCAAGGCAATATCCACAGGTCCTTCTCGTTTTAACCCCAGATCGGTTGGAGAAACCAAAACAACGCCATTCAAATACATCCATTGGGCATCTTGAAGTTCCAACGCCAAACCGGATACGCGCGTAGTTCCATAACTTTCTCCTATCAAATATTTAGGTGACTGCCATCGGTTAATCCGCGTAACGAAAGTATTGAGCCAAGCAGCCAAATATTTAATATCGGCATTGACACCAAAGAACAATGATTTGTCAGTCTTTTTATCCAAGATCCTTGAATAGCCCGTATTTACAGGATTAACGTAAACAATATCCGCCACATCTAGAATCGAATATGGATTATCGCGCATCTCTCCATAGGGTTGTACAGGATACCCCTCATCATCGAGTGTCAGTATCCGCGGTCCGGTATAGCCGATTTCCATCCATAAAGAAGCCGAACCCGGCCCCCCATTAAATGAGATAACCAATGGCCGTTGCTTTTTATCGCTTATGTCTGAACGTTCATAATAGGTATAATTCACAGTAGCGATCGCTTTCCCCTCTTCATTCCATATGGGTTGCATTCCAATACTTGTATTATAGGTAATTTTGCTCCCCTTAATGGTTGTGCTATGTTTAGTGGTAATAAGTGTATCAGCGGGCGGATCGGGCTGGGCAAAAGATTTATCTAAAAATAAATACAGGCACAAAGCAAGTAGATAGATTTTTTTCATGTAAAGTGATTTGATTGCTATAAAAATAGCGAATAGTTCAAAACAAGTGGATGTTCTACAATAATATTACAAATTGCTTTAACGATTGTAAGGAATGAAACAGTAGTTTATCCTTTTCTAATATTGTTCATTATCATTCGGAAAGTCGACAGACTTTACGTCCGTAATGTATTGTTGAACTGCGGAAGTGATCAACTGGTCAAGCTGCAAATATTGACGAACAAATTTAGGTTTAAAATGCTTATTCAATCCTAATAAGTCGTGAATCACGAGCACTTGTCCATCGGTTGCAGAACCCGCTCCTATGCCAATTGTTGGTATACGCAGGTGATCGGTTACTTCTTTTGCCAATTTTGCGGGAATTTTTTCTAAGACAACAGCAAAGCAACCCAATTCGTGCAGGAGTTGTGCATCCGTATTTAATTTGTGCGCTTCATGGACACCAGTCGCTCGTAAACCATAGCCTCCATAGGTGTTAATTGATTGAGGCATAAGTCCGAGATGCCCCATCACAGGTATGCCGGCATCAATAATTAGCTTAACGGCCTCTTTAATTTCAACACCACCTTCCAATTTTAGTGCATGAGCTCCCGTTTCTTTCATCACGCGTATAGCGGCACTAAGGGCATCATAGGGATTCCCTTGATAGCTTCCAAAGGGTAGGTCTACAACAAGCAGTGCTCTTTTAATTGCGCGAGAAACAGAGGCGGCGTGATAGATCATCTGATCCAAAGTAATTGGTAATGTTGTCTCATAACCAGCCATTACGTTTGCGGCCGAATCACCTACCAAGATGATATCCACACCAGCAGCATCCAAAATACTGGCTGTGGTATAATCATAAGCCGTTAATACCGAAATCTTTTCACCGGCAGCTTTCATCTCTAAGATGTTATTTACCGTAACTTTTTTAACTTCTTTATGTATCGACATATAGCAAAGGTAATAATCAGTAGGTATAGTTGGCCACTTTTTCTTTACCTTTGCCCCTATGTTATCGATTACTGAAGAGAATTATCTGAAAGTATTGCTGCATATTGCAGAAGAAAGCAATAACCAACAAGAAGCTGGTACGAATCAAATTGCGTCTCAACTCCACGTGCGGCCTGCTACCGCAACGGATATGCTAAAAAAATTGAAAGAAAAGGGCCTGGTAGATTACCAAAAATATGGCAAGATTTCCTTAACTGATCAAGGTCGCACATACGCAATTGCCGTCGTAAGAAAACACCGCCTTTGGGAGACCTTTTTATTTGATAAATTAGGGTTTAGCTGGGATGAAGTGCATGAGGTGGCTGAACAACTTGAGCACATCAAATCTGAAAAGCTAATTGAGCGGTTGGACAAGTATCTCGGTTATCCGCAATTTGATCCTCACGGTGATGCCATTCCTTCAGCCAAAGGCGTATTGATCACCGAGAAGAGAAAAACATTAGCAGAAGCTATGCTTGGAAGCAAGAAAAAAGTAAACGCAGTCAAAGATAACAGTCCTGAATTTTTACAGTACGTTTCACAATTAGGTATTGCGATCGGAGATCCCATTTTTATTAAAAACCGTTTCGATTTTGACGGATCAATGGAAATCGAAATAGATGGCAAAACGGCTACGATCTCACAGAAGGTTGCTGAAAATATTTTTATTAAATAGTTTAAGATAAAGAATCATGTCTAACGACATTAACATAAGGAATAAAAAAGCGCATTACGAATACCATATTCTTGAGAAGTATATGGCCGGCATTCAATTGTTAGGAACAGAAATAAAATCGATCAGGCAGTCAAAAGCCAATATAGGAGATGCTTTCTGTGCGTTCTTACAGGATGGTCTGTATATTCGAAACATGCATATCGCCGAATATTCCCATGGCTCCTTCTATAATCACGAATCCAAGCGCGACAGAAAGCTTTTGCTGACTAAAAAAGAGTTAAGCAAACTGAAAGTCAAAGGAGAAGAAAAAGGGTTTACGATTATTCCGCTTAAGATTTTTGTTAATGAAAGAGGGTATGCAAAAGTTGAAATCGCCCTTGCTCAAGGAAAAAAAGATTACGATAAAAGGGAAAGCATCAAAGAACGAGATACAAAGCGGGAACTGTCTCGAACTTATAAGTTGTAAGTTGTGAGCTAGTCAGCTAATGAATAGTTAATAACGAACAGTTACCACGCCTGATCACCAACCAACGGAACGAACCGAAACGTATCAAGTTCGATCTTCTCGAAGTCATGTTCGCCGGTTCGAATAACGGTCACCATTTTTTGTATCTTCTCATCACCAACGGGTATAACCAGTATACCCCCGATAGCTAATTGTTTCAACATAAGCTCGGGCACAAAGGGTGCTCCCGCAGTTACGATAATTTTTTGATAGGGTGCGTGCTGTGGTAACCCTTTTGAACCATCTCCTAGAAAAAAATGAGGCTGATAACCCATATATGGAAGCACTTTAATCGTTCTATTATAAAGATTAGGCTGCCTTTCTATCGTAAAAACCTCGGCACCGAGTTCGAGCAAAATACAAGTTTGATAGCCAGAACCTGTTCCGATTTCGAGCACTTTATCTCCGGGCCTGATATGCAATAGCTCTGTTTGGTATGCTACAGTATAAGGTTGCGAAATCGTCTGCCCATCTCCGATCGGAAAAGCAATATCCTTGTACGATTGTGTCCAAAAGGTTTCATCAAAAAAGAAGTGACGTGGTACTTTCCCAACAGCTTTCAGTACAGCTTCATCAGCAATACCTCTTTTCCTTAACGTCTCAACCAGCTGTTTTCTGGCACCTTTTTCACGATAGTTGTCTACAAATTTATAAGCCATTACTGGATCAAAAATACGTTTGTTTTAGCATTAAAAGAAGTTTGTTTAGCTATTCGCTTGCTAATTGATTAAGGACTTGGATATTATTTTTTACTTTTTTGGCACATTCGATAAAATCTTTATATCTTTCTAAGGTCTTTAGGTAGTTAATTGCAAAAAACATGAGAAAAGCACTGCTAATTTTAGTATTCTTTTGTATAAATTTTCCGCTATATGCCCAGGTTACACGTATTGATACTTTAGCATATAAACCTATTCATATCCCTCAAAAGCAGGGTCCCCGTTTCTCTGAGTTTTTATATTCAGCTGGCTTACGGGCTTTTGCCTTTGAGCAATTTCCAAAAATATTGGATCAGACGACACGTGAACATTTTTATTCATCAGCTTTCAACGGTTTATTTTTCAAGTTTAATGATAATCAGATAAGTTATCGTATCGCAGGGTCGTATTTTGACAAGGACATCTCACTTGATGGCAATTGCCTAAATTGCAGTGGCAACGGCAATTTAAAAAATACGACAATAAAAATCGGTTTTGAAAAAAACATAACCTATACGCGTTTGCAACCTTATTTTGGGCTGGATCTCGGCTATACTTATCAGAAGTATAAAGGTTCCTATGTCAATGGCAGTGACATAAATATTACGAATGATGCCGTTATAGATCGAAAAGATGCTGTATTGGCATCTCCCTTTATTGGCCTAAAGTTTAATATTGTTCCAACGGTTACAATAGCTGCCGAGAGCAATTTAACCGTTGCTTATAGTTTTCAAAAGACTGAAATTGCAGGTACTGAAACAACGGAAAAAAGACCCACCAAAAAAAGTTGGGAATATTACTTCGGCCCTGTCGGCATTCTAAGTGTGCAATTTAATTTTGGCAATCTATATTAATACGGATCTACATCCAATTGCACAAAAACACCTTTATTGGCTTTATCGCTTTCAAAGTTGATGAGCAATTGGCGTAAGGCTGTTTTTACCTTTTGGATACTCGTTCCGTCACGCTCAATCTTAACCAGCAGGGTATTGATAAAATAATTTCTAATTCGTGAAATTAACGGTGTTTCGGGCCCCAAAACCCTACTACCGAATGCTTCTTTCAATAACACACCTAAACGGTGGGCTGCGTGATGCCCCTCATTTAAATCCTTATGTTTGACGTCGATCTTAATCAATCGATAAAATGGTGGATAGGCATAATGTTTCCGTTCTTGAATCTCTGTGGTAAACATTCCCTCATAATCGTGATTTACAACTTGTTCTAACACCCTATGTTGCGTCGCATAAGCTTGAATAATAACATTTCCTACCGTGCTCCTCCTTCCCGCACGACCACTTACCTGCGACAGCAAAGAGAAACTTCTTTCAAAAGCTCTAAAATCAGGGTAATTAATCAGGGTGTCGGCATTGATAATCCCAATAACTGTAACCCTGCCGAAGTCCAAACCCTTCGCCACCATTTGTGTTCCAACCAATACATTAAATTCCTGCTGGTCAAAATCGTTGATGATGCGCTCAAAACTATCTTTACCTCGTGTAGAATCTAAATCTAAACGGCCAATTTTGGCCTCAGGAACCAACATAGCTAACTCTTCTTCAATCCGTTCGGTTCCGAAGCCTTTATTTTCCAAGTGAGTTGATCCGCAGGCGGGACATACTTGAATCAATTCTTCTTTAAAACCGCAGTAATGGCAATGTAACTTACCCGTGCTTTTATGAAAAGTTAAGCTAACATCACAGTTTGTACATTTTGGTGTGTATCCGCAAGTTCGGCATAACAGCATCGGTGTATATCCTCTTCTGTTTTGGAAAAGAATTACCTGTTCTTTTTGATGTATCGCTTGTTTAATGGCATTTAATAGCGTTTCACTGAAATAAGACTGCAAACGCTTATCTCTTCCCTCTTCCTTTAAGCTGACAATGCGGATAGCAGGAAGCTTCGATTCACCATATCGTTGTGAAAGCGTTACGAGTCCATACTTGTTTGATTTAGCGTTATAATAAGTTTCAATAGAAGGCGTTGCTGAGCCCAGCAAAACCTTCGCCTGGTAAAGGTGTCCTAAATAGACGGCGGTGTCCCTTGCATGATATCGGGGAGCAGGATCAAACTGCTTAAAGGAAACCTCGTGCTCTTCATCTACGATGACCAATCCCAAGCGTTGGAAAGGTAAAAAGACTGCCGATCGGGCACCTAACACAACTTTAATTTCTCCATTTAAAACTTTTCGCCATACTTCTGCGCGTTCATTATCGTTAAAACGTGAATGATAAACACCAACTTCTTTACCAAAATGTACACGAAGCCGCTCCACTATTTGTGAAGTTAACGCGATTTCAGGCAAAAGATAAAGTATCGTGTGTCCCTTAGCAAGTGCGGTTTCAATAAGACGAATGTATATTTGCGTCTTCCCCGAGGCTGTAACGCCATGAAGCAAAACAACTTCCTTTTCTACAAATTGATGCTGTATCGACTTCACCGCTTCTGCTTGTGCTTCGTTCAGATCGAAGCTGGATTCCACGAAAACATCTTCTCCATATAAACGGCTTAAGACACGCTCTTCGATAATAAAGACCCCCTTATCTACGAGTGATTTTAGTGCGGATTGCCCACAGCCACTCACCTCCAGCAATTCACTCTTTGCTATATAATCCTGCCTTCTCCGCAGCTGAAAGTAAGCCAATACCGCGTCTTGCTGCTTAGGTGCTCGCTCCAAACTATCTAACAGCAAGCGTCGTTCCTCATCGCTATCAAAAAGGGAATGAAGTATAACAAAAGCCTTTTTCTTGGGCTTATAACGTTCACGCAACTCTTCCGATATCACGATAACGTCTTTGCTAAACAAACTTTTCAGTATAGGGAATACCGTCTTTTGTCCTAATAATTTAATGATATCGCTCACCCTCAGTTCCCCGGCCAAATCAAGTGCATCCAATATGAGGTATTCTTTATCATTTAAGGTGGTCCTATCAACGGAAGCCAATTGAGCAGATGCCATTATTTTTGTTTCCGAAGCCAATTTAAAAACGGCAGGCATAGCTGCTTGCATCACCTCTCCGATGTGACACATGTAATAATCGCTGACCCAATCCCATAGCTTCAGCTGGTCAGATGTAATGATAGCTGAATCGTCCAGCACGTCTAATATGTATTTCGCTTCATATCTTTCAGGTGCTTTTGATGATATAGCATAAACGACGGCTGCGTATATCTTGCTTTTCCCAAATTGCACAATCACGCGTTTCCCAACGGCAACCGACAACGTCAATTCATAAGGAACACGATAAGTATATTTTTTCGAAATAGCTAATGGCAGTATAACATCAACGAACTTTGTGATCCTTTCTTGTTGATGTCCTTCCACCTGAAGTTCTAACATAAGACAATAAGCTTATTAAAAATTACGGCGTCCCCTATCTTCCTTTCAAGGTAGCCAAAAACAAACTGGCCCAGCCTAAGATAAAAGCGAATCCTCCTAATGGTGTGATAGGCCCCAGAATATGTACAGCATTGATTCCCGTCAGTTCACGTGTAGACAACAAATACAATGAACCGGAAAAAAAGAATATACCAATAGTGAATGCAATGTAGGAAAGATTAATCAGTATATTCTTCGCACGTGAAAAAGTGGCTAAAAAAAGAAGCGCCAGGGTATGATAAAACTGGTAATTAACTGCAGTATGCCAATTATCCAAGCTTTGGTCACTTATTTTCCCCGTAAGGCCATGTGCTCCAAATGCCCCCAACACAACCGCAATCATCCCAAAAAAAGCAGCTGTAAGTATAATACGTTTGTTCATCCAATCAGTTTAGTTTTATCCGCTAATTTAATAAACCTATTACATATTCGCTGGGTGCGGCGTTAATTTTTTAACTTTGCTTATATCCCATGAGAAAGCTAATAATAATAACCAGCATATTATTCGTTGCAGTAGTTGCCGCAGCCGTACTATATTTCACAAGTCTACAACGTAATGGTCGCGCGCAAAACAGTGCGTTAACTTATATTCCGGCTGATGCTGCCTTTTTAGTTTCCTTTCAAAACGACAAGTCCTTTTACAATATCTTTAACGATTTTAAAATCTTCGAAGCAATTCTTGGAAAAGAAACGGAACATGAGCTTGCTTATCTACATAAACAGCTTTTAAAAAGCCCCGATTTTTCAGAACCTACCGCTAAGCAAACGCTCTATTTTTCTTTTCATCCGGCAAAAAATCACATCAACTGGTTACTGACCATTCCTTTTAAAACAAAATTAAGTCCAGAAAACAGCGTTGCAATGTTACAGAAAAACATTGAAGGCATCGGAACAATTACAGCAGATTCAACCGTTTCTCTTTATCAAGTGAAAATAAATGAGCTTAACAATACTTTTTTTGTTGCGTTTAAATCAGGTGTAGCCTTTTTTAGTCATAATCGCGATTTAATTAAACGATCTATTGACGATAAAGCAATGCATTTATCAAACGACTTTCTTCAGGAATTGGCAAAAAATGGGCATAAGAATGATAATTCCATTTTCAACCTTCATTTGAACCATAGCGAAATGTTCAAATTTGTTAATAATTTGATCAGAACAAAGCCAGGCAACAATATCCAACTACTGGAAGGACTAAAAGGAATGTCGTCCCTGAATATGAACTTCAAAAGCGACGCCTTGATGTTTAGCGGATTGAGCAGCTTAGACCATGCAACAGCCAAGGGTAATTACCTATCAATCTATGCGAAGCAGTCAGCTGTAGAGGGCGAATTAAAACGGATGTTCCCTGCTAACACAGCAGCCTATACTGCTTTTGCGTTTTCTAACTACAAGAGCTTTCATCAAGAATTAACCGGGCTGCTGAGTAAACGGAATCAACTGAAACGGATCAATGACCAACTGGCACTTATTAAGTCGTCAAAAAAAATCGATCTCGATACGGCATTACTCAATCAATGGGGTAATGAGTTTGCATCCATCGAGTTAAATACCAGGGAAACACTGGGAATTATTAAATTAAAAGACTCACTTACTTTCGAAAAAACAATAGAAAAATTAAGCACTTCAATCGCTGAAAATATTCGTCGGTTTGATAATTCAAACTTATTATATTATTCATTCGGTGACCCGCTGGTCCCCTTTCAACGCCCGTATTTCACGCTTGTAAATAATTACCTAATCTGCGCTAATACCATCAGTACACTTCAGCAGTTCAGAAAGCAATTTGAAGAAAAGCAACTCCTAATCAATACCATTCCTTTTATAGAATTCAGTCGATTGCAGGCAAACAAATCCAATGTCACGTTTTTTATTCATAACGAAAACGCAAAATTGAACATCAAGCGGCTCCTAAAATCACCCTTTGAAAAGGTGTATAATGATACCACAAATTTTAACTTTAAAGATTTTCAAGCATTTTCTTATCAGCTGAGTGGCTATAGTGGAAATTTCTACAGCAATTTAAGTGCAAAGTACCCTTCAGTTGATAAGGCAAATTTACAAGCGGAATGGACGTCAGATTTAAGCAGCGAAATTACTTATCCACCAAGCATTTGGAAATATACAGACAGCACCAACGTGATCATTACGCAGGATAAAAGTAATCGGTTGTATGCTTTCTCAACGGAAGGCAAAGAACTATGGCGAACATCATTATCGGGCCCTATCCTTGGATCTATTCACCAACTATCCGATAAAAGTTTGATTTTCAACACAGCTGAGCGCCTGTATAGACTCGCTCCAAACGGCACGCCATCGTTCGGCTTCCCCATTGTCCTTGATCACCTTGCAACGGCAGGTATGACGCTTTTTCAAGTGAATAAAGAATATGAAAAAGTATTTATCCCCGCAGAAAGGCAAATTTTAGGATATGACAGCAATGGAAAAGAACTCCCTGAATGGAAGAATAAAACGGTTAACGGAACAATTCTTTTTGACTTGAAAACTGCACCTTTAGCGGATTACAATTATGTAATCGCGTTGACAAATAATGGCCAGGTTTATTTATTCAATCATAATGGCAGTTTAGTTTCGTTGCTTGAGAACGAGGATGTAAACGTTTTTCGAAATAACTTCGGTGTGGAAACAAACAGGGAAGAACCAGCCAATTCGCGCATTGTAACAGCCGACACAAGCGGCACGCTCATAAGTTTTTATTTCGACAAAAGACTAACTAAAACGAACCTTGGAAAATGGACAGACGGCTTCCATTTTGTTACCGGAAACATACAGGGAGATAGTATTCCGGAGCTTATTTTTACGGATGATCGACAACTCTACGCCTATTCGAGCAAAGACAGCACACTTTTATTTAGCCATAATTTTAACACAGAGATTGCAGGCTCTCCTCTTTTTTTCCCCGCGGCTAACAAGACGTATACAATCGGTATCGCTACAAATGCAAAGCTTTTGTACGTATTTGAAGACGACGGATCAATCATCAAGGGTTTTCCGCTAGAAGGATATCCTCCGTTCTATTTTGGCCGATTAAAAAACGATGGACATCGATACGCGCTCGTGAGTAGAGATGGCCGTAAGTTAGCCGCCTATAAATTAGATTAAGGCTTTAAGAGCCTTTTCGGTGTAGTAGGAATAAAATCTTTCAGATAAAAAGGTTCAAAATAGGCAACATCTTCAAATTGCTTATTTTCCCATCTTCTATAAGATTCGCGACCAAGATGCCTCGCTGAGTTCAAAAAATTGTTAACGACAACAACCGTTTCGTTTCCTTCGAAAAGGGAGGAAAATTTATTGGCACCGTCTCCAAAAAGTACCACTCTTTGTTGTTTGGCTGAAAATTCCTCAAAAGAATGCACATCAATAATTCGGGCTCCGACCGGCTGGATTTGCATTCCTTGTGCATTGTACATGGCCGTATACACCTCCATTCTTCGCGCGTCAATCATCGGGCAAAACAAATCACCTGATTGAGCGCCCGCATTAATTTCTGACACAAATCCTATGCACATAGCTTCCAACGTATCTACTGCTATCAACGGAATATCGAGTGCAAAACAAATCCCTTTGGCTGTGGAGACACCGATACGTAAGCCTGTGTAAGACCCGGGTCCTTTACTGATTGCCACAGCATCCAGTTCTTCGATTTTACAATTCGCCTGATTTAAAACCTCATTTATAAAAACTGTCAGTTTTGAAGCATGTATATTTGGTTCATGTCGGTCAATATAGGCACATATTAAGCCACCCTTGCTTAGCGCTACAGAACAAACCGACGTTGCTGTTTCAATATGTAAAATAATCATCTTCTCAGAAAAAATTTAGTGTTCCTTACTAAGGCACAGGATCATGTCCATGTCCTCCCCACGGATGGCATCGACCAATACGTTTCAATGTCAACCACCCCCCTTTAAACGGGCCATATTTTTTAATCGCCTCCAAACCATATTGCGAACAAGTCGGTGTATACCTGCAAGTACCGGGAAACAAGGGAGAGATAAGTAATTGGTAAGCTCGGATTAAGAGTAGGAAAAAGAACCCAATTATACTTTTAATTCCCTTTTGCCATATGGTGCGTATTATATTCATGTTGAATTTTCGCTAAAGCAATACCCATTCGCTTGTGAATAGTTGGATAATTTGCGATTTCCTTTCCTATATATTGGAAGGCAATAAGCAGCTCTATTTGATGATCGGTAGCAAAGCCATACAGGCTATGCTTTTGCAACCGGTAGGACTCTCTTATTCGTCGCTTTAAAAGATTGCGATCGACTGCCCTTTTAAAACGTCGTTTCGGAACAGATATAACTACTTGAATTGGATTTGGAAGGCCTCGACTTTCCAGAAAGGAAATTCTATAGGGATATAAAATAAAAGAAGAACCACTTTGAAAGAGCTTCGTTAAAAGCTTTCTGTTACAAAGTCGTTCTTCTTTTTTAAATGTGTATCTCACCATAAATACCAAACGCTATCCATTATACTGCGAAACCGGTGCTGGCTTCGGCATAAAAAAGCAAGGTACCGGAGAAATAAACTTATGCTTTATGACGACGTTCGTCAGAAACAGATAATCTCTTTCTGCCTTTTGCTCTTCTGGAAGCTAATACTCTACGACCGTTAGCTGTGGCCATACGCTCCCTAAAACCGTGTTTATTTCTTCTTTTGCGTTGCGAAGGTTGAAATGTTCTTTTCATTACTCTTAATTTTATATTTTGCTAAGCTGTCCCACCCCTAAGGGGCAGCACCTCATCTATCTTTCTGTCCTTTAAACAAGACCGCAAAGGTAAGGCTTATTCCTTAATATTCAAACCTAAATAAATTTATTTTTTATGCAAAAAGATCACTCTTACCTATAAAATGAATTATCCCTGTTCTCCTCAGTCATTATAAGACTATTTTATCGAGGATAATATTATTTTTTAAAACACATGGAAGTGGCCTTTAGTTATGAATTAACGAAAGGCCACCTTATTAAATCTTCATTGAATACCTTGAGCCATTGCATAAAACACCCAAGCTTTACAGCGAATTCGGTATGCTCGTATTCTCGATAAATAAATTAGTTCTTGGCTTTCAATATATCCCTGATTTCTGTCAGAAGAACTTCTTCCTTGCCTGGTGCAGCAGGAGCAGCAGGCGCAGCTTCCTCTTTCTTCTTCATTGAATTGATTCCCTTGATAATGAGAAAGAGTGCAAAAGCAACAATGATAAAGGAGATCACCTGTGACAAAAAATTACCGTACTTAATGGCTGTCCCCGGAATCACTAATTCCGACAAATTCTTTAGGTGAGCGGCCTCTAAAGCCGGGGTGAGAATAGCAGGCGTAATAATATCCTCCACTAGGGAACTTACAATTTTTCCAAATGCTCCTCCAATGATAACACCAACAGCTAAATCGACCACATTGCCACGCATGGCAAATTCTTTAAATTCTTTTGCGAAACCCATATTTGTGTTTTTAGTTCAACATTTCTGTAATACGAAAGTAAATATTTTTGTTTATTTAAATAAAAACTTAAGCAAATAAATAGTATTTTAATACCAAAGGGATCCCCTTATCGTTTAAAAAATCTGTACTTTTGCACCAAAGGGTGCTCATCACAACGTAATAATGTACCCATCAAATTTGATATGCTAAAACAAAGTTTACAGCAAAAATTACTTCAAAAATTATCACCGCAGCAAATCCAATTCATTAAGTTGCTGCAGGTACCAACAGTATCATTGGATGCTCGTATTAAGGAAGAGCTGGAGGAAAATCCTGCCTTGGAAGACATGAGCTTAACGAATATGAACGAGCCTACAGAGGAATATCCTGATAAAGACCCGGAAGACAACTATAATGATGAAGAACAAGGAAATGAGGGGGACGAGTTTAATGTGGATGATTATCTTCAGGAAGATGACGTGAATGATTACGGGAGCAATCTTAACAATAGTAGCGACGATGAAGAGGATCGAAAAGAAATGCCAATTGCAATTCAAAATTCTTTTTTTGAGAACTTGCAACAACAACTCGATTTGTTAGCGTTGAATGACAAAGATTTTTTAATTGGACAACAAATCATCGGAAGCCTGGATGATGACGGATACCTTAGAAGACCTATTTTATCTTTGATCGATGATCTGGCCTTTTCACAAAATGTGATGGCCACGGAAGAGGAGGTGGAGGAAATTTTAAAAATTATTCAAACATTTGATCCTGCGGGTGTGGGTGCACGTGACCTGCAGGAATGTTTACTCATACAACTTAGAAAGAAAGATCAGGATAACGCTGTTATTCGGGAAGCCATTTTAGTAGTGGAGAATTATCTAGATGAATTCACAAGAAAACACTATGATAAGCTCGAGAAGGCCCTGAATATCAATTCCGATGAATTAAAAAAAATTGTAGATGAAATTCTAAAGTTGAACCCAAAACCGGGGGATGCAGGATCTGCCTCCGAAAAACAACTTCATATTATACCTGACTTTCATATCACCAATAATGACGGTGTACTTGTTCTTACGCTCAATGCTCAAAATGCACCTGAATTACGGGTTAGCCGATCGTATCAAGAGATGTTCGATCATTATGACAAGGCTGCCCAAAAAGATAAAAAAATGAAGGAAGCTGTTCAGTTTGTAAAACAAAAGTTAGATTCCGCCAAGTGGTTTATTGACGCCATCAAACAACGCCAGCAAACTTTACTGAAGACCATGAATGCCATCATGAATTACCAATACAGCTATTTTTTGACCGGAGACGAGCGCAATCTCAAGCCAATGATCTTAAAAGATATCGCCGATAAAATCGATATGGACATTTCAACCGTTTCAAGGGTAGCTAATTCAAAATATGTTCAAACTGAGTTTGGCACCTTCTTGTTAAAATCATTTTTTTCGGAAGCTATTCAAACCGATAGTGGTGAAGAAGTCTCGAATAAAGAGGTGAAGAAAATTCTGGAAGAGTGCATTGCAAATGAGGATAAACGAAAACCCTTAGCTGATGAAAAACTTACGGAAATTTTGAAAGAAAAAGGTTATACAATCGCACGCCGTACCGTAGCCAAATATCGGGAAGCTATGAATATTCCAGTGGCAAGATTACGCAAAAAGCTGTAAAAAGATGATCGTTTTAAAAGAATGCTAAAAATATTAATACATGTCTAAGGTTAAAATAGGTACTGTTCAAATGAGCTGTGTGGCCGACAAAGCCAGTAATTTAGCAAAAGCCATCGAACAAATAAAAGTGGCAGCAGAAAAAGGGGCACAAATTGTATGTTTACAGGAGTTGTTTACCTCTCTTTACTTTTGTGATGAGGAAAACTATGATAACTTTGCATTGGCCGAGGCAATCCCGGGGCCTTCAACAGATGCGTTAAGCACTGTGGCGGCTGAACATGGAATCGTTATTATTGCCTCCCTCTTCGAAAAAAGGGCACAAGGTCTTTACCATAATACAACGGCGGTAATTGATGCAGATGGAACTTACTTAGGAAAATACCGTAAAATGCATATTCCTGACGATCCGGGTTTCTATGAGAAATTCTATTTTACACCCGGAGATCTTGGCTATAAAGTTTTCAAAACAAAATTTGCGACAATTGGCGTTCTAATCTGCTGGGATCAATGGTATCCGGAGGCGGCCAGACTTACCGCACTAATGGGTGCCGAATTACTTTTTTATCCAACAGCTATCGGCTGGGCACTTACCCAAGATGCAGGAACAAATGAAGAACAATATAATGCATGGCAAACGATACAACGCGCACATGCAGTCGCAAATGGCATCCCGGTTGTTTCTGTTAATCGTGTGGGAATAGAAGCGGGTGTTCGTTTTTGGGGAGGATCATTTATTGCCAATCCTTTCGGTGCATTGATTTACAAAGCTTCTCATGAAGAGGAAGAAACTGTTGTAACGGAAGTTGACCTCGACCTATCCGACTATTATCGATCGCATTGGCCTTTTTTACGCGATAGAAGGATTGATAGTTACGGATCGATCACCAAAAGATTTATTGACGCAGAGTAACATGAATTACCCCAAAGATAAAGGTTATTTTTTTCCTGCCGAGTGGCATAAACATCGCGCTACATGGTTAAGCTGGCCACATAAGGAAGCGAGCTGGCCCGGAAAAATAGAGCATATATATAAGCCCTACTGCCAGTTTATTAAAGCGATATCTGCAGGTGAATTGGTATGCATCAATGTTGGGAGTGAAAAGCTAAAACAGGATGCTCGTGAACACCTTTTAAAAGAAGGTGCAGATCTCAACAAAATTTTATTTTTTGATCACGCTACGAACGACGCTTGGTGCAGGGATCATGGACCGGCATTTTTGATTAATCCACATGCAAATGTACCCAAGGTCATTGTCGACTGGGGATATAATGCTTGGGGTGGAAAATATCCCCCCTTTGATTTAGATGATGTTATCCCCACTCGTATCGGCGCAGCACTCAATCTACCCGTCTTTCATCCAACTATTGTAATGGAAGGAGGATCCGTAGATTTTAACGGCACAGGAACATTGTTAACTACGACATCCTGCTTATTGAACCCCAATCGGAACCCCGATTTAAACCAGTACGAAATAGAGGAATACCTGTATCGATATTATGGCGTGGAACAAGTGCTTTGGTTAGGTGATGGTATTGTTGGCGACGATACCGATGGCCATATTGATGATATTACCCGTTTTGTAAATGATAGTACAGTAGTAACTGTAGTAGAGGAGAATAAAAACGACGAAAATTATGCGCTCTTGCAAGATAACCTGAATCTTCTGAAGGAAATGCGCTTATTAAATGGAAAGCAGTTGGACATTGTTGAGCTACCAATGCCTGCTCCTGTTATTTATGAAGATCAGCGACTACCCGCCTCTTATGCTAATTTTTATATCAGCAACGCGGCCGTCGTAGTTCCTACCTATCGAGATAGAAATGACCAAAGGGCACTCGATATTTTAACGGATTGTTTTCCAAATCATAAAGTAATCGGAATTGACAGCACCGATATTATATGGGGACTTGGCAGTTGGCATTGTCTCAGTCAGCAAGAACCTGAGGTATAAGGTAAAATAGGTTTGGGCAATAATCGGAGTTAATAGCTTTTTTTGTGAAAATTTACTAATTTGTCCGGCTAAAATAAAGCAGATGAAAAGACGTCGTTTTATCGAAAAATCATCGGGTTTGTTAGCGGCTATAGCTGCTGCCCCCATTTTAACACAAGCCAACATGAATAACCATAGCAGTAAAAATATGAGTACAGGCAAACAGGAAACCATTACACATTACGTTCTATTCTGGCTAAAAAAGGGATTGTCCGAGAAAGAAGTAAGCGACTTCACCGGTTTCTTTGAAGAGCTGAGAAAAGTGCCAAATATCAAATCCCTGCATTACGGCAGGGCGGCAAACAGCACGCCGCGCGATGTAGTGGACAATAGTTTCACCTATAATTTATTGGTCTATTTTGATACCCTCGAAGATCTCGAAGTGTATGGCACGCATCCGATCCATCTGAAGGCCATTGAACAATACAGTCAATTTTGGGAGAAGGTTGTAGTTCATGACTCGGTCTTGAAATAGCTTTTATTTTTTTAGCGGATATGATAAATTTTGCATACCTTTGTCCCTCGTGAAAATTGAAGTAAGCGACTTCATATCCCCATCGACTTTCACCGGATTTATTTCGGCACACACATTATTTTTTATTCATATTAAAAAATTATCGGCCTTAAAAGGCCGTTCTTTTTATATGGGAGAACGGACGGAAACAAAAAACATAAATCAGTATATAAAAAATGAGTAATTACACTAAACTGCCTGCAATTTTACTTTTAGAAGATGGCACAGTTTACCATGGTAAAGCTGCCGGGAAGATTGGCACCACTACCGGAGAAATCTGTTTCAACACAGGTATGACAGGTTACCAGGAAATCTTTACAGACCCATCTTATTTTGGCCAAATCATGGTTACCACCAATGCGCATATTGGTAATTATGGAACTTCTGAGGAAGAGATCGAGTCAAATCAAATACAGATTGCCGGACTTGTTTGTAAAAATTACAGCGTGCCCTTCAGCCGTAAATTAGCGAAGGAATCCATACAAGGCTATTTTCAAGATGGAAATTTGGTTGGAATTTCAGATGTTGATACCCGTGCGTTGGTCAGACACATCAGAAATAAAGGCGCCATGAATGCTATTATTTCCTCCGAAATAGTAGACATTGATATATTAAAAGCAAAACTAAAAGAAGTTCCTTCCATGGAAGGTTTGGAACTATCTACGCAAGTATCAACAAAACAAGCTTATTACTTTGGTGATGAAAATGCACGTTACCGAGTTGCCGTTCTCGACTTGGGAGTAAAGAAAAACATATTGCGAAATTTTTATGATCGGGATGTGTATGTAAAAGTATTCCCGGCGAAGACCTCTTTTAGCGAAATGGAAAGCTGGGCACCTGATGGTTATTTCATCTCCAACGGCCCAGGTGATCCGGCAGCGATGCCTTATGCCCTGGAAACCGTTAAGGAAATTTTAAAGGCCGACAAGCCCATGTTTGGTATCTGTCTGGGGCACCAACTTTTAGCCTTGGCCAATGATATTAGGACAGAGAAAATGTTCAATGGCCATCGAGGCATCAATCATCCCGTAAAAAATATCATCGCTGATCGATGTGAGATTACCAGTCAAAATCATGGTTTTGGTGTTGTAGCGGATGATGTGAGAAGCTCTGACACCGTCGAAATCACACATATTAACTTGAATGATAAGTCAATTGAAGGTATTCGGGTAAAAGGGAAAAAAGCATTTTCAGTACAGTATCATCCCGAATCCTCTCCCGGACCACACGATTCGCGGTATCTTTTTGACGATTTCGCAGCTATGCTAACCGCATAAAATAACAGCGTTTAATTTTGTTATTATGCTGTAAAAGAATATATTTGAAGTAGAATACGCTTCGTGTCTTTTTTACACGAAGCTAAATTCAAACCCATATTAAAAAACTATTCAAAATGAGTTTAATTATTGATGTACATGCGCGCCAAATTTTAGATTCGCGCGGAAACCCAACAGTAGAAGTAGATGTAACAACGGAGAACGGCTTCGTTGGACGTGCAGCGGTACCTTCAGGTGCCTCAACAGGAATGCACGAAGCGGTGGAATTGCGTGATGGCGATAAGTCAAGATACTTAGGAAAAGGGGTACTGAAAGCAGTCGAAAACGTAAATACCAAGATAGCAGATGCGCTAAAGGGGGTTGACGTTTTTGAACAAAATGCGATAGATAAAATCATGATCGAGCTTGATGGCTCGGAAAATAAGGGAAATTTGGGTGCCAATGCTATTTTAGGCGTTTCTTTAGCCGTAGCAAAGGCAGCCGCTCAGGAAAGCCGCCAACCGCTATATAGATATATTGGAGGGGTAAATGCAAATACCCTGCCCATACCAATGATGAATATTATCAACGGAGGTTCACACTCGGATGCACCTATTGCTTTTCAAGAATTTATGATTATGCCAGTTGGTGCCTCTTCTTTTTCGGAAGCACTTCGCTGGGGAGCAGAGGTGTTTCACCATTTAAAATCTATCTTACACGACAGAGGTTTATCAACAGCTGTAGGTGACGAAGGAGGTTTTGCACCCACATTTGACGGAACGGAAGATGCCATCGAAACGGTGTTAAAAGCTATCGATAAGGCAGGCTACAAACCCGGCGATCAAATCTGTTTGGCATTAGACTGCGCTTCATCGGAATTCTATAAAGATGGTCAATATGACTATACGAAATTCGAAGGGGATAAAGGAGCGGTACGAAGCAGTGCAGAACAAGCAGACTATTTGGCGCAGTTAACCGAAAAATACCCCATTATTTCAATTGAGGATGGCATGGCAGAAGACGACTGGAACGGGTGGAAGCTGCTTACAGAAAAAATCGGTTCCAAAGTGCAATTAGTAGGTGATGATTTATTCGTTACGAACGTAAAACGCCTTCAACAAGGTATTGATAACCACACGGCCAACTCCATCTTGGTAAAAGTAAACCAAATTGGTTCGTTAACTGAAACAATTGATGCCGTTAGCTTAGCACAAACAAATAGCTATACATCTGTAATGTCGCACCGCTCAGGCGAAACAGAAGATAACACTATTGCAGATTTAGCCGTAGCATTGAATTGCGGACAAATTAAAACCGGTTCTGCATCCCGTTCTGACCGGATGGCTAAATACAATCAATTGTTACGTATTGAAGAGGAGCTAGGCGAAAATGCTAAATTTTTGGGAAAGAGCTTTAAATTCGCTAAATAACATCTTTAGCTATTGATAAAATTTGTAAGAAGACCTGCAATCAAATTGATTGTAGGTCTTTTTTATTGTAAAATTTTATGCTTAGGTTTGCAAAAGTAAGGAGAATGGACATGAAACAGCTCATTAATATCGCTAGAAACAAATATATAATTGCAACGATTGCGTTTGTAGTCTGGATGCTTTTCTTTGACCGAAATGACATCACCTCTCAATACAAATACCAATCACAGCTAAAAAATCTAAAAAATGAAAAAGAATTCTATATAAAAGAAACGGCTATCGTGAAAAAAGATCTGCAAGAATTGACCTCTAATCTCACAAGGCTTCAAAAATTTGCAAGGGAAAAGTATCTAATGAAGAAAGATAACGAAGATATCTTTCTTATTGAAAACAGCAAGCCCACTGAATAGGCTTACCGTTTTCCATTTTTTAACAACCTGAGTTCGACTATTCTTTATAAGCTCAGATCACACAATAGCGCCAACTTTTATAACATTCCTCCACAAACGGAAAGTACCTGGCCATTTATATAAGACGATAAATCAGAAGCTAAAAACAAACAGGCATTAGCTACATCCTCCGTTTCTCCCGCACGTTTTAATGGTATGTTTGCTTCCCAGCCTTCCACAACTTTCGGATCCAAAACATCCGTCATTTCTGTACGGATAAATCCCGGAGCTATTACATTGGTTCTTATATTACGAGAGCCCAATTCTTTGGCTACTGACTTGGAGAAACCGATGATTCCGGCTTTGGATGCCGCGTAATTCGCTTGACCTGCATTTCCTTGCACTCCAACCACCGAGCTCATATTAATGATAGAGCCTTTTCGCGCCTTCATCATAACCTTTGAAGCGGCCTTTGTTACATTAAAAACAGATTTTAAATTAACATCAATGACTTCATCCCAGTTCTCCTCGGTCATACGCATCAGCAAGCCATCTTTGGTTATCCCTGCATTATTCACCACAATATCTATCGTACCGAATTCTTTTACAATATTATTTATAAGCTCCTCGGCTTCCGTAAATTTAGAAGCATCTGAACGATACCCTTTAATTTTCGTACCAAAGGATTGTAGCTCTTGCTCTAAAGCTTGTCCTTTTTCAACGGACGACAAATAGGTAAAAGCCACATTGGCTCCCTGTTCTGCAAATTTTTCAGCTATTTTCCTACCTATTCCTTTCGATGCACCGGTTACCAATGCTACTTTTCCTTCGAGTAATTTCATTCCTTGTATTTCTTAAAATTTTAGACGCTAAAAATAAGATATTCTTAAGAACTTTGAAACTGGCTATATTACTAAATTAAATCAGTTGGCTCACCCGCCTTTCAACGGCACTGTCTTTTGGACATTAACTCATCATTTGATAAGCTCCCGGCGTAATGCCTTCATATTTCTTGAACACGCGGCAAAAATAATTCAAGCTATTAAATCCAGTAGCAAAACAGGCTTCTTTAATAGAACTATTCGGACCGGTTAGGTATTTCTTCGCTAGCCGGATTCGCTCACGCAAAACGAATTCTACCGGACTTAAGCCCAATTCTCGCTTAAATGCACGGAAGAAAACTGATTTACTCATACCTACCTTCATACATAGATCCTCAATATGAAACTGTTCTCCGAGATGCGAACGTATATATTCAACAACGAAGCCAATACCGCTCCTGTTATTAGTTAACTGATGCTTGTTATCTAACACATTATTCAATTGCTGAGTTTGCATCACACGGATCAATAGTTCCTTCAGCGTTAAATCAACTAATACGTCTTTGTGGACCTCATCGCTGGTTCCAATCGCGATGAGTCGATTAATGGAAGCCGAAAGCGCAACATTATTAATAAAGTGATAGTTATCGAAATCCAAGCTCCATTGTCGTTTTGCTTCTAAGGGATGATGTTCGTTCAAATAATCAATAGTTCGTATAATTTGTTGCCTGTCAATAGCTAAAGCGGTACATTGGGTAGGTTCTTCCATACTCGCAACCGGAAAATCAATAAGCATTTGAACTTTTGGTGGTACGATCACCGTTTCTCCGGGTAAATAATCAAATCCGGGTTGATTAAAAAGGTGCATTACTTTTTTACCCCGAAGCATGTTCGTGATAACCAAATCATTAAACTGCAACGAAACACTTTGACTTATTTTATAGGTTTCAAATACATTGAGCTCACAGTTATTCATGGTATAGGCTCGCCTATTCTCAACACTCGTTTTCAGCTCTCTCTCGGAACTTAGGCGTATTGGATGTAATGCCTTCATAGTTTCCATAGCAATATAATTAGGTGCATATCAAACTTACGGATTTCCTATGACTTCGCAAATTGCAGGTAGGCATTCGCACTTGTGATGACAGGATCGTGCAATAGTAAGAGACGATCGTGCAAAAGAAATGAGATCAGACCGTTTAAATTTGATTAGCTAACTAATTTCAAAAGCAGTTAAAATAAAAAGATATGGCGCGTATTGAAAAACCAACGTTCAAAGAACGTTATGATAACTTTATCAATGGTAAGTTTGTCCCTCCTGTCCAGGGAAAGTACTTTGATAACATTTCTCCCATAGACGGAAAAGTATTTACCAAAGCGGCCAGATCCACGAAAGAGGATGTGGAACTGGCTTTAGACGCAGCTCATAATGCCTTTAAGACATGGAGTAAAACAGCCGCTTCAGAACGGAGTAATATCCTATTAAAAGTTGCACAGAAAATAGAAGATAATCTCGCTTATTTGGCAGCTGTAGAGACGATCGACAATGGGAAGGCCGTTCGTGAAACACTCAATGCAGACCTCCCTTTGGTAATTGATCATTTCAGGTACTTTGCCGCTGCCATTCGGGCAGACGAGGGGACCATTTCGGAACATGACGAGAATACAGTTAGTATTAACTTACATGAACCAATCGGCGTTGTTGGGCAAATTATCCCATGGAATTTCCCACTCTTGATGGCTACATGGAAAATAGCACCGGCATTAGCTGCCGGGTGCTGCACTGTCGTTAAACCTGCGGAGCAAACACCCGCTTCCATTATGATTTTAATGGAGCTGATCGGTGATCTAATTCCTCCAGGTGTGCTCAATGTCGTAAATGGTTATGGGGTCGAAGTAGGTAAACCGCTCGCGTCGTCTCCTAGGATATCGAAAGTTGCTTTTACCGGCAGTACCACATCTGGTCGGTTGATTATGCAGTACGCAGCAGAAAATATTATTCCCTCCACGATGGAATTGGGTGGAAAATCGCCGAATATATTCTTTAAATCTGTAACCGATTTTGACGATGACTATTTGGATAAAGCAGTGGAAGGCGCCGTCCTTTTTGCCCTTAACCAAGGAGAGGTCTGCACTTGCCCATCACGCATTTTAATACAAGAAGATATTTATGATGCTTTAATGCCTAAAATTATTGAACGTACTAAGGCGATAAAAACAGGCCACCCACTGGATTCAGATAGCATGATGGGTGCTCAAGCGTCCAAAGAGCAATTTGAAAAGATTAAATCCTATTTAGAAATCGGTAAAAGTGAAGGTGCAGAAGTAATATTAGGAGGTAATGTAAATAAGCTGGACGACGAATTAGGGGAAGGTTATTATATTGAACCCACTATTTTCAAGGGACATAACAAAATGCGGATTTTCCAAGAAGAGATATTCGGGCCCGTTGTTTGTGTAACAACATTCAAAACAGTTGAAGAAGCCGTTGAAATAGCGAATGATACACTTTATGGTTTGGGGGCCGGTGTTTGGACACGCGACGCACATGAATTATACCAAGTTCCAAGAGCCATTCAAGCAGGAAGAGTTTGGGTGAACCAATATCACAGTTATCCTGCGCATGCTCCTTTCGGAGGGTACAAGAAATCAGGCTTCGGTCGTGAAAATCATAAGATGATGCTTGATCACTACCGGCAGACAAAGAATATGTTGATTTCATATAGCAAACAAAAATTAGGCTTTTTTTAAGTTCCCAATTCACCTGGGGCGGGGAATTCCCGCCCTTAAAAATCAAATATATGGTAACGCGCGTTCTAATTACCAATAAAGCCAAGGAAGTGGTTAAAACCTTACAGCGGGAATATGGTAGGCTAATTTTTCACCAAAGCGGTGGCTGTTGTGAAGGTTCTTATCCACACTGTTTTGAGCAGGAAGAATTCCGCATTGGTGAAAATGATGTATGCTTAGGCGAAATAGCCGATTGCAAATTTTATATGGCCAAAGATCAATTTGAATACTGGAAACATACGCAACTGACCTTGGATGTTATAGAAGGCCGAGGGGCATCCTTTTCACTTGAGAGCACACTGGATATGGGATTCATTATTCGATCTCGATTATTTACGGATGAAGAACTTTCCCAATTAGTACCGGTAAGCTGACGTTGCTAATACTCTTTTTTGGATTCGGAAATTGCCCCTTAAAATAAACTTAATCTAAAACGGGAATCGGGTTTTTATCTTGATCAATCGCTACAAAGGTAAAAGTTCCCTTTATCGCAATTTCGCGATGCTCTTCATACATTTGCTCAACAAAGATTTCTACACCGATCTTTAAGCTCGTACGCCCTACTTTTTCTACCCTTCCAACTAGCTCTACAATGGTACCTGCCGGTATCGGCTTGGTAAAATCAATTCTGTCGGAGGAAACTGTCACCAATCGCTTTCTACAGAATCTCGTCCCAGTAATAAAGGCAACCTCATCCATTAAGGCCATAGCAGTTCCTCCGTAGAGTGTATCGTAATGATTAGTTGTATTGGGAAAAACAGCTTTAAAAATACGTGTCTCCGATTGTTCTATTTTTTCTTCTAGGGTCATCTTATTATGTATTCGCTTCGATATAGGCTTGTTTTAAGTCTTGCAAGCATGCTGCACAGAGACAGCTATCGTATAATTCACTTATATATTGCACTTCGCTGACGGAAAGGGGCACTGCGCTACATTGGCATTTGGTATAGGCGTTTGCACGGCATTCGATCGACGTGCCGCAACGTTCGCAGGCGATAATCTCGTGTTTGACGAAAGCTGATTTCAAGGTTTCAAATTTACTTAAAAAGCTCCCAAGAATCAATCTTGGAAGCTTTTTATTTTTTGGAGAACACCTACTACGCTAATCCTAAGAGCCACAGCTTACACAACCTTCTTCCATTGAACAAACTGCCCCTGTAGGAATATCATCGGGTACAGATTCAATTTTTGCGGGTATAACAGGCTCCATGTTCTTACCTCCCTGGTTTTCAACAGTAAATTTAACCGCTTGGGTAGCCGCTTGGGTACGTAGGTAATACATACCTGTTTTTAATCCCTTTTTCCATGCATAGAAATGCATAGAAGTTAATTTTGCCGTTGTTGGCGTGTTGACAAATAAATTAAGTGATTGAGACTGACAAATAAAGGCCCCTCTATCAGCAGCCATGTCAATGATATTTCTCATTTTTATCTCCCACACGGTTTTGTATAATTCTTTTATATCTGCAGGAATCTCGTTGATATCCTGAATAGATCCGTTGGCTGCAATAATGCGGTTCTTCATGTCGTTATTCCACAAACCAAGCTCAACCAGATCACGTAAAAGATGTTTATTAACGATCACAAATTCACCACTTAATACGCGTCGTGTGTATATATTTGACGTATAAGGTTCAAAACACTCGTTATTACCTAATATCTGAGAAGTGGAGGCTGTTGGCATTGGTGCAACTAACAAGGAATTTCGTACACCGTGTTTCTTAATTTCCTTCCGCAAACCTTCCCAATCCCAACGATTGCTATCCGGTTTAACGTTCCATAAATCGAACTGAAACTTGCCTTGTGAAAGCGGGGAACCTTTGAAACTTTCATAAGCACCTTCTTTCACTGCTAAATCTTTTGAAGCGGTCATAGCTGCAAAATAAATAGTCTCAAAAATATCTTTATTAAGCTGCTTTGCCGCGTCGCTTTCAAAAGGCATGCGCATGAGTATAAAGGTATCGGCCAATCCCTGCACGCCTAAACCTACCGGACGATGGCGGAGGTTGGAGTTACGGGCCTCATCAACAGGATAATAATTATTATCAATGATACGGTTGAGGTTAATGGTTACCTGATAGGTAATATCAAATAACTTTTGATGGTCGAATTGACCGTTATCCACATACCTTGGTAAAGCAAGTGAAGCCAGGTTACAAACAGCGACTTCATCTGCGGAGGTATATTCAATAATTTCAGTACATAGATTTGAGCTCTTGATAGTCCCCAGGTTTTGCTGATTGGATTTTCCGTTCGCAGCATCTTTGTATAAAAGGTAGGGTGTACCTGTTTCAATCTGTGCATCTAAAATAGCAAACCAGAGATCTTGCGCCTTCACTGTTTTTCTAGCTCTTCCTGCACGTTCATATTCTTCATATAGTTTTTCAAAAGCAGCTCCATGGCTTTCCGCTAAACCAGGTGCTTCATCAGGAGAAAACAAGCTCCATTCACCATTTGCTTCTACGCGCTTCATAAATAAATCCGGCACCCATAAGGCTAAAAATAAATCACGGGCCCTCAGTTCTTCCTTACCATGGTTCTTACGTAAGTCGATAAAGTCATAAACATCGGCATGCCAAGGCTCAAGGTAGATAGCAAAAGCGCCCTTACGCTTACCTCCTCCCTGATCAACATATCGAGCGGTATCATTGAAAACACGTAACATCGGGATGATTCCGTTGCTTGTGCCATTGGTACCACTAATATAGGCACCGGTGGCACGCACATTATGAATACTCAGTCCGATCCCCCCCGCACTTTGAGAAATTTTAGCAGTTTGCTTCAATGTATCGTAGATCCCCTCGATACTATCATCTTTCATTGTCAACAGAAAACAAGATGACATTTGCGGCTTTGGTGTGCCTGCATTGAACAAGGTAGGTGTTGCATGCGTAAACCAACGCTCACTAAGCAGGTCATAAGTTTTAATCGCACTTTCTATATCATCTTTGTGGATACCTATTGCTACACGCATAAACAAATGCTGTGGCCGCTCCGCAATTTTTCCGTTCAATTTCAATAAATACGACTTCTCCAACGTTTTGAATCCAAAATAATCGAAACTAAAATCACGATCATAAATAATATGACTGTCCAGCTCCATACCATGCGCCTGTATTACTTCATAAACGTCATCTGCGATCAAAGGTGCGGGTTTTCCGGTTTTCGGGTCGATGTAGTTATACAACAATGCCATCGTGTCCGAAAAAGATTTAACGGTATTTTTATGTAAGTTGGAAACAGCAATTCTCGAAGCCAATAAAGCATAGTCCGGGTGCTTTGTGGTTAATGAAGCGGCCGTTTCAGCGGCTAAATTGTCCAATTCTGAAGTGGTAACGCCGTCATACAAGCCTTCTATCACTTTTCGAGCAACATCAACGGGATCTACCAAATCAGGATTTAAACCATAGCACAGTTTTTCAATTCTTGCTGTTATTTTATCAAATTTTACGGACTCGGAACGTCCATCTCGTTTAATTACATACATATTTTTTCGTATTAGAAATGGTACATTGATTTCAGTTAGACTAACCCCACCATTTACCTGTTCACTCCTCTGTTAAAAATCTTCATCCAAAGAAAAGCTTGCTTTTCCTTTTTCCCCGGTAACACCGCTCTTTTGATAATCTCCTACTCTTTTTTCAAAGAAATTTGTTTTACCCTGTAGAGAGATCAATTCCATAAAATCAAAGGGATTGGTCGCATTATAATATTTATTATTACCTAATTCAACCAACCACCTATCAGCTACAAATTCAATATATTGCTTCATCAAATCCGCATTCATTCCAATCAACTTCACAGGTAATGCCTCTGTTATAAATTCTTTTTCAATTTCTACGGCATCAATAATAATTTCCTGAACGCGTTCTTTTGGAAGTTTAGCTTCCAACATACTATATAACAAACATGCAAATTCACAGTGCAAACCTTCATCTCTCGAAATCAGCTCATTACTAAATGTCAAGCCCGGCATTAGTCCACGTTTTTTTAGCCAAAAAATGGCACAAAAACTACCGGAAAAAAAGATACCTTCTACAGCAGCAAATGCAACCAAGCGTTCGGCGAAAGAGCCATTTTCAATCCAACGCAAGGCCCATTCAGCTTTCTTTTTTACACATTCAACCGTTTCTATAGCATGAAAAAGCCTATCTTTTTCTACTGGATCTTTCACATAGGTATCAATTAAAAGCGCGTAGGTTTCAGAATGGATATTTTCCATGGCTATTTGAAAGCCATAAAAACTTCTTGCCTCAGGCAGTTGCACTTCGCTCATGAAATTAATTGCTAAATTCTCATTTACGATACCGTCACTAGCTGCAAAAAACGCGAGTACATGCGATATAAAATGACGCTCACCATCGTTCAGATTAGCCCAATCCTTCAAATCACCCGATAAATCGATTTCTTCTGCCGTCCAAAAACTTGCTTCATGCTTTTTGTACATATCCCATATCGCAGGATAATTAATCGGAAGGATGACAAATCGATCTTTATTTTCTCTTAATAATACTTCATTTTCTTGGCTCATAGTCTTCTGTTTTATGTATGGGTATTGATAAAAAGATACTCGTCCCTACGGCTAATCTCATTGTACAAGAAACCGTCAATTAATTGTAATAGAACTCGATGATTACTTATTCAGCAGAATTTAGAAAGCTTGTATCCGTTTTGAAAACATAGTAAACAAGGGAAACAGCTGAGAAAAATGGCTACAAACACATGTTATTTGGAAATTCATTAACATGCCGAACAAGTATTTCAAAGAACATATCCTTGATCTTCTAACAAAGATAATCTTTGAAAGCTTCGAGCGTTAACCGAAGTTTTACACAACCTGTGAGTTATTCACACTATTTATAGAGAGATATCAATACCGATCCTTTTAAGAAGCATGGATGCATTGAAAATCTTGCAGGCTCCATCTTTCAGTTTATAATCAAAAACCATTTCTCCATCGATCACCTGTATATCAAAGTGATAGTTTCGCAGGTATCCTGCGTGAGCATCTTCCAATTTCGCTAATTGTAAATCGTGGGTCGCTACCATACCAACACCGCTATCTTTTATTAACTTTTCGATAACGGCTTTAGATCCTAAATATTTATCGACTGAATTGGTTCCTCTCAACATCTCATCAATCAAAAAAAATGTATTTGTTTGTTTGGCAACTACCTTCAAAATCATGTCTAATCGGTCTAATTCTGCCTTGAAGGTGGAGGTACTTTCGTTCAGTGAATCTCGGATTCGCATATAGGTAACAACATGCATGACTGAAAGTTGAAGATGCGAGGCGCAAACCGGGGCACCGCTTAGGGCTAATACGATGTTTGCTCCTATAGTTCTTAAAAAGGTGCTTTTCCCTGCCATATTCGATCCTGTGATTAATGCAAGGCGATGACCATCCAAATCATAGCCATTAGGCACTGAACCGGCCGACGGAATTAGCGGATGGTTAAGACCCGCTGCTTTTAATGACTGTATTTGCGCCGGCTCGATATAGGGGTAACTCCAAGACGGATTGTTGATTCTTATAAAGGCGAAACTGACCAGTGCCTCCAAACAACCTAATTCATCAAATACTTCGGCCATTTGATAATGGTAATTCTTTCGCCAATCTAAAATAGCAAAGACTTGTTTGAAATCCCAAAGAAAGATCCCATTTAAAAAGATAGCCACCATCACATTCAGTCGGTAATCTAGCTTGTTTATTAAGGACCCAAGTTCACGGATGCTTGTTGACAGTCCTCCTTCATCATGATCACCGCTTTTTGCCAGTAGGCTATTTTTTAACATGGGTGATTGCCATGCTTTACGCTCAATGCTTTCGAAAACGCTTCCAAAACGCCCTAAAAGATCACCCATCCTGCCGATACCTGCTGCAACTTGCGACACCTTACCGGCATAAGCCATTGTTAACAAAATATTAAACACAAATAAAAGCAGCGTGAGATTCGTATAGGGGCTTCCATAAAAAAAGGACAAAGCAATGCCTATAAATAGTATATAGGGCGCACACTTCGTATAAAACCGCAACAGCTGATTTCCAAAATTTGGATAGGGCTTATTCAAGTAGTCGACCAAAAGTTCTTTAAAGTTGCGCTGTTCTTTCAAGGAAAACACCAAGCGGGCCAAGAAATCTAAACACCAAGCAGGATCACTTTCCAGTTCCTTCACGGCTAATTGGCGATGGATGATTTCTTCGCGAGTTGCCGATGCTGACAACCAGGTGGCTAAGGTATGCTTACCACCTGTCGTTGCCGATCGATTAATTTTATAAAAAATCGAATTAGCGCCAAATATGTCCAGATCACTGCTATATGCATGCTTATCATTAATGAACACGGAACCATCGCTGTATATATTTTTTAAGTTGGTATGACAGTTGAGTTCATTCTCAACTACCATCAGATCTTCTTCCAGCCCTTCTTTGGCTTTCGTCAGTTTGCTTTGCTTTGCAACAAACCAGATGAACATAAGGAGTACCAAAAAGGATGAGAGCAGGGTTAACCAAACGATCTCAGATTGCACTACTTTAAATATGAGTCCTCCTCCGACGAGAATCAAAGCGAGTCTGGCAAAGGATAACCGGTTAATACTACGATTCAGGTTTTTTATTTTAGTTTGTATTAACTGACGTTTTTCTTGGTAAAAAGCGATAATAGGCGTACTCATAATTTCTAAGATAAGGCTTAAAATTGAATTTACCGACAAGTAGAAACAAAAAATCCCGAACGACCCTTCGCCGTTCGGGATTAAGATAGTCTTTGCTTTTAACTAGAACTTGTAGGTAAAGCCCGCACCGAATATTTGTTTAAGTTGAAGCGCCGGAACGTTTCTTCCTTCCTCATTCGGAATAAGCGTATTATCATCGTAAATCATTTGAACACCGGCATTCACCGAAACAAAACGATTAACTTTCATAAATATGTTAAGTGTATAATCTATGTCCACATTTTTTGGATCTTCCAGATAGTTGGAATACAGGCGTAAAATATTTTCGATGCCAATATTTTCCATAATGTTTTTGCGATAATATGCATCAAAGGATGCACCGAACTCAAAACGACTTTTTTTCCCTGGATCAATACCATATCGTTCAGCTAATGCCCCGTCCTTAACGAAAACAAATCGCGGAGATGCCGGCGACAAATTGAAACGGAAATTATCCGATTCTTTATAGGCAATACCTGGACCAAAGCTTAAGTATGCAGGAGAAAGACCTGATGAAATCAAATCGCCACGGGTCCCATCTGCATTATATTCATAACCACTGGAAAACTGTGTCCTAAAGTCCATAAAGAACGTATACAACCATTTAGGTGCAGCCTGATATCCCAATAAGCTGTTTAGCAAAACGCGGTCGTCATTTTTCCGCCAGCCTAGGTCTTTTTGCTTTGTTAAGCCATATGCAGCCAAAACTTTGTTATCCCAGCTCCATTTATCTTTCTTATAATTAAAATCATAGTTTAGCACCAAGTTTGCTGACAAGGAATTTATTCCCCCCGCAGCCCAATTTGAGAAAGTGCTTTGATTGATCAGAAAGGTATTCTCACCATGAATTTTCCAAATAGAATCAGGATTTGTTTCTTGCGCGCGAAGGCAATAGACCAGCGATACAAAAAGAGATGTTAGCAGAATAATTTTTTTCATCGGAAATGATTTTGGGTACTTTTGGATTAGTACCTATGGTTTAACAATTGTAAAAACTCTTGGAGCAAATCGCTCCAAAACCCTATACATTAATTAATTTTCCGCAAAGTTAAAAAATAAATATATTTATTATTTATAAAAAAGGTATTTGTGTATTAATATCCTTTATTTTGTGTATTAATTTCAACTTTACGATTTAGTAATACACAGAACGAACATATAGAAGCTCAGAAATGCGCTCAAAACGCTTTATCATAGATGAAAATCACTTTACTTTGTATCGGAAAAACGGATGAGTCGTATCTAAACACGGGGATTGACAAATACCTACAAAGGCTTAAGCATTATGTCAACTTTACCCTGCATATTATTCCCGACATTAAGAACACGAAGCATTTATCAGCGGAGCAGCAAAAAGCAAAAGAGGCTGAACAGTTATTAAAACAATTGAACACGATGGATACGATCGTCTTATTGGACGAAAAGGGAACTGCCCCGCGATCGGTTGACTTTGCAAAATATTTAGAAAGACATATGCTAAGTGGCACCCAACATTTGGTGTTTATCATAGGAGGGCCCTATGGTTTTGACGATAGTCTCTATAAGCGTGCTCAAAAAAGTAAGCTTTCATTATCCAATATGACCTTTTCCCACCAAATGATTCGTTTATTTTTTGCTGAACAGTTATACAGAGCCTTCAGCATCCTTCGGGGCGAACCTTATCATCACGAGTAATTTTTTACTTTTTTATGGAATTTTTGATGAGTTGTCATCAAACAAATAAAAGAACTGAATACTTATTAGTAGCATAGCCCCTCATAAGGCATTCGCATTTTGTAAAAAGGAGGATCTCATGAAGTTGCCAAGCACAAGAAAGTATCATTACAGAGGAACTGATACCAGTAAGGAAAGTCAAAATATGTGGATTATGATTGTAATCGGAATCGCTTTAGCGGCATTGATTATTTTCATTCTTTAATAAACACCTGTTTCTACGCAATTTTAACAAAAGGGGCAAAGATATAAATTATCTCTGCCCCCTTCGTTCTTAAATGCCGGTGTTATTTCGCCAGCTCTTCTCCTTCCGGTTCTTTAGCATTATCTGCTGCACCGGTAGAGAGTGGAGCAGGAGCTTCCTCATCAAACAGAGGGAATTCCTTTAAGATGCCAAACCAGCTAATTATTTTCTTTATATCTGAAGAGTATACACGTTCTTCATCATGATCCGGTGCAACGTCCTGAAAAAATACACGTAATTTATCGCCGCTATCCTTCTTGGTATCTGGCAAAGAAGATAGTTGTTTCATTTTTTCAAAAATGTCGATAAGTTTAATATCATCCTCTGTCCCGAAAATGGTGATGTCTTCCAACGAAGCCATCTTAGCTGTTGAAATATTCACAACGATTTTCACCCGTTTTTCATCCAGGCTTTCTAAAATAAAGCCCGTCTTGTTTTGTCCAATTAGTTTAAATAAACCGGGGCGCCCAGTAACAGAAACTATTCCTCTTAAATTCATCTATATCCCTTTTAAAACATTTATAATATCGCTTATTCTTCGATGATTTCGACGCTTAAAATCTTATCTCCTTGACGGATATCATCAATCACATCGACATTTTCAACTACTTTACCAAAACAGGTGTGATTCCGGTCTAAGTGGGCTGTATTATTTCTGCTATGACAGATAAAAAATTGTGACCCGCCAGTATTTCTGCCACGATGTGCCATAGATAAAACCCCTCTATCGTGGTATTGATTCTCTCCATCCAGCTCGCAATCAATCGTATACCCCGGTCCCCCAGCTCCTGTGCCCGTTGGGTCTCCTCCTTGAATTACAAAATCAGGAATTACCCGATGAAATACCGTACCATCATAAAAGCCGGATTTCGCTAGTTTAATAAAGTTTGCTACGTGGCCCGGTGCATCTTTATCATAGAAATGCACGGTCATATCACCTTTCTCAGTTTTTATAATTGCTTTACTCATATTCAATATTATTAAATGGCAAAGGTAATCATTTGATCCTTTCTCTTCTTTTATTTTATTTATTTATTGCGATTACTTCAACAGATGCAGGATTTAGATCACTTTAATCGTAAAATTTCCAACTAACACCAAAGCGCAAACCGGCAGGGGCCATTGGATAACGACGCACGGTATAATATCCTCTTGCAAACAATCCTTGCGTTGCATTATCGTATCTTAAAAAGAAATTCGTTCTTTTCAAAGTGGCGGTCACCCAAGGATCCACAATCGGATAGCTCGAAAATTCAATTGGCGTGATGGTTTCGTTGTTTACATCTACACCGCCATAATATGGACGATAGAACTGCCCTATATTGATCGCATAAGCTGGTGCTACATAAGGCGTATTAAAACGAACGTCAAAACCGATATTAAGATTGATTACTTTCACTAAGATCGTGTTATAATAAAAGCTGTGCCAAGTATAAAATTCAGGGGTCATCAACACGTCATTGTAATCCGACTTTTGGTATACAATATAACTATCAAAATGCCATTTATCGAAGAAGGTAAAATCCTTACCTAGGGTTAACTTTAATAAATTGATAGGCGATTCATGTTGCGTTACTTCGATAACCCTTAGTAATTCGGAACGATGATCCGGGTTATCAACCTCCTTATAATAGGTATAGTTATTCATTAAAAAGTATTCAGCCTTTGCGAAAAAATGAAATCGGGGATTTTCATACATCGCCGATAAATTGGTTGTTTTAATCTTGTTTAACTGATCACTATTATCCCATTTATGATAGGTATAATTCACCGATTCTGCTAAATACTCCGGTGATTGATTCTGAAAGTAGCCCGCAAGTACAAGTCGGCCGACTGTATTATTGTACAAGAGATTCGCTTCTGCTCCATAATGAAAATCGCCAAAATTCCGCCCGGCAACTATCTGCCTGAAATCAGTTGTAATATTGACACGATCGCTAAAACGATACCCTAATCCAGCTTTTAAGGTAACATTTTGAAAAGACATGTCGTTATATCGATTAGAAACAGCTGTGTCTTGAATACTCAACGAATCCCTCCCTTGTTTATAAAACATAAGATCATGTTGCAGACCTAAATCGAGTTTCACCTCATTCTTAATGAACGAAACAGACTTTCCTCGCAGTGAAAAACTGTAAACAAAATCGTTGGTAATCGTTGTCAGCATTGTCGAGTCGTTGGTCAATACAGATTCACTAAAAGGTAATGCACCGTTTGGATCAGCTTCGTTTTTGAAAAACTTATATTTTTTCCGATTGAGCCTCAAACTGTGCGCAACTGCCATCGTAGGTAGCACTTGTTGTTCTTGCGTTCCTTTATTGAGTGTATCAAGTCGACCTATAAACATGCTTTGTCGTAAAAAGAAGCTGTGATCGGTCCAGGTATTTCTAGGCCGTTGTTCCCTTTGTTGACTTAAACGTACCTCAAAAGACTCCGGATTTGAATTTTCCGGTTGTACACGAAATATGCTATCATTGAGAATCGAGCCATTTTCTGTCGCTACTAGTGTATTAAAGATCAATGCTGACTGCAAGTTATAACGCAGGTTAGGTGATTCATACCATGTGTAAATAGCCGGTTGTATATCATTATAGCGCTGATTTTGATAAAACCCTCTTGCTAAGGAGGCATTAAAATTTGCGCCGATACTCCAATTTGGTTTAATATTCTGGCCTATTTTTGCACTAAATACCTGATCCCCTGTAACAAAATATAACTCGGAAAAAGGCGACCGCGCTCTATAAAAGCGAATGGAATCGAGTGTCAACAGATAACGATCCATAGCCGTGAACCCGGTTCTGAAGCCAATGTCTGTGGTTGGCGAAAATAATAAATCCCTTGTAGCCAAACCATAATTCCCCAGATTCATCGTCGGGTTTTTAGGTTTTGTTTGGGGATTATAATATTGAAACCCTTTTAAAGTGGTGTCTAATGGAACGGTAAAAGTTCCTTGTTTTAAACGGTCTAAAGTAGTATATCGGATGTAAGACGCATTATAGATAATAGAATCTTGTTGCGCTTCCTCTGCCCTGCGAAGGGAATCTAAATCGGATCCCCATTCTTCTTGCTCTTGAGCTAAGATATGGCTGGCAAAACAACATAAAATAAAGAGAAGAAAATAGGCACGCAAATGCTTGATCATCTTGGCAAAGCTAGTAATTCTTTTAAAATTAACGTCATCTTTGGTTCCGCTGTCTTAGCAACCTCAATGATATCTTCAATAGATACAACTTCCAAATTTTCATGGAAACCTTCGTCCGTAACTACCGATACAGCAAAAACGGGCAAACTCATATGGTTCGCTACAATAACTTCAGGAACCGTACTCATTCCCACTATATCCCCCCCAATTAACCGCATATATTTATATTCTGCACGTGTTTCCAAATTCGGACCCGCCGTAGAAACATAAACGCCTGTATGTACTCGGATGTTATGCCGGGCGGCAACATTTAGTGCTTTCTGTATCAGATCGCGGTTGTAAGGCTGGCTCATATCCGGAAAACGAGGACCAAGATCATCATTATTTGAGCCACGTAAAGGACTTTCAGGTAGTAAGCTAATATGGTCATCAATAAAAACAAGATCTCCTTTCTTTATCGCCGGATTTAATGAACCGGAGGCGTTTGATACAAATAACTTTTCTATACCGAGCAATTTCAAAACACGCACAGGAAAAGTAATCTCCTGCATATTATAGCCTTCATAATAATGAAGTCTTCCTTGCATTGCCACCACTTTTTTACCACTCAGGGAACCAAAAATCAACTTTCCCGAATGAAATTCAAGGGTTGAAACCGGAAAGTTTGGTATATGGGCATACATAAGCTGATGCTCAATCTTCATATCGTTCACGAGACCGCCTAACCCGGTTCCCAAAATAATACCTATTTCTGGCTGGAAGCCCTCTATTCTCTGTTCGATATAAGTAACGGTTTCTCCTAATGATCTATACATATAGTTGCTTTTACCTTTTTAAAATGTATTATCTACGTTTTGCTTGCTAAGCACTTTTTTTATAATTAAGTTGTCGAAATTTGGCCCGTTCTTGTCCGTATGGAATTTCATTTCAATTGGCATATAGTAGAATGGTAAATCTTCCAAGTGTGAAAGTAGTTTCGGATCTTTCAAACGCATTGCATCTTTTTCCGTTGTAACAATCAAACAGTCATGCTGCAATTGCCAGTATTTCTTTATTTTAAGCAAATCGTTTACTGTAAATCGATGATGGTCAGGAAACTCCATCGTTCTCCAGATGTTGCCTTTTGTCTCTAAATGCTTATAAAACGGTTTAGGATTCGCTATACCGGTTACTACCATCAATTGCGTGCTCATCGGAAAAGACTGTTGTTCATCCGTTCTTAAGTTCATAAAATCACCATATTCTATATAAGCAAAAAAAGTTGAACGCTGGCTTTCTAGTTTCAGTAACTGCAAACTCCGCTGCTTGTCCCGTTCCGACAAATTCTTTGGCGATTTGGTAACAACTATGATGTCAGCAAAATTTCGTCGCATGAACAAATCCCTATAATTGCCGGCAGGAAGTACCAGCTTATTTTCTCGCAGGCTTTCAAAATCAAACAGTAGAATACTCAATCCAGGTTTCAATCGCCTATGTTGAAAAGCATCATCCAAAATAAAAACATCATGATTCGGCATCAGGTATTTTAACCCTTTCACTCTATCTTCGCAATCAGCAACTGTAATCTCCGGAAATTTACTTTTGAACTGCAGGGGCTCATCCCCCACCATTTCGGCCAGACTATTATTCTTAACCTCCAGGTAACCAACACTCTTCCTTCCATATCCACGACTCAACGTTGCTATTTTCACACGGGTAAAAAGCAGACGCAAAAGATATTCTGTCATGGGACTTTTACCAGCTCCTCCAAGCACTAAATTGCCAACAACAATGACTGGTTTGTCAAAACTATAACTGTTCAATAAACCTCGATCGTATAAAAAGTGTCGAAAAAATAAAATAGCGCCATAGAGCCAGGAGAAGGGAAGTAATAAAAGGCGCAGTCTTTTCATCTGTTTTTTTCAATACCAAGTAACAAAGGTAATAAACAAACAGTTAAATACCGATTTCAATTGCAGAGCTATCGGGCTTTTGGTACCTTTGTCGGTATCACACAAAATAAAATTATATTATGTTAAAAGGATTTTTTAATGTCCCTACACCTATAAACGAGCCGGTCTATTCCTATGCTCCCGGAAGTAAGGAACGTACCTTATTACAGGAGGCATTGCGTTCTGCGAGATCGCAGGTAGCAGACATTCCAATGTTTATAGGTGGTCAAGAAATAAGAACCGAAAACAAAGGAGAACTAAGACCTCCGCATGACCACAAACATGTATTGGGATATTATCATAAAGGTGACAAAAAACATGTTACAGATGCTATTAATGCCGCTTTGGCAGCCAAAAAAAAATGGGAAGATTTACCTTGGGAGCACCGCGCCGCGATCTTCTTAAAAGCGGCGGATTTAATTGCAGGTAAGTACCGCTATAAATTAAACGCTGCTACCATGCTGGGGCAATCAAAAAATGCTTATCAAGCAGAAATCGATTCAGCATGCGAAATTGTAGATTTTCTCCGATTCAATGTTAAATACATGAGTGAAATCTATGCGCAACAACCTCCTATTTCTTCCGATGGTGTTTGGAATCGCTTAGAACAACGTCCATTAGAAGGGTTTGTATTCGCGCTGACTCCTTTTAACTTCACAGCAATCGCGGGCAACCTACCTAGTTGTGTAGCAATGATGGGGAATGTAGTTGTTTGGAAACCGGCCGACACGCAAATTTATGCGGCCCATGTACTGATGGAAATCTTCCAGGAAGCAGGTGTCCCCGCGGGCGTTATTAATCTAATTTATGCACACGGACCAGATGTAGGTGAGGTAATTTTTAACCATCCTGACTTTGCAGGCATACATTTTACCGGATCAACAGCCGTTTTTCAAGAAATATGGAAAACCATCGGAACAAATATCCATAAATACAAAAGTTATCCGCGCATCGTTGGTGAAACCGGAGGTAAAGACTTCATTTTAGTACACCCGTCTGCCGATATTTTAGCAGCCAATACAGCAATTGTGCGTGGCGCATTTGAATATCAAGGACAAAAATGTTCTGCTGCATCGCGTGTATACATTCCGCAATCACTTTGGCCCAAACTTAAGGAGTTAATGACAAAAGATATTAATTCCTTTAAGGTAGGTCCTACTGAAGACTTTTCGAATTTCATCAATGCGGTCATTGACGAAAAATCTTTTGACAAACTTGCGGGCTACATTGATCGGGCAAAATCTGATGAAGATGCGGAGATCATCATTGGTGGAACCTATGATAAAAGCATAGGTTATTTCATTCAACCTACCGTAATTCTTGCAAAAACTCCGAATTATGTAACCATGAAAGAGGAATTATTTGGTCCTGTACTTACTGTTTACGTCTATGAAGATGAAAAATGGGATAATACGTTAGAATTGATCGATCAAACCTCCATCTATGCGCTCACAGGTTCGGTTATTGCACAAGATCGTTATGCGATAGCACAGGCATCAAACGCATTAAGAAATGCCGCAGGTAACTTCTACATAAATGATAAATGTACTGGGGCTGTGGTTGGTCAACAGCCTTTTGGTGGAGCCAGAGGTTCGGGCACGAACGATAAAGCTGGTTCAATGATCAATTTATTACGTTGGGTCTCTCCACGTACAATAAAAGAACTATTTAATCCTCCAGCGAATTACCGCTATCCATTTTTGGAACAAGAATAAACAAGCAAAAAAAGGGGCACTTTAGCAAGTGCCCCTTTTTTGGATTTTCCCTCAGCCCATTAAATGCCCAGTTCTACCTGAAAGACACCTCCCCAACGATTCCCCTTGCCATCGAGCGCAAAAACCCCTTGTTTAGTCTGATAGTTCACATTTAATTGAAACTTAATTCGATGCTGATGTAAGTACTTTGTTGCGCCTAATTCAACAATTTCAGTTTCTTGCTGATACGCTCCAATACTCTTTCCCGGCTCCAACCAAGAGTACCGTCCAGCCAGTTCATAATTGCTTTTGAACAAATAAGATAATTGTTGATTGATCCCTTGCCCATTAAAAGCATAAACAGATTCACCAGCCTCATTATAGGTAATTGCCTTGTCCACCGAGCGCTTTATATATTCAAACTGATAGGCCCAACCATTGTACTTGAAAATGGCATCTGCAAAATAAGTCTGTAACGTAACAGGCTCATAGAGATAATAGCCAATTTGACCTCCACTTCGGGTAGTACCCACATTTTTACTGTACCCACCGCCAACGGAAAGCTTTGGTGTTTTTTCACGCATTAAATCTCCTTCAGAATAGTCTCCATCATCGGTAAACGCTCCTAAAGGCAGCAACTCTGCCCGTCCCGTATAAGCAAGCCCCTTATCTGTATTATTAGCAACGCGCCCCTCCCCCGTTGTAATGGCTCCTTTCAAATGATAAACAGCCGTTCCACCTATCTTATTCTTATAGTACGCCTTTATACCAAAATCACGATCGATATTCATAGCCGCATTGACAATAGATCGATCAGCAAACTGTAATTGACCTGAAGAATTGACCCGTTGCCGATTTCCGGGTAATTTGTTTAATCCAAAAGCCACATAAAAATTCGGTGTAAAATTGTAGAAAACAACTGCATCACGAACAATATTTGCTACACCGGTATCATCAAAATCCTGATCTCCTCGCGTGAAAGCTAGTTGAATGGTATACGCGAATTTTGGTGAATATAAATAACCATCCACTCGCATACGGAGACGCCTAACTCGCGCGTCAAATTCTCGGATCCCAAGATTATCGCCATCGATCGTCGATGCGCCTAATCGATTTTGCATCCTAAAGCGGAAATTCATATAAATAGTGGAGTCGTTAGACTTAAATTGTAAGCCCTTAAAATTTTTTAAGGTAGGAAACTCGTCCCTTTCTCGTTGACCGAATGCCTCATCCGCACAGAAAGAGAATACCATAAAACAAAAAATACGTGAAAGCTTGATTAATTTCATCTTACATTAAATAATAGTTACGAAAATATGCCCTCAATGTTAACATTATGTTAATAATAGGTTAATTGTTTTACAAAAAAAGAATGAGTATACCCTTATACGCTATACAAATTGCTACCCAAATAAGTATTTAGTGAAAGAAAATACCGAATAAGCGCTAAAAAGCTGTATTTTTGCTCGCGTAAAATTTCAGTGTAGACATGATACAAATCGAACAGATTGCGCCTCTAGTAACCAGACAATTACGGCACGAAGTTCTTTATCCTGAAAGTTCGATTGCATCGGTCATATTGGAAGAAGATCATTTAGGTATCCATTTTGGCTTATACGACAATAATGAACTAATCGCCGTTGTTTCGCTGTTTATAAGAGGTGAAGAAGCACAATTCAGGAAGTTTGCCACTGATAGTCGGTATCAAAATAAAGGTTATGGATCAAACCTGTTGACTTATATCCTGCAATATGCTTATCAGCAGGGAGTAAAAAAAATTTGGTGCCATGCGAGAACTTCGGCTGTTCCATTTTATAAAAAGCATCATTTTGGAGCGGTAGGCGAATGTTTTAAAAAGGGTCCTATAGAATACCTAAGAATGGAGAAAACATTAGACGAGAATTAAATCATCACTTTAAAGCATATTATAATCAACCCTATATAAGATGACTAAGAAATTTTTATTGGCACTTTCATTTTCTTTTTTAACGATTTGTGCATTTGGACAAAAGATATTGGTCTGGTGTCCACCGGCCACTGAAATCAGTGCTGCCAACAACAAGCTACAGGGAATCAATTTAAATATTGTATTTTCTGACTTAAGAAAGATTACTGATACAACGCGCGTTGAATGTTCTTCCCAGGAATTAATAGACCACATAGCCACTGGTATCACCACATCATACCCGAGCGCAATCATCAATATTTTAGACACGAATCAATTTCATTCACCTGCTGAGAAAAACAAAATTACCGTCCGCATCGCTATATCANAGACCACATAGCCACTGGTATCACCACATCATACCCGAGCGCAATCATCAATATTTTAGACACGAATCAATTTCATTCACCTGCTGAGAAAAACAAAATTACCGTCCGCATCGCTATATCAGCCTATCATTCAGCCTCTGGAACAGACGCTTCTGCTGCAATTGGCAACAGCGAAGGAGATTTCAGTTGGGGTGCCTTGCCTAAAAACAAATGGAACTCAGTAGCCGGGTTTCATGTTGTTATTGAGGACAATAGGACTGAAAGTGTTAAGACACTTACCCGCAATATCGCGAACATTGTTTCAAGGCCTAATATTGGGGGATCACTCACTGCCAAAAAAGCGCTCTTTGAAGCTTACAATGAAGCAAATAGAGAATTACTTTATTTTATTGAAAATACAATTCAACCAAATTAGTTTGCAAAGTTCTAGTACTGCCTATTATTGACGGATTACTCGATATGAAAGAATTTAAAAAGTATTTTATTATACCATCTAGTCCGGACGAAGTTTATTTAGCATTGACGCTTGAACAGGCCATTAGACTCTGGACAGGTGATGAAGTAAGCATGTCCAACATACCGAATACCGAATTTTCCTTATGGGATGGTAGTATTACCGGAAAAAATTTAACTTTTGAGGAGAATAAAAAAATTGTCCAACAATGGTATTTTGGTGATCAGGTAGAACCTTCTATTGTTACCATCAAACTTCATCCTCATAAAAAGGGAACATCTCTTGAACTCCTTCATACGAACATACCAGATATAGATTATGAAGATATAGTTGCAGGATGGGAACAAGTCTATATGGCTTCTCTTATTGATTTCTTTGAGGGAGAATAAACCCTGACGGGATTACAACACACACTACTTTTTCGATCTATATTTAAACTTCATTAGAAAGGAATAGAGCTAGAAGAGGGAAATTCATATAAACGGAAAAGGCCGGGACGTTTTCACGTTCCGGCCTTCCTGTAAAGATCGGCACCGACCTACTCTCCCACATGTTACTGCAGTAC
>NZ_JAWMTI010000012.1:0-115481 GCF_036959255.1 Olivibacter sp. CPCC 100613
ACATCCCCCGGGTCTCCCCTCGGGCGTCATTCCCTTTTCCCCCTTCGGGGCTGCAAAGGTAACAGCTTTTTCCGTATCCGCAAAATATTTCCGAAAATATTTTTCTCCCCTCTCCGGCACCCCTTCATATACCCCCGCGGACCTTTCAGAACAACGACCGCCTCCCTCCGTCAGCGGAGTGCAAAGGTACGATTCCTCTGCGTAAACGCAAATGTTCAGCCCGAAAAAAATACGTGATATATACAACAAGCTGGAAAACAGAGCGTTTTTTTTCTGCGCACCGGCGGAACGGGGGAAAAGAGCACCCCGGAAATGACCTTCTTCTCCCCTGAACGGTATATTTGGCGTATACGGCCCGTTATATGCCCGTATTTTCAGTGAAAAAAAACGGATGCATAACGGACGCACAGCGGACCCATTCAGGTAAAAGACCTTCTTTATACATAAGCAGATGTCAATCCAACTGCTTCAATCATTAAAGCAAAAATAAGAATATGACTATTATAAGTCTTCATGCAAATTCCCGTTTAATCTTATACTACTTATTGGCTGCGCATGAATCCATCTTATCAAAATCTCTTTCTAACTTATATAAAAGAATAAAGTCCCGATACAAGAGCTACACGATATTCATTTAGACGCATAAACTCAAGGGATATGAAATCATCAGTTAGCGAACCTTCGTCAAAACCTACTAGAAGAGGGCTGTACAGACCATGAAAACGCAAAATAAATTAAACTTTACTTTTTTATTTTTTTTTTGAGGATTATTTGAGAAATTTAGCGCTGACATAGGGAGCATACTACACCCATTTCAATTAACAATTTTTACTAAAAACAGCGTCAAATATTTTATAAAAAAAACCGTAACCTATCAGGTTGTGGAAAATTTTCACACCCTCGAAAAAAGGGAGACATAAACGACATATAATCGACGTAAAAAACTAAAAAACAGCAACTTAAAACATTATTTAAATTTTAATTTTTTTAGTTGTTTTTTTTTGTGAACTTCGAATCTCCGATAGGTTATTAACATTTTAACCTTCGATTATTGATAATCAGAATATTAGAATATACGGCATGGAAAAAACGAGTACAAGTGTATGGAATAGCTGTCTAGAAATCATAAAAGATAACATTCCGGCTCAGAGCTTCAAGACATGGTTCGAACCAATATCAGCTTTGCGTTTGGAAGGCAATGTATTAACCATACAAGTACCCAGTTTATTTTTTTACGAATGGTTGGAAGAGCATTATGTAGGATTATTACGCAAAACAGTAAAAAAGCAATTAGGTGATAATGGCCGATTAGAATATAACATTGTTGTAGAGAAGTCTTCAAATAAAAATATACCCTATACAACAAATATGCCTTCCAATGGAAACGGCGCAGAAGGCAAAAAACAGTCAATACCAGTACCTGTAGCTCTTAACAAGGATATTAAGAACCCTTTTGTTATTCCAGGATTAAAAAAGCTTCAAGTAGACCCGCAACTCAACCAAAATTACACGTTTGACAATTTCATTGAAGGTGATTGCAATCGTTTGGCGAGGTCAGCAGGTTTTGCAGTAGCGAGTAAACCTGGAGGAACCTCCTTCAACCCCTTAATGATATATGGAGGAGTAGGTTTAGGAAAAACACATTTAGCCCAAGCAATAGGTAATGAAGTAAAGCGCCACATGCCCGATAAGCTGGTTATTTATGTTTCCTGCGAAAAGTTCTGCCAACAATTCGTTGATTCCTTAAAAAATAATACCATTAATGATTTCGTAAATTTTTATCAGGCAATGGATGTGATTATCATGGATGATGTACACAACTTTGCAGGCAAAGATAAAACGCAGGATATTTTCTTCCACATTTTCAACCACCTCCATCAATCGGGCAAACAAATCATCCTCACATCAGATAAAGCGCCTAAAGATCTGGCCGGATTAGAAGAGCGACTTTTAAGTCGTTTTAAATGGGGGCTCTCGGCAGACATGCAGGTCCCTGATTTGGAAACGAGAATGGCTATCCTTAAGAAAAAAATGTATGCAGATGGCATTGAACTACCGTATGAGGTAGTTGAATATGTTGCCAACAATATCGATAATAATGTACGCGAGTTAGAGGGGGCGATGGTTTCATTGCTCGCCCAAGCCACACTGAACAAAAAGGAAATAGATCTGAATTTAGCCAAATCAATGCTAAAGAATTTTATTAAGAACTCGCATAAAGAAATTTCTATCGATTATATACAAAAACTGGTTTGTGAGTATTTTGAAGTTCCTGTAGAAATGGTTAAATCGAAAACAAGAAAACGAGAAATTGTTCAAGCCAGACAGATTTCCATGTACCTTGCGAAGAACCACACAAAAACTTCTCTTAAGTCGATCGGTGCCTATTTTGGTGGCAGAGATCATTCTACCGTTATTTATGCTTGCCAAACCGTGGAAGACTTAATTGATACAGACAAAAAATTTAAAGCTTACGTGCAAGACATACAGAAAAAACTTAAAATGAGTTAGGTTTTGAAACAACGACATAAAACAAAAGGGGGCACATAGGCCCCCTTTTGTTTTATCTATCTACACGCAAATTATTTCACCGAGATTTCCTTGATAACTGGTTTCACCTCTTCTTTTTTCGCCACATCCAACGCTAACACACCATCTTTAAAATTAGCTTCGATCTTATTCACATCTATGCTTTCGGGCAAAGTAAAAGAACGCTTAAAAGAACTGTAGCTAAACTCTTTACGGCTGAATTGTTTTTTTTCATCTAAACTTTCTGCCTTGTGTTCACCACTCACCGTTAAAACATCCTTTTCTACGCTAATTTTAAAATCGTCTTTGCTGAATCCCGGTACTGCAAACTCTACATGGTAACCTTCGGTCGACTCAGCAACATTCACTGCAGGAAACTTAGAAACACTGTGTCCCGAACCATCATAAAACAAGTTATCAATTAGATTGTTTACCCATGGATCAAGCGTTTTTACTCGATTGTTCGTATCAATAAATCTTGAAATGTTCATTATATATCCTCCTATTTAATTTACTTTTTATTTGATTTGCATTAATCAAATAAAATACCAATTAGAAAAATGGAACAAAATCAAGCAATAAAAGACATTTTGTCACTAATTTTCCTTAAAACAAGACAACATGACAGATATTCTTCTAAAAAACTTCCCCTTTTCCACTCCCATCCAGATTCGCTTCGTTGATCTCGATGCTTTCAGACATGTCAATAATGCCAACTATCTTACTTATTGTGAGGTGGCACGTAGCATTTATTGGCAGAAGAAGATTAAATGGGATTGGAACACGGCAGGAGTAATTATCGCACGTGCAGAAGTTGATTACCTAAGTCCCTTAACATTAAAAAACAATCTTCGCGTATATCTAAGAACTTCCAAAGTAGGCAATAAGAGTTTCGAACTCGAGTATGTTCTTACCTCAAAGCAAAAGGAAAAGCAAACAATTCATGCGATGGCAAAAACAGTATGCGTATGCATCGATTACAAAAACAACACCACAATATTGATTCCTGAGAAGCAAAAGAAAAGGATGCAGGTGGAACTTGATGAATTTGTTAATAAAAGGTCATAAAGCCATAGTAGTTCGAAAAAACACTGATTTCCTGTATCTTTGTAAGCAGATATTCAAATTTCATAGGAACGCGAATAAAAGAAACAATTATGAGTACAGAAGTAATAACGAGTTCTGCTCCTTTGCAATTAACCGAGGGTGCAGTTAAGGAATTGAAAAAGCTTCAGGAGCAGCAAGAAATTGCCGATGATTTTGGTTTACGTGTCGGTGTAGAAGGTGGCGGTTGTGCTGGCATGAACTACATATTAGGTTTTGATCAAAAAAAAGAAGGAGATACCGAATATCTCATTTCAGGAATCAAAGTGTTCATGAACAAGGCTCACGGCCTATATCTTGCTGGGATGGAAATCGATTTTCAGAACGGTCTGAACGCTCGCGGATTCACCTTTAACAATCCGAATGCAACCAATACCTGCGGATGCGGAACATCTTTCTCGGCATAAGTAGCAATCATCAAAAGACGAATGAACGTGAGGTCCTGTTTTTGATATTACCTCACGTTCATTTATTAGAAAGAAAATCGACAAGTTTGTCTGCCAGGACAGTGGCGATTTTGTGATATGATTCTACGGACCATCCTGCAACGTGTGGACTGAGCAACACTTTTTCATTTACTTTCAGTTTTTCATACCAGTCATTTTGACTCAGAGCAGGAAACTTTTCTATCGGCAAAACATCAAACGCTGCACCCGACACCTTCTCTTCCTCTATTCCTTTCAAGATAGCATTCACATCAACAATTTCGCCGCGGGCTCCATTTAGGAAAAAAATTGGTTTGCGAAAATGACGCAAGTATTCTTCATTCACTAGATTATGCGTTTCTTGAGTTAACGGAATATGCAAGCTCAGTACATCTGCCTGCTTGACAACCTGCTCCATACTGACCTCCTCTACATAGGCGTCAGAAAAGCCGGTTTTATATTTATCATAAGCAATAATCTTCACACCAAAGCCGCTCAGCTTTCTGGCCATCGCTTGTCCATTATTTCCATAACCGATTAATGCAACTGTCCGTCCCCCCAGTTCAAGACCCCTGTTTTGTTCACGTAACCACTGCCCCTGTCTGATCTGACTATTTCCGCGGATCAAGTTATTCATCAGAGCGAGCAACATACCAATCAAATGTTCAGCCACCGCGTCCCGGTTACCTTCAGGCGCATTCAATAAACGCACTCCTTTTTTCTCCGCCAACTGTTCATCAATATTGTCCATACCAGCCCCCGCTCTTCCGATACATTTCAGCTTAGACGCCACATCAAAAATCGCCTCGTCTACCCTAAATTTGGAGCGAATAATTAGAACTTCATAGTCAGAAAGTATCTCAAGGGCTTCTGAACGTGTGATTTCAGGACGATAATCACAACGCAGCCCTATACTTTCTAATTTATCCAAAAAAACCCCATGGATATCATCAACAATAAGAATCTTCCAAGGGGAAGAATTTTCTTTTTCAACCATTACAATGTTTTATTTTAGCGACTTTTCAATTTCGTTAGTTAACGTTATAAAGTCACCAACAGACAGCCTTTCAGCTCGTAAATCAAGAAATGGATGGAGGGGCATTCGCTCTTTGTTTACGATTACACTCAAAGCATTTCGCAATGTTTTTCTACGTTGATTAAATCCAGCCTTCACAACTTTTCGGAAAAGATCTTCGTTGCAAGGTAAATAGTCAACTTCGTTACGCTCTAAACGAATAACGCCCGACAAGACCTTTGGAGGTGGATTAAAAGCCCCTGCCTTCACGGTAAACAAGTACTCAATATGATAATAAGCCTGCAAAAGCACACTTAAAATCCCATAGTCCTTCCCTCCTGGTTGGGCAGCGCAACGCTCCGCTACCTCTTTTTGAAACATACCCACCACTTCAAGCACTTGATGTCTGTAATCCAGCACCTTAAATAGGATCTGAGAAGAAATATTGTAAGGGAAATTTCCAATGATTGCAAATTCCCTCGGAAAAATTGCGGCAAAATCAAACGACAAGAAATCACCATGTATTAATCGTTGGTCTAGCGTCGGGTATTTAGATTTCAAAAAATCAACAGATTCTAGATCCAAATCGATCAGCCAAGATTCAAATCGTTGATCTTCAACGAGAAAATCTGATAATATCCCCATTCCAGGTCCTACCTCCAAAACCTTATCGAACCGACCGTCAGGTTGTAAAGCGCCAACTATACGCTTCGCTGTATTTTTATCTGTGAGAAAATGTTGTCCTAAATGTTTCTTTGCGCGAACTACTGTCATCGTTGGTAATACCTTTCGCCAAAGATACATTTATTAACTTAAATGTACTTTTAAGCGTTATGATTCTCTTACAATTTTCTCGAACCAAGCAGGAAACAAGAGACCACAATAGATCCGTAAAGCACCCTTATTGTTCTTTAATCTTTAGCCACATTATCCGAATTGCATATAAGTTCAATTTTACATAAGTTTGGCCTATAAAAGAAGCAATCAAAATGAGCGATAAACTAAAGGTAGGAATAACTATTGGAGATGTGAACGGTATTGGTCTTGAGATCATCATAAAGACCCTTGCAGATAACCGGATATTAGACTTTTTCACACCAATTGTATATGGAAATACCAAAGTCGCTTCTTTTCATCGCAAAACAATAGGTATTAATGATTTCAGTTTCAACGTCATTAATAGCCCCGAGCAAGCGCATGAAAAAAGACCGAACATGATCAATTGCTGGCAGGAAGATGTAAAGATCACACTCGGGGAATCAAATGAAATAGGAGGAAAGTATGCCTTTTTATCGTTAGAACGTGCAACACAGGATTTGATCAATGGACAAATAGATGTTTTGGTTACGGCACCTATAAACAAACATAATATTCAACAGGAAGCCTTTTCCTTCCCTGGGCATACTGAATATATACAAGCTAAAACAGGCGCCAGTGATGTGCTTATGTTTATGGTAAGTGACGAGTTAAAAGTTGGTGTCGTTACCGGACATATTCCCGTAAATGAGATTTCGCAAGCCATTAGCAAAGACGCCATTTTAAACAAGCTCGAGTTAATGAATTCCAGCCTAAAAGCAGATTTTTGGATTCAAAAACCCAAAATCGCCGTTTTAGGATTGAATCCCCATGCAGGCGACAACGGACTCATCGGCACCGAAGATATAGAAATAATTGCCCCCGCCATAAAAGAAGCCAATGATCGGGATATTTTTGCTTTTGGCCCCTACCCGGCTGATGGATTTTTTGCAGGCGATAATTACAAAAACTTTGATGGTGTGTTAGCAATGTATCACGATCAGGGGCTTATTCCATTCAAACAAATTGCATTTGATAATGGAGTTAACTTTACGGCGGGCTTATCGGTAATCCGAACATCTCCTGATCATGGGACGGGATACGATATCGCAGGAAAAAGCAAAGCATCCGAGACATCCTTTAGGGAAGCTATTTTTACAGCACTGAAAATCGTAAAAAGGAGGAGAGAACAAGAAGAATTAACAGCCAATCCGCTTAAGATAAGAAAACTCTCGAAGGATAGGGACTAATTATTCCTTTTTCGTGTAGTTATCCTGAAAACCTATACAGCAGATAAGAAATAAATTGTTTCAAAATCGCTTACAGAGAGCGTCAACGTGCATTTCTACTACTTTTAAAAAAACTTTCAGTTCTAATTTATTATTTCTAAATTTGCGAGCTTAATTGTCGTGCTTTGAAAACTTTAGATCAATATCGAATACCATTTACAGGTTTAAAGCCTGGAAAACATGAATTTGAGTTTGAGATAAACAAGCTTTTTTTTGAGGAATTTGAATATTCCTTGGTAGAAAATGGCGACTTGAAAGCTTCCGTGATTCTTGACAAGCAAGAGACCATGATGGTTGCAGATATCCATATCACGGGCAAAATAGAGTTGACTTGTGACGTTTGTCTCAATCACTTTTGGGGTAAATCGGACATTTTGCAAAGACTTATTGTCAAATTTGATGATGAGGATAATGTTTCAGATTTGACTGATGAAATAATGATTCTCAAGAAAAACGAGCATGAGCTCGACTTGGCAACCATACTTTACGAATATATTACTTTATCCGTACCACATTATAGTCGATGTGAAGAACAAGGAATCAATGCAAGTTGCGATCAATCGATGATTGACAAATTAAATAGTTTAAGCAATCAGGACAATACATCAACCGATGCAGATCCGCGCTGGGAAATATTAAAAAAAATAAAAAACAATAATTAAATAGAAAAGACGAGATGGCACATCCAAAACGTAAAACCTCTAAGTCTAGAAGGGACAAAAGAAGAACACATTATAAAGCAGAGTTACCAACACTAACTACTTGTCAAACTACCGGTGCGGTACATTTGCCACATCGTGCTTATAATGTTGACGGCAATCTTTATTATAACGGCAAGTTACTCATTGAAAACACCTCGATTGCCTAAGTTGATTTTTCAATATTAAAAAAACATCCCAAGGTTCGCAATTTCTAAAAAAATGCGGTACTTTGGGATGTTTTTAGTTAAGAGAACAGCAAACGATAATCAAGGATGAAGATTGGCTTAGATATCATGGGCGGAGACTTTGCACCAAACGCTACTGTTTTGGGAGCAATAGAAGCCTCAAAAGTATTATCGAATAACCAGCAACTAGTATTAATAGGTAATAGGGAGCTGGCCTTGCCTCTTATAGAAGAGGCGGGCCTAGATGCAACGGTATTCGAGTTCGTGCATACTACTGAAACAATTAGTATGGGCGAGCATCCAACAAAAGCGATCACTCATAAGCCTAATGCAAGTATTAGTTTAGGATTTCAATTGCTGAAAGAGGGACGTATAGATGCGTTCTCGTCTGCAGGCAACACGGGTGCCATGCTTGTTGGTTCCATGTTCAGCGTTAAAACAATACCAGGTGTTATCAGACCTGCCATCGCCACGAATGTACCACGTTTAACCAATGGCTTCGGGGTTTTACTCGACGTAGGTGCAAATGCCGATTGCAAACCAGATAATTTGCTCCAGTTCGGCATATTAGGTAGTTTATACTCACAGCACATCTATGGCAATGGAAATCCAACTGTTGCATTATTAAATATAGGAGAAGAAGAAGAAAAGGGCAATATGCTTACTAACGCTGCCCATAGCTTAATGAAAGAAACCCAAGCTTTCAACTTTATCGGAAATATAGAGGGAAGAGATTTGTTCGAAGATCATATTGATGTCATTGTATGTGATGGATTCACAGGAAATGTTGTATTAAAACTGGCCGAATCTTTCTACAGCTTAACCGTAAAAAAAGGATTCAAAGACACCTTTTTTGATCGCTTCAATTACGAACAATATGGAGGCAGTCCAATCTTAGGTGTTAACGCCCCTGTTATCATTGGACACGGTATTTCTAATCCGGAAGCAATTAAAAATATGATCCTTTTATCTCGGGACATGATTGAATCAAAATTCGTCGATAAGGTAAAAGCTGCTTTTAAATAAATAAGAGAATGTCTAAAATACATGCTGCCATAACCGCCGTTAACGGATACGTTCCTGATTATATCTTAACTAATCAGGAATTGGAAACTATGGTTGAAACGAATGATGAGTGGATTACCACGCGAACAGGCATTAAGGAACGACGCATCTTAAAAGGAGAAGGAAAAGCTACGTCTGACATGGCTGTACCTGCTGTGGAAGGCCTATTACGGAAACGTGGTATTTCAGCAGAGGAAATTGATCTGATCATTTTCTGTACGAGCACGCCCGACATGCCTTTCCCTGCTACAGCGAATATTCTAGCAGATAAAATTGGTGCAATTAATGCGTGGGGATTTGACCTTCAGGCAGCTTGTTCCGGTTTTATTTATGGCCTTACTACCGGTGCTCAATTTATCGAGTCGGGAAAACATAAAAAAGTTTTGGTTGTCGGCGGAGATAAAATGTCGTCGATCATCAATTATGAAGACAGGGCAACTTGTATCATATTTGGTGATGGATGTGGTGTCGTCTTATTAGAGCCTAACACGGAAGGATTGGGTGTCCTAGATGCTATTCTAAAGAGCGACGGCAGCGGAAAAGAATACTTAAATATCAAAGCGGGTGGTTCTTTAATGCCTGCTAGTCATGAAACCGTCGATCAAAAGTTACATTATGCTTTTCAGGAAGGTAAGACGGTGTTCAAGTTTGCCGTTACCAATATGGCAAATGTTGCTGCGGAGATCATGGAAAGAAATCAACTAACTTCCGAAGACGTCAACTGGCTTGTCCCCCATCAAGCAAATAAACGCATTATTGATGCAACAGCTGAAAGAATGGGGCTTGGCCCCGAAAAGGTAATGATCAATATCCAAAAATATGGCAATACCACCAGCGGTACCATTCCATTGTGTTTATGGGAATGGGAAAATCAACTAAAGAAGGGCGACATACTGATTTTAGCTGCCTTTGGCGGCGGGTTCACTTGGGGTTCTGTATACCTCAAATGGGCCTATTAGTGTAATTTTAATTTCAGTTTTGATCAAAGGATGCTAACTTTGCAATCTCTTTATCACTTTCGTAAAACAACAATTGTTAGATATTAAACTAGAATCAACGAATATGAGCATGGATATAAAACAAATTCAGGACCTGATAAAGTTTGTCGCTAAATCAGGCGTCAATGAAGTTGCCATTGAAGAAAAAGATTTTAAAATAACCATAAAGACAAATCAAGAGCCAACTTATGTGACTGCCACTCTTCCTGCAGCGGCCCCTATTGTGCCTGTGCAGAATCCTGTAAGTGCTCCTGTCGCCGCAGCGTCAACCTTAACTGCTGAAACAACAAAACCAGCAGATGACTCCTCCAAGTACATTGCCATCAAATCACCAATGATTGGTACATTTTACCGCTCATCAAGTCCCGATAAACCCTCCTTTGTAAACGTTGGGGATGAGATAAAAGCAGGAAAAGTGGTTTGTATTGTAGAAGCCATGAAATTGTTCAATGAAATTGAATCAGATATTTCCGGAAAAATCGTTAAAGTGCTGGTTGATAATGCACAACCGGTAGAATACGATCAACCTTTATTCTTAGTTGATCCTTCTTAATAATAACTTTTGGACCAAATTTAATACACTGGTTTATTGAAAAAAATTCATGTTTAAAAAAATTTTAATAGCGAATAGAGGAGAAATTGCTCTACGAATTATAAGAACATGCAAGGAGATGGGAATTAAGAGTGTTGCTATATACTCAACTGCCGATCGTGAAAGCCTGCATGTACGTTTTGCGGACGAGGCAGTCTGTATTGGTCCTGCGGCCAGTAAAGATTCTTATCTCAATATCCCAAATATCATTGCCGCCGCCGAGCTGACCAACGCTGATGCCATCCATCCTGGTTATGGCTTTTTATCAGAGAATGAAAAATTTTCAGCGATATGTCGCGACTATGGCATAAAATTCATTGGGGCAACTCCTGAGCAAATTCGCAGTATGGGCGATAAGGCCTCTGCCAAAGAGACCATGAGAAATGCCGGTGTACCGACAATACCTGGGTCTGATGGCTTAGTTCCCACTGTTTCAGAAGGGTTAAAAATAGCGAACGAGATTGGTTATCCGATTATTCTAAAAGCAACAGCTGGAGGCGGTGGCCGAGGTATGCGAGTTGTTTGGAAGGATAGTGAGTTCGAACCGGCGTGGGATTCCGCGCGTCAAGAGGCTGGAGCAGCATTTGGTAACGATGGTATTTACTTAGAAAAGTTTGTAGAAGACCCTCGCCATATAGAAATTCAGGTTATCGGTGATCAGTATGGAACCGTTTGTCACTTATCTGAAAGAGATTGTTCTATTCAAAGACGCCATCAAAAATTGGTAGAAGAAGCACCCTCTCCTTTTATTACACCTGAACTCAGACAAAAAATGGGCGAGGCCGCAATAGCCGGTGCTAAAGCCGTAAACTATGAAGGAGCAGGTACCATTGAATTTCTTGTAGATAAGCACCGTAACTTCTACTTTATGGAAATGAATACACGTATTCAAGTGGAACATCCAGTAACAGAAGAGGTCATTAATTTTGATTTAATAAAAGAGCAGATAAAGGTTGCAGCTGGCGTTCCGCTATCGGGTAAAAATTATGAACCGAACATGCATGCAATAGAGTGTAGAATAAATGCTGAAGACCCTTTCAATGGTTTCCGTCCCTCACCTGGAAAAATCACAACCTTCCATTCACCGGGAGGCCATGGTGTTCGGGTTGACACGCATGTATATGCAGGGTATCAAATTCCTCCTAACTATGACTCCATGATTGCTAAACTTATTTGTGTCGCCCAAACACGCGAGGAGGCTATATCAACCATGGAGAGGGCATTGAGCGAGTTTGTTATTGAAGGTATCAAAACAACCATTCCTTTACACTTACGATTAATGAGAGATCCTAACTTTAGAGCAGGGAATTTCACTACAAAATTTATGGAAAACTTTGACCTTTCTGAGTAATAGTTATGGTCTCTTGACGGCTGAGACTCTTGTCGATCGCTTTCAAAATAAAAGTTACGCTTTTCAAGCGAAATCTTATTTAGATGTTCGCTTTTTATGCGATAATCTTTAAATAAAATACCATTCTTATATGAAGAATGGTATTTTTGTTTTCTTATAAGGTACGTGCTGGCAAGTCCAACAAACCTATTTCATTAACATGTAGATTGGTTTTTATTTACTACTAAATATTATGAGTGAAATCTCCGGAAAAAAAATTATTGAAACCATTAAACAAAAAGGCAAGACGATCGAAGCCGAAATGTCATTTTTTGATCATTTAGAAGTTTTGCGATGGCATTTAATCCGCTCCGCCATAGCGGTTGCGTTATTTATGGGTTTAGCTTTCGCCTTCTATGATTTTATTTTTGATACGATTATAATGGGACCCAAAAAACCTGATTTCTGGACCTACAGAATGATGTGTATCATTGGAGAAAAATTTAACCTAGGTCCCGATTTTTGTGTAACGGAAATTCCAATCAATATTATAAACACCGATATGGCCGGGCAATTCACCTTGCAACTGAATTCCTCGCTCTTAATCGGGCTAGTTTTAGGTTTCCCCTACCTCCTTTACGAAATATGGCTTTTCGTTAAACCGGCATTAAACGATATTGAAAGAAAATCTGCTAATGGTTTCGTGTTTTACGCAACACTTTTATTTATTTTAGGGATTCTTTTCGGTTATTTTATGATTGCACCTTTGTCTGTCAACTTTTTGGCTCACTATACTGTAAGTCCGGAGATTGACAACCAAATCACCGTAGACTCCTATTTATCTTCAGTTGCTACCTTAACTTTAGGTACGGGGATTGTTTTTGAGTTGCCGATTATTATCTATATTCTGTCAAAAATCGGTATTATGACACCTCAATTTATGCGGGCTACAAGACGATATGCAATTATTGTCATCCTCGTAATAGCCGCTATTGTAACCCCTACGCCGGACATATTGACCATGTTAACCGTAAGCTTTCCTTTGTTCTTGCTTTATGAGCTGAGCATTGTCATCGCAGGACGGGTTGAGAAAGCTAAACTGAAAGCAGAAAATGACTTTTACAATAAAGAAAAATAAACGATATAATCATGCAAATCAAAACAGTAGCCATTGGAGGGGACCATGCTGGTTTCGACTATAAATCAGCCATTATTCAACATTTGGAAGAACTGGGATATAGCGTACGTAACTTTGGAACGGACAGTAGCGAGTCCGTTGATTATCCGGATTTTGCACATCCTACAGCCAGTGCAGTAGAGAATGGTTCATGCGATATGGGTATATTAGTTTGCGGCAGTGCCAATGGCGTTGCCATCACGGCCAATAAGCATCAGGCCATACGAGCTGCTATTTGCTGGAAACCAGAGATAGCATTACTTGCCCGCCAACACAATGATGCAAACATTATCTGTTTACCAGCCCGATTCACCTCAATTGAAGAATGTAAAGAAATGGTACAAATCTTTCTTACTACTGAATTTGAAGGCGGAAGACACGGTACTCGCGTCAACAAAATTGCTTGTTTATAAATAATTTTTCCCATGTCGATTAAAGGGTTTGTTACCGCAATACATCTTCTTATTATTAATGGTTGTTTGGCACAAGACGGTGCACCGTCTTCTTACGCCGAGCTCATTAATCCCGTATCGGCCAAAAAACATTTAGAGATTATCGCATCAGACGAATTTGAGGGACGAGAGACCGGCAAAGCAGGTGCTGAAAAAGCAGCCAATTATATTGCAGAACAGTTTAAACAGCTGGGGTTAAAGGCGCCTGTTAATAATAGTTATTATCAACCCGTGGCATTAGCTAGTAAAGCCTTTTTTGTTGATACATTTCAAGTAGGAAATCGCTCGTTTCAACATGAAAAAGATTTTCTGATAGTTGGCAAAAGATCTAAACAGGAAATTAAAGCTAATGAGCTGGTCTTTATTGGATACGGTATTAGCGAAAAACATTATGATGACTTAGCTAAAGTTGATATTACGGACAAGGTGGTCCTATTGATTAATGAAGATGAACCAAGGGATGAAACCGGAAAGTCACTTATAACAGGAGAAACTAAAGCTTCTCTTTGGACGACAAGTAATAGTAAGCGCATACAAAACATTATTCGTAAAAAACCAAAACTGATTTTAGCGGTATCAAATGATGCAGACTCCTTGATGCACCAAATCAGTAAGAATCGATATGCTGAAAGGATTCGAATAAAAGAAGATTTAGAACAGGAAAGCCAGCGCATAGACCAATCACCTACCGTCGTATACCTTTCTCCACGAACGGCCAATTTAATATTAGAATCTTCCAAATCCAATTTGGAACAGCTTAAACAAGCAATCACCGAAAAGAAAAAACCTGTACACCGAACCTTTAAAAGTCCTCTTTCACTATCTTTCGGACAACGAAATGTGGCTATTAAAGCCCAAAATGTCCTGGGCTATTTGGAGGGGACCGACTTAAAGAATGAGCTGTTAGTGATCACTGCACACTATGATCATATTGGTGTTAACCCTGACGGAGAAATAAACAACGGAGCGGACGATGATGCTTCGGGTGTTACAGCTGTACTCGAAATTGCAAAAGCATTCACCAAAGCGAAGCGGGATGGTCACTCACCTAGAAGAAGTATTTTATTTATGACGGTTACCGGCGAGGAAAAGGGCTTGTTAGGATCCGATTATTATACAAGGCATCCAATATTTCCCTTAAATAAAACCATTGCTAATCTTAATATAGATATGATTGGCCGAATCGATCCATCACATTTTGCGAAACCCGACTATGTTTATTTAGTGGGTTCAGATAAACTAAGTTCAACCCTTCATCACATTAGTGAAACGGCGAATCAAACATACACTAAATTGAATTTAGACTATCGATATAATGATCCAAACGATCCCGAAAAAATATACTATCGTTCAGATCATTACAATTTTGCAAAAAACAATATTCCTGTTATTTTTTACTTCAATGGTGTACATGAGGATTATCATGATATCGGCGATACCGTGGATAAAATTGATTTCGAATTGTTAAGCAAACGCGCTAAACTTGTTTTTTATACCGCGTGGGATTTGGTCACAAGAGATACAAAACCTATCGTAGATTCAAATAAAAAATAACTAGGGGATATTTGCGTTATTAAAGAAGAACCCACTGCCTTATGTCTACAAAAACTGCATCGGATTTCATATTAGCTAGCGAAAACAAAGCCTTCGATTTACAACATCGAAAAGTCATTAATTTCAATATTGATCGATATGATACCGCTGTCAGTAATGGGCTTAAAAGGTGGAATAACTTAGAAAATGCGAAACGTAAGGCCCATAGCCTTAAGTGGAGGGTAATGGAAAATTTAGATAAACTTTTACCCGAGTTTGAAGCAAATTTCCAAAAAAATGGTGGTAAGGTTATCTGGGCTAACGATGCACAAGAGGCGCAGCAAGAAATCCTAACCATTCTGAAGAAAGTACAAGCAAAGAAGGTTGTCAAGTCAAAATCAATGGTGACCGAAGAGATTGAATTGAATACATTCTTAGAAAGCAATCAGATTAGTTCGGTTGAAACTGATTTAGGAGAGTATATTGTTCAACTCCTTGGCCAAAAACCTTACCATATCGTTACACCGGCTATGCACTTAAGTCTGGCGGACATCGCTAAACTCTTTCATGAGCAATTCGGTACACCTGAAAACGCCAGTGCAGAACAACTTACGTTGAAAGCACGTGAACTGCTGAGAGATGAGTATTTAGCGGCGGACGTAGGAATTACCGGCGCAAATTTTCTACTTGCAGATACCGGAAGTATTGCGATAACCGAGAACGAGGGTAATGCCCGGCTGAGTACAAGCTTTCCAAAAATACATATCGCCGTTGTTGGTATAGAAAAACTAATTCCATCGATTACCGATTTAGACCTGTATTGGCCACTTTTAAGTAATCACGGTACAGGACAACATCTCACCGTTTACAACACGATCTTAAGTGGCCCGAAGCGAGAAAATGAATCAGATGGCCCTGATGAGATGTATGTCATCCTGCTTGATAACGGTCGGACAGATTTATTAGCACAAAAAGATCAACGACAGGGATTGTACTGCATTCGCTGCGGAGCCTGTTTAAATGCTTGCCCCATTTACAAAAATGTTGGTGGCCATTCTTATGGAACGACCTACAGTGGTCCGATAGGCTCAATCATCACTCCTCATATGAAAGGAATGCAAACGTTCAAACATCTAAGTTACGCCAGCAGCTTATGCGGTAAATGCTCTGAAGTGTGTCCGGTCAAAATTGACATCCATAAAATGCTTCTATTGAATCGGCGCGACTCCGTTAAAGAAGGACTAAGTCCTAAAATTGAAACATGGGGTTGGAAAGCATTCACTCAGGTAGTAACTAAAAGAAAATGGCTAGATCTCCTAAGCGGTAAATGGAAAAACTTCTTCCTCAACAAGTTCTTCACCAAAGCTTGGGGAACCAAACGAACATTACCATCCGTTGCGTCTGAATCTTTTAGCAAAAAATGGAAAGAACAACAAAAAGACAGAACCTGATAAATATACTATAATACTGCTTTACTGAAAACGAAAGGAAAAAGAACTTTGATAATAGTTATAGTTAACACCTTTTTCCTGACTTGGGTTCGCATATACCGTTTGCAATAGCCATAATCCAGATCGGTTGAGCTTGAAGTATATTTTCCCCTCCGCATTCGACCGGTACTTTGCAGCATGCACTTGCCCATTACTTGATTTCGTATAAATGGTAGTGCTTGTCCCTTCTAAAGGTTTTCCATCCAATAGAATCACTGCAGTTATATCATCCCCATATTGTAATTTATAAGGGTTTTGCTCCAATATGACCTCCAGTTGTTTACATTCTTTCGTTTTGTAAAGGTTGCCGTTGGACTTATCGGTAATGGTCAATGCTTTGGCCGTAAAAAACGTATTTGCCGTATATTCAGTTGTAAATCCTGAGGAATCAATAACCGAGGCTAGATCCGTTAAATTCTCGGTTTTAGCAAAATCTTCTACTACGAGCTGGTCGTAAGTAACGGCCCCTCCTTTAAACTCAATTGTCAATAAGCTTTGTCCTCCATTTTGTTGAATAGCGGTATATTTTACGAAGTCTTTATTCAAAGAAATCGTATCGGCCACTTTTTTCCCACCTTGTGTATAGTTGGCATAAGTCAGATTTTTAACTGCCTCCGGTGCTATTTCAGAAGATTCCAACCCTCTCCCTTGATATAAAGTATAGTTAATACTGTCACCAGAAGAGGCGACATATTCATCAGCGATGAGGGAATAATCCTGCGCATTAACCTGAAAAATAGATAAAACAAAAAAAGAAGCAACAAATAGGAAACTTTTGATCATATTATGCATTGGGCTATCCTTAACGTTAAGTAAGTCCAAACCTAATATAAAATTTTTACTTCAAAAAACCTTTAGCTCAATTTTAACACTTTTCAAACATATTCGATAGGCATCAACAAAAATTTTCACCTTAAAAACAGTACTTATTCGCTTCGATAAGCTGTTTAGCTACACGCTGTCTGGCCTCCTTGACATTAAACGGTTCGAGTTTCGTAAATCTTCGTAAACCTACCAGCATCATCTTCAACTCATCGCCCTCCGCGAACGAAATTAACGCTTCCTTACCCGCCAAATACACTTTATCTACCGCCTGGTACAGAAGAATACGCGCCATATCGATTTGCCCCGCTACTTCTTGTTCATTTTTAAGGTGTACTAATTTTTCTACCCTCAATAACGTAGACTCAGCGACATAAACCGTTCCGATAATATCAGCAATATTCATTAAAATTTCCTGCTCTTTTTGCAGTGTCATCATCAACTTCTGCACAGCCGCTCCCGCAACTAGTAGTCCCGCTTTCTTCAAATTGGCAATAACACGTTTTTCGTAAGCAAAAAAGGTGCTTTCAGGTTCTGAAAAATCAGGTATTGCCATTAATTCCCCTGCTACTGCTTGTGCAGGTCCCATTAGATCAAGTTCTCCTTTAAGTGCTCGCTTCAATAGCATATCAACGATAAGTAGACGATTTACTTCATTGGTTCCCTCGAATATTCTATTAATCCTTGAATCTCGATACGAACGCTCCATTGGGGCCTCCGCCGAATACCCCATCCCACCATAAATCTGTACACCTTCATCAACAATATAATCGAGCATTTCAGAGCCCCAAACCTTCAGGATAGCACACTCAATGGCAAACTCTTCGGTCGACTTCAATTTGGCCCTCGCTGGTTCCATACCGCCTGCAATAAGTGCCTCATATGCGTCATCTATATTCTGTCCGGCACGATAGGCCGCACTTTCCACTGCAAAATTCCGAGTCGCCATTTCAGCAAGCTTATAACGAATAGCTCCAAATTTGGCAATCGGGAGCTTAAACTGCACGCGCTCATTTGCATAGTTAATAGCTTGCGAAATCACCTTTCGGGAAGAACCGATAGCCGCTGCTCCAAGCTTAATCCTTCCTATATTTAGTATATTAACGGCGATTTTAAAACCATTTTCGCGTTCAGACAGCAGATTTTCTTTTGGAACCGGACAATCATTAAAGAACACTTGTCGGGTAGACGAACCCTTGATTCCTAACTTATGCTCTTCCGGGTTCATAGTAACCCCTCCAAATGCACGCTCTACAATAAATGCGGAAAGATTTTTATCGTCATCAATCTTAGCAAACACGATAAATATATCAGCAAATCCACCATTTGTAATCCACATCTTTTGACCGTTGATCAAGTAATGGGTTCCTTCTGCATTTAACTTAGCTGTCGTTCGCCCACTGTTAGCATCCGACCCCGCATTAGGTTCTGTTAAACAATAAGCTGCTTTGCACGCACCCGTAGCTAATTCTGGTATATACTTCTGCTTTTGTTCGCTATTGCCATAATAAAGGATAGGTAAAGTACCAATACCTGTATGGGCAGAAAGTGCCACGGCAAAACTATGCCCGGCTCCCACCGCATCGGTGACAAGCATGGAAGTATTGAAGTTTTTCCCAAAACCGCCATATTCCTCTGGTATAGAAACTCCTAATAGCCCCAGCTCTCCGGCCTTATCGAGTAAATTTTGCATCAGGCCCTCTTCCTGACGATCGATTCTATCTAAATTCGGTGTAACTTCAGTCTGTAGGAAATCCTCGCAGGTCTTCTTGATCATCAACTGTTCTTCGTCAAACTCCTCAGGAATAAAGATATCCTTATAATCCGTTTCTTTAATAACGAATTCACCACCTTTGATTGCCTTCTTTTTATCCACGGTTTCCATAATTTTTATTTTTAATAATTGTTAGGTAATGATCTTTAGTTTAAAAAAACAGGAAGCATAAGGTTAAAGGATTTCGAAAATTCCTGCTGCCCCCTGTCCTGTTCCTACACACATTGTTACCATTCCATACTTTTGCCTTCTTCTTTTTAATTCGTTAAATAACTGTACACTCAGTTTAGCTCCTGTACAACCCAACGGATGGCCCAAAGCAATAGCTCCGCCATTAACATTGACGATCTCCTTGTTTAAATCCAATGCACGAATGACTGCGAGTGACTGCGAAGCGAAGGCTTCATTTAATTCAATCAGGCTAAGCTCATCCAGCTGTAAACCCGCCTGCTCTAGTGCTTTCGGGATTGCAAAAATAGGACCTATCCCCATGATACGGGGAGGAACCCCGGCAGCGGCATAACTGACTAATCTGGCAATCGGTTCACAGTTCAATTGCTTCAATTTTTTTTCCGACACTACTAATACAAAAGCAGCTCCGTCAGATGTTTGGCTCGAATTACCCGCAGTAACGAGTCCGTCCGCGGCAAAAACAGGTTTCAATTTCGCCAGTGCCTCCAAACTCGTATCGGCTCTAGGTCCTTCATCAGTGTCCACTATATATTCTCTCGTATGAATTTTGCTATCCCGAATAAAGTTTTCCTGAACAGTAAAAGGGAGAATGTCCTTTTTGAATAGACCATTGTTAATAGCCGCAATCGCTTTTTGATGCGAATGATACGAAAACTCGTCCATATCTTCCCTATTCACCTTATATTCCTTCGCAACCGCCTCCGCTGTTAACCCCATATTCCAGTACCAGTCAGGGTGTTTTTTTGCAACATCGGCATTCGGCACCACCTTCCATCCCCCCATAGGCATACCGGACATCACTTCGACACCCCCCGCAACAATTACATCAGCCATTCCAGCTTTGATTTTCGCGACAGCAGTTGCGATCGTTTCCAAACCCGATGCACAATATCGATTTACCGTAACACCAGGGACCTTGTCCGTATCAAGTGCCATCAGCGAAATTAACCGTGCCATATTTAAACCTTGCTCTGCTTCAGGTGTAGCATTCCCAACAATTACATCATCTATTTCTTCTTTATCAAGATTGGGAACAGTACTAACGAGGTGACTGATAACTGCAGCAGCCAGATCATCAGCACGGGTAAATCGAAAACTTCCCTTTGGGGCCTTTCCTACAGCTGTTCTATAACCCGCTATTATGTATGCTTCCATATTTTCACTGTTTAAAAATGATTTAGTTTCTTAACGCCTTACCTTTGGTCAACATGTGCTGTATGCGTTCCAATGTTTTTCTTTCAGTTGTCAGCTCCAGGAAGGCCTTTCGTTCAAGATCCAAAAGATATTGCTCGGAAACTGCTGTAGGAGCAGAAAGGTCGCCTCCGCACATTACCCAGCCTAGCTTCTCCGATATTTTCTGATCATGTTCGCTAATGTAGTTTCCCGATTTCATTGAGTTCGCTCCCACATACACAATGCCGAGCCCTTGTTTTCCAAGTACCTGAATGTTATTTCTCTGCCCGGGGGCAGTATAGCCAGCTTCTGCTAAAGCCAAAGCCTTTTCTTTTGCATCTGCAAGCAACCGGCTACGGTTCATTGTAATTGCAAACTTTCCTTGTTGAAGATAGCCTAACTCATAAGCTTCCACTCCAGAAGTACTTACTTTCGCTTGGCCAATCGTCAAGAAACGTTCTTTCAGTACATTCTGACTAATCTGATCGCTCTTGTACTCATCAGAAGCTCGAAGCGCAAACTCCTTTGAACCACCGCCCCCGGGTATAACACCAACACCAAACTCGACAAGTCCCATATAAGTTTCTGCGTGAAGTTGTACAAAGTCGGCATGCATAGCAAATTCACAGCCTCCTCCCAAGGTCAGATTAAATGGAGCAACCACTACAGGTATGCTCGAGTAGCGCAACCGCATTGACGTATCCTGAAACAATTTAACAGCCATATTCAGCTCATCATAGTCCTGTTCTACAGCCATCATAAAAATCATCCCGATATTCGCTCCCGCAGAAAAGTTGGCTCCATCGTTCCCGATTACCAACCCTTTATATTCCTTTTCTGCTATATCAATTGCTTTGTTAATACCTTGAATTACGTCTCCGCCGATCGTATTCATCTTTGTGTGAATCTCTGCGTTCACTATTCCATCTCCCAAGTCGATGATCGATACACCGCTATTTTTCCATAAAGTCTTCGTTGCTCGAAGATCGTCCAAGATAATCAAGTCACTTATTCCCGGTATTTCCCGATAATTTTTACGCTGAATATCATAAAAAAATCTCTTCCCGTTTTCGACCTTATAAAAACTCTTATGGCCGGACGCAAGCATCTCCAGCACCCAAGGGGCCACTTCACCGGTTTGGCCGGGAAGCCGTTTTTCCTCTTGCTGTATTTTCGCTAATGTTTCCTCCACACCTAACGCGTCCCAAACCTGAAACGGCCCTAATTCCCAACCAAAACCGGCACGCATGGCATCGTCAACACGAAAGAACTCATCACTTATCTCCAGAATTCGTTTAGATACATACTCAAACAACGGATAATGCATGGCACGAAATAACTCGGCTGCTTTATCACTCCCCTGTTCATATATTTTCATTCGCTTGATCAAATCATCCGCCTTCTTCGTTTCCTCTAAAGTGGCTGATTTTATTTTTTCTTGCTTTCTGTAAGATAAAGTGCCCAAATCAAGCACTAAGATTTCACTATTTCCCTTCTCGTCTTTCACCTTTTTATAAAATCCTTGCTTAGTTTTTTCGCCAAGCCACTTCTTTTCCACCATTTCGTTGATGTAGTCCGGTAAAATGAACATATCTCGCGCTTCATCTTCGGGAACATTCTCATATAAGCCCTTTGCAACATTTACCATTGTATCCAAGCCTACAACATCCGAGGTTCGAAAAGTAGCCGACTTAGGGTGCCCCATAGCAGGTCCAGTATATTTATCCACTTCTTCAACCGTAAGGCCTAACTTCTTAACCAAATGGGTGATAGCCAGCATTGAATATACACCAATCCTATTTCCGATAAACGCCGGTGTATCTTTACATAATACCGTGGTTTTACCCAGAAACTTATCTCCATAATGCATTAAAAATTCAATAATAGCGGGATCCGTTTCCTGCGAAGGTATAATTTCCAATAATCTTAGATAGCGAGGAGGATTAAAGAAATGAGTTCCACAGAAGTTCTTCTTGAAGTCTTCGCTCCTGCCTTCTGTCATTAAATGCATCGGAATCCCCGAAGTATTACTACTAACCAGGGTGCCTGGCTTTCGATATCTTTCTACTTGATCAAACACTTGTTGTTTAATATCCAAACGTTCCACAACTACTTCAATGATCCAATCCACTTGGGCTATATCAGCCATATTATCTGTAAAGTTACCTGTAGCGATACGTTGAATATATTGTTTACTATAGATAGGAGAAGGATTCGTCTTGAGTGCAGTTTCCAGTGATTGATTAACAATACGATTTCTAACCTGCCTATCCGCTAACGTTAATTTCTTTGTTTCTTCTTCCGGCAGGAGTTCATTTGGCGCAATATCCAATAATAAAACGGAGACACCGATATTAGCAAAATGACAAGCAATACGTGATCCCATAACTCCTGAACCTAGTACAGCCACCTTCTTAATACTTTTATTTATCATAACTAAGATCTTTTTAGTAAAACATAGCAATAACAGCTTATTTAAGTTTTATTCAGCTCACTCTTCCTTCGGAACATATTTAACAGCCAGTTCGTTTAATCGTTTCAACGTATCGATAAGTTTCTGTCGTTCGCTATCTTTAATCAAACCATCCAGATAACTATTAAACTCACGTACGATATTTTTTGCAATCTCCCGTTTTTCCTGTCCTAATTCGGTTAAGAAAACACGAACAGAGCGTTTATCCTGCATATCCGCTCTCCTATAAATCAGTCCCTGCTGCTCCATTCCACTTAACATACGCGACAAACTTGTCGATTTAACACCTAGTAACCCAGCTATTTGGGTAACCGGTGTTCCGTCCTTTCTAATATTAATTAGTACATACCCGGTTGCTTGTGTGATGCCATGTTTGGATGCCAATTGGTTATATTTACTAGCGATCGACTGCCAGGTAATCTTTAAGTAATAGTCAATAGTATTCTCTTGGTTCATTTTTTATTATGCTTGCATAGCAAATCTAATCTATAATTGTGTAAAATACAAGAACTTTATAAAGTTTCCATCACATGCCAAAGTGTATGAAGGAATATGCCATAATTGGCCCTCATAATTTAAATCCGTTAAGTCATATAAATCCCCACAAAAGAATTCAGCATTTCCCTTGTGTGTAATTTATCTAAATAAAAAGCATACTACATATGCAAAAGAATTTATAAGTTTGCAGTTACACGTGTCATACCTATATAGAAGTGCAATTAAAGAAGACAGATAGGCGATCAGGATTGAGCTCAAAAGAGTTCCTTGATCAATATTTTAATAAAGGGATACCCGTTATTCTAGAAGATTTTATTAGTAAAGATAGTCCCGCGCTCAGCAAATGGAATTACGACTACTTTAAACAGATTGCAGGCGACCAGGTTATTGAACTATACGGCAAGGAGGACACCTCAAATGACAGAGCCAAGAGCGCTCCGGTAACGAAGATGAAATTCGCTGAGTACCTGGATTTGATCGAACGTGAGCCAACTGATTTACGGATATTTTTATTCAACCTGATAAAATTAAAACCCGAATTAAATAACGACATAATATACAACGATTTAACACACGGGAAGGTACTGAAATGGCTTCCATTTTTATTTTTTGGCGGAGAAGGTTCTAGCACACGAAACCATTTTGATATCGATATGTCTCATGTGTTTATCACCCAATACAAGGGTATCAAACGCATCTGGCTTTTCCCTTTGGATCAATCCGATCTGATGTACAAACTTCCTTATAATTTTCATAGCATTGCCAATTTAAAAAGTCCGGATTACAGTAAATACCCGGCACTTAAATTTTTAAACGGTTATGAGGCAGAAATCCATCCCGGTGAAACTTTATTAATGCCTTCCGGATATTGGCACTATATACAATATGTAACAGAAGGTTATTCTATCAGTGTTCGGGCTTTACCTTCGAAAAGAATGGATAAATGGCGTGGTTTTAGAAATCTGGTGATCACACGTCACTTTGATAATACCATGCGAAAGATTTTCAAGGACCGGTGGTATCAATACAAAATTGCTATTGCAACTTCACGGGCAAACAGAGCCATTAAGAAAATCAAGTAAGGTCTTTTTCTTATGTAATTAGGACGGGTGTTGTTCGTTTTGTTTCTGATCTTGTTCTTCATTATAAATATGATCAATCAGGTCCTTGAAACGTTCCGATATTACTTTCCGTTTTAAACTTAGTTTGGGTGTCAGTTCACCACCATCGATTGTCCACTCATTTGGTAATAAAACAAATTTTTTCACCTGCTCCCAATGCCCAAAGCCTTCATTTGCTTTATCGAGTACATTTTGATATTTCTTTATAACTTTTGGGTCTTCGATCAAATCTTCGCTGCTATTGGCCGAAATGCCGTTTTTGCCGGTCCATTTTTTTAGTTCGTCAAAGGCCGGAACAATCAGTGCCGCCGGAAAGCGCTTTCCTTCTCCAATTACCATAACTTGAGCAATCAGTGTCGATTCCATAAACTTGTTTTCGATAACCTGGGGAGCAACATACTTTCCCCCTGCTGTTTTAAACATCTCCTTTTTACGATCTGTTATTCGTAAGAAGCCCTCCACCGTTAATTCTCCGATATCACCCGTTTTAAAATACCCCTCTTCGTCAAAAGCCTCTTGGGTAGCCTGATCATTCTTATAGTATCCTTTCGTCACATTAGGCCCCTTGCATAAAACTTCACCATCATTCGCAATCTTTACTTTTACAGACTTCAATAAAGGGCCAACAGTCCCAAACCCCAGTCCATTCTTTTCAAAATTATTAACCGCAATAACCGGTGAAGTTTCCGTTAGTCCATAACCCTCCAATACTGGAATCCCTGCGGCCCAAAATACACGTGCTAGCCGTTCTTGTAACGCAGCACCCCCACTGATAATCCCTACGATATTGCCACCAAGCGCCATTTGCCATTTCTTGAAAATAAGCTTTCTTGCTATCAGTAATTTGATATTGTAAATCAGCGAGTTCTTACGTGGTTCCTTGAACTTCAACCCTAAATTTAACGCCCAGAAGAAAAGAGCGTGTTTAATTCCTGTAAGCGATTTTCCTTTATCCACAATTTTATCGTACACTTTCTCCAACACGCGAGGCACCGTCGTAAAGCCATTCGGTTTTACGTCGTTGATATCAGCAACTATAGTATCCATATTCTCCGCGTAGTAGACGCTAATTCCTTTATAAAAATATAGATAAACAACCATTCTTTCGAAGATGTGGCATAAAGGCAAAAAGCTGATGGCGGTTTTATAATTATCGGGAAGCAGGTGCGCGCAATCCGTAAAATTACTTACCAAATTTCCATGCGATAAAAATACGCCTTTAGGACTCCCGGTAGTCCCGGAAGTATAAATAAGCGTTAATAAATCATCCGCATGAATATCGTTTCGATAAGCATCAAGATCAATCTCTTTGGTTAAGGCCCCATTTTCTTCAATTTCTTTCCAATGTTTCTTCCCTTCTATTTTATCAAAAGTATAGAGAGGAATATCAAGCCCATTTACCTCAAGTGCTGTCTTCAGTTTTTTTGCTAAGTCTGCGGTCCCCACGAAGGCCATTTTCACTTCCGCATTCTCTGTTATATAGTTAAGATCATGGTCAGATAAAGTTGGATATAAAGGAACAACCGCTGCACCAATCTGGTTGATCGCAAAATCTGCAAAATTCCATTCTGGTCTATTAGCAGACATAATAGCAAGTTTGTCCCCTTTCTTTATCCCCAAACTGATCAAACCTTTGCTAAAATTATCAATAATTTGAATAAAATGATCTGTATCATAATCTACCCATTTTCCTCCTTCCTTACCAGCTACCACTGTTTTCTGACCAAAGGAAGATTGATAATGAGCTAGCAAATCAAAAACGCGCGATAGTGCCATAACTATATGTATTAATTTATTAATCGGTTCATTCAGCGTCCATTAAAGATAACAAAAATTTAACAGCTCTGTGTCATTTCAATTAAGAAAAAAATACCACCAAATCACCTGAAGAATAAAAAATATACTATGCATGCATAACAAGAAGGTTATTTACCTTCATCGGAGCACAATAAAATCACACAAAAATTGTTTTTGTAACAAGTTAGCGTAACTTTGGCGCTTAAAACATGATGACTTAACTATTTAACATTTATTTAAGATTAATTCTATGAAAAAATTGCTTTTTATTGCATTAGGCGTGGTTACACTTTCGGTTATATCACTTAAGACGCGAGCACAAGCCACAGATGGTTATGAATATAAAAGTGCAATCGGAGGTCGCTTTGGAGTTGCCAATGGGGTAACTTTTAAAACCTTTTTACAAGGTCAAAATGCATTGGATGTAATTCTGAACTTTCGCTCCAATAGTAAGTCATCCACCTTCAAACTTGTCGGTTTATACGAAATACATAACGATTTCGATGGTGCTCCCGGTTTGAGATGGTATTATGGTGCCGGCGCGGGTATCGGAACTTATAAAAACAAAGAAACTGATAACAGTGGAGCAGCCTTCAGTATCGACGGTGTTTTAGGTTTGGATTATAAAATTGATGGTGCTCCGATTAACCTTTCCTTAGATTGGAAACCAGAAATGCGTTTTGCTCCTGATAACACAGGCCTGGATTTCGCCGGTTTCGGCTTTTCAATTCGTTTTGCCTTTTAATGTAAACAGAGGCTGTCTAAAAAGATATCATAATGTCGAAAAAAGATTTTTAGACAGCCTCTTATAGGTACCTGTTTTCTACTGCTCAGCCAGCCATTTTTCTCTCAATTTCTGTTGTTCTGCGTTACTATTTTCAATGGGCATAAATGTATATTTCCCCATCTTACTAGCCTGTATCTTCACGGTCAATTCTTGGATAATGCCGTCGCGTGAAACAAGCACTTTTAAAATATCACCGATGTTAGTTGCTTGGATTACTCGATCCAGCTCCTTTCCTGCAGCATCTATTCGGTAACCATTGACTGCAATTAACTCATCCTTCACATTAATCCCAGCATTCCAGGCACCTCCTCCACGTATTACATTTTGCACGATCAATTTACCATCGGTAGTCGAGGTCTTAATACCAATATCCGGTGTTTCATAACCCGCATTTAAGTCGATAAGCTCCAAGCCAACGCATTGTAAATACTTATTATACTCCGGTGTACCGGCATTATTTACCAAATCGTAGAGATCCGTTAGCGAAGTTCCGGCTACTTTTTCTGCCAACGTTTTAAAAGCAGCGTCAGAATAACCTTTGCCTTCCTTTTTATAAAATTCGTTATAGGCTTCACGCATTACATCGTTTAAGCCTTTCTGTCCCTTCGTTGCCTGCAATATCTTCAGATCCATCATCATGGCAATTAAGGCTCCTTTATTATAATAGGAAACAATACTATTCAATGAGTTTTCGTCTTGACGATAATACTTAATCCAAGCATCAAAGCTCGATTCACTTAAAGGCTGCAATTGATTACCCGGACGATTCTCAACGGCAGTTACATCAGCGGCTAACATTTGCAAGTAATTGTCTTCGGTATAGAAGCCAGCTCGCCGAACTAAGAGATTATCATAGTAAGCGGTGAAACCTTCCCCTATCCACAAGTCAGTTGTATAATTCTCTTGATCATAATTAAAAGGACCTAAGGCTTCCGGACGTAATCGTTTAATGTTCCACAGGTGAAAATATTCATGCGCTACCAGCCCAAGAAAGGATTTATAGCCACTTTCACTGGCATAGCTAAATCTACTTGCTCCAAGAACAGTCGAGTTCAGGTGTTCTAGCCCTCCGCCTCCAGATTGATAGTTATGCACAATGAATACATATTTCTGATTTGGGTTTTCGCCGAAAACAGCTGTAGCCGACTCAACGATTTTTGCCATATCTCTGCCCAGTCGCTCCTTATCATAATTCCCACCGCCAACCATCGCAACTTCATGTGGGATTCCGGCAGCAGTAAACCTGAACACGTCCTGATTCCCGATCTCAATAGGTGCATCAAATAAGATGTCGAAATTCTCCGCGATATACGTATTGGGTTGGCCTTCTTTCTCCATTAAACCGGTAGAAATCGTAGACCAAGCCTTATGCGGTATAATTGTTACCTCCGAAGGACGATTTATTTGTTTGTCTACATACATAAAGACTCCCGTCGGCGATAAAAAGGCGTGTGAGGCATCGATAAAACTGGTTCGAACAGATACCTCAAAAGCATAAATCCGATAATTTACTACTACTTCTTTGACACCTTTAGTTGAGATTCGCCAAGTATTCTTCGTCACTTTTCGACTATCCAATAAGCTTCCACTAGCGTCCTTCGCACCAAATCCTTCGACATTTTTAGAGAACTCCCTCACCAGGTAAGAACCAGGAGCCCAAACGGGCATCTTTACATCAATATACTCCTCTTTTACATCGCCAATTTTCATAGTAATTTCTGCATAATGAGCCTGTGGTTCCTTAAAAGAAACGTTAAAACGAATGGGATTCAGCGCGAATGCTTCGGCAGATAAGGTTGTTATCATGATGGTTAAAAAGCTAGAAAATTTAATAAATATGTTGTTCATGCATAAAAGAATTAAATGGCAAAGGTAGCAATTTGCGACCGCATCGCTACACCTATTTAGTGCTCACATCCAATATCATAAATTTTACCATCAATAATGTTGCAAAACTGTATGGCAAATAATAATTAACTTTATGCCTTGTAAAGCTTAGTAGCATCCGTCAGATCAACTTTTTGTGAGCTAACATCTAATATAAATAAAACTAAAACACAGTCAATTTTTTCTGAATGAAGAGAAAGTACATTTACTTAGTCATTATTGTAGGTATTATCGCTTTCGTTGCCTACAAATTTTCAAGTGAAAAAGGAGGTAAAATTGCCCCACCTAGTGAAAGTCCAAAAGGTGCTCCCATTGAAGTAAGTGGAGTTGTGGTATTGCCAAAAGATTTTGAGAATATTTTAACCGTATCGGGTAGTATCGAGCCCAATGAGCAGGTTCAGATCCGGAGTGAGGTGTCAGGTATTATACGCAACCTCTATTTTCAAGAAGGATCCTTTGTGGAAAAGGGGCAAATTCTATTCAATATTGACGATACAGAACTTCAAGCACAGTTATTACAGCGTCAAACAGAAGAAAAATTAGCGGAAGAAAATGCACGCAGAGCCACTCTTTTGTTAGAAAAGGAGGCCATCAGTACACAGGAAAACGACGTAGCTCATGCAGACCTGCAATCGGCTAAAGCACAAACGCAACTGGTAACTGCTCAGATAGCCAAAACGAAAGTGAGAGCGCCATTCAGCGGAAAAATTGGTCTTCGCACCGTATCAGCTGGCGAATATTTGACGCCGACAACAGTTGTAGCAAGCTTAATGAGCACCAATCCGGTAAAAATTTTATTTTCCGTTCCTGAAAAATATACTTCCCAAATAAAGGAAGGCTTGCCATTAAACTTTACGATAAGTGGTTCGTCCAAGCAATATAATGCAAAAATATATGCCATTGAGCCAGGTATCGATGCGCAGACGCGGACCATACAAATCAGAGCACTGGCAGCTAATGACGCAGGTGAATTATTCCCAGGCTCTTTTGCCCGGGTTCAATTACCAATCAATATGGTGAAAGAAGCTGTATTAATACCCACGGAAGCCGTTATTCCAGTGCAAGGAGGAAAGCAAGTTTTTCTCTACAAAGGCGGTAAGGCTAGCGCGGTGGACATAGAAAGCGACAGCAGGACAAGCACAGACATCCTCGTAAACAAAGGAATATCAATTGGAGATACGGTTCTAACGTCAGGTGTCATGGCCTTAAAAAATGGAATGGATGTGCATGTTAACTTAAAAAATTAAGCCATGAGTCTTTCAACCACCAGTATTAAACGTCCAGTTCTGACAATTGTCATGAACTTGATTTTGATCCTTTTTGGGATTATTGGTTACACTTTTTTAGGTATCCGGGAATTTCCTTCTATTGACCCTCCGATTGTTTCCGTTCGTACAAATTATGCGGGCGCAAATCCGGATATCATTGAATCGCAAATTACAGAACCTCTTGAAAAATCCATTAACCAAATCGATGGGATTCGGAATATTTCATCCTCAAGTAATCAGGGATCCAGCAACATCAACATAGAATTTGTGCTCGGTAAAGATCTGGAAGAAGCGGCAAATGACGTGCGCGACAAAGTTTCGCAGGCCCTTCGTAGCTTACCTCAAGATATTGATGCCCCACCGGTTGTCTCAAAAGCAGATGCTGATTCTGAACCTATTATTACGTTAACGGTGCAAAGTGATACCCGCGATCCTTTAGATCTAAACGATATCGCGGAAAATGTAATCGCGCAGCGTTTACAAACATTACCAGGGGTAAGTACCGTGCAAATTTGGGGGCAACAACGCTATGCCATGCGTTTATGGATCGAGCCCATGCGTCTAGCGGCTTACGGATTGACACCTTTAGATGTACGTAATGCACTAACACTGCAAAATGTGGAGCTCCCTTCGGGCAAAATCACCGGGGCTAATACGGAACTTACCGTTAAAACAGCTGGTAACCTTGTAACTGAGGAAGATTTCGACCGGCTGATTATCAAAACAGATGGTAATCGGATTATACGTTTTAGTGACGTGGGACGCGCTATATTAGGACCGGAAAACATCGAGACCAAAATGACGGAGTCTGGTATTCCGATGGTAGGTCTTGCAATTATTCCACAGCCAGGTACTAATTACATCGAAATTGCGGAGGCCTTTTATAAAAGAGTAGCGCAGATAAAAAATGAGATTCCAACAGATATTAAGCTCGACGTTGCATTAGACAATACGTTATTTATTAAAAAATCTGTTACGGAAGTAGCTGAAACGATCGCAATAGCATTGGTGCTCGTTATTTTAATTATATTCCTGTTCTTCCGAAATTGGGGTATTGCCTTCAGGCCTCTAATTGATATCCCGGTATCGCTTATCGCCACCTTCTTTATCATGTATCTTTTTGGCTTTTCCATTAATGTACTAACGCTTCTGGCAATTGTGTTAGCAACAGGGTTGGTGGTGGATGACGGTATTGTTGTAACGGAGAACATTTACAAAAAGGTTGAAGAAGGCATGACACCTATGCAAGCAGCTATCAAAGGGTCAAACGAGATTTTTTTCGCAGTTATCTCCATATCCGTAACATTGGCAGCTGTTTTCTTGCCTGTCATGTTTCTAGAGGGATTTGTAGGCCGACTCTTTCGAGAATTTGGCGTAGTTATTGCGTCAGCCGTCCTCATTTCTGCTTTTGTTTCACTTACGCTGACACCGATGTTAAATGCGTATCTCATGAAGAAGGGAGGTACCAAGCATTCTCGTTTCTATGAATTGACTGAGCCTTATTTTGTTAAAATGACAACAGGATATGGTCGTATTTTATCGTATTTCCTGCGTCACAAATGGTTAAGCTTTCCCATCCTTATCCTATGCTTTGGGCTTATTGCCTTTTTTTGGACAAATATTAAAAAAGAAACGGCACCATATGAAGATAGGAGCCTGATCCGTGTAAACGTAACGGCACCAGAAGGAAGTTCCTACGACTATATGGATCGTTTCATGACGGAACTCACGCAATTAGTTAACGACTCCATTCCCGAAAAATCTGTCAATTTAGTGATGACCGCCCCCGGGTTTGGATCATCTTCTATTAACAGTGGTAGGATGCGAATGAGCTTAGTGACACCTGAGGATAGGGTGCGCTCGCAAGCAGAAATCGCGGAAACCTTAACCAAACAAACCCGTAAATATACCGAAGCCAGAACATTCGTTACGCAAACACCGACCATTTCGGTAAATAGACGCGGAGGATTACCTGTACAATACATTATTCAAGCGCCAACATTCGACAAACTGCAAGAGAAAATCCCGGAATTCATGGACGAAGCGAATAACGATCCCGCATTTTCGGTAGTGGATGTTGACTTAAAGTTCAACAAACCTGAATTAAATATTAGCATTGATCGGGATAAAGCGCAAAGTCTTGGTGTGTCTGTCTTAGATGTTGCGCAAACCCTACAGCTCTCCTTAAGTGGCCAACGCTTTGCCTATTTCATTATGAACGGTAAACAGTACCAAGTGATCGGGCAGTTCGATGATGCGGACAGAAGCTCTCCCCTGGACCTCGCCTCCATATTTGTCCGTACAAATACAGGTCGATTGATCCAGCTAGATAACGTTGTAACTATTGAAGAACGCTCCAGTCCACCTCAACTGTACCACAACAATCGATTTATGTCCGCCACTGTATCGGCTGGCCTGGCACCGGGAGTAAGTCTTGGCGAAGGCATTGATGCAATGGATCGAATTTCCGAAAAAGTACTTGATGATAGTTTTTCAACAGATTTAGGTGGAGAATCGAGAGACTTTAGGGAAAGCGGCTCCAACACATTATTTGCTTTTGGCCTCGCTTTGTTATTAGTGTATTTAATCCTGGCAGCGCAATTCGAAAGCTTTCTCGACCCATTTATCATTATACTCACCGTTCCTATGGCCGTTGCGGGCGCGCTGTTATCCTTATGGGTTGTTGGGGAAAGCTGGAATGTATTCAGTCAAATCGGCACCATTATGTTAATCGGTTTGGTAACTAAAAATGGTATTTTGATCGTTGAGTTTGCCAATCAACTTAAAGAGGAAGGTAAAACGGTGAAAGAAGCGATTTTAGAGGCATCTGAGGCTCGCTTAAGACCGATATTAATGACAAGTTTTGCCATCGCTTTAGGGGCTCTACCGATTGCGATGGCCCTTGGCGCGGCGGCAACAAGTAGAATAGGCATGGGGGTAGTAATTGTAGGTGGGACTATTTTCTCACTGATCCTTACTTTATTTGTTATCCCTGCCATATACCTATTGTGGTCTAGAGCATATAAACCAAATTTGGACCTAAAAGAAGCAGAAGAAGTAGAAAGACAAGAATTAAATGCCGCTCAGGCAATGCTATAAACAGCCAATCGTTTATGAAAAAATTATTGTATATTTTTTTACCAATATATATTTTACCTTTTATTGCCTTCGCACAGGAGATATTGAGTTTGGAAGACGCAGTAGCTATTGCACTTAAACAGAACTATGATATTAGACTGGTTAGTAATGACGCAGCTGTCGCAAAGAACAACGCAAATATAGCCAATGCCGGTATGTTACCAAGTGTCACCGGTGATGCCTCAGCATCTGCCGCTACACAAAACACGACCCAAACCTTATTAAGTGGAGAAACACGTTCACTAAAAGGTGCTAGAAATACGTCAATGGCTTACGGAGCCAATTTGGACTGGACTGTTTTTGATGGTTTTCAAATGTTTACGCGTTATGATCAATTAAAAGAATTACAAAAACTGGGAGATGCAAATTTGAAACAGGCCATTTTATCGACCGTCTTTAATGTGGTAAGCGAATATTTTAATCTTGTACAGCAAAAACAGCAACTCACAGCCTTGCGAACGGCACTTGATCTTTCAAAATATCGTTTGGAAATGGCGGAAAATCGCTATGAAATAGGAAGAGCCTCTAAATTAGAAGTTTTGGCTTCAAAAGTTGATTTAAATACTGACACAACCAATCTCATGCGTCAGAATGTGCTTTTTAGTAATACGAAAATTAGATTGAACGAAGTGTTGGCACGCGATGTAAATACACTTTTCGATGTAACAGATAGTATTGGTATAGAAGAAAACTTGAAATATGATAATTTACTAAATCTCGCACTTCAACATAATCCTGCCTTACAGGCAGCATTAATTAACCGCAGAATAGCACAACTTGAACTAAAAGAAGTGAAGGGCCAACGTTATCCCACAATTGGTGTGAATTCGGCTTACACAAGGACACGAACTACAGCGGAATTAGGGTTTGCTACTAAAAATCAGGGCAACGGATTCAGTTATGGTGTATCAGCATCCATGAATATTTTCAATGGTTTTTTACAAAAAAGGAATGAAAAAAATGCGGAGCTGGCAATTGAAAACGCGAGTATTAACTTAGAAAAGACAAATCAGGCGCTTCTTTCACAGCTTGCATCCGCCTATCAAACTTACCTTGTTAATTTAGAACTGGTTGATAGAGAAGAAGGAAATCAAACGATAGCCAAGCAAAATATGGATATAACGCTCGAAAAATACCGCTTGGGAAGTATTACGCCTCTCGAGTTTCGAGAGGCCCAGAGAAACTATGTAGATGCCAGTGTCCGATTTAGCAACGCCCAATATGAAGCAAAAATGGCAGAAATCGGTTTAAAACAAATAGCTGGATCACTCACTCTCGATTAATGTATTAATGACACTTTATAATGGTTATTCCAGTATTTTAGTATATTTGTAGTTAAAACGTTAACACATAAAACCTACCAAGTTTTACTATGATATTGGTTGTAGATAGCGGATCATATAAATCTGACTGGATGCTCGCACTTCCTGACAGTGAACCCTTAACCTTTAGAACAAGGGGACTAAATCCCTTTTTTACAACAGAGAAGGAAATCGTTAAGATCGTGCAAAACATTACAGATATAGCGCCTTATGCAGATCTTATTACGGAAGTCTATTTTTTTGGATCGGGTTGCACGAATCCTGATCGTCGGGAATTGGTATCCAATGCGCTTTCTCAAATTTTTAAAAAGGCTTTCATTTCAGTAGAAACAGACCTTATTGGCTCCGCATACGCTACTTGTGGGAATGATAGCGGCTATACCGCGGTACTTGGAACAGGATCAAATGTCACCTTTTTTGATGGTGAACAGGTGCAGCCAACTAAACAGGGACTTGGGTTTATATTGGGTGATGAAGGCTCGGGCGCTTGGTTCGGAAAAAAATTGATAACTGCTTTTCTCTATGGTGCTTTACCTGAAGAGCTTTCCAAAAAATTTGAAAGTACCTACCGAATCAATAAAGAAATCGTTATCAAAAACGTTTATCAAAGGAACTCGCCAAATACTTATCTCGCCTCCTTTGCTCCATTCATGGAAAGCAATCAAACTCATCCTTATATTATGGGTATGTTGCATCGAGGATTTGAAGAATTTGTAAAAACAAACATTTTGTTGTTCCCGGACTATCAAAGTCATCTATTTCATTTTGTGGGATCCATCGCCTATTATTTCAGCGAGCAGTTGCGCGTTGTTTGTGAACAATATGCCGTACAAATCGGCAAAATAATTAAGCAGCCTATTGAAGAATTGTTTAACTTCGTTATCGAAAGAGAAACAGTTTAAATCAATAAAAACATGAAAACGTTGCTTTTAATAATGAGCATGTTTATTGCTCTCCCTCCCGAAAACATTTATCAGTTTTCGTTCACCTCCATCGACGGAAAAACAATTAACCTCAAAGATTTCAAAGGCAAGAAGATTCTCCTGGTAAACACCGCCTCTAAATGCGGTTTCACGCCTCAGTATAAAGAACTGGAAGAGTTATCTAAGAAATTCGAGAACAAAGTTGTCGTCATTGGATTTCCTGCCAACAACTTCGGCTCTCAGGAGCCCGGCTCTAATGATGACATAAAATCCTTTTGTGAGCAAAATTATGGTGTCACTTTTTTATTAGCGGAAAAAAGCAGTGTAAAGGGTGATGATATCAATCCTATTTTTGCTTATTTGACAAAAGCAGAGAACCCCGACTTTGAAGGAGATATCAAGTGGAATTTTGAGAAGTTCCTAATCGATGAAAATGGCCGTCTGATACACCGTTACCGCTCTGCAGTAAAACCGCTGGCGACTGAAATCACATCCCAGCTTTAAAAATATTAAAGTAAAAAAGCCTTGATGATGGGCATCAAGGCTTTTACTTAACCAATTATAAACCTAAATTATGAAAAGACTACTTAATACTGCTTTAAGGCAGTCAGTTTGGTATAACTCAAATTTCATGCCAATAAAAAAAATGAGCAATCCCAAGTGGATTGCCCATTTAACATTTTAGGTTTGTAATCGGTATTCATAAAAGTATGACAAACAAGTGATAAATCAAAATTAAACTACAATCTTTTTTTCATTCCCATGACAAAGTTTCGGCACGAAAGCAGCGAAGATGAACAAATGTGAGAACCTCGAGTGTATGAAATATTGTAAATAAATTAAGAAAACAAAAAAAGCACCTTGGTTTTAGGTGCTTGATAAGTGGTGGAGGCTACTGGATTCGAACCAGTGACCCTCTGCTTGTAAGGCAGATGCTCTGAACCAGCTGAGCTAAGCCTCCAAATGTTACTTATGAAAAGTAATCAATTATATTTTTGTAAGAACTTCCTGTGGAGGCTACTGGATTCGAACCAGTGACCCTCTGCTTGTAAGGCAGATGCTCTGAACCAGCTGAGCTAAGCCTCCTTTTCCCTCCCTACTTTGTATTCTTTCGGTTTGGGAATGCAAATATAGACTTGTTCCACAACATTGCAAAATATTTTTCAACTATTTCTTTATAGGCTCCGTAATCATTTAATTTTTAATATTTTATTTTCATTATGGCTCTAATTCCATCCTTCAAATACCGAATACCCCATGGCATTCTATAAGGTTTATATTATATTTGCCAAGTTAAATACGTCAAACACAACTTATATTACTTATGCAAAGACTAAAATTTCCTTTTTTTATTTTCGTTCTTTTTCTTCCTTTAGCTAATGCACAAGCGCAAACTGCACCTGCCAAAACGCAGAAGACCTCTGCGGCAAAATCACAACAAGGATTAAACGCAGGAACCATTGCAAGTCAGTTTGACTATATTAACAATACTTCCAATAACTACCAAGACTATAAAGTCGTACGAAAAACCTCTTTAGAAAAATTAGAGGTCAATATAACCGATTCCATCAAGGCCATGCAGGCCAAGCTAGCGAACATCAATGCAACGTTAGCTAATCATGACAACGAAGTGTCTTCTCTTAAAGACAGCTTGAACAACGTAGCACAAGAGCTTAAAACAACAAGAGAACAAAAAGAGAGTTTTAGTTTGTTAGGAATCCTCTTAGCTAAGAGCACCTATAATTTACTGGTCTGGTGTATTATCGGCGTACTCGCTTTGGCACTCGTATTTTATATATATCGCTTCAATCAAAGTCATTTAGTAACTGCGGAAGCAAAAAAAACATTGGAAGAATTGCGCGTCGAATTTGAGCAACACCGCAAGAAAGCCATGGAAAGAGAACAAAAGCTAAACCGACAACTTCAAGATGAATTGAATAGAAGATTATAATATATAAAAGGATTGTCTAATAGCACCATCTTCTATCTGGCACCTTAGGCAATCCTCTCATCAAAGCAATTTAGCCTGCTCTCCTGTATTCGCTAGACCTTTCGGAATGTGCAACTCCAGATCAAGGGCCTTATTTAGTTTCTCAATAAAGTAAGCAGAGAGCAAAGGTGATTCTATCTCTATATTTTGATGTACAAAGAAATATAAAGATTGTAAGCCTTCCGATCGCCATTGCTTTATCCTATTCACCCACTGGTCTAACCTTTCATAATCGCTTGAATGATTTGCACCAACATAACGCACAAAAGCTACCGGAGAAGTTAGCCGCATATGTACCATATCTCGCCTGCCCGCTGTGTCAACTAATACATTGGCCATGTGATGCCGTTCCAGCAGTCGAGTATATTCATCAAATACGTTTTTATTCTGAAACCATTCCTCATTCCTGACTTCTACCGCTAAAGGTATACCTGGTGGAAAACCGGACAAATAAGCAGACAGACGATCCAGATTAGTCGGTTTAAAGTTATCATGGAGTTGCAAGAACGCCATTCCCAACTTTTCTTCAAAAAAGCTGATAGCGTCACAAAAAGCGATTGTCGGTTCATCTGTATTTAATAACCGTCTGTAATGACTGATTTGATTTGGCAATTTTGGGAAAAATTTAAAATCTGCCGGCACTTTATTCTTCCATGTCAACACCTGCTCTTTATCCGGCGCGTTGTAAAAAGTAGCATTCAATTCAATCGCATTAAATTGGCTTGCATAGTATGTCAATTCATCTTTTGTTCCACGTGGATAAAAACCTTTTAAGTCTTGCTTGTTCCACTTAGCACATCCTACACTCACCTTAAAGGCAGCCTGATTTTTCGCAGCATTTAATACGTTAATTGTATCCGGGTGCGTAGCCGGCAATGTAAAATCCACTTGTGCGGGGTCTTCAACTTGTCCAAATTTCATTATTGATTCTTTTTCTTATTAGCTTTTAGTAAAAGAGTTATACAGTCATTTTACTTGACTTCCGTAAAGTTAAGCTTATTTTTTTCCATTGCTTTCAAAATAATTTCCATTTCCAGATCAATTATTTTTGCCTCAGCATTGACATTCACTTTTTCGGGCGTATCTGTTGGCATATGATAATCTGCATGCCCACCTGTATGAAAAAAAAGAACAGGAAGGCCTTTCTCATAAAAAGAGGCATGATCGGATCCACCGCTTCCACTTTTGTCGGTGAAAAACTTAATCTTGCTTGTGACACCTTCAAAAATAACCGGCCAACTATCGCTCGTACCAAAACCACCTATTCCAACTCCACGGGATGGGTCATATCGACCAATCATATCCATATTTAGCATAAAATTTACTTTATCCATGGATATAACGGGATTCTCTACATAATATTTAGAGCCTAACAAACCTAATTCCTCTCCCGAAAAAGCAATAAAAAGAATATTACAGTTTTCTTGTTGCCCATTTTGGGAAAAACATCTCGCCAACTCCAACAAACCCGCAACACCCGAAGCATTATCGTCCGCTCCATGATGGATCTTACCTTCGGGAGAAATCGCTTTTGAACTTCCTTGTTTTCCCAATCCTAAATGATCATAATGTGCCCCGATTATAATGGTGTTCGCCGCCCCATTATCCAAATATCCTATTAAATTAACTGCTTTTCGTAAACTATCGGGAACCTTTACCTTTTTTACGCGTGCAACAAACGACTGTCGGTACCCCGTATTTCCCAGAGGGGCTAAGCCATACATTTTAAAATAATGCTCAATATATTTAGCTGCACGGTTGATTCCCTTACTACCCGTTCCCCTACCCTGCAATTTATCCGCTGCTAAAAAATAAACATGTTTTTTTATCAAGAGCGAATCCGCTTGGATCTTACTGGTCTGAGCCAGACAACATGACGTTATCAAAGAAAACAAAAGAATTAGTAAGTAATTTTTAGCGAACGTAAACAGGTTATTAATGTGCATAGTAGCTTCTATTTAGGCCAAGACCTCTTCCAATATTTCAAGTGATTTAATTTCACCCAAGCCGTCAATATGGAGTTGATAAAAATCGATTACTTTCTGCAGAAGTATTCTTCTGTCCTGATTGCCTATCCTCACCTTATTCAGCGCGGTTAAACTTGTATTTAGCAATTCATCCCATTGGCTAGTATGTGGCTCCTGCAAGACTAAAATATGGTTAGGTGTAAATCGTGTAAAAACACCTTCTTTAAGATCAAAATAAGTTTGGGTTGTTGAACGAGGTGTTGGGTAAAACCCTAAATACTTTGTAAGTTTCAGGAGAAAGGATAAATGAAAATTGACAGGCGTTTCCTCTACAGAATCTAACCAGCATATGGCATTGAAAAGATATTCAAAAAGTTTTTCATCCGGCCCCTGGTGCCTAATACTTTTATAAACGACTTCCGTCATAAACAAAGCCATAGAGCTTTTAATGATGTGATAAGGAATTCGTTGAAAAACAGGCAGCTGCCTTGCTTCTGCTATCCGGTTTAATCCACCAGTATTCTTTTGATAAACAACAAGATCCAATAAATGCAAGGGCTGTAATATATTAAGGTGAATCTTAGCCCTGGCCTTTTTCACCCCATTGATAAGGTAAGCCTGTACCCCAAATTTTTCTGTAAAGATTTGAGCCACTATACTGGTTTCAGCATAGGGGGTAGTCTTTAGCACGATTCCCCTGGTTTTATGTAACACGATCGAAATGCTTTATTACTTGTACAAGTTTAGGCAAAAAAATAATCATTCCAGCGACAATGGAAAATATGGCTACTAGCAAAACAGCAGCTGCAGCAGCGTCTTTTGCCTTTTTCGCTAGGGGGTGCCAGGTAGGTGATACTAAATTAGTTAAGGCTTCCAGTGCCGTATTAAATAACTCAGCCGCCAGCACAAGAAAAATCGATAAGAGGACCCAAAGCCACTCATTGCCGTTGATTTTCAACAAGAAACCCAACACGAGGGCAAGAAGGGCAACCAAACAATGAATTCTAAAATTCATTTCTGTTTTAAACGAATCACGAACACCGTCCCAAGCAAATCTCAAAGCAGATAAAAAGCCCATGCTATTTATTTTTGGAAGTCCGTTGCTCCTCTTCTCTGGATTCGAGGATACTTTGACGTTCGATTTTTCGAATTAAACTATATACAATCGTAACAAAGCCAACACCAAATAAGACCACGCCCAATGTTAATATAATTCCGTAGAAATCATTTTCCAATCTTTTCAAATACATGCCTAACATTCCGATCAAAATCCCAAGCACCGTAATTAAAATACCGCGTTTCAAATATTTATTCATCATACCGATAACAGCTAAACTGTCAGCTAAAGATAATAAAATTTAGCTTTGTAGCTACCTATAAGCATAAATCAAAGGAAAATACAGGAATAAGCATGGAAGACATTACATCACTTTCACTTTTCGCCTTAATATCTTAACTTTGCATCCTTAATTTTTGGATTAATACACTGATGTACAAGGAATATAAACAGCTCGATTTACCGAATATAGGCAACAATATTTTAGCTAATTGGCAGGCAAAGAATGTCTTTGAAAAAAGTATCACCAGTAGGCCATCAACAAAGCCATATACTTTTTATGAGGGCCCACCTTCAGCCAATGGTATGCCGGGTATACACCATGTCATGGCCAGAACAATAAAAGATATTTTCTGCCGGTATAAGACGTTAAAAGGTTTTCAGGTAAAAAGAAAAGGGGGATGGGATACGCATGGACTTCCCATCGAATTAGCCGTGGAAAAAACACTGGGTATTACCAAAGAAGATATCGGAAAGAAGATTTCGGTAGAAGAATATAACAATGCCTGCAAACGAGAGGTGATGCGTTATACAGACGTTTGGAATGATCTTACCGAAAAAATGGGTTATTGGGTTGACCTAAAAAATCCCTATATCACTTATCAAAATGAATATATAGAAACCATTTGGTGGATATTGAAGGAACTATATAAAAAAGATCTATTATACAAAGGTTATACAATTCAACCTTATTCCCCTGCTGCAGGAACGGGCTTAAGCTCCCATGAGTTGAATCAGCCGGGCACTTATAAACCAGTTAAAGACACTACCATCGTAGCTGAATTTAGAATCGTAAAAGATCAGATTCACCCTTTAATGCCGCAATTATTTGAAGAAGAAGGGGAGGACACAGCCATCATTGCATGGACGACAACACCTTGGACTTTACCTGCCAATTGTGCGCTCGTCGTAGGAAAAAACATCTCCTATGTAAAGATACGGACCTTTAACCCATATACCTTTGAACCGATCAGCATCGTTTTGGCAAAAGATCTCGTAGGTAAGTATTTCAAATCTGAAGCACAAGATCTTCCCTTCCAAGATTACAAAGAAGGCGACAAGCTGATTCCTTGGGAATTTGCGGCTGAATTTAAAGGTCAAGATCTGCTTAATTTACGTTATGAGCAACTGCTACCCTACGTGGTCAATGATGACTTACAAAAGAACGCATTCCGCGTCATACCAGGTGATTTTGTCACAACCGAAGATGGTACGGGAATCGTCCATGCGGCAGCTACATTTGGTGCAGACGACTTTAGGGCATGTCGCGAAAATGGGGTTCCCGGAGTTTTAGTAAAGGACGAAAATGGAAAGGATGTTCCGATTGTAGATAAGCGAGGAAGATTTGTGAAGGAAATCACCGATTTTGCTGGACGTTTTGTTAAAGAAGAGTATTATAGTGACGAAGAAAGACAGCATGCTGATTTTAAGCCAACTGATGTATTAATCGCCATTAAGTTAAAAGAAGAAAATAAAGCCTTTGATGTCAAACGATATGAGCACAGCTACCCACATTGTTGGCGGACAGACAAACCCATTCTGTACTATCCGTTGGATAGCTGGTTTATCAAAACCACTGCGGTTAAGGAGAAACTCGTTGCGCTGAACAAAACTATCAACTGGAAACCTGAAGCTACCGGAACCGGGCGATTTGGTAACTGGCTGGAAAATCTAGTTGATTGGAATCTATCTCGTTCAAGGTACTGGGGCACCCCTCTTCCTATCTGGCGTTCAGAAGACGAAAATGAAGAAATTTGTATCGGTTCAATACCGGAGTTACGTGATTATATCGAGTCCAGTTTGGCATCCAACGTATTAAATGAGGAAGAAAATGTCCGACTGCGTGAATACCTTGTAAAACTCGATACAGATAAATTTGATCTTCATCGCCCTTATGTAGATGACATTGTACTTGTATCTGCCAATAATCAGAAATTGTTTAGAGAACTGGATCTGATTGATGTGTGGTTCGATTCTGGATCAATGCCTTATGCACAATGGGGACTAGATCATAAAAAACTAGCGAATGGAGAGAAATTACCATTCAATGAAGGCTTTGAAGAAGCTTATCCTGCCGATTTCATCGCCGAAGGCGTCGATCAAACACGTGGATGGTTTTTTACGTTGCATGCAATAGCAACCATGCTTTGCGATTCCGTGGCCTTTAAAAATGTAGTTTCTAATGGGTTAGTACTTGATAAGAACGGAAATAAAATGTCCAAACGATTGGGTAACGCCGTAGATCCTTTTTCAACCATTTCAAAATACAGTGCAGATGCGACTCGTTGGTACATGATCAGCAACGCAGCACCTTGGGACAATTTAAAGTTTAACGAGGAAGGGCTAGATGAAGTTCGTCGTAAATTTTTTGGCACACTATATAACACCTACTCGTTCTTTGCCCTCTATGCCAACATTGACGGTTTCTCTTATCAGGAGGCAGAGATCAGCTATAAAAATCGTCCCGAAATTGATCGCTGGATTATATCACTCTTAAATAGCTTAACAAAAGAGGTAGATTCTTTCTATCATGATTTTGAACCAACAAAAGCGGCTCGGGCTATTCAAAATTTCGTAGATGAACATTTAAGTAATTGGTATGTGCGGTTATGCCGTAGGCGGTTCTGGAAAGGTGAGTATAGCCAAGATAAGATTTCCGCTTATCAAACGCTATACACTTGCTTAGATACTGTTGCCAAGTTGATGTCTCCAATTGCTCCATTTTTCAGTGATCAACTGTTCCTAGATCTTAATAAAGCAACACAAAAAGATCAAGCAGAATCTGTTCATCTTTCTTTCTATCCCGCTTTTGACGAATCCCTTGTTGATAAACGTTTGGAAGAACGGATGACACTCGCACAAGACATCTCATCGTTAACCCTCTCGCTGCGTAAAAAAGTTGGTATAAATGTTCGTCAACCGCTGAACAAAATTCTACTTCCCGTGTTAGATGATACATTCCGGGAAAAGGTAGAGAAGGTAAAAGATTTGATTTTATCAGAAACCAATATCAAAGAAATAGAGTTTATTAAGGATACTTCCGGGATTATACGAAAAAAAATCAGGCCCAACTTTAAAGCCTTGGGACCTAAGGTTGGGAAAGAGATGAAATCGGTAGCAGCAGCGATCCAAGCATTCGGCGAATCGGAAATCAATCAACTGGAAACATCCGGATCCTTCACCTTAGCAGAACCTACTTATACAATAGGTCTAGAGGATGTAGAAATCATTGCAGAAGATGTAGCCGGCTGGCAAGTAGCTAACTTAGATAAGCTTACGGTAGCTTTAGATGTTCATATTACATCTGTGCTAAAAAATGAGGGATTGGCACGTGAGCTGGTAAACCGTATACAGACACTTCGGAAAGAACTTAATTTTGAAGTAACAGATAAGATCAATGTGACGATCAGCAATAGTTCCCTAATTGCTGATGCTATTAAGGATAATTTATCCTATATTAGCACGGAGATCCTAGCCAACTCGTTTAAAGTTGAAGACAATTTAAGCAGTGGAGAGCGTGTTGAAATAGAAGAGACTGAGCTCAATGTATTAATTGAAAAAGTGTAGTTTTAGAATCTATAACCCTTACGATTAAAGGTCTTTTATAAAACCTTGGCAGATTTAGATTCTTGTTAAAAAATTTAAAAAATGGAAAACACAGCAAAGACACGTTACAGTGATGCCGAACTACAAGAGTTTAAAGAAATTATCTTAGAAAAACTTCGAGTAGCGAAAGAAGAATTAGCCTCTTTGACTAAGTCTTTAAGTAACCCAAATAGCAATGGCACAGATGACACGGCAGGTACTTTCAAAACATTGGAAGATGGTTCGGCTACGCTTGAGAAAGAGCAAATCAATCAATTAGCAGCTCGCCAAAAGAAATTCATCGACAATTTAGAAGCCGCGTTGGTTCGAATAGAGAACAAAACATATGGTGTATGCAGAGAAACAGGCAAGCTAATCCAAAAGGAGCGTTTGCGCGCAGTTCCTCATACAACCTTAAGTATGGAAGCCAAATTAAAACAATATTAACAACAAATTTAGCCATTTCCCATTAACCTGAGACACTCGTCTTCCTAATGGAAAATGGCTAATTGATTTTGTGCGAACGAACTAATGAAAGGATATACTAGACCGCTTTTCCTCGTATTAATTGTTTTATTTCTAGATCAGGCCATCAAATTCTGGATCAAGCTCAATATGACTTTAGGTCAGGAATTTAAAATCATAGGAAACCGGGCGCTCATTCATTTTACCGAAAACAACGGTATGGCTTTCGGTATGGAGTTTGGCGGCGAGAGTGGAAAGTTGGCGCTATCGGTGTTCCGTATACTCGCCGTACTGGGCATTGGATACGGATTGATCTATATGATTAAACGTAAGTATCATCGTGGGCTCATTCTATGTGTCGCGCTGATATTTGCAGGAGCAATGGGGAACATCATCGACTCTACGTTCTACGGTGTAATTTTCAGTGAAAGTACTTGGTACGAAAAAGCGCATCTATTCCCGGCAGGAGGTGGTTACAGCACGATATTCCATGGAAAGGTAGTGGATATGTTTTATTTTCCCTTATTGCAAGGAACATTTCCATCGTGGTTTCCACTATGGTCAAATGAAGAATTTATTTTCTTCAGGCCTGTATTCAATTTGGCAGATTCTGCCATTTCGGTTGGTGTAATCATTATACTCATCTTTCAGAAACGCTACTTTAAAGAAGAAATTCAAGAATCCGCCAGTTATCACAGTGAAGTAATTGAAGAATAAAATTTTAAAATTACAGTTGATTGTAGCATTTTCTTTTATCGTCACGTTCTATATTAAAATATAAAACTTATAACAAGTCGGTGAAAGGCGTATGGATCAGCAGAATTAATTGCCATATTTGTACGAGCTTCATCACTTTAGAAGAAAAACTTATGCAGATGAAAAAAATATTAGCAGCAGTATTGTTAGGAACAATCGCATTATCGGCTTCAGCACAAAATATCGATACAAGGAGGAAGATAGAAGTGTACGGGGCTGCTGAGGAAGAGATAACGCCGGATATTATTTATGTATCAATATCTTTAAAAGAATATTTTAAAGATAATAATAACAAAAATAAGGTAACGATCGATGAACTTGAAAGACAGTTATCAACTGCAGTAAAGAAAGCTGGAATAAAAGAAGCAGATTTCACAATAGAGAATATATCCAGTTATAACTATATCGATCCCAAGAAGAAAAAAGATCCAGGTTTTTTGGCTAGTAAACAATATAAGGTAAAGGTAAGCAATCTGAATGCTATTAACAGTATCCTATCAAGTGTGGATGAAAAAGGGATTCAGTCCACTAATGTTGCCGGCTATGACCATAGCAGGATGACTGAAATACGGAATGAACTTCGCATAAAAGCCGTAAAAAATGCTCAAGAGAAAGCAGCGGTGCTTGCACAAGCCTTAGGCGACACCTTAGGAAAGGCTTTGGAAGTGAACGATAATAATACCGATGCAGGCAGTCCGCAAGCCATGTATAATACGATGGCTCTACGAGGAAAGGCTTCTGCTGATTTTGCACCCCAAGAATCATTAGATATAGATTTTAAGAAAATTAAAGTTAACTATCAATTCAGGGTTGTGTTCGAGCTAAAATAATAAATACAGAACTATATCTTTAAGCCAAGAGAAGCAAACCTCTTGGCTTTTTTTTTGCTCGAGTCATTTAAAATTCAAGAACCGGGTTACCAAAAACATTTTGTTATAAAATGAAGTTTTATAATAACACGAAAACTAAACTAAAATGGATAAACAAATAGCCTCCCTTCGTCAACTGCAGAACAGCGGAAAGCAAATAGAAAAGCTTCCGTTTTCCATTCGAATTTTATTGGAGAATGTTATACGCAATCATGATGGATTTTCTATTACCGATGAACATGTAGAAACACTCGTTCAGTGGGAGCCAAGCGGTACCGATAAGGAGATTCCTTTTAAACCTGCTCGGGTACTTATGCAGGATTTTACCGGTGTACCTGCGGTTGTTGATATTGCCTCCATTAGAGCAGAAGTAATACGAAAAGGAAAAGATGGAAATAAAATCAATCCTGCGATCCCGGTTGATCTAGTAATTGACCACTCAGTTCAGGTAGATTACTTTGGTACTGATTACGCTTATGAACGAAATGTCGACCTCGAATATGAACGGAATGCAGAACGGTATCAATTGTTAAAATGGGCTCAAAAAGGATTAAATAACTTCACTGTGGTGCCACCGGGAATGGGCATCTGCCATCAAGTTAATCTTGAATATCTAGCCAAGGGTATTATCGATCGAGATGGATGGTATTTTCCTGACACATTGGTAGGTACAGATTCTCATACACCTATGGTTAACGGAATTGGTGTTCTAGGTTGGGGTGTCGGTGGTATCGAAGCGGAAGCGGCCATGTTGGGTCAACCAATATATTTTACTTGCCCACAAGTCGTCGGCTTAAAGCTAACAGGAAAAATACCCGAAGGATGTACCGCAACAGACATGGTATTAGCCATTACAAAGCTGCTTCGAGATTATGGTGTAGTTGGTAAATTTGTGGAAGTATTTGGAGAGGGGCTCGACAACTTGACGGTAACCGATCGTGCAACCATTTCAAATATGTCACCCGAATTCGGTTGTACAGTAACTTATTTCCCCATCGATCACCAAACCCTCGATTATATGCAGCGAACGAATCGGTCGGAGGAACATATTCGTTTGGTAGAAGCATATTGTAAAGAGAATCTCTTATGGCGTAAAGGCGATGAAATGATTCAATACACTGATATCCTTTATCTGGATTTAAGTACGTTGGAACCGACAGTCGCCGGCCCTAAAAGACCCCAGGATAAGATTTTGATTAAGGATCTTTATCTTAAATTTGGTGAATTATTAAACAAAGAATATAGTCGTACCTACGTGCCCTATAAAGATAGAGCCGTAAATACCTGGTTATCTGAAGGGGGGTCCAGAACACAATTTACTCCTGGAAGATCGCAACCTTCGTCACAGACAACCGTTAAAAGTGATCAGCTAAAAACAGTAAGGATAATTAACAATAACCAGGAATATGAATTAAGTGATGGTTCCATTGTTATAGCTGCCATCACCAGTTGTACGAATACCTCCAATCCTGCTGTAATGATCGGTGCAGGCCTCGTAGCCCGAAAAGCGGTGGCTCGCGGCTTACGCACCAAATCGTGGGTCAAAACCAGCTTAGCCCCCGGTTCAAAAGTAGTAACAGCTTATTTGGAGCGCTCAGGCCTATTAGAAGACCTCGAAGCGTTACGATTCCATCACGTAGGTTATGGATGTACTTCCTGTATTGGAAATAGCGGTCCCTTACCACCTCATATAGCAGAGGCCGTTGACCAAGCGGAACTCGTTGTCACGTCCATTTTAAGCGGTAATCGAAATTTTGAGGCGCGCGTACATCCCCAAGTAAAAATGAATTTCCTCGCCTCTCCGATGCTTGTAGTAGTCTATGCACTTATTGGTAGAATTGATGTAGATATTCTTCATGACCCAATCGATACCGACCCCAACGGAGAGCCTGTTTATCTAAAAGATATTTGGCCAACCCAAGAAGAAATTAGTCAAGTTATCCAATCATCCCTAAAACAGGCTGATTTCAAAAAAGTATATGATGTCATCTTTGATGGAAACGAGCAATGGCAAAATCTGATAGCTCCTACAGGGACAGACTATCAATGGGACGAGAACTCTACTTATATACAAGAAGCACCTTTCTTTAAAAATATCAGTGATGAGCTTAGCCCGATCCGTGATATCGAGGGTGCACGGGTTTTATTATATTTGGGTGATTCTGTAACCACAGATCATATCTCTCCAGCCGGTTCGTTCAAGTCAGATACCGCTGCAGGTCAATATTTGAAAAGCAAGGGAGTTGCTGTTAAGGATTTCAACTCATATGGATCCAGGCGCGGCAATCATGAGGTTATGGTGCGAGGGACATTTGCCAATGTTCGTATTAAAAATAGAATTTCCGACAAAGAAGGAGGCTATACAACCTACTTTAAAACTGGAGAAACACAGAACATTTATGAAGCTGCTTCTAACTATCAAAAGGATGCCATCCCACTTATTATTCTGGCGGGTAAAGAATACGGTAGCGGTTCATCGAGAGATTGGGCGGCAAAGGGTACGAATCTACTTGGCGTTAAGGCAGTGATTGCAGAAAGTTTCGAGCGTATACATCGAAGCAATTTAGTGGGTATGGGCGTAGCGCCATTGGAATTTTTACCTGGTGAAAATGCTGATATACTGGGTCTAACAGGTAAAGAAACTTTTTATATTAAAGGCCTGGCAGATCAGCTGATACCACATAAAATCCTCGAGGTAGACGTGTTGGACGAACAAGGGAAAAACTTATCTTTTAAAGTAAAAGCTCGATTTGATTCGGCGATTGAAATAGCATATTATAAAAACGGCGGTATATTACATTATGTTTTAAGAAATTTTCTAAAAGCATAACTTGCAAAAACAGGGTTTCAGCGTACTAATTGTCAGCTTGTTAACCTATATTTGTGAATATTTTCTCTCGTTAAGCACAAAATAATATTAAATTTCATTTTTTATATTTTTTTTCTTATATTTATGTTTTACGATCAATAAAAACCTGAAATCACGTTACGTGTTTTATTTTTATTTAAAAAGCAAGGAGGGATTAGGAAATGAAGAAATTATTTTTAGTGTTGATGGCAGCGATTTATTCAAACGCAGCATTGTCCAACCAAGTGGGCGTTGCGGAAGAGTACAGTACGCCCAAAGCAGTAGCCTATCTTGTTATTGGCGTTATTTTGGTCACCATCATCGTAACAGTGCTCTACAAGCGTCCTAAACGTAAATTTAACGAATAAATAGTACCCTTTAGAAGGGTACTATTTTATAAACCACACCTTTCTTCTATTACTTATAATTTTCTTATCTCTTATTCAATTAATTCAATAGCTTTAAAGCATACTGTATACCTATTTCAAAAATAAGGTTTCTCAGGCCCTGAAAAACGCGCGCGCTAAAATCACAGATTGATTCAGAGAACTAGAAATTTTATTAACTTCGCATATGCAAAGGAACGATGCATTAAGTCGCATAGAAGCACTAACTAAAGAGCTAAACGATCACAATTACAAATATTATGTACTCGCACAACCGAGTATATCTGACTTTGATTTTGACCACAAATTGGCAGAATTAGCTGCGCTGGAAAAAGAATATCCCGAATTTCTAGACCCTGATTCTCCAACTCAAAAAGTTGGCGGGGATATTACCAAGCAATTTAAAACCGTTCGCCACAAATGGCCTATGCTCTCTTTGAGCAACACCTATAGCGAAAAAGAGCTCAAAGATTTCGACGAGCGAGTACGCAAAGTACTGGGAGACGATTTTGAATATGTTTGCGAACTTAAATTTGACGGGTTGTCGATTAGCTTAACTTATGAACACGGTGTACTCACGAGAGGGGTCACCAGAGGAGACGGCACACAAGGTGACGAAGTAACCACCAATATAAAAACGATAAAAAGTGTTCCGAATAAAATTAAATCAGGTCAGTTTCCTGATCTCTTTGAGATTCGGGGCGAAGTTTTTATGCATCGGGCAGCATTTGAACGGCTAAATAAAGAACGGGTAGAAAATGAGGAAATCCCCTATGCTAATCCACGTAATTTCGCGGCAGGTACTATTAAACTACAAGATTCCTCAGAAGTAGCGAGACGCCCCTTGGATTGCTTTCTTTATTTCCTGTATATGGATAATCGCGACCGTGTATACGCAACACACTGGGAGAGCTTAGAAGCTGTCAAATCTTGGGGCTTTCATGTTTGTGAACATACGAAGCTCTGCCGTACTATTGATGAAGTTTTGCAGTTTATTGGATATTGGGATGACGCAAGACATAATCTTTCATACGATATTGACGGGATTGTCATTAAAGTGAACAGCTATGCACAACAACACGAGCTCGGTTTTACGGCAAAATCACCGCGTTGGGCAATAGCTTATAAATACAAAGCAGAAGAGGTGGAGACAATTCTTAAATCCGTAAGTTATCAAGTAGGAAGAACAGGTGCTGTAACGCCGGTTGCTAATCTAGAACCGGTACAATTATCCGGTACAACGGTGAAAAGAGCTACACTTCACAATGCCAACGAGATTGTACGACTCGATCTCCATGAGCTGGATACTGTTATGGTAGAGAAAGGTGGCGAGATCATTCCGAAGATCATCGGTGTTAACAAAGATAAGCGCGTCCCTGATACGAAGCAAATAACCTATCCTATATGCTGTCCTGTATGTGGTACGACTTTAATTCGCAAAGAAGGAGAGGCTGTACATTACTGTCCTAATGAATTAGGATGTCCTCCGCAAATCGTCGGGAAAATTCAACATTTTATTAGTAGAAAAGCGATGGATATCGAGGGTATGGGAAATGAAACCGTTGAAGTATTATACAAAAAGGGTTTACTAAAGCAAATAAGCGACCTCTATCAATTACATCTTCATAAAGAAGAGCTTGAACAGATTGAACGTTTCGGTGAAAAGTCTATCAATAACATGCTTCTCGGTATTCAAAAATCAAAAGAGCAACCTTTTCAGAAAGTGTTATTTGGTCTAGGAATCCGCTATGTTGGTGAAACGATTGCTAAAAAGCTCGCCACTAGTTTTAAAAACATAGATCACCTAATTCAAGCTAATGAGGAAGAAATCGCTGCTGTTGACGAGATCGGCGAAAGGATAGCACGGAGCGTTAAGGAATATTTCAGCAATGAACTTCATCTACAACAGGTTACTATCTTAAAAAACGAGGATTTGCAATTTGCAATTGTTGAAGAGGAATTTCAGCTGAATAGCGATAAGCTGGTCGATAAGTCATTCGTTATATCCGGTGTTTTCGAAAATTATAGTCGAGAAGACTTGGGAAAAATCATTGTTCAGAATGGCGGAAAGCTATTAAGCAGCATTAGTGCAAAGTTAGACTATTTAATAGCAGGCGACAAAATGGGGCCGTCAAAACTTGCAAAAGCTCAGAAACTTAACATCCCCATCATTTCTGAAGAGGAGTTAATAAAAATGATTCAGTAGCTTTGCAATATATTTCCCGTGAATACAAAAGAATAAGTAATAAATCAAATATAAAAAGGAATGAATAGCCTACATGGTGCCGGAGTGGCATTAGTAACCCCATTCAATAGCGATGGGAGTATCGACTTCGAGGGATTAGCTAATTTGATCGAATATCAAATAGAAGGAGGGATGGATTACCTGGTTAGCATGGGTACAACCGGGGAAGTAGCTACCTTGACAAAAGAGGAGAAGAAGCATATTTTAGACTTTACCGCAGAAAAAGTGGCAGGCCGTGTCCCCTTGGTTGCTGGTTTTGGAGGGAATAACACCGCCGAGTTAGTAGCACAGATAAAGGAATTTAAGAACCCTGCTTATCAAGCCATTTTATCGGTAAGTCCCTATTATAACAAACCAACCCAAGAAGGAATTTATCAACATTATAAGGCAATAGCGCAAGCTACTACACTCCCTATCATCTTATATAATGTACCTGGGAGAACAGGTAGTATGATAAATGTGGACACCATTATTCGCCTGGCCAATGATTTTGACAATATCGTCGGTGTAAAAGAGGCCTCTGCCAATTTTGAACACTTTACACGTATTATGGCCAACAAACCAGATGCATTCCTGTTAATTTCAGGCGACGACGCACTTACACTCCCCATGATGTCATTAGGAGCGGTAGGAGTAATCACGGTTGTAGGCAATGCTTTTCCAAAACAAACACAGCAATTAGTTAGGTATTGCAATGAATGGCATTATGAGGAAGCCCGTAAACTTCACTATGAATTACTAAACATTGATGATCTTTGTTTCATTGAGGGAAATCCAGCAGGTGTGAAAGAAATGCTTCAAGAACTTGGTGTATGCAAGAATCATGTACGCTTACCATTGGTCGGTGTCGGGGAAGAAACCAAGCGGAGGATTGCGATAGCGGTTAAGGATTTGCAAGTTAAAACAAAACTTACCGCGGCAAATTAAATTAAGCGACATTTAAAAAGATAAGCCTACCGGTATTCCGGTAGGCTTATCTTTTTACAAAACGTAAAAGAAAACTTAGTCATTCCTTTTTATTATGCCGGCACTACTTGTTGCTCTCTATAGTGGCCATTATTTAGTTTTTCTGCAATTTCAGAGAACGCAAAAATTGTCCGCTTAACGTCTTCGAGCGTATGCATTGCTGTCGGAATCAATCTCAATTCAATCTGTCCCTTTGGAATTACGGGGTAAACAACAATAGAACAGAAAATACCATAGTTTTCTCTCAAATCCATGGTTAAGGCCGTCGCTTCCGATAAATCGCCTTTCAAAAACACAGGCGTTACCATGGTATTTGTATGGCCAATATCAAATCCATTATCTCTTAGGCCCTTCTGTAAGGACAAAGCAACTTCCCAAAGCTTCTCTCTAAGCCCGGGTTCTCCTTTCAATAACTCCAGACGTTTTTGTAAACCAACAACCATAGGCATTGGCAAAGACTTCGCAAAGGTTTGAGAGCGCATGTTATAACGCAAGAACGTCACGATCTCTTCTTTGGCTGCGACAAAAGCACCAATACCGGCCATTGACTTCGCGAAAGTCCCAAAGTAAATATCCACGCCATCTATACAGTTCTGTGCCTCGTGTGTTCCGGCGCCTGTTGGCCCCATTGTACCAAAACCATGTGCATCGTCTACGAGTAGTCTGAAACTAAATTTTCTTTTTAGCGCATTGATCTCCTTTAACTTGCCCTGCGCTCCAGACATACCGAACACTCCTTCTGTAATAACCAATATAGCTCCACCTGTTTGCTCAACGATCTTAGTGGCACGTTCTAATTGCTTTTTACAACTTTCTACATCGTTATGTTGATAAACATATCGTTTACCCATATGTAAACGAACGCCGTCTATAATACAAGCATGCGATTCGGCATCATATACGATCACATCATTCCTGTCCACCAGTGCGTCTATGATAGATACCATCCCCTGATAACCATAGTTTAGAAGAAAAGCATCTTCCTTTCCTACAAACGTGGCCAAATCTTGCTCTAAGATTTCATGTTGATTTGAATTACCAGACATCATCCTTGCTCCCATGGGGTAGGCCATACCGTACGACTTTGCGGCCTCAGCATCTGCTGCACGCACTTCCGGATGGTTTGCTAAACCTAGATAGTTGTTTAAGCTCCAAACAAGATGGTCTTTCCCTCTAAATTTCATGTGTGCACCGATCTCCCCTTCCAGTTTTGGAAAAGAAAAATAACCATGAGACCATTTGTGATGTTGTCCAATTGGACCTAAATTTTTTGATATTTTATCGAATAAATCCAAAGTAAATACGTTTAATTTAATTAATACCTCTCAAAACCACAAATCCAACTTAGGTCTTTTTTAGAAAACAAATTGAATGCATCCCTTTAAGGATTCGTGCTAAAGGGTTTGTCACTGCTATTCTGATTTCTTAAAAGCCACAATACGTGGTTATTAAATTGTTTACAAAGATAAAGTTTCACCGCAGAATTATCAACTTTCTAGTGAACCATAATCGAAATGGGTATAAAAACTTCTCTTTTATGTATTTTTTTAAACAAAAAGGCCAGAAGAGCGCATCGCTCTTTCTGGCCTTTTCTACTATTAGTTATAACAATTTAGTCGACATTGTCATGAAGAAAAGAATTGTTAGGTCTTATTTCAGTGATTCCGTCTTCGGAAGAAAGTGTAAATCTTGAAACCTGTGATTCGGAAGAATGAGGCACTTGGTCTAACGATCGTTGTTTTCTTCTATAAGCTGGTTCATTTTCTATTTCCTGCAGCCCGTTAGTAGAACGCAATTTCATACTTAGGTCTTTTAAACGCAGTATGCGCTCTTTCGTTTTTCTAAGCTGCTCTTCAATACTCTCATCCGATTTGTATTCATCAACCTGTTTGGTTACCGGATCACTTTCTGAATTTAAATTTTCTTTGGCAGGTTCAGAAACTGCGTAATTTGTTGCTTCAGGTTCGGAAACTTGCTGATTACTATCCGTTTCATTGGTAAAGAGAAATTCACTCTCTGAAACCTTTAGCTGATACTCATCGGCGGGTTTACTCTGTTCAGGTACGGGCTCCTCTTCAACTAATGTATGCCTAATAATTTCTTCCTTTTTTGGAGCAACCACCTTATTCTCCACTTGGTTTTGACCAGGTGGACGTCCAAAGCCGCTGAATAGATCAGCTTGGGGCATAGCTGTTGGCTGTACTTTGTCTTGTACAGGCTCTTCAACAGGCACTTTTTCTACGACCTCTTCTTTCGGCTTATTGATAATTTGATTTACCGGCCTCACCAAAGGCGCTTTCTCTTCCTCTAAAGGAATGGCTATACGTCGATTACTTTCTTCCTGCTTACGCTCCTCTGTGGTTTGAAAACCGGTGGCTATGATCGTAACTGACAAATCCTTGTCTAAAGATTCGTCTAAACAGTTACCCCAAATAATTTCCGCCGTAAAGCCTGCTCGTTCTTGAATATAATCGGTAATCACAGAAATCTCATCCATGGTAACCTCTTGTGTTCCGGAAGATATATTTAATAAAATATAACGGGCGCCTTCAATTTCACTATCCTTTAAAAGCGGTGATGCTAAAGCCCCTTCAACAGCCTTTTGCGAACGATCGTCACCACTTGCTTTCGCATTCCCCATGATAGCTACACCACTATCATTCATCACGGTACGAACATCTTTGAAGTCGACATTGATATAACCCGGAATAGTGATAATTTCTGCGATACCTTTTGCTGCTGTCGTTAAAATATCATCTGCTTTGGCAAAAGCAGAACTCATGGTTAAGTTACCAAATATCTCCCTTAATCGGTCATTTGATATGACAAGGTATGAATCGACATACTTTCTCAATTCCCCTAAGCCTTCCTCTGCTTGGCTCCTTCTCCTCTTTCCTTCAAAGGCAAAGGGAGTGGTAACGATTGCAACTGTCAGGATTCCCAGCTCTTTAGCAGCTTTTGCAATAACAGGGCTTGCTCCTGTACCTGTACCCCCTCCCATTCCGGCAGTAATAAACAACATTTTAGTATTTACACCTAACATGCGTTTTATATCGTCGATACTTTCGATTGCCGAATTCTCGCCCACATCGGGATCCGAACCGGCTCCCATTCCTTCTGTCAGGCTGGCGCCCAATTGAACCTTATTTGGTATAGGACTCAGCTCTAATGCTTGTGCATCGGTATTGCAAATTATAAAGTCCACACCGCTAATACCCTGTCTGTACATGTGGTTAACCGCATTGCCACCACCTCCGCCAACACCTATTACCTTTATAATAGATGATTGTTCTTTAAGCATTTCAAATTTCATACGTGTATAATTTGTTCCTTAAAGGCTCTATGAAATGTATTATTCCTGCTCCTTTTCAAATTTGTAAAGTATGTCGTGGCACCCCGTTTTTCCCTTTCTACACGTAAATACGCCCGTTTCATACTATCTTAATTTACTCTAAATGAGTGGTATCCTAATTCAACCTCTACACAACTTTCGCATTGTAATATTAATACTTTTTCCACAATTGTTTTCCACAATTGTTTATAATGTGGAAAAAAAGTCAAGTGTTGAAAACTATTTAATATAGTCCGTATCTTCAATTTTATTATCATCGCTGATATAGCGGATAATCTTATCTAAAAAGCCAAAAGTCCGTTTCCCTTCTTCCACGATCCCTTTAACGACTTGACTCTTTACAGGGTGTTCCACTTCATTATACTCCGCTGATTCGATCCCTTTGATCAGTAAACCAATACCCGTTGCGTAGAGCGGACTCTTCAGCTCATCGTACGTATTTTTAGGCAGCACTTCATTTTTAGACAAGTGCTCATTTGGCATACCAATGCGACATTCAAGACCCGTTACATATTCTACCAGCTGAACCAAATGCTTCAACTGGGCTCCTCCTCCGGTAATAACAATACCACCTATCAGTTTGCGTTCGTATCCGGACGACTTGATTTCATAGTAAACATGTTCTATAATCTCTTCCATGCGGGCCTGAATGATATAGGCTAAATTTTTTACAGAGATTTCCTTATGTTCCCGACCGCGTAAACCAGGTACACAGATTATTTCATTTTCCCGATTCTCCTCAGCCAGCGCAGATCCAAATCTAACCTTTAACAACTCAGCCTGGTTGCGGAGAACAGAGCATCCTTGTTTAATATCTTCTGTTACAATATTACCACCCAGTGGAATAACAGCTGTATGACGAATGATACCCTCATGGAAAATGGCCACATCGGTAGTTCCCCCTCCTATATCAACCAAAACGACACCTGCATCCTTTTCTTCCGGACTAAGCACCGCTTCAGAAGAAGCCAAAGGTTCCAGTATAAGTTCCTGCGCCTCTAAAGTAGCATATTCAACACAACGTTTAATATTCCTTACCGCACTCACGTGTCCTGAAATAATATGAAAATTAGCTTCCATACGACGCCCGGCCATTCCAATCGGATCTTTTATACCTGGTTCATTATCAATTGTGAACTCTTGAGGTAGCACATGTATAATCTCTTCGCCTGGGGGAAGAACCAATTTATACATATCCTCTACCAGTTTTTCTATATCCTTCCGGCCAATCTCGTTATCATCCTTTCTGGTTAGAATACCTCGATGTTGGAGGCTTTTAATATGTTGACCAGCAATACCAACATTCACAACTTTGATATCGACATTGGATTGTGCACTTGCTTCTTCTACAGCCTTTACAATACTTGTCACTGTTTTCTGAATATTTGCAACTACTCCACGGCTCACACCCAGCGATTCTGCTTTTCCAATACCCAATACTTCTATTTTATTGTGCCCGCTCCTTCGACCTACTGTTACGCAGATCTTTGTGGTACCAATATCTAGACCAACAACTATGGGAGCGTCCTTCGAGTTAGTAGTTCGTTTTTCCATGTCTAATACGTGTTAATATGCTGTTTACTATTTTTTTTCTTTTCGTATAATACTGTCTGCCTTCTCGCAAACGATTTGATTCGCAAATTTTAAGTTCACGGTCTTATAAGTTCCCCAACCCGCCTTCGGAATGATTTGTTTATAAAAGACCATGAGCCTATTAAACTTATCCGGTAGTGAGTCAGCATTACCCAAAATTATTTTCTGATTCCCTACCCTCGGCACAACTTCTATATCTTGTTCGTCGTTTACGTATAATTGTTCTATTTGACTGTTCCAAAGTGAATCACGTCCTAAAAAATCGGCTATCTTGCATAAACTCCGTACGAGACTTGTACCAACGGTATCACTTTTCCCATCAAAACGCTCCCCGACATTTCCATTCGCTACGATAATATGGGGTGCATACAACTTCGATGTCGGAAACTTCACCCCTTCTCTATCAATATAAAAATCATTCCCTACATTATTTATTACACGCACAACGGCTTCACGCTGTTCAATTTTAACATGCACCATGCCATCCATTTCCGTAAAAACTCGTACATCTCTAATAAAGGGGTTTTCTTTCAAGCTATTTTCCAACTCGTGTATTGGTACGTTCTTTAGGAGATGCCCTGTTAATGGTCCTCCGTTCTTTTCAACAATACCAAATACATCCTCCTGCGAGACAAAAGCCTGAGATCCCGGAACAATAATTTTAACCCCCTTACAAACCATTGCATTCTTTTTAGCATCAATAAACCCCATCAGCACAAAAAAACCGACCAGGCTCAACGTCCAGACGAACAAGTAAGTCACTCGACGCCAATTAATCGCTTTGATACTATTAAACATTGTTCAGTACCTCCTTTATCGGGTTTACTAATAAATCTATATCCCCCGCTCCTACCGTAAGCAATACCGCTGGGCGCTCTTTATCTATGTACGTCAACACCTCCGACGCGGATAGCTTATACTTATTTTTTAAATGCACTTTGCTCAACAGCCAGTCCGCGTCTACACCTACTATCGGTTGTTCTCTGGCAGGGTATATATCCATTAATATCAAAACGTCTGCCAAGCTTAATACTTCTGCAAATTCATCAATAAAATCGCGCGTACGTGTGAATAAATGAGGTTGAAAGATGCATGTAATTTCTTTCTTACCATATAATTCTTTCATTGCCGACAAACAGGCTCGTAACTCTTCCGGATGGTGCGCATAATCGTCCACATAAACAACGTCTTCTCGATTTACAATGTACTCGAATCGACGCTTGACTCCTTTAAATGATGCTAATGCAGACTTAATCAAGTCATCATCTATGTTTAACAATTTTGCCACCGTAATCGCCGCAACGGCATTTTCAATGTTATGTTTACCTGCAATTCCTAGCTTAATAGCTAAAATAGACTGCTTGTACCCTTTATAATCAAAATAAAAAGCTTCATTTTTTATTTCGATGTTGGTTGCATATGCACCCGTACTCTTCTCAAGACCGTAACGAATATCTGCGGGCAACTGTAAACCTTCTTTAACAATACGTTGACCATCCTTTGTTACTTGCCCCACAAAGAGGTGAAAAGATTCTAACACATGATTCGCATCCCCATATATATCAAGATGATCGGCATCTGTAGCGGTAACAATAGCAATATTGGGATGTAATGTAAGGAACGATCGATCAAACTCATCCGCTTCCACCACCAATAAATCAGAATCGGCAAGTAGCAAATTGGTATTATAGTTGGCTGCAATCCCCCCCAAAAAAGCGGAACAAGGACGATTACTGCTTGTCAAAATGTGTGCAATCATGCTGCTGGTTGTCGTCTTCCCGTGTGTACCCGCTACAGCAATCGTAAAATGCGCTTCACTTATTTTTCCTAATATTTCTGATCGCTTATATAAGCGATAACCCAAGTCTTGGAAAAAATTCACCAATCCTAGATCCTTTGGAACAGCTGGCGTATAAATTACCAAACTGTTGCTTGGATCTTCCACAAATTGTGGCGCGACCTGTTTAACATCGTCCTTATAAAAAATAGTAATCCCCTCACTTGCCAACTGCCTTGTCAAGAACGTTTCGGTTTTGTCATAACCATAAACATGCACTCCTCTATGATAGAAATAACGGCCGAGTGCACTCATACCAATACCGCCTATGCCGATAAGGAACACTTGTTTAATCGTTGTCAACACCGTAGATTCCATTTTTTATGCGTTCATGATTAGTATTTATCCTTAATTAGCTTCAACACTTCGTTTGCAATCACCTCGTCTGCATCCGTTTTTGCCAACTGTTTTATATTCGCCGACAATACTCTACGCTCGTCTCGATCCTTTACCAAGGTAATCGTCTCATCTATCAATGTTTCGCGCGCCTTCCCATCTTCTACCATAATTGCTGCATTCTTTTTAATCAATGCCAAGGCGTTTTTTGTTTGGTGGTCCTCTGCAACATTAGGTGACGGCACCAGAATGGCGGGTTTTCCAACCGCACATAGTTCCGCAATGGTTCCTGCCCCAGCTCGTGCAATTATTACATCAGCTGCCGCATAGGCCAGATCCATACGATGGAGAAATGGTTTCAAACAAACATCTTCCAATCCATCCTCTTTGAGCAAGTTTTGCAATTTCTCGTAATAGTAGCTCCCGCACTGCCATATGACTTGCAAATTGGCTTCATGTATTTTTTTCAAGCCTTCCAGCATACTTTCATTTAAGGTACGAGCACCTAAACTTCCTCCTGTTAGCAAGACAGTTTTCTTATCGTGATCTAAGCCTAACAATTCTTTCGCCTCAAACTCCTTTCCCTCCACATCTACTGCATCCTGCCGAATAGGATTCCCTGTAATCAGCAGTCTCTCGCGAGGGAAAAAGCGTTCCATCCCTTCAAAAGCTACACATATCTTCGACGCCTTTGCTCCCAATTTTTTATTCGTTATCCCCGCATAAGAATTCTGTTCTTGTATAAGATAAGGAATTCCCATCCGACCAGCCGCGTGCAATAGAGGTCCTGAAGCATATCCCCCTACACCAACAACTACATCGGGATGAAAATTTCGAATAACAGTTCGCGCACGTTGAATACTTTTCCACAATTTAAAAGGTAAGAGTATATTTTTAAGCAGCGACTGTCTATTGATACCTTGAATATCCAAGCCAATAATCTTATAACCTGCAGCAGGAACTTTATCCATCTCCATTCTACCATTAGCACCAACGAATAAAATTTCAATGGTTGGTTCCAGACGTTTCAAAGCGTTAGCGATAGCTATTGCGGGAAAAATATGTCCTCCCGTTCCGCCTCCACTAATAATCACTCGTTTTGTCGTGCTTTCCATATCTTTCAAGTTTAAGCCATTGCCGGAATCTCACCAACAATTACCTTATCGTTTGACTTCTTACCACCTACATCTTTTTCTCTCCCTTTTGATTTAAGCTCTTCAATATTCCGACTGACACTCAAAATAATTCCGAATGCTACACTTGTAAATAGAATGGATGTACCCCCCATACTTACCAAAGGTAAAGGCACTCCTGTTACTGGTCCGAGCCCCACAGCTACCGCCATATTTCCAAAAGCCTGAATCGTTAAACTGAAGCCCAGGCCAGCAGCCAGCAGAGCTCCAAAAGCCTTTGGACTCTGTGTAACGATACGTATACACCGATACATAAACACCAAATATAAGACGGCCAACACCACGCCACCTACGGCACCATATTCTTCAATGATAATCGCGAAGATAAAATCAGAATAGGGATGTGGCAGCATATTACGCTGGGTGCTATTTCCAGGACCTTTACCAAAAAGCCCTCCAGTCGCGATTGCAATCTTGGCCTGATTAGCCTGAAACTCTTTATCGGGGTCGGGCTCTCCCTTACCAAGAAAAGTCTCTACACGGGACACATACGTTTGTCGACGCGGTCCCAAAAGCACCACTAACGTCAAAAGAAATACGCCTGCTACACTCACATAAGCTATTTGCTTTATACTGATACGCCCAATTACAAGCAACAAAATGCTCACCGCAAAAAGCATGATCGCTGTTGACATATTTGCGATAGCAATCAGAATAATAACAACACAAACCGATCCCATAATGGGCATAAATGCCCGTTTTACATCTTTTATATTTTCCTGCTTACGCGTCAACATTCTAGCCAAAAAGGTTATTAATGCCAGCTTAGCCATATCAGATGTCTGAAAGGTTTGATTAATAACCGGTATGGTAACCCATCTGTTGGCATCATTCACCGAGTCAGTAAACAGCAGCGTATATAAAAGCAGCGGAATGGTAATGATCATCAAAATCTTGGATATCCCGGCATAGTATCGATAATCCAAAAGATGCGAAAAGTACATCAAAATAAGTCCGGCAAAAATGAGTGTAAAATGCTTAACCAAGTAAGTCTCTGTTCCTCGCCCTTCTTTGTAGGCTAAAGTACCTGTAGAGCTATAAACGGCCAACAAAGACCAAACGGATAACAATATGACAATTATCCAAATCCATTTATCTCCTTTTAGTTTATTAAATATACGCTCCATAACACTTTATTAATTGAGAACATCAGCTTTTCAAAGCTCACGCACAGCGGCTTTAAACTGATCCCCTCGGTCTTCGTAATTTTTAAAAAGATCAAAACTGGCACAGGCAGGTGATAAGAGTACAGTATCTCCCTTTTGTGCGATATGATAAGCAATCTGAACGGCCTCGCTCATTGTTTGTGTATTTACGATCACATCGGTGTCCGCCTCGAAAGCATTATGAATATTGCGGTTATCCTTGCCCAAGCAAACAATCCCCCGCACTTTACTTTGTACCAACTCGCGGAGCATACCATAATCGTTTCCCTTATCTACCCCTCCCATGATCAATACAATTTTTCCCGGTAGACTTTCCAAAGCATACCACACCGAATTCACGTTCGTAGCCTTTGAATCATTTATAAATTCTATTCCGGAAATTTTCGTCACATGCTCCAGACGATGCGGAATATTCACAAAGTCACCCATACTTTCCCGAATAGACTCGTTACGTAACTCCCAAACCTTGGCTACAATCCCGGAAGCCATATTATTGTAAACGTTGTGTTTTCCTTGTAATGCTAAATCGTTAATAGACATGATAAATCTTTCCTGGTTAGGTAATGTTATTACTATTTCTTTTACTTCGTTCAAATAAGCCCCGCATTGTATCTCCTCTGTTAAGCTAAAGGGATACCTCGTTGCTTCAATGTTCTTTTCTTTCAGCGCTTTGTTTATTTCCGGATCATCCTTGCAGTAAATAAAGATATCCTTGCTGCGCTGGTTTCTCGTTATTCTAAATTTCGAATTAACATAGTTCTCCATTTTGTAATCGTAACGATCCAGATGATCAGGCGTTATATTCAACAGCACGGCGACATCCGCCCGAAAATCATACATATCGTCCAACATGAAACTGCTGATTTCAATCACGTATACATCGTGCTGCTCTGTAGCCACTTGTAAAGCAAAGCTTTTCCCGATATTCCCCGCCAAACCAACGTCAATCCCGGCCTTTTGCAGTATATGATACGTCAATATAGTGGTCGTCGATTTACCATTTGAGCCGGTAATACAAATGGTTTTTGCATCCGTATAACGTGCCGCGAATTCAATCTCACCTATCACAGGAACTCCTTGTTTCTTCAAAGCTTGTACAAGCTCTGCTTTTTCAGGTATACCCGGGCTTTTAATCACTAAATCAGCTCTTAATATCTTCTCCTTTGAATGTTCTTTTTCCTCAAACGGAATGGCATGATCTCGTAACCGCGTTCTATAAATTTCTTTGATCTCCCCCCCATCAGACACAAATACATCAAAGCCCTGTTTCGCTCCTAAAACAGCAGCACCAAAGCCGCTTTCACCTGCTCCCAAAATCACCAGCAGTGGCTTTTTTTGATGTATATTATGCTCTATACTCTCCATTTCTTTCTTATCTCACCTTTAGCGTAACAATTGTAATGACAGCCAAAATGATTCCTACAATCCAGAATCGCGTAACGATTTTGGACTCATGATAGCCCTTTTTCTGATAATGATGGTGTAATGGAGACATCAGAAAAATCCGTCTTCCCTCCCCAAATTTCTTCTTGGTGTATTTAAAATACGACACCTGCATTATGACCGAAACAAGCTCGATAAGGAATATGCCGCACAGTACAGGTATGAGTAATTCCTTACGAATCATAATAGCAAAAGCGGCAATAATACCACCGATGGCCAAACTTCCCGTATCCCCCATAAAAACTTGGGCCGGGTAGGAATTGTACCACAAAAACCCTACACATGCACCCACAAAAGCGCCTGCAAAAACCACTAGCTCTCCCGAATTGGGGATATACATGATATTTAAGTAATCAGCGAAAATACTATTACCCGAAACATAGGCTAAAATAGCTAATGTAACGCCTATAATAGCCGAAATACCGGTGGCTAAACCATCAATTCCATCAGTAATATTAGCACCGTTCGATACGGCAGTAATGATAAACACGACAAAAATTAAAAACACAAAAAAAGCATACTTCCCATCCGGTACACCAAAAACGCTTAACACCTTTCCGTAATCAAACTCATTATTTTTATAAAAAGGAATATTTGTTTTTGTAGACTTAACTTCAACGTTGTAATAGCTTTTTGTACCGTCAAAGTTTTGCTGCATTTCAATATTTTCTCCTTTTATAGGCCCATTCACCTTCTGTCTTGTAACAATAGAAGGATGATCATGCATAGTCCAGGCAATAATAATTCCCAGTCCAACTTGTCCAACCACCTTAAACTTCCCTGCCAAGCCTTCTTTATTCTTTCTAAATACTTTGATATAATCATCAATAAAGCCAACAGTCCCCATCCAAATGGTAGCGATGATCATTAGAATAACATAAATATTCTCCAGTTTGGCGAACAACAGGGTTGGCAATAAAATACCGGCAATGATGATAAGCCCGCCCATCGTTGGAGTTCCTTGCTTTTGTGTTTCACCTTCCAAACCCAAGCTCCTTACGGTTTCGCCAACTTGTTTCTTACGCAACAATCCAATAAGTCGCCCTCCATAAACCGTAGTAATAATAAGGGATAATATAACGGTTAAACCAAAGCGAAAAGAGATATATTGAAATACTCCCGCACCTGGTAGGTTAAAATGATCATGTAGGTATGTAAACAAATAATACAGCATTCCCTTTCGTTATATTATCTAATTATTCAGTCTTTTATTTCCTTAAAAAGTTCCTTTAATACTGCCTTATCATCAAAAGGCCTTTTTTCTCCCATGACTTCTTGATACTTCTCATGTCCCTTCCCGGCTATCAGCACGATATCGGAAGATTGTGCCAAATGAACAGCCGCCTTGATAGCTTCGTAGCGATCTGTGATGGAAAACACGTTTCTCTTTTTGTCTACAGGAACCCCGGCTTCCATTTCGCGTATAATCTGTTGTGGATCTTCGCTTCTCGGATTATCTGAGGTTAAGATCACCTTATCGCTTAAATCTGCTGCCACCGCCGCCATTTCCGGCCGCTTCGTTTTATCCCTGTCGCCACCACATCCTAGCACCGTTATGATTTGCTCTTTGCCTTTTCGCAAATCGACAATAGTTCGCAACACATTTTCGACCGCATCCGACGTATGCGCATAGTCCACTACACCAACAATGCCATTAGCTGATAAAAGCGTATCAAACCTTCCTTCCGCACCAGTTAAACGGCTTAAAACGGTCAACACCCGTGTGGTGTCTTGCTCTAAAAGAATCGCTACACCATATGCAGCCAATAGATTATAGGCATTGAAAGCACCAACTAAACGGGTCCACACCTCACGCGTATCAATCTGCATTAACATACCGTTGAAATGGCTTTCGACAATTCTTCCTTTGAAGTCTGCAATATGCTTCAAACCATATGTTTTATGATAAGCCTCAGTATTTTGCAACATGACCTTTCCATTCCGATCATCGATGTTAACCAAAGCGAAAGCCGGTTTAGGTAATGCATCAAAAAAAGCTTTCTTAGCCCTTAAATAGGCATCAAATGTTTTATGAAAATCCAAATGGTCATGCGTCAAATTGGTAAAAACCCCACCTACAAATGATAAACCTGTAATCCGATGTTGCGCCACTGCATGTGAGCTAACTTCCATGAAACAATAATCACAGCCACCACTCACCATATTCCGCAAGAGTTCATTCAAACTTATCGGATCAGGGGTTGTATGTGTCGATTCAATGATATGCTCATTCACTTTGTTTTGCACCGTTGACAACAAGCCTACTCTAAACCCGAGCTCCCTAAATAATTTATAAAGCAAGGTGGCAACCGTTGTTTTTCCGTTTGTACCGGTTACCCCCACCAATTTCAATTTCTTCGAAGGATGATCATAGAAATTAGCCGCCATCAGACCCAGTGAAAAAGCCGCATCTTCTACTTCGATATAGGTAATATGCCCGCTTATATCCGTGGGTATTCGTTCACATACGACTACCTTAGCCCCGAGCGCCACTGCCTTATCAATGAAGGTATGACCATCAACAAGCGTCCCCTTTACAGCAAAAAATAAATCTCCTTCAACTACCTTACGAGAATCAAAACACAATGCATGGACAGCCACATCGCTGCTACCTATAGCCTGTTTTATAGACACTCCCTCTAATATTTTAGATAGTGAAATCATTCTAATTCAATTGTAATCGCTCCCCCCTTACTAACTAATTCTCCAGGGTCGATAGATTGTTTGATCACTCTGCCTTTTCCCTTCACAAAGGTTTTTACACCTATATTCCCCAATAGATACATGGCATCTTTAAGCCCCATCCCCTTCAAATCCGGAATCTTGCCCTCCGGTAAATGATCATCTGACAGCAATACTTTCGCTGTATCCTGCTTTAAGTATTGCGTTGATTTTAATCCCAATGCGCCAAAAACATATTGACTGTCTTTCTGAAAACCATATTTGATTGGCGGTGCGGCAGGTACAGAAACCATTTGCAACTTTTTAAAGTCATGATACATCCGACTATCGCCGGCATATACCTTTTCCGCAATTTCCTTAAAAACAGGTGCTGCGATGGTTGTTGCATAATAACCTCCCTTCCGTGGATTCTGCACCACAACAATCATCGAATATTTTGGATTATCTGCCGGAAAATAACCAGCGAAAGAGCCTTGGTACCTTCGTTTAGTTTTATATCCTGCTGCCCCATCGGCCATTTGAGCCGTCCCTGTTTTACCCGCCATTTTAAAAAGAGAATTTTTCAACTGCTTGGCGGTACCCTCTTCGACAACCCCCTCCAACATTCCCTTCATTTTAGCAATCGTTTGGTCGGAAACGACCTTCTCATTGATCACCCTCGCTTCAAAGCGCTCCACTGTATTGCCCAAACGCCGAATCTCTTTTACAAAAAGTGGTGCGATCATTTTTCCGTTATTCGCAACAGCATTGTATAAAGTAAGCATTTGTAGGGGTGTCACCTTTAACTCATAACCATAAGCCATCTGCGGCAGTGTCAACCCACTCCACGATTTGCTTTTAGGAGTTTTGATCAAGGGTTGCCCCTCTCCCGGTATTTGCAAACCAAGCGGTTCATTCAGATGCATGGCATAAAGTCGATCTGTAAAAGCAGAAGGATTATCTTTATAATATTTGTAGATCAGCTTTGTCACTGCGGTATTTGAAGAAACCTCAAAAGCACGCTTTACCGAAATTTTGCCGTCTCCTTTATGCGAATCTCTGATCGTATGTCGATAAACCCTAAAGGTTCCATCTTCTGTATCCACGATATCGCTTGTATCCACTTTACCGTCTTCAATTGCTGCCATATAAGACGCAAGTTTGAACGTTGAACCAGGTTCTGAACTTTGTGCAATGGCATAGTTAAATTTCTCCTTATAAACCCCTTCTTCAACCCGGGTGAAATTCGCCACTGCCCGCACCTCCCCTGTTGTCACTTCCATCAGAATGACACAGCCATTATCCGCATCACTGGCAATAAGCTGCTTTTCAAGTGCCTTTTGCGCAATGTCCTGCATATTGATATCGATTGTGGATATAATATCAGCACCGTCTGTAGGGGACACTTCCGTATCTTCATTGATAGGCATCCAGCTTCCGCCGGCAATACGCTGAACCAGTCGACTTCCACTAACACCATCCATAAATTCGGCATATGCACCTTCCAAACCAACTGGCTGTACATTATCATTTTTGTACCCGATTGTTCGGGCTGCTAAGGTTTTAAACGGCAAAATCCTCTTGTTCTTCTGCTCAGCAATAAGCCCTCCCTTATACTTGCCCAATTTAAATATGGGAAATGCACGCACCGCCTTCATTTCCTGAAAGCTTACATTTCTTTTCACCAAAAAGTAGCGATTTTTGTCCTTTCTGGCTTTGCGCAATAAACGGCGATACTGCTCAACCGATTTATCCTGAAAAAAAGAGGCTAAGCGCGCTGCCAGCGAATCAACCTTGGCATAAAAGACATCATCTTCCAAGATACCGGGAGCCATCATATCCATGCGCACATCGTACTCCGGTACTGATGTAGCCAACAGACTGCCATCTACAGAAAAAATATTCCCCCGAGTGGCTTCTATTGTTTGATAACGGGTGGACAAACTATCTGCCATGGCTTGCCAACGGGCTCCTTGCACAACCTGTAGGCTGAACATTTTATACAGCACAGCTACAGCAAAGAGTACCATAAGCCCAAAGGAGAGGTACACGCGTAACAATATATCTGTTCTAATATTCATTTACTTACCTGCTATATTTTCTTGTCCTATAACAATTTTCTTTGGTGGCTCAACCAAGGCTTTCAACCCAATGGTATCAACTTTCCGCGCCACTTCACCCTGTGTGCTCTTAAGCATAAGATCGGCTTTCAGCGATTTATATTCCCAGCTTAAATACTTTACTTCTTTCGAAAGTGTGTCAATTTCACGAACGCTATCCTCCGCAAAATGCCTGTTTGCGATATATACGATAGCCAAAAAAGCCAAATAGCCGATAAATGGGACCGCCGCCACAGCGCTTGCCGCGGAAAAACCTTTAGCGGTCAATAGTGATTTCAAAAAGTCCTTTGACTCATCAGCTTTCGCTTCTACATCATCCTGCAAGGCTTCCTGTTGCTCCTCACTTAATCCACCATTTTTATATCTGTTCAACATACCTTTGACTGTTAACTGTCTATTTTTTCCGCTATTCTCAGTTTAGCACTTCTAGCCCGATTATTTCGCTTAATCTCATCCTCCGAGGCCGTAATCGCTTTACGACTTATTAGCTTAAAGGGTTTTATTTCATTTCCATAAAAGTCTTTATCAACCTCTCCCTTAAATTTACCTTTTGCCATGAAATTCTTAACCAAACGATCTTCGAGCGAATGATAAGACATTACGACCAACCTCCCTCCGGGCTTTAAGACCGCTTGCGCTTGTGTCAAAAATTCTTGCAAAGCTTCTAATTCTCTATTTACCTCTATGCGCAATGCCTGAAAGAGTTGCGCATAATACTTATTCTCTTTCCCTCGCGGCACCAGTTTTGATACTGCAGCCTTCAAGTCTGACACCGTACTTATAGGCTTCGTTAATCGGCTTGTCACGATTACTTTTGCCAAGCTTTTCGCATTTTGAACCTCTCCGTACATCCCGAACACACGGTGCAAATCTTCTTCCGAATATGAATTCAAAACACCTTTTGCATCTAAATCACTCACCTGATCCATTCGCATATCCAGATCTGCATCAAAGCGGATCGAGAACCCCCTTTCTGCTTCATCAAATTGATGTGAGGACACCCCTAAATCCGCTAAAATCCCATCAACCTGCTTAAGTCCCTGCAAACGCAAATTATTTTTTAAATACCTAAAGTTCTGATGGATCAACGTAAATCGCTCATCTGCCAATGTATTATTCAATGCATCCGGATCCTGATCAAAAGCAACGAGTTTAGCCTCTTTATCCAAAAGCTGAAGAATAGCCTTCGAATGCCCGCCGCCACCAAATGTAACATCCACATAAACACCGTCGGGCTTGATGGCAAGCGCCTCGATACATTCCTGCAACATAACCGGTATATGGTAAGCATTATCCATCCAGTCTTCTATTTAAATTCCCCATCACCTCTTCTGCCAAAGCAGCAAAATCATCTCCTTCATCATCCCATTGCGCATCATACGTATCTTTTGACCACACTTCAATCTTATTAAACTGACTCGCCAACACCACTTCTCCCCCAATTCCCGCATACTCAAGCAAAGGTTTGGGCACCAACACACGGTTGGCGGCATCCAAGGTAAGTTCGGTAGCACCACGCATAAACTTTCTCACAAACTCCCTCGTCTTGCGTTCAAACGTATTTAGTTTACTCAATTCCTCCATAATACGATCCCACTCCCTTCTTGGATAGATTACCAGATGAGCTTCCAAACCCCGGTTTACAACAAGCCCTTCCCGCTCCACCTCAGGCATTTGCTTCTTGAGGCCGGCAGGTAATACCATTCTTCCTTTGGTATCGAGCTTGCATTCAAATTCTCCGAGAAAATGAGCCATCTATACAGTTTATCCAAATAATCAAATGTAAAATTAGATAAATCTTCCACTTTCTCCCACTTTCTCCCACAAAAAAGTTTTCCACAGGTATTTTCTCCCACCCAACTCCATTTTCTTTTAATTTCCCATCAAAAGAACTTGCTGCAAAACTTCCTCCTAAAACGCTTTAAATCCTTTTTTTCGATCTAGGTCCTGCCCCCTTGACGAAGAAATAAAAAAAGAATGCGGCCAAAAAAAAGGAGATGGATAAATCGAAATATTGTAACATTGATATATTATTCCTAAATTTATAATAGATTAAACAACTGAGGAGCAACAGTTTAAAACATTATACAATTCAAATTGTATTAGAGAAAACCGCGGTTATAAAGAGCGGCCAATTATAATTTTAGAATCAAATTTTAGCAGTCATGAACTCCAAACGGTTATTCGTACTACCTATTATAGTAATAGGTGTATGCTTCTGGTTCGTATCTTGTAGTTCAAAATCATTGAAAGATCAGCGAGCTCAACAAGAAATCGAATATGTTTTAGAACCAGGAACACAAGTTGTCGTATCAGAAGGTGTTGCGACTTTTACCGGTACCTTTCCGGACGAGGAAAGTATGAAAGAAGCAGAACAGACGGCAAGAAGCATTAAAGGTGTCAAATCGGTGGTTAATAAGGCAAGTATCGCGCACAAAGTGCAAACGGCAGTAGATTCGAATGTGCCGGCCAAGTGACATCGGCATTAAAAAAAGAAGGGAGGGCTTTTAGGCCCTCCCTTCTTTTTTATGCGCGCTATGAATTAATCGTTAACGGCCTTTACGCCCGGCAACTCCTTTCCTTCCATATACTCCAATAAAGCCCCTCCGCCTGTACTAACATAACTTACATCCTCCGTTAAATTAAATTTGGTAACAGCTGCAGCAGAATCTCCTCCACCTATTAAGGAAAAAGCACCTGCCTTCGTTGCTTCTACAACCGCATCAGCTACAGCTTTTGTTCCTTTCGCAAAGGTATCCATTTCAAAAACACCCATCGGTCCATTCCATAAAATAGTTTTGGAAGATTTAATAACATCCGCAAAGGTTTTTGCGGATTCTGCACCAATATCTAATCCCATTTTGTCCGCCGGTATCTGATCATTTGGCCCATCGTAAACAACCGCATCATTAGCAAATTTATCGGCAATCTGTGAATCCGTGGGTAAAATCAGCTGAACTCCTTTTTCTTTTGCCTTCTCCACCAAACTATTAGCCAAATCAAGTTTATCCAGCTCAACCAGTGATTGGCCAATCTCGCCTCCCTTTGCTTTCACAAATGTATAAGCCATCCCACCTCCAATAATCAAGTTATCAACCTTAGAAAGCAAAGCCTCGATCAATTCTAACTTATCAGAAACTTTTGCCCCACCCATAATAGCGGTAAATGGCCTTTGCGGATTGTTCAATACTTTTTCAGCATTCTGCAACTCCGCAGCCATCAAATAACCAAAATATTTTGCCTGCGGGAAAAACTTCGCGATCACAGCTGTTGATGCATGTGCTCTATGCGCTGTACCAAATGCATCATTTACGTATACATCACCCAATGTAGCTAATTTTTCCGCAAAAGCCTCATCTCCTTTTTCCTCTTCTTTATAAAAACGTAAGTTCTCAAGCAGCAGCACTTCACCATCTTTTAAATTCTTCGCTTTATCAATTGCTTCTTGGCCAATACAATCATTGGCAAAGGCTACCTGAACACCTAGCTCTTTGGAAAGATGATTCACGATATGTTTTAAGGAAAACTTGTCCGTTGGCCCATCTTTTGGGCGCCCAAGATGAGACATTAAGATCACGGCACCACCATCTTTTAAAATCTTTTCAATCGTTGGTTTCGCCCCTTTTATACGATTATCATCCGTGATATTAAAATTTTCATCGAATGGTACATTAAAATCCACTCGCACTAATGCCTTCTTTCCGGAAAAATTAAAATCTTCAATAGTCTTCATTTGAATAATTATTAATATGTTGTTCGCGTTGTTAAGTCATTCATAAATCGGTTCAGCACACTTGATTTATTACGAAGTCTCTTGTTCAAGCCGATCAAAAGCAGCACCTTCGTCTAACCGTATCGCCCCTCACGACCGCAGCAAACATAGAGAAAAATGCTTGCTTCTGCAATAAAGGAACTACACAGAAAGCACGAACTACTACAGATTTAAACACATCGTTTTATGCGGTCCTATCTCCGGGACATCAAAAGCCTCCGACACAAATTCAAAACCTATACTTTGATAAAAAGAGAACGCGACTTGTCGTGCATTGCACCAAACGTAAGTTACCTCCTCCTGCTTAAGATAGTTTATCAATTGAGTTACCAATTGTTTCCCCAAACCCTTCCTTTGATAACCGGGATGCGTGGCCATTCCCCTTAACTGGAAACCATAACCATCTTTATCCTGAAAAGCCTGAGGAAATGCAGTAAGAACACATTTTGGTTGATCATCGCGATCATCGATAACTCCCATATGAATTGTTTCCGGTCGAGAATCTTCCGGAAAAACACAAAACTCATTCGGCTTCCCGTCTCGCAACACCAAACTCCTTAACGGAAGCACTTCTTCCTTCGGTATAAATTTTACGGTCATAATACATATTCCATAGGTAATTAGAAAATCTGATTCGATTTTAATTTAAGTAACAGATCGATCAAGCGATTTGAATAACCAAACTCATTGTCATACCAGCCCACAACTTTTATCAATCCGCCAACAACAGACGTTAGTTGCGCGTCGAAAACACAGGAAAAAGGCGAATTGACAATATCAATTGAAACAATCGGATCTTCCGTATACTGGAGAATCCCTTTTAAATCATTTTCAGCAGCAAAGGCAAAAGCTTTATTGATTTCCGATACGGAAGGTTTTTTCTCCAGTATACACGTAAAGTCGGTCAAAGAACCATTCAATACAGGTACGCGAATCCCGGCACCCCCCAATTTTCCATCCAAGTGCGGAAAAACATTTGTAACCGCCTTTGCCGCTCCTGTTGTCGTCGGTATAATAGACGATGAAGCAGCCCTTGCTCTCCTTAAGTCTTTATGTGGCGCATCATGCAAATTCTGGTCTCCTGTCATGGAGTGAACGGTCGTAATATAGCCGTCGATAATTGTCCAATGAGCATCCAATACTTTAATAAGTGGAGCTACATTATTTGTGGTACAGGAAGCGTTAGATAAAATAGAGGCATTCCAGTTAATGATTTCATCATTTACACCCAACACGATTGTTGGCACTTCTTTATCAGGAGATGGCGCTGAGATCAACACCTTTTTTGCCCCTGCGTTCAAATGTTCGGTAACTGCATCCTTCGTTGTAAACTTCCCTGTGCTCTCTACAACTACGTCAATATTAAGGGTAGCCCAGGGCAACTCCCGCGGAGTACGTTCATTGACAATGCGTATAGGTTTATCATTGATCACTAAATAATTGTCCTGGACAGTAACAAGACCATCAAAAGGCCCATGTACGGAATCATATTTAAACAAATGCGCAAGCGTTTCCACATTGGCCAAATCATTAACAGCTACCACGTCGACCGCTTCATTTCTTTGTATTATATTCCGTAAAGTATTCCGACCGATACGTCCAAAACCATTAATAGCAACCCTCATTCGTTTAATATATTAGGAATAGGCAAAATGAATCCACCTACGTAATCAAAACAAATCTATAGTTTTTTGTGTTAATTCAACATAAATATTATCTTGAACAATCCATCTCATGCAAAAACAGAATAAAAATAAATATGAACCGGTAGATTCCGAACAATCCGTACCGGAAGACAACAAAGTGGTCAAAAAGAAAAGCGATAAGCAATATAAAAGAGAATCAGCTAACCTTAAAAGTCCAGCCGAAAGGAAGGCGTTCAGTGAACAACCTCCCACAAGGCACAACACGCATAATTAAGTAAGCTTAGCCAAATATTGCCATAGCGCTTGATTAAATAATGCAGGCGCCTCCAAATTAGGAAGGTGTCCGCTTTGTTCAATCTCCACTAATTCAGCATATTTTATATTATCCAACAGATTATCCGCTTGTGCCGGAGTCATCAGCTTGTCTTCCTTCCCCCTTACAATCAAACAAGGAAAAGAAATCGTACTTAAACTTTCCGTTGTATCCGTTCGGGAGGCTAAAGCCAATAAGGTTGCACAAATACTTCTAATTTCATTCCTACGAATGCTGCTACGAATCAAGTCCACCTCTTCAAACCGGGTTTGCAAACTAGTTTCAGAAAAAACATTTCTCACAAAACCAATAGCAAAAGTTCGTCTGCCATATTTTAGCACAGATTGGATGGAATCAAACCGTTTAATTTTAGCTTCGTTTGAATCAGCTTGCGCATTGGTATCGGCCAGCACCATCCCCTTAAAGAGTAAAGGAGTCAATTGGTGCGCCCTCAATGCAATGTAACCGCCCATTGAAATTCCGCACAACACGACGCCGTCCAATCCCAATTTGGCTATAAAAGCAATTAAATCTTGCGCAAATACATCAATGCTAAAATATCCGTGCCCACTGGTACTCCTACCATGTCCTCGCACATCAATGGCAATGCCCCGAATTCCCTCAGGAAGCTCTTCAAGTTGATATTTCCACATATTTTTATTAAAGGGAAAGCCATGGATAAAAATAACTGTCTTGTCACAACGAATAGGTTCCTTCAGCAGATAGGAGATACTAATATCGCCAACTCGTATTTTTTTTCTTTGTAATGGAAAGTGATAATTCATGTTTTATATAAACCTCAAAGCTAAAAATAAGTTTTACCAATTCTTGCATTTTCACTGCCTATCTTAGATCAAGATTCATCGCTATTCGCTACACGTATCAACAAAAAGTTTGCACCTTTTTAACCACATAATCAACACATTAGTATAAAAACCATTTTTTTCAAGCTTTTTTTACCTAAATATTTTTGGAATTTTGCCAATCGTTCATATCTTTGCATTCCAATTCGGAACGCACTTGTAGCTTAACTGGATAGAGCACCTGACTACGGATCAGGAGGTTAGGGGTTCGACTCCCTTCAAGTGCACATAAAAAAGCGAGCTGTACTAAACACATAGCTCGCTTTTTCTTTGCCAAGGAATGCACCTTCCCTCTTCAACTCATTTCGTTGATGAAGCAACCGTTAAAACATCAACAAATAATGCAGTATATAAGCCCTTTTTGGGTGTTACAGAATTATTTTTTACCTTGCAGTTAAGGCTAGAACAATCCAACTGATTTATCAAAACCGTTAATCAGCGCACCATGGAAAACACAAAACTGCTTAGCAGAAGTGAAGAAATAACAGAACAATACTTTCTTTTATTAGACAAGCATCTGCTTGATGTCGTTGAACAACGAGCCACAGAAATGATGTCGCTGAAACAAATCGCTGAAACACTTTTTGTCTCCCATCAACACCTAACCGATACAATACAAAAAACGATGGGACAACATCCCTGCCATTTTTACGACCTTAAAATAATCGATTGGGCAAAAACACTGTTATTAGATCCCAAACGTTCGGTTAGAGAAATCGCGTTTCTCCTCACGTACGATCCTTCAAATTTCTCAAAATTCTTTAAAAAAATGACAGGGAAAACACCCGGGGAGTTCAGAAAAACTTCGTCCAGGTAAAATAAAAATCCGAAAAGTTCACCATAATAATCACAAGGATAGTCGGATTTTTGTTTCAATTTATAAACAAAAAAATAAAAACGCTATGGCACGAAATGATTTGAACGGAAAAGTAGTCCTCATTGCCGGAGGAGGCAAAAACCTGGGCGGCTTACTCAGCAGAAATATCGCAGCAAAAGGCGCAAAGCTCGCCATCCATTATAATAGCGAACATACAAAGTCGGAAGCGGAACAAACACTTGCCGATGTAAATAAGCTAGGAGCTGAAGCCTTTCTTTTTCAAGCAGACTTAACCAAAGTCGAGCATATCAAAAAGCTATTCGATGAAACAAAAAGCCGTTATGGCGGAATCGACATAGCGATTAACACGGTAGGGCGTGTGCTAAAAAAGCCATTTGCAGAAACTACCGAAGAGGAATACGACAGCATGTTCGACATCAATTCAAAGGTAGCTTACTTTTTCTTGCAAGAAGCAGGCAAACAACTCAATGATAACGGGAAAATTTGTACGATCGTGACCTCTTTACTTGCAGCTTATACCGGTTATTACTCAACTTATGCCGGCGCAAAGGCCCCGGTAGAAGATTTTACGCGATCAGCATCTAAAGAATTTGGCCCGCGGGGCATATCAGTTACTGCGGTTGCCCCGGGCCCAATGGATACGCCTTTCTTTTACGGGCAAGAAAGTGATGAAGCAGTAGCATACCATAAATCGGCCTCTGCACTGGGTGGACTAACGGATATTAAGGATATAGCACCCTTGGTTGAATTTTTGGTTACCGATGGCTGGTGGATTACCGGGCAAACCATCTTTGCTAATGGTGGTTATACCACTCGTTAGTGCTTGGATTTCGTATAAAAGCATGCTTCGTCCATCGCTATAATAGCGATGGACGAAGCATGCTTTTCATCGTGAGATCCCCTTCTCGCGATCACTTCGTAAAGGTAACCGTAGTTGAGTGGCTATTCTTTCATTCTCTTATACAAAAAATAAAAAATAAGCCTTACCTTTGCGACCGTTCTTTTTTACGAAAGAATGGTTAACAGAAGCACAATAATGGTCAAATTCTTTAACGAAACCCCTTATTTGTTTCAACAATTAACAACGTACAATATCTTTCAAGCAGTTAAAAATCCAGAGAAAGAAGCCAGCGGTAAAGATGTCGATTGTGGTAGCCATTGGTTGTACAAGTTTAACATAATTCCGATGCAGCTCATCGGAGCAAAAAAAATTCAGAAGCATGCTAAATTTAGTTTTATTTGGCCCTCCGGGCGCTGGAAAAGGCACACAATCCCAGAAACTTATTGAAAAGTATCAACTAGTCCATTTGTCTACCGGAGACCTTTTAAGAAGTGAGATTGCTCAGGGTACTACTTTGGGATTAGAAGCTAAGAAACTTATGGATGATGGCAAGTTGGTGCCAGATGAAGTAGTGATCGGTATGATTAGCAATAAACTAGATAGTAACCCGGACGCCAAAGGTTTTATTTTTGATGGCTTTCCTCGTACGGTTGCTCAGGCAGAAGCACTTGATAATCTTTTAACATCAAAAAATGCGCAAATATCAGGTATGATCGCACTTCAAGTTGATGAAAAAGAGCTTGAGAAAAGGCTGTTGTTACGCGGAAAAGATTCCGGTCGTGCCGATGATGCAAATCCTGAGATCATCCGTAAGCGTATTGTAGAATACAATTCAAAAACAGCACCTGTTGCCAGTTATTATGAACAACAGGAAAAATTACAGAATATCAATGGGATAGGCTCCATAGATGAAATTTTTGATTCCATTTGTGCGGTTATCGATCGCTACTAAATTCAATAAAGGAAATGGCTCAAGGTTCAAATTTTGTTGATTATGTTAAAATCTGTTGTCGTTCCGGTCACGGAGGAGCTGGGTCTGCTCACCTTCATCGCGACAAACATACAGCAAAAGGAGGACCCGACGGCGGCGATGGAGGTCGAGGCGGCCATATTATATTACGAGGCAACAGTCAGCTATGGACACTCTTGCATCTTAAATATAGAAAGCATATTATCGCGGAGCCTGGCGGGTCAGGCTCCAGCGCATTACAACATGGCAAATACGGAAAAGATGAAGTATTAGAGGTTCCATTAGGCACTATTGCCAGGAATGCCGAAACAGGCGAAATCCTGTTCGATATTACGGAAGAAGGCGAGACCAAAATTCTTACACCCGGTGGTCGCGGTGGACTAGGTAATTGGCATTTTAAAACACCAACGCAACAAACACCTCGCTTTGCTCAACCAGGAGAACCCGGAAAAGAAGAATGGATCATCCTGGAATTAAAAGTATTGGCCGATGTAGGCTTAGTTGGTTTCCCGAATGCCGGTAAATCCACCTTACTCTCCGTTGTATCCGCTGCCAAACCCGAGATTGCCGATTATCCCTTCACAACGCTGGTTCCGAACCTCGGTATCGTATCTTATCGCGATAACAAATCTTTTGTGATGGCAGATATTCCGGGAATTATTGAAGGTGCGTCCGAAGGAAAAGGGCTTGGCTACCGATTCTTGCGGCATATCGAACGCAATTCGGTACTACTCTTCATGGTTCCCGCCGATACCCATCGTTCCATCGCTGAAGAATTTAATATCCTGTTGCATGAATTAACCACATACAACCCTGAATTACTGGATAAACCCCGTTTGTTAGCCATTACTAAATCGGACATGTTAGACGAAGAATTACAGCTAGAAATGGAACAGGATTTACCCGAAGCGGTCCCCTATCTATTTATTTCTTCCGTAGCACAAAAAGGACTGCAGGAATTAAAAGACTTAATCTGGAAAGCGATAAATAGCTAAATGCTTTTCTTCCTCGGATAGATTGCGACGGCATTTCTTTGAATCTTTATTCCCGTCTAAACATAGTGATCGAACCATCTAAGTTAAAGTCTATTGCAAAACGCTGTCTTGAGCCATCGATGCTTCGCGGATACCAAACAAAATTGCTGCCCCAAATAACACCATATACATGGTTTGCCGGTTTTGCCCCTTCTATGGTTTTTGCCTTCTCATCATAGTTATTTGCAATCGTCGCAACCGTTTTGAACGTTATTTTATCCAGATCAAAGAGTTTGCTTTCTATATTCGTTCTAACGGAGATCTGGACGGGTTTCGGCTCACTCCAAGCTTCATCGTCATATTCATAAGCATCAATATATTCTGGATTATCGGGATGTTGGACACTCAGCATCACCCTCCCATCGTCATAAAAATGGACATCACTATATAAGCGTATTTTCTTCCCTTTAAACCGCGGGAGGTTTTTCAATGCCTCCTCAGCTTTCCCAAGCGCCTCCGTATCATGAATAAAATCGTTCGCTACCCCCCTAGCCTTTTTTTTCTCGGAACGATCATCCGGATGTGTAAAAGAATTTGTCTCACTTTGCGTATCATCGGCGTTCTCCTGTTCTTCTGTTGCTGTAGACGAATTATTCAACGTATCTTTAATGCTTTTGGTTATACCATCGCAAGCCGTAAAAACAGTCAGCAAGACGCCAAATAAGATAAGTAATCCGTATTGTCTCATTTTAAAAATCATTGTTTAAAAGTCCAGATCCGAAGCAAAAGCGACATGTTGCGGGTCATCTTCGAGATAAAAAATAGCTATACTTTTTTCCTGCGTAATCCCTAGTTCCAACAGGCTGACAATTTTTTTCAGGCTTACTTTATGCGTCCGGCCTCTTTCATCATTATAGTCCAACTCAAAACGTACCTGAGGCTGTTCGTTAATGTAAGTACCCGTCTGCTTTGCACTTAGAATTCTGGCAGTCGCTTGCTTTCCATAAAACTTCAATTTTAACGCATCTTTAGGCAAGCCACTCAGTTTCCCCATTAAGGCCCCCAATCCAAAATAACTAAAAAGTAAGATCAAAGGACACAATAGCAAAGGATGCCAAAAAATCAAGAATCGCCATCCCATCCCGTTACTTTCATAGTTGTAAGAGAATATATAATAGGCAGCAACTGCCGTCAAGGCCAGCAGCCAGGCAACTAGTTGAAATATCAGCTGTTTTGTTTGTAAGGACACCTGCACACCATCGGGAATCATGAAGGGAATACTCTTTAACGTTTTATCAATCCGCAAAGCAATGTTTTTCCCCAATCCATATCGATTCAGTTGGGGATTGCTGTCGTTAATGGGAATGGTCTGGATAATCTTCGTTCCCGAAAAATTCTCAAGTTGTACGGAAATTTCCAAACTCTCCACACCTGTCGCGATAGGCTTTAATGTTTTTACATCAACAATCTCCGCGTTCCTGACCGTACCATCGCGAAGCAACGACTCAATATTCGATTTAGCGCGGAGTGTGAAAGCGACCCATCGCTGATAAAGTTTATACAATACAATTCCCCATAAGATCAGGGAAATTAGCAAATAGGATAAAGCTAACCATGGGTTGGTACCATCTCCCCTCATCTCTGAACCGTAATTAATACTATAATATAAGATCATAGGAAATGGGACCGCAAAGAAAAACATGTATATTTTCCAAAAGAAACTCATTGCATTCAATTTTTCAAAGCCAACAGAATCGTGCATAGACCAAATAAGCACCGTCGTTTCAAAAGCATCGTGTACAATAATAACGAAAGATTATTAAATTGCCCTATCTGAACAGATAAACCCCTGATTTCAGCTAGCAAATCAATACCCAGTTCGGTATAGAGAAAAAATAAAGATGAAAGTAAAACGTTTTTTTGTAAAAGTAAATAACATTAGTTGGCTAAAAAACCTGCTTTATGCTTTTTATTTTGAACTTGAAAATCATCAGCTCCTCTTTTCGTCGCACCAAAAGCATCACTTCTCTTTTGGGTCTTTGTAATGCTTTTTTGTATTGCGAAAAGCTCATACTAAAATCACCGTTGACAGCCAATAGCAGATCACCTGTTTTCAGACCCGCTAATGCAGCCGGCGAGCCCTTCGCTACACCTCCGATCTCGATAGCACCATCAACCAATTGTAAGTCGAGACCTGAATACGCGTAATCAAATCGATCACGAAAGCTATTGTTCGGTAGGAGATGAATGTCTCCCCGTTGGTAGTTATAGATCATATTAAAACGTCGGAAAATATCATTCCCGATTAAGCCGCCCAGGTAAGGATAAGAAGTCACGTCGTAAACATCATCAAAAATCAGTGTCGGCACATGCTTAAACTTATAGGGGCCAAAACGAAGTTCTTTAATAACCGTTAAATCCATCTGTATTTTGCCCCCTAAACCATGTCCTTCCTTCGGCCAAAGCCTTCGGTTCCATGCCAGCAATGTACTGTCTTCTACAAATTCCCGCGAAAGCATTACACATACACCGGCGCCGATGTCATGTAGAAAACGGGCATTCACCTGGTGCTTATCTTTCATCAGTGCGCGCTGAACCACCAGACTCTTAATATTCGGTTTTAATAAAAAACCGCCCTTTGGATAACGGATGGTACCTTGTGAACAGATCTGCATCAAGCTGTCATCATAGTTTACTTTCACTATGTACCGACTAAATAGTGAGTAGCCAATGATACCATCCACCTTTATTCCGTAGACACTTGAAAGAAAAGAATAGTCATTAATATGAAAATTCAAACTGTCTATTGTATATAATGGAAATTGAAGCCGTTGATTATACAGATAACTGACCTGTTTGATCCCTGCAACGCCACGAATACGGGTTGCACTCGGTGTCGGCTTTAATCCAAGCGACACAACGGTCGTGGAATCCAGTGAAATACCGCCACTCCCGGTATCCAAAATAAAGTTTAATGTATCCGGAAAATCATTTAATAAAGCCGGCACCACCACCACTCCACCCATTAAGGTTTTAAAGCGCACCTCGCTCAATACATGTGAAGGAGAAGGGACAATCTCTTCTTGTGCGACACTATGTATATAGCCTGCCATTAACAGGACAAAAAGAATGATGCGCATATTCCGTTATAATTGGTTACTGAAATATAAAAATACTAAATATTTTAAAAAGTAACAGGCCAATAATCGGGGAGATTAGAGGCCTGTTAACCAATTATAAACCTAAATTATGAAAGCACAAAGTTAACACTTTTTTTCATAAACACAAAATTTTCTAAGCTGTTGCTACTTTTTAAAAAACAACAAAAAGATAAGTGTCTATAAAACAATTAATTGTTTTTCATAAAATCTTAAAACCAACGGCTAGGGAATAGATACCAGCTTGTTGACCAAGTCGCTTGTCCAAATCTGTAAAGCTTCTACTATACCGCGCGTCTAAAGTAATATTTCCCAAATCTACCCCTACATTAAAAACGCCCCCTACCGCAAACTTCTTAAAATCATGCCCTTTAAACACATCCGGCTCATTCAAATTATAGCTAAAGTCAGGTCCTATGGATACCCTCAGCGCAAGCGCATCTTGATCAAGCAGTTTATAGCCCACCATCAGGGGTACATTTAATTGACTTAGCGTTGGATCGTATTGCTGACCATTATAACTGAATTCGCTTGAAAAATGTACAAAATTAAGCTCAGGCTGAAAAAACACCGTTTGCCCCATGCGGGCAAAGGCACCGGCAGTAAACCCTACCTTTCCTTTCTTGTCACTTAAGCCTTTTGTGTCCGAATAAAGATTGGTATAATTGGCCCCAGCTTTTAAACCAATGGTCCAATCTCCCATTTGTGCCTTTGCTGTAGAGGCACCTGTTAGGACAACCGCGATAATCGCCAAAAATTTAAACAGTTTCATAGTCATCTTATATTTTAAGCTATGACAGCCTTATTTCATTCTACCCCTACAGTTTTTGTTTATCTTTTCCGACGAATACACGTGCTTTTTGTTATTTTCGCAACTATGGCTAAACTAATTAACATCAAATCTTTTCAGGAATTTCTAAAATCCGGCACTGCCGGTGGTGTCATCCTGATTCTTTGTGTTGTTCTTTCTCTTCTTATTGCCAATACAGGTTTCGGTGATGCTTTTAACAGTTTCTTAGCGATAGAAATAGGTTATCATTCCGAAGCGCTTCATTTGGAATACCCTATTATCATTTGGATCAATGATGGATTAATGGCCATTTTCTTTCTCTTAGTGGGCCTGGAGATTAAGCGAGAATTGGTAGAGGGCGAGCTCGCCTCCATAAAAAAGGCTACCTTACCGGTCATCGCAGCACTTGGTGGTGTAATCGTTCCGGCAATTATTTATACATCTTTCAATAAAAACACAGAATTTGCAGGCGGTTGGGGAATCCCGATGGCAACAGACATCGCTTTTGCCTTGGCGATCATCACACTGTTAGGTAACAAAGTTCCTTCTTCGTTAAAAATATTTCTGGCAGCCTTGGCCATTGTGGATGATCTGATGGCGATACTCGTTATTGCTATCTTTTATTCTACTTCCCTGCAATATGAATATTTATTATACGCCGGTTTATTGTTCGTTTTACTATTGGTATTTAACAAACTTGGTGTTAAAAAGATCATCTTCTATCTTATCCCAGGTGTATTTATCTGGTATTTTATTCACCATTCGGGCATTCATGCAACGATTGCAGGTGTTCTAACCGCTTTTACCCTACCCACCACACCGGACGCCACGGAGTCTCCTTTAGAGAAGTTAGAACATCTGTTAGTAAAGCCGGTGAACTTCCTCATCATGCCCATCTTCGCCTTGGCCAACACCAATATCAAATATGAGGAAGGTATGCTGGAAGGTTTATTTACACCACTTGGACTTGGGATCGCGCTTGGTCTATTACTTGGAAAACCGATAGGAATCACCTTCTTTTCTTGGCTGGCCGTTAAATTAAAGATCAGCAATAGACCGCACGGAGCCTCCTGGAAGCATATCCTAGGGGTTGGTATGTTGGGTGGAATTGGCTTTACGATGTCTATTTTTATTGCCATCTTATCGTTTGCCAATGCTACGCATATACTAGCCGAAGCCAAATTTTCTATTTTAACCGGATCTGTATTGTCCGGTGTCGCAGGAAGCGTCCTCTTATTATTGACCGACAAGAAAAAAAAGGTTCAATAATTTTTTACACTGATTATCAGTCGCTAACAAAATATTTGAAATTTGTCTTTTGAAATATAAAATCCTTATCTATCTTTGCAGACCGAAAAACGGATATATATATCCGTTAAATTAAAATGGCCCGTTCGTCTAGGGGTTAGGACGCAAGATTTTCATTCTTGAAACAGGGGTTCGATTCCCCTACGGGCTACCTCAGGGGAAAGATTCAAATTAAACGAATCTTTCCCCTTTTTTATTGATTCTAACTCGCTGTTAATTAGCAAGATAAGCGATAATGCTTCATTAAGTCGAGCGGTTCGATGTCTTGTACCGTCAAAACACAGATTTTCCGGGTACATCGAACCAATGATTCTACGCTTCCCTTCAATATCTGCCCCCATATAGTGTTTATCGATATTTGAATACGTTTCTACTACTTTGTCCAATAAGGTTTCTATCGTTTTTATATTCTGGGACTTGATTGGGAGATCGGCCAATAGTGCTTCCTGTTTTTTCAGTTCTTCATTACACTCCATTTTAATAATCTTAAAATCATTACCATCTATTTCATCCTTCATTAATTTTTTCCTAGCATTAGACAAAATGGCCTCCTGCTCTTCAATTTTTTTAAACAACGCGGCCCGTTCATCTAGTTCCTCGCGATTAGATGAACGATATTCGTCCAAGACGACCATTTTGAAAAGCTCGCCCGTTTCAGGCATGAGTTTAAACTTTAACAGTTCCCTTTCAAAATAACCGTTCACTTCCTCTGCCTTAAATCTACAGCCACAAGCCGAGGACGAACAGTGATAATAGTAATAGTGCCGATGACGTCCTTTTGACGCACTTCCGGTTAACATTCTGCTACAATTGGGACATTGAAGAAATCCTCTTAACGGTAACATGTCTTTAGAAACCACTTTCGTTGCGATAGGTCTTTTGTTCCCATTCAATATATCCTGTACCTTGTAGAAAAGAACTTCAGAAATAATCGGCTGATGTTGGCCTTTTACAAATTCCATCTCTTCATTCTTGTGAGGAGGGACAATGATTATTCCGCAATATACAGGATTACGGATAATCTTCCAGAAGTTATTTCTTTCACATTTTAGCCCTTTTTCGTTGGCCATTTTACGTATCTGCTCAGCGGCATAAACACCTTTGGCCAACTCTTCAAAAACCCACTTCATAATTTCTGCTTCCGGTTGTTTCGGCATGATATATTTCTTCCCATCGGGGGTAACTCTGTTTATATAACCTATAGTCGCCGTTCCCATCCACCGCCCTTCCCGTCTTGCCTTTCTCATTCCGTAAAAAACATTTAGTGCCCTCCTGTCATTCTCAACTTCCGGAACTGCCAAATAAATGGCAAGCATCATTTTGTTCTCTGGAATAGACATATCCACAGGTTGTTCAATCGAGTTAACAGTGACATTTAATGATCTCAACACGCCGATCATTTCATAGGCGGCTTCTATACTACGGCTGAATCTATCCCATTTGACGCAAAGTATCTGAACGGCCATCTTACGTTTTTTCTTTAGCTTTATCATCAACTTTTTCCATTCTGGGCGGTTAAATGTCTTGGCTGAATGATCTTCACGGACAATACCTAAAACTTCTATACCGTTCAAAGTACAATATTGTAGGAGTCTGTCCTCCTGCTCTCTTAAAGAATAACCCCGTCTTGCCTGTTCATCTGTACTTACTCGGATATAAAGGTATGTTGGTATCATGGTATTTTTTTACAATAAACGAATATGCTAATCTTTCCTAAAGTATTGATTAACTGTTAATTTAGCTAAAATATACAAGAAATCCAAAATTATTTTTGCTTGCTTTTCGTTTACTTCTATGCCTCTTTTATTCAAAATTTTCGTAGCCTGTTCGGGAGTGATATGTCGTTTTTCTATAAGCCGTTTTGCCATATTCTTATTGTCTACTATAGACAATATTGTAGATTTTAATAAAAAGAATTTGCCAACTAATTGGGAAGTGGTCAAAAAATATAAAAACCAAACGACGCCTGTCGTTCAAATTATGAAGAAAAATTTTAGCTAGCTTAAAAAGCTGAAATTGTCGCGACAGTGTGAGTGTAATACTTGGCGTAAAGGTTCTCTAGAATGACTGACACAATCCTGCGGTTTTAAAACGTTTAGCCATTATATTCCCCATGCCCTGCTGCAAAACTGCGCAGAGCTATTTACCATGACGCCCCTTATGCAAACAGGTCTTAAATAGCTAATGATATCTGAAAAAACAGAAATACCTCAATGGTTCCCGTCGTGTGCACGAACACGTGTCTTGATGAAAAAGCTGACGAATGAGCGATTGAAAAGCAGAATCCTGAATTAAAGTCCTATAATCTTCGGCGATTCTAACGACGATCATTTCAGCATTAAATCGCTTGTTGCAATTATCAAGAAGGATAACTCATTTTATGGAATGGCCAATCTCTATTTTTCGGAATCAAGGAAGCAACAAATGAGATAAAGCGAGCCCTTCGACACTACAAAATTATGTAAAATAAGAACGGAATTATGTAATTTTTTATCTAAACTTTTTATTTACTTTGCAATGCAGTGAAGAAGATATTACTTATCATATTGACCTTTTTCTATCTCGGTACATCTACCGGATTTACCATGCATCTGCATTACTGCATGGAAAAACTGGTAGACACCTCCTTATGGCACGGCCAAGACGATGCCTGTGAAGTGTGCGGTATGACTAAGAAATCGAAGAAGAAAAATGACTGTTGCAAGGATGAGCATAAACAGGTAAAACTGGATAAAGTTCATAAAAGTTCGGAGAATACCTTTTTAGAATTCCAAAAAATTAGTTTCCTATTACCGAAAATTCCAAATGATATTTCGGACTATCTGATTATTCCATCGGTAACGGAAGAGAATCCGGTAAGCAATTCGCCTCCCGCGGCGATCAAAACACCATTATACCTCAAAAACCAAGTTTTCCGAATTTAATACTATTTCCACTTCTTTTTTTTTCGATCTCATCTGAGATTCGAATAGGATGGCATTTCTATATGCCTGCAATAATCTTTAAACATTTAATTCTTTTTATCATGAAATCTATCAGATTAATGCTAGTAGCTATTATGGCTATCATTGGGACCACTGTATATGGTCAGGAAAAAAACACATCTTTTAAAGTTTATGGCAATTGTGAAATGTGCAAAAAGCGCATTGAAAAGGCCGCCAATATTGAAGGTGTAAAAAGCGCAAACTGGAATGTCGAAACAAAAATGATGACGTTGGCATTCAATACGGACAAAGTATCCGAAAAAGATGTGCAGAAGCAAATCGCCAAGGCTGGGCACGATACACAAGATCTCTCTGCATCGGATGCTGCCTATGACAAGCTACCGGGGTGTTGTCAATACGATCGCAAAGGTGCATCTCAGGGTGAGCATGAAGGGCATCAACAGGAAAAATCACAACAACATAATCATTAAACAATAAAATTAATTGAAATGAAAAATCTAATTTTTGGTGTGATGGCCGTCACAGCCTTCACTTTCGCTGCGTGTAATTCAAATTCAGAAAAGAAAATCGATGATCATCAAAATATGGAGACCATGGAAAATGTAGAACATCAAACGGCCGATGGAAACACAAACATTACGGAGATCAAGGCCAGCTTTACGGATGTGGATCCAAAAGTGGCCTCATCCATAAAACAGATCGTCGATCATTATATCCATGTAAAAACTGCGTTATCCAATGATGATGATAAAGAAGCCGCAAGTGGCGGTGAAGCAATGGTCGCAGCCATGAACCAGTTAGATAAATCTGTCTTAACTGCCGAACAAGCAGCACTGTATAACCAGAATGAAGCCGATCTGAAAGAGCATGCGGAACATATTGGTGAAAATGTGGGCAATATTAAACATCAACGAGAACATTTCATCATGATGAGCGAGGACGTATATGCGCTGGTCAAAGGCTTCGGAGCCGGACGAACATTGTATAATGCACATTGCCCTATGGCAAAAGATAATGAAGGCGCTATGTGGCTCTCGGAAGCGAATGAAATAAAAAATCCATATTTCGGAAGTAAAATGCTTAAGTGCGGGTCTGTTAAGGAAGTTATTAATTAGTTTTATTTCGCCCGTGACGTAGTCACGGGCTACTTTTCAGGCTGCTCCGTTACTACAAATTAAACCATCAATCAGTTTTTACAGCAAAATTACTTTATCGATATGGTACATAAAGTTATCGAGTGGTCGTTACGTAACCGTTTTATCGTACTGATGTTAAGCCTGGGCATATTTGTCTGGGGAGTAATATCGGTAAAAAAGAATCCCATCGATGCCATTCCAGATCTGTCTGAAAACCAGGTGATCGTATTTACCGAATGGATGGGAAGGGCACCGCAATTGATCGAGGACCAGATCACTTATCCCTTGGTTACAAACCTACAGGGATTACCCCGCATAAAATACGTTCGAGGAAGCTCAATGTTCGGTATGAGCTTTATTTATGTCATTTTTGACGACGATGTCGATATCTACTGGGCACGTGAACGTGTATTGGAACGGCTAAGTACTGTTTCCAGTACCTTGCCGACAGGTGCAACCCCACAGCTCGGTCCGGATGGAACGGGTGTGGGACATATTTTATGGTATACCTTAGATGCACCCAAACTAGATCTTGGAGAACAGCGAGCTGTGCAGGACTGGTACATTAAGTTTGCTTTGCAAAATGTTCAAGGAGTAAGTGAAATAGCTTCTTTCGGTGGTTTTCAAAAGCAATACCAAGTTACCGTTGATCCAAACAGACTTCTCTATTATAAATTATCTATACCTGATGTTATCAATGCCGTGCGAACGAACAATAACGAAAGCGGAGGGCGAAAATTCGAAATGAGTGATATTGGTTATATTATTAAAACAAGCGGTTATCTACAATCTATAGAAGAAATCGAAAATATACCGGTTGCCAACCAAAACGGAAATCCTATCAAAATATCGGACATAGGCACCGTCCAGATGACAGGTGAGGCACGGTTGGGCATTTTCGATCAAGATGGGGAGGGCGAGCGTGTAGGTGGAATTGTTGTTATGCGTTACGGCGAGAATGCCGCTGAAGTGATCGATCGCATCAAGCTGAAAATGAAGGAAGTTGCAAAAGGACTCCCTGAAGGGGTCAAGTTTGACATTGTGTATGACCGTGGAGAATTGATAAAGGAGTCGGTCGAATCAATAAAACGTACCTTGATAGAGGAGATGATCGTTGTTTCCATTGTGGTTATCATCTTCCTTTTCCATTGGAGAAGTGCTCTCAGTATCATTATCCAGATACCCATCACATTGGCCGTCAGTTTTATATTACTTAACGCGTTTGGAATTTCATCGAATATCATGTCATTGACCGGTATCGCGCTCGCTATAGGTGTCATCGTAGATAATGGTATTATCATGAGCGAAAATGCGTATAAACATCTGTCAGAGCGATACGAGCAGTGGGAATCATCCAATAAAAAGTCCAGCGAAATATAATATGAAAAAATTTAAAAATATATTCAAAAGATCGCCTCAATGGATTTCTGATGAAGAAAGAATAAAGGTAATTGAAAAAAGCAGCAAACAGGTAAGCCGGGGCGTCTTTTTTGCAACCGTTATCATTATAACCTCATTTTTGCCGGTTTTTATGTTGACTGGACAGGAAGGAAAACTGTTTCATCCATTAGCTTATACCAAAACCTTCATCATGATTGTTGATGCATTTTTGGTTATTACTCTGGCCCCTGTGTTGATATCCTTTTTTATGAAAGGGAAGTTCAAGCCAGATGACGCAAACCCTGTCAACCGTTTTCTCAGCAGAATCTATGAGCCGATTATCCGGAAAGTATTAAAATGGCGGAAAACAACTATAGCCATTAATGTAATCGCTCTTTTAATAACTATTCCATTACTTAAAAACTTAGGTACCGAGTTTATGCCTCCTTTGGATGAACAAAGCATCCTCTTCATGCCGGTTACGCTTCCAGATATAAGCAACAGTGAAGCGAAACGCATTTTACAGGTCCAGGACAAAATCATTAAAAGTGTTCCGGAAGTAGAAAAGGTGCTGGGAAAGGCGGGGAGGGCAAGTACCTCAACGGATAACTCGCCTATCAGTATGATCGAGACGATTATTATGCTCAAACCTAAAGGTCAATGGAGAGAAGGCATAACGAAGCAGGATATCATCGACGAATTGGATAAGAAGCTTCAGATTCCGGGGGTGGTGAATGGCTGGACACAACCCATTATCAATCGGATTAATATGTTGGCAACGGGGATCCGCACCGATGTGGGGATTAAAGTTTATGGACAGCAATTGGACAGCATAGCATCGGTATCTGAACGTGTCAAAAACGCTCTGGAAGGGATTCCGGGTGTACAGGATCTATACGTGGAGCCTATTACAGGTGGAAAATACTTAAATATAGATATTGACCGATCAGCACTATCCCGTTATGGTTTAACCGTCGATGATGTGAATCAAACCGTTGAATCGGCCTTAGGAGGTGCACCCATAGGACAGACCATCGAAGGCCGTCGGAGATTTAGCATAAACGTGAGGCTAAGTCAGGATTATAGAAACAGCATCACAAAAATCGAAAGAATTCCTCTTAAGAGCCAGTCATTCGGTGAAGTTCCGTTGAGCTCTGTTGCCAACGTCAAGTTTGAAGCAGGTCCTCCTATGATCACGTCCGATAATGCGCTACTGCGAGGTGCTGTCATGTTCAATGTTCGTGACAGGGATTTGGGAAGTACGGTTAAAGAAGCTATTGACAGGATCAACGGCAGCAAGGGGTTAATGCCGGACGGTTATTTCCTGGAATGGAGCGGACAGTACGAAAATTTGATCAGAGGGCAGCAAACATTGTTATGGATTGCACCCATCGTGTTCGTGATTATATTTTTCGCCTTATATTTTGCCTTTCATTCTCTGCGGGAAGCGTTTTTAAGCCTTGTGACGATACCGTTCGCGCTGATAGGTGGCGCTTATATGATTTACTTCTGGGGAGTCAATCTGTCCGTAGCCGTGGCAGTAGGATTTATAGCACTGTTCGGAATTGCAGTAGAAACAGGTATTGTCATGGTCATTTATCTTAACGATGCCATGCAACAATTGGTCAAACTGAAAGGAAACAGTAGCGATACCATAACCAAAGAAGATTTAAGGGAATATGTAATACATGGTGCCGCAAAACGCCTCAGACCAAAATTGATGACGGTAAGTGTCGCTTTGTTCGGTTTAGTGCCGGTACTATGGGCAAATGGTGTAGGGATCGATGTCATGCAACCTATTGTACTTCCTATGATTGGAGGTGTTCTAACATCTTCTACGCACATCCTATTAGTCACTCCGTTGATATTTCTGATGACAAAAGAATATGAATTACGTAAATACGGAAAATTAGAAATATACGATGCAAACCATTAAGAAATTACTATTTATCCTCGTTTTATATCCTGTTTTCACTTACGGGCAAGACACATCTGTGTTACGGTTAGATACTATACTAAAACGCATTGATGAGCAAAATGAGCAACTGAAATCTTATTCGTTGAAAGCGGAAGGATTTCAGTATAGCGCAAAAGCGGCCACTTCATGGATGGCTCCAATGGTTGGTGTAGGAACGTTTATGACACCATATCCGGGACAAGAAATTATGTCGGATAGCGATAAAGGATCGCTTATGCTTCAATTTGAACAGGATATTCCAAATCCATCAAAACTAAGGGGAAAACGGGATTTTATTGCCTCACAGGGGAAGTCGGAACTTGAATCAAGAAAGGTCAAGCTCAATGAACTGAAAGCACAAGCCAAAATGCTTTACTATAGCTGGTTAGTTGCCGAAAAGCGCATCCATATACTCCGAGAAAATGTGGTTCTGATGAAAACCATGAAGGAAATAGAAGGGATTCGCTATGAATATAACAGATCTTCCCTAGGTAGCGTATTTAAAGCAGATGCGCGCATAGAGGACACTGAGAACATGATCCGCATGCAAGAAGGGGAAATTGCCAAAGCACGTGCATGGCTCAATAGCTTAATGAACCAGCCGGGAAATACCTTGTTCGCAGTTGACACAACTTTTTCTCCGGAATTTACACCTCAAGCAAGTTTGGACACTTCAATTCTGGCTACAAGAAGAAAAGATATTACAAAGATGGATGCGGATATAGGGAGTATGCAACTTAACATACAATCCATGAAAAAGGAGTCAAAACCGGATTTTAAAATCCGCTTTGACCATATGTCCCCGTTGGGAAAAATGATGCCGAACGCTTATAGTATAATGGGAATGGTAAGTATACCAATAGCTCCCTGGAGCAGTAAAATGTACAAGAACGAAGTAAAAGCGATGGAACTGAACGTACAGGCAATGCAAAAAGAAAGAACCGGCATGTTGGTGGAGAGTCAAGGTATGCTATATGGAATGCAGTACGAAATACTAAATATGCAGAAACAGATCAGCGCTATTGAGGAAAAAGTAATTCCGTCGCTGAACCGCGCACTTGACGCAAATTTTCAAGCCTACCAAGAAAATAAACAGGAGCTCACCGTGGTAATCAATGACTGGGAAGCGGTAACCATGATGAGAAATTCGTTATTGGATGAAAAGCTTAAACTATACAAAATGATTGTAGATTATGAGAAAGAACTTTATAAATAAGCGTATAGTGCTTTTTTGCTTGACGGCTCTGATCATTGGTTGTCGGCAGGGAAAACCCGATCAGGTTCCGAGTAAGGGACACGAACAGCACGGAGAGTCTCCAGTAGATACTAGTCTTCAATCGTTATTGAAACCGGTAAATGAACAGATTAAAGCCAGTATATCGACTACTAAGGCCGATAGCGGTATACAGGTTTTGATGGTTGAAGTTCCCGGCAAAGTGACGCTTGATACCAGAAATAATACATCGATCAGCGCCCGTGTTGGAGGAAGAATTGAAAAACTGTATATAAAATATAACTATCAGCCTGTCAGGCGTGGCCAACTGATCATGCAAATATACTCCCCTGAACTGGTTTCAGCACAGCGGGAATTATTACTGCTGAAGGGAAATAAAGTGACCAACGAGCAGTTATACAACAAGGCAACCAACAAGCTTCGTTTTCTCGGTTTAACGCAGCAGCAGATTAATAGCATATTACAGAAAGGTCAACCGGACTATCGGGTATCCATCTATAGTCCAGCGGATGGCTACATCTTGGAAAAAGGCACATCCCCAGCTCCGGTTACAGCGGTAGCTCCGGCTCCTAGCACAGATGGCGGTATGGGGGGGATGTCGGGAGGGAATTCCATGTCTCCAGGCAGCGCAACGAGCACTCCAACCACTGTAACTACTACCCCACTGATACTACGGGAAGGGCAGTATGTCAGCGTGGGCCAGGGATTGTTCAATATTTATACCAACAGGGATCTGATTGCAGAGTTTTCCATCGCTCCTCAACTGGCTTCCATGGTCAAATTAAATGCAAGAATACTCTACAATAGCACAGCAAACCCGGACAAAAGTTATTTGGATAAGATTGAGCTGCTCGAACCGACCTACAGGGCAGGGGAAAATTTCACGCTGGCGAGGGTTTATGGGGCAACCACGAATCTCCGGGTTGGTGAGTTACTACGTGGAAAAATCCCAACAACGATCGCTAGCGGTTGGTGGCTTCCGAAGCAGGCTGTATTAAAACTGGGCGGTCGGTCCATTGTGTTTAAAAAGCAGGGGAGCGTTTTTGTGCCTACGGAAGTTAAAAGCGGTGTTACTGTAGATGGACAAGTTCAAGTATTGGATAACATCAGTCACTGGTCCGTCGCGGAAAACGCTTATTATCTCGTAGATAGTGAAAGTTTCATCATCACCCAAAAAGATAGTTAATATGAAAAGAGAAACTTTTTTGAAGTCAGTACTATTCACGGTTGTCTCGCCGTCCATTATAATTGCTGCATGCACGAAAAAAAAGAAAGATCTGGAAGGGAACGTTTCAGTTAAAACTTATACCTGCCCAATGCATCCGCAGATCGTTCAGAATAAACCGGGGACCTGTCCCATCTGTGGTATGGATCTTGTCCCCTTCGATAAAAACAATAAAGACAAAGGTCTGACTCTCAGTAAGGATCAGCAGGCATTGGCTAACATCACAACAGTTATAATCGGAACCGAAGGATTTGAAGACAATAGTTATTTAAATGGAAAACTTGTTGTCAATCCGGAACAGACGACGTTTATTAGCAGCAGGGTTGCGGGGAGGATCGAAGAACTATATGTAAAAGAGACAGGCGTATCAGTCGGAAAAGGGCAGGCAATTTATAAAATTTACTCAGAAGAATTGTTGACCTTGCAAGAAGAATACCTGATGGCGCTTGCACAATCCGCGCAGTTCAATAACGACAGGAGATTTCAGGATATTCATAAAGCTTCCAAACAGAAACTGATTCTATATGGCCAATCCGATACGCAAATCAAACACCTGGCAGATACAAAAAGAACAAATCCTTACATTACGTATTATGCGCCGCAAAGCGGCAAAGTTTCGGAGATTTCTGTTACCGAAGGCCAGTATGTATCGGAAGGTTCTACTTTGCTACAATTAGAAAACTATAATAATCTGTGGGTCGAGGCAGATGTGTATCCTTCTGAAATTGGTGAAATAAAGGAAGGGCAAAAACTAAAGGTAATTGTTGCCGGCTGGGAGAATGACCCGCAGGATATGACCCTTCAATTTATAACACCGAACCTCGCAAGCAGCGAGCAAATTTTGCAGATTCGCGGAAGCATCACCAATCCTGATAATCGTTGGCAACCCGGGATGCAAGCTAATATCATTCTCTCCAAAAAATCGTCGTCAGAATATTTGTCAATTCCTATAAATGCCGTTATTAATGATGGCAATACCCGACATGTATGGGTTGCCATAGATGAAGAACGCTTTGAACCAAGAAAAGTAACCACTGGATTGGAATCCTTCGATAAAGTTGAAATTAGATCGGGTTTAAAAGCAGGCAATAAATTGGTGGTTACCGGTGCTTATTTACTTTATAGCGAGTATATACTGAAAAAGGGAAAACATCCTTTACAGGAAGCTTAGCCTCTTTATTATGTTATTATAATAAATGAGAAAAAAATGGCTAAAACAGCGAAATTATTTAACTTTAAGTAAATATTCTTATGAACAAATTAAGCAAATCGGTAGTTGTCATTGGAATTTTTGTATTGTTAGCTGTAGTGATTATACAATTTATTCCGAAACAGGAAAAGAACAATGGAGCGGCAGGAGTAAATGCCATTAATCATATATACAACGTTCCGCAAAGGGTAAATGCCGTGTTAAAAAAGGCATGCCTTGACTGTCATAGTAATCGTACAGCATATCCTTGGTACAGTAGTGTACAGCCTTTTGCGAAGTTGATGGAAAACCATATTATCCATGGAAAAAAGGAACTTAATTTGGATGAATTCGGATCATATCCAATAAAGAAGCAATACAATAAGCTTCGATCTATCGAAAGTCAATTGAAGGATGGAGCTATGCCGCTAAAGTCATATACACTGATTCATAGGGATGCAAGATTAACGAAGGAGGAAGTTGATCTTCTGATCAATTGGTCTAAGGGACTACGAAACAAGATCGATGCTAAATTGTAAAGTATAAACCGAATAAACTAACAATTATGGAACATTCTCATTCTCAAGGAAACGATGCCGCTCATCACGGCCACCATGGCCATGGTCATAATGCTCATGAACAGATTAAGAATTCAAAACCAGAACACGAGGCAAACCATGAACACAATCGACCCATGGGGCATGCGGGACACGACCATCATGCGATGATGATTGCTGATTTCCGTAAGCGCTTTTATGTAGTGCTAATACTTACCGTTCCAATACTTCTCCTGTCTCACATGATTCAGCAATGGCTTAATATTTATATCGAATTTCCGGGAGATCAATATGTTCTGGCCGCACTTTCATCATTCGTATTCTTTTACGGCGGATGGCCTTTCCTTAAAGGGTGGGCGGATGAAATGCGTAGTAAAGATCCAGGCATGATGACGCTGATTGGTTTTGCCATCACAGTTGCCTATGGATATAGTGTTGCAACGGTATTTGGACTAGCGGGGATGGATTTTTTCTGGGAACTGGCAACCTTGATCCTGATTATGCTGTTGGGGCATTGGATCGAAATGAAATCCATTGCCGGTGCCTCCAGAGAGCTTGAATTGCTCGTACAACTGATGCCGGACGAAGCGCATCTGATAACGGGTGACCATGTCAATGACATCAAAACTGCTGATCTGAAAAAAGACGATGTCATACTGATCAAACCTGGGGAGAAAGTTGCAGCCGATGGCACCATCATAGACGGTGAAAGTTTTTTAAATGAAAGCATGCTTACAGGTGAGTCGAAACCAGTGCTGAAGCGGAAAGGAAATGAAGTAATTGCCGGATCTATTAACGGAAACGGAGCCATCCGGATTTCAGTCGCACATGGGGCAGAACAATCCTATTTATCTCAAGTGATTCAACTTGTTCAGGACGCACAGCATTCGAAATCCAAAACGCAGCTCCTGGCCAATACTGCTGCCAGATGGCTTACCTTGATCGCTATCTTGGCAGGTATCATAACTTTCTCTTACTGGTATTTTGCAGGAGGGAAAGATTTGGCCTTTTCCATCGAGCGTATGGTCACCGTAATTGTTATCTGCTGTCCTCATGCACTTGGTTTAGCCGTTCCTTTGGTAGTTGCCAAATCGACTGCTCAATCCGCTAAAAATGGTTTGTTAATTAAAAATCGGACTGCCTTTGAAAATGCTCGTAAAATCACCACCCTGGTTTTCGACAAGACAGGAACACTCACTGTTGGTAAATTTGAGGTATCAAAGGTCGTTAGTTATCAAAGCGGCCTGAATGAGCATGCAATACTACGATTTGCTTCGGCTTTAGAACAAAATTCAGAACATCCCATCGCTACGGGTATTATCCAAAAGGTAAAAGAGCTTCAAATCGATATCCCAAAAACACAGAATTTCAACGCTATCACCGGTAAAGGAGTGGAAGCTGATGTGGAGGGAAAGCAAATAAAGGTCGTTAGTCCGGGTTACCTTAAAGAAAATAAACTGGATTTACCAGGCGAACAGGAGTCGGATGAAGCATCCACCATCGTATTTGTACTAATTGATGAAGTCCCAATCGGCTATATTGCATTGGCCGACACGATACGTCCGGAATCTGCGGATGCTATCCGTACATTACACGACCACCATATTAAATCCATCCTGTTAACAGGAGACAATAAAAAAGTAGCCGCATCTGTCGCTGAAAAGCTCGGTATGAATAGTTTTTTTGCAGAGGTTTTACCTCATCAGAAACTGGAAAAAATCAAGGAACTGCAAACAAGAGGTGAATATGTGGCCATGACCGGTGACGGTGTCAACGATGCGCCCGCACTGGCCCAGGCCGATGTGGGTATTGCCGTTGGCTCAGGATCCGATATAGCGGCAGAAACAGCAGGTATCGTTTTGGTGAACAGTAACCCAAAAGATGTCGTTAACCTGATACTTTTTGGAAAGGCTACCTATCGCAAAATGATCCAAAACCTGGTATGGGCCACCGGTTACAATATTATCGCCTTACCGTTGGCTGCGGGCATCCTTTACGGTCAAGGAATTCTTTTGAGTCCCGCTGCGGGCGCCATTTTAATGACGGTGAGTACCGTCGTCGTTGCCATCAATGCCAGTCTATTAAAAGTTGGAAACTGAAATAAAGGATGAAGATGATGAAAAGTAAAAATATAATGAAAATAATATTGGTAGCCTTTCCGTTAGCATTTGCTACTATGGTCTCGGCGCAGCATACGCATCCTAATAAAAACGCGGTTGACAATCTGCCCCCCCATAAAATGGAAATGGCGGAAGGTCCGGGAAAAACGGTTACCTATCATCTTTATGTGAGCGATACAACGGTCAATTACGCAAACAACAAAGAAGTAAAGGGAATTGCCGTAAACGGGCAGATTCCGGCACCGACACTTGAGTTCACCGAGGGCGATACAGCTGTTATTTATGTTCATAATAGGCTGCATCATCACGAGACCTCCACGCACTGGCACGGGCTATTATTACCCAATATTGAAGACGGTGTTCCTTATCTTACCACTCCACCCATAAAACCGGGAGGTGTCCGGAAGTTTGTCTTCCCTTTAAAACAGAGCGGTACCTATTGGTACCACTCCCACACGATGCTACAGGAACAGAGTGGGCTATACGGGCCTATCCTAATACATCCCAGAAAGAAAACACATCCCGTTGACCATGAGGTTGTTTTATTGCTCTCAGACTGGACCAATGAAAATCCGTCGGAAGTTCACCGCACACTCCGGCGTAACGATCCCGCAAGTGAGTGGTATACCATCAAAAAGGGGTATGCGCAAAGCCTTGATAAACTGATTTCACACGGGTCTTATTTTCAGAGGGTAAAAAGTGCATGGACAAGGATGCCTGCAATGGATCTTTCTGATGTCTATTACGATGCCTTTCTGGTAAACGGAAAACGTTCCATTGATCTGTCGCAATATAAGCCGGGTGATCGTCTTCGGGTAAGAGTGATCAACGGCTCCTCTTCCACTTATTTTTACCTGAATTATGGAGGTGGAAAAATACGCCTTATATCCGCAGATGGCTTGGACGTTACTCCCATATCCATTGATAAGATATTGATCGGAACGGCAGAAACGTACGATTTCCTTATTACCGTGCCATCTGATGGTGCTTATGAATTGCGGGCAACTCCCCAGGATGTTTCCGGCTCCACTTCCGTTTTTATCGGTTCCGGTGAGAAGGTAATGGCAAGAAACATTTCCAGACCCGATGTATGGAATATGGATAAAATGATGATGGATATGACGGTGAATTTTCCGGGACGAATGAAAATGAGCGGTATGGACCACGGAACGATGGAAAACATGGATATGGAAGGGATGGACATGGGCGGTATGGAAGAAAAGAACAAGGCTCCAAAAAAAGTTTCCCGGAAAAAACAGCCCCCCACCGATAATCAGCATTCCGGTCATGACATGAAGATGGATGATGGGATAAAGATGAAGGATTCCCTACAAAAACAGGATCATCGCGGACACAAGAAGGAGAGTAACGACGTGGGAAAAATGAAGATGGAACCGGACAGCGCCGATCATATGGCACATAGGCGGCATATGGAAGAAAGTAAGCCAAGTGAAAAAGCAATAGATCATTCTATGCACGGCGAAATGACCGGTCGCCAGATGGGGCCGGATTCAACGGAAGAGGTGGTGTTTAATTATGACATGTTGAAAGCTTTGGAAAAGACCACTTTTGATCCCGCACGTCCAAAAAAGAATTATCATCTTACACTGACGGGCAATATGTACCGTTACGTGTGGTCGATCAATAAAAAAGTGCTTTCCGAAGCTGATATGATCAACATAAAAAAAGGAGAAGTTGTACAGTTCACTTTGGAGAACACCACGATGATGAATCATCCTATGCATTTGCATGGGCACTTCTTCAGGGTGCTGAACAAAAATGGAGAGTATTCCCCTCTTAAACATACCGTAGACGTTCCGCCAATGACCAGCGTAACCATTGAGTTTTCCGCGGACGAGGAGAAGGACTGGTTCTTTCATTGTCATATCCTGTACCACATGATGAGCGGTATGGCACGCATTGTCCATTATGAAGGAAGCGAACGTGATACCGCACTAGCCGATGCGCCTCTGAAGAACTTATTCAAGGAAGATCGGCAATGGTTCTTTTATGGAAGCCTTGCAGCCAAAAGCCATATGAGTGAATTACAGGCCAACTACTTTAACTCCCGAAATGCTTTTCGTGTGGAAGCAAATGCAAACTACGACGGTCAGTACGAGGCAGAGGTGTCATATGAACGGTACCTGAACGATTGGTTAAGACCTTATGTCGGTTTTCGCGGGTTACAGCAAAAGTACTACAACGTATTTAACGGAAGGCAAACTTTTGAACAGGATTATGAGTTGCCTGTACTGGGTTTCAGGTATACGTTACCATTTTTTATTGAAGCGGATGTAAGTGTAAACATGAAGGGACGTGTGCGGGGCGAGCTTGAAGGTGAACAATGGCTTCTTCCCAGGATGTTCTTTAACTGGCGTGCAAATACAGATAAAGAATACCATTTGGACCTTGAATATATGCTAGCGAAAAAGATATCTCTTTCAGCAGGATATGACTCACGGTACCGTTGGGGAGGAGGCTTATTGGTAAGATTTTAGTTTTTAGTACAGTAATTACCTCAAGTGGTGCCTTTTTTAAAGGGCATCACTTCTTTTAGTTAAAATTATGTAAGCTTTTCTCGGAATCATGTAAAGAGTCGGGTAGTGACCTTGTTTACCTTTGTACTATCAAAATCAAAGGAAATGTTAAGTAAAGAAAATATAGAAACCATTTCACTTCCCGTGTTGGGAATGACCTGTGCAGCCTGCGCTGTAAGCGTAGAATCAATGGTCAAATCACTCTTCGGAGTGAACAATGCTGAGGTGAACTATGCTACCCAAACCGTAAAGGTCGCATATGATCCGACTACAGTTCAGCCAAATAAATTCAGGGAAGCAGTCCAATCTATCGGATATGACCTGGTTTTGGATATGGAAAGAGGCAAAGAAGTGCAAGAGGAAGCACAGAAAAATCAATACAAAACGTTAAAAACCAGAATTGTTGCTACTTCTATTCTAACTATACCCATTGTTATTCTCGGGATGTTCCTAATGGATATGCCCTACGCCAATTATATCATGTTGGCGTTGTCAACTCCTGTACTTTTTATCTTCGGAAAAAGCTTTTTTATCAATGCATACAGACAAGCTAAACACGGAAGGTCCAATATGGACACACTGGTGGCTTTAAGTACCGGTATCGCTTACCTTTTTAGTGTTTTCAATACCTTTTATCCCGAATTCTGGCATCAGAGAGGCCTTCACCCCCATGTATATTACGAAGCAGCTGCTGTAGTGATCCTGTTCATTATGCTAGGCAAATTGCTAGAAGAACGGGCTAAGTCCAATACCTCTTCCGCCATCAAAAAATTAATCGGATTGCAACCGAAAAATGTCTTTGTCATTACAGAAGAAGGCGAAAAAGAAATACCCATTGCGGAGGTACAAGTCGGAGACCAATTATTAGTAAGATCAGGAGAAAAAATTCCGGTAGATGGGGCAGTATACGAAGGTACATCCTATGTTGATGAGAGTATGGTTACGGGCGAGCCTGTTGCCGTTATCAAGGTCACTGGAGACAAAGTTTATGCCGGTACAATCAATCAAAAAGGAAGTTTCCGTTTTGTTGCAGAGAAGGTCGGTTCCGATACGATGTTGTCACAGATCATCCAGTTGGTACAGGATGCCCAGGGATCAAAAGCCCCTGTTCAAAAGCTTGTCGATAAAATTGCCGGTATTTTTGTGCCGATTGTTATACTGATTTCACTAATTACCTTAGGTACGTGGGTGTTACTCGGAGGTGAACATGCCTTTACGCAGGGTATGTTGGCGATGGTTACGGTCTTGGTAATTGCGTGCCCCTGTGCACTTGGCCTTGCTACTCCCACAGCAATCATGGTTGGTATTGGTAAAGGTGCTGAACATGGTATCCTTATAAAAGACGCAGAGGCATTGGAACTAGGTTATAAAGTAAATGCCATTATATTAGATAAAACCGGAACCATAACAGAAGGTAAACCTACTGTCACTGATATTCTCTGGAACGCTGCATTATCGATCGAACAATCGAAATTGGAAAGCATTTTTCTTGCGCTCGAACAACAGTCGGAGCACCCTTTAGCAGAGGCCATTGTAAAGTATTTAAAGTCAGGGGAAATTGTTGCTGTAAATGTTCAACATTTTGAAAGCCTTACGGGTAAAGGTGTGGAGGCCAAATTTGAAGGCGATAAATACTTGGCAGGAAGCCGTAAACTTTTAGATGAGCTTCATGTTGAAATTCCCACAGTTCTGAAAAGGCAAGTTTCCGAATTGCAAGAACAGGCAAAAACTGTTATCTATTTTTTTAATGATAAACAAGTTCTTGCCATAGTAGCTATAACCGATAGGATTAAGGAAGGATCCAAAAAAGCTATTGAAACGCTGACTAAAAAAGGGATAGAAGTCTATATGCTTACCGGAGATAACCAGCAAACAGCGGCGGCCGTTGCTTCTCAAGTCGGAATCACAAATTATAGGGCTGAAGTTTACCCTTCTGACAAAGCTGATTTCGTTAAGAAATTGCAAGCAGAAGGAAAAGTTGTTGGCATGATTGGCGATGGTATTAACGATAGCCAGGCATTGGCACAGGCAGATCTTTCCATTGCAATGGGAAAAGGATCGGATATAGCGATTGATGTAGCAAAAATGACTTTGGTATCCTCCGATTTACAGCAGGTTCCTAAGGCGCTCCGTCTTTCTCGGCAAACGGTTAAAACGATCAGGCAGAATCTTTTCTGGGCATTTATATATAACCTGATTGGTATTCCTATTGCGGCAGGGATTCTCTATCCGATCAACGGATTCTTATTGAATCCAATGATTGCGGGTGCCGCAATGGCCTTAAGTTCTGTCTCCGTTGTTAGTAACAGCCTTCGTTTAAAATGGCAAAAATAACCAACATGGAAAAGCGGTTGATGCGATCAACTAATGAAATACGGAAATTTTGCTTTCAAAGCAGTGATGGCCACATTCTTTATGCGACTTCTGTTGGCGCAATCGAAAAAGATACAGACTCAATTGTCGTGTTAATGCACGGGGGTGGCCCGGACCATCAAAGTCTCATTCCTTTAGCAAAAGCTCTGTCGAGCAAACATTCAGTTGTTCTGCCAGACTTACGGGGATACGGAAAAACGGTTTGTTATGATAGAAACTCATATACATGGAATAGGTATGCGGAAGATGTGAGGGATCTCATCGACTATTTACAAGTACCTTCAATAATATTGGGAGGCGCTGGAATAGGTGCGACGATTGCGCTTAAATCGGCAATAACTTTTCCAGAAAGGTTACGGGCACTGATTCTCATCAGTATTGAAGAAATTGAAGACGATAAGGCGAAAGCAAAAGAAATTGAGCTGTTGGAAGCGTTTGCTGCACGAGTCTTAAGTTATGGCATAGAGGCAGCTTGGGAGCCTATCCTTAAGAATTTATCGCCAGTAATTGGAGATATGGTGAAAGATGCCATTCCCCGCTCTGAGCCGGCAAGTATCTCGGCAGCGGCAGCGATAGTATACGACCGCGCTTTTTACGATTATAAGGAATTAAAAGATATTGCCATTCCAACGTTCATAATACCTGGAAATGATAATCGCCATCCTGCGGTGTTAGCCAAAAATTTAGTAAAACTTTTGGTTAATGCACAGCTTTCGACCACATCACTCTCAAATGATATTCGAACAATCGATGATTTCTCAAAGTCCTTGGCGCCGTGTATAAAACAATTTATAAATGATCTACCGTCTGAGAAAATTCTACATAAAGATTAATACAGGTTAAACTCACATTTTTTATTAATTTATCAGTAAATATCATGGGAACATTAACGTTCAAAACAAACATCAAATGCAGCGGCTGTATAGAAACTGTCACCCCTTTTTTGAATAACCTCTCAGAAATTGAAAAATGGGAAGTTGATACCGCTAGCCCGGACAAGATATTAACTGTTCAAGGCGACGAATCGCTAAACGATCAAAAGGTAATATCTTTACTAGAACAAGCCGGATATAAAGCTGAAAAGGCTTAATCCATAACAGGTAGAATTTTCTACCTGTTTTTTATTTTTTTTAAAACAAAAAAAAATCTATTATGTACTAAGATTAAGAAACCGGTTCTCGGTGAAGAATATGAGAAAAGTAGGAGCCATAAATTTTGCAGCATTCTATCTGTTACTTACAACAGGTCTGTTTGTATGTATCTTACATTGTAGCGGCAACTATCTATTTAAAGACGAATCCTCAACTTCATTAGCGCACAATAGTGACAGCAAAGAGCACAAATCAAAAAAGTCTTGCGACAAAGGAAAAGATTGCGATTGTTGTAAAGAGCATGGCGAATATGTCATTAAGGAAAATATCACAACCCAAAAACAAACGCTAGACGGGCCTGGATTATATTGCTTGCTTGGTCAAGAAAAAAGATTTCTATATACATTCAATGCGACCGAGGTAAAATTGCAGGTATGTTCTATGGATACGGGGCCACCCAAGGTTCGAAAGAAGCCCATTTATATACTAAACCAAACCCTCCTTATTTGATTTCAAGCTGTCTCGTAAGATTCTTCTCAAGAGATCAGTAACTCTATTTTTTTATTAAGCTTGAAAATTACATGTTATTACACATTAAAAATATGGTGTGCGACCGTTGTATAATGGTTGTTCGCCAACAATTAGAAAATCTGGGATTACAGATTTTAGAGATATCGCTGGGTACGGTCAAAGTATCGGTTGATCCAACGGAGGAACAATTACATCAGATCAGCTCATCTTTGAATATTTTAGGCTTTGAGTTATTAAATAAAGAAAAGAACCAGCTTATCGAACGTATAAAAAATGTCGTGATCGAGCTTGTGCACCATTCCGATCTTAAAAATTTAAATGAGAGTATAATGAATGTTGTCTGCAGGCGTCTAAATAAAGATCAAGCATATTTAAGTCGACTTTTTTCTGACTCTCAAGGTGTTACCATTGAGCGATATATTATCCAGCAGAAAGTCGAAAGGGTAAAAGAATTATTATTATATGGAGAATTAACTCTCAATGAGATTTCCTATGAAATGGGGTATAGCAGTACTGCTCATCTTTCGAATCAATTTAAGTCTATTACCGGATTAACTCCAAGCCGGTTCAAAGGACTGAATAAGCAGGTAAGACTATCACTTGATAAAGTTTAAAATTAAAACACCTACTATGAAAAACGTTGTTAAACTAACGCTGTTGGCAACAGTTGCCATTGCATTTTTGTCCTGTTCAAAAGACGATGATACCATTAAAATTGAGGAGCATGATAAAAACACGATGATGGGTATCATGCATGAAATGATGGATAATATGCATGCTATGCAATTTACCAAAGATCCGAACATCGATTTTGCCATGATGATGCGTATGCATCACGAGGGGGCGATTAAGATGTCGGATCAGGAGCTATCGACAGGAACTGACGCTACCATGCGCAAAACGGCCGAAAACATTATAGCCGCCCAACAGGCTGAAATAGCGGAATTAACAACTTTTCTCGAAAGTAATGAGCCGTCAGTTGTTAATGAAGAATTTCAGATGAAAACGATGGAGGGCATGGAAAAATCGTCTAAAAATGCCGATTTACAAGTCATCAACGGTAGTACCGACGAGGATTTTGCTACATTAATGATTGTCCATCATCAAAGTGCAATTGAAAGCTCGCAACTGCTTCTACAGCTGGGTGAGAGCGAACAAATGAAGGCAATGGCAAAGAAGATAATCGACGACCAACAAAAAGAGATCGCCGAATTACAAGATTGGATATTGGCCAATCGGAACAATTAATCATTTTTTTAACATTAAACATTTTATTTATGTCACATCAAGAGTATCAAAACTGCATTGAAGCATGTAATGCTTGTGCAGTTATCTGCAACCACTGTGCTATCGCATGTTTAAATGAAGAAGATGTAAGTCATCTAAAAAAATGCATTCAATTAGATCTAGAATGCGCAGCGATCTGTCGATCGGCTGCAGAAGTTATGAGCTTAGGAAGTAGATACAGCGAACAGATCTGTAAAGTCTGCGCTGAAATCTGTAATGCATGCGCAGAAGAATGTGAAAAGCATGCCAGTATGGGGATGGAACATTGCCGCGAATGCGCGGAAGCTTGCCGTAGATGTGCGCAAGCATGTGAGGAAATGTCTCATGTAGCTTAACTGATCAGCGGGGCTCTATTGAAGATGGAGCCTCGCTGGTTCATTACAATTAATCACCTATGCTACCTACATGTTTAAAGCCTGTACAACCTTAACAGAATCAGTTGAAGAACGGAGAAATCAGCAACCTGTTAGAATTGATATTATCGATGCGTTAAGAGGATTCTGTCTATTAGGCATTATTCTTGCACATGCCGATAGTATTTATAGACTCGGAACAGACCTCGACGTTTTAAGTAATGCCGATAATTATGTTAGCCTTCTTTTAGCATTATTTATACACAAGAAATTTTACACGATATTCGCATTTTTATTCGGTTTAAGTTTTTCCATCCAATTAAAAAATGCTCGAAGTAAAATGGAAAAATTTACATTAAAATATACTTGGAGACTTGTGATCCTCTTTTGTATTGGTTTTCTGCACAACCTGCTTTATCCTTTTGATATTCTACAGATTTATGCGGCAATGGGCTTACTTTTGCTTGTATTCAAGGACGTAACCGGCAAAGACTGTCTATATATGTTTTTTTTCTTCTTTTTATTAAGTTCTTTTAGTTTTTCTTATAAAAAGGAAATATATGAGTTCACTGGCTATTTAAAAATAGGTGACTCATATTTACCAAGATTTGTTTCAAGGCAGATTTCATCAGGACTTTTCTTTATGATAATTGGGCTTTTCATTCTTGGAAAATGGCTTGGCGAAAGAGACTTATTAACCTTTTCAAGAAATGTTACAGTAATAAAGAAATGTTTGTTGTATTCTATTTTATCCTTTATTATCCTTTGGTTATCTGGTCGTGTATTTGATGATAGATTAAATCAATTGAAAATCTTTAACGTTTTTATGTCTGTAAGAATTTCGGCAATGGAGTTAATGTTATCAGCAATTTATGTATTTGTCTTTGCTCTTGGATATATTATGTTTTCCAGAATAAGCATTTTAAAGTTTCGGGTATTTGCCGCTGTCGGAAGAATGGGACTAACCAATTACATTGTTCAGACCGTATTTTTTTATGCATTATTTCATACTAATCTTAATTTTTCTAAAAATTACGGTCTGTCAATTACTGTTTTATTTGCAATAATCTTCTATATGGTGCAGATAAAAATTTCACAATGGTGGTTTAACAGATATAAACTAGGGCCTTTGGAATGGTTCTGGCGGATTAGTACCGACCTTAAATACCTTAGTAATGTGCGAGAAAAAAGTTTGTGTAGGAAATGATATAGCAATCAAATGTGGTTTCTTTAATAAAGGTTTTTTTAATTTTTCTTTCACCACCACCCAACAAGTTGTCAATGACTTGAATAAATTCTCTCAACTTTGCCTGTAAATAAAGTCAGAGCCATGAAAAGAATTAAAAAGAAAAGACAAACGGGAACGGCAGATTTTCCAAAGAATCTTCATCCTACTATCAAACCTTTCCGCAACACTAGGACACGTATACGTCAACTTTTACGTTCTTTTATACCTCTTCATTCTCATCAGGAGGGAGAAGCCATTGAACCTCTTTCCCCCAATTAGGGTATGGCCATTTATGTTCAAAAAAAATAATCCATTAATAGATAACCCAAGCTCAGACTACGTACTGGTCGGTCAATTATGGCCCACGCGGGTGGGCAGCAAAGATGTATTTTCGTATACGAAAATATCTTTGCCGTCCTTGAGGCCGGGTACTTTGCTCGGAACTCGCAAAGTCTGAACTTTCTAAAAGGTGTGATTTATGCCCAGGAAAAAAATCAAAGATCAAGAACAGGTACTTACTAATCCGATTGTTATAAGGGTCACCTTGAATGAGTTTAATAAGCTTGAAAAGGTCAGGAAAGAAAGTGATTGCAGGAGCATTGGAGAAGTGGTCAGAAAGATGCTTTTAAAACAACGGATAACCTACCTGCACAAGGATATTTCTATGAATGGTCCTATGGAAGAGCTTGCATTGATAAGAAAAGAGATTAAAGCTATAGGTGTCAATATCAATCAGCAGACGCATCGTTTTCATACCAGTCAGAATGAGGCTGAACGGGCCTTTTTTGCTCTTAAAACAGCCAGTACCTATAAACAGATGGAACCCAAGCTGGAACATCTGTTAAGTATCGTTTCAAAACTTGCTGAAAAATGGTTGCACGGATCATGATAGGTAAAAGTATACGCGGCATACTGCATTATAATGAGCAGAAGGTTGCGGAAGGTTCTGCCACGCTGATTATGGCCAGCGGCTTTGCGTATGACATCGACAAACTTGACTTCGCTCATAAACTTAGACGGTTTGAACACCTAATCTGCCTTAAACCAAGCGTAAGCACGAATGCACTCCATATCTCGTTGAACTTCCATTCAAGTGAAAAACTGGATGACACTAAAATGCAACAGATCGCAGCAGCCTATATGGAACGTATCAGGTTTGGTGACCAACCTTTTCTGGTATATCGGCACCACGATGTTTCCCATCAGCATTTCCATATCGCAACGGTAAATATAAAAAAGGATGGCAACTCCATCGACCTACATAATATAGGGAGGATAAAATCGGAACAGGCAAGAAAATTCATAGAGAAAGAATTTGGCCTGATAAGAGCGGAGAGCAAAACATATCATCCAGAGCCAGCTATAAAGGCAATTGATCCTGAGAGGATACAATATGGTCATTTGCCTACCAAAAGGGCAATCGCCAGTGTGGTTACGACGGTGATGAATAGCTATAAGTTCACGTCACTTGCAGAATTTAATGCAGTGCTCAAACAGTTCAATGTCGTGGCAGACAGGGGGAGTGAGGAAAGCGAAATGTTCAGAAAAAAAGGTCTTCTTTATTCAGTACTGGACAGACAGGGCCATAAGGTTGGAGTTCCGATCAAGGCAAGCAGCTTTTATAGTAAACCTATCCTTAAACGGTTGGAAAGAAAGTTTGAACAAAATGTCGAGAAAAGAAAACCTTATCGAGCTGATTTAAAAAATCGAATCGATCAGGCGATCAGCAAATACGAACACATTACCAAGCAGACACTAATTACCGAATTACAAAAACGTGGGATATCGCTTATTTTTCGCCAGAATGAAGAAGGGTTTATATACGGCGCTACATTTATTGATCACCGGTGTAAAACCGTTTTTAATGGCAGCAGTCTTGGGAAAGCTTACAGTGCAAAAGCCCTGAAGGAAAAACTTGCCGAAAACGATAAGATCACGACCTATCTGGCGAAACCAAAAAGAATAAACAGTTACCTAAAACCCCTCAGTGAAGAAAAGCGCCTTCAATATACCGAAAAAATCAACCTTTCCGATCTGACTGTCTCTACTACTACAACTGATAAAATACTAAAAGATCTTCTTGATCCCGAGTATACCGGATATGCACCTTCTATAACCTCTAAAAAGAAAAAAAGAAGAATAAAGCGAAAAAAACCATGAACACAGGAGAAGATATACAGGGATTGAGGAAAATCATTGACTTTTCCCGACTGATCAGCATATTCATATTGGCTATCCATTTCTATCTATTCTGTTATAAAGCTTTTGAACAATGGGGCTGGATAGCCGAAATTACCGATCGAATCATAAGTATTATTGCAAAGACGGGCCTTTATTCCGACATCTTCTTGCCCAAACTAGCTGCACTGGGTTTGTTATCGATATCCCTGTTGGGAGCAAAGGGCAAAAAGGATGAAAAGATGAAGGTAAGGGTGATCGTTTGCTATATTATTACCGGACTGTTACTTTACTTCATAAGTATACTTTGTTTTTATATCCCTTCCGGAATAGCGGTCATTGCTGCACTCTATATGCTGGTAACATCAATAGGTTACCTCCTGATCCTCACGGGAGGAGTATACCTCTCAAGGCTATTGAAAGAAAAGCTTAGCCATGATATCTTTAATACCGAGAATGAAACCTTTCCACAGGAAGAACGGTTATTGGAAAATGAATTTTCCGTTAACCTCCCGACAAAATACCAGCTTAAGGGGAAGATAAGGAACGGTTGGATAAACTTCATCAATCTTTTCAGAGGCTTGTTGGTAGCCGGAACCCCTGGCGCGGGGAAAAGTTACTTTGTCATTCGCCATATCATTGATCAGCATATAAAAAAGGGGTTCTCCGTCTTCTTATATGATTTTAAATTCGATGATCTGTCCAGGATTACCTATAATGCATTATTGAGATATCGGAAGAATTATACCGTGAAGCCAACCTTTTGGGTGATCGATTTCGAGAAAATATATCATCGGTGCAATCCCTTGGATCCCGAAAGTATGGACGATATAACCGATGCTACGGAGGCAAGCCGTACCATTATGCTTGGCCTTAACCGCGACTGGATAAAAAAGGAAGGTGACTTCTTTGTAGAGAGTCCCATAAACTTCCTAACAGCCATTATCTGGTTTCTTCGGAAGTATGAAGACGGGAGATATTGCACCCTGCCGCATGTTATAGAGCTGATGCAAGTGGATTATGATCCGCTTTTTGCCGTATTGCAACAGGAGGAACAGATCAAGGTACTGATAAACCCATTTATATCCGCCTTTCAGAATAATGCAAAAGAGCAGCTTGAAGGACAGATCGCCAGCGCAAAAATCGGATTGGCCAGATTATCCTCGCCCCAATTATATTATGTTCTGAGCGGCAATGATTTTACCTTGGATGTTAATAACCCAAAAGCTCCAAAAATCGTATGCGTTGGTAACAACCCGCAGAAACTACAGGTGTTCGGCCCTGTACTTTCCCTCTTCATTTCAAGAATGATAAAACTGGTCAACAGGAAAGGCCAACTTAAAAGCAGCCTTATTTTTGATGAGTTTCCAACTATCTACTTTAACAATATCGATAGCCTTATTGCTACAGCAAGGAGCAACAAAGTAGCCACGGTATTAGCCGTTCAGGATTTCAGCCAGCTAAAAAAAGATTACGGGGCAGACCAAGCAGATGTAATAACCGGAATTGTCGGGAATATTANTTGCTACAGCAAGGAGCAACAAAGTAGCCACGGTATTAGCCGTTCAGGATTTCAGCCAGCTAAAAAAAGATTACGGGGCAGACCAAGCAGATGTAATAACCGGAATTGTCGGGAATATTATCAGCGGACAGGTGACCGGCGATACTGCAAAAAAATTATCTGAGACATTTGGCAAAATTGTTCAGGATCGACAGAGTCTGAGCATAAACAGCAGTGACACATCCATCTCAAAATCTACGCAGTTGGATGCCGCCATTCCGGCAAGCAAGATAGCAACACTCTCATCAGGCGTGTTTGTTGGCGTTGTTGCCGACAACCCGGACTGTAAGATACCACAGAAAATTTTTCATGCAGAAATACAGAATGACCATGAGGCAATAAAGGCAGAGGAAGCTTCTTATAGAGATATACCGCTTGTTGAAAAGGTGACATCAGAGGACATACAGGAAACCTATCTCAATATAAAGGATGATATACAGCAGTTGATAACAAAAGAGCTAGCAAAGATAACCGCGTCACTGCCCAAACAGAATGAGGCCCACAAAAAAAATACTCCACCGCTCCCTGAACAGGCGTCCTTGTCTTTATAAAGTGCTTTTTTTAACCGTATCAACAAAAGGGTGATTAATCCGTACCACCCTAACCACCCATTTTATTGAAAAAATAATTTTTCCTTTATGGATAAAATTCAGGCTATGGTGGAATTACGACAAAGACTACAATCCCTAAAAACAGCTAACGAAAAGACCATCATGTTGTTAGAGGATCTCTTCTCCCCAATTTCATTTAAACGAAGCTGGGTGATTTCCTATCCTACAGGTATTTCTACTGCATATCTTTATTATATCACAGGTGGTCTAGTAAGAGGTGTGGTTTCTAAATCCAGTGGAGACTACTGCTTATGGATAATCGACAAAGGTTTTATAGTGCCGGGTAATGGCTTTCTATCCGGAACAAAAAAAGAGGAACTTATTCAGGTTTTAAATGATACAGACGGATACGCCCTTAACCTTTTACGCGCAGATGCCATTGCGCGTAACAACATCAATATGTACAGAATGCTACTGGAAATTTATGAAGAGGCCGTAGTGGAAGGTGCCGGAAGAGAGATCATGCTGCGAATTAAAAATGCAACAGACCGATATAACTACTTTCTTATGGAATATCCTGATCTTGCCAGAAAATTGACCGTTGAACAACAGGCCCAATACCTACAAATTGACAGGAGATATCTGTACAAGATTATCAAATAAAACCACTACTTTAAAATCGTAGGTTTTCTCTTCACCAAGCCGAAAATAAGCAGATTTTCACATAAGCTATTTTTATGGGGTGAAACCATTTTATTCCTCACTACATTTCTTTCAAAACTGCTCTAGTTCAACATAAAGGATGCTTAAGCATGATTAATGACCTAAAGTTTATCGCTTTTGTGACAAGAATCTGTGTCTTTTACGACAAAACCATGTCTCATATCCGACAAAAGTTTTCGAAAACTGATATAAAGATTTATTTCTCACTTTCAGAACTTTATCACATAAGATTACAGATAATGAAAGTGGCAATATTTCAAAAAAATAATCTATTATGCAAACTTAATGGCAAGTTCCGGCACTTATGGGGAGCCGTTCGCTCATGGAACTGGAAAGAAATACTTATGATTGGCACAGTTGTATTTGTCATCATTTTATTTTCGTATACCGCTGTAAGCAAACTGCTGGGTTATGAAAAATTTGTCTTTCAAATGCGGCTTGCTCCCGTTCCTTTTATGAAAACTATGGCACCGGTTATCGGCAGGGTTCTTCCATGGATCGAATTGGCGCTGGTGGTAATGCTCTATAAGGAAAAAACAAGGTTGTTGGCCTATAAAGCCTCATTTGTGCTGATGGTTTTATTCGAAATTTATATTACGTGGATGAAAGTTGTTTCCGTCAGGACCGGAATCACCCTACCTTGTACGTGTGGCGGGATTTTATCCCGAATGGGTTGGGAGCAGCACCTTTTTTTCAACGCTTCTGTAATTGTGCTTTTACTACTGTCGATTTATTGGCATAGAGGAAAATATCCAAACAAAAATAACAAACCATAATTCACATATTTTTTCACTCTAAAACTTTAAAATTATGAAAAAGTTAAGTTCAAAATCAAAAATCCTTTTAGGAGCATTCTTGTTGGGAAGTTCAATTGCGGTAGCAACAGAACTCGCGAACCAACCAAATGCTCAGGAGACCAGGTATGATTGGGAAAGTACAAGCATTGCACCTGAAAATCCCAGCTCGTCTTTGCAAAACGCAACCACTCAGGAAGCGATCGATCATTACGGCTGCGAAAATGGCGCCAATGTCTGCGCTAACGGCGAGAAGGTTAGTGGCCCGGGGCCAGATGCCACCACATTGAATTTTGGCCTATAACACTACTTTGAGATATGGAGTCTTAGGGCTCCATATCTCTTATAATGGTTATTGGATATTTATGTTTTTCCAATTTCGTACTAAAACCATATCTCTTTTTTAACATACCTTTAATCTCTTCGTAGCTTGGAAGACGACCATTGTCAAATCTTAAAGCCACATCAATCGGAAATTTTAGTTCTGTTTTATCGATAAAAGGCGGGTCAGCAGGTATGCTATTGAGATTTGGCTTTACCTTTTCGTTTATGTAATGGAATAATTCTACTGGAGAAACACGTTTTGCCGTTAGCCCATCTGAATTCACCTGAATATAAGAAGTATCGGCCTGTGATGCTTTCAGTAACCCGCTCTCCTTTACGTAAATGCTTGTGCACAATATCTTTTCCCGTCTTTTCTCAATATCAAATTTGAATACCCGTTTCAGATCATTCAACATAAAGTCGAAAAAAGCGGTATCCTGAAATGGTTTTGGGAGTGTCAGTTCGTAACAGTATAGATTATCTTTCATCCAATTTGCCTTGGTTTTATACTTCGATCGGTTAAACGATTCCGGGCACTCACTCGGCCAGAAGTATCTGGTCGAATCCTTGGTTTCTATCCGCATAAGGTGGTAGTAGTTCCGAATGGATTTTTCCATACCGACTACGGACCAAAGTAAATGAGAGAGCGAAACATTAAAGGAAAAGAAACGAATTATCTCACGCTTTTTTGGATTCCAAGATCTCCGATAAGAAAGCCCTCCCGGAATTCCTTCCATGTAACTTGTCAAAATAGACCTTGAAATAAAATTTGAATCGCCTTTATGGAACGTTTCATTAAAGTTGAAACCAATCGCATCATTTTTGTTTTTGGTCAGCGATGATTTGCCCCTAATAAGCAGATCTATATTTGATTGGGTTATCCCTTCCGAACCGGTAATATTCCGTACTGTTCCTGAACTATCGATCAAAACGTTATGCGGAATGATCCGATGACTGAAAATTTGGTGTAATACGGAATCTCCCGGAAGAACCGCTACACTCTTCAGTTTTAAATCAGGGTGTTTTTCCAGAAACGATACTGTATGGTCCCTGGATTCATAAGTAACGGAAATAACGTTTAGTTTATCTGCATTCACCTTTGCCAGCGAATCCAATATGGGCAATTCCTTTAGGCACGGTACACACCATGACGCCCAAAAATTAATAATCAATACCTTCCCCTTGTAAAATTCTTTCAGATCTTTTGCTTCCCTTTTGCCTAAAAAGCCCTTAAGAGCGATCTGTGGAACCTTGTCCCCGATTTTCAGGCTAGGCACTGCTCTATTCTGCGCATGTAACAGATTATTCAGAGACAAGGAAAGCATGATTATCAATGTTAGTTTTTTCATTAGTATCCGGGATTTTGAGTTAAATTTTGATTGACATTGATTTCACGCTGAGGTATGGGTAAAAGATCAGAATGTTCGGTCCAATTTGGCTTATATTTGCTCATCACATTATAAATGCGCTCTGTACGCTTTAAGTCGATATACCTATAGCCCCATTCCATAAACATCTCTACTCTCTTTTCTTGTTCCAGCGCCTTGAAGCATTCTTGGCTGTTTAAATCAGCGGGAAGTGAAGAAAGTCCGGCCCGTACCCGTATTGTATTAATATCGTCTATTGCACCCGCGGTATTTCCTAGGTGGAATTGCAACTAAAAATAGGAGACTTTTTTATGCTGCCATTTTTTCTTTTTCCAATAGCATTTCTTCGATCTGTCTGGGTGTCTTATAACCCAGAGCAGAATGTGTTCTTTTGGTGT
>NZ_JAWMTI010000013.1:0-100825 GCF_036959255.1 Olivibacter sp. CPCC 100613
TTTCCGACTGCCCGTTACGCTACATGAATCATTTCTTTAAAGAACTTATCGGCCATCCGCTCGCGCTTCCTGCCTGTTGCGGTATCCCGTCACATCGCTGCACGGCATCCTCTTTTTTTTTATCCCATTCCCCCCGGCCTCGCGCCTCGGGTCTCCTGCTCTCCCCCCTTCGGGGCTGCAAAGGTAACAGCTTTTTCCGTATCCGCAAAATATTTATGAAAATATTTTTCTCCCCTCTCCGGCACCCCTCCATATCCCCGCGCAAACCCTTCAGAACAACGACCGCCTCCCTCCGTCAGCGGAGTGCAAAGGTACGATTACTCTGCGTAAATGCAAATGTTCAGCCCGAAAAAAATACGGAACATGCACAACAAACTGGAAAACAGAGCGTTTTTTTAACAATCAATTTTGCGATTCACCAAACAAGCGTTCATTAATCAGATTTAAGCGGTATATGATATGCTTAACCGCAATCGTCCAACGCTCTTTTTTGCTGTTTCTATTCTAAATCTCACAATTTCCTGCTAGGTTTGTAAATACTATGAGTAATTTTTTGCCTTCCAAGCTTATCGCGGCATTAAAAAAAGACTTCCAAATAGACGAGGAGGAATTTATTCGCACACATCAACAACAGGAACAAATCACCTCTATACGAGTCAATCCTGCTAAACCAATCAGGAAATTTGAAAAAAATCCTCCCGTCCCCTGGTGTTCTACCGGATACTATTTAAATGAACGTCCCACATTTACGTTAGACCCTTTATTTCAGGCAGGAACCTATTATGTACAAGAAGCTTCCTCCATGTTTATCGATCATATTATCCGCTTCCTCGATCTGCATAAAGAAGCAACTTTAACGTTAGATTTATGTGCCGCACCTGGCGGTAAAAGCACCTTACTTAATAGCGCTCTGCATGAAGATAGTTTGTTAGTTTCAAATGAAATTATAAAAAGCCGAGTTAATATTCTGGCGGATAATCTAACGAAATGGGGAAATTACAACACTGTGGTTACCAATAATGATCCAATGTCCTTTAATCGGTTACCCGGTTTCTTCGATTTAATGCTCGTAGATGCTCCCTGCTCGGGTTCAGGGATGTTCAGAAAAGATGCGCAAAGTCTTAGCGAATGGTCAGAAGAGGCTGTAAACTTATGCAGCCAACGGCAACAACGAATTCTTTCGGACAGTCTGTCAACACTCAAAGAAGAAGGTACCCTGATTTATTCGACTTGCTCATATTCCATGGAAGAAAATGAACAAATTGCCGATTGGTTAGCCGCGAACCATGACATGCAATCAATCCCAATCGCTATTGATCCCACTTGGCAAATTGAAGAAACACGATCACCTGTACATCAATGTCATGGCTACCGTTTCTATCCACATAAAGTGCAAGGTGAAGGGTTTTATATCGCCTGTTTTCGTAAGAAAAAAAGTCAAGGTACTTTCAATAAAAAAAAGGTTAAAATTGATAAAAGCCAATTAGATAAGACGATATTGAAGGATTGGGTAAAGATGGAAAAAGAATTCACCACACTTTCTTTTAAAGAAGACACGCTGATTATTCCATCGCAACACGCGCTTAACATAGTAGCTTTACAAAACGTACTCTATCTGAAAAAGGTAGGAACGAACCTAGGTCGGCTCGCTAAAAAAGAGCTAATACCACATCACGAGCTAGCACTGAGTACAGCCATTAGCGATCATGTTCCTCGCATTGAGCTTTCGCTCGATAATGCACAACAGTATTTAAGGAAAGCAGAAATGCAATTAACAACTAATATAAAGGGATGGGCTTTAGCCAGCTATAGCCAGTACGCTTTGGGGTGGATAAAAATATTACCGCATCGGATAAACAATTATTATCCCAAAGAATGGCGCATCGTTAATCTCTAGCACACATCGCAAGATACAAGTAATCAAGATATGACTTTACGTGATATTGCCAAAGCCTTGAATTTGTCCACTTCCACTGTTTCCAAAGCACTTCGAGACAGTTATGAGATTGGAGAAGACACAAAAAAAAGGGTAATTACCTATGCTGAACAGGTTGGCTATCAACCTAATACACTTGCAAAAAGCCTAAAAGAAGGCAAAAGTCGAACTATTGGGGTGGTTATCTGTGCCATCGATAATAGCTTCGTTTCCCAAATGCTTAACGGCATTGACAGGGTATGCAACGAGCGAGGTTATAGTATTATGATCATGCAAAGTAAAGAATCGCATGAACAAGAAATAAAGTGTACCGAAGTGCTATACGGTCGCTCAATAGACGGTTTACTCATTTCACCTGCTTGCGAAACCCCCAATGTTGATCACTTAATACGATTTCAACAATGGGGTTTACCCATCGTTCTATTTGATCGATACAGCGACGAGTTAGACGTTCCAAAAGTGAGTATCAACAACCTAGATGCAGCTTACCAAGCAACCGATCACCTTATAAAAAATGGTTATACAAGAATCGCAGTTCTTCATAGCAATACCAGCCTAAATATTAACATACAACGTCTAGAAGGTTATAAAAGGGCATTGCACAATCATCAAATTGAAGTTAGGGAGCAATATATACAGCCTTGTAACTTACAATCAACCAGCCAATTGGAAGAAAGTATTTATCATGCCATGGAAAAACTTAGTGCCTTAAGCCTTCCTCCAACGGCGATAATTACGTTGAGCGATCAGATTAGCACATCCAGTATCCCTATACTTCAAGAAATGGGTTATCGGATTCCGCAAGATATTGCCTTAGTGGGTTTCACAAACACCAATCTTGCAAGTTCCTTAAATCCACCGCTCAGTACCATCTATCAACCAGCTATCGGCATCGGGGAAACCGCTGCCAACCGATTAATAGATATTATCGAGGGAATTGATGAGGAAGAAAAGAAAACGGTTTATCTAGATGCCAAACTTTATGAACGGGCTTCCAGCAAACGTATATAGAAAGAGGATACCGCTCCTCTACGTTAAATAAGTTGTGGGAGCGGTACCGTAAAGTAATTTTTGGCATTATAATAGCAGATATCCCTGATAATCTTACCAATCCAGCTGATATCGTTGGGCAGCAAACCGTTATTTACATCAGTAGCAAAAAGATTGCAGAGTAAACGGCGAAAATAATCATGTCGCGAATAGGAAAGAAAACTTCTAGAATCCGTTAACATACCAATAAAACAGGCGATTAAACCGATGTTTGATAAACTGTTCATTTGATTGGTCATACCTTCCAGTTGGTCCAAAAACCACCATCCAGAACCAAATTGAATTTTACCTACAATTCCGGCCGATTGAAAATTTCCGGTCATCGCCGCAAACACTTCGTTATCCGACGGATTTAAATTATATAGAATGGTCTTAGCTAATCGATCTTCACTTTCAAGAAGATTCATAAAGGCTGCGAGGTTAACCGCTTGTGCATAGTCTCCAATGGAGTCGTACCCTGTATCGGGTCCTAGCTCAGCTAATCTTCGTGTGTTATTGTTACGCAGGGCACCTAGATGAAATTGTTGCACCCACTCTTGCTGATGATACATCTTACATAAAGCCAGCAGTATGCAGCCGGTAAAGGCATCCTGATTAGCGGACGCCCTTGTATCGTCCCCACGTAAAACCTCCTTAAAGATCCCATCCAATTCGGTTCTGTTAAATTGGATCGTTGGCATGTGCGCCAATCCATGGTCAGCTATACGACAGCCCTTTCCGTGAAAATAAAATACGCGTTTTTGCAACGCTTCTAACAGCGAATCAATATCCTTAATCTCGGTTTCTGAAACTTCGGCCAACGAAGCGACATAAAGCCTAAAAGCATCCCCGCCGCTCAAGTTGAAACTTTTATCAGGTCGAAAAGAAGGAAGTACCTGTGTATCAAAATCGGATGCAGCAATCTGCTCATGATCAGCCAGATCCGTAAGCGGATCATCGGTTGTCCCTACCATCTCTACTTTAAATTGCGTCAGTAAGCCTCGAGGTGTAAACCCGGCATCTTGTAGTTTCTCGTTGGTAAATCCATATATTCGATCGGCATTTTCAGAATTTAAGATTTCTTGCACACCAAAGGGTTTTTTGAGCTCCATATGCGTCCAGTGATAAAGTGGATTTCTCATTGTGTAAGGCACGCAAGCAGCCCATTTCCTAAATTTTTCCAGATCAGACGCATCACCTGTTATGTATTTTTCATCTATACCTAAGACCCGTTGCGCACGCCATTTGTAGTGATCACCTGCCAGCCATAGTTGCGTAATATTCGGAAAATTCCGATCGACAGCAATTACATCCGGTGGTAAATGAGAATGGTAATCGATAATGGGTAGATCTTTCGCATACTCATTATATAAGCGCACAGCCAAGTCCGACTGCAGCAAAAAGTCTTCGCTAAGAAATTCTTTCATATTCCTTCTTTAACTTATAAATTAGGGGGAATAACTCGATTCCGTATTAGTTTCCTAAGATTCCCAATTCCAATCCCCGCAATTCGGCAAGGCCTCGTAAGCGACCAATAGCTGAATAACCCGGGTTGGAGATTTTATGTAGATCATCAAGCATTTGATGACCATGATCGGGTCTAAAAGGAATGGATACTTGACGCTTTTGATTTTCTTCGGTAAGAATCTTCATTACAGCATACATATCCACATCGCCATCCAAATGATCCGCTTCATAAAAATTACCTTCCTCATCTTTCTTCACATTACGCAAATGCGCAAAATGAACTTTATGCTTAACCGATTCCAAAATAGCAGGAATATTATTATTTACACCCGCACCGAGTGAACCTGTACAGAAACAGAGTCCGTTAAATTCCCTAGGCTCACTAGTCACCAAATACAATAAGTCATCCTGATTGCTAACTACACGTGGTAAGCCCAAAATAGGATAAGGTGGGTCGTCCGGGTGAATCGTCATATGAATACCTTGGCTTTCGCATACCGGAGCAATCGCTGCCAAAAATTTAAGCAGATTTTTCCGTAAACCTTCAGTACCTATCTCTTTATATACTTCGATGCTCTTCTGTAAATCGGCCAATCCAATAGGTTCTTCCGAGGGAATCCCCATCAAAACCACTTCACTTAGTTTTGTTCGCGTTTCATCAGTTGAGGTATCATAACGCTGTTTTGCATTCGCTACAATCGATGCGGGATAATCCTTTTCCGCGTCCGTTCTTTTCAGAATGAACAAATCGAATAAAGCGAGGTCGGTCCAATCGAAATACAGGGCCTTTGACCCGTCTTTCATGGTGAGGTCGAGCTGCGTACGTGTCCAGTCGAGTACCGGCATGAAGTTATAACAAACTGTTTTGATATTACAGGCAGCCAGATTCTCCAATGTTTGTATATAGTTCTTAAGAAATGGACCGGCATCTGCTCGATCCGTTTTGATCGCCTCATGCACAGGTACACTTTCTACTACCGCCCAAGTAAGTCCTTCTGCCTCAATAATACGTTGACGTTCTTTAATATCTTCCAATGGCCACACTTCGCCATGTGGAATATGATGAAGAGCCGTCACAATACCCGTTGCGCCTGCTTGCTTTACGTCCTGCAAAGACACCGGATCATTCGGTCCATACCAACGCCAGCTTTGCAATAATTTCTTATTAGTCATAATTTGTCTTCTTCTTATTATTTAAAGGTGCTATACCCCACAATATGTATTGAAACCGCCATCTACTAAAATACTTGTACCGTTGACAAAGGCAGATGCGTCGCTTAATAAATAGACCAAAGTTCCTTTTAATTCTTCCGGATTCCCTAACCGGCCAAAAGGCGTTCCATTTATAAATCGATTTGCTCTGTCGGTAAACGACCCATCCGCATTGGTTAATAAAGTCCTGTTTTGCTCTGTCAGGAAAACCCCCGGGGATATGGCATTGACCCGGATCCCATCACCATAACGTTGCGCTAGTTCTACAGACATCCATTTCGTAAAACCTTCAATGGCAGTTTTAGCCATCGTATATCCTAACACTCGGGTAATAGGTCTATGCGCAGAAAGAGATGATATGTTCACAATGGAACCCTTTCCTTTTTCTGCAATTACCCTCCCGAATACGAAGGTGGGTATCACCGTCCCAAATAGGTTCAAATCAACGGCTTTCTTTGTATCTTCAATTTTGGTATCAAATAGATTTTGATCAGGGGAAATGGTCGCTCCAGGGATATTTCCTCCTGCTGCATTCACCAATCCATCGATGGTTCCATAGTGTTGCAAAATTTTCTCCTTGGCAAGAAGTACTTGATCTTCTTCCATCGCATCGGCTAGCACAGCAATTGCATCGCCACCGATATGCCTAATTTGTTCAACAATTGTATCAGCTCGTTCTTTATTTCTTCCCATAACAACCACCTTCGCTCCTGCTTCGGCTACGGCTAATGAAAAGTGCTTACCTAATACACCTGTTGCACCGGTGATAACGATAACTTTATTTTCCAAAGAAAAGGGTGATGTTTTACTCATTGCTTAGCTTTTTATATCGATTCATTCAAGTTTACGTTGCAAAAGAATTTCACGCTTATAAATGGCCTAGCTGTCTTTGGCAAGAATCGATCATGATTAATTAAAATCCAATTTTAGCAAATAAAAATCGATTTCAATTATTTTACACTAAAGAATTTACGATATCGATTGCGTAGTTTAAAATGAATGGATATTTTTATACACGAGAATAATAGCTATTTTCGACAAAAAAACTAGCCACTATCGACAAGAAACAAGTAGATGCCTTTTAGCAAGGTGCTTGTCATGATCTATATCATCAGGCTTGTCTTAAAAAATTAATTCATGATTTTACACGAAGGTAATCGAATCGCTGTTTTTGGCGAATTTCTTCTTAGGGTCAGTACGCAGACCGGTCATTTTATCAATGCAAGCGAGGGTATTGCTATATATGCGGGCGGATCAGAAGCAAATGTAGCTTCTTCCCTGGCATGCATGAAAACACCTGTCTCGTATATAAGTTGCATACCGGACAACCCCTTGGCCAACCAAGCGCTTAATAGCCTGAAAGAGCGCGGAGTAGATACGAGCCAGTGCAGATTTGCAGGCGACAGACTAGGCCTTTATTTTTTATTATCCGCTAATGGACTTAGTAAGGGAGAGGTGGTTTATGATCGAAAGTACTCATCGTTCAGCTCGCTCAAACCCGGAGACATTAATTGGGACGAAGTATTGGAAGGTCACGATTGGCTTCACTGGACTGCGCTTACTCCCGCACTGAACGAAGGCATGATGGCCATTTGCGAGGAAGCCTTACAAGCGGCCCAAAAGAAGGGGCTAACTATATCGGTTGACCTAAATTACAGAAATAGATTATGGAACTATGGCAAGTCGCCCATTGAAGTAATGCCTTCATTGGTCGCTTATTGTGATGTCATTATGGGAAACATATGGGCAGCGAATACCATGCTTGGCACTTCTGTTGATGCCAGCCTTGACCGTAATACCACGAAAGAACTGTACATAGAGCACGCCAATCGGTCGGCACAAGAAGTATTCAAGCAATTTAAAAACTGTAAACATATCGCCTATACTTTCCGCTTTATGGATAACCCGTCGCATAATCTTTTCTATGGCACTTACCATAATCAAGAAGGGAACTATGCTTCGGAAACATTCGAAACCAATGAAGTAATTGATCGAATCGGTAGCGGCGATGCCTTTATGGGCGGGCTCATTCATGCACTCACCACAGGTAAAGAAAATCAGGCCGTGATTGACTTAGCCACCTCCGCTGGATTTAAAAAGTTATTTGTGAAAGGCGATCTGGGGGATGGGAGTTATTAGTTATTGGTTGTTAGTTGTTAGTTGTTAGTTGTTAGTTGTTAGTTGTTAGTTGTTAGTTGTTAGTTGTTAGTTGTTAGTTGTTAGTTGTTAGTGAAATTTACTTTTTACTTTTTACTTTTTACTTTTTACTTTTTACTTTATCCAAATGAAAACAATTGAAGAAAGTATTATACAAATAAAAAAATATCCAGTCATTCCGGTTTATTACCATGATGACCTGCAAACATGTTTAGATACCGTGAAAGCATGTTATGATGGCGGTATTCGCGTCTTTGAATTTGTTAACAGAGGTAGTCAAGCCTTGGTAAATTTTAAAGAATTGAAAGCCTTCCGCGATGCGCAATTACCAGAACTAAATTTGGGGATCGGCACTATTAAATCTGCTAAACAGGCAGAAGACTATCTAGCTTTGGGCGCTGATTTTATTGTCAGTCCGATTGTAAAACCTGAAATTGCTGCTATTACCTTAGATGTCGATGTCTTATGGATTCCAGGGTGCATGACACCCACCGAGATCAATACCGCCGAAGTATTAGGAGCACCTCTGGTGAAATTATTTCCTGGAAGCAGCTTAGGGCCCGATTTTTTAAAGGCGATAAAACCACTATTCCCCGATATGTTGTTTATGCCAACAGGAGGTGTCAACCCCGATCAAACAAGCATATCAACGTGGTTTAGTGCCGGAGTCAGCGCCGTAGGCATGGGTTCCAAATTATTTGAAAAGCCAGCAAATTCCACTGACTTTCAATGGTTAACAGAGAGATGTCAACAAGTTATGAATTTTGCCTCTGCTTAATACGAAGAGGATCCCAATGAACGATTCGCTTTTCATTATAACTAATATTGGCTGCTAAGGCGGGCCCTGCCGTTCGCATAGCGAATTCCGGGCCTTCTACAGCTTCGCCTTTCGTTCGTATGGCATGAAACCAATCGTCAAAATGGTCTGCCCTCATGTCATAACCCTTTGGTGCCTGAAAAATATTTTCACCGACCGACAACACCTGAGGCCGAATATGTTGATATTTTGCATTGTATTGGGTTACAAATTCTTGCTGCACTTTCTCGGGAAAAGTTTCGTAGGTATCCCATCCCCCATATCCGGGTGCTTGGGCTAATTTCTTATTTCTAATGCTTACACTATTTCCATCTAAAACCATTTCGCCTTCATTCCCCACGAGGCGCATACTATCACCACCACCCGAACCGTCCACGAAATTAACACGTAAAGAAAGGTTGAAAGCAGGATGCTGTTGTGTCTCCGGATAGTCAAACAGACCTAACATCAAATCAGCAACATCCCGTCCATCTTTCCAATAATTCAAGCCACCTGTTGCATAAATCCTCTCCGGTCCTAAAGAACCCGTTATCGTATGCAAACGGGTAAACAAGTGCACAAATAAATCACCTGCCATACCGGTGCCATAAGCTTGATAATTTCGCCAACGAAAAAAGCGTACAGGGTCGAAAGGAAGTGCTGTTGCCCCCCCCTGAAAAGCCTTCCAGTCACATGTAGCTTCCGAGGCATTTGGAGGAATAGAGTATTGCCAGGCACCCTTGGCATCAAAACGATCGGTATATACTTCCACAAAGTTCAATTTCCCAATAGCCCCTTGTTGATATAATTCCTTCGCCTTGTGTATCACAATGGAACTTGCCCATTGGCTACCTACCTGAAATGCTACTTTAGCATTTCGATGCTCTTGAATCAAAGCCTCCCCTTCTTCTATTTTATGTACCAACGGTTTTTCGCAATAAACGGCTTTTCCTTTCTTCATCGCAGCAATCGCCTGCCGAGCATGCCAGTGGTCAGGTGTAGAGATAATCACCGCATCAACACTCGGATCGTCCAAAATTTCATCATAGTGCCGTGTCGTTCTAATTTGACTACCATACAGCTCATTTAACTTCTGTAAATGGCCGTCATAGCAATCCGCACCGCTAATCAATTCAATACCCTCTCTACTCAACGCCGCTTTTAAATTCCCAAATCCCATGATGCCTAACCCTATTGCCGCAACATTAATTCGATCATTTGCGGGGATTTTCCCGCGCTTTTTTAAGATTTGAACATGTTTGTCCGCAAAAATCGTTGTACCACTTATCAAATTAGGGCTTGCGACAGCCAGCACAGCGCTACTGCTCAATTTCTTCAAAAATTTTCTCCGGGAATCGTTATTATCGGTTTTATTCATTGTTTAGCTTGCTTAAATATCGTCTTAAACCAAATACGGTATGCTTCGATCATAGCCTTATTTGGCTAACTAGTGAGATAAAACTAAAATAAATATTTAAGCCAAACAAAAATTTTCACGTATTTGCATATCAATTTTACGAAGCGCTTTCGACACGATATGCTACATGCTACTGTTCAAGTCGCCCTTTTACCATCCATATCTCGGTTTTGCCCTCACCAAAAGCATTGGTTGCCGTAAGGGCAACAATGGTATTCTCAGAACTAACCATTAAACTATTCCATAGCGCCGATTTTTCGGGAGGAATCAGAAACGGTTTACTCTCATGGGTAAAGTTGGAGGCCAAACTATCCCCTACGAAAACTTTCATATCCGCGTAGTCCATCTTATTTTTTCGCCCTTCCGTTCCTTGATAGGAAAGGAGGGTAAGTCCGTTTTGTAATTTGCACAGATACGGAGCGCCCGCATAAACCGAATCATCAAGCCTATGCTTGAGGGCATAAACTCGATTGGGATCATCGGCTAACACGGGATAGATTCGATCGTCCGTTATATCCCCATAAATAATATAGGGCTTAAACTGTTGTATGCCGTTGTCTTCAATAGCAATAGCAATCTTATTCTCCTCGATTAATAACGGTACAGGCATACCATCACGAAAACCCGCTCTAAAGCTTACAATTATTGGTTCTTTCGACCAACTTAGTCCGTTGTCAAAGGATACGGATCGAGCTATATTCTGCTCATTACTACTTAAATATAAGCCCTCATTTGCAAAAAACAGCTGAATGGTGCCATCAGGTAGCTGTACAGCTGCCGGTTCCCAACAACCATCTTTAAACGCATTACCCGCCCTATAAACGACTCGCTTACTATGCCAGGTCAATCCTTTATCATCACACTTTTTCGTATTGATTTCGAAGTGATGTCCTGTGTTATCTTTTATAGGCCTTGGGTTATACATTGCTAAAAGAGAACCATCGCGTAATTGTATAATATTCGGCACACACATATTCACATCGAGTTCGCTTTCGGCAACTAAGCTGATCGTTTTCCATGAATTACCTTGGTCAAGACTTTTAGTACAGACAATATCTCCATCAGACTCGTAAACACATAGCCACGACTGATCTCTCAATTCAATCATTCTCGGATAACTGGTATAACGCTTCGCCGGCGTAGATATTTTGCGCATCGACCCTGTACCCCAGACAATTTGCTGCGCATATGATATCATCATGCATAAAGAAAAAACAAGGCATAGCTGCTGGGCCTTCTTCATTTCTCTCGTGTTAATTTACCGAATTTCAGTTGAATATTATGTCCACCAACAGACCGGGCGACGCTGTTAACCGCTACAACTTCATCTGCGTTGAACTGATACAAACTTGGCCATAACGTTTGCGCCCAAGCTGGTTCTACTCCCATCCAGGTCTCGCCGTAATCAGTACTTAACGACATTTTACTCGAATTGGAGGTTACCAATAACCTACCGTCATGTAAAGACAAAACGTAAGGTCCGCCTAGCTGATCCGCAATTTCATTGCCAAAACCATTAGGCCAATTAACACCATCTTTACTGACTTTATAAAATACGTTGCATTTTTGAGGACCACATATTTCATAAACAAGCAGGTAGCTCCCATTTCTCATCTTTGTCCAAACCGGCATCCCAGGTCGAGATGACCGGCTGGCATCGTCATATACCACTTTCCTTTCTTCCAACCAAGACCGTCCCCCATCATCTGAAATTTTCTGCGAAATTACCTGACTATAGGGAGATGAGGACTTCGCATATTTTTCACTTGCATACATAACCGATAGGCGCCCATCATTTAAAAACAGCATATGTGGTTCATACATACCCTGATCCGGATTTCCTAATGCCCCTGGTTTCCCCTTATGACTATCAATTTCGCTTAACAAACTCCATGTCCTTCCCCCATCACTACTACTATAAACCGGTAAGATATAAGACTCCTGCCATCTGACCGAACGACAGGCTAACAGTAGGCTTCCGTCCGATTTTTCAATCATCTGTGCATTATCCAAATCACGGCCCGGGTCTTTTATTTCACTTATAACTTGCCAATTTTTACCATGATCGATGCTTTTCGCGACTTCCAGTGTTAATCCTCCATCCGGTTCTTGTTGATAACCGTTATTCCTGGAAACCGTGTAGGCAGCAAGCCATTCCCCCCCACTAAGTGCCAGTAATCTCCCATATTGAGCACCGTATAAACCAGAAGATCTTTGGACGGTCCCGTTCACTTCAGTTATTTTCCCAAGATCTTTAAATGGCCTAACATCCTGAACAAGGACTTGCTGTTTCCATTCAATTTTGTCTTTTAGTTGAAACGAAATCAACAAAGAGGAGAACAATAGGGAAAGAAGAAATACCAGACGGCCTCTCTTCTTCCCTAAAAACTTTTTAATAACCCGCATTCTGCTTTAAATTGGGATTATTTAACACCTCGATTTGTGGAAGAGGGAGACGAATGTGTTTGCCGACAACAAAGTTTTTAAAATCAGGATCCCGTTCAGCAACACCGGCCACCTTCTCTTGCGTATCTAAATCACCCCAGCGCTTTAAATCTGCCCATCGTACACTCTCACCACATAACTCTAATTCTCGTTCCATTTTCAATCGCTCTCTAAAAGCATTGGCATCTTGGGTAGCAGCAAGGTGGTTAACTGAAAGATTAGGTAACCCGACACGGCTCCGCACCTGATCAACATAGCTAACCGCTTCGCTTGTACTGCCCAACTCGTTCAAAACCTCTGCATAAAGCAATAAAATATCTGCGTAGCGCACCATCCGAAAGTTATTTTGCGCATAATAATCCTCATTTTCTCGATAATAGTCTCTTGCATACTTCCGGAACCAAGCTTCATCAGCGTCCCAAGCCCAGGTTCTACCGTAAACTTTATCTCCAAAATCTGCTTCCAAATCAGGATAAAACAAGGTATAACGCAATCGCGGATCAAGTTCACCCTGTGTCGTTTTTTCCTTTTTAAATTCGTCCACCATCCAATAACGAGCTTGGCCATCCGACCATCCGATACTTCGAGGTGCAAAAAACTGCGCACGTTGGCTGGTCATCATCTGACCTGGACCATCGCCATCTTCGGGTGTTTTATTTGCGTCAGAGAATTGAATCTCAAACACAGATTCACTGTTATTTTCGTTGTTGTGTGTAAAATTATCTTGGTAATTGCTTATCAAACTGTACTTACCACTTCCCTCACCGGTAAAAAAGTAATCCAACGCTTGCTTCGCTTCCGCCCACTTATGTTGCTGCATGTACACCCTTGCCAAATAAGCATTAACAGCTCCTTTTGTAGGGCGTCCAACATTGCTGTCATCCCATTCAACAGGCAACACTTCCAAGGACTCTTTTAAATCCTTTTCGATCTGTGCCCAAACTTCTGCTAATGTATTCTGTAAGGGTAAGTCGTCCGGTTGAGAGGATTTGAGTACCAGAGGAACATTTTCCCACAAGAGCGCCGCATAATAATAATGCAAGGCCCTCAAAAATTTAGCTTGTCCCAATATTTTGTCTTTATCTGCTTCATCAGCAAAGGTGATGTTAGGCACGTTATCCAACACTTGATTGCAACGAAAAACAGCTTTGTAAGTATCTTTCCAAGTAAAAACATTTCCTTCACCAAAATTATAATTTACATATTGGAATCGAGTCCAATCCCCTAATTCGATCCAGGGACTCTTGCTGAATCCTTCATCCGAAGTGAGATCCAATCGAAAATAGATCCATCTCGACCAGAGAGCGGGTTTATAAAACATGGCATAAATGGAGTTTACACCTCGCTGCGCATCATCTTCTGTTTTCCAAAACACGTCGGTTGTGGGTGTGTTCGGATTTTCTATATTTAGTAAGTCCTTCTTACAACTGCCTAAAAGTGTTAAAAAGGAGATCGATAACAATATATATAAGCCTTTCATAATGTATCCTGTTTAAATTAAAACCCAAATTGCAAACCCAAGGAGTACGTTTTCAGGTTTGGATAACTAAAATTGTCGAACCCACGTTCGTATATATTCGCATTATTAAATTCCGGATCGAGCCCCTTGTAGCCGGTGAAAGTCAATAGATTTTGTCCCGATAGGATTACCTGTCCATGCTGAAAGCCAATCCGCTTCAACCAAGTCTCGGGCAATGTGTACGATAAACTAATGTATTTCAATCGCATAAAACTACCGCTTTCAAGCCATCTATCGGTATCACCCCGTGAGCTAAGCGTCGAACCATAAAACATCCTTGGTACATCGGTATTCGGATTTTCGGGCGTCCATGGCTGAATGCCCGCTCGATAATTTGAATTATCGTCAAAACGATCGACTAAACTGTGGTAACCATTATACACCGTTGCACCAAAAGCCCCAAACCAATTCATTGTCAGTGAAAGGTTTTTATACGATGCTCCTAAATTAATCCCGAGCTCAACGTCCGCCCAAGGAGACCCTACCACCACTTTATCGTCATTTGTAATCTGGCCGTCCCCATTGTTGTCTTTGAAACGTATATCTCCGGGTTTAGCAGTAGGTTGTATGACCCTACCTTCTGCGTTCTGGTAAGCATCGACTTCCTCTTGTGATTGGAAAAGACCATCCGTTTGTAACACAAACCACATTCCTGCTGGCTGACCAACCTGTGTTACGGTGTTCCCGACGAAGATGTTATTTCGACCGTAACCTAAACTTGTTACCTTATTCCTAAGTGTTGTAACATTGGTGTTTATATAATATTTGAACTCGCGACTATTTTCGTTATAACCTAAAGAGAGTTCAAAACCTGTGTTTTTAAGGCTCGCGGCGTTGGCGATAGGTGGTGTACCATCATGACCTGTTGTTAAAGCGATCGGCATCGCCGTTAATACATCTTTTGTATCGGCAATAAAATATTCAGCTGTTAAGGTAATTTTATTATCCAGCACCGTTGCATCGACCCCAAAATTCTTTTGTGTCAAGGTTTCCCAGCGCAGATTTGGGTTAACCAGCGCAACTTGGGTGGCCCCGGGAGAAATCAATTGATCTCGCCCCATCGCAATTGTTGAAAATGTATTGATTACAGCGAGATAATCCCAATAATTGGCACTGCTATTTCCGACCTGTCCGGCACTGGTAATGCTATTTCCAAGTCTTCCATAACTAGCCCTGATTTTCAAGTCATTAACCCAATTCTTCTGAAAGAACTTTTCATTACTAATTCTCCAAGCTCCTGATATGGAGGGGAAATTCCCCCATTGATTGGATCGCCCAAGGCGCGAACTCCCGTCACGGCGGATAACCCCGTTCAATAAATAACGATTGTCGTAATTATATTCAATACGTCCTAAATAAGATAAAATAATCGCTTCTTGTCGGTACCCACCTGCTTGTGGCTCATTTCCTTGATCCAATTCACTATAATAGCCACCTTTGCCATCTGGCACCAGGTTTCTTTTCATACCCGATATACGGGCATAAAGATCCTTCTGATAGGTTTGTCCAACAACCGCATTGACAGCGTGTTTTCCAAACTCCTTGTTGAATGTCAGTGTGTTTTCTACAAGTATGGATTGGAATCTCGCGCGGTTTTCATCGGCAATGGAGGGTTGATAATCTTGATTTAAAGACCAGTTACCTTCTTTCCTTAAATGTGCATAATGGTCATTGCTGGTTTCATAACCTAGGTTAAAGCGATATTTCAGAAATTCAACGGGTTTTAACTCAGACCAAAGATTTCCACGGATACGGAGGTTTTCGTTGTACCGATCGTCTAAGTCGGCCAAAGCAACCGGATTACTTCCAAAAGTTCGGGCCCGTCTTTCGTCTCCATAACCATAGCCACCTGGATTATTCGGATTATAAATAGGGATGGTAGGCAATAACCGTACAACATCCGCATACGGGCTACCGGACATCTCATCAGACTTAGCATTGCTAATTGCCAAGTTTTCGCCAATACTAAAAATGCCCTTTGTCCCCTGCGTATTCACACGGAAACTAATACGATCAAAATCAGTACTGATCACCGTTCCTTCGTTTCCAAAATAATTCCCCGAAACCAAGTAACTTCCACTTTCTCCACCTCCTGAAAAGGTTAGATTTAAGTCTTGCATATTCCCCGTGCGGAATGCGGCCTTTTGCCAATCGGTATTTTGACTCACATCCAAATCCTGTCTAGCAGCGCCCGCATTATCATAGGCCATGTAATTAAGGCGGGCAAATTCTTCCGTTTGCGCTAATTTATAGCGCGGTGTTGTTTGCATACTGGTTGTTCCCGAAAATTCAACTTTCATGGGCCCTTTTGCACCTTTTTTAGTTGTAATGATAATAACCCCATTAGCAGCGCGTGACCCGTAAATAGCAGCGGCGGAAGCATCTTTCAGAATCTGCACAGACTCGATATCGTTGGGATTAAAATCCCGGTTAGCGGTGGTAATCATACCGTCAATCACATAAAGAGGGCTGCTACCACTTAAGTTTTTCAACCCGCGGATTTCCACCTTTGCCTCCGAGCCCGGCCCTCCTCCTCCACGCACCTTCACACCGGAAGCCAAGCCTTGAAGCGCTTCTCCCATAGTGGTTGCTTGCCTTTTGGTAAGTTCTGATGTCTTTACGACCGAAACAGCTCCCGTTAAATCGCGTTTCTGCTGCGTACCGTACCCCACTACCACGACCTCATCCAGTGAGTTTTCTTCGGGCATAAGTGTTACATTCACTTCAGCCTTACCTTGTACAGGAACTTCCTGTGTCGTATAGCTGACATAAGAAAAAACCAAAATAGCATCTTGGTTGGGCACCTCAATACGGTATTGCCCTTCCTGATTAGTTGACACACCGGTATTGGTGTTCTTAACCTTTACACTCACGGCGGTTAAGGGTGCTCCAGACTCGTCTCGAACCAATCCGGTAATAGTTGTTTGCGCCTGTAGGCAAACTGAAAAGCAAATAAAGAAAGTCAGCAAAAAAAAGGATTTCACTGCTCTGCCCTTTTCATTTAACAATTGAATGGTATGCATACGTCTTTCATTGGTTAGTAATTAAAGGAGCGAAGAACTCCTCGTCGATAACCAAAGGTAGGGGCTGCGTACTGCTTGATGCTAAACGAAGCGTATCAATATTTCAGCATATTGTGTCAATTTATAAGGTCATGGAGCGGTGTAAAGGCCTGCACAAGAAATCAAAGAAGGGGGGTGATCGGAAATAAAAACCGTTATCTAGCGTGACACCACATTAATTCCGCTGTTTTAAATTTTCGACGTATTCCGAAGGAGAAACGCCGAATTGTTTGTGGAAATTTCTACCAAAATGGGTTTGCGAACTATATCCTACCATTTCAGCTATTTCATAAATTTTCATTCCACCCTCCGCGAGTAATTCAGCCGCCCGCTTAAGTCGCGCTACATTGATCAGCTCGTTAGGAGTTAAATTCGAAATTGCTTTAATTTTCCGGTATAGAGTCGGCCTACTCATACACATTAAATCAGCTAAATGCTCTACGTCTAAATTTGGATTTTCCAACTTTTGATGAATCAGATCGTTCAATTTCTCCAGAAACAATTCGTCTGATTTTGAATGTGCCATCGTTTTAATATGTACCAAAGGGGAAGAGGCAAAATACTCGCGCAATTTATTTCGATTAGCCAGCAAATTAGCAATTTGAACCTGGAGATACTCCGGTGAAAATGGTTTTTCAACGTAGGCATCCGCACCAAACTCCAATCCTTGTATCTTCGATTGTAAGGTGTTTTTCGCTGTCAATAGGATAATGGGAATATGGCAATATTCAACCGTAGATTTGACTGTCTCGCATAAAGCATAACCATCCATCACGGGCATCATAATATCACTAATAATAAGTTGGACACTTTCATCCGCCAGAAAGTTCAAAGCCTCTTGCCCATCATTGGCGGTAAATACCTGATAATGTTCCTGCAAATCATCTGCTAAGAAATCCAGAATCTCACGATGATCATCTACTAATAGTAAAGTGGGTTTACTTGTAAGGGATTGCATGGTATTTATCATAGATCAGATTCCTTCTGGTTACATGGTAGCGACAATACAAATGTATTAAAGTTTTCGTTATTCTCTGTATCCAAAATCAAACTACCTCGATGCATCTCTGCAAGCGATCGGGCCAACGCCAAACCTAAACCACTCCCAATAGATTTTGTATTTCCTTTAACGCGATAAAAGGGTTCAAAAATCTTCTCTTGTAAATGGGTAGGTATTTGCTCTCCATCACTCGCAATTATAATTCGAAAAAACCTGTCTTCCTTTTGTAACCGAATAACGATCTTACTAATTGCATATTTGAGTGCATTGTTCAGCAGATTGCTTAGCATCTTATCCAATGCTTCCACATCAACATATACCCAAAGCCCTTCTTTTAATACGTCCAGTTTTATCTTTATTCGCAATTCCATTGCTGTTGGCCCCAGTCTCTCAACCTGATCTTTCAGAAACTGAACCACTTCAAGACGCTGATACATAAGAACAAATGCCTGCTCCTCCGTTTTTCGAAAATCTAAAAGTTGCCCTGACAATTCCAGCAAACGGTTGGTATTTTTTTCCATTATTAACAAATTCTTCCGAATGGCAGGCACTTCATTTACCTGCTTAATAATTTTCTCCATAGGCCCCTTTATAAGTGTTAAAGGAGTTCTGATCTCATGAGCAACCTGCGTAAAGAATTCAATTTTTGCACGATACATCTCCTCTTCTTTTTTGTGAGCAAGCTGTTCCAATTTCAATCTGTTCTTTTCCCGTAACCGAAGGTGATAGGAGTTTATTAGGTAATAGACCAGTATAATAATGAATATAGCATACAAAAGATAAGCTGCTTTGCTTGCCCAAAATGGTGGTAAAATGTGAATGGCGAGGACCGCCTCTTTTCCTATACGCGTACCTAAGCTATTAACGGTACTAACCCGAAAAATATACTCTCCCGGAGGCAGTTCCGTAAAGTATGCCTTTCGGTTAGCCTGAAGGTACGTCCAGCCGGGATCCAACCCATCCATTCGATAAACATACTCCGTCATTTCAGGTGATGGATAGCTCAGCGCAGCAAAATCAATACTAAAAGTGGATTGGTTATGCCTTAAAATGATGGTGTCGGTAAAAGTGATCGATTTTTTTAGCGGCGAACCATTTTGATCAATCGCGAGATCTTTATTATAAACCTGAAATCCGGTGAAATAAATTGGCGGCACAAAAGATTTGTCTTGTAACCGGCGCGGGTTGAAGCGAATTAAGCCTTTCACCGTGCCAAAATAAAGCATCCCGTTCCGCGCTTTATACGCTGCATTATAGTTAAATTGATCGCTCAAAAGTCCGTTTGCCACACCAAAAAAACGACTCGTATTCGTACGTGGGTTAAAGCGGATCAAGCCTTTTGAGGTGCTGATCCAAAGATTCTCCTGGTCGTCCTCTTGTACCGTACACACTAGTAGGCTTTGCATAGATTTAGGGAAGTGATATCGCTTGAATTCCCCTGAAAGCTTTTCTAAACGACAAAGCCCTTCCTCTGTGGCAACCCAGAGCCGCCGATCCTTTGTTTCGGTAATGTAAGTCACGCGATTACTCGTCAAGGTTGACACCTTGCCGGGTTGATGACTGTACCGACCTTTTCGACCTGTTTTTGGATTATAATAGTATAAACCATCTCGCCAGGAGCCTGCCCAAACGGTACCATCTTGATCCTCAAAAAGCGATGTATAAAAAATATTTGAGGGAAAATTGCGCATGAGCTGAAAACCATCCTTTTCAAACAGGTATTGATAAATCCCTCGATCTGTCGCTAATAATACCTCACCGGAACGGACGCGTAACATCGTATATATAAAATTACTTCCCAATTGAAAAGGTTCTTCCGAAGCGGTATACTGCCTGAAAACTTCTCCTGTAGAGATCCGCATCAGGTTTAAACCTTGATGAAAGGTGCCTACCCATAAGGTATCTCCGGTTGCTAATAAACCATGGATATTGGAAGAAGACAAAGTTTGACGCTTACCTTCAACTGAAAAATGCTCAAAGCGTCCGTTTACCAGTGATAATTTATTTAATCCTCCATTTTCAGTTCCGATCCATAAATTACCATAATCGTCCGCTGTTATCTCACGAACTGCGCTTCCTATAAGACTATTCTCTCCTTTTTGAGGGAAGAATTTCTCAAAAAAGGTATGTTGTTTGTGATAGTAACTAACCCCACCGAACCAAGATCCAATCCAGATCCCTCCCTCTGCATCACGACAAATGGTATAAACCGCATTATCGCTAATAGACCATTGATTATTATCCTCCTTTTTTAAATGCACAAATCTTTTATATTGATCTTCATAGATAAATACCCCCAACTCGGTAGCAACCATGTATTGCCCCCGATCTGTTTTTTTGATATCATGCACGTAGATAGGCAATTGATCTTCGCTTTTTCCCAACAAATCCTGATAAGTTCCCTCATTTGGATGTAATAGTTTTATCCCTTGCTTTGCTGTACCGATCCACAAGCGTTCGGCGCCATCGTCCCATAAAAGGCAGGTAACCGGTCGCGAACCGATCGAAGTCTTTTTTTCGAAGACTTCGAAGCTTTTTGTACTTCCCGATGCAGGATCGAGCAATTTAATTTCGCCGTTGCTAGAACCGACCCAGACTCCCTTTTGACTTAACGATACGGCGTCTACAGAACTCATACCTAGTTTTCCGAAGTTTCTAATGCCCCCAGACGAGGTATTATAGCATACCAACGACGAAAAAGCAGTATACCATATGTTACCTTTCTTATCCGCTTGAATATGCGCAATGGCCGCATCTTGATGGTGAATGAAGTGATTAAATTTTTCGGTCAGTGGATCATAGATATAAATACCCAGATCGGTTCCGACCCAGATGTTCCCAATACGATCCTCAAACAAACTATGTACAAAATTATTCCCCAAGCTGAGTGAATCTTGGGGATTATGGTTGAAAACTTTGAAGGTATAACCATCAAAACGATTGAGACCATCCCGCGTACCGAACCACATAAATCCTTTACTGTCCTGCATGCTACAAATGACCGCATTATTCGAAAGCCCATTTTCAACTTGATAATGCTTGAAATAATAGGGCTGACAATAAAGTTGTTTTACGCATAAGCAAAACAGGAATACAGTGATTAGTTTTTTTATCATGGCTTATTCAAACTTAGTATTTCTTTTCATTTCGAACAAGATCGCATCTGATTTTTAGTATGAATGACGCTATATTCAATTATTTATAATATAGGGTTTTATTCGGATTTTGTTCGGACCTTATTCGGACTTTATTCGGATATAGCCCAATGAAATTCGATTTATATTCTATTGAATCAATAATTGATTAACTATTAATATGCTTGTCAGTAGCAACTCTTCTTAAATTGTATCAACAAGCTTTTATCACTGCATGGCCTAGGTGGAATATTAGGGAAATCGCTTTTAACATAGATGAAGTCGCCCGATTTCCCAGAGCGGAATATTGAGCCAAAAGATAATTTGGCGAAAGTTTGATACAATAGGATGAGCTTTTTATTATGCTATTTTACGTAATTTGGGATTGAACAACCAATTATGCCATGAAGTGTTTTATTCTTTCGATCATCTTGTCTTTATCCATCACTTACTCCTTTGGACAGGCGATCAAGAATCCGATAATCGATAAAGATTTCCCTGATCCCACTATTATTTACGCCGAGGGATTTTATTATGCTTACGCAACAAATAGCCGTATCGGCGACAAACTGGCCCATATCCAGGTAGCCCGTTCCAAAGATCTTCAAAGCTGGACGCTTTTGGGAGATGCACTTCCTGAAAAACCAAGTTGGGCGGACCGCGATTTTTGGGCTCCTCATGTGTTATTTGATCGTATGTTAGATCAGTTTGTACTTTTTTATTCCGGTGAGTCAGGGAATGGGAAGTGTTTAGGGGTCGCTTACGCTAAACATCCCGCGGGACCATTTAAAGATTCGGGAAAACCTTTATTATGTGGTAAAGGTTTCGAAAATATCGACCCCATGGCATTCATAGATCCTAATACCAACAAGAAATTACTCTATTGGGGTTCAGGACATAAAGCGATTAAAGTCCAAGAGATGGCAGACGATTGGTCACAATTTAGTCTAGGCTCAAAACCCATCGATGTCATGCATCCGGGACAGGAGGAACAATACAGTAAATTAATTGAAGGTGCATGGGTTGATTATCACCAGGGCTATTATTACCTCTATTATTCGGGCGATAATTGTTGTGGACCGGAGGCCAGTTATGCCGTTATGATCGCTCGCTCCAAGACGCCCTTTGGACCGTTTGAACGACTGGGTTCTTACAATCACTCAAATAACAGTGTTTTGCTCGAAAAGGACAGTTTATGGTTAGCACCAGGGCATAATTCCATTTTCCGTGATCCGAAGGGTCATATTTTTATTGCCTACCACGCAATCCCCATTAATACGAAAACAGGCAAACCCGATGGCTATGGTCGTGTCGCGCTTATTAAACGGATTCGCTATCAGAATGGATGGCCACGTGTGGAGGAAATAACTGATACAAAATCGCTGACGCTTGCCGATCCGAGCATTTTCTACGATGATGGTATTTATTATTTATACGGTACGGGAGCGTCCGACGGTTTTCAAGTTTATCGTTCAACGGACCTGAAAAATTGGGAAGGCCCGGTTGGTAAAGCAGCTAATGGTTATGCCTTGCATAAGGATAATTCATTCGGTACCGAAGGATTTTGGGCACCTCAAGTTTTTAAATACAAGAATCTTTTTTATATGGCCTACACGGCTAATGAACAAATTGCCATCGCCAGCAGCGACAGTCCATTAGGCCCTTTTAAACAGCGTGCAAAACAAGCGCTAAACGGATCCACGAAACAAATTGATCCCTTTGTATTCTTTGATGATGGTAAACCCTATATCTATTTCGTAGGCCTGCAAGACGGGAATCGAATTTACGGTGCCGCATTATCATCTGATTTGGATCATATTATAGAAGGAAGTGTCAAAGCCTGTATTCATGCTGATGAACCATGGGAAAATACGGCTAAGGCCAGCTGGCCTGTTACGGAAGGTCCCACTGTCATCAAACATGGCCAGCTATATTACCTCCTTTACTCAGCGAATGATTTCCGCAATCCGGATTATGCTGTTGGCTATGCTACGTCATCACATCCCTTGGGGCCATGGGTAAAACACCCTGGCAATCCAATTATAAATAAGCAATTAGTGGGTGAAGCAGGTACGGGGCATGGCGATATCATTCAAGATCAGCAGGGCAATTTACACTATGTGCTCCACACTCATTTCAAAAACGACCAAGTTGCTCCCCGAAAAACAGCACTCGTTGACCTTAAATTTGAGGATAAGGCGGCGCCACCCTTTATTCAAGTGGATTCAAGTTCCTTTAGATTTTTATACGTTAAGTAGTAGTATATAAAAAGTAGTAGTATATAAAAATTAGTTAAATACCGGCGCCTTCTGTAGTGTAGCAGTAGCCCCTTGTCCTGCTATCTCAGGCCAGCCATCCTTCCAAAATAAAGGATCCATCAACAGAATCCTACGATCGGTACCATTATTTAACTTGCCTTTTCGGGCATCAAAGCCATGGTATAAAAACCAGTCCTGCCCATTATCATCGGTTATAACCCTTGCATTATGTCCGGTTCCTACAAACCGATCATTTCCTTGTATTAGCAAAGTACCACGTGTTCGTTCAGTAATAGGATGCCCTTCCTTATCTAAATACGGTCCCAGTAGCTGTTTTGATCTTCCTACCAGTACGTGGTATTTGCTGTTCAATCCTTCACAGCAAGATCCTTTCGAGCCAAAGAAATAGTAATAACCGCCTCGTTTATGAATCATAACCGCTTCCCAATCTCCTGCTGCAATCTTTATTTTTTTATTGATATCCGCAACCGTTCGACCATCCGCACTGAGTTCAATAGCATAAGTTCCTTGGGTTGGTAAATCGCTGAAGCTTCCCCAAAAAAGGTACTTCTTGCCTTCATCTTCGAAAAAACAAGGGTCAATGGAATTGGGGACATTGACTTCAGCACTGAGCAAGACTTTCCCTTGATCAATGAAATCACCGTTCAATGAATCGGCAATGGCCAAACCAATACCGGGATTCGGGTCTCCCCAGGTAGAAAAGGCGTAATACATATAGTATTTTCCATTGACAAGGTTAACATCAGGTGCCCAAATACCGCCCGCTTTCTTCCATTGCGGCTTTTGCTTTAAAGCATTTTTCACATAATGCCATTCGGTCAAATTCGCCGACTGCAACATGGGTACCCATCGCTGTCCTGCACCGTCACCCCAATCGTCGGCAGTACCAAAAGCATAAAAGAACCCGGTTTTTGGATCCCTTATTACGGACGGATCCGCTAATACAGGTTCAAAGACCGGGTTTTTATACTGTTTATGCTGCTGAGCAGCACAATCGAAAGCAATACAAAAGAAATAGAGGCTCAAAAACCTATACATATTCACTTATTTAACGACAGAAAAGATATATTCCGAAGTTGTTTTATAGACTTTGCCCGGATCCAAGATGATAGATGGAAAACCGGTCTGATTTACTGCATCCGGAAAATGCTGTGTCTCCAGCGCAATCGACGTACGATAGTCGTCTTTGACACCACTTTTCAAAACATTTTCTCCCTTCATAAAATTACCGCCATAAAATTGCAATCCAGGTTGATCGGTAAAAATCTGCATTTTAATACCGCTTCGATCGCCCGTAACGGTTGCAGCTAAGCCATAGGTCTTACCCTTATTCAATACAAAGTTATGATCGTATCCGCCTCCGAACTTCAATTGTTCATTGTCCTGGTCTACCCTGCTGCCAATGGTTTGCGCCGTGGTAAAATCAAAAGGTGTATTCTTAACCGAAGCTAGATTTCCCAATGGAATCAAGGTGCTATCCACGGGTGTATATCGATTAGCATTTACCCGTAAAAGGTGATTGTTAATCGTGCCGGAACCTTCTCCATTCAGGTTAAAAAAGGCGTGATTTGTCAAGTTAACCGGTGTTCTCTTATCGGTTGTTGCCTCGTAATCAAAGCGCAAACCATTGTTTGCCGTTGCGGTATATGTAACTTTAACCGCTAAATTTCCAGGGAAATTTTCCTCTCCATCGGGCGATCGATAACGTAAAACCAACGTGGAATCATTTAGCTGCTCCCCTTCCCATACGACATCTTGAAATCCTTTTTTCCCTCCGTGCAGGGTATTCTGCCCATTATTCGTGAAGATGCTATAGTTTTTTCCATCCAACTCAAATTTCCCTTTCGCTATCCGGTTGCCTACACGGCCGATGGTAGCGCCGTAATATGGCTCAGAAGAAGCTTTGTATTGCGCAGCGGTTGCAAAACCTAAAACAACGTCGACAGGTTTGCTTTCTTTATCCGGCACGGTTAAACTGACCACTCTTCCTCCGTAATTTGTTAGGGTCGCGGTCAAGCCTTTTCCATTATTGATCGTGTAAAGCTTCACTTCTTTTCCGTCTATCTGACCACCGAATGCCGCCGTATTACTTACAGCTGTCGTATCACCTAGATTTGCTTTGTCGCTTTTTTGCTCATTCGAAGGATTATTGCAGGCAAGTGCCGTACAAGCCAACAGGCAATATACATAAGGTTTTATCTTCATATTCATCTTTTATTAAGTGGTCCATCTCTTCCCATCTTCTATGATCGCTTTTTTTAAGCGAATCACTTTAGTCTATCGTTTTCTGGTACAGAGACTGATGCAGCTGATTCAATTGTGTTTCAGGGATTTTAATTACCTCGCGATCATAGGTCATCATTCCATTTGTTTCCACTTCTACATCGGTTGTCTGGGTGTATACGCCCGCGGAAAGCCCTAAAGGAATGAGCTGTTTTAAGTCTTCAACCAACTTCGTATAACGTTTTAACAGTTCATCCTTATTCTTGAAGCTTTGGTACCCCCAGTTGTTCTTTTGCTGCCAGGTATGACCCTCAATCGGTAAGCCCAAGCCACCAAATTCACCTAATACCAGGACTTGTTTTTCGCCAAACAAAGCAGGATCAGGAATAGATGGATCCGGATAGTTGTGAATATCCAATATATGACCTGTTTTTAGGAAATTTCCGCCACTGGCGCTGTTCACTAAACGTGACGGATCGTATTGCATCGTCCATTCGGTAATTTCCTTTGTTTTAAATTGCCCCCAAGCTTCGTTGAAAGGAACCCACACAACGATACTTGGAAAGTTGTGCAATACATCCATAATCGACTTCCATTCTTTTCGATGATAGGCCTCAGATTCTGTAGAACGTTCTTTATCTAAATTATGTCCTGAAAGCTGTCCGGGGTGATTATCCCAACGATTCCCCCCCAAATCACCGCTCGGCATATCCTGCCACACCAATAGACCAACACTATCGCAATAACGATACCAACGCGCAGGCTCCACCTTGATATGCTTACGAATCATATTGAAACCCATCTCTTTGGTTTTTATAATATCAAACAGCAAAGCTTCATCTGTTGGAGCGGTATACAAGCCATCTGGCCACCAACCTTGGTCGAGTGGACCGTATTGAAATACAAATTCATTATTTAACATCAATCGCTGAATCCCCTTGTTATCTTTTGCCATTGATATTTTTCGCATGGCAAAATAGCTGGTCACTTTGTCCACCACTTTTCCTTTCCGAAGAACCGATACCTGTAAATTATAAAGTTTCGGGTTGGATGGCGACCAGTGTTGAGCGTCCGATAAGGTCAAAGTTGCTTCCGATCCAGCGGTGACTGTCTCCTCATGCAAAACTTTCTCGCCATCCAGTGCCACGACTTTAACTTGATCACCACTTTGACTTCCTTCTACCTGTGCATAAAACTTCAGTGATTTATTATCCACATCCGGTGTTTGTTTTGTACTAGCCACATATGTTTTTGGTACATTTTCCAGCCAAACGGTTTGCCATATACCCGTAACTGGTGTATACCAGATTCCCTCGGGTTTATTCACTTGCTTTCCACGAGGTTGAGGTCCTTCATCGGTAGGATCCCAAACACGAATCGCTATTTCTTGTGTCTTCCCTTTTTTAAGGTATTTGCTGATATTAAAATAAAATGGATCAAAACCTCCTTGATGGCTACCTACCTGCTGACCATTAATATAGACATCGCATTGCCAATCAACGGCCCCAAAATGTAACAAGACATCTTCCTTACTATTGACTGTTTCCAGTTTAATGGTATTCTTATACCATAAGGCCTGATCTTTGCCTACGGTTTTTCCTACCCCCGATAGGGCAGACTCAACAGCAAAAGGTACGAGAATTTCTCCCTGGAAATTGCCTGGAATATTTTGCTCCGTTTTTGAGGTTATGGCATATTGCCAAAGGCCGTTCAGGTTTTGCCAGCTTTTGCGTACCAGTTGTGGTCTTGGATATTCTTGAAGCGTTTCTTTCGGATTTACTTTCTCAGCCCAAGGCGACATAATTTTATCCCCAACCGGTTTCCAATTTGCGTCTTGTGCAACAGCTAGTTGTGAACTAATAAAAAGTAAGGATCCAAAAATCAAGTTACGTGTCATGCGTTCGTTTATATGTAAAATAAAAATATTAATTCGTTGTCTCGGTAAGCGATTGAATCAAGGCAACCTCTTCCTTATTATAAGGAGTGCCGTCTTTTCTCAAGATATCATGAAACCATACTTTCGGTGGTGCGTCATACGACTTAGACCAACTATCCCACGCGTAAATAGTCTGCGTTTTTCCATCTACAAAGCCCCAGTTGTAGGCCCCCACTTTATACTTCTTTGCAATGGGTAAACTGCCTTCAAAGGTGCTTTGGTTCGGTCTAGCCATATATTCCGTACATAATAGCGGACGCCCATATCCCTGCAATTGCTTAATACGTGTTTCAAAGGATGTAGGATCTTCGTAATTATGAAAAGTAATAATATCCGAAGCCGCCAATTGCAAGCGTTGTATCGGTGTCAAAGCAGTAGAATCAGACCAATCACCCCCATCCCATAAGCCGGAAGTTAGGGGTTGACTTGGTTGACTGGCACGTGCCCAATCAAACGTTTTCTTAAGCAAATTGTAAACATAGCTGTCCTTATCCGCTAATTCCACTTTGCCGTAAGAGCTTTTGTTCGGATTATTGGGTTCGTTCCAAAGATCCCAGCCCAAAATACGTTTATCTTGTGCGAAATGGGCCACTACACCTTTGATATAACGTTCTAGTTTAGGATATTGTGTACTATCCTTTAATTTTTCTGACCCCGGACTTTGAACCCAGCCCGAATTATGAACATGCGGTTTTGGCTCCCGCTGCTTTCCCAACTGAGGGAAAGGATCCCAGCATGAATCGAAGAAAACAAATAAGGGTTTGATACGATGTTTGTCTGCAATCGTTAAAAAGGTGTCCATGCGCTTCAAAAAAGCGGCACTATCTTGCTCATAAACGAGATCATGAAGGTATACGCGAACGGTATTAAAGCCCAAATCGGCTGCCCATCCAAGCTCTTTGTTAATTGTTAGTGTATCAAAGCTGTCGCTCTGCCACATCTCCAGTTGATTAATAGCCGTACTCGGACTAAAATTGCAGCCTACAAGCCACGGTTGTTCTTCATACCATTTATTCGCCTCTTCGGCCGACCAACGTGTTGACGTTGCTTCCACTGCTTGCTGATCCCCACCTTTATTAACGGTCGAAGAACAGCTTATGAGCCAGCTCGTGGAAATAATTAATGAAATTCCTAAAAGTGTTGATAGCTTCATATCGATTTGCTAATTGGTTTATCGCTTGATAAAAAATCTTCCAATCAAAGGAAACGATTATCGTACGATAAACCAACAAGTGCTGTGTCAATTTTTCTTTATATTGTCTCAAAATAGGCATTAGACATGCAGTCTTAGCTGTTCGTTGACTTCAGCATGCAATATCGATTTCGGCTACCGTTGTCAATACATTTCTGCTACCCAACTCGTTAACTACGCAACTATTTAGCCATTTCCTTCTCCAACATTTTCACAAAATAACCACCAACGACTGAGCGGGCACGGAAACCGACCGATTTTCCATCCGTAGTTTCATGCCAGTCGCTTAACGGAATGCGATCGGGGGTTTCGTTGGCAAATTTCCAAACCGGGTTTACAAATGTCTCGAAATCGGCATCATCGGCGAGTGTAGCAGTCCATAAAATCCAATCCGATTTGCTATAGGTCTTTCTACTATCCAAAGGTAAACCGTAAGTCTGTTGTTTGGTTTTGTAAAACGCAATTTCTTTTTCAACCACCTCTTTGGGAAAAATATTCAACTTCAACAGCTTATCCCATATCAAGTTGTATTTTTGGCTCCAGGTATCCTTTTGGCCGAAAGCTAGGGTATAATGGTCGCCATTAGCGGCAAGCTTCATCCATTCGGCAGCCATTTGTCTTGCCAAATCGAAATGCTCCTTTGCTACCGCTTCTTTTTTCAACATTTCGGCTAGTTTCGCATAAGAAGCGATTCCCATTATAGCCTTCACAGATAAATTGGCGTTTCGCGCCAAGTGTCCTGCAAAATCATCTGTACATAGCTGATTCGCTGGATCAAGGCCTTCTTTTTTCAAGAAATCAGTCCATGTCGTCAATGTTTCCCAATGTTTCTCCGCAAAATGCGCATTACCATCTCTTACCGCAATAGCTGCAGTTAATGTAATCATATTCCCCGCTTCTTCTACTGGCATATCTTCACCGTAGGTTTGACCGTTAGCCAGCGGGTAAGTACCTACATCATGTGAGGGAAAAGGTTTCTTCCATCTCCCACTTTCCGAATATTCAAAAATAAAACGCAGCAAACCTTTCGCAAGTTCCGTATTATACAAAATAAAAAGTGGTGCAGATGGATAGGTAACATCCACAGTTCCAATAGAACCATTCGAAAAGTTTTCTTTGGAGAAGAATAGTAATTCGCCGTTGGTATTGGCCACCACCTTGTGAGCAGCAATTGCTTGCCGATAAGCCAAGTTGCATAGATCAGCATAATGCTGCCCCCCGGCACTTTTGGCATCAGCCGACAGCTTTTTATCAAAAGATTGGCATGCCTGCATTAAGCGATCGTAATCTTTCTCCGCTGCTTGAATCATATCAAGTGCACCTGTCTTATTATCCCGTCGCCACCATGGACGCAGATTTTTACCAAAATATTGTACTGAATATTCGTCGTCATAAGCGATTACTAAATGCTCTGAAACTGCGTCTGACACTTTACCCAAAGTCATCTCAACCCCCATGAGTATATCAGCGGCATAACCGACCTTTGCTGACGAAGCGCCCCCTTGTTGCGCTATATGTGCAACAAAATCTTGCAAGGTGTTTGGTGTTGTGCTAATAGACTCCTTTTTTGTGGCCGCGATATAGGCCTTTCCCCAATCGATTCGAACATTATCCCCTTTTTTTCCCAATAATTGCTGACTTGTGGTTCCAACGGATTGTATCAATAATTGATCATGATCCTCCGTCGCTACTTTTACTTCTTGATTGGCTTTGTCAGCGCTTACTTTTCCCGAGAGTGCGAACCAGATCTTTACATCGTGGGCTTTACCGTCCTTGGATGCTGATTTAAAAGTAAGGTACGAGGCCGGTCTCGCCAATACCTCCAATTGATCCATCAATAAAGGTGAAGTAAAAGTCAGATCGATAGCAACCCCTCCTGCATCGAAGGAGTAGGCCGTTTGCGTTGCCGTCAAATGTACCGCTGTTTGTTTAGCTAATTCGGTATCCAACAATCTCTTCTCCTGTACCAACCCCACATCAATGAAAGCACCACCACGATCATTGCGGCAGTGTACGGACAGGATATTCTCTCCCTTTCTAAGTGCTTGTATACCCTCGGCAGTTAAATCCCTTTGACCGTAATCGAGTATAAAATTCGGATCTTCATAAGCCAATACACCATTAATAAAAACTTGTACCGCATCATCGTGACTGATCAGTAATTTCGGATCATTGGGGATCTCATCTAAGGTAAACGTTCTTCTATACCAAATCTCCTTATCGTAGCGCGATGCTGACTTCATGGGGTTATCTACCGAATTATCGCCAAAAGGTGCCATTCCTGTTTTCCATGATTGATCGCTAAATTCTGCTGCTTCCCAGCCATTTCCGGGATTGTCATACGTATAGCGTACGTCATAAGGTTTCTTCTGAGCAGTCGGCACTACATCTTCCAACAGCGAAATCGCATTACTTGCCAATTGGTATACTTTCCCGTCCACTTGCGCAAGTGCAATAAGTGGCTGATCTTCGCCCGTCCAATGTTTGGTAGACTGGGCATTTAAGGTATCTCCAAAAGACCAGATGCTGAAATAGGGATCGTGCGTGATTAAGGGATAAGCGGGAGCCCTTAAACTTTGTTCCATTTCCGTTGATGCCTGCTTATCTGCACCGCTTCCACAACTTAATAGGAAGCCTAAGCTAATCATCAGCGCACTAAACATGGTGTTTTTTTTCATCTTCTATTGTATTGTTTGTTTTAGTATATCCATTGTTAGCTGTTAGCTAATCCCTTAAAACTAATACCTAATCACCGGAAAAGCACTAATCCGCAATCTTGCTGCCCCCATGGGTATAAGTTCTAGCTCTTCTGCCTTCGTATTCACCTGTACCGGACTGGCTGGCAATACATCCGTTAACCCATATTGATCGATTTTCCAATCAGGAATTTGTTTACCCTTGACTTTTAGCCGTACCGGTACACTTTCGGGCGTAAAGGGGAAGTTATCCTGTGGCCATTCTTTTTGTATCACCTCAATAAGATCTTCCGGCTTTTGGCCATTATACAAGAGACCATAATTCCATGATGATGCGGGTATGATCTCAAAGGAAGGCCACTTTTCAGGATCGGCACTCGCTTGCCACTTAGAATCGCCAATGGCTGAAGCTTTGCTATCTTTTTTGATATAACGCTCCTGGATCTTGAGTGAATAAGTGAGCGGTCCTCTATTAATACTGATACTTCCCTTATTCTTTTCCCATTTTTTAATGACAAGTGGCATAGGCAATTGTAAAGTTACCTGATCACCTTCCTTCCATGTTCTGTCGATCTTGACGTAAGAGCCCGCTTGAAACGTTTGTTCTACTGGTTTTCCATTTATCGATACATTTGCTTGATCACACCAATTGGGGATCCGTATATAATAAGGGAAGCGTACGGCATCTACCGTATGCACGGTAAATGAAACCTGATCATCAAAAGGATAGTGCCCGGCAGATTCGATGCTGACTTCTTGCCCATCTGCTACTTTTGCCGTTACAATGGCTTCAGCAAAAAGCAAAGCAGCCAAGCCATTATCCGGGGTCGCCATAAAAACATGTTCTGCATAATATGGCCATCCTTGTGCGTGGTTATGTTGACAACATCTCGAACTAAAAGGGTTCATCATTAAAAAGGGGCCGGTATTATCAATGCCGGGATGATGATTTTTACTATCGCTCACAGACATGTTGGGACTCGTGATATAACGCAGTGCCTTAAAATCAGGCATGACCGCTGCGGGATAGGTATTGAAAGCAACTTCTTCCGTATGATCGGCCCAAAAGGGATCACCCGTTATTCCCATTAATATTTCATCTGAAGCCATTTGCTCCACCATACCGCAAGTTTCCACCCCTTGCCGCGGGTCGGTGTAACCTACTCTTGCATTTTCATCGGCGCCAAACATGCCCCCCGGTACATTTCCGAAACGTTCCCGAATGATATCGAAATTACGATAGCTTGCTTTCAGATCGCTTGGATCACCTGTTTGTAAATAATATGTAGCAGGCTCGCGGAAGCATTGCGCAATATTGACGTTATGCCAATTTGGGAGGTTATTCTGTTGTTTCCAATCGGCTGTATTGCGGTGAATTTTCTTGGCCAAATCCAAAAGCCATTCCTTACCTTGTGTTCGATTATAAAGCCAATAGATACTATACAGATTGTCACCTCCTCGGCTATTTTCCCAATAATCCTTCAGTAATTTATCTTCCGGAAGTTGACGCTGCCAGGCGAAATATTTTTCCATAAAAGATAATACGCGCTCATCCTTACTATATTCATAGTAGGACTGTAAGCACCAAAGCATGATCATATTGCCCCAAAGATCCGGTTTACCCTCTTTCAAAACGAGCGGTCCGAAGTAACCATCTTCCCGTTGACTTTCCAACGCGGCGTTAAGCCATACTTTTGCCTCTTCTATAATTCGATCGTCCTTTAAGATATAACCCAGATTTGCATAACCTTTCAACCAATAGGGAACCTCTTCCCAACCATGATCACCACTTCCATCCTTACTCAGCCAGGCATTGTTTTTCTTGGCCAGCCAAGCACTGATCTCGCCAAGATGCCCCGTTAAACCATCGCGCTGCAATTCCAAATATTTCCGCAACCAGCCTTTCGGTTGTATGGAGCCAACAGGAAGTTTGACGAAATAAGAAGATCGCAAAGGCTTTCGGTTGGAGAGGTAGCTCACATTACTAGCTGTTGTATCAGGCCTATCTACATTGCTAACTTCTTCCCGAGATGATGCTTTGCAAGAGACAAAGGCAATGATGAATGAAAATAAAATGTTGCGCATAAAAGTTGTCGATTCCATCATAAGTCAGGCTATTTTAAACGAACTACTTCCGAAAAAATACCTTGATCTGATCCACTGGGCCAAACACAAATCCGACCAAATAAAGCTTTTGCATTAACCGCTTTAGCATTGTCAGAAAAATCGACATCTAAAGCCATTTCGCCTACTCGAACGTCATCTCCGGAAAATTCCGAACGTACAATGTTTGATACTTCATCTACAAATGTAGTTGTATTTAGCAGCAATATCACCCGATCGATTTGTGATGCGTCAACTATCTGATTAATTGTAAAAGAAGTATTCATCACACTGCCATTCAAGGAGATCGACGGATTCGAAATTGTAAAGTAAGGAGTTACTTCTAAATCTACAGAAGTACTTCCTCTCAATTCGACCTCTGTGGTATCACGTGTATTGAGCCACGGACCGTTACCGTCCCGCGTAACCAATTTATAATGTCCGTCAAATAATTTCGCAGAAAAACTACCATCTTGGCCGACAAAAACATCCAAAGGGCTTCGAAAGTCGTAACCCTCCTGAAATAACTGTATTCTGACACTTTGATTACTTCCCTTTAATTGAAGAGGTTCTCCCTGATAAACGATGCGACCAGTCAGAGTGGAAGTTGGCTCTTCGTAATTATCTTTTCCACAGCTAGAGACAAGCGTCACAAAGATTAATAAGCAATATATACTATACTTTTTCATAATATCTAACAATTAAGCTATTGGTAAGGGTTTCTCACTAATTTTGGATTATTATTAAGCCAACTATTATCTAGCTCGCTATAATAATGACGTAGTTCGAAATACAAAGGATTGGGATAAATAAAATTCATGTTTTTCTCTTCGAAAGCCCATTTACCATTTTCTGAACTACCAGGTGCAACGACGCGATAAGCCCACAAGCCTCTCCTACCGGCCTTTTCATTCCGTTGTTCACCCGTCCAAGTCAAATGGGCCCGACGCCAACGTAGCATATCCCAATAACGGTGATCTTCAAATGCAAACTCCACTCTTCTTTCATGAACAATATTCTCGAAAGTCAACATAGTTAACGGCTGTACTCCGGCGCGTGCACGTACTGCATTAATATTAGCCAAAGCCACCGCATTACTACCACCATTTAATTCGAAGGCAGCTTCTGCGGCAATTAGATAAGCCTCCGCTATTCTGAAGCGGGGCTCCCATACTTCCGAACCTCTTCCTATTGTCCCAGCACCAGGGGTTTCATCCAAAAACTTTCGGATACCAAAACCTGTTTTGTTTACCAAGCGCAACGCCGAATTAAAAACAGGACCATTGACCGACGTAATTAAATTCCCTTGTGCATCATGACTGTTTGCCGCACCTTCACGTTTAACCCACTGCCCATTTTCTAAATTTAATTGACCCGCTTGATATATTACTTCTGAACTACCAAAGAGGGCGCCTGGAAATATAACAGTACCGCCTAAACGGGGATCCCGCTGTTGAAAAAGTTCATTTACAGTTTCAAAAAACTTCGGTGTACCGTTTAGTGCACCGACATCAAATTTGCTTCCTACTCCGGGCGTTTCCGTATTAATAGGTTCAAATTCTTCGACTAGATTTAACAACACGGATAAATAACTGGTATTTGCATCTTGTGCTAAAGAGGCAGGAAGATTACCCGTGGTGAAACCATGTGTTTGGCCAGGAAAGATATAATCCCTTGCCCAAATGACTTCCGTATTACCGTCCTTGATGGAAACCGCTTCGTAAAAATTTCGGGCCTTATCATCCGGGTGCTTGTCTTGTAAAACATACGGACTCTGTTCAATCACCTCCGTGGCGGCATCTAAGGCCTGCTGATAGTAGGAATTCGACTGGCTTGCCTCAATACCAACTTCTCTTCCAGTAGTCTGGATCGGTGAGGCCATTTGGCTATTATACTTCGCTAGCGACGCAGCATATAGCGCTGCTCGCGCTTCTAACATCTTCGCGGTCCACTTATTAGCTCGTGCAGAATTGGTAGTCCTTTGATCACTCATAAGACCAGCAATCGTATGGCATTCATTAATAATATAATCATAGGTTTCAGCCTCGGTGGCGCGGGGAATTTGCAGAGCGGAAACATCATCACCTGGCTGATAATCAAACACTTCATCGCCTACCAAAGGCATCCCACCTAAGCTACGACACATATTAAAATAATACCAGGCGCGAATCAAACGGGCCTCACCTATTAGTGGGGCCTTTTCAGTTTCAGAAAGAACGGTTGTTTCGTTTAAGCCTTGTAAAAACTGATTAATATTTCTAACGATTTCATAATCGTATACTCGCCAACGATTGCGATCAAAAGAATTTACCTGATCAAAATCGTATTTGATTGCTTCATCGATCGTCGTATAATTATAGAGGTCTCCCCCCGCTCGCTGCCCCCAATCATAATATTGATCGGTCGTATTCGGTTTTAACCCGCGACTCAAACGCTCATAAAAATTAGCCAATACCGATTTAATCAGATTTGGATCTTCATAAACTTCATCACCAGGCAATATGGTATCCGGCTTTTGCTCTAAAAAGTTGCTGCATCCATTAACCAATAGGGTACAAGTCAATGCCGCTATATAAAAAGTTTTTCTATTCATTTTATTAGAATTGAAGGTTTAAACCCAAATTATACATACGCATGGTAGGAAATCCCAAGCCATTCTGATCCTGTTGCTCTGGATCTACTCCTTGTACATTACTTATTGCGAATAAATTTTGTCCAGAAACATATACCCTAACACTTGAAATTTTTGCTTTATTTAGCCATTCTTTAGGTAAACTGTACCCGAATTCCAAATTACGTAATTTAACATAGGTCACATTTCGTTTCCAAAAGGTACTGTTCCAATAATTGCTATGGTCCTGTTGATTTAAACGTGCCATGGGGAACTTTCCTGGAATAATTTCACTATTTGGATCCCATACATCAGCCAAATGCCATGCATCGTCAAATAAAAACTGTGGATTATTGCCATTATTTTGAAAAGGTACCGCTTGCTCATACCGTTGGTACCAAGACGAAAGTGCCGTACCGGAAAAGTCAAACGCCAGATCAAAACTTTTATAATTGAAGGCAAAATTTAACCCAAAATTTAAGATAGGTGTTGCATCCTCTCGATAACCAATGGGTCGTTGATCCATATCATTAATCACCCCATCACCATTAATATCCTTGTATTTGATATCTCCCGGCATTAACGTCGTGTTTCCTCGCTGATCGTTATCAATAGGATAATTAGCAATTTCTTCCCAACTTTGGAACTGACCAATGGCTTCTAGACCCCAATTGATATAACCAAAACGCTGATAGATGCTATTTCGATACTCATCCCATGAATTGCTACGTCGGTTATCATATTGATGCCAATCGTAGAAGCGTGCATAGGTAACATTTCCACCAATACTATAATTGAGTTCATTGATATTATCCGCCCAGCGAATAGCTGCATCAAAACCTTTATTGACATCGGAGTTTAGGTTTTCTTTCGGTAACAGAAAACCTAGTTCTGATGGCAGCAAGACGTCGTAACGTGCTGCTGGTAAGCCATCTCGCTTTCGATGGAAGAAGGAAAGTTCGCCAGTTAAGCGACTTTTCAACATGGATATATCCAACCCAACATCTAGTATGGTTGATTTTGTCCAGGATAAAGTAGTAACAGGAAGCCCTCTAGGTTTAGTACCAATTACATACTCTCCGTCTATTACTGACGCCCCATTCCGATAGTCATAACCCGGTAAATAGTCAAAAGCATTATAGCCGTCCACATTATCATCGCCTACCAAACCATAAGAACCCCTAATTTTTAAATTGTCAATCAAGTTATGTATACTATTATCCTTCCAGAATTTTTCTTCCGAAATACGCCAACCAACCGAGGCAGAAGGAAAGAAACCCCAGCGGTCGCTCGGTGGGTATTTCCAGGAACCATCATATCTACCTGATAATTCCAACAAGTATTTACCTTCGTAGTTGTAATTAAAGCGGCCCATCCATCCGATCCGTGCCTGCGTGTTATTACCACGATCGTCGAATGACCTAAACTCATCAAAACCTATAAGATTTAAATTATTGGACGTAGGCCTGCTAACAATTCTACCTTCAGGATCACTGCGCTGGATAGTTTCCATCCCTAAAATAGCATTGACGCTATGTCCACCAAAGGTTTTGTCATAGGCTAACTGGATATTAGACGTAATCTCTTCAACCTGTCCGTAAATCCGTTCTCGATAAGGATCTGACATCGTATAATCTACCGGATATGTATCAGAATTTGGATCATAACGATAAAGATTGTAAGTAAACTCCTGGTTATCAAACTTACGGGCTGCAAAGTAATATCCCCCCAGCATTTTCGCCTTTAACCCGGGCATGATTTCGTATTCAGCATTCGCTTGCAATTGAATATTACGCCAGGTTTCAACCATTCGGCCTGAATTTTCATAGTTTAAAACTGCGAAATTTGTTTGTACGTCATCTCCCGGACGTTGCGGATATAGCGGATTATCGTTGGCGTATGGTCCTCTGGTAGGCAGGTTCCTAAGTACCGCGAAGCGAGGTAGCCAATAGTCGTCGCCACCTGGAACTCCCGGATTTTCTCGTTTCTCAATCCGTCCGTTCATTCTAAAACCAACTTTAAGGCGCTCGTTGATACGGGATTCAACATTCATTTGCGCGTTTGTCCGTTCAAATCCCCCATAGTTTTTTATCGTGGCATCTTGTTGTAACCGGCCAACCGATATATAATAGTTTGATTTTTCTGACCCCCCGGTAAAATTGGCGTTCAAATAGTATTGAGGTGCCGACTTCCAGATATAGTCCAACCAATCGAAGCCTTGGTATCCCTTTTCAGTCCCGGCCATCCATTTTTCATATTCCTCCGGTGAATAGCTGCGTTGTTCACCCCGTAAAGTTTCTCCTTGCACATAATTATGTACGTAGGTCTTCGCATCGGCAGGATCAACAAATTTGAAGTTATCTTGCATGCCATAATAGCTGCTGACCGATACTGTATTTTTGGAATTCGTACTTCCTTTTTTGGTTGTCACTACAATGACTCCGTTCGCAGCCCGTACACCATAAATAGACGCGGAGGCATCTTTCAAGACCGATACGGATTCAATGTCATTAAAGTCCAAATTGTTAAACTGCCCAACGTCCGACTGTATACCATCGATTACGTATAATGGGTTTCCCATATTCCGAATTCGAATTTGTGTGGAAGAACCTGGACGCCCATCCGTTTGTCGCGTATTCAAACCCGCAACTTTACCGACTAAAGCACCGGAAACGGTGGGCGCAGACGATCTAGCAATATCCTTTGCCCCGATGGTTGCAATAGCACCTGTCATCGTCGCTTTCTTTTGCGACAAACCGAATCCCGTAATAACCACCTCTTCTAAAGATTGATTATCGGGCTTCATGGTTATCCGTACTTCATTACTTTCATCCAAAATGATGGTTTGAGAAATATAACCGACATACGATATCTCCAATATAGCATTTTGCTGTACGGTTAATAGAAAGGCTCCTTTTCCATCGGTTGTAGCACCATTGGTTGTTCCCTTTTCTTTAATGCTTGCACCCGCAATAGGTTGATCAGCTTCGTCCAGTACGAGCCCCGTAATCTTTCGTTGTTGTACCTCCATGTAAGTATCTGGAGGAATAAGGGATGCGGTGTTTGCATAGGATTGCTTCCAAGGAAGCCAAAGCATACAAATCAATGAGCACAGAACGTATTTGTGCTGTTTTTTTAATAGGAACGGTGGATGTAGTTTCTCTATCAAAGGCTTTTTGATAAGTAACCACTCAGAATAAAAGTGCGTATTCCTCCTCATAAGAAATTGTTTAAGTTTATTGGCACGTTAATTTGTTCAGTTTGGCATTAATAATTTAAAACGGTTTAGCACGGCTAGTGTCTGGATTACGCTTATTTGTATAAGGGTAACTCAGAATCCAAAGAAAACGATTTAGCAACTCTTACGATACACTATTTGTATCAATAGTTCGCCAATTTGTCTTATAGAAAAAGTTTGACTTGAGGAAAGGGGAAAGGACTAGGTTTTAGTGGAGAGCCGGTCTAATAAAGAAAAAAGCGACCTCTCGGTCGCTTTTTTTTATTCAAGAATAAGTTCAATAACGGGGATTTCCACATTCGGCTTCACAACCGGTAGGTCGACAATCAAATCATCTTCCCCTGCGGTAGCTGTGGTGTGGGCTCCTGCCGCAGCGGACGAACGTGAGGTATAATTGATTTCCGAACCATCATGAAGAAATTGGGCATATTTCACTTTGCCTTTATAANTAGCTGTGGTGTGGGCTCCTGCCGCAGCGGACGAACGTGAGGTATAATTGATTTCCGAACCATCATGAAGAAATTGGGCATATTTCACTTTGCCTTTATAACCAGGCAGATACAAGGTTTTAAATGGCCATTGTAAAAGATGTACATATAGGCGTTTTGTATCTGGATTATAGGTGAGGAAACAATTGTCCGGTTTCTTAAACGATTCGGGAGCAGCGGTACATCCATAGATGGATCGGCTATTATATTTCATCCATTTACCCATACCCGCCAATCGATCAGTCGCTCGATCGTCAAAATAACCTCTTGCTGTTGGTCCGACATTCAATAACAGATTTCCACCTTTGCTTACCACTTCAATGAGCATCGCAATAAGTTGATTGGTGCTTTTCCACGTATTTTCATCGCGGTGATAGCCCCATGAACCGGAGAAGGTCTGGCAGGTTTCCCATGGCACCTGTTTGCCATTTACTTCGGGCCATTTGCTTGGCATAAACTGTTCGGGTGTTTTGTAATCCCAGCCCCATTCCGTATCGTTTAGATCCAAACGATCATTCACGATGATATCAGGTTGTAATTTACGGGTCAGTTTTAAAATACCTTCACTATCCCAATCATCATGTCCTTTACCATCCGGGCCCGGATAAGAAAAATCATAGAATAGCAGGTCGATCTTTCCATAATCGGTAAGCAACTCCGTTATCTGATCCTTCATAAACTGCCGATACTTGTTCATATCGCGCTTATTATTACTCGCTCTCGCCTCTTTATTGTTTCGCAGCGCGTGGGTACCGTCAATTTTGAAATCCGGGTGATGCCAGTCAATCAAGGAGTAATAGAACCCAACCTTCAAACCTGCTTCTCGACAGGCCTCCACAAAAGGTTTCAAAAGATCCCTTTTAGCAGGCGTGTTAGGTGCTTTATAGTCACTTACCTTTGTATCCCACAGGCTAAAGCCTTCATGGTGTCTTGCGGTGAGTACAATGTATTTCATCCCAGCCTCCTTTGCATAGGCAGCCCACTCCTTTGGGTTGTATAAATCGGGATCGAATATATTGAAATATTTTTCTTTGTACTCTTCCGTGCTCCGTTGCTCTATTTGTTGCACCCATTCATGTCGTGCCGGAACGGCGTATAAACCCCAATGGATAAACATTCCAAAACGGTCATGCCTCCACCACGCCATGCGCTGCTCTTTATGCTCCTGGCTCTCCTTTGCCCATGATGGTGTTTCGCTACCGGTTTGTCCAAAGGCAACAGAACTTCCAAGAGATCCTACAAGTAATAGATTTAATAAAAGGGTTCTCATAATATAATTTTTGGTTTATGCATAAATACATATCCCAAAGCAGATTCAATCAAACAATATTAGCATAGTATTGAGCTATTTTAGCACCCGCTTCCGCTGTATGCTTGTTCGCAACCATTTTTTGAATAGGTGGCCCTTCCAGAGCCAAAACCCCGAGAGGACGATGATGGGTAAGAACACAAACTTAACGGCCAAGGCAGGGTATTTCAAGCTTGCCACCGGTCCATAAATATAACCCAATATCGGAATACTCAATATAATATGAATCCAACGGACAATTTTTCGTTCTATGTGCGCCTTCATATAATTCCTCCTTTTTTGTTTGAGCTTGTTTTTAACCAATCAGGTTTAATAACTCAAAAATAAGAAGGATCGTTATTGCCCGGAGAACGAATAGACAAAGCAGTAAAAAGTAGCGACCAAAAAGGGAAATGTCTGCCATTTTAGTTTGGGACCTATTAAAAGGATATAAAATCAGTGCCGACTATGTGTACCAGACGGCTAAGCGAGCTAAAGCTTTAATTGGTTGGTTTGATGCTTGATCTTTTAATCACAAAATCGGAGGCAAGGGATACTTGTTCTTCGGCTTTTTCCGGATGGTTGATCTTATCAATTAGAATGTTTACGGCCCGCTGTCCAACCTGTATTAAAGGTTGCTTTACATAGGTTAAGGGGCAATAAAAAAAATCAAAGGCATCACATTCATCGAAACAAACAATCGCAACGTCGTCCGGTACTTTCAGCCTTTTACTGTTCAAGTATTTTAGACCATGAATAGACAGTGTGTTCGTTGCAAAAAACAAAGCATCGATTTTTTGTTTTCCATTAATCAATTCATCAATCTTATCCTGTATCTCTTCACTAGCCATCTCATAGGTCACTTCTTTTAATGATGACTTGCCATGAGCAGCATCCTTCAATGCCTGTTTATACCCTCTCACCCGCTCTTTCATATGAATGAGCCCATTTTTATAAGCGATCATACCGATAGCTCCAAAACCTGTCTCAATTAAATGTTGTGTTGCTTGGTAGGCTGCTCCAAAATTATCGGTAATCACATAATTGGTTTGAATTTTGGGAAAATATCGGTCAATCAGCACAAAAGGAATATGAGCCTTTTTTAAATTTTCTATCTGTGCTTCTGCTCGTTCCGTCGGTGCGATAATGAATCCATCAACTTGTCGTTTAATCAATACGTCAATCAAATCTTGGGATTTCTCGGCATTTTCATCCGAACTACCGAATATTACCGTGTAATTGTACTTCTTCGCTTCGTCTTCTATTGTACGGGCGATATTTGCAAAAAATGGATTGGAGATATCCGCTAGAATCAACCCGATAGTAAAGGACTTCCCACTCTTCAAGCTTTTCGCTAGTTGATTTGGCTGGTAATTCATTTCCGCCGCTTTTTTACGAATCACTTCGGCAATTTCTTTTCCCACCCTCGCTTCTTTTTCCTTGTTGTTAAGCACATAGGAAACTAAGGCTGTAGAAACGCCAACGGCCTTGGCAATGTCCTTTAATGAAACTTTTTTGTTCATATAATTTACACGAATAATGATTTAGCATAGCAACATGCTGCTCGGAAAAAATTTGATTCGAATTTACTGTTTAAACGATTAAATCTCAACTTATCCATTAATTATTCTTTTTCACTAGGGAGAATTCAAAACCTATTTAGAATTTCTTGTGGCGTGCGTTCCGATATGCCGAAAAATATCTTTTGCCCTGACTTATAGGGTTGGCGTAATTCAAAGTTTTCAAATGCCGCACCTCCCGGGATCTTCATGTAATGGGAAGAATCACGACTTCCCCCACTCCAATAGCGGTACCTTCCATTCACTCGAACCATCAAACGGTCGCTTCCACTGCCTTGCTCGCTACGCCAGTATTGTGTAAACTTCAATTTCGGGCGATACCTCCAACCTGACTTAACCTTTGCCAAGGAATCAATAGGCCAGACCATTAATTGTTTCAGCGATTCATCACCGCTTGCAAATGCAAAATAGCTTCCGTCCCGGCTACGCAACATCTCGCTCGCCGGATAATTTTCTTTTTCAATAAAATCAATTCCTTTATATCCCCGATATAGCTTTCGAGAGTCGATGATACCTGTCTTTAAATGTAAAAGCCGTAGACGGGCATAGTTTCCCATCGTTGCAGTGATATTGCAATAATTCATGTTTTTACCATCTTCACGGTTGAATAATTGAACCCCTAATTCATCGGGACGATCACTGCGGATTGAAAGTTTTAAATAGGGATGTGCGCCTGAATGATATTTCTCCAAAAATACATAAACAGCCAGCTCTTCTAGCTCGGGACGGGCGGTATCGGGGTGACTAATCACACCACGACAATTAGCGGTAGGGTAGAATGCGGTGGGTTCAGGTTGATCGCTCGCCCACATCAACTTTCCCCATCGATTGTCAACGGATGAAGGTGATATTTCGCTAAATTCAATTTTTCCATCAACAAGTGGTTCAATAGCCAAAAAGTTAAGCAGATAAATTCGCCCGCCCCGCTCAACACCTACACGAATTAAACCTCTAGGTCCACCACCGTACACCTTATTCGTATCTTCCAAGCCATAAGGCCATAAACTGAAAACAATTCCTTCATGGATACCCCACATTGCTCTATCCTGCGCATCCTCGGGCCTAATCCAGTTGGTCTGCGCTTGTAACATATGCCATGCTCCCTGTAAGCAAAGGAGGATTAACAGTTTTAAAAGGAATACCTGTTTATTACTCATCAAACCACTTAAAATTTAGTTAATATTTGCGACAACGTCTCTTTTAACCAATCCTCGTCTTTTGGAAAATCCTCATAAGATTCGAGTTGTTTCAATAATTCGTCTTCGGGATTTATACCTGCACTTTGTAAAATCGCATAGTCCTGTAAGGATTCCGCAAAAACTTCCCAACGGATAGAATCATAGGGACCGTCGGGCCCGGGATATACAATAAAGGGGTCCCCTGCAGCTATCCCGGGATAGGCATAACCCGAAGCTTCCTGATAAGGATCCAACGCCTCTTCTTTGTCCAGCTTGTACCAGTAATTATAACCCCAATGTAGAAAACCTAGCGCCCGAAAACGATAAAAAAGCCAACCTGACATTCTGATTTTAACAAGCGGTGTATCATACAATCGATTTAACCACTTATCGCGCGGTCCCGTACAAAAATAAACCCAGTGAGGAATCTTTTCCTTTATGTAATCACCCGCCGAACTGATAATTGGTATTGGAATATCCGTTAAGCCTTCCCGCCCATAACGTATATCACTTAAGGCGTCCATCACCTTCATCCACGGGGCAATTCGGTGTAGTACATCGCGCGCTTTTTTATAGTTTTCAATGTGTTCAGACCAGGGCTCGTCTGAAAGATGAAAATAAGAGTCTTGCAATATTCCTTCATTCGCTAAAAAAGTATGAAGCTCCGGCAGATACTGTTCTAAGAAGTTTATATAAACAGGGGACATCGCTTTTAAATCTTTTGCCCACAATAATTCGTATTGGTTGTTCCGTTTAGTATAGATGTGTAGCGCATCCTCCACGCCCCAATACAACCATAAATGTCCCCATTCAAATTTTTTGTAGCCCAGCTCCTTACACATTGCGATAAATCGTTTGATAATTGACCAATCAAACTGATATCTCCCTGGACTAACTTCATTGACAATCAACATCTGGCAGGGTTGCTTAAAGACTTCTCGTAACTCAAAAAAATTCTGAATAAAAGCAACATCGTTACCATGTTCCAAAAGATTTTTCATCTGAGCACGCGTCAGTTGCCACCATCGCTCGCTATACAATTCCGTTTTATAATATAAGGAAGTAGCCTCACCTCTCCACCAATGGGTTACATGAAAATTCTGCCGTGGCTTAACGACCAATTTGCTTACCTGCAATACTAAGTTTACTATTTTAGACTTGGTCTCTTTACCCTCTTTCCATTTTACTTCGACGGGATATATGTTTTTTCCCGGTTGCATATCGGACGGAACACTTATTGTTATCCAAAAAGAACGACTAGCAAAGGGGTTCACTTTTACACTGTCGAGTGGGTATAAGGGATCGGGTAATAATCCCGGTAAAAACCCAACACCATCAAGCTCTTCTTTTCTTACATCGGTGTTAAAGTCTCGTAAAGGCACCAATCCGACATAGCGAATGAGCGGGCTAATTGTATGATCCTGCATGGTGCACGAAATCGTCGTCTGATCTTTCATATTACTATTAAAACCAACCTGAAAAGACACGCGACTTCCGCGGGCAACGGTCAAATGTAAAGTATCTTGCTGTCGGGGAACAGATGATGGAAATATGCGCTGAAGCGAACTTTCCAACCAAATATGCATTTTATTTTTACTTGTATCCAGCTCTTTTCCGCCCGCACTACTTATTGAACTCATCAAGAAAAAGAAGAAGAGAAGGCTGCCCATCTTATTTCCCCAAATGATCATTTGATAAATTTTCATAGCTTCTTCGGTTAAATTATCGATAACAGGAACAGTACTCGTCACATAATGCGGCAACTGTTTGATTTAAGCCCGTGGCAATCTCCTCTTCGCTTGCCGACCGAACTGCGTCGATGACAATCTCTAACTCAAAATTATCATCGAGCCCTTCTACAACATCCTTTTGGAGTTTGATCTTCTTTTGATCGCCTTGTTTTAAGCCGACCAGTTCATTTTCCAGCTGAGGAATAATTTTTCCATCGCCGTAGCGATAGCTAATTGCCGGGCCATTCATCAAATCCTCAATAACTTCTCCGCGGCTGTTGACCATTCGATAGCGCAAACTCACTACCCTATTTTTTTCTATTTTCAGTTCGTCCATTATCGATGATCCTATACTCGTTTGTGAAGACTACACCTCATTTCAGCGAAATATGTCTTAATTACCATCGCGCTATTCTTTATGTAATAATTCGATGTGTGGGATTTGGATACCCCGGGATAAATACGGCTGTCTTCAGCCTATCTATTTTCACATTGCACTGCTTCGTAACGCGTTTTATGGCTTTATCTATAATGTTTTTTAATGATTTTGGGCGACATTCAACACGGGCATTTATAAGCATCCGAAGCTTATCAATGGATCTAGGAAATTGAAGGGCCGGTTCCTCAGTCTCCATCGTGGTAAAACTCAATTTCTGCCGCTGCCCCTGATCTTCTATTAAAAATTTCAGGTGTCCAATAGGTAAATGGCGTTCTCGAATCATTCGGTTCATCATTCTGATCAATAATGCAGCGGCCAGACCAACGCGTCCATCTGAAGAAAATAATTCCAAGCTATAGTCAAGCCAAGTCAGTGCCGCTTCTCCGGCTCCATAAGTATCATAATCAACGAAAATTGATTTTCTTTCTTTGTAATGCTCATAGTTTTGTGCCTGATGCAACCAATTCAAAATGGATTCGTGTCGTAAGGAATTCTGATAGATTACCTGTTTGTCCGGAAACTCTTTTTGAATCAACGATTGCAACACCTCCAGTTCAGTCGATCCCAATAAATCGATTTTATTGATGATTAACAAATCGGCTTCCTCCAACTGCCGTTTATAAATATAATTCACACTGTCTTTAAAAATTCGGGAATGCCCTAAGGCAATGGGCAAGAGTTTTGCATCGGCAAAAACGGACAAACTTGGACGAATTTCTCCGTAATATCGGTGTAATGGATTTAGAATAGTTGAAACCAAATCCGTGCAGGAACCCACTGACTCCGCAAAAATCAGGTCTACCTGATGTTGTTCCAGCAGCTGGTTCATATTACGACTAAAAGATTCGAAGTTGCAGCAAAAGCAGCTCCCCGTCACTTCCTTTGTATCAATACCTTCTCCAACCATAAATTGGGTATCGACTAATTCTGTTCCCTGATCGTTGGTAATAACGCCCACCCGAAGTCCTTGCTTCTGTAACAATTTACAAGCATGATTAATCGCTGTCGTTTTGCCACTCCCTAAAAAACCGCTTAAGAGATTTAAATACATACCTTTTTATTTATCCGAATTTTAATTTCTTGCCCGAAAGCAAAATTTCTTTTGTCGGTATAGCACCATAAACCACATCAAGCGCTGGTTTGCCATTCTTTAAACTTACCAAACCAAAACCACCGTCCGTAGCTAAAAAGGAAGAGAAATCACCGATTTTGGAGTCAATGTGAAGCACCTGATCAACCGCATCATAACGCACACCGGTCATCGCCTGCAAACAAGCATAACTTGCCATTGCTCTTGCATACCAACTGCCACATTCATACTCATTAAATGGATTTCTTATACGACCGTCATACCGCTTTCGGCAAGCTCTAATGATTTCGAGACCGCTATTAACCTCGCCGATTTGCATTAGATGTGATGCAACTTGATATTCAATCCCCGTCCACACTTCATTGCTATAAACAAAGGGTAACGAAAGCATACCTCCCTTTGGCCAGGTGCAAAGCAATAGACCACCTTCGTGTCCCATTGCATAGGTTGGTCTTTGCGGATTGATATGATCCGTTAAATCGTCTTTCAGATTATACCGGTGGACTGCTCTTAAGTGGCTGTTAACTTTATCTTGATCCAAGGGATTTTCCAATCCGCACATCGTCGCCATCCAAGCGCCGATGACACCATCAGAAAGGCAACCGGTACCATATTGGTATTTGGGGCCTTCTTTTTTTAATAGTTCAATTGCTTCTGGTGTATACTGTGTATGAAAGGATTGTGCTTTAGTTGGATCTGGTGCTTTCAAGCCTGTCCATTGTATTTTTTGAATAAAATATTCGCCATTGTACAACTGATCTTCCATATAGGTTTTTCCACGATCATACAAAGCTTCATAACGCTTCATTCTCTTTTTTTGGTAGCGCCCCATTTCGATGAATGCTTTTAGCGCTCCCAAATAAAAGCTGGTACACATCCCGTTGGGTCCCCAGAATTCGATATCATAGGTATTATGATGTGGTTCTTCCAATATTCCTTTCTCTTTGGGGTCCCAGGTTTGAATACAATAATCAAGGCTCTTTTGCACCATAGGATAGAGTTTTTTCATCCACTCATCGTCTCCTGCAATTCGCCAATCCCGATAAACTTTCATAATTCCCCCTAATTGACCATCAGCAGCAGCATGGAAGTCATGTTTTAGTGGGCTGATAGGTAAATTGGCACGAAAGCCCTGATGCCCTTCGGCATTTTGATTTTCACAAAATTCAGTGAGCCGCAAACTTCGCTCTAATGAAGGAAAGAGGTGAGGCAATGCTTGCGCATAGTTCCAGACGTGCGTGCATGAACCGTCACAGCAACCATTATGTGGAAAAATCCCTTCATATGCCCACAGGCGACCGTCATGCTGTCTTCTTACGGTAGGTGTTTTCAAAATACTTAAGTTAGCAGCCACTGCCTCCAGTACTTCCGGCGGTAAAGTAGAGGCATAAAATGTCTCTCGGAAAAGGGATGTATTTTTATACAACGTCGGATAATTCTTCTTCCAATAGTCGACCAGCTCGCCGATATTTTTGAACTTTTCACTGTACCAGGGCTTGTAGTTTGCCGGTAGAGGGCCTGCGTCGGCCATACCTAAAGCCGCCGGTGTAGTACAACACGCCTCTTTACCCGCTTTATCGTCAGGCATGGCTTGCCCTGCCTTCTCATTCGATTCAGGCACATACCAAGCCATCAATATGCGAATAACCTTCTCCTCTTTCGCTGCGACTTGAAAAGGGATGAAAAGCGAGGCGCCGGGGGCGTCCTGATCAATCGGATCTACCGCTTTCACTTTTGCATCCTTAATGGTATTCCATACCATGGTCAGTGGATCAAACCACCCACCTCGGAACCAGCAGTAATCAACAACCACTTCGTTCTCCGTATCTGCAAAAATAGCAAAGTCAGAAGCTAAATTATTTTTACCTTCCATTTTCGTCTGCGATAGAACAAAACCATGTTGCATTTTCTTTATAGATCCCTTCCCTTCGGGTTGGACTACAAAATTTCTGCTATTGAAAGAAAAAACAGCGTCTATGCTTTCTTGGGAAGTATTGATGAAACGATATGTTAATGCACCTACCGGTAAACTGGAATTGTCGGCATCAGAGGGAATAAAAGGGCTCCAAGCCTCCAGTTGTACCTGTAGCGGAAACTTATCGTCTCGTAGCTGCACCTCAGCAAAAGGAAAACGCGCTGCAAATTCAGCCTTTTCAAAATGAGGTAAACCATAAGTTGTTCCACCGCTGCCGCCACCATAATCTTTATAGCCGAAGAGCTTCCAATCGGGTACCGGCCCTTCCAACACCTTTGCACTACTTGCATTACCTTTAATAGCAATAGCGCCAAAAACTGTAGGCTCATGAAAAAGCTCCGGTTTGTGCCGAATTGATACATGTGAAATTGCACCGGACCCTTCTAAGCAGAACATGCCTGCACCTATTCCGCCAATTGGAAAAGCGATCTGGTGGAGGTGATCTCCCGTATACGGACCATTAAATTCGCGTACTGCAGGCTCCGCCTCGGAATTGGTTTGTACAGGCTGTTCTTTCGGTTCCTTTGCGTTGCCTGATGCAAAAAGAACAGCAGGTGCAGCTCCTACTGCAGCACCCCCCAATGCCAGATTACGGATAAAGCTTCGCCGATCTTTCTTCTGTTGCATAATTTTTATTTTTAGGTTTAAAATTGGCCTGTTAAGCCTTTTCTATACAAGCGCCCAACTGATTATATCGCTGATAACGCTTTTCGTATAATTCAGCATAGGATGTGTTCGGATAATATGTACGATCAAAACCGGGTCCCATTGCTTCCATTGCCTTTTCGACTGCAGGGTAAATGCCTGCGACAGTTGCTGCGAACATGGCTGCTCCAAGTGCGCAAGTTTGCTCTGACCGGTGCACTTTAAGAGGCATTTTTAGGATGTCAGCCAGCATTTGCATAATGAAGGGTGATTTTTGGGCTATTCCCCCAACACCAATTAAGCCTTTTACCGGGATCCTCTCATCCTGAAACCGCTCTACAATTTTACGGGCACCGAAACAGGTTGATTCCACCAACGAGCGATATATACCCGGCGCATTGCTTCCTAAATTCAAACCACTGATCAAACCTTTAAGCTGCTGATTTGCATCTGGCGTTCTCCGCCCGTTTAACCAATCAATCGCTAATTCGCTCGATTCATCAAAGCTTAGGCCAGCTGCATGTCTATTAAGTTCATCCAGCAACCGGTCTTGCAACGAACTAAATACCTGCTCCCCTAACGTGGAGTCCAAGACGCTTGGTGATACAAGTTGCAAAGGCCACAAAAGCAATTGTTTAAACCAGGCATATACATCTCCAAAAGCAGACTGCCCCGCCTCTAAACCGATCATTCCAGGGATAATTGAGCCGTCCACCTGTCCACATATACCCTTGACAACCTGATGACCTAATTCATCAGGTGGCACAATCAGCATATCACAGGTCGACGTTCCCATCACTTTACTTAAGAAGTAGGGTTCTATCTGCCCACCAACCGCTCCCATATGTGCATCCATAGCACCTATTCCAACCAAAACCCGCGAAGATAAACCAAGACGATCAGCCCATGCTTCGCTTAAATTTCCGGCTGACTGATCAGCAGTGTAAACGCTCTTAGGATAAGTTTTCACCACTTTCATTAAACGAGGATCGAGTGCATCAAAAAAATCATCGGGGGGCAAACCTCCAAAAGTATCCGACCAAAGTCCTTTATGCCCCGCCGTGCAGATCCCCCTTTTTATTTGATCAGCCCGTTGACCGCCCGTTAATAAAAAAGGAATCCAATCACAGTGCTCAACCCAAGTGTAACAAGCTGTATATACTTTTTCATCGGCTTTTAGCAGATGCAATAGTTTAGCCCAAAACCATTCAGAGGAATATATTCCACCCACATACTTCAAATAATCGATATTAAATTTTTTTGCCAAAGCATTTATAGCAGCAGCCTCCTCTACCGCGGTATGATCCTTCCAAAGAACAAACATGGCATTGGGATTATCAGCAAAGTCCGGCAAAAGGGCTAGCGGCGTACCGGAAGCGTCCACCGCAACAGGTGTCGACCCTGTTGTGTCTACCGAAATGGCCCGAATATTAGCACGCACCACGCTGCCTGCCTGTTTCAGACAAGCCTTAATAGTTTGTTCTAAGCCTTCTATATAATCTTTGGGATGTTGACGAAATTGATTACGAATAGGATTGCAATACAAACCGTCTCGCCAACGTGGATACGGGTGTACAGCGGCAGCTATCTCTTCCCCGGAATGCGCATCAACAATGAGCGCGCGCACGGAATCCGTGCCAAAATCTACGCCTATGCAATAATTGGGATTCATTTTTTTAGCTTTATGCCATAAGCAGTAGGCTATAGGCCATTGGTTATTTTTTGTGAGTGACCAGACACCTGCTACCGGCAGGCAGGTAAGTATCAGGCAGGAAGATGCCAACAAATTGTTTTTTATCATTGGCTAATTATCAAATTGACTAATCCCCTACTTAACCACTCAACTATTTAACTACTTAACGTATTAATGATGATGCAGAACGATTTCATTATCATGTTCTATTTTGCCGCTCCCCCAGATCGCGTACCAAGCAATGAACGCAAAACATAGCATCGGAATGAAAAACGCTACAGACATACTTGAATGATCGGCAACTACGCCCATAATAGGTGGACAAAAGGCTCCTCCTGCTACTGCCATCACAAGAAAAGAGGATGCTTTTTTTGTAAGCGACCCCAAGCCGTGGATTCCTAAGGCAAAAATAGTTGGGAACATGACAGACATAAAGAAGTAGCAGCTAAATAAGGCGATAACAGAACCCCAACCTAATGCTAACTGTACGAAAACCATTAAGGCTGTATTAATAAGCGCATAAATAGCCAGCAATTTTTTAGGTTTTAGAAATTTCATGAGATACGCCCCGGATATTCTCCCGATCCAGAATAAGCCCATGCCTCCGATTGCAAGAATTACGGAGGCTGCCTGCTCTGCATTCTTCGGCATAAAGACCTCTCCAAAATAACCTAAGTGTTGCATCATGTTAGCGACCGGACCCGTTACATTCGGAATTTCTTCCGTTACGTAGTTGATGAAGAAAGAATTAACACCTGTTTGGGCGGCCACATAAAGAAACTGAGCAATTACTGCAGCAATAAAGGCAGGATGTTTTAGCAGTCGGCCCATTTTCGGGTTCTCTTCAGACTCTTCCTCGCTTTTTTCCTCAATATCGGGTAATTTAATCAACATAAAAATAACAGCGACCACTACAACCACACAGCCGATGCCCATATACGGTTTTACCAGCGAATCAAATTTTTCGGCGCCGTCCTGTTGTTCGGCACCGAAAATAAACAAACCACCCATTAAAGGTCCCAGAATCCATCCCAATCCATTGAAGGATTGAGAGATATTAATACGCCTTGCCGCAAATTCTTCTTCTTGCGAGCCCAATACCGTAGAATAAGGGTTGGCTGCCGTTTCCAAACAGGCCAGACCGCAAGCAATTACAAATAAGGCTAGCAAAAAGGGAATAAAAGCTTCAAATTTTGCTGCCGGATAAAACAAAAACGCTCCTATCCCAAAAAGGGTTAGTCCCAGAATAATTCCCTTTTGATATCCGTAGCGTTTCATAAAAATGCCCGCAGGGACGGCCATTGCCAAGTAACCGATATAAAGGGAAAATTGGACAAATCCGGATTGCGCCTTAGAAACCTGTAGCGTATCCTGAAAGTGTTTATCCAACACGTCCAATAAACCATGAGCAAAGCCCCAAAGCAAAAAAAGACTGCAGATAAACATAAAAGGAACGAGGTAGTTTATACCGTCCTTGGTTCGGAAAAGCGACCCTGTTGTTTTTTTATTCATGAACATGGCTTATTTATATAGGGGTCCATAACTGGCACATGCGCGATAATCTGCTCCCTCTTGATCCATACCAAAAGCGTTCCATGCACTGGGTCTAAAAACCCGATGTGCCTCCACATTATGCATACAAACAGGGATTCGCAGCATGGAGGCCAGGGTTAACAAATCGGCGCCAATATGTCCATGGCTAATAGCACCATGATTGGAGCCCCAAGCCGCCATCACACTATATACATCACGAAAAGCATCCGTTCCGGTTGTCCTAGGCACAAACCAGGTAGTAGGCCAAGTACGATCCGTCCGCTCGTCCAGCAGGTTATTCACGTTTTCCGGTAGCTCCACGGTCCACCCTTCTGCCAACTGCAGCACAGGGCCAACTCCTTTCACTAGATTTAAGCGGCACATCGTAACCGGCATCCCTCCTTCTGTCAGGAATTTGGAAGAATATCCACCGCCCCTAAAATAATCAAGGTTAGCAGGATGCCAGGTTGTAGCTTCCAGGCAGGCTTTCACTTCTTCATCATTAATTTCCCAATGTGGCTTCATAACGGATTCGCCTTCTTCTTTTTGCTTTCCTGTACCATCCAGCGTTGCTGCGCCGGAGTTGATCAAGTGAATAAAACCATGCTGAGCGACACCCGTAGGTCTCCAGCCCGAAACACGCTCAACCGCTTCCGGACTCCAAAATGTCCGCACGTCGGCAAAAATCTGCGCTTTGTTTGTTAACAGGTAGTTAAAAAGCATTGATACACCATTCAATGAATCGTTTTCCGTGGCCACGATAAACGGCGCACGCGTACCATTCCAGTCGAAAGAAGAGTTTAATAAAGCTTCTGAAAAATCACCATTGGGTAAAAAATCGGTCCACTGCCTTTGTCCTTGGAAACCTGACACCAATGCATGATGCCCGTGTGCTTCTTCAGCATAGCCCATATCCTTTAACTTTTTGTTCCCGATCATGAGGTCGCGGATAATAAGGGTCATTTTCACTACAAATTCCCAATCGTTATCTTTTTCGGCGCGCGATTTTACTTTATGAGATTGATTAAAATCCTCACCTTCTTTACAGTATTTTTTTGTCCAAGCTAGCGCCCGTTCATATTCATCCTGATCAAACAAATTCAGTTGAATTCTGCGTAGCACTTCTGACGAATCAACGTATTCATTACGCATGCCTAAATAATTCTGAAAAAAGTCAGCATCAACGATTGATCCCACTATGCCCATAGAAACCGAACCAATGGCTAAATAGGATTTTCCGCGCATGATGGCTACTGCTAAACCCGCGCGTGCAAAGCTCAACAGTTTTTCTTTTACATCATCCGGAATAAAGCGATCTCCCAGATCTTGTACATCCTCGCCATAGATACCAAAAGCTGGAAGTCCCTTTTGGTTGTGGGCCGCAAGGGTAGCTGCCAAATACACCGCACCAGGGCGTTCTGTCCCATTGAAACCCCAAATTGCTTTCGGCAACAAGGGATTCATATCCATTGTTTCTGAACCATAACACCAGCAAGGTGTTACAGACAAAGAAACACCGACATTTTCGGCTTCGAACTTTTGTGCACAATCGGCGGCCTCCCTTACGCCGCCGATGCAAGTATCGGCAATCACACATTGCACCGGACTTCCATCAGGATACCGCAGCTCCGATTGAAACAGAGCCGCTACGTCGTTAGCCATATTCATGGTTGTTTCTTCCAATGATTCTCGAATACCTCCTAATCGGCCATCAATTATTGGCCTAATTCCTATTTTGGGATAGTTGTTCATTTGTTTATATATATTAGTATCAAGTATTAAGACATAAGTATTAAGTATCAAGATATCATTGTAAGCCTTCTTCCTTAAACCTTTTGCCTTTCGTATAAAGTCTTATATCTTACTACTTACCTGCAGGCAGGCAGGCAGGTGTCTTATGTCTCTTTTAAACCTACATTGGCTAATCGGCCAATTGATCAATTGGCTAATCAATTTTCGCTTCCTTCAATGAAATCCCGAGCACCTTTTGCGCAATGGCATCTAAATCGCCTTCCTCACCGGTAAAATGAAAAACGGAATGACGATGTATCAGTTCTTCCTTGGGTTTTAAAAAGGCCGCAGGTGATACACTTTCGATCTCATAAAAGGGTCCCATTTGACTACCATCTTCCAGCGGACCGTCATTATAGGCATTCATAGCATCACCGGTAAATGGATCTTTATCAGGTGTCCATTCTTGATTGAGATAGGTTGCATTTGGATGGATATCGAAATAGGTGATGGTCAACACCTTGTTGTCGGCGGCATAACTACCGGCTATTGGTTTAACTCGTTGAGGTGGAACCCCCAGCTTTCCCCGAGATTTCCCATCGGCCTTAAATAGCAGTACCCCTTCCTTTGTCACCAGTCTGTTCTTTGCGATCTCTCCAAAATAATCCGTAGTAGCAACTTTACCCTTGGCATTCTTTTCAAAAGGAATGATAATAACCGTTTCCGGTGTCGGTGTAAACATATCCAAACTCCATAAACAGGGAGCTCCCCCCTGCCGATCCCAAGCTTTATCACCCCGATTCAGAATTTTGTTCGTCGTTTGGAATCCCACGGTTTTTACGCCTTCAGCCCAGGAAAGCCCTAATAGCTGTTCGATGTCGCTTTTTTCAAGCACTTTGATTTGCCGGGAAAGTTGAATTTGCAAGCGGGTTCCGGCATAATTACTAATTTCAGTTTCTTTATGAAGCGTTACTTCCTTGCCATCTGTACTATTCACCTGCCAAGGTTCCGTATCCACGGCGGTTGGTGTATGCCAATTGGCAAATTCCATAACATTTCCAGGTTCAAAGAACAGCGAAAACTTACCTCCTTCCGGTCCCAACCATAATCGATCTTCGCCCCCGTAAGCGTTCATATGCGCGTCCTTTTTATCAAAGGCCGCGTAGTTGATCCAGCCAAAACTTCTCCCCTCTTCTCCATCTGCCGTGCTGGTAAATACCTTCGCCTGATACTTGGGTGAAACCACCACTTGCCCATCTCCCCGCTCATCCTTGAGCACAATAATATCATCCCGTTTGCGTAAAAACGTCATATCATAACCGAACGAACCGGGACGATAGGTTGTCATTTCCGTAGAATCTGTGGTCACTTGTTTAGCTGCGTTTTTTGATGATTGGCTGCAGGCGGTACAAAATAAGGCCAGTATGCCCGAGACAATAAGGCAATGCTTCATTTGCTCCATGTTAATTAACCTCTAATTCATTTTTTGCCGGCAGTTTCGGGAAACGGGCATGCGGTTCGCGCTGATACCAAAAGGCAACGGTAATAATATCTGACTTTTGTGGCAGATAACGCCCTTCTGAACGCCAGCCCAAGTCTTGGATCGTTACCTTCAAATCGCTATCGAAGCGAATCGGGTCCATAATATGCCAACGATACATACCAAAACGTTGCTGCGCTTGATATACTCCATCGGGACGGATCACCTGATGCAAACCGGCGAAGGGTGTACAATATTCTTGGTATTGGTGCGTTTTCTTGTTTTCAAAATTGTACGATCCGCAGAAATAATCTTCTGTCCCCGTACCAACAATTGTTGCGAAGTCCTTATCGCCATCCATGAAGAACTTAATTTCGCCTTCTCCCCACCAACCATTGTTGTTCACACCGATCCCCATATAGGTACCCACATAGTGGCCTTTTCCCTTAACGCCGTCCAGTATGGTATGAAGAGAGGTCGAATTTGGATTCGAACGACGATATTGTGCATGTAGATACCCCTCCTCTTCGCCCACTTCCGTCAAGGTATAATCCACCTGATAATATAAGTTCATCGGTTCGCTGTTGATATTTTCAACGGTGATTCTGCATTTCTTACGAAAGGGCATTTTCCAATAGCAATTAAAGGCGCTCCCCGGATTCACGGTAACCGCCATCGAGCTTAATGGTGCAAATTCATTCCATCCCATTCCGAAAAAAGCACCAACGGGGGCTTCAATAGAGGGTTCCGTTTCATCATCCCAATAAAAGCGAATAATTGAATAGCTCCAATTACCTGTTGGCGTCATCCAAATATGTTGAACTGCTCCAGGCCCCTCCATTTCTGCAATGGTAAAGGTTTCGCCTCCATTGATGGTAATATAAGGGTTCACTTTCCAGCCAAGACCTAAATCGCGTGCTTGGGAAGCTGAATTAGCGACGTTTCGTTGGCCGGCCTGTTTAGCAGGGTCTGCCATTCCGCCTTTACCTTTGGCACCGGAGAAATTCTCCGGACTGATCGAACGGGTTTTTGCATCTGACAATTTAGAAAGCGTTCCCATATTCATATCAAGACCATTGAATGCACCTTGCTGTTGAGCATAGGTAAACGAGTAAATGAAAAGACTGATAAGAGCCGCCAGGAATTTTTTCATCATAGTTTTATTAAGGTTCATATACGCATTAGTTTAATAATTGGAAACCGATTGCCGGTTATCGTAATTTTTGGTTTTACAATAGTAAGCTTAATCGTTTAAACAAACAAATAAAAGCCATTTATTTTTTATCATTTCTTCAACAATCCGTCTCACTGACCTCCTGCAATAACCGCCGTTTGGCCTAAAGAATAGATATTACTTGAATAGTTTACATCTTTTACTTTTGTCGAACCGTTGAGCTTAATGGTTATATGGTAAGTTTTAGCAATATCCGGAATTTCATAAAGGAATTCTGAAGGTGCGTTGGACAATGTCGTATTGAAAACAGGCAGCGTCTTAGTCACGTTAATGATTTCCTTAACTTCAACAAAAACATTGACCGGCAGTTCTATCTCATTTGGAATATTATCCGGAATATTCCATGTTAAGCGAACATGCTTATCATCCACTCGCTGCATAGTTAATCCCTCAACGGCCGGTAAACTTACTCCATCTTTTCTTTCCAGCATATCGCGATCGTTACAACCTGTAAAAAAGAGCATGGACAGCGAGATTATATATATAAGTACTATTTTCATAATATGATAGTTTAATAGCCGGGATTTTGTTTATAACTACCTTTAGACCAATTCATCTGCGCTTGGGGGATCGGCAAAAATTCATCTCTGCCCGCGGTAAACCTCCCTTGATTATACCAATCAAATCGTGTTTTCTCCTTATTAATAAAAGCGTTCATCACCGGTTCTAACTGTCCCCATCGCATCAAATCAAAAAAGCGCCGCCCCTCCATCGCAAACTCCAATCTATTTTCCCACATCAGTGCCTGCCAGGCAAACTCCTTTGTCCAGGTTACATTTACCCCTGGTTTATAGGTTTCCACTTTATAATCCATCCATAACGTCCCGTCCGGTTTATGCAAGCGCTGTGTGCTGTTAGCCGCTCGTGCACGTACGCGATTAATCAAGGGCAATGCTTCATTGAATCGATCGAGCTGAATAAGAACCTCGGCTTTCCATAATAACACCTCAGCATAGCGGATAACCTTCTCATTCATCGAATTCATGACGTAAAATGGTCGAAAAATACAATCACAGTCTGGATGAACTTGTTCCTTCAGGGAGTTGAAATAGCCATATTGAAATGGTGCCCGCGATCCTGATTCCTGGTACAATAAATTATTATCATACTTCCAGGGATAGCCCGGTATCGCCGCCGTATGGCTTAATCGGGGATCAAACGCGTGGCTCTTAAAAAAATCGATATAGGTATTACCCTTCATTTCGGTATTGTTATAACGCTCAAAATCGGGTAAACCGGTTTCATCTGTTTTAAAAGCGTTAATCATGGTGTGCGAAACCTTGTTAAAATCACAGCAGGTAAAATAAGGGGCCCACCATGGGGCATTGAGTTCATTACCCCGATTGATGTGTCCATCCGTTGTACCATCATCAATTGAATATTGTATCTCCCACAATGATTCCTTTGTTGCATTATCAAATTCAATCATGAAATTATCACCGAAATCTGCCTGCAGATCATAAACAGCTCCATCTACTGCCATAATCGCCTCTAAATGATCCAATGCTCTTTGCAGGGTTTCTTTATTAATATTGATCACCTGATGCCGGTCATTTTGTTCATATGCCCTAAACAGCAGCGCTTTTGCCGCTAAAGCGTGCGCTGCGTATTTTGTAGGTCGCCCTTTTTCGGCTTGCGTTTCGGGCAAAATAGCGGCGGCATCCTCAAAATTTTGGATGATCCAATCCCATAGCGGCAAATCATTGGTCATATCGTCCGGTCGATTCGAAATCCCTTCTACCACGACGGCGTCAGATGGTGTATTTTCATCAATGATCGGTATATATTTCCACCGTAACTTCATACCAAGATAAATCCATCCCCGGAGAAATTTCATTTCGGCGATTCGTTGATCTTTGTTTGGAAAGGTAGTCGCATCAACCGCGTTCAGTAAACGTAATGCTATATTTGCTCTACTGATTCCGACATAACCCCGGTACCAGGGTCCGTCATTATTACCCACATTCGGCGTTACACCGGTAAAAGTTTCCATTTCGTACCATGGTGTCTGATCACTTAAACCGCCGCCACCTTTATAAGCATCGTCTGAACGGACCGATTGAATCCATGGATTGTGTGTATCGGCAAACCCCAGAGAAGACATATGCGAATAGGCCGCAACTACAAAACTCTCTATTTGAGCAGGATCTTCGGCTTGACTTTGCGATAAAACACCCTTGGTGTCGACCTCTAAAAATTTCTGACAACCCGCTAGTAAGATCAGTAAAGTCAAGGTTATATACAATTGAACTGTTTTCATCATAATAAGATTAGAATGTCACATTAACGCCTACAAATAATGTTCTTGGCATGGGGTAACCAAAACCCGGATTTTCGGGATCTCCCCCTGTAAACTGGTCATCTCCCCAAGTTTTCTTCAGCGTAAACAGGTTTTGACCTGATACGTAAAGTCGAAGTCTACTTAAGTGCCAAGAATCCATCCACTTTTGAGGGAATGTATAGCCGATATCTAATGTTCGCAACTTGATATAAGATCCGTTTTCAATAAAGTAGGTTGATAATCTTTTCTCCCCGTTCGCATCGCGTCTGGATAGAGCAGGAATGTCTGAGTCGGGATTATTGGGTGTCCAAGCGTCTAATATTCGGTTGGGGTGATTTCGATCATTCTGCACCCCGATATTCCAAAAATCGCTTAGTTCTTTCCACGAGTTATAAACATCATTCCCAAACACCCCTTGGAGAAAAAAGGTAACATCGAAATTTTTGTAACGCGCCTCGAAATTTAAGCCCGCCATTAAATCCGGATCGGTAATCGCAATCCATGTACGATCATAAATTTCGTTAATCACGCCGTCACCATCGAGATCCTTATAACGAATTCTTCCTACCCCTTTACCTTGCTGTTGTGGCGCATTATCAACTTCTTCCTGGGTTTTGAAAATACCGTCGGCGACCAGCCCGTATAGCGAATTTAATGGTCTACCAATAATATCGTCCGTTAATCCGTTCCCACCATAAGCAAAACGAACATTCGCAGGTACATCATGCACCTCATTTTTATAGGCCGAAAGGTTACCGGTTATGGTGTAAGAAAAATCGTTTCTCGTCTCTCCCCAACTGAGTAAAAACTCAAAACCTTTATTCGTCATATTAGCGCCGTTCACCCAACGGTAGCCCCCTTCACCCAAAGCTGCAATATAAGGCGGCTCAAAAAGCATATCCGTGGTCTTTTTGGTAAACCAATCGAAAGAACCCGATAAACGATTATCTAAAAAAGCATAGTCGACCCCTATATTGGTCTGCGTTGTCGTTTCCCATTTCAAGTCGGGATTCCCCAAACTACTTCTTCGGTAACCGGAAGGAATATTGCCGGAGGGATTTCCTCCTATCGCATAGGATGTCCCATTTACATCGGGCACATAAATATCCGTGAACCTTCCTGTTAAAACCGGTTGCGAGTTCCCGTTTTTACCCCAACTTGCTCGGAGCTTCAAATCCGATAAAAAGTTAACCTGCTTTAGGAAAGCTTCGTCTTTTAATCGCCAGCCAGCTGAAAAAGCCGGAAAGTTGCCATATCGGTTGTTCTCGCCGAAGACAGAAGCACCATCCCGTCTGAATGTGGCCGACAGCAGATATTTGGATTGATAAGCATAGTTGATTTTTCCAAAGAAGGACAAAATACGGCGTTCATTTCCTCCTCCCGCGAGGTCCCTTCTTTCTCCCGTAGCAGTGGATAGATAGGCATAGGCCCGGTCTTCCAGCAGAATCCCCTCGCGATATACATTTACACTTTCATTGGTAAATTTATAGGTTTCAATACCTCCGAGAATATCGAAGCGGTTATTATTCAACTCCAAATTATAGACCAGCGTATTTGTCCAAGTCTGACCGATGTCGTGCCAGTTATTTTGCCGCACCCCATTTAAACTACTACTTTTTCCTCCGGCTTCTTCCCATTTTCGCTGAATATTCCGATCATACCACATGCTGTAATCGACCCCATACTGGGTTTTAAAATTCAAATTATCCAATATTTTCACATTAGCATAGGCAGTTCCCAAAACCTTCATAAAATTTCCGATATTATCCTTATTCAGCATCAGATCCCGGATAGGGTTATTAAAATCGTCCATCCCCAGCGGCATGGCCACACCTCCCCAACCACCGTTATTATCATAAACCGGGATGTTTGGGGGCATCACAAGAAATTCATACGTTCTACTGACATCGCGAAAACGCAAGTGGGTAAGCGTTAGGTTCTCGCCAATCGTCACCCGTCCGTTAAGCAGCTGATACTCGTTATTAAAGCGACCAGCCAAGCGTTTAAAGTAAGAAGTGAGTTGGGTTCCTTCATTATTATAATAATTCAGCGAAAAAAGACTGGTTGATTTCTCACCTCCTCCTGTTATGGTAAGTTGATGGTTCGTCTGAATCCCTTCCCGGGTGCCTTCCTTAAACCAATTCGTATTGGATGAAGGCATGGTTTGTGCTGTGTTTAGCCAGGGAACGGCTGTTACACTGTTCAACACAGGAACACCGTTCGCATCGTAATGCCAATCATAATCATAGATTCGTATCGCGGACGTGGGATCATCGCCATCATTCACCGTAGCTTGCCATAAGCCACGTCCATACCCCGTGGCATCCAGCATTTTTGGCACCCCCGTTATTTTAGAGGTTCCAACGTAACCTTCGTAAGTAATCTGGGTAGCTCCTTTTTGCCCTTTTCTCGTATTTACTAAAATAACACCGCCGGCTGCACGGGCACCGTATATAGAGGCGGAGGAAGCATCTTTTAGTATCTGAATCGACTCAATATCGTTTGGATTGATATCCCGTAGATTAATATTTACCGGCTGACCATCTAACACAATCAATGCCGGTGCCGAATTGAAGGAGGTGACACCGCGTACTTGGATACCTACGTTTTCAGCGGGATTGCCATCGGTAGTAATCCGAACACCGGGGATTTTACCCTGCAATGATCGCATTACGTTTGCGCTGGGGGTTTTGGTAAAATCTGCTCTTTTAATCAAACTGACGGCACCCGTCAGATCTGCTTTCTTCTGCGTCATGTATCCGGTGGAAACGACTACTTCTTCAAGTGCCTGTGCATCATCACGTAGGGTGACGGTATATTCCAGGGCATTGGTCAGTGCCAATTGCAGGGGTTCTTTGCCTACGTAAGTGAATAATAAATAGGGAGCGTCATGCGGCACATTGATTTCAAAGCGTCCCAATGAATCGCTTTGTGTATGGGCAGAAACACCCTTTACGGAAACACTAACACCCCCCAAGCGCTCCCCCGCTTGGTTCAGTATACGACCGCTAATTTTCCGATGCTGCTGACGAGCATAGGCTTCATTTGTCTGTATACCTAATAAGTAGATAAGCAATGTGCTGATACCTACTATCTTCTTTAGAAATAAAGACAAAAAAGCTCCTTCTCTACAGCGCCAGGCTGTGAGTTGTTGTAAAAAATTCATTAGCATAATGCGTTAAGTTTTTTATTGGTTTTTTATTCACTTCTATTGGAAGTGAGACGAGATTTCCAAGAGAAGCTTAACCAGAGTTGAATAGCTGTTTCATAGGTTTTTAACTGGCTTAATCGATTAAACAATAGTGTTCTAAAATATTCATGCTTTCAATTTTGTATCAACATGTTAGTTGGTAAATCTTCCTTTAAACGTTTAAGCAAACAAGTTACGTAACTGCATAAAAGGAAAATATTAGAAGAAAGATAATTGGCTTATAATGATACAATATTAAGCTTAATCGGTTAAGCAAGCAAATTTATTATTCTACAAATCGTATCAATACTTCGATTTTTTGTATCACAAATAAAGAATTATTCATTCGTGTTCATTTTAAAGGTATTATTCATAGTCGATTGCTTTTTATTGGCATTCATGAGCTCGCTACGCTCGGTTAGGTGATGAGCCAATAGCCAATGTGATGATGAGCCGAATGATAATAGAGAAGGTTTGTGCGACTGAAAGCTCCTATGAATGAATTGGAGCGTTACTACGAATACGAACAACGAACAACCAGAACCAATAACGTGCAACCAGTAACCAGCAGCGAATAACTAGCCTAATTGTTAGGGAATAGGAAGGACTATTTCCTATTAACAGGTTTCCTTGTCACCTATTCCCCATGTAACCTGCTCTTTAAATTCCTGCACCAACAGCGCGATCGAGGTGAACATATCCCCCGTCTACGTGGATCAATTGCCCCGTTGTATGAGAGGATTGAGAAGACAATAAAAATATCGCCATAGCAGCAATTTCTTCGGACGTGGTCATTCTATTTTCCAAGGGTATCCGACTGGTTATCTGACGTAGGGTTTCCTCTGGATTATCCAATGTTTGAATCCAGCTATCATATTGTGGTGTCGCGCATTCTGCTACTACAATTGCATTAACTCGAATATGATAGGGCAACAACTCAACAGCCCATTCCCGAGTTAAAGCGTTTCTGGCCCCATTAGAAGCCGCATAAGCGGATGTGCCTCCCTGTCCCGTTTCGGCAGTTTTTGAACTGATGTTAAGAATGACGCCTTTTTGTTCCTTTAAGGAAGGCAGGGCATAATGAGCCATAAGATAGTAGTGTATCAAACTGTTATGAAGTCCTTTCAAGAACAATTCGTAATTACCTCCTTCTAAGCCCACTCCATCATTCAAGCCGGCATTGTTTACCAGGCCGTCGATCCTACCAAATTTATTGACGGTTTGCTCTACGGCCTCTTTGCAAGCGGCCGGCTGTGTCAATTCTGCCTCAATACCAAAAGCACGCCCACCGTTCTCGATAATTTCATCTACAACAACATCATTATCTCGCTTCTTCCTACCAACAATAACCGGCACCGCTCCCTCTTGCGCCAGGGCAACCGCTATGCTTCGACCAATTCCCTTGGCTCCTCCTGTTACAATGACAATTTTATCTTTGAGTTTTAAGTCCATTTATTCAACAGCTATTAGCCATTAGCTACTAACTATCAGCAAGCAGGTTATTAGAAACCTAAAACTAATACCTAAAGCTAACCGCTATAAATTATAAAATTCTTCCGCATTTTTTCTCCATATCGCTTCTTGTTCTGCGGAAGTGAGTGATGAAAGATGCTTATCTAATAAGTCAACGATTTGTTCATATTGTCCCGCAACCAGACAAACCGGCCAATCGGAACCGAACATTAACCTGTTTGGACCAAAGGTTTCCAAGAGATGATTAATGTAAAAAGAGAAGTCATCTGTTTTCCAATGTTTCCAACTCGCTTCTGTTACCATACCCGACAATTTACAATATAAATTGGGATGACGGGCTAAAGCGGACATCTCTGTTGCCCAAGGTTCAGTTTTCCTGGCAGCAATATATGGTTTTGCCAAATGATCGATCACAAAACGCTGTTCGTTATCAAAATGCGGGAGAAATTTGATAACTGCGGGCAATTGCTTCGGCTTAACAAGGATATCATAACTAAAATCAAATTTATACAAAGCCGCGACACCCCGAATAAAGGAGGGGCTTAACATAAATTGCGGGTCGGCTTCTCCTTGCAAAACATGCCTAAAACCCTTTAATTTCGGAAATAAGCTATAATGAGCCAGGCGTTCTTCAATATGTACATTTTTTAAGTCGACCCAGCCTACTACTCCCTTGATAAAGGGGGATTGCCTCGCTAATTCCAGCAAAAAATCAGTCTCTTGCTCTGATTGATCGGCTTGCACGGCAACACAGCCTTCCACCTCATTGGCTAACAGAAGGCCTTCTAAATCCGCCGGCAAAAAATTGCGTTGGATAACCGACATGTCATCCGTTATCCAAGCGTCTCTTACCGCATCGTAATTCCAAAAATGCTGATGTGAATCAATACGCTTCATAAGCTTTCACAACTTGTTTAGAAGTACCGAGGCCATCGGCTCCCAACTCCACCACATCACCCGGCTTTAAATAAACGGGTGGATTAAACCCAAGACCCACTCCCGCAGGTGTACCTGTAGAGATAATATCTCCCGGCAATAGGGTCATAAACTGACTAATGTACGAAACGATAAAAGGAACTTTAAAAATTAAATTCTTAGTGTTTCCGTCTTGCACTGTTTTACCATTTACACTTAGCCATAATCGCACATTATTTATATCGGGGATTTCCTCTTTTGTGGCTAAAAAAGGTCCAATAGGTGCAAAGGTGTCACATCCCTTTCCCTTATCCCAGGTTCCACCGCGTTCTAACTGATATTCTCTTTCAGACACATCGTTATGCAACACATAACCCGCCACATGTTCCATAGCGGTAGCTTCTTCTACATAACTGGCTTTCTTCGCGATCACAATGCCGAACTCTACCTCCCAATCCGTTTTAGTAGAACCGCGCGGTATAATAATCGCATCATTGGGACCTGCTAAGGAAGTTGTCGACTTCATAAATAGAATCGGCTCGGCAGGGATTTTTGCATTGGTTTCTTCCGCATGGTCCCGATAGTTCAATCCGATACAGACAATTTTTGATGGTCTTGCGACCGGACTTCCCAACCGTGTTCCTTCAGGAATCTCTATCAGGCTTCCTTCATTTGCTTTAATAAATTCGGCTAAGCGAGTCAATCCATTTTCCTCAAAAAATTGCTCGTTAAAATCTCCCCCGAAGGCGGATACATCGTAATTTTTTCCTTCTATTTGTACACCTATTTTCTCGCGGTTAGGCTCACCGTAACGGATTAGTTTCATTTGTGTTAGTTATTTGTTATTTGTTATCCGTTGTTTGTATTGATTTTTTTCACTAAAAACCAACAACCAATAACGAACAACCATATTAATTATTCAACTTAATAAAGCCCCCATCAATCGGGTAGTCATTACCTGTGATGAAATTTGCTTCGTCGGAACATAGGTACAGTGCCAATGACGCGATTTCTTCTGGCTTTGCCATTCGTCCAATGGGCTGACTAGCCGCTAATTTAGCAAACATCTCCTCTTCTTTGCCTGGATAATTTTTAGCAATAAAACCATCTACAAAAGGCGTATGCACCCTTGCCGGCGAAATGCTATTGCAACGGATTCCGTAATCAATATAATCCCGCGCAACCGATAAAGTCATAGCTGCAATAGCCCCTTTACTCATGGAATAAGCAAACCGATCGGTAATTCCAACTTGCGCTGCAATGGACGCCAAATTCAAGATGGCACCCTTCCTTCGTTCCTTCATCAAGGGGATAACACTAAATAAAGCGTTATAGGCCCCCTTGACGTTCACGCTGTATACGCGCTCGAAATCCTCCGCTTTACAGTTTTCTAAGTTACCAACATGGGCAATTCCCGCATTATTTACCAGCACATCTACCACACCTATCTGTTGTACAACCGTTTGCATTTCATTTTGATCGCTTACATTGACAGCATGCGCAAATGCCTTACCACCTGCTGCTTGTATCTCATCACTTACGGCAGAAGCGGCATCTTGATTAAGTTCCACAATATGCACTTCAGCGCCTTGTTTTCCAAAGAGCAAGCTAATTGCTTTTCCAATACCACTTCCTCCTCCTGTAATAATCGCTTTTTTTCCTGTTAAATCAAACATAATATTTTTTTTTAGTCATTAGCTTTCAGCCGGCAACTCACACCTCGCAACTCATAACTATAAAGAAACCCCCCGCCTCCAGGGAATAAAATCATCTTGTCCTAATTTGACTGCCTTTGGAATTTGCCTGCCACTGGCGACTTCAATTACGAAATCCAAAATTCTTTCGGCGGCCTGCCCAATAGTTTCCCTTCCTTCAATAATAGTACCGCAATTGATATCGATAATATCCGGCATCTTCTCGTAGGTCTTTGTGTTGGTAGACAATTTAACAACCGGCGCGATCGGATTGCCTGTTGGTGTTCCTAATCCTGTCGTAAACAGTACAACGTTAGCTCCAGCACCAACCTCGGCAGTAGTACTCTCTACGTCATTACCAGGTGTACATAAAAGATTTAGTCCGGGTGTGTTGGCTGATCCGGGATAATCTACTACCGCTTGAACAGGTGAAGTTCCTCCTTTTTTTGCGGCCCCGGCAGATTTAATTGCATCAGTGATCAAACCATCTCGGATGTTTCCAGGCGAAGGGTTTGCATAAAATCCACTACCATCTTGTTCTGCTCTCGCATTGTAGGTTTTCATCAGCTGCATAAATCGAAGTGCGGTTTCCTCATCTTTGCATCGATCGCTTAACTCCTGCTCCACGCCACAAAGTTCTGGAAATTCCGATAGAATCACAGATCCACCTAAGGTCACCAACATATCCGACAAATAACCAAGCGCGGGGTTCGCTGAAATACCCGAAAATCCATCGGATCCACCGCACTCCAGGCCTATACAGAGCTTATCCAGGCCTGCGGGCTTTCTTTCCTGTTGATTGGCCTGTATGAGGCCGGCAAACGTGTGTTTCAATGCCTCTTGAAGTAGAACACTTTCTGATCCGATTTTTTGCTGTTCAAAAATATACAAGGGTTTATCAAAATTCGGATCACGTTTTGCAATTTCATCACGTAAAATACTTGCTTGTGCGTGTTGACAACCTAAGCTTAATATGGTTGCGCCTGCTACATTGGGATGTGTTATATAGCCTGCTAATAAACCACACAAAGCATCCGAATCCATTCGCGTCCCCCCACACCCCATTTCGTGATTTAGGAACTTAATGCCGTCAACATTTGGAAAAAGTCTGTGCTCTTGATGCGCAGCTTTTGCTCCAAGAAGATCTGCCGATAGCAATTGCTCGATAGAAGCACCGGTTTTGTATAAGGAAACCAACTGTTCCACTTCCGATTCATAACTCTTCGCCTTTTTGAATCCAAGTTTCTCCTCAAAAGCCTCCTTCATAACCAGCACATTCCGATTTTCACAAAAAACAAGGGGAATAACCAGCCAATAGTTCCCTGTCCCTACCGTTCCATTACTTCGATGATACCCCATAAAAGTACGGTCTGAAAAATTGGACACATCCGGTTTGTGCCAGTCCAATTTCCTTTTTCCGAGTTTGAAGTCATTCGCCGCATGATAGATATTTTCGGTAGTAATTGCTTCTCCTTGATGAATCGACTTGTTTGTCCTTCCCACCAAAACGCCATACATATGAATCTCGTGTTCAGGCGCCAGTGCCTCGATGCTAAATTTATGTTTTGCAGCCACTGCCGCCGGTAAAATGAAGCGATCTCCATTAAACTGGATAACTTCGCCAGCGGGCAAGTCTTGTAGCGCCACCAAGACATTGTCTGATGGATGTATTTGCAAATATTTTCGTATTGTTGTCATGTTCAGCTATCGACTGCCGGTCTGGAACCGGCAGCCTATTTTGTTTTATATTGAATGTACGCCTTATTAGACCTACGTCCCACCTTTTCCAGGTATTTATTACCCATTCTCATTGAGGCTATGTTATACCTAGTACATCTTACAAGCTAAAAATTTCGTCCATCAATATCCACTTTTCACCTTCTTTTGCTTGCGGCAACGGTTGTTGATATTTCCACATCAGACGCTCCCACTCTTGTACTTTTGGGTTGCCTGCATCCATTGCTGCTTTCTTCTCAAAGCTAAAATCATCCGCTACCACCATGATCATAAACAATCGATTACCCAATCGATAGATACGCATGTCGATAACACCTGCTGTTTGAATCGAGTCCCTGATTTCAGGTGAAATCGCTCGATGGTGCTGCTCATATTCTTTAATCAATTGCTCGTCATCTTTCAGATCAAGCGCCAGTGCATATGTTTTCATTTGATAAAGTAAAAATTCAAAAGTAAAAAGTAAAAACCTCGCAGGGCATCATTCATCACTACTTAACTATTTTCCCACTCAACTCTCCCATTAATTAGCTCATTGACTAATCATCACATTGGCTCATTTACTACTCAACTACCCTATACCCTTTCCATCCATAGTAAAAGACAACCAAAAAACATATTAACGGAACCAGATAAGCAATTTGTATACTGTTAGCAGCAACAGAAACAAGCCCCATCAACAAAGGAATTACGGCACCACCTATAATGGACATAACCAAAAAAGATGAGGCGATTTTAGTTTCCTCACTTGTAAGATCTTGTATACCGAGTGAAAAGATGGTAGGATACATAATGGACATAAAAAAGGGAACGGCTACCAACGCATACAAGGCAACTGTACCAGAAGTGAATACGGCTACTAATAAAAGAACAGAGCACAATAAACCATATAAGGCCAATAAAGACGCTGGCTTTACATAACGCATTAAAAAGGTACCACTAAAGCGTCCTAGCATAAAGCCAACCATCGCCACTGATCCAAATAAATAGGCTGCATTTTTCTCCCCCATATCAGCCACATGATTCGCGTAGCGAATAAAAAAACTGCCAACGCCAACCTGCGCACCAACATAAAAAAACTGACTGATAACTGCCCCAAGAAAATGCTTATGCTTAAAAACCTTCAGTGAAAAATTAGTTCCAACAGCATGCACATCATTTGATTCCTCCTCTTGACTTTCGGGAAGTTTCGTCATAATAAATAACAATAATAGCGCAACCACAATACCGGCGATCACAAGATACGGTACTTTCACTGTATCTGCCTCTGATTGCAGGTAAGCATTCAGTGCGGCAGGGCTCATTGCAGCCAATTCATCTCGACTATGTTCGATTCCGGACAGAATAAATTTTCCACCTAAAATAGGCGCAACCACCGCCCCTAAACCGTTGAAGGATTGTGCAAAATTCAATCTTTGCGTTGCCGTTTCCTTATCGCCCAACACGGCAATGTAAGGGTTGGCAACTGTTTCGAGAAAGGTAGCACCAGCCGCAATGACGAAGATGGCCGAAAGAAAAAATACATAACTTCTTTCGGAAGCAGCAGGTATAACCAAAAGAGAACCAATAGCATAAAGAATCAGGCCAAGTAAAATACCTTTTTTGTAACCAAATCGCTGCATATACAGCCCTGCAGGAATGGCTACTACAAAATAACTTATGTAGGCAGATGTATCAATCAATGAGGATTGCAAATCGTCTAAAGCAAAGGCCTTTCTCAGATGTGGAATCAATATCGGATTTAAGTTATGGAGCAGCGCCCATAGAAAAAACAAGGAAGTAACTAAAATAACGGGTATCAGAACGCCTTTTTTCGACATAAAATAATATTAGGTTCAGTTTTTAATCAAAATAAATTCATTTCTATTGGTAAAGCCAATTACAAATTAAGTGATTTGGCTCTTTAATTCCCTTGCTCATTTTAGCCAATCATTAAGCTATTTTAGCATATTTATTTTATATTTGCTGAATTAGCTGACCATACAACTGAATGAGATCGATCAAACCTCGTCTTATTTAGCCTAGCTAAGCACCTAATAGAAGAAAAATGAAGCCTCAATTACTTAAGCTCAGTACGGCGCCAACGCAATCTTTCAGCGTCCGTCAGGATTTTGTTCCTTATGTTAACAATAGATGGCATTATCATGCGGAAGTGGAATTAATTCATTTTTATAAAGGAAAAGGAATGCAATTCATTGGAGATCAAATTAATCATTTCCATCCCGGGGATATCGTTTTGGTTGGTTCTCAACTACCACATTATTGGCGATTTGATGATCATTATTTTGATGCGCAAAACCAGGATACGGCAGATGTCCGAGTCGCTCATTTCAATGAACATTTTTGGGGTCGGGACTTTCTGGAACTACCCGAAAATATAACCATCAAACAGTTACTTGAAAAAGCCCGTAGGGGTATTCAGGTAACGGGCGAGGCTAAAAAAAAGGTCAGCCTCTTATTAGAGCAAATGCTTCAATCAGCGGGTACTCGTCGCATTATTTTGTTGATGGAGGCGCTCCATGCCATTGCTTCTGATACATCGTATCGCCTGATTTCTTCCATTGGCTTTCATCCGAGCTTACAAGATGACGAGAAAAAACGGATTAACAGTATATTTGACTATACCTTAGCTAATTTTCGGCAAAAAATCAGTTTGGAAGATATTTCGACGATTGCCGGTATTAGTTCTAATTCTTTCTGCAGGTACTTTAAGGCAAAAACCGGTAAAACTTATTCTCGTTTCCTCTTAGAAATTCGCGTCGGACATGCTTGTAAGCTCTTAATTGAAAATAAAATGAGTGTCAAGCAATTGTGTTACGAAAGTGGCTTCAACAACTTCGCAAGCTTTCATAAATACTTTAAACAAATAACGGAAAAAAGCCCTTTGGTTTACCAAAAGGCTTTTCTGGAGAAGAGTTAAGAGCGTAAAGCTGAAAGGTAAAGGAAAACTAACGGATGAACGACGTGTGTTGAACTGACAACTATTTAGTGCCATCACAAACACCCCGAAAATAGCCAACAGATTCAGCAATACCGGCAAGCGGGTCTTTCATATCTTTTTCATATTCTAAACTACAAGATCCTGTGTAGTTTACTTTACGCAGCATTTTTACATAAGCAGGGATGTCAATCACACCGCGGCCAAGCTCACAAGTTGTTCCATCTTTCGCCGCCGCCGTTACATTTTTTAGGTGCATGTCGAAGATTCTTTTGCTGTACTTTTGCAAATCGGCAACTGAATCACGTCCATCACGTTTATTGTGTCCCATATCAAAGCAAACACCCAATCGTGGATCCAAATCCTTTATCAATTCATAAATAACCGACACATTAGGATAAAGTTTATCTTCAGGTCCATGATTATGTATTGCGTAGCGAATATTATATGCCTTTGTTTTTTCAGCAACATAGGCTAAATCTTCGTGATTGGGAATTCCAATGATCAGATCTACACCAACTCGTTTGGCATAGTCAAAGCCTTTATCAATCTCTTCCTTCGTTTTCATATAAATAGGCCCTACGGCATAACCGGTAACATCGAAGCTTTTCAGCTTCGCATGAAAGGCTGCAATTTGCTCGGCTGTGCTGTCATATGGTAAATGAAAATCCTTAATGCACAAATAATGTACATCTACTTTTTTCATCATTTCCAACGATTGATCTAGATTAAAATTGACAAAGCTATAACCGGCAATTCCGAGCTTGAAAGGTTCGTCCTTTGCGCTCCTGTCGGTTAATGGTTGAGCCTGGCTGCTATTATAAGTGCTATCGATTAAGGTTGCACTGACCGCTCCTATTATACTTTTCTTTAAAAAACTTCTTCGTGTATTCATCGTTAAACTTATTTTTTCTTAGCCAGCTCCAAAGCTTTGGTTGTTACATAATATTTAGCAATCATATTGGGCACTTCCCAATCAGGCAGTTTACCTTCCTTCAAATAAAGGAGGTAATTACTGGTTACCTGTCCGAAATGCTCTTCATGAACCGTTTTCAATACTTCGGGTATATTAATTCTGTAATAGCCGTCCTTTAGTTTTTCAGCAGCAATACCGGCATATTTCTTTGCAATTTGGGCAACAGCTTCTTGCACTATTTTTTCGAAATCCGCTTGTTTTCCTTCTGCAGCTTCCAGGTAGAGAACAGGTTTGTAATTTTCTTCTTTGCCCTGTTTAATGATCAAATTGGCTTTTGATCCCCGCATGATCGAATAATGCGTATCACCGGTTCCCACAGGTGGCTCAAAATTCCATTTCACAACAACTTTTGCATGCACATCTTTAATCGTGTAATTGATCTCACCGTTAGCAAACACGCCCAATTCACCTTTTTCATTCACATGATCCTTTAACGTTGTTGGAAACTCTTCTTCTGTCGCTTTCTTAAATTGTGCGGCACTCAACCAAGTAGGCCAACGTTTGGCGGACAAAAGCTTGATATCTTTTTTATAGTCGATTACCTGTTCCGGAAACCCTTCCCACTGCACTAAATCAACGAGGTGCGTCGTAACATCAACAATGCCTTCGCCTTGTTGATTCACGTCAAAGAACCAGGTAGGACGAATGAGCGGTTTACCCGATACATTCTTAAAAAAATGATGCACGCTTTCTTTAGTTATTGCCGGCTCTTCGGCAGTACCCTTTTGAAGCTCGCCAAATAAAGCAGGGATTTGAGAAAATTCTTTTTGCAAAGTAGCGGTAATCTCAAATCGTTCGGTCATAATATCGTACAGCAGTACATTCTTTTCTTTCGCGGAAGCAAATGCCTTTTCCAGTTTTTCGAAACCCGTAACATCGATAGCCATCGGCTTATCTGCTAACACGTTTAAACCAGCGTCAATAGATTGCGTAATGTAATCGATCTTCTTTTGATTGTTCCCCGCAAGCACGACTACATTACCTTTTTTGTCAGCGATCATTTTTTGCAGATAATCGGCTCCTGTATACACTTCTTCTTTCCAATGGGTCGGATCATCTGCCCGTTTGTTATAACCGTCAACTAACGCCAAATGCGCCTTTAAATCTTTACCATCCGTTGGTGCGTATACATGTACGACACTATCGACATCAGGGTACATCGACTTTTGCACCAATGCCGCATGAAAGTGCCCCGGATCTAAGGTAATCAGACGGATGGCCGATTCGCTGTCTTCTTGCTTTTCCTTATTCGACTGATTATTACAGGCTACTGCTACTCCTCCGAGTAGCAGCAATCCGGCAGCCTTCATAAATTGTTTTTTAAACATTTGAATTTTTATTTTTTACTTTTTAATTTATTCAGCCCTTCACATAATTCGTCCCATAAGGAAAACGTTGTGGCCGGGCCAGCGTTGCGTTCGCTTCCTCATCACCTACAAAACGTTCTGTTTTGCCATCCCAGGTTAATTTTTTTCCCAGTTTCATCGCTGTATGCGCAACAATACAAGCTGAGCCGACACGTTGCGCAACCTCCACCGGGCTAATTGTTTCTTTCTTGTTTTTAATACATTCCAGCCAATTGGTATGTTGTTCAGGACTTTCGTAAAGATGCACATCATTCGGCCCTATTTCCGAAGTTAGTATTTTTTTATCACTCGCATAGAAGGCCTTATTTTCTTTACCGTCAGCAGAAGCGGTAGGATCTGTAGCCGTAACCCCAACATTTCCACGAGAAACAAAAATCCAACCTTCTGTTCCTTCAAAACGAACGCCATTAGGAAACGTATCGCGCACCTCCACTTGTACGTTATTCGGATAAAGTGCGTGAATCTCATATTTACCATGCACATCCCACAAGCCACTTGTTGGAAATTCCGCTTTACCTTCAACTTCCAATGGTCCTCCCAGCTCTTGATTCATCCCCCAGTGCGCAATATCAAAGTGATGGACTCCCCAACCGGTAATCATACCTGCGCAGAACTGCTCACAACGCAACCAACCAGGTCGTTCACCATCGATTTCTGTCTGTGAATGCACACGGTCCTTCGTATAATACACGGAAGGAGTCGATCCTAACCATTTGTCATAATCCAAGTTAGCAGGAACCGGCATCTGTGCGGTATTCCCCCCTGCAGGATCGATCGGGAGACCAATCTGTATCCGTTTAAGTTCCCCGATACGACCGTTTCTAACTAATTCACAGGTTCGTTTAAATTGAGGCCAAGGGTTCATAGAACGTTGTTGTGTTCCCAACTGAAAGATCACGCCTGATTTCTTCACGGCCTCGGCCATCGTTCTACCTTCTGCAATAGTCAGCGCCGTTGGTTTTTGTAAATAAATATGTTTTCCTGCCAATGCTGCTTCCATTGCAGGTTGTGCATGCCAATGATCGGGTGTGCTAATCACAACGGCATCGATGTCTTTAGCTGCTATAAGATCTTTATAATCTCCATAAGTCTTCACGTCGATTGATGTTCCAAATTTAGCCATATGTTTTTGCGCTATCCACTTTTTGCCCTGTTGTAAACGATTACTGTCAAAATCAGCAACTGCCACTACATGAACATAATCATGTTTCATTACTTCTGGCAGGTCGTGGGTCATTCCAATACGGCCAAATCCGATCTGACCAATGTGGATGCGATTACTCGGTGCATTTTTTCCGAAAACAGAAGCAGGCACAATCGTTGGAAAGGCCGTTGCTGCAAGTAATACGGCTGAACCTTTGGTCGACTTTTTAATGAATGAACGACGGGTTAATTGGTTTTTGTTCATATCTTATCATATTTAGTATCTATACATTTGCATTTTGCAATCCGGATTTCTCGCTATTCAACAAATCCATATTGTAGGTCATCGAAAATCCATGCTATCGCAGCACTAACTATTTGGCCGATTGGTTAATTATCCGATCAATACGTTTAGCGCTCGCTTTGCTATAATCTCTTCCCCTTTGCTCGCCAAGCGCCCATTGGATACCTCCTAAAATATGTTTTCTAAAATCAGGATCATCATAATCTTCTTTTTGATGCCCCAAAGAAGTATACCAAGCACGTCCTCCATCAAACTCATGGCACCATACCGATGGAAATTTATCACCGAAAGTGATGGGACGTCTTTCGCGAACCTTATCGATTGTGGTCAAATCATTCACGGCGATTACCTGTAAATTCACGTCCATCTCTTTCAAATAATAGCATTCATCTTTGGCTCTTTTCCATCTTGAAGGTAGATGCGACACAGAAGGATGATCGCCATCGATCAACAAGACATCAAAGGATTGCCCTGGCTCATGCCAATCGAAAGTGCCACCTAATAATTGCTTAAACCAGGGCCAATGCCGTTCTGTTCCAGATGCTGAATGAATACCGACAAAAGCACCTCCTGCTTGGATATAATGCATCAATGCTAAGCGTTGATCGTCGTCCTCGAAAACATCGTTATTTGTATTGGAAAATACCAGCACATCGTATTGTTTTAATTTTTCATCGGTAAAGTCCTTGGGATTTTCACTAAAATCAACCGTAAAGCCGGTCGAAGCAGCGATCGCTCGCAAGGCCGCTTTTGAATTTTCGATATTGTCGTGAACAAAACCTTCGCCATTTTTAGTGTATACCAATACTTTTACTTTCTTCCATAAGATAGACTGCCCATATACAACATCAGCATGGCCGTGGACCACCACGATCATGAACAGGTATTTTAACCATAAAATTTTATTCACCACAATAGATTATTATTCTTTTGGTTTTTATTTTTGACAATTTAAATAATTGGTATTGAGTCATTTTGTTGTCCCCTAAATACTTATCCATAACCACAACAAATACAATAATAAGGATAGCCACCCTATTTTCATCGCTTATAGCCTTAAAAATTAACGATAACGATATCGTAAAATGAGACAATAGGGCTAAATTATGAAAAAGGTTTCTCGAGACGGTCCAAAAGAGAACCATAGATTTGTTTTATATGGTCAAGGGCGCTACAACTATAAAGGACATCGCAAGGGTACTCAATGTATCCTTCTCAACCGTATCAAAGGCATTGCATGGGCATCCAAGTATTGGCGCTACAACCAAAGAGCGTGTAATCGCAACAGCAAAGAAACTCGACTACAGTCCTAATAGAACAGCCATTCAATTTAAACAACAGAAGAGCTTTACCTTAGGAATTATTGTACCAACTTTGCTGGACCATTTTTACACACATGCTGTAAGTGGGTTTGAAAAGATCGCATCGGAAGCAAAATATACCGTGTTAATAGGGCAAAACAATGAAAGTCTTCAACGTGAAAAGGAGCTTATATCTGCTATGCAAAGTAATCGTATTGATGGTTTATTGATTGCTATCTCAAAAGAAACCAATAACATTGATCACCTGCGCAAACTAGAACATGCTGGCATTCCTGTTATTTTCTTTGCCCGAAAGCCCATTAACGAAGTTTACAGCTGTGTCAGCAGCGATGTCTATCATGCGGCCATCGAGGCTATTCGTCTTTTTGTTTCACGTGGACATCAACGCATAGGGTTTATAAACGGACCGTCTCATTTCTCTACCAGCCGTGACCGCTTCCTAGGATACCGGGATGGTTTACTAAAAGAAAACATAGCGCTGGACCAATCATTGATTGGTGAAAGCGACTTTACTACTGGAAAAACTGCGCAATTGGTCAGAAACCTACTACACCAGTCTTCTCCTCCAACAGCCCTCTTATTATTTAAAGATTACCTGATGTTAGACGTAATGACCTGTCTTCGTAAAGAATTCTCTGATCAATATACTAGCATCGAGCTGATTGGTTATGGAGCGCTGCCTTTATTTAGCCACTTTGAACACCCTCCGCTCGCCTCATTAAAGGAACAACCCTACGAAATTGGCGTCAAGGCTGGAAGCTTATTGCTCAAAATGGTACATAATCCAAAAAGCATCCATCAGCCCCAATTGATTTCATTGCCGTGCACATTACATTATTTTAAAGAACTAGAGCCTATTTGATTGGGCAACATATGTCTGCCAATAAGCGTCTGCTTCATCAGCCGAAAGCTCGCCATCGAACACAATTAACCTATACTTAAGCTTATACCGCTTGCCAGGTAACAATATCCAATCTTTATTCTTAGACGGCGAGAAATTAAAAAAAAGATCTCCATCGCCGTTCATCCCCGGCGGCCATACACGAATAGGTTCTGGATGATTAAAATTGTCTGGATGAGACAAAAATAAAATACCCGCATTTGCCCCGTCTATTATCCCGGAAACCATTGCCCAACGCGCTAACGAGCCATCTGCATCTATGCGGCTCTTTCCTGTGGAGGTTAGGACTTTGCTATTTTTGTCCGTCCATTGGTCCGTGGCTCTGAAACCCAATCCCGCATAACGGTAAGCTTGCATGGTTACCGTGTCTTTTTTAGGTTTCAAGGTAGAAACTAAATCAAAACAATAACGTTTGTCATTGATAGGGCTAATTGTTGCTTCCCAATCTTCATTCAGGATGTTAACTTCCTTATTAGGCTCAGGATAAATCAAATGATGAAGACGTGCACTAAACCCTATAGAATTCCCTTTTGCCCACTTTTTGTTAAACTTTACATGATCCACACGTCCTTTCCGATCGCCTATATTCCAGAGATCGTACAACTTCCCTTGATACACTATATGGGTCCACGGATTCCAGATGCCGTAATGATGATAATGGTCCGACGGCTGGATGCGCGTAAGCATTTTTCCTGAAAGGGTGTTTAAAGGATGGATAAAGCCGCTTTTGCCAAAGACGCTATCGACACCCGCTGGCGGATATTTCGTTTCATATTGGTAGCCCAACAGGTAATGGCCTTGTTGATCACTCAACTTAAGCAGTCCATTTTCCTCTGTCACTTGTTTTTCCTGGGCCTGGGGAATTAAATACGTCATTAACAGTCCAAAAAAGATCAGTTTTGTTTTTTTCATCCGATAAATTTGTTACAAGTGTTGATGAAGCCTACATGAGCTATTCATAACCCTTTTGTGAGCTGCCGCTCATGCAGGTTTCATCATAGAATTTTCAAATAATTTAGCAATTTATTTTTAACCACAAAATTATTCCGCCGCTGCCCGTGCATGCCCGTCTTCAATAATTTCCGTTAACGGCGGAACATTATTCTCAAAACCCGAATAGCCTTCATTCTGATTGATCACACCTTGTGTATTACTGTTAATGGCGCCAATCGGAACTGGCCATAGTACATGATAAGGGCTCATGGTATATGGCACGCCAAAGTTTGTTCTTACCCCCTTATTATAGAAATCGCTTACGGCCATTACGCGGTCATAAAAATAATTATCTCGTGAAAAAGTTTCAAGACTATAGGTTTTACCGTTTTCGGCTACTTTGCCTGTCAATGCGAAAATGTAGGCGATACGTGTCAATTCCGATTTACGGGGTTCCTCATAATATAGTTCACGAGTGCGTTCATCTAATATAGTTGCCATATTCACTTCTGCCGCTGTAATCGGTGTAGCCTGTGCTCGGTTCCGCACTGCATTAATGTCAGCCGCTGCACTGGCCAGGTCACCTTTCCAGAAATACGCTTCCGCACGGAGTAGGTACGTTTCCGCTAAACGAAAAACATACCAGTCACTATTTCCACCATCGGGGGTTACACGTTGCGGATCTTCCACATATAGCTTATAATGAGGCCAACTGAACCAATTCCTAATCGTATCGTTCGTCAATATCGTGCCCCGATCATTTCGATATTGCAAAGGCTTTCCATAATAGGGGTCTTTTCCTTTGAGTGAGGGTGCGTTATAGACTAAATCCTCCATATCCATCCAATTGCCGGGTGCATGACGCAGATCGGTACCATCTGTCCAAATCTCCTTCTGGGTGTGCCAGACAGGTCGCACGCGGGCGATTCCTCGCCCATAGGCAGTTACCTGATCGATTTCAGCACCCGGCTGATCAGATGTCGCCCGATTACCTGCTGGTGTCACGTTACCTGTATTGCCCCAATTCGGCAATGCATTCCGCATCGACCGGGTCCCCCCGCTAACATTACCATCAATATTGATACGATCGATCACCAACATTAAAGCCTCTCTATTAGAAGCTAAAGATTTATTTTCGGGACGATGTAAATCCCAAATAACGTTTCGCGTCGCATCGTTTACATAAGCACCGAAACGTTCGGTCATCAAAGCATAGGTTCCACCATTGATCACATTGGTGGCCGACTGTATTGCATCGTCAAACAAGCCCAGCGCAAGATTCACCTTCGTTAGCAGATGGCTCACAGCTCCTTTCGTCACCCTTCCTTTAACACCTCCATCCGGTACCCATTCTTGGGCAAATTCCAGATCTTCCTTCATCTTTCGCAAGATCACCTCCCGTTTGGTGCTATAAAAGTCTAATTTAGGCCCCTGTGGTTCCTCGAGTATCAAAGGAATATCGCCAAATTGCTGCGTTAACCGATAATAACGGTAGGCCCGATAAAAATACGCTGAACCTAGTAATTGGTTCCGTTCCTCCTCCGAAGCATAATCCTGTGGAAGATCAATATAGGTAATCGCCGTATTGGCATAGCGAATAGCCCGATAACCTTCTCGCCAATACCAACCAATCCGGTTTTCAAATTCAATGTTATCCAAATTGCCATCAGGTGTGATAACTAGGTTCAGATCAATGGCCGGTCCAGGCTTATCGGTGCTACCCGATACTGCAATGTCCGAATAGATGGTTTCCGTTACAATGGGCGCACCATCACCATGGGTTTCAATACGCATATTCCGCTCGCAAGCTACCAGTGTAGCCCACAGTCCATCGGCGGACGAAAACGTTTCTTCTGGCGTGTAAAAAGATAAGGGTTTGGGTTCCAAAAATTCCCGCTTGCAGCTTGTTGAACAAAGTATTAAGCCACTTAATCCGATATATATAGTTTTTTTTAAAAGCTGTTTCATGCTATTCAGTATTATAAGGTGATATCCAAACCAAAGGTGAAAAAACGAGGAGTGGGCCCTGCATACTCATCAGGATTCGAATCATTCCATTCCGGATCCCAAAAATCCCATTGTGGGGCATACATTGCCGCATTCCGTACATTAAAATAGACGCGTAGGTTTTGTACTTTATAACGACTGATGATGCTTTTCGGCAAATTATAGGCTATCGAGACGTTGTCCAGTCGTATGAAGGAGCGTTTACGGTAAATATTGAAACCAGAAGCACTTCCCTCGCTCGAGCTAATTCGCGCCCATTCATTTGATGGATTATCGGGCGTCCAATACGGAAATTTATAGGAGTTTTGTCGGTCGGGAAAACCGTTTCGACTCTTCAACCAATTAAACGGTTCGGAATGTCCCCAAAGCGAATACATCATAAAGGAAAAGGTAAAGTTTTTATAGATCTGAAAATCGTTTCGCAAAGACCATCGAAAACGTGGTTCCCTGAAACCCACGAACTGCTTGTCGTCATTATTAAACCTCCCGTCATCATTTACATCCTCCAATTTATAATCGCCGGGTTGCAAACCATAGCGTGCTGCAGCTTCTTCCTCACCCAGCTGGTAAACACCTAAGGCCTTCCAGTCCCAGATCACATCCGTCGGCTGTCCGATAAACCAACCATTCCCTAAATCATCCAATTCCTGTCCGTTAGCATCTAAATCACCGTACAATTCTTGAATGGAGTTACGATTCAGCTGAAAGGTCGCCGTTGTTCGCCAAGAAAAATTATCGCGTTGCATATTATTTGAGTTCAGCGTCACTTCAACACCACGGTTCCGCACTCTTCCCAAGTTGCTCATCACAAGATCAAAGCCCGTTACATTAGGTAATCTTCTTTGTACCAATAAGTCGGTCGTATTGGACACATAAGTCTCAATGCTTCCATCCAAACGGTTATTAAATAAGGCAAAATCCAAACCTAAATTATATGATGCAGTTCGCTCCCAGCGCAATTCACGGTTGCGCATACGATTCACCCACAACTGATTCACCTGTACGACCGTACCATCTGGTTGCACGTGTAGATATTTTCCAGTGGTCAAATCTGCAAGCGCCACGTATCGCCCGATGTCTCGGTTGCCGTTACTACCCCATGAAGCCCTGAGCTTACCATAATTGAACCAATTGCTCTTAAAGAAAGGTTCATCGGTAAAGATCCAAGCTGCCGCAACCGAGCCGAAGTTGGCACGTGGGTTCTGTTGGCCGAATGCTGAATAACCATCCCGGCGAAAAGTCCCCGTAAAGGTATATCGGTCTTTAAAAGAATAAACCAATCTGGCCATCAAAGCATCTCCTGTGCTATATTGATCTCCGGTTCCGTCTGGCCCATAGTCTAAAATGGGATTGATCCCCGAGGGCAAGCCGTGATAGCCCAAATCATCGTTTGGATCAAAGTTATCCGCTTGCATCCGGTCTTCCCAGCGTTGGAATTTCTCCGCGTTCACTAAAAACGTGGCGTCAAAACGGTGGATATCATTCAATGTCTTTTTCCAGGTCAGAATATTATCCAGTTGCCAGTAATAAGTTTGTCGGTGCCTTCTAGTGGCTCTCCCTCCAAAAGCCGCCCAAGATTCATGGCTAGATTGCTGATGATTATATTCCTCCAACATCTCTAGCTGTGGGGTAAAATTTGTGCGAAGCGTTATTCCAAAAGGCAGGTCCAGTTTAGCAAATATAGTGCTATTTAAGGATGTCATCCGTTTTAGAAAATCCCGATGCGAGGCATCATAACCCGGATTAACTCCCCCATTTGGCTCTCCATTCGGCCGCCAGATCAATTCACCATTTTCATCATATTGGCTTCCCCATGGCGACAAATTGACAATATTCCCCCAAGCGTAACCAATAGCACTTTCATTCCGCGAAATAAATTGGGTATTCATACCAACTTGCAGGAAATTGGTAATGTTAGCCTCTATATTCGCACGGGTTCGCAGGGTTTTGAATCCGTCTCCGGTAATAATTCCTTCGTTGTTCATATAGCCTGCGCCTAGGTAATAGGATATATCTTTGTTTCTACCGGATACACTAATATTGTGATCTTGTCTCAATCCGTTTTGGAAAGCGACATCGTACCAGTCGACCGACTTGCCCGCCAAATAATTATCAATCTCCACCGGCTGCAGGTTTAGACGACGTAACCAGGCTCTTACTGGATCCCCTGTTGAACCGTCATAATCTAACCAATCTTCAATACTGATATTCGATGGTAAATTACGTGGGTCATCGAAACGATAAGGCTGTGCATTCCGGTTAATGCTTTTCATCACATCCTGTCGCCAAGGAACGAAGGTCTCTGCATCATGTACCGGTTGGTTCACCGCCATCGTAGCCAGGCCAATGTTCATATTATAGTTTATGAGCGGCTTACCTTCTTTTCCTTTTTTTGTCGTGACGAGAATGACTCCGCTGGCCGATTTGGCACCAAAAACGGCCGCAGCGCTTGCGTCCTTCAACACATCAACCGTTTCAATATCGTTGGGATTGATATCTTCCCAGGCACCATAATAGATGGCGCCATCTAATACAATCAATGGGCTGGTACTGGCATTCAATGAGTTTCGTCCTCTCAATTGCAAGCTCCCGCCGCCTTTTGCGCTACGATTATATCCGACATTCAAACCTGCTACATTACCCCGCAACATATCGCTCAACTGTGCCGGCGCTTCGTTCTCAACGACTTCACTGCGCACTTGCGATACCGCGCCGGTTAGATCTCGTTTTCGCGTGGTTCCATACCCTACAACCACCACTTCTTCTAAGTTAGCCATGTCTGTCGCTAACTCCACTCGAATGGTTTGTTGTGCCTGCGCCGTCCGCTCTTGCATCACGTAACCGACATAAGAAAAGGTAAGGATTGCGTTTGGTCTTACATTTCGAAGCTCAAAATTTCCCTTGTCATTTGTACTAATACCATTTGTTGTCCCTTTTTCTTTTACTGCAACACCGGATAAAGGAACATTATCTCCTTGGGAAACAACCGTTCCTCTTACTGTAATGGTTTCTTGTGCATACATAAAAGCAGGAACAAATACAAGCAACACCACTGCCTGCCATCGACAGAAATAAAAGGTGCATAAAACGTTTCGTAGAAAAGTTCTTATCATAAGTTAGCCTCCTGGTTTTGAAAGAGCAAATGAGCTCTATTGGTTGTTATACGGTTAATAAAATTTAGTTTAGATTCACTAGTTCAGCGGGCATAAAGTTAGGAAGGCATATATCGTTCTGAATATTTCACAAGCCTCCTCTGAGACAGAATACCTGAAAATAGTGCTTTACGGGTTTGTTCAAACGTTGTACTTATTTTAACAAGGTTGTCACCATTACATTCAAAAACATAAAAAGAAACTAATAAGCGGATTCTGGTTGATATTCAGCTGGTAGTTGACAGGAGAATAAGTGACAATTAAATGGGGCTGTATCATAAGTAGTTGATACAGCCCTTAACTATTTTCAAATATTTGGTTATTTTAAAAGCCTTTCACTTCCGATAAACTCTACTGTAACAAAGAACTCAACTTAGTTATCTGTCCAATGGGCAACAGATGAATTACATCCGAGACGTTCAAAAAGGGATACCTGCAGAAGATATCAGGCAAAAGATGGTTGAGCTGTCCGTTAAATGGAGTAGTCATTAAAACAAGTGGTAATCGGGTCGCTGAACTCATTCATCAGTTGATGGATTATAGGGTTAAAGCTCGTCAGCTGTTAAATTCGGAACAGGGGATGCAAAACAAAAGAAACTATGTTGGGATGTAGAATCAGTCTTCGGAAATATCAAACAGGATCATCGGTTTCAACGCTTCATGCTCAACGAAAGGAAAGATAGAATTGAATTGGGGGTTATTGGCTATTGCACAAAAACTAAGGAAAAAGCAGCCTAAAATGGTACTTTTTATAAACTTTTTTTCAAATTGGATGAAATATATCATTTGTATCAAATACTCAGTATAGATATTAACGATTAAAAAAAAGAAACCGTATCTAACTTTTAAGTTTTGATACGGTCACTTTTGTTCTCAGCAGAAGGATTTATGGATTTTGGGTTAATCCTTCTTGAAGTAAAATTTGGCTTTCGGGAATATATTCAACAGCGGCCTTATCCTGATAGTTAACTTCCATAATCGGGTTGCTTCCTAGCAAGTGTGCCCCAGGGAAATGGCGGCTTAGGTTTTGCTTCGTTCGAAATACATCCATTTTTCGATGACCTTCATAAGCTAACTCCAACCGTCGCTCTTGTAGCACAACAGCTAAGACGGACTTATTCTGTAAATTTCCGGTATTGTAAAGACCTGCAGCAGGTATCCCTGCACGTGTTCTGATGATATTTACGTCTTCCAATGCTTTGGCATCATTGCCCAGTTTAGCATTTGCTTCGGCACGGTTCAGATACATTTCCGCAAGTCGAGAAACAACAGGTGACCACAGATGGGCTTGTCCTTCCTGCCCTGAACATTTTAGAATGTAGTATTTTGGAAAACCGTTTCTAACCGCTAGTTGCTTCTCGATAAGAACGCGTCTCGCTTGACCATTGATCGAAATAAAATAGTGATATCCTCCATGCCCGTCAGGCGTTTTATCCAAGGTAGTTTGGTTTCCATTCTCCATGTATAGGTAGTCGTCTCCTTGCTTCGTCACGGTTTTCCATCGATACATAGATTGATCATCTACATAAATCGCCCACAGTACACTTTCATTTTCCACCACAGGTTCAATAAATCCGTTGCGTACATCTTCAGGATATTCACGTAGAAGTTCGAGATAAGGTCTGGATGCATACATTTCGCCCCAACCGGAACCGAGAATAGTCGCATATAGCGAACCTATCGTACCCCATCCATTATCGGCGTAATCGATATTAGGCTTAAATTTAATCGCAAAGATGGTCTCTTTGTTTCGTTCAGGTTGTAGTGTAGTGTACCCCGACAACTCTTCCGTAGCTAATAAATTATATTTACCGGAGGTTATGACGCGATCTGCATAATCGCGTGCTTTATCGTAGACATCCTCATACAAATACAATCGCGACAATAGCGCCCAGCAAGCCTCTTTTGAAGCAAAAACATTTTCCTTTTCAACCGTAAACAAATCTGCGGCCTTCAAAAGGTCGTTTTCAATCTGATCGTAAACCTCCCCGACCGTGCTCCTGTTTGGATGACTAAAAGCATCCGTATCTAATTTTAGCGGTACCCCCAAGTTGTCTCTGCCTTGATTATAAGGGCGACCAAAAATATCAACCAATTGAAAATGAATAAACGCCCGCAAATAATAATTTTCTGCCAATAGTTGGTTATTGGTAGTGGATTCTTGCTTCTCGACTGCATCAATTACTTTATTAGCGCCTACAATAATCTTATACGAATTTGTCCAATAGCTCGTTGCCCGCGCATTGTTTGGCAGTCGTTGATACGTGTATACGTAAAACAAATTATCAGTTGTTGTTCCACTTACAGAAACATTATCTCCTGCAAACTCATGTAAGATATGCCAATCGGGAACCCAAGCTTTCATCATTTCATAATTCCCTGCTGTAGCAGCTTCCAAACCAGTTTGTGTGTTCAACAAATCATCGGCAACGGCTTGATCATATGGAGCTTCGTCCACACTGCAACCACTGATTATACTTAGAAATAGCAGAACAAACAACCCGTTATATTTTTTAGCTTTTCGCATTTTTAAGTTCATTTTAAAGTGACAAATTAATTCCAAACGTAAATCTTTTAGGTAGTGGATATGGCGATTGCGTATCGCTCGAGACACCAAAACCTGTACCTTTTTCCGAATAATCCAAGGTAGGGGAATATACGGAACCATTGATCGCAGCTTCCGGATCAACACCGGAGTAACCTGTAATGGTGATTAGGTTATCAATTGAGACATAAGCGCTCAACGCTTTCAACCCTAAGCGTTTGGTAATTGTTTCCGGAAAATTGTATCCGGCGGTGATGTTTCGCAACCGCAAATAACTTGCATCTTCGAGGTATCGTGACGACGTTTTATTTGAGTTAGCATTTCCACCATAAACTAATCGGGGATGTGTTGCATTTGGGTTATCCGGCGACCAGCGAGTCCAGTCCCCTTTTAACACTTGCTGGTTATAAGTTGGATAAGCACCATCGCTATCAAAAGTTTCTCTACCATAATTGTAAACATCAGCACCGACGGAATAGGAAAGATTCGCGGACACATAGGCGCCCTTATAGGTAAGATTCGTAGCGAAGCCTCCAAAAAAATCAGGTGTTGATGTACCCACTCGTTGTAATGTGGATTCGCTATAATTACTCGTCAAGCTAACCTCTCCGCTTTCCGGATTGATAATTTCCCATTGGGGGTCTCCATTTTCCGCATTAACACCTGCCCATTTCCGCATATACCAGGTATCGATATCTTGTCCGACTTCTATAATTCGAAATCCTGAAATTTGACGCCCGTTATACAGTTCCGTAATCTTATTTTTATTTCTTCCAATATTGGCATCCACATGCCAGCTAAAGTCCTTAGTCTTAAAAATATCTGCACCCAGGGTGAGTTCTATTCCCCGATTTCTTACGGCACCTATATTGTCCCAGTAGCCACTAAAACCAGATACCGCAGGCAATGGAACGAAATGCAAGAGATCGCTGGTACTCTTATTATACAGTTCAAAGGTTCCTTGGAGTTTATTGAAAAGACCAAATTCAATTCCTGCATTCGTATCATAAGCCCTTTCCCATGCCAAATCCGTATTACCTAACTGATTCGGATAGGCAGCAGGAACGCCATTATACTGAGCAGAAAGCGAATATAATTCGTACTGGGGGTAAATCGATAAAGGTGTGTTCCCCACACTTCCATGCGCTAACTTTAAGCGTAGATAATCTACCTGTTCAAGCTGAAAGAACGCTTCGTTATGTATATTCCAAGAACCACTTATGGCATAAAAATTACCATATTGACTACTTTCTCCAAATCGGGAAGCGCCATCTCTGCGGAATGAAACTTGTAAATTATACCGATCGTCGTAACTGTAATTGGCATTCATTAAGAAGGACTGAAATCGGTAATTAAACTTGGCGCCTGTCAAGCTTAACGGTTCAGACGCGGCGCTCAGGGTGGAAGCACCGGCGACAATCCCAACACCAATGCCATCCATATCACTGTAATGATAATCGCTATACTCGTAAGCAGCCAAGGCATTCAGTTGATGTTTTCCGAAATTATGCTGGTAGTTCAACATTTGATTCGTGAAACGGGTTGTTCGTTTGGCATTAATTTGTTGAATTTGTCCATTGGTACTTAAACCAGCATTCGATTGGGGATCCGTATAACCGAGCGATTCAGCATTTACATAAGCGACGTTATTTGTCGAAATAAACGAGAGATCATCCGTAATTTTATATTCCAGATCGAGATTCGCCAGGCCGTTAAAATTAGTTCCTCTTGTATAATTCCACTGCAAATCATAAAGGTAATTATTAAAATCTCGACCATACCATGTTGTCCCTGTTGCCTGAGGGTTGATAGCTGATCCGTCATCATTATAGGGCTTGTCCCAAGGCAGATAACGAAACATATCATACAATGAATGCTGCCGATCATCTGTTTTGGTATAAGTAGCAGATAATTTGGGTTTTAGCGTCAAGCGCTTATTCACCTGATAGTCGAGGTTCATTCTTCCTGAAAACCGTTCATAGCCATATCCCTTAACCGATCCTTTTTCCTTATAGTAATTTCCCCCCATATATACCTTTGCCTTCTCTGTCGACCCCATATAAGAGACATTATAATCTTGCGTCAACCCGTTTTGGGAGCCCAAATCAACCCAATTCGTATTTGTTTTCAGTAAGTCTTCATTGAAATAATCAGGTATCGAAGTGGGGTTACTGAATTGTGAATAATAATCGTAAAGTTCCTGTCCATCCATCACGTTGAACTTTCCTGTATTAAAGACAGCAACACCCGATCGGGCATTCGCACTGATGGTGCTTGTTCCTTCTCCTTTCGCTGATTTAGTCGTTACGACCATTACCCCATTTGCACCACGAGAACCATAAAGTGCAGCTGCTGCGGCGTCCTTTAAAACCGATATACTTTCGATGTCTTGCGGATTTAAATTTGGAACTCCCTGCCAGATAACGCCATCGACAACCCACAGCGGGTCCACCGATGAGCTGATTGAACTTTTACCACGAATACGGACCGTTGGCTGTGCTCCTGGACGACCTGTGTTGGCGGCAACATCAACACCGGCCACCTTTCCTTGCATCATGTTAGACACATTAGGCGATGTAATGTCTTGAAGCTTTTCACTACGCACGGTCGCAATGGAACCGGTAAGATTCTGTCTCTTTTGTGTACCATACCCTGTAACAACAACCTCATCTAACGCAGAGACATCCTCTTGTAAGGTAATATGAAGTGACGACTGCGTACCGACAGAAACTTCTCTGGGTATAAAACCTACATAAGTAACCACCAAGGTTTTAACATTCCCCTGAAGCACAAGCGAAAATTCTCCTTCCGCATTCGTTTGCGTCCCGTTGTTCGACACCCCCTTCTCGACAACGGAGACGCCAGGCAAGGGATTACCCTGGCGATCGATCACTCTTCCCTGGATTTTCTCTTGTTGCGCTAGCACATTTTTCAAGCAAAAAAGGCATAACAGCAGCATTAATAATGATTTGTTCATATTTGTTTACGATTTGTTAAGTAATTAACTACGGCACGCGTGTGCACATAATTGAAATCATCAGCGGTATTTTGATTCTTCCTTCTCTTTATCATCAGCAATATTATCGTTCTCATGATAGTATTACAAATCTCGATGGCACGAAATCGATTGCGTAAATTTCATTTCCAACTCCGCAATCGATTGCTTAAAGTATGTAATATCTTTTTTTTGAATTTTGATGAATAAACCCTAAAAAAACAGTAAAATGGCATTAAAATTCAAAAAAAAGGCCGCGAGCAATGCCCGCAGCCTTAAAAAACATCCATTGAACAACCTTATTTGAGTGGAACAATGCGATAACTGTATGAAAAATCTGAAAAAGGAATTCGATATTGCTTTAAGGGCTGAGACCCCCAGCTATCTATACCTTGTAGACCAATCTGATTTAAATCGAGATGCATAAATATGGCCTCTTGCTTCAGCAATTCTCCCGAATGATATTGCTTTTTTTCTGCTTCCGGGTCTAAATCATCCAGTGAATAAGGTAAAGCAGAGAAATTCAATAAGCTATCCGTATATTCAAATCGCAGCCCTCTTCCCTTGTCGTTCGTTAAGCTCACCCATCTTACATCGCTCTTGTTGCCACTCTCTTGTGGCCTTGCGTAAGGAAAATACTGCTCTTCTAACTTTTGTTTATAAAGCCCAACCAGCGAAGCAGATTTTCGATCCCAATAATTTTCCCAAGGCCCTCTTCCATAAAAATCAATCCTGTGTAAAGAACGATTGAGCGTTAAGTTATTGCCGGCTCGCATCAATACTTTGTGTTCCCCTTTTATTGCTTTAAACTGGTTATTTACCAATAAGCTTCCATTTGGATAAATCGTATACCGTTGTATCATTTCAGCATCTCCCTGCAATAATTCTTTTTTGATCGTAACGTGATAAACTGAATTTTCAAGTTTTATAGCGATGGAGGCTGATCGTCCCTCTTCATACGCTTTGCGCCAAGCGCGCAGTTTCGTATGATATCCAGCGCCAATATCATTGTCTGTTGGTGCTCGCCAAAAGGAGGGTACGGGCCCTTGCGCAAGGAGTTTCTCATCTCCTTGTGTATAGTAAAGCATCGTACCGGACTGCCGATCGAAACCGACCTCAAAACCCTTCCCTTTGATAACGGCGGTATTTCCACGTTCTTCCAAGGACAAGCGTCCGGAAGTTTCCGGATTGACGGCAAATGGTACTGGTTTATTAAGCGCAAACTGATCATAGGCTAATTCATATCCCTGTGCTAGAAAGGGTTCAGCGGCTTTCAAGGCATAATGTACATTAATAAAATACTCTTTTCCTTCTCTTATGTGTGCCGCTTTGATCGGTAAAGTGACAACCGTGCTATCCTCAGGTGCCACATCCAAGTGCGCTACTGTTCCTTCTTGTACGGCCTTTCCATTCTCCAAAAGCGTCCAATGCAGCTGAAAGTTAGCTAGATCACGAAAGAAATAGGTATTCTTAATCCGAATCCGGAAGTCGCCAATATAACTGGTTTTGATATATTGATGTACTTTTTTCAACTCTACCGCCATGGGGGTTAAATCGCGATAAGCGGTTACCACCCCCTTTACACAGAAGTTGTTGTCCGTGATGTTTTGATCTACCGGTCCTTCCAAAGGGAAATCACCTCCGTAGGCCATGATCTGCTTTCCATTTTTTACCGTATCCAAAGCCTGATCAATCCATTCCCAAACGTAACCACCTTGTAGAGAAGGGTTATTCTCTATGACATCCCAATATTCCTTAAAATTACCTAAGCTATTTCCCATGATATGTGCGTATTCACTCATAATCATGCTTCTATCTTGAACTTTGCTCGAAAAATATTTAAGATAATCCGGTCCGGGATATTGCGGCACCAACATATCCGTATTGTATTCGTCTCCCGCTCGCTCGTATTGCACCGGTCGATAGTCACGTGCTTTTAACCAATCGTAAGCTTCGTACATATTTACCCCATTTCCCGCCTCATTCCCGAGCGACCAGGCAATGATTGCCGGATGATTTTTATCGCGTTCATACATCCGATAAATTCGGGCGAGATGCGTCGTTCGCCAAGCGGGGTCATTGGCAAAAGTATACTCTAGATCATAATAACGTCCATGCGATTCGATGTTCGCTTCGTCAATGACATAAAGACCATATTCATCGCACAAAGCCATCCAATAGGGATCGGGAGGATAATGCGAATGCCTTACGGCGTTCACATTCAACTTTTTCATCATCTCCATATCCTTCCGCATATCTTCTTTACTAAGCGTATGCCCGGTGCGCGCATTGTGCTCGTGCCGATTTACACCTTTGAAAAAAACCCGCTTACCGTTCACGAGCACATTTGCACCCTTTAATTCAATACTTTTGAAACCGACCTTGGTTGGAACTACTTGTATCACTTTGCCGGATTTATCCTTGAGACTTAAGTAAAGGGTGTAAAGGGTTGGTATTTCGGCCGACCATTGTTTGATTTGTGGAATCTCGGTTTCAAAATTGACTTGCTTTTTATAGCGTCCAAGTACCGATTGTACACCCTTACTTTGGCTTTCATAGATTACCTGATCACGGGCATCGCGCAAGGAAATTGCTAAAGAAAAAGTATCCGGTACACTGGCTAAGGTATTCGTATCCACTTTATAGCTTTGAATCAGCGTGCTTACTTTAAGTGTTCCTACACGATAGTTATCTTTAAGGCCAGCCTCCACTTTGAAATCGCGTATATCTAACTTTGGCGTTGCATATAAATAGACATCCCTTTCGATGCCGGATATTCGCCACATATCTTGGCACTCCAGGTAACTTCCTGCACTCCAGCGATACACTTGTAGCGCCACTAGATTTTTACCCGGTTTGAGGTACTTGGTAATATCAAATTCAGCGGCTAATTTGCTATCGGTGCTATATCCAACTTTCTTGCCATTAATCCAAAGAAAGAAAGCCGATTTCACCGCGCCTAGATGAATAAATATCTGTTTACCATCCCAGTCTTCCGGGAGTGTAAAACTTCTCCGATAGGAACCTACAGGATTATTATCTTCGGGAATGTCATAGGGAGGATTTAAGCGTGCACCCATCTTTTTTCGTCCCGTAAATTCATAGGGGTGATTTACATAGATAGGTAAACCATAGCCGTTGGTTTCCCAGTTGGCCGGCACCTTAAAGTTGTCCCAACGACTGTCATCAAAATCGAGGTGATAGAAATCAGTAGGTCTCTTACGCGGATCTTGCACCCAGTTAAATTTCCATGTTCCATTGAGCGATAAAAAGTTCTGCGATTTCTCCTTATCGAAAGCCTTAGCTTTGTCCTGACTTTCAAAACCAAAGGCATCTGCGCGCATAGGCATTCTGTTCAAAGCGACTACCTCCGGACTCAATAATTCCGAAGGCAACTCTTGTGCATAAGTACGAACAAATAGGAAAGAGAATAGAACTACTAAATGCTTGGTCATTTTTCCGAAGATTAGGCAATAAATTCAACTGTTTTTATAAAATATTGGCCAAACTATCGAAAAAAAAATGCTGTTACAAACCGCAGTTAAACGCAATCGATTGTGTTTCCTGTAAAAAAATTAGTCAATCGATTGCGTTTTCAAATCGTTTGGGAAAGTGTAGCCTTAACACTAGTTTCATCCCCATCAAATACTAACTATAATGAACAGATTATGTGTAAAGGATCCTATTTTTCCCCACCGCTAAGACATAGAACTCCTGATTTCAATAGAAATTAACAAGAATTAATATAACCAATCACAACATGAACAAAAATTCAAGAAGGCATAAGGACCTCCAATCCTTATGTAAAAAATTCGTTTTGGCAGGTGCGATGGTTACTTGGCAGTTTGCAGCTGTAGCCAAGGCTATCGATCGTGCACAAGCTCCTATGAACCAACTGCAAACAGAAGTGGAAGTCAGTGGAAAGGTTGTTGATGCCCAGGGCCCCTTGCCTGGCTTAACCATAAGTGTTAAGGGCAATCCGAAAATCGGGGTCAGCACCGATACCAATGGCATGTATCGTATTAAAGTACCAGCGAACAGTATCTTGGTCTTCCAAATGATCGGTTTTCAAACACAGGAGGTTTCCGTAAGTGGTCGACCAACCATTAGCGTCACAATGGAAGCCGACAACACGGATCTGGATGAAGTAGTCGTAGTCGCCTACGGAACCCAAAAGAAGGCAAATCTTACAGGTGCAGTCGCTACCATTAGCAATAAGCAGCTCATTAATCGCCCGGTTTCTTCTACCCAAAATGCTTTACAAGGATTGACACCGGGAGTTACTGTATTGCAACGCCCGGGGGATGTCAGTCGCTCATCAAGCGGGACAGCCAATAATACAGGTGGTGTAACTATACGTGGCCGGAGTAACCTAGGCACACCGTCTCCTATGTATATTATTGATGGAATCCCCGCCACAGCCCAAGAGTTTGCCAGCTTAAATGCCAATGATATCGATAATATGTCCGTCTTAAAAGATGCCGCTTCTGCAGCACTTTATGGCTCCAGGGCCGCAAATGGGGTGATCGTCGTGACCACAAAACGAGGGGGCGGTGAACGGGCAACCATCAGCTTAAATGGAACCTATGGCTGGCAGTCTGCCACACGTTTGCCTCATTTTACCAACTCTACAGATTATGCTGCGCTTTATAATGAAGCGATGCGCAATGCCGGTCGTGCCGAACTGTTCTCAGCCGAACAAATTCAAAAGTTTGCTGATGGTTCTGATCCTGACCTCTATCCGAACACCGATTGGTATAAAGCCGTTTTACGCAACACAGCACCACAAAGCGATGTTAATTTAAACATTAGCGCACCGGGTAAAATCACCGACTATTACTTAGGCTTATCCCATTTAAAACAAGAATCGTTGATTCCAAATAAAGATCAGCAGCGTATCGTTGCTAAGCTGAATACGACGAGTAAAATTCTTCCGGATTTGCTAACCATCGGGACCAATTTCTCCTTCATTAAGCAGGACTATAATCGTGACGGAGCCGACATGAGCTGGACCGAGTTAAACCGATCCTTACCAACGGCTGTACTACGTCAATCAAATGGCAATTGGGGCTCCATCAATGCAGGGGTGGCCAACGCCGACGTCGCTAAAAGGAACCAATTGCGACGTATAGAGGAAGGTGGTAGTGCCTGGGATCGCGACAATTACTTGCAGACAGCAGCGAACGCCACCTTAACACCCCTAAAGGGCTTATCCATTAATGGCTTAGTGTCTCTAAAATATACGAACTCGAATTCTTGGTCTTTTAATAGCCTGATCGATCCGATTCCAAACTTTCTTACCGGTGAGTTGATGACAGCAACAGCATTTACACCGAATGAAATGAAAGAATACTGGCGTAAGCGTCAAGAAGTACTGGCACAAGGAACGGTTGACTATGAACGTACTTTCGGACAACATTTCGCGAAGGCAACCCTTGGCGCGTCGCAAGAAAGCAATGTGTTCCGACAAGCTTTTGTAGGTAGAAAAAATTTTCCCAACGATGATATGACTACCGTAGGAAGCGGTTCAACAAACCCTTCTGACATTAGTTCAGATGATGAGGGACAAGCAAATCGCAGCACACAAGAAGAATGGGCAATGCGCTCCTTATTTGGTCGTTTAAACTATTCATATAAAGACAAATACCTGCTCGAGGCCAACATTCGCATCGACTATTCTTCGCGCTTCCGAGAAGATCTTCGCCGTGCGGTGTTCCCTTCTTTCTCAGCAGGATGGCGTATTTCGGAAGAAAACTTCTTGAAAGATATCGACTGGATCGATAATTTAAAACTTCGTGGTTCTTGGGGCTCTTTAGGCAATCAGGATGTAGTTGCTATTGGGAATTACTTTGAGTTGATCAATACCGGTTATGCGTATAGTTTTGAAGGCACGCCCTTGGACGGTGCTTGGCAAGGTCAAGGAACAAACGCCTTAGCGCTTTGGGAAAAAGTTTATATGACCGATATCGGTTTAGATTTTACCCTCTTCAAAGGAAAATTAGACATAACAGCCGATTATTATATCAAAAACACGAAGGGAATCTTGATGCGGCAAGCAACGCTTAAGACCTATGGGTTTAAGGATGAGGACCCGGGAAATGGAATTCCTTTTGTTAACGCTGCCGAAACACGCAATCGTGGTATAGAGGTCGTTGTTACGCATAACAACACAATAGGTGAAGATTTTCGTTACAGCATCAGTGCCAACTTATCAAAAATCAACAATGAAATTATCAGCTTGGGTAATTCTGAAGAACGTTTTAGCAGTTACTTTATCGAACGTGTAGGTGAATCCGTTGGTTCGATTTATGGGTATATCGCGGACGGTCTGTTTGTTGATCAAGCCGATGTGGATGGACATGCCTTTCAGAGCAACAATACTAAACCCGGGGATATTAAATACCGTGATTTAAATGGCGACAACACAATCAATGCGGACGATCGTGCCATTATCGGAAATGATGTCCCCTGGTTCAACTATGGTTTCAACTTAGCAGCGGCTTACAAAGGTGTCGACTTAAGTGTTATTACTTATGGTGTACCTAATGTACAAACCTACCTTGAAAATGAAGCATCTTTTCCATTTTTTAATGGTGCAGGCATCAAAGAGGAATTAAAAAATCGTTGGACACCGGAGAATCCAAACGCCAATGCAGACTTTCCTCGCCTGTTAACATCGGCTGACGGCAATCACAATTATAATAATCGCTCTTCTTTTTGGGTGTTCAGCGGCGCTTATTTTCGGGTTCGTGCCATCACTTTAGGCTATACCTTCCCAGAGGCCCTTAGTAAAAAAGCAGGCATGTCCAATCTACGGATTTATGCCTCCGCTAATAATCCATTTACGATTATGGGTGATAAACGACTGGCGGATTACGATCCCGAAATTGCCTCTGGCCGTGGTGGTTACCCAGGCATTAAAACATGGTCATTAGGTTTAAACGCAAGATTCTAACATAAATTCACGATGAAACGCAATACAAAAACATATATTATTGCCGCACTATCCTTTCTGTTGGCGATGGGCTGTAGCAAAGATTTTCTGGAAAGACCGCCGCTTAATCAAATTTCTCAAGAGACATTCTGGAAAAAGGAAAACGATGTCTACCAAGCGGTGAACGGTGTTTACAACAAACTCTCGGGTGACGGTATCATATACGACGATGGGGCCTCTGACAATGCACACGCACAATATCCGTGGGAAAGTTTTGCTACGGAATTATCTTCCGGAAATGTCACCACTGCGCTAACGGGTAGCTGGAACTTTGAAGATATTCGTCGTTGTAATTATTTTCTCGAAAATGCGGACAAAGCAGCGGAAATCATGGACGCGGCTTTATTAACCCGTTATAAAGCAGAAGTACGCTTTTTACGTGCTTATTTCTATACTTTATTAATGAATAAATACGGAGCGGTTCCTATCATCGCAAAAACATTGTCGCTCGACGAAGTAAACATTCCGCGAAATCCCCACACAGAAGTCGTAAAATTTGTCATTGATGAACTACAAGCCATTAAAGACAGCTTACCTGTCAGTTATTCAGGTGGTAAACCAAACGAAAAAGGGCGAGCAACCAAAGGGGCCGCGCTTTCTTTATTGGCGCGTGTGCAATTAAACGAGGGGCAATGGCAAGCGGCAGTCGACGCCGCAGAGGAAGTAATGGGTTTGGGCTATTCTTTATTCAGGGTAAATGCGGAGGCAACCGTTGACGTCGCTGATGATTACAGTCAATGGATTAATTTCCGTGATACCGCCGACGAACAAAAATTTCGATTAGCACTCCGAAGCTATGAAGGTCTTTTCCGCCAATTGAACGAGGGTAACAGTGAAGTGATATTAGATCGTCAATACATCGAACAAGTGGATGCAAACTCACTGAATACTTATCTCCCTTCGGGTGACATGGGTGGTTGGAGTTCGGTTACACCAACGCAATCGCTGGTGGACGCTTATGATAACTACCAGAGCGGAGAACCCATTACACCAGTCGACCCTGTACGGCGAGCTGAATGGTATAAAAACAATGATCCACAATTTGCGAACGAATACAAAAACCGTGACCCTCGTTTCTATGCGACTGTCTTGTTCAATGGCGCTCCTTGGAATGCCTTTTCGAGTGGTTTTAAATTCAAATGGACACCGGGCGCATCAAATATGTCGCAAACAGGCTACAACTTCCGCAAATTGGTAGATCCCGCTTTTTACCAAGAACCAATTATCGATAATCATGCGAACGTGATATTAATACGGTATGCAGAAATGCTCTTAACTTATGCGGAAGCAAAGAATGAATTAAGCGGACCGGATGCAACCGTGTATGCGGCCCTAAATCAAATCAGGGAACGTGCGGGTATGCCTTCTGTAGACCAAACGAAGTATGCCTCACAAGAAGCCTTACGCCAACTGATCAGACGGGAGCGCCGTGTAGAACTAGCACTGGAAGGGCAACGCTACATGGACATCAGAAGATGGAAAATCGCGCCACAGGTGATGATGAACATCAATGATGTACGCAATACCTTGGCACAAGCGCGATCTTGGGATGACAAACTATATCTACTACCCGTTCCCCAAACTCAAATCGATTTATCACAAGGTATATTAACACAAAACCCCGGCTATTAAAATTGTCGTAGCTGATCGTCGTTAAAAAGCAAAAGCCCGAGTCGTGCACTCGGGCTTTTTAAATGTATTAAAAATCACGTAACGTTAATTTGTACTTTTTACCCGCAACCAAGTCAATATTTCTTGATTTACCTTGATAAACAAACGCTTTAGGCCCCGTTTGATCAGCTGTGATTTCTGCCGCTTTTAGTTGTCCTGCCTCCCACTTCAGGTTGACTGTAAAGCCACCTCGTGCACGCAAACCTTTTACCTCTCCTGTCGGCCAGCTCGTTGGGAGGGCGGGTAACAATTCAATTTCTCCTGTCTGTGATTGCATCAGCATTTCGGCGACTCCTGCCGTGGCCCCCATGTTACCGTCAAGTTGAAACGGGGGATGTGCATCCAGCAAATTCGCATAAGAACCGGAACCATCCCCTTCATAATTCACCGTTCCTGTACCCGCTTTTATTGCACCTGCTGGTTTAATAACCATTTTGTATAATTTCAACGCACGATCTCCGTCCTTCAGCCTTGCCCAAAAATTCACTTTCCAACCCAAGGACCAACCTGTTGCTTCATCTCCTCGCGCTTCCAGGCCTACTTTGGCAGCCTCTGCCAGTTCAGGCGTTTTTAAGGGAGATATTTGCCGCCCTGGATGCAAAGCAAAAAGATGGGATACATGCCGATGTTTATTATGAGGATCGTCCACATCTTCCTTCCACTCCTGTAATTGCCCCCATCGCCCAACCTGTGGCGGTAAAATACGGTCTCGAATACGTCGCGCCGTGTCGGCGAAAGACTGGTCTCCTAAAACGGTAGCAGCTTCAAATGAATTGTTTAATATATCCCAGGCAATTTGATGATCCATCGAAGCACCCCCCGAAATACCGCCATGTTCCGGTGAATAGGAAGGGGAAGATACCAAATGGTCTTCGGCATCAGGTGTTAGATAATCAATCCAGAATCGGGCGGCTTCCTGCATAATAGGGTAAGCGCGATTGCGCAAGTATGCTTTATCTGGATTAAAGGCATAATGTTCCCATACATGTTGAGTTAACCAAGCAGCACCCGCCGGATAAAAGCCCCAAGGCAATCCCCAGTTTACCGCTGTGTAACCAAAAGCATTATTCATTGTGTTCACAACCCAACCTCTTGTATGGAAGAAATCGTGGGCACTCTTTTTCCCTGGTTCTACCAAGCTTTCGATATAGTCAATTAAAGGCTCATGGCACTCCGCGAGATTGGTTAGCTCAGCAGGCCAATACAGCATTTGCTCGTTAATATTGGTGTGGTAATCCGCAGCCCAGGGAGGGTTAACACTGTTGTTCCACTTTCCTTGTAAATGCATCGGCATAGTGCCCGGTCTTGATGCAGCAATCATCAAATAGCGCCCATATTGAAAATAAAGCTGCTCTAATCCTACATCTTCTCCTCCTTCAAAAAATAACTGTTGTCGTTTATCAGTGGGTAGGTGATCGGCTGAATGACCGGACAAGTGAAAAGAAACCCGATTGAAAAGCCGCTGATAATCTTCTTGATGCGCTTGAAATAACTGTTTATCATTTATTCCTTTGGTCGCATCCAAACGTCTTTTGACAATATTCCTAAAGTCATTACCGGTATAGTTCGGATACCGCATTTGATAGGCAGTAGCCGCCGTATGAATAATAAGCAATGATTTAGCTCCCTCAACCGAAACCGTTCCGTCCGCGTATTTTACGTTGCCATCGGTTACAAGTTGATAGGCTGTCTCGAAGGCTAACTTATTGTTCGGTACATTTCCTACACAAGAATAACGTAAATCTTCAAAACTTTCCTTCTCTTTATGTTGTGGTGTGTTAAAATGAAGCACATAGCGTTCCGCTTTATCAGACGTGAACTTGTAGACCATGACGCCTTGTGGATAACTGCCAAAAAAACAACGGTAATACGCATTTCCTTTGATGCTATAAGATACTTGCCCAATTGCTTTTTGTAGGTCCAATTCCCGTCGATAACCCTCTACCGGTACCTGGCCGTGTCCTATCTTAATGAATAAATCGCCCATGGTTTGCTGCGCTCCATAGTCACCCCAATCCGTACTGTCACCGGGTTGCTTAGCTGGCGCCACGCCCGTCATATGCTTCTCCACCAGTTCGTTTGCCTCTTCTAATTTCCCTTGCTTAATCAGTTCTCTCACTTTTCCGAGGTATTTCCACGCATCTGGCCGGTTTCCAAAATTATATGCAGGATTCGCTCCCGGACCACCCGACCATAGAGACCCCTCTGAAAATTGAATCTGCTCTTCCCCGATCCCACCGAAGAACATGGCGCCTATGTATCCATTCCCAATGGGTAGGGCTTCCCGCATCCAATCGGTAGCGGGCTTATCGTACCATAGTTTAAGCGTGCGCTGTTGAGAAAAGGTTGATTTTACGCCTAGTAAAACACTGAAACATACGAATACAACTGTTTTATATCTTGCCAACATCATAAATTTAGTTTAACTACATAGATAGCATAATCTGCCGGCAAAGCAAACAGTTATATCGGCAATTTATTCAGCTATTTTCGCCTTTAACATACAGATGAAGGTGTTTATATTAAAAGAAGGTTTTTCTTAATCAACTTTTTTCATCATTAGTTCGTTTCAAAGGCATTCAAGCTTTCCCTACGGGAAGGTTCTTGATAAAATTTATTTAACTTTTGGCTTGAGTGGCTGTTGCACAACTCACCTCCGTTGATAACTTCTTTTGATGAGGTTATTGAATAATGTTAAATTAGGTCATGCAAGGAAGGAAGACATATCAGGAAAAACTGTTCATCCATTTTCAA
>NZ_JAWMTI010000014.1:0-48333 GCF_036959255.1 Olivibacter sp. CPCC 100613
AAACGCATATGGGCGCCACGTTCCGTAGGTGAAATTTCCGTTTCTATTCCGTTATCAAACTTAACCCGATAGTAATGTGGTTTGCCCACTTCGTTGCGATGGCTGAAACGACCGGCCCGTTCATCTTCCGAAACACGTAACTCGCCCACAATAGGCATCAATGAAAAAACGGCGTAATCATTCATCCAGGGGCTACATTGATGTACTTGCTGGAAACCTCTGATACTTGATGACGCGTATTTATATTTCCAGCCATCACCGTTTTTACCGGTCTGTGCTGAAAAAAAGTGTTGACCGAAAGGTAAACCGATTGTTGGATACGTGTTGCCGTAAGATAAGCCCGGTTCAGAATCCGTACCCTGCAACGTATTTACGTATTGCACAAGATCGGGTTCTTTCGCACCTGAAGCTATAGCCAAGCTAACAAAAAGAAAAAAGAGCAACCCAGTAATTTTCATTTGTCTATAGTTGATTAGTTAGTATAAGATTCAATTAAAAGTGCAAACAAATGCACATCCTTATTTACCCTTAAAGACACATTGCTTCTTTAAAAGGGGTAATGTATGCATATAATAATTTACTGATGGGTAGGCAGGGGCTTTAGATACAGCTAAAAAGATAAGCCGTTAAAAATTGATATTATACGTGTTTTTATTTTCGCACATCACAAAAGTACTATGCGTACTTCCTATACTTTTCACCGAACCCAGTTTATTGAAAACAAAATCCTGATAGTGCTTCATATCGCGCGCATAAACCTTTAACAGAAAATCGTAATCACCTGAAATATTGTAACATTCAACCACTTCGTTCAGTTGCATAATATCCTGCACAAAGTCACTGCCTATACTCTTATCGTGCTGTTTAAGCTTAATGTTGCAAAAAATAATCAAACCGTAATCAAGCTTTTCCGCATCGATCAACGCAATATATTTCTTTATGTATCCATTTGTTTCCAGTCGCTTTACCCGTTCAAAAACAGGTGATGGCGAAAGGTTTACCTTCGTTGCCAGTTCCTTAATCGTGAATTTAGCATCTGCACCAAGTAATTTGAGCAATTGAATATCCACATCGTCTAGTGTTTCCATAGAATAATTTCCTTTTAGGATGCTATTTTAAATATAGAAAAAGCTTAATATTCCAAAATATAGGCAAATATAGATTTTTATTCTTAAGTTACCCTATTTATAAAGCATTTAAAACTTAATATGTAGATTTGTACAGAATTTAGTCCTTTAGCCGATTAGATTTATTAAATAACAGTTCTTTTCTTTACTTATCAACCGGAAGGGGTTTTCGATGAAAATCGGGATTAAAAGGGAATCGTGTGAGAATCACGAGCTGTCGCGCAACTGTAAGTAACACACAAAGTTTCCGTCAATGAGGTCCACTGTCCGTCAAGAGGATGGGAAGGACGGCCGAAATGTTATAAGTCAGGAGACCTGCCTTTTACCGGATAGACAATGCTTTCGCGTAATAAAGCAGCGCTGATCTGAATTTTCGATGGCCGATAGTAATCTGCCTCAAGGGATGAGTATGGCTTTTTTTTCGTGGAAGTCTTGGAAAGTTTAGCAAAGGCACTTTTAATGGTTTTATTAAATTCATAAAAGAAATGCTGACGCAAAATCTCGGTTACCCGCGAATTGGTGGCCAAAGACAATTAAAAAAAGCCTGTGAGCAATATTGGGCAGGTAAAATTGATCGCAATGAACTCAATCAAGTAGCACGTAAGATCAAAGAAGAAAACTGGCAAACACAACGTGATGCCGGTATAGACCTTATCCCCTGCAATGACTTCAGTTTCTACGATCAGGTGCTCGATATGAGTCTGTTATTAGGCGTAATTCCACAACGTTATTCTGCCGTTTTATCCGATGTAAAAGGCAATAAGGAAATCGACCTTTATTTTGCCATGGCCCGCGGCTATCAAAAAGATGGTCTGGACATTACCGCGATGGAAATGACAAAATGGTTAGATACTAATTATCATTACATCGTGCCGGAATTTACCGCAGATCAGGACTTCCGTGTTTTCTACGAGAATATATTTGCCGAACATTACGCAGCCAAACAATTGTTGGGTTCAAAAGCAAAGCCTGTTTTACTGGGTCCTGTCAGCTATCTCTTGCTGGGCAAGGAGAAAGAAGCCGGATTCGAACGAATTGATTTGATCAAGAAATTAGTTCCTGTGTACATTGAGATTATCAACAGACTTAAACAACAAGGCGCTGAATGGGTTCAATTAGATGAGCCGTGCCTCGTTCTTGATCTTTCAAAGAAAGAAAAAGAAGCCTTTGATCTCGCTTACCGTAGCATTGCCAATCGTGTAAGTGGTGTTAAGCTTTTGCTAGCCACCTATTTTGACGCCTTGGCAGATAATACAGCATTAGCCGTCAATCTTCCTGTTACGGCCCTTCATATCGATCTGGTACGTGCACCGGAACAACTAGAAGAAGTATTGGCGCTGGCTCCGGCACACCTTCAACTTTCCCTGGGTGTAATTGACGGACGTAATGTTTGGAAAAATGATTATGAAAAATCATTGCACCAAATCGAAAAGGCCGTGGGAAAACTGGGTGCTGATCGTACAATCATAGCTCCCTCCTGCTCGTTGTTGCATAGTCCGATCGATCTAGACTTAGAAACTGCACTTGATCCGGAGATAAAAAACTGGATGGCTTTCGCGAAACAGAAGTTAAAAGAGGTCAGTGATTTACGGCAGATCATCAAAGGTAACGATGAAGCATTGCACATCAATAAACAAGCCATCGAAAGTCGCCGGTCATCAAGCAAAGTACATCAACAACAAGTAAAAGACCGTGTAGCGGCCATTACCGATGCAGATGCAAGTAGGTTAAGCGCCTTTCCCATTCGCCAACAAGTGCAGCACGAACGCTTTCAGTTACCATTGTTCCCAACCACCACCATTGGCTCCTTCCCGCAGACCGATGATATACGGCAATTGAGAGCTAACTTTAAGAAAGGTGCTTTAAGTTCAGCGCAATATGAAAAAGCCATCGAACAGGCCACCATCGATTCCATCCGTTGGCAAGAAGAAATAGGTATAGACGTGTTGGTGCATGGCGAATTCGAACGTAACGATATGGTGGAATATTTCGGAGAACAGTTGGATGGATTCCTGTTTACCAAAAATGGCTGGGTACAAAGCTACGGTAGCCGTTGCGTAAAGCCACCTGTTATTTTTGGTGATGTAAGCCGTCCGAATGACATGACTGTACGCTGGAGTCGTTTTGCTGCCGAGCAAACCGATAGGCCAATGAAGGGCATGTTAACCGGCCCGGTAACCATTTTGCAATGGTCATTTGTACGCGACGATCAGCCACGTGAAGTCACTACCAACCAGATTGCCTTGGCCATACGCGATGAAGTAGTGGCTCTCGAACAGGCGGGTATCGGTGTCGTACAGATAGACGAGCCCGCCATCCGTGAGGGGCTTCCCTTACGGATAGCCAAACGCCCTCATTATCTCGATTGGGCCGTAAAGGCCTTCCGCATCTCGGCAAGCGGCGTTCAAGACCGCACCCAAATACACACTCATATGTGTTACAGCGAATTCAATGACATTATCGAACATATAGCAGCCATGGATGCCGACGTCATCACGATCGAAACGTCCCGTTCGCAGATGGAGCTCTTGCAAGCCTTTGCCCATTTCGAATATCCGAATGAAATTGGACCCGGCGTCTACGATATCCATTCACCTCGCGTACCAAGCACAGAAGAGATGGTATTGCTGTTAGAAAAGGCAGCCGAATTATTACCTGCTCGTAATCTTTGGGTAAATCCCGACTGTGGATTGAAAACACGCAAATGGCCCGAAACCAAAGCTGCCCTGGAAAACATGGTAGCTGCAGCGAAACAGGCACGCGAACAGATTAATGTAGAAAATATAATCTAAGAATAAAGCGGGCGATGTTGCCCGCTTTATTAATTTTCGAAGATTAGATGATGACATATATTACGCGAAGGGCTTATTTCAATGCAGCTCATCGGATGTATCGAGATGACTGGACGAAGGCAAGGAATGAAGAAATATTCGGCAAATGCGCCAATCTTAATTGGCATGGACATAATTACGAGCTTTTCGTTACGGTTAAAGGTGAAATTAACGAAACAACAGTTTACCCGATCGACTTGAACGGACTAAAGGCCATTATCCACGAACAGGTAGTCGAAAAACTCGATCATAAAAATCTGAATCTGGATGTAGATTTTCTACAAGGAAAAATGGCCACAACAGAAATACTTTGCATAGAGATCTTTAAATGTTTAAAAGAACCGATTGAAAGGCATCAAGGCGTTTTTCTCCACTCAGTTAAACTCCATGAAACAGAAAACAACGCTGTTGAGTATTTCGGGGAGTAGAGAACGCAGAAATCTCGAGATCAACACATTATACTATGTTTCTAAATAAGATTAAAACCGGGGTGTCCGGCATTCTGACTTACGGCATTACACCTCCAAAAGAGGAAACCAGTACGCAGCGCATTGCTGAGATAGCGGAGAAAACCGTTGCACGCATCAAATCCCTGGATCTTGATGCGCTCATCGTTTATGATGTACAAGATGAATCTGCCCGTACAGCCAGTGAAAGGCCCTTCCCCTTTTTAAAAGCCTTAGATCCTTTTGACTTTGCACAACAATATCTCCAACAACTCCCCATTCCGAAAATCATCTATCGCCCTGCGGGGAAATACCGATCGGAAGAATTGTCAACTTGGCTGAACAAACTCAACAGGCATAACTTCTTTCCGGTTTTTGTAGGCTTACCGGCACCCGATTTTCCGGTCAAAACAAGTTTACCTGAGGCATACAAGCTATGGAGTCAATTGGCAGATCAGTCTGTAATGGGTGCCGTAACAATTCCCGAAAGACATGCCGCATTAAACGACGAAGATAAGCGCATATTGGACAAGCAGCGCTGTGGGGTATCTTATTTTATCTCCCAGTGTATCTTTGACGTAGATTATGCAAAGCAACTTATCGAAGATCTCTGTTATACCTGCAAAAAGGAAAACAAAAAAATACCTACCCTCCTCTTCACACTGAGTGTCTGCGGTTCAGAAAAAACATTGCGTTTTATGGAATGGTTGGGTATCCACATTCCTCAAAAATTAAAGAAAGAACTGTTGGAATCGGCCGATATGCTAAAAAGTTCTGTCAACATCTGTCTTGCAATCGCATCCACTCTGATGGAATTCTGTACAGAAAACTCGGTTCCGTTTGGCTTAAACATAGAAAGTGTGGCCATTAGAAAAGATGAAATCGAAGCATCAATTTATATAGTAGAACAGATCGCAGCGATGCTGGATGAAAATGGTATTCGAGCGAGTATCATCTCATCAGAAAAGAAGGATACCGGCAATAGATTCTATAAAAAAAAATTAATACCGATTTAACAAAGTAGCGCTATCTTTGATTTGTCTTCCAAGGGCAAGTAGTAATATCCAACCGAGTCACTTCCTCTAGAAGTGACTTTTTTTAACCAGTAAACTCAACCACCCAACGTCTCAACTACTCAATTACTTAACTATCACCGTCTCAACCAAAACCGAACAATAAGTGTTCGTATTCGGACAGTAGTGTAAAGGAAAAAAGGCCCTAAACAAGTCTTATCCATCATTTCTGCAGAATGGCTTTTTATTTGAGCTTAATTTAGCAATTAATAATCAGGCTATGTTTAAGCATTATTTTCGGATTGCGGTACGGTCAATCGCTCGTTATAAATCCTACGCAGCTATTAATATTTTCGGCTTGGCATTAGGACTTGCCTCCTGTATATTAATCTTTCTCATCGTCAGGAACGAGCTCAGTTACGATCAATACCATAAACAAGCAGACAGAACTTATCGGATAACCTCGCTGGGTTTAGATTATAATCCCAGTGTTTCATTTGCCGTCGCCCCTGCCCTTAGAAATGACTTTCCCGAACTAGCGCATGTTTCTCAATACTATTATTGGCGGGAAAGTATGATTGAAATCAACCAGGAGCGTCACATCCTTAAAGATATCGGTGCAGCCGACAATGAATTTGCCAAAATATTTGATTTAACCTGGTTGGCGGGCGATCCCAACACAGCCTTGGAAGCGCCGAACACGATTGTGCTTACACAAAGCCTTGCAAAACAATATTTTGGAGATCAGAACCCGATCGGACAGACCATCCGCATGGATAACGATTGGGAGCTGAAAGTAACCGGCCTTATTGAAGACCTTCCCAGCAATACCCACCTAACCTTTAAGTCGCTGGTCTCCTGGGCAACATTCCATGATAAAACCAGCAATTTTTGGTCCATACAAGGTGGGTACCTGTACGTTACCTTGCCCGAAAAATTATCTGCCGCCAACATCGAGCAGAAACTTCCTTCCTTTATTAAAAAGAATTGGGGCGAAGAAGTCGAAAAAGAAAAAGGCAAATTGTTATTACAGCCGCTAACCGATATACATTACGATCAACAGTATCTCAATCAAACCAGTATGCCGCGTTCTAAAAAGAGCATATATGGTTTAGCAATCGTTGGCCTCTTTATTTTAATAATCGCCTGTATCAATTTCGTCAACATGGCTACCGCTTTTGCTTTAAAACGCTCCAAAGATGTAGGCATCCGAAAAGTCATTGGTGCCAAAGCCATTCAGATCATTAAAAGCGCTCTTGCCGAAATTATCATTCAGGTAATCATCGCCTTAACATTCGCCGTGGGAAGCCTGCTGTTATTTATCCCTTATACCGAACGGTTTTTTGGCACCCGCATCAGTTCCGATCAGCTTTTACAGATAGACGTTTTCATTGGCCTCCTGCTAATTTCCATATGCGCGGTTCTGATCTCCGGTTTATATCCCGCGTTGATTCAATCGCGCTTTAACCAATTACAAATTTTAAAATCGTCTTTCTCAACAGCCGTTAAAGGAACTACTACTTTAAAAAGAGGCCTGATCGGGATCCAGTTTCTGGTGACTCAATTACTGATCATAAGCACCTTTATTGTTGCCAGACAAATGGATTTTTTTCTCAACAAAGACATTGGTTTTGATAAAGAATCCATCATCACTTTTGATATGGGAAAAAATCCCGAAGGATTGCGCCAGCTACTTTCCAGGCAACCAGGGGTTAAGGACTTCAGTTTTGCTTCTGTTGCGCCGGCTTACAATATCAACTATACGCCCTTTTCTGCTCCACACTTAGGTATGAATGAGGTTGATGTAACCGAAATGAAAGTAGTCGATGAAAATTATCTTTCCATGTTTAAACTGAAGATGTTAGCAGGACTGCCTATTGTCAAAAGCACGGGGCAGGACAGCCTCTTAAAAATTGTCGTAAATGAAACCTTTGTAAATCGGTTGGGGATACATAACCTCGAAGATGCCCTGGGCGAGCAGGTGATGGTGAATGATCGCCGTGCAGAGATCCAAGGCGTTATAGCTGATTTTCAAAGTGAATCAAAGCATAAAAAGATCCGGGCTTGTTTTCTTTATTATAATCCCGAAAGGTTCCACCAAGCAAGCGTAAAACTCCAATCGAACAATATAAAAGAGGCGATCGCATCTATCAACAAGGGGTGGTCTGCACTTAATCCCGAATCCCTATTTAATTATGAATTTCTTGATAATAAAATTGCTCGTTTGTACCGGCAAGAGCAAACACTTTATAATACATTCAAGGTTTTCACCTTCATCGCCATCCTTATCAGCTGCGTAGGCTTACTGGGTATGGTCTCTCTAATGGCCGTACAACGTGTAAAAGATATCGGTGTACGCAAGGTACTGGGTGCATCCGTGAAAAATATTGTATTGCTCTTTTTAAAAGATTTCGTTGTTTTAATCGGTATTGCTTTTATCATAGCCGTCCCCATTGCCTGGTATTCCATGCACAGTTGGCTGCAAGAATTTGCCTATCAGATTAACATAACACCCCTACACTTTATTGTCGGATTACTTGTTACGCTCTTCATCGCCGGAACTACCGTTTTTATCCGTAGTTTCATGGCCGCCACCAGCAATCCAATTAAAGCAATAAAAGAAGATTAGGCAGTTTGGTTATTGGTTGTTAGTTGTTAGTTATCAGTTGCGGGTAAACTCAACGATTCAACTACGCATCTTCATTGAAGAGCCATTTGCAATTCTCGCGAAGAAATCAGTATTTTGTTAGATGCCCGGTACCCAAAGTCTTGACGCATTTTATGCGCGCAAATTCGATAAAACTCCACCGCTTCCACCGAGCGGCGCAGGGGATTTTAACGTTTTCCGTTTAGCCGACAGCGGGAGCCGTAGTGCCCCTCCTTCCCCTTATGCTCGTTACGATTTTTACAAGGTCATGCTTATCCGCGGAAAACACCGTTGCCATTATGCTGATAAGAGTATCGCATTTGACGGTAGCACCCTCCTTTTTTTCAATCCGGCCGTCCCCTATCGTTTCGAACGTTTAGATGATCAATCCACCGGGTTCTTTTGTGTCTTTAAAGAATCCTTTTACACCGAAAACGTCAGAAACGGAATCCATGATTTACCGATGTTTGCACCCGGTGGTCAGCCTGCGTACACCTTAACCGAAAAGCAGGAACAAGAGGTAATTAGCCTATTTGAGAAGATGCTGAACGAAATTAACTCCGATTACCGCTTTAAATACGATCTGATGCGCAATTATGTATCCGAACTCATCCACCTAGCCCGAAAGATGGAACCGAGCGAACAGTTATACCATCACCCCGACACCAACGCACGAATCACCGCTATATTTACCGATTTACTCGAGCGACAGTTCCCAATTGAATCACCCGAACAGTATATCAAAATGCGCTCCGCTAGCGATTTCGCCAATAAATTAGGACTGCATGTGAACCACCTCAATCGTGCGGTTCGACTAACAACCGGGAAGACAACCACAACCCATATTGCCGAAAGGATGGCCGCCGAAGCCACGGCATTATTAAAGCACACCAACTGGAACGTATCCGAGATCAGTTATAGCCTAGGTTTTGCACAACCATCGCATTTCACCTACTTTTTCAAGAAGCAGACCAAGGTGACACCTACTTCCCTCCGACTTGTTTGAATTTCGATAGTATCCGTTTGATTCAGGTAAACAGCAGAGCTTGCAGCCATTATATCTTTGTCTTATGAATACAATGAATATGGAAAACAAAAAAGTATGGTTTGTTACGGGTGCATCCAAAGGCCTGGGGCTGGCATTAGTCAAACAATTACTACAAGCCGGGCACCGGGTAGCAGCAACCTCCCGTAATAGCGAAAGCCTGATCAATGCCGTTAATTTTACGGGTGACCGATTTCTACCACTGACAGTGGCCTTGGGCAACGACGAGCAGGTAGCAACCGCCATCCGGCAGACACATCAAACCTTTGGTCGGATAGACGTGGTTGTGAATAACGCCGGTTATGGAATCGGTGGCAGTATAGAAGAACTGACCGACCAAGAGACACGCGATAGTTTCGAGGTCAATGTATTTGGTATGATCAATGTCATCCGTCATGCACTGCCAATCTTGCGCGAACAGCGAGCTGGTCATATTATTAACATTGCTTCCATTGCCGGTATCGCCCCTGCTATCGGTTGGTCGGTTTACGGAGCGGCAAAACATGCCGTGATCGGTTTAAGTGAAGTGTTGGCCGACGATGTAAAATCCTTGGGTATCAAGGTAACCGTTATCGCACCCGGAGCCTTCCGCACTAACTTCCTGGAGGCAGATTCGTTGGTCTTATCGGAAAAGAAAATCGATGCTTACGCAGACATCCGTGCCTCGCATGAGCGTTATTCCAACATGAACGGTCAGCAAGCAGGTGATCCCGAAAAAGCAGCTAAAGTCATGATTGAGCTATCAGAGATGTCGGAGCCTCCTGTATACCTGCTTTTGGGCAGTGATGCCTATTCGCGCGCTTTTAGCAAACTCGATCTGCTCAGCTCAAGTTACAGACAATGGGAAGCTATAACCAAATCGACCGATTATTAATGACCAAGTCATGCATATATCGGATAATAAGATCCTGATTCCCGGCGGCGCCAATGGCGCCGCCATCCAAGATCATTTTAATAGACTGAATCCATCCTCCTTACCCATAGAAAAGTCCGTTTTTAGCAACGAAACAGCTTACCTTTTCTGATAAACTCGCACATAATCCACTTCAAAGCGATTAGGAAAGTGCGTATTTCCCAAATCGCCTCCGTTTATCCCCTCCATTGCCAGGTCCAGCAATATATAATGTGGTTGCTTAAACGGGTTGAAATTACTCCCATCGCGGTTCACCAGTTCATCCAGTGGTACTTTATTTAATAAAATATCATCTACATATAAAGCAATAGCCTCTTCGTCCCAATCCATTCGCCATACGTGAAATTTCGAGGCCCACTGCGAACCCCCTAATTCTTTTACCGCTTTCTTTTCACTGTACCATTTGGCCTGATAAGGCTTCTCCGTCCCGCAGGCAATGTTGGCTAAAATATTACCTTTGTAATATTCCATAATGTCAATTTCTCCATTGGAGGGCCAAGGCTTGGAAACACCTAAAGTCCAGAAAGCAGGCCAAAGCCCATCGCTGATATCAATACGTCCCCGCATTTCAAAACGTCCGTATTGCCAACTATGCAGATCGCGCGTATTCAGAGAGGCCGAAGTATGCGTTATGGTCGGCCTACGCTCATTCCATCGTTTGCTATTGGCAACATAATTTGGATTCGGTTTATGCTCCTTTCTTGCTTCAATAATCAGCATTCCCCCTTCGCACCAGGCATTCTCTTCTTGGTACCATTGGGTCTCTTCATTGCGCACGAAACCTTTTTCAAACTTCCAATTCATCACATTCGGAGCGCCATCCCGATTAAATTCATCAGACCATACCAAACGATAGCCTTCTTTTTCGTAGATTGTATGTTTATCTTGTGCAAAAGCACTGAAAAAACCAATCATAAAAATAGGTGTAAAATATACGTTGTGCTTATTCATTTTGTTTATTTCATTTAAGTCTGCACGATCTACCCAACGAAGTTAGTTATTAGTTACTGGTTATCGGTTGTTCGTATTCGTAATAACAGTCCTAGAAGTACAAATCAACGACTCAACTACCTAACGCCTCAACCACTCAACAATTTAACGTATATTTGTAACTAGAATAATCTGTTATGGAGACATTAGTAATTAAAATACGAGATAAAAATGCGATTAAGCTTATCCAAGATTTAGAATTGCTTAACCTTATTCAAATTGTAAGTGATAAAAGAAAGGCAAAAAAAGCGAAACTATCTGAAGCACTTGTCGGAAGTATTAGCAAAGAGGAAGCCGAAACTTATCAAAAAGCTGTTAAAACAATGCGAGAAGAATGGGAAAGAAGTTCTTATTAGATACCAATGCTATTATTGACTTTTGCTCATCTTTGCTTCCTGCAAAAGGTCAGAAATTAATTGCAAAAATAGTTGACGATGAGCCTATAATCTCTGTAATTAATAAAATAGAACTTTCGTCACTTAACGATATTCCACCCCCTATATTAGCCTTCTTAGATTTAGCTGATATTATACCATTGGACAATGACATTGTGAACCAAACGATACTACTACGTAAGAAATATAAATTGAAATTACCTGATGCAGTCATAGCAGCCTCTGCACTCATAAATGATTATACCATTGTTACACATAACGTAAAAGATTTCAACAATATAAAAGGATTAAAGATTCTTGACCCACACAATTAGTTGCGAGTTATGTTTAGTTATTAGTTACGGGTTATCGCTTGTTCGTATTCGTAATAACAGTCCTAGAAGTACAAATCAACTACTCAACTATTTAACCACTCAACCTTATTTTCATTTTGATAAGAGCCTATCATTTTGATAGGCTTTTTTATTTTTCATCTGATCCTGAAATCAGTATAAAATATTGTAAATAAGACCTTTAAATAAAAAAATCCATTCATGGCATATTATTGGACTATCGTGGGCAAATAAAAAACAAATGAAAAAAATCTCATCGGACGATATGTTCCAGATTATTGCGGCCGAGTTACCGGAAGCGACCGAAGAAATCCAAAAGCCCTCCACAAGGGAAAATCTTGCTGCATTGCTGCAGGGGGTAGTAAACTACCTCAGAGATCGCCTGGCCATGCACGAGATCGGAAAAGTTCGCTATACCATGGCTTTTATGGGATGGGTATATACCACGAGTGACGAGAAGGTTAGAGATCTCGTAGAAAATTTATTTATCCGCTCGTTTAATAGCCTTAAAAGGCACTGTAGCAAATTAGAGTGGGAAGAAATAGAAAGCAGCATCCCACAAAGGTTATTTTCCATCTATCTCGTTCAGCGCATTCATGAACATCCGGCGAAACCATAAATCATTTTAATTAAACCACCATGCAGACAATTATTTTAATTCTCATCGGACTGGTCATTTTTGGCCTTCTGATCAAAACGATCGATTACTTTGAAAAAATTTAGCTAACATGACACTACTATTCATCGTCGCCATTGCCGTGTTTCTGTACATGGTATATGTACTCTTGAAACCGGAAAAATTTTAGCACATCGCTATTTCAATTCAACGTTTTAGAAAAAATCAAATGAACACAGAAATATTAGGAATCGTTGCCATGTTCGGGATATCCGTTGCATTGGCCATTCCGTTCGGCAACTATATTGCCAAAGTCTACGGAGGTGAAAAAACCTTACTCGATCCCCTCTTTAATCCAATTGACAAGTTATTATTCAAGCTGGGGGGCATCAATCCACTAAAAGAGATGAACTGGAAGCAGCACATGCTTGCCTTGTTGGTCATCAATACCGTATGGTTCCTGCTCAGTATGTTGATTTTGACCAATCAACAGCATTTGCCATTAAATCCCGACGCCAATCCGGACATGTCGGCAGATCTCGCTTTCAATACCACCATTTCTTTTGTCGTAAATTGTAACCTGCAACATTACTCCGGCGAATCAGGTATCAGTTATCTTGGTCAGTTGTGGCTTATGTTCCTCCAGTTTGTGAGCGCAGCCACAGGGATGGCAGCAGCTGCCGCGGTCTTTGTCGCTTTCAGGGAAAAAACAACCGAAAAGCTCGGAAACTTTTACCAATTTTTTGTTAAATCTGCCACCCGGATCCTATTGCCTATTTCCTTTATCGTGGCGCTTATTCTCTTATTCAACGGTACGCCTCAAACATTCGAAGGGAAAGATACCATGATCTCTTTGCAGGGAGATACCGTACAAGTATCCCGAGGACCGGCAGCAGGTTTTATTGCCGTTAAACATGTTGGAACCAATGGCGGTGGTTTTTTCGGTGCCAACTCAACGCATCCATTTGAAAACCCAAACTATCTAACCAATATGACAGAAATGTTCGCACAATTGATCGTCCCGCTAGCGATGATCTTTGCGTTCGGCTATTTCATCCGTAAGAGAAAGTTAGCATGGATGATATTCGGTGTTATGACCGTTGGATTTTTGCTACTGGCCATCCCCAATATCAAGATGGAAATGGATGGTAATCCTGCCATTGCCGCATTAGGGATTGACGGATCGATGGGTGCAATGGAAGGCAAGGAAATCCGTTTCGGAGCCGCAGCGTCGGGTTTCTGGTCAATTGTAACCACCGTAATTTCAACGGGCTCCGTAAATGCCATGCATGACAGTACGATGCCCTTGTCAGGCATGAATGAACTGTTGGCCATGATCATCAATGCCTTTTATGGAGGATGTGGTGTCGGAATCCTTAATTTCTTCATTTACATTATTATCGCCGTCTTTGTAAGCGGTTTGATGGTCGGACGTACGCCTGAATTTCTAGGAAAAAAAATTGAGGCACGCGAGATGAAAATAGCCATGATCATTGCGCTTTTACATCCATTTCTGATTTTAGCTGCCACCGCACTGGCCGCAGCACTCCCCGGTTATACCGCTTCAACGCTTGCCAATCCCGGCTTTCACGGGTTCAGCGAAATGCTGTATGAATATACCTCTTCATCCGCAAATAATGGTAGTGGATTCGAAGGCCTCGGAGATAATACCCCATGGTGGAATATCAGCACGGGCATTGTACTCATTCTCTCCCGCTTCTTGCCGATCATAGGCCCCGTAGCCATCGCCGGCATACTAGCAGGAAAAAAATTCATTCCCGAAGGGGCCGGTACCCTAAAAACAGATACCGCCACTTTTGGCCTGATGATATTCGCTGTGATCATCATCATTGCCGCTTTGACATTCTTTCCCGCGCTTACATTAGGTCCGATTGCCGAGTATTTTACGTTGTACCAATAAGCGAGGAATGAAATGATCGGTATTTATAAACGATAACCTGACAGTAAAAAAGAAAAAAATGAAACCGAATAATAAAACATTGTTTCAGAGGGACCTTATAAAAGAAGCCTTTGGACAAGCCTTTGTAAAATTAAATCCAAAAATACTTTTCCGTAATCCGGTTATGTTCACGGTAGAAATCGGAACGGCGATTATGTTCTTTGTGTGCCTTTGGATTCTTGCAGGAGAAAAGAATCAAGGAGATTTCACCTATAACTTTATCGTTTTTCTTATCCTGCTCCTCACCTTGTTGTTCGCCAATTTTGCGGAAGCCATTGCGGAAGCACGCGGCAAAGCCCAAGCTGATAGTTTAAGAAAAACGAGGGAAGAAACACCTGCAAAACTACTCCTTCCAAACGGTGTTTATAAAACCGTTTACTCAACAGCACTCAAAAAAGACGACGTAGTGGTTTGCGACGCAGGCGATATTATCCCCAGCGATGGCGAAATCATTGAAGGAATGGCCACCATTGATGAAAGTGCAATTACCGGTGAATCCGCTCCCGTGATCCGGGAAGCAGGCGGCGATAAAAGCAGTGTAACCGGTGGGACAAAAGTCCTTTCCGATAAAATACATATCAAAGTAACTGCCATGCCCGGAGAAAGCTTTCTCGACAAAATGATTGCACTTGTAGAAGGAGCCAGTCGTCAGAAAACCCCGAATGAAATCGCGCTGACCATCCTTTTGGCCGGTTTTACGCTGGTATTTATTATTGTTTGCGTTACCTTAAAGCCTTTCGGTGATTATGCAGGAACGCCGATTTCCATTGCCGCATTTATTTCGCTCTTTGTATGCCTGATACCGACAACCATTGGTGGCCTATTAAGTGCTATCGGAATCGCCGGAATGGATCGGGCGCTACGGGCCAATGTAATCACCAAATCCGGAAAAGCAGTGGAAACTGCCGGTGATATCGATGTACTTTTATTAGACAAAACAGGAACCATCACCATCGGTAATCGTAAAGCGACTCATTTTCATCCGAACAAAAACGTGGAGCGATCACGTTTTCTGCAATCCCTGGTTTGGGCATCCGTGGCCGATCAAACGCCCGAAGGTAAGTCTATTTTAGAGCTCGCAAGTGGAAATCAATTCAATCATACTGCGGCCGAAATGGAGTTAATAGCAAAAGCGTTACAGCCCATGGAAGGTTTGGAATATATTGGCTTCACCGCAGAAACGAGAAGTTCAGGTGTCGATCTGCCCGATGGAAGAAAGATCCGTAAAGGTGCCTTCGATGCGATGCGAAAGTGGACCGAAAAAAGCGGCGGATCATTCCCGGAAGAAATGATCAAAAGAGTGGAGGCGATCTCAAACGATGGTGGAACACCGCTGGTTGTATGCGAGGAGCTTATGGAGAATAACCTTAAAACCGTTTCGGTGTTGGGCGTCGTAGAACTTCAGGACGTCATCAAACCCGGCATTCGGGAACGTTTCGAACGCCTGCGTGCGATGGGGATCAAAACAGTGATGGTAACCGGCGATAATCCACTGACGGCCAAATACATTGCGAACAAAGCAGGCGTAGACGATTTTATTGCGGAGGCCAAACCTGAGGATAAGATGGATTATATAAAGAAAGAACAGAATAGCGGGCGTTTGGTAGCGATGATGGGCGACGGAACGAATGATGCCCCTGCCCTTGCCCAAGCAGACGTCGGCGTGGCTATGAACAGCGGTACCCAAGCTGCCAAAGAGGCAGGCAATATGGTCGATCTGGACAATGACCCTACCAAATTGATCGAAGTCGTTGAAATAGGAAAACAATTGTTAATGACAAGAGGTACACTGACTACCTTTTCCATCGCTAATGACGTGGCCAAATACTTCGCCATTATTCCGGCGCTCTTTATTACAGCCATCCCGGCGCTTCAGCGGTTGAACATTATGCACTTACATAGTCCCGAAAGCGCTATTCTTTCGGCAGTTATTTTCAATGCGATTATTATTCCCTTCCTTATTCCGCTGGCACTGAAAGGTGTTGCCTATAAACCTATCGGTGCATCGGCCTTGTTGAGAAGGAACCTATTCATCTACGGCATCGGAGGGCTGATCGTTCCTTTTATAGGAATAAAGCTTATCGACATGCTTGTATCTTTCATGGTTTAAATATTAAAATAAAAAGTTATGAAATCACATATTATACAGGCGATCAGGTTAACCATCGTTACCATCGTTCTATTTTCAGGAATATATACACTTATTCTATATGGCATCGGCCAAGCTGCCCCCAACCAAGGTAAAGGAGAAGTAGTTGAATACAAAGGCAAAAAGTATTATGCCAATATTGGACAAGAATTCAATCAAGATCAATATTTCTGGTCAAGACCATCAGCAGTCGATTACAATGCCGCTGGCTCAGCGGGCAGCAACAAGGGTCCTTCCAATCCGGAATATTTAGAAGCGGTGAAAGCCCGAATCGACACGTTCTTAGTCCATAATCCCGGCATTACAAAGTCGCAGATTCCTGTTGATTTAGTTACCGCAAGCGGAAGTGGCCTCGATCCGAATATTTCCCTTCAGGCAGCCAAAGTACAAATAAAAAGAATCGCTAAAATCCGCCAAGTTCCCGAAAACAAACTTGCTGCACTGGTTGATCAGCATACGGAGAAACCCTTGTTAGGCTTGTTCGGACCTGAGAAAATCAATGTGCTTAAGCTGAACATAGCCTTGGACGAGTTGAAGTAATCCGTCATCCCAATAAACGTATCGCTAAAAAATAACAATAAATATGAAGATGTTTTTTACGGCAGCTTTGCTGCTTATGGGCGGAATTTGCCCGGCTTTTGCACAGGAAGAATCTCCCTTACAGATCAGCGGTTATGCAGAAGCTTATTACCTACAAGATTTTAACAGACCTTTAAACAATACACGCCCGGGATTTGTTTATAGCCATAATCGGACCAACGAGGTGACTATCAATCTTGCATTTTTGAAAGCAGGCTACAGTACAGAAAGGATAAGAGGGAATTTCGCCCTGGCCGCCGGTACCTATATGAATGCCAACTACGCTGCCGAACCGGGCGTACTACAGAATATATATGAAGCAAACATCGGATTCCGTATATCACAAAGACATGATCTGTGGATTGATGCCGGCATCATGCCCTCCCATATCGGTTTTGAAAGTGCCATCGGGAAGGACAATTGGACACTGACAAGAAGTATGATGGCAGACAATTCACCCTATTATGAAGCGGGTGCCAAAATCGGCTACAACAGTCCGAACGGTAAATGGTACCTATCGGCCCTCTACCTCAACGGATGGCAGCGGATCCAGCGTGTAGACGGAAATACAAGCCCATCCTTCGGTCATCAGCTTACTTTCAAACCGAACGATAAGATCACATTGAACAGCAGCTCTTTTATCGGTAATGATAAACCGGATAGTGTCAGGTTAATGCGTTATTTTCATAACTTTTACGCGCAATTTCAGTTTAATGCGAAATTCGGACTCGTCACCGGTTTCGACATCGGTTGGGAACAGCAAGAAAAAGGAAGTGATCACTACAATAATTGGTACACCGCTACACTGATTCTTAAGTACGATTTTAACGATCGTACCCGAATTGCCGCTCGAGGGGAATATTATCAAGATAAAAAAGGGGTCATCATTTCAACAGGAGCTCCCGGGGGATTCCGTACCTGGGGTTACTCAGCCAACGTAGATTATAAGATATTACCGAACTTATTATGGCGTACAGAATTCAGGAATCTGCAAGGCAGCGAAGATATTTTCGTAAAACGCAACGGAACGAACACAAATGGCAGTCCGTTTGCTATAACTGCTTTAGCTTTTAGTTTTTAATGATCTCCGATCCGCAAAAAAATGCGGATCGGTCGGTCAACGATCACTTGATCTTATCAAACAAATGGAAGAAACACGGCAACAGGCGGCACACTTTCTGGATCTTATCAAAAAATCCAGACAAGGCAAATTCAAGATATATATCGGGATGAGTGCCGGTGTGGGAAAAACCTACCGCATGCTTCAAGAAGCTGGGATGTTACTAAAAAACGGCATCGACGTAAAAGTCGCGTATGTGGAAACCCATCATCGTGCCGAAACGGAGGCCATGCTAAACGGACTACCGCTCATACCCCGACGTCGGCTATTTTATCGGGGCAAAGAGCTTGAGGAGCTGGATGTCCAAGCCGTACTCAACTTACGTCCGGAATTGGTGGTAATAGATGAGCTGGCACATAGCAATATCGAAGGCAGTAAAAATGAAAAGCGCTGGCAAGACGTAGTGGAAATTCTGGAGGCAGGTATTAACGTGATCAGTGCGGTGAACATCCAGCATATCGAAAGTTTAAACGAAGATGTACAGCGTATCACCGGCGTAGAAGTGAAAGAACGGATACCCGATAAGATTCTTTCACTTGCCGATGAGGTTGTCAATATCGATTTGACAGCTGATGAGCTGATTGCACGATTGAAAGAAGGCAAAATCTATACAGCAGATAAGATCGAAACGGCCTTACGCAATTTCTTTAAAAATGACCACATCCTGCAATTGCGAGAATTGGCACTGAAAGAAGTAGCTGCGCATGTAGAACGGAAAGTAGATGCCCTCGTCCCGCCATCCGCAGAATTGCGTCATGAACGATTTCTCGCCTGCATCAGTAGCAATGAGAAAAAGGCAAAAGGTGTCATCAGGAAGACCGCTCGCCTGGCCAGTTATTATAACGGTCAATGGTTTGTACTCTATGTACAGACCCCGCGAGAAGCAACGGATAAAATAGCATTGGATAAACAGCGCTACCTGATCAATAATCTCAAGTTGGCTGCCGAGCTCGGGGCTACAGTCATACAGGTCAAACAGCCGGACATTTCCGATGCTATCGTAGATCAAGCCGACAAGTATCGTATATCAACCGTGTGTATCGGTAAACCAAGGTTAAGCCTATTCAGAATTATCATCGCTACCGGTGTTTTTAACCGTTTGCTGAAGAATATGGCCAGTCGTCATATCGATCTCATTATCCTGTCGTAAGGCATCAATAAATTATTGCAATGAAAATCAAAACGAAACTGACATTGGGTGTAGGCCTTCTTTTTCTGCTGATTGTTACGCTTTCAGCCATGAGCATTTGGAGTGTTCAAAGATTAAAAAAAGATACCGCACAAATTTTGAAGGCCAACTATAACACGCTGACTTATTCGCGAAACATGCTGAAGGACCTGGATAATGTAACGAAAGACCCCCGATCGCTGGACAATTTTAAGGAAAATCTACGGAAACAGCTCGCCAACCTGACCGAACCAGGGGAAATGGAAGCATCCCAAAGCCTTTCAGATCATTTTAGCCAATTGGTAAAACAGCCGACCGACGAAAAACTACCTGTACTCATCAGGGAAGATGTCCTTCAGATTATGTCATTGAACATGTCGGCAATAGCTGCAAAAAGTGAATCAGCAATCAACACCTCCGAGGATGCCAATATCTGGATCGGAACCACCGGTGCCGTTTGTTTTCTGATTGCATTTACCCTCTTAATCAACCTGCCCGGAAACATTGGCGATCCTATCGCCCAACTAACGGCCAGTATCCGCGAAATAACCGCCCATAATTACCGCCAGCGTGTCCATTTTGAAGCGCACAGCGAATTTGGAGAACTGGCAACTTCGTTTAATACAATGGCAGAAAAGCTGGAAGAGTATGCCGGCACAAACCTGTCCCGGTTATTGATGGAAAAGAAAAGGATCGAGACACTGATCAATAACATGCGCGATCCGGTTATCGGCCTGGATGAAAACCAAACCGTATTGTTCGTTAACAACGAGGCACTGGGCATATTGGGTTTACAAAAGCAGGCAATCCTCGGGAAAAACATTCCCGAGCTAGCAGAGCGAAACGATCTTCTACGTACACTCATCCATGGCGAAAGCCCGGGTGATAAGCGCACCGCCCCTCCTATACGTATCTACGCCAACGGCAAAGAGAGTTTCTTTGAAAAAGAACTGATCCCCATCAAGATCGTTCCCACAGGCGAAAAAGACGAGCAGCTTATCGGAGCCGTCATCATGCTGAAAAACATCACCCCTTTCCGTGAGCTTGATCTGGCCAAAACCAACTTTATAGCCACGGTTTCCCATGAACTGAAAACACCCATTGCCTCCATAAAAATGGGCCTTCAGCTTTTGCAGAATAATGCTACAGGCAATCTAAATACAGAACAGCAACAATTGCTTCAAAGCATCGGTGATGATAGCGACCGCCTATTGCAGATAACCGGCGAGCTGCTCAACATGTCGCAGGTAGAAACGGGAAATATTCAGATGAATATACGGCAGAGCAAGGTGTCAGAAATTGTTAATTACGCAATCAACGCCACGCATACGGCCGCGGAGAACCGGCAATTACTGATAAAAACCGAGATCCCGGAAAACCCATCGATGGTAAAAGCCGATCCCGAAAAGGCAGCATGGGTACTTACCAATTTTCTCAGCAATGCCATCCGTTACTCACCCGAGCAAGGCGAAATTATCGTGCGTGTTTCGGAGGAAAACAACCAGGTAAAGATCAGTGTGCAAGATCATGGCCGAGGCATTGATACACGATATCAGCAACGGATTTTCGAACGTTATTTTCAAATGCCCGGAAGCAATCGAAGCGGTACGGGATTAGGGCTAGCCATTAGCAAAGAATTTATTGAAACACAGGGAGGTGAAATCGGTGTAGAGAGTACTGTTGGTCTGGGCAGTAATTTCTTTTTTTACTTACCCGTTGTTTGACCATCGGTTGGTTCATCATTTTAATGAAAGAATAAGCAAAGGGGGAGCTTTTATAAAGCTCCCCCTTTGTTGAATTTATTGGCGCAAAATAATGATTATCCGAATCGGAATAGGCATTGATCCACACCTGTCCAAAATAAATTTTGGGGACAAAAAATAGAAGGTTCTCGGCTATAAGAGGCGCTATTTTTATTGGGAAAACAAAAGTATCCCTGGGTGTTGGTGTAAATTTAATATGATTTAACACATAGATGAATTGTTTATATTAAAGGAACGATTATTTTACCTTCTTTCTTTTCATTAAGTTTTCGTTTTTTAAGGCATTCAAGCTTTCCCTAAAGGGAAGGTCCGCGAAATAAAGAAGCAAAGAGCCGACCGTAGGGAGTCCATGAACACCTTTGAAAAAAATGAAGTAGTGAATAAAATCGCCGCTTTAAAATTTACAGGAACGGATCGTGCCTCCCGGTGCTATTTGTAAATTTTGGAGGCGGCATTTTTTAGAACGAAGGGCTTTTACTTTTAACCGGACGTATTATTATCTTCAGCCCTAATGTAGCCCTGCGCGTGGGTAAAACGGCCTTGGAGAATACCGATGCAACGAGCAGTAAAGCATTTGCACGTCTGTTCATATGGCAATACGCAAGCGGATTGAGGAAGTGAAACGGCTCCAATACGCGCCATGAATGCTTTGCCATCAGGTGCAAGGTAAGCTACACGGCCTTGATGTTTGCCTCACTTTGCATCGAAGGTAAAGTGAGATGAAATTAAGAAAATAAAAATATGACTAAAATAATCCTTCTATTTTTTTAAGTAAAACCGACCAACGGAGCTCCCATATTTCCTAATTATTATTTAACGTCTTGGACGGATGTGGCATTGATCAACATCGATGTCATGGTATCTAGCAATGCGATATAACCTTTTATCCCCTCATCGATCTCCCGAAGATAGATATATTCATCTGCCATATGCGATCGGACAGAGTCTCCCGGACCGATTTTTATGGAAGGGATATCCAACCATCCCTGATCCGAACAGGTAGGTGACGCAAAGGTTTTCATTCCCAGAGCCAACCCCGCCTTTACAATCGGGTGTTCAATGGAAATGCGAGACGGGTTCATAATACTGGTGGCCACACGGAGCTCAGCAGACATATTAGCTTTCATCGTTTCGAGAACTTCATCTGCAGAATATGCTTCTGTCAATCGCACATCAACCGTAAAGATGCACTCATCCGGGATGATATTGGGTTGCAGCCCTCCTTTTATCTGTGTAGCAGACATTTTAACCGGTCCCAAAAGATCAGACTCTTTTGTAAACCGATATTGTTCAATCCACTGGATATCTCGCAACGCCTTTGAAATAGCATTATCGCCTTCTGTTCTCGCGGCATGCCCTGCCCGACCTTGAGCCCTGCAAGTGATTACCATGTTTCCCTTTTCAGCAATTGCCATTTGCATGTTGGTAGGTTCACCCACAATGGCCATATCAATCGAATGCAGGTGTGATAAAACCAGCTTTATCCCGTTTTGGCCCGAATTCTCTTCTTCTGCCGTTAGAGCAAGGCATAAATTGAATGGCAGCTCAGGTCGGCTATCAAAATGTAAAAACGCTGCGATCAACGAAACCAGGCAACCACCTGCATCATTTGATCCCAGACCATATAATTTCCCCTCTTCCAGAGCAGGGTGGTAAGGATCGCGTCTGTAACCACCGTTGGGCAACACCGTATCGTGGTGTGAGTTTAGTAAAACAGTTGCCTTCTTTGAGTTGAAGGCCCGATTATAAGCCCAGATGTTGTTGCCCACACTGTATACATTGATATCACGCGCCACCAGAAATGAACGTATTAGTTTTGCCGAATCTTTTTCCTCTCCGCTGGGGGAGGGTGTACTGATCAACGACTTCAACAGCGCTAAGCTGTCTTCATACAATTTTTCCGTTTCCATATGCTCTTAGGATTTAGGCGTTTGTTTCCACCTGCACGCGCATTGATTTTTTATCGGGACAGGGTTCCATGCTTCGGGGGTCGAAGCGCATTGCGGTGCAGAGACAGTTATGATAGCCCTTCTCTACCAGTAAGCCATAGTTTACGCAACTTTTGCAACCTGCCCAGAATTCGGGGTCATGTGTGATCTCTTCAAAGGTCACCGGCTCAAAGCCGAGCCTGCTATTCATCTTCATAACCGCTATTCCCGTGGTGATACTGAATACGCTCGCTAAGGGATATTTTTCGCGGGAAAGCGCAAAGACATGTTGTTTGATTGCAGATGCAACACCGGTATGTCGAAATTCCGGGGCAACGATCAGTCCGGAATTGGAAACGAATTTCCCATTCTCCCAAACCGTTATATAGGCAAATCCAACCCAATGTCCGCTAGCGGTAATGGCGATAATACCATTTCCTTCACACATACATCGTATCAGTGATTCAGGGTTACGCTTTGCTATTCCCGTGCCCCTCGCGCGAGCAGACTGTTCGGTTTCGACGATGATTTCATCCACAAATTTAATATCTGCCAGGCCCGCTTTGCGGACCGCTATCCATTCATCTTCCATATGCTGTTTAATACTCATTTATAAGTTACCGTATCTGCACCAAATGTGTTCCATTCGCTACACAAAACAAACAAAACACTGAAAAATAACAACTTATAAAAAAACAAACTTTATCAGCAACGGAATTATACTATCAAAATGATAAGCTTTTACTAAAATGAGAGGATTAACTATTTACTATAATATTTTTTTCGGAACCAAAAGGCAAGGTTAACAAGGGCAATTAGCGCCGGAACCTCTACCAAAGGGCCTATAACACCTGCAAAAGCCTGGCCTGAATTAATTCCGAACACGCCGATTGCTACCGCAATTGCAAGCTCAAAATTATTTCCGGTTGCTGTAAAAGCGATTGAAGTGTTTTTTGAATAGTCGGCTCCAAAACGTCTACCGATCATGAAACTGAAAATAAACATAAAAGTAAAATAAATTACCAACGGGATGGCTATCCGCACTACATCCATCGGAATCTGAACGATCAATTCACCCTTTAAACTAAACATGATCACGATGGTAAACAACAGGGCAATCAAGGTAATGGGAGATATAAAAGGAAGATATTTCTCCCGAAACCATTTCTCTCCCTTCATAGCTATTAATCCATAGCGGCTGATCAATCCCATGGCAAAAGGAATACCCAGATAAATCCCTACGCTTTTCGCTATTTCGCCAACGGTGATGTTTACTTCAGTCCCTTCAATTCCGAAGAAAGGAGGAAGTACTGTAATAAAAACATAGGCAAATACGCTATAGAACAGCACTTGAAATATACTATTAAGCGCTATGAGACCCGCAGCGTACTCCCGGTTTCCTTCGGCCAGTTCATTCCAAACCACCACCATGGCGATACAACGTGCCAAGCCGATCAGAATCAGACCGATCATATATTCCGGGTACCCCCTTAAAAAGGTGATGGCCAAAAAGAACATCAGCAGCGGGCCTATGACCCAATTCAGTATAAGGGAAACGCCGAGCACTTTACCATCTTTGAACACCTTACCCAGGTTTTCATACTTCACTTTTGCCAAAGGAGGATACATCATTAATAGCAAACCTATCGCCAAGGGTATATTGGTCGTACCGCTCGAATAAGCATTGATAGAAGCAGTTGTCGACGGGATAAAATAACCCATTCCGATACCGACTGCCATCGCGATAAAAATCCATAGCGTCAGATAGCGATCAAGAAAGTTTAGTTTTTTACGGCCGTTAATGGGGGTGCAACTATTCGTCGGCATCTCGTCCGTTATTTACATGTTTCTCGATAAAATCTTTCATATAGGTTTTCACCAGATCCCTTACCGCTCGGAATTCTTTAAGGACTTCTTCAGAGGTGCCCATAGCTTTGGCAGGATCGGGAAAGTTATGATGGAACTTCTGAGCCTTTGTTGGGAAATAAGGGCAGCTTTCCTTCGCATTGTCACATACCGTGATGACATAGTCAAAATCAATGTGACTGTATTCATCCACATGGTTGGAGGTGTGCCCCGAAATATCGATACCATCCTCCTTCATCACTTGAATCGCCTTCGGATTAACCCCATGCGTTTCAATACCCGCGCTGTACACTTCAGCCTTTCCCTGTGCGAAATAGCGTAAATAACCCTCTGCCAGCTGACTTCTGCAGCTATTGCCTGTACATAAAACCAATATTTTCTTCATTGTTTTTTTAATTAATCAATTCCTACCACTTTGCTCCGCCGTTCCATCAATATCGTATCGCGCCAGATACTTCCGTGCTTACCGATCTTTTCCCGATAACCGAGTTTTCGAAAGCCATGCTTTTTGTGTAAACGAATACTCGCTTCATTCTCCGGAAATATACCGGACTGAAGGGTCCACAGCCCCTGTTTTTCGCTACTTGCGATGAGTGCACTCATCAAGAAATCACCCACACCTTTTCCACGGTATCTTTCCTCTATGTATATACTTACTTCCGCTACACCCGCATAGACACAACGACTTGAAACGGGTGAAAGCGCTGCCCAGCCTGCTATATGGCCGTCAATACTTGCTAAAAAACGGGAATGTCCAAGGTGTGATCGGTTCCAATCCTCCCAACTCGGTGCTTCCGTTTGAAAGGTAGCATGGCCTGTAGCTATTCCTTGTAGATAAATAGATTCTACTGCGGGCCAGTCTGTTTCATTCATTATATTGAGTTCCATGGGTCTATTTTAGCAACATCCCGAACCTGGTGTACAGCCTTGAACGGCCACTAAATTGACCATCTCGCTCTTGCTTTCTTCTTCCTGAATCGGTGCACAGCATTCTTCACCTTGATCATTCGTACCACAACTACCACCACGTCCGATTGCTTTACATTGTGTCGCATCAGGAATAAGATTGACCAGCAGATCTTCACCATGCAAGGTCAAATCCGCCGGAAACATCTGCCGGGTATCAAATTCCGAATTGCCGAATTCAATCTTAACAATACCCGAAGGATTTAAAGGAAGCGATTTTTCCACCAACTCAATAATCGATAGCGCTTTACCCACCTTCATCGCTCTTCCCGAATCGCCCGTAGCCGGTTCCCAAAGTTGCACAATGATCTCCGTCCACGCATTCATCACGCCACCACAATCCACAGAAGTAATAGGAGCCTGTTTGATCTCTGTGATATGATAAGAAGCATCTACCCGCTTTTCTTCAGCATATTGAAACTGTAAAGTTGCTTCTGCATTTTTTGTCAATTGGGCTTTAAAATCACCCCAGCGCATCAAATTATTCTTACTCATAATATTGCAATTTAACGATATATTAATCCAAAATTTTTTAGCAGCACTCCGTATTCGGAACGTATCCCTCAAAAAAGGTACCTACCGTTTCTTTAAACAGTTTCCAATTTTCCGGGTGGATACAATAACATACACTTACTCCTTCAATAGTACCTTGTATCAGTCCTGCCGTTTTCAGTTCCTTTAAATGCTGAGAAATGGTGGCCTGCGCCAAACCAAGCTCTTCCACCAGATCCCCGTTGATACAGGTCTTAGAAGCCATGATGTATTGCAGAATAGCAATACGGGCGGGATGCGCCACTGCCTTCAGCAATACCGCTAATCTGTTCTGTTCTTCCGTAAATATTTCTGTCCTGGTAACACCCATGATCTGTTCTTATTTATTGCAATATTACGATAAATATTTTAAACCTGCAATAATTTGTTAGTTATTAACTGTTAGTTACTGGTTATTAGTTGTTAGTATCCGTAATACCAGTACTAGAAGTACAAATGAACGACTCAACTATTTAACTACTCAACCACTCAACCACTCACCTATACCTCCATCACAATTTTACCAAAAGGTCCGCGGTCCAAATGATCAAGTGCCAGAGGCAAATCAGTAATCGAATAGCATGTGTCGATGATCGGTTTTATTTTATGCTGATCGATTGCGCGGACCAACCTTTCCAAAGCTCGACGATGCCCGGTACCAATTCCCTGAATTTTCACATCCTTAAACAAGAGCGGCATGATCGGCGACGAAATCTCAAAGCCCTCCAACGCACCAATCAGGGAGATCGTTCCGCCAACTGCCACTGCAGCTGCCGCTTTTCCCAGATGCGCGCCTCCCACCAGTTCAAGGATGTGATCCGCCCCACGGTTTTGCGTAATGCGATGTACTCCCTCCGCCAAATCTTCCACCTGCCTATTAATCACGTGGTCCGCACCCACCATTCGTGCGCGCTCAAGTTTATCAGCCGTTCCGGAAACAATCACTTCCGCTCCGCACATTTTGGCAATTTGAACACCAAACAACGCAACCCCTCCCGTCCCTTCGATCAATACGGTTTTACCCGGACGTATTTCCCCGCGCTCCACCAAAGCGAACCAAGCCGTCAGTCCGGAACAGGGTAGCGTGCAGGCCTCCACATCACGCAGTGATTCAGGAGCATGCACAAACCAATCTTCAGAAAACACCACATATTGCGCCAAAACTCCGGGATAAAAACCACCCAATGTCCGATAAGCAGGTGTTTGAGCATCTCCCGGGCGGGCACCATCAACCCAATCCGGCGTAAATGCAGCGATAACCCGATCGCCAATTCCGAATCGGGTAGCATCCTTACCAAGACCAACAACCGTACCTGCAAGGTCAGAACCCGGGGTGAATGGAAATTGAATCGGTAATCCACGCCCGGTTTCAATGACCATCTTATCACGATAATTAAGAGACACGGCTGATACCTTCACCAAAACTTCACCGCTTTTGGGCTGCGGAATTGTCGCTTCTCTCCATACCAATTGTGCTCGTCCAATACCATCTAGTTGCCAGCTCTTCATTTTATGATCTCCCATTTTCAAATTTTAATGATCCAAAGGCAAAGTTATTCAGCTCAAAAAAGCTGTGCAATAACCGATAAATTTATCAGTACCTAACCACAGTACAATATTTTTTAATTTTGTACAATGGCAAATTACGAACGAAAAATCCCTATACTGGATTGCGGACATGAGTACACACGAAGGGTTCTTCACGGTAAGTGGAAAATCAGGATTTTACTTTATATAGCAGAAGGAATTAACCGCCCCAGCGAATTGGAACGCCATATTCCGCAAGCTACCCGAAGAGTGCTCGATGCACAATTGGCAGAGCTCTTCAAACATGGTATTATTGCCAAAACCATATTTGATGAATCCGTAAAACATGTTGAATACTACCTTACAGACTTAGGAAACTCGCTAATGCCTATTGTTGCGATGATGGGGAAATGGGGCAACACCCATATCGACAAGCTGCGGAAAGCGATCAATACATCGACCGCACTTGCCTAATCGTTAGTTGCTAGTTGTACTTGATGCATATGATCAACAAAATGAACAGAATGAATTGATCTTTTTGATAAACAGCTAATTATATTTATTTCCGACAATATAAACGTGCTTTTTCTTCATGCAATTGATATCATGACAAAAGACCAAGAATTCTATGCGCTGTTTCAGAACATGCAACGTCCCGTATACCCTTTCCCTAATCTGATCTCTCCTTTTGCAGAAGAGATGCGCGAGCTCTATTACCATTGGATTGATACGGATTATAATTTTCACTCTGAAAAAGCACGGGAAACCCACAAAAAACACGTACTCACCGACATAGCGGCTCGCGGTCTGCCCTTGTTGAAAACATTGGACGAATTATTTCCCATAGCAAGTTTCGCAGCTAATGGCGCAATGATGGATGATTATTTCGACCATTGCAATTACGAGGAGATGTATGCCATCCGAGCGCGGAGTATGGCCTTACTCAATGGACAAGAAAATGAAGAACCGACTGATTTCGGGATATTTCGTCAATTTTATTTAATCAGGCAGCGGGCTATTAAATGTGGCATGCCACCACGCTTATATGACAAATTTATAGCCAGCATCCATAACTTGTTAATAGGTTATCAGGATGAAAAGCGCTATATGTCCGCCGATACCATCCCCCCATTTCCGGTTTACTTAGTACTTCGCGAAGATACTAGCGGAGGTTTGCCTTTTTGCAAATACGTAGCGATGCAAAAAGACTTCCGAACGCTACCGGATGCCGTATTGGAACATCCCCATATTTTGCGTTTACATACCTTAGCGGCCCTGATGATCGGAGTACATAATGATCTTATTTCGCTGCCGAAGGAACTGAACCGGAAAGGAGATGTCATTAACATCGTAAAAGTGATACACCATGAAAATGATGTATCATGGGAAGAAGCCTATAAAATGGCACTGGATTTTCATGACAAGCTGCTGAACGAATTTACTCTATTGCACGAGCACCTACCTAATTTCGGGCCCTGGCAGGCACTTACCTATGATTATGTACTCACCATCGGAATTATGATACAAGGCGTATATGCTTGGCATACTAATGATAAAGCCCGTTATGTTCCCGGCGGTTACGTAGAACCGGAATATCAACGACCGGATCGTTGAGTAGTTGAGGTTAAGTAGGGAATTAGTTAAGTAGTTGATTTGTACTTCTAGGACTGGTATTACAGATACCAATAACTAACAACCAATAACTAACAACCAACAACTAATCACCAATAACTAATAACCGGTTTAGTTTGTTAAACATTTCAATCCAGCCCTGATAGGCACCTGTTTTCTTGGCTTCCTCTTCCGAAACTGCCTCGTGGATAGTCGCTTTTGTTTTATTACCTATAGATTCGAAGGTCACGGTAGTCAGGATTTCGCCCGGCCATTCTGCTGACGGAGCCACCGCATTCCCTTTCTCATCTGAAAGATGTATAGTAAAAACAAGCTTTTCAGGAGGCTGTATTTCCAAATAAACCCCGGCAACCCACGCGCTTCCATGCAATGGATGATGAATAGTGTAATGAAATCGTCCGCCCTCTTTCACTTCGATCGATTTGTATTCGATGGTACATCCATCCGGTGCGTACCAATACTTCAGCTTTTCCGGGTCAGTCCATGCCTTGAAAACTCGATCAATGGGTGCTTCAAATAGGTGGCTTATGAACAGTTCTTTTTCTTTAGATTTCATGATTCTTATTTTTTGTATCCGTTAAAAATTTATCCAATTTCTCAAAGCGTTGATTCCATCGCTTACGTGAAGCATTCACCCAATCAACTACTTCATCCAATTGATCCAACCGCGCTTCACAAAATTGTTCTCGACCTTTCTGCGTAAGCGATACCATACCGCATTCACTTAGTACTTTAAGGTGTTTGGCAATCCCCTGCCGGGTAATTCCCGAATCCGCTACAATTTGACCAATATTTAAAGCCCCTCCCGATAACTTCTGAATGATCATTCTTCTCGTCGGGTCAGCAATCGCTTGAAAAACGTCTCTTCTTTCTATCATTATACAACCATTTGGTTGTGCAAATATATATACAACCGAATGGTTGTGCAAATTTTTCTTTCACTTTTAATGACCAACAACTCATCATCAGAATTAGTTAATAAGTTGAGTAGTTGAGACGAACCAATAGCTAACAACCGATTCGGCTACAGCAATCTGACTTTCGGCTACATATGTTTTTTGTTCATACAAGAACTTTGTATCAACAAAACAGTTAAAAGATGAACATATTTGTAACAGGAGCATCAGGCTTCATCGGTTCTGCAATAGTCAACGAATTGATCCTCGCAGGACATCAGGTTATTGGCTTGGCACGTTCGGAAGCATCGGCAAAAATTATCCGTGACGCAGGCGCAACAGTTTTATTGGGAACGCTCGAAGACTTGGATATTTTGAGACAAGGCGCTTCGCAGGCAGACGGTGTTATTCACACGGCTTTTATCCACGATTTTACACAATACTTAAAGGCAGGTGAAGTGGATAAAATCGCCATCAATACCATGGGAACTGCCTTGGCAGGTACCCATAAACCTCTGGTGGTCACTTCCGGTATGCTGGGTTTATCCACCACCAACGGCTTTATTACGGAAGAAAGTTCGGCTGAAAATTCTCCCCGAACATCAGAAACTACGGCCTTGGCATTAGTAGAAGAAGGAATTCATGCTTCTTCAGTTCGTTTACCTCCGTCTGTTCATGATAAAGGAGATAAAGGCTTTATTCCCTTTATTATTGGGCAGGCACGCAAGCATGGTGTCTCTGCCTATCCCGAAGAAGGGAAAAACCATTGGTCTGCAGTACATCGTTTAGATGCTGCCAAAGCGTTCCGCCTGGCGGTAGAAAAAGCGGCAAAAGGAGGCATATACAATGTGGTGGGCGATCAGGCCGTTGCAACCAAAACAATTGCTGAGCTGATCGGTAAACAATTGGATCTACCGGTTCGATCCGTTTCAGGAGAGGCTATTGCAACGCATTTTGACTGGATGAGCCGTTTCATTACCTTTGAAGGTGCTGCTATCGGAGCCAAAACGCAAGAACAATTGGATTGGAAACCCACACATATCGGTTTACTGGAAGATATGCAGGAAAATTATTTCTAAATTTTAAAACATCGTTCGTCATTGCTGCGTTTCAGGCAATGACGAACGATCTTAAAAAATCCAAATCGAAAATGGAAAACAAGTCCCCCATCCGATTAAAGACTATCAGTGAATTTCACAAGTCGCGCGGTTTAGCACAGCCCCAGCATCCGCTCATCAGTATTGTCGATTTTGGCACCATTCCACGTACTGCCGATATCAGCGATAAAAGCTGGGTGTTTGACTTTTATCAACTATCACTAAAAAGAGGTATCGATTTCAAGATGAAATACGGACAACAGGCATACGATTTTGACGAAGGGGTTATGGGCTTTGTTGCGCCGAATCAGGTTTTTAAAATCGAACACGGACCGCGTTCTACCCAAGTCCGTTCGGGTTGGATGTTGCTTGTTCATCCCGATTTTTTATGGGATACCCCACTCGCAAAAACCATTAAGCAATATGAATATTTTGATTATGCCATTAACGAAGCGTTATTTTTATCGGAAAAAGAAGAAGCAACCCTGAACGGAATTATCGAGAATATCCGTCAGGAATATCATGCAAATATAGACAAGTTCAGCAAACAGATCATTATTTCGCAAATTGAAACCTTGCTGTCCTATTCCGAAAGGTTTTACCACCGCCAATTCATCACAAGAGAAAAAAACAATCATCAGGTTCTGCATCGCCTGGAAGAGCTTTTAAATCATTATTTTGATCAGGGGAATTTAATTTCGACCGGCTTACCAACGGTTCAGGATGTTGCCGATCAACTGCATGTTTCCCAACGATATTTAAGTACGCTGCTCAAAATGCTTACCGGGCAGAGTACCCAACAGCATATTCACAATAAACTGATCGAAAAAGCGAAAGAAAAGCTTTCGACTACCGATTTATCGGTTTCTGAAATTGCTTATGCACTTGGTTTCGAACATTCACAATCATTCAGCAAACTGTTTAAATCCAAAACGGATTTATCACCAATCGAATTTAGGCAATCGTTTAATTGAGAAAAAACAGGATTATTTTTTCTCAATTAAATTTTATTACCGCTTCCCTACTCAACTACTTTCCTACTCAAGTACCAGACGCCTCGCATAACGGGCGTCTGATGTTCGGGACAGTCATTTATACTTTCACGTGATTTTAAAAACATAAGCCGGTTGCTTTTTATCCACCGTATCTGAAAACGTAACTTCCAGACCAGTTGTTGTTTGCTTAAACCTAGCCTTACTCTTGGCACCCAAAAGCTGTACATTACTAGCGCGATAGTTCTCAGTACTTAAACTTTTGATTAAGCAACTCCCTGTTTCAGGCCAGCCCATTACAATGGCGTACAATACATTCCCTTTGATAGTGAATCTCACGTCTTCAGCCGTAAAGGGCTTATTTTTACCTTCGTTGAACCCCTGTGCCGACAAAGGCGCAGCATTTTCCATAGCGGGCCCCTCTCCAAAAACAGTCCAAGGCCTTGTACCAATTATGCTTTCGCTGTTTATGCTCATCCAGGAGGCAATTCCTTCGACCGTTTTGAGGGCTTCCGAATCAATGGAACCATCTCCTCTGAGCGGCACGCTCAAAAGAAGGTTCCCATTTTTACTTACCACATCAGCTAGCATATGGATAACCGTTTTGGCACTTTTATAACTTTTATTTTCATAGATGCGCCGATCATAGTGCCAGGCACCTATGCAGGTGCAGGTTTGCCATGGCTCCTTCTCTATCTGATTACTTTGCCCTCTCTCAATATCCCAAACCATGCATTTTCGTTGTTGCTCGTCGAGAATTTTCCCATTAATTACCGCCTCCAATTTACCATTGTGCTTTTGCTGACTGACATTGTAATAATGGGCTGCAATCCTTAAACCGGCATCATCTATCGGCCATAATGGTAATGCCGTATCATCGAAATAAATCAAGTCGGGCTCGTACTTATCAATAAGTTCGATCGTCCGATCGTGGAAATTATTGCAATAGTTTTTGGTAGGTACGTTTACGCCGTTACCCCAATTCCATTGACGGTGAATCATTCCATCATCTCTGCTATTTTCGCTTAATGGATGGTTTTGTGCATAGAGCTCCTGTGGGTCAAATCCATCCCACCATTTATTATGTCCATCAGCTTTGGTGATATTTCCGTCATAAGGTATATCTTTCAGCGGCCCTTTTTTGTCTGCACGTTGCGCTGTTTCATACCAAGTCCATGCATGTGCAGCGTGAACACTCACACCAAAACGTAAACCGCGCTTTTTGGCGGCCTTCGCCCAGCCTGCCATTAAATCTCTTTTGGGTCCCATCTTTGTAACATTCCATGGTTGGTGACTGCTGTCGTAGAGATCCATATTGTCGTGGTGGTTGGCTAAAGCCACAAAATACTGAGCTCCTGCACGCTTGTAAAGATCCAACAACATTTCGGGATCCCATTTGTCTGCTTTCCATTCATTGATTACATCTTTGAATCCGAATTTCGAAGGATGACCGTACTTTTGCACGTGGTATTTATATTGATCACTTCCCTCCTGATACATCCCTCGCGCGTACCAGTCACCTCGTTCAGGTTGGCACTGGGGCCCCCAATGTGCCCAAATACCAAACTTTGCCTCACGGAACCAATCTGGAACCTCATACTGTTCCAATGACTGCCATTCCGGTTTAAAATCGACTTTCGCTATCGGCGCATGGCTATGCAAGGTATTCAAGTTTGACCCGGCGATAGATTTACTCAACCAAAGCGAAGGGATAGCCATTCCCAGGGTTTTTATTACAGTTCTTCTTTTCATTTTTTTTCTTAATGTGTTTGTACTAGCATAAAGTGGCGTACAAGATAAATCAGTAACCTGCGTTTTGCGTAAGATTTCCGTTGATCTGGAGTTCAGACAAAGGAATGGGCCATAACTCATTCACACCCGCCTTGAAATTGCGCCGCTGATAGATCAGATAACCTTCATCATCCACAGGAAAATCCTTATATTCAGCAGGATTATCGGTTAATTTCATTCCCGTGAACTGCCTATTGAGTTCTTGTGCGGCAATACCCCATCGCAGCACATCAAAATACCGTAAGCCTTCAAATGCAAATTCAACCCGACGTTCCCGCCTGATCACCGACCGCAGGGAATCTATCCCCGTGAAGGTAATCTTAGGCATGGCAACATTCTGCCTTCCCCTCACCAAGTTGATCGTCGCATCCAAAAGCGGTTGGTCAATAGGGTCGCCAGCTTCCAGCTTAGATTCAAGGAAACTCAATAAAACCTCTGAATAACGGATAATCGCCCAGTTGCCCCCAAAATTCATCAGGTTTCCGTCGAAACTTTCGTCCATGAATTTCCGTATGCAGTAACCGCTCCAATTATATCGATTAAATCTATCCGGTGAGGTTGTACCAGGGCGCGCAATATAGGTCTGCCCTTTAAATACACTCCTATCGGAAATCAAAACCGTATAATCGAGGCGTGGATCCCTGTTTTCGTAAGGATCAGATGGATTGTATAGGCTAGATTCGCCAACCGGTTTTCCGTCTGTGCATTCAAATGCCTTCACCAATTCATTGTAGGGAGAAAACTGATGCCATCCTCCCCAAGTTTCCGGATAAAGGTATTGAGGCAAAACATGTCCATATACATCTTCCTGATATTGTGAAGTGAGCACAAATTCATCGGAGGCCACGTTACTGGCCGAATACAACTTGGTAAAGTCAGCGTAAATATGATATACATCAAACGCGATGATCTTTTTATAGCTCTCTGCAGCTTCCACCCATTTTTGACGTGCCATTTGCAAACGGCCCAAGATGGCCAGTGCTGCACCTGCTGTAATCCGCCCCTGTTCACTTGCAGGTCTGCTTGCCGGCAGAACTGCCGCACTTTCAATCAGCTCTGCTTCTGCAAAATCCCAAACTTCATCACGCGATGCCCGGATAACGTTGTTTGCTTCCTCGATGCTCAATACCTTGGTAACCAAGGGTACACCTCCGAAATAAAGCGCCAGATTGAAATATTCATAAGCCCTTAAGGTTTTGACTTCACCTATCATGGAAGTTTTCAGGCTTTCATCCATTTGCACTTCGCCGATATGATCCAGAAAGTTGTTGCAGGCTGCCAGCTTTTGATACGAATTTTTCCAATAGCCTTCGGTTACCCAATAAGCCGAGTTTAACGTACCATCCGTTACTCTATCCGGAATCAGCTCCTTTTCCGATCCGTTACCCGCCATCAGATCGAGGTACAGGAGGCTCCTTGGTGTCCAAAAGTCTTCGCCCTTCCATCCAGCTCCCGTGCTATAACAACCCACCAATGCCAGTTGGGCATCTTTTTCTGTTTTCCAGAAAGTAGCATCCGAGGCAGCATCCAGGGGTTGCTTGTCGAAAAAATCCTTGCTGCATGCTCCAAGAAATGCGCATGTGGCCAAAAACAGGTAGCATAACCCCTTTTGACCAAAATATGTGAATTTCATTATTATCTTCATGTTATTCATTATCAATTGTTAAAAATTAACATTCAATCCAAAAGTATATACGCTGGTTATCGGATAAAAAGGTGTGTTATCGCCCGTGTCTTGTCCCATCTCCGGATCCCAGCCCTGATAAAAGCTGCTGAGGGAAAATAAATTCTGTCCGCTGAAGAAAATACGTAGTCTATCCAATCGCATTTTTCTAGTGATTTTCTCCGGGAAAGAATACCCCAGCTGAATGTTCTTCAGGCGAAGAAAACTTGCATTCCGATTCCAGAATGTGGAAGGCATAATCGTTCCGGAACCCATATTTAGGCTACTCAATTTAATATATTCTGCATTTCGATCAGGATTCTCTGCCGTCCATCTATTTTCCGCCTGCCACCGCTGAATCTGTCCGCCGTTATAAAATGCGAACGCTTGGTAAGAACCCATCTGGCGATCAAAACCAGCCAATCCCTGAAATAGAACAGACAGATCCACACCTTGGTAATCAAACCGAAGGGTAGCACCATAGCTAAACTTGGGTACGGTATTGCCGATAATCGTTCGGTCATATGTAGGATCCACTACTCCATCGGGTATGCCATTGGGGCCGCTTATATCGGCGTATCGAACAAAACCGGGCTGGGCCGCATAGGGTTGTGTGGGATAGGTTGCAATATCGTTTTCGTCTATAAAAAGTCCGTCGGCTACATAACCATAAATAGCTCCCAACGGTTGCCCCACAAACAAATTCTTTGCAATATCCTGCGTTAGACCATCTGCCAATTTTGTTACTCGGTTTTTCGTATAGGTAAAATTCGGACTAAAGCCGATATTCAACTTCCCGATAGAGGTACGATAATCTATCAGGAATTCAAATCCGTTGTTTCGTACAGAAGCGGCGTTTACCTCAGATGGTGTCAATCCCAGCACGCTTGAAACCGTTAAATTATATAGAATATCGCGTGTACGCTTATCAAAATAGTCAATTACGAAGGCGAGTTTTCCTTGCATAAGCGAGAAATCGAGACCGACTCCTCTCACCTCTGTTGTCTCCCATGTAATATCGCTATTTGCCAAGGTGGTTAAACGCGCACCTGGGACCAGTACACCTCCGATCGGATAATTGTTGCCCAAGCTCAGCACATTCTGATAAGGATAATTACCAATGTTCTGATTTCCCAAGGTACCCCACGATGCACGCAATTTCAGATTATCGACCCCACTTACATGATCCTTAAAAAAAGGTTCTTCGGAGATCCGCCAAGCGGCAGAAACAGAAGGAAACAGGCCCCAACGCCCCTCGCTGGGAAAACGGGAAGTCCCGTCATACCGTGCATTCACCTCAAAAAGATAACGATCTGCCAATATATAGTTTACCCGACCAAAAAATGAGCGCAGGGCCCATTCGGCCGCTGAGCCAGACGATTGCATATTGGCAGATGACCCTGCATTTAGCTCGTGTAATAGATTGCTCGGAAAATCGTCACGGAAAGCGGTTGTCCAATCGGAGCGGAATTTTTCTTCAGCATAACCTGCTAACGCATTGATTGCATGCTTCCCATAAGTCTTATTAAACTGCAGTAACGATTGAAGTGTTAATAACGAGTTATCGCCCGAATTAACGGTTAGATTATTCGGACCAACCCGCTTATTTTGATCAAAAATAAAATCAGACGCAAAGCTATTGTTCGTAAAATTATTATAATTGTATCCTGCTTTACCACTCCAGATAAGCCCGGGTACTATTTCCCAGGCAAGTTCGGCTCCTCCTAAAAAAAACTTATTTGCGCGGTTCACGAAAGATTCGCTCGAAAGCCAGGCTTCCGGGCTGTAGTTGTCCTGGTAACCAAAGGTACCGTCAGACTTCCTGCCTGCATAAATGGGGCCCTGTCTGACAGCGAAACCGATCATATTCATCATTTCACCATCAAATTGTCTTGGCTCATTAGTTTGTGCACTATTACCCGTCATATTGACCTTCAGTGTAAGATTATCCAATATTTTACTATCCGAATTCAACATGAAGTTATAACGACGATAATTATTTTTAGCAACAACACCATCTTGATCCAGGTAACCAAAAGAAAATAGATACGAATTCTTATCCGAACCACCGGAAAAAGAAACGTTGTGATTCATCTGAAAGCCCGAGCCCGATGACAGCAGGTTTTTCAGGTGCGGTACGTTCGGATAATTGTCGGGATCAACGCCCGACCGGAACTTATCAATCTCTTCAGATGTATAGCTTAAGGCCTGTCCCATGTTGCGATTTGCTTCATTGAAAAGTTCCGCATATTCGGCCGAGCCGACAAAATCAGGGAGCTCTGTCACTTTTTGCCAGCCAACCGTATTATTGTACGAAACGCGAAGGCGACCACTTGTACCCCGTTTCGTCTCGATCAGAATAACCCCGTTTGCACCCCGAGTACCATATATGGAGGCTGACGCAGCGTCTTTTAATACTGAAATACTCTTTATGTTATTGGGATCGATATCATTCATCGAAGCGGCCAGACCATCAATCAGTACCAATGGATCGTTCCCGGCGCCCGAAAAAGTACCCTGCCCTCTGATGCGTATCGAAGCTGCATCATTTCCGGGACGTCCTGCGCTCTGAGAAACCGAGACCCCGCTTGCTAAACCAGCCAATGCCTGAGAAGCCTGGGTAATAGGCCGATCTTCGATGTCGGTCGCAGAAACGGACGAAACGGAACCGGTTAAATTCACCTTCCTCTGCGTGCCATAACCAACTACCACCACTTCGTCCAAGTCCGTAGAAGACTCGATTAATCTAACGTGTATAAATCCCTTGTTATTTACCGGTATCTCTTGCTGCTCATAACCGATATAGGTAAAAACCAGTACCGCATCGCCCGACACATCAGACAAGGTAAAGTTTCCCTTTTCGTCTGTCACAGCGCTTCTGCTCGTTCCCTTTACATGCACACTGATACCCGGTAACGGATTTCCATCGCCGGCCGAAACGACAGCCCCCTTAACGATATTTTGAAGGGTAGCCTTTTGTTTTTCCCCGGGCGAATTTGGTTGGTATCTTACGGCAATTACATTTCCATCGATTTCTTTAAAATCAAGCTTAGTTTGCCTACTGATTTCTTCCAAGATAGTTTTCAAGGGAGCTTCCTTGACGTTAAGAACTACTTGCAGCGGTACGGAAAGCAAATCCTTTTTATAGGTAAAGGAGACATTGACTTGCTTTTCAATTATATGAAAAGCATCCTGAATATGATCGGTTTTCAGGTTTATAGAGACCTTTTTGGAAGCTACCGTTTGAGAAAGAGCAATTTCCGCCTTTAACACAGAAAACGAAAAACAGATCAAAAATAAAGGCAATCCAAACCCAAACGACATAAGTACGAGTTTTCGTTGATTAGTTTTTTTCATTATATTAGATTGTTTGATTAAAAGTTGAACAGCGTCACTGTTGTGCCTGTGGAAAGAAGCAACAGCGACGAATCAGGATGGTCGTTATTTCTAAAATAGCGGCCATTAAATTTAATGTGCATCTACATATATTAATAAGGTTTATAATGTTAATGTATTAGTTAGCGATCAGTCATCGATAGCAGAATATGCTCCCCTTTTTTCTCGTACCCAATATTTAAGGAAAACTTCATGGCCTCCAAAAGTGTATTTAATGATGTGTTTTTATAGCGACCGATCATTTGAAGTTTTCCAATATCCGGATGACTTAATTTAATTTTAACATTGTACTTTCTTTGGATGGCCGGCAAGATTTCAGCGAGGCTATTGCCGTCAAAAACAATGTCACCTAGCTTCCAGGCCAATACGGTTTCCAGATTTTGATTCTTTAATACACGCGCTTTCGATTTTTCACTGTAAATAATCAGGTCATTTTTCGTTAATAGCCACTCTTTCTCATCATTAACGTCTTTTACGCCTACCTTACCGGTTTTTACCGCGACCGTGAATTTTTCATCTTTATATGACTTCACGTTAAAGGAAGTTCCATAGACTTTGACCCGCTTTTGTTCCGTTTCTATCACAAAAGGTACCTTTGCATTGTGTGCCACATCGAAAAATGCTTCCCCACTTATTTTAACTTTCCGCTCGCTGCCGTCAAATTGTTTGGGATATTCTATTTTCGAACCGGCATTGAGCCAAACCTGCGTTCCATCCGAAAGTAAAACGGAATCGATCTGACCTAATACAACGTCTTTTGCAATGGATACCGGATTTGTAGATTCCGCTTTCGGGGCCTTGTTATGAGGTAGAAAAAGCCACAAAGAAGTAACACATAGCAGTATACTCGCTGCTACGCCAATTTGCCGGCGTATCCTTTCCCTGTTTTTTTTACGAATCGTGGAAAGTTCGCGGCTTAGGTCGTCCCTCAGTTGATCTTCCATCAAGGAGTCCAACTCACCGGATTCCAATAATCTAAAAAAAAGTGCAGCTTCAGATCTACTGGCAGTTCCGCTGAGGTAACGATGTATTAATGTTTTATAAAAATCCAGGTCTTCCATAATCGCTTATAGAAGTAAAGACAAAAAAAAATGAAAATAGGCCACCCCTCTTTTCACTTTTTATTTTCTATAGAATAGACTTCAGGAGTAAAAATAGCACGAGGGGTAAATGCAGATCATGCTGTAAATACTTTTTTAAGGTATTTATGCACCGAATCATATGCTTTTTTACGGCACTTTTGGAAACACCCAACATTTTTGAAGACTCTTCGTAACTTTTCCCTTCAACCCTGCAGAGCTCAAACACCCGCTTTGTTTGTGCCGGCAACCGATTGAGTATTTCCTGAAGCTTTATTTGGTATTCTTTATCAATAACATGTTGGTCAACACTATTGATACCCGATTCGAAACGCGCTAAAATTTGTTGCTGTCGGGTAAAGTCCGTTGCAATCTTGTGTAAATAGTTGAGTGTATAGTTTTTTACGACAATGAATAAGTAGGATTCAAGCGATAAAACGTCGATAAGTTTGGATCTATCTGTCCAAATTTTCGCAAAAATTTCCTGCACCACATCTTCAACCAGATCCTCTGTTTTAATGTAGCGCTTAACTACGCGTAAAACAACCGGGTGATAAGCCTTATAGAACAGACTAAAGGCACTATGGTCTCCACAGCTAATAGCCTCCAAAACATCTTTACTTATTTTGTTAGATGCCATAGCCCATTTATCTCCAAATTGTTCTTAGGTCCACAGAAATTTCGGTTTATGTGTCAAATATACACATAAAATTCACCTATGCAAATAGGCTTTAACCCATATTACTGTCGCTGCACTGGTTATTCGTTACCGGTGATTTGTTATTCGTAGCCACACTTCTAGAGGCAATACTACTTAACGTCTCAACTACTTCCCTATCCTACGATTCAACGTCGTTGACTAATTGACCGACTAGCTAATTGGCTAATTAAACGAGACACGCAAACAAGTCAATCAAGAGGCTCGGAACTGAATGATGAAGCTGGCAATCCATTGCTGCCAAATAGAGAGGCCTGAGCAGCATCATAATAAGCATATCGCACTCCTTTCGGTGCATCTACTTGATCGCTTACCACCACAACGATGTCTCCCTCAATTTCCCCTACGGCAGGTTTCCATTCGCCATCACCATCCAACAATTCAAAATTCGTCAATGCCTTATTTTTGGAATCCAGTTTACCACTCGTATTTTCAAAATAAACAAGCACTTTCCGCTTTTTTACTTTAAATCCCTTATAAACCGGTCCGGAATATATTACAGTTTTCTCTTGATAGGTCTTGTTTAACGCCCAAAGGGCTAGTCGTTTTCCTACTTCTTCTTTATTAGCCGGATGAATGTTATGTGGATTTCCGATATCGAGCGTTATGGCCATCCCGGTGCCTGCTACCTTCTTCAAGGTTCTACGTTGCGCGTCTCGCAGCGCTGCAGCGTCAATAGCGTCTCCCGCATATTTAAAAGGCGCTATCTGAACAAAATAGAATGGAAAGTCTCCTCTACCCCAAGCTTCTCTCCAGTTATTGATCATTAGCGGAAACAATGTTAAGTATTGCTTAGCTCTCCCGACATTAGATTCTCCCTGATACCAAATAGCACCCCGTATGGCGTACGGTATCAATGGGGCAAGCATGCCGTTGTATAAAACAGATGGTTGATTTGGCTGCTCGTCCATCATGACCTTTGGTTTAGTTGCCGCAACCTTATAACGCCAATCCCCGCTAAGTCGAATACCTTCTGCTTTCTTACCATCAGCGGGATAGAGTATCATTTGTTCCTTTTTACCGTACATACCCCCATTACCGCCATTATCAATTATTTTCACCGTGATGGTATTGCTTCCCTCTTTTACCAACTCACCCGGTATAGTATATTCTCGATCCATGATCCAGGTCAAACCTTTAACCGTGCTGTCAATCAGTTCACCATTAAAATAGGTGTAATCGAAATCATCTATGAGACCAAGCGATAGTTTCAGTGGCTTTCCTTTCCATGCTTGCGGAATATCAACAGAACGTTTAAACCAAACAATTCCATCAAAATCTGCCAAACCTTTATTCTCCCAAAATGCGGGTACCTCCATTAACGGCCAATTGAGATAGGTATTATCCTTCGCATAAGTATCCTTTCGATCAGTCAGCGCCCTGCTCCATATTGCCTCATTGAGGCTATCACGTGATAAAACCGCTGATGCAAATCGGTTAATGGAGTCGATCCGATTTAATTCTTTATCAAAATCTCCCATCGTTTGCAACGCCTCTTTACCTGTCCAAGCCTCTGCGATTGTACCACCCCAACTACTGTGAATCAAACCTATAGGCACCTTCAAACGCTCATGCAATTGCCGTCCAAAGTAGTAAGCGGTTGCACTAAAAGCGGCAACGCTATTCGGTGAGCAAACTAGCCAAGTCCCTTTAAGTGCTGTTTGGGGAGAGAAAGCAACCTTCTTTTCTACAGTAAATAATCGGATAGACGGGTAATTTGCTCCTTTAATTGCTTCAAGCGAGCCGTCAACCGGTTGATTAGGCCAACCTTGCATGGGCATTTCCATATTTGACTGCCCCGAACATATCCAAACTTCACCAATTAAAACATTCTTGAATTTTTTTGTTTCAGCCGCCTCAACCGTAACCGTGAACGGTCCGCCGGCACCAGGGGTTGGCAACTTCAACAACCACTTCCCCTGCATGTCGGCCTTAACCCGTATCGATTTTTCCGACCAACTTCCTTTTACTTCGACCTGCTCGCCTGGTTTGGCATTGCCCCAAAAGGCAACATCCGTACGTTGTTGCAACACCATATTATCACTAAAAATAGCGGGCATTTTCAATTGTGCAAAAGCATTTTCATTGAGGGTAATGATTACGAGTAGTATCAAACAAAGCTTTTTCATTCTTTTAGTTAAATAATTTTATTGTGTTATTTCTTTTTAGTTAGGAGTTTTTGAATGGCTTTCTCAACCAAAGGTTCCATAATTTTATATCCTGCCAAATTCGGATGAACACCATCTTCACTTAACTTATCCTTTAAGCCCTGTCTTTCATCAAGCATTGCATGATAATAATCAACAAAGGGGTATCCCTCTTTTTTTGCAAAGGCTTTAAGTACCTGATTTAATTCACGGATAGACTGTACAGGATTTATCTCGGGATGCCAGGAAAAACGCAATGCAGGTAAAACAGCGCAAATAATCACTTGAATATTGTTGGCCCTGGCAATTTCTGTCATCGACATGATATTACCCGCTACGTTTTCAATTTTAGTAGGTCCGGTATTTTCCGCGATATCATTAATTCCAGCCAGGATCACAACAACATCAGGTTTAAGATCAACAACGTCCTGCCTAAACCGAACCAACAACTGCGGACTTGTTTGCCCACCGATACCTCGGTTTATATAACCGGACGAGGTAAAAAATGAAGGATCTTTTTCCAACCAACCTTCTGTAATTGAATTGCCGATGAAAACGACTCTTTTCTGCTTTCCTTTGGGCATCAGATTCTTGTTATCCTGCTCATAACGATTTAACCATGCCCAATCGTTTCGCAACCTATCGTCAAGCATTTTCAACCAGTTATCCCAAGCCTCTTTTCTTTTTAAGGCATCTGTTTTATCTTCTTTTACCGGCACTAATAAGCCATTACCCGCCAGCCAATGCTTTATCTCCTGCACAATAGCCCCTCGCGTAACCGCTGCGGCATGTAAATGTAATTCAACCGCTCGGCCTTCCTTAACCCAATGATGATAACGTTTAATTGCTTGCTTATTTTTAGCTTGGGCAATCGTCATCATAGCGCTTCCTTTCGGCAGATCCGCAGGCCACAATGCCAAATTAATTAGCCCATCAGCGCCTAAACCAGACAAGTCACTGTTCATTTGAATTTCTGCTCCCATTGTTAGCAAGCAAATTTTTTTATCCGATAGCGAATACTTGCTAGATTGACTTTCGAAAACCTGCATACAGGAGTGAATATCCCCTTCAGTAAACTCCGCTTTGTAAGACGGTTTCATTACAGCAACCCCAAAATGCCTAATCGAATCCATTAGAATATCTAGTTGTGCCTTATGAGCAGCAGTTGCCAAAATAATCACCGAAGTACCAGAAGGCTGTATTAACGAATCAGGCGGAAAAAACAAAACCGAATCCTGCTTTTCTGCTTTCGATGGGGCAATCAGCGTAGATGGTAATGGGGTACACAATGTTGCACGTCCCCAGGTACTTTCTAAAGCAACAAAAAAAGCGACATATAAAATCAAAAACTTCTTCAACATCTAATAATTATTATAAGATTCTACTAATACCTGTACGCGGTCATCCCCCAACAATTTTTTATCAAAGACAATTTCTATATCTTTCTTTTCGCCAGGCATCAAGCTGAAATAGTCATCATTCGTTATCATGGGTAAAATCCGTTCTCCGGTAGAAACCTTAACAGCCTGTACCTTCACCGCAAAGGCCACCGTTCCAGCAGATTTTGGATTCACAACGGTTCCTGTTACCCTTATCCTATCCTTCGCTTTCTTAATGCTAAACGCGTGCTTAAGTTTTACGGCTTTCAGATCATTCAAACTGGTGTAATCACCTGAAGTCGTGCCCCGCCAATATAAATTATCACTTATTATCTTCCCGCTTTTATCTACTAAAGATAACTTGATAAAATGAACGGGCGATAAACGTGTTCGGCGGTCATTATATACATTAAGCTCGTATAAGGAATAACCGTATTCGGTTGCTCTTTTTAACCCTAATACGCGTATATACCGCGCACGGGTCGGTACGAATTTAAACGACTCTGTTCCACCCTTTCCGGCGCCCACCTCTTGTAAGGTCTTCCAGCTTTTAGCGTCGTCAGAAACCTGCAACCGATAAGAAGCCGCATATGCTTCTTCCCAAACCAGATCGATTTGCCGAAAGGTGGTTTCTTTTCCTAAATCCACGTACACCCACTCGTCGTCACTATAGGCGCTGGTCCACCTGCTACCACTACTCCCGTCCGTTAATGCCTCCGTCCTTGATTCATCGGCAACCGAAGAAGCGGTTACTAACTTTCCAAGTGCTAAATTATCCAGATCAAAATTTAGATGAAATACCCCGGTGACTTCACCTGGCTTCGTTTGTGCATTTTGTTTTCTTGAAAAATCCTTCACCGCCTTACCATCCATATTGTACACATCAAACCTGACATCTAAATCTTCAACAAATTGCCCACTCGTATTCACGATTTCCACTTCATTATTCGCTTGATTCCATAACACATGCAGTGGTTCACACGCTTTTTTAACGCCCCAGTAAGCGCCGTTTAGGTCATAATAATAATCATACGTTTGCCACACCAATGATGGATATGCCGATTGACTCATCCAAGTCATAATACCCGTTGCTCCTTTTCCCATATTCGCTAGCCAACCCTCATACATTGCCTTGTTCACTTCCATATTTAAAAGCTGCGCCTTCCTACAAAAATCCTCAATCCCTTTGGGCAATCCGTAATGGCTGGCAATAGTTTTTTCGTAAATATCAGGCCCGGCATTACCGGCACGCGGTCCGAAGAAATGCTTATCCCATAGTTCATTACGTGGCCACCACTTATCTGCCGGCATGAATTTTTTGAAACTTTCAAATGTTGTAAATACTGCTGTACCAATTTCCGTACGAAATCCCCAGCCTTTCTCACCACCGAAACCTCCCGGATACTTCGTAAAATACCATTGCGGATCAAAATTACGCCACGGGCCACTACCACTTAAGCCATTTTCATGTGAATTAGCTTGATAAAGCCGGTCTCCACCATCATATACCTTCACATTCTCAGCCAACCAGTTATTGAGGGGAGGCAAAGGTGTGCCTTCATTATCTCCACACCATATGGCAATTGAAGGATGATTGCGCAGTCGTTTAATTTTGTTAACAGCATTTTTATTAAAAGCAAACACATCACGGGGCAGGTTCGGATGCGAGTTCAACCAGAAATCATCCCAAACCATAATACCGTACCGATCACAAGCCGCGTAAAACTCATTGTCGGTCACTGAGCCGATCCAGTTGCGAACCATGTTTAGATTCATTTCTTTGTGTAGCTTTAGCTTAAGATCATATTCATCATCACGGCAACGCAAAAGATATTCAGACATTCCCCAGTTACCCCCCTTTACGAAAATCGGTCGACCATTAATGTTGATTTGTAATTTCCCGTCGGGATAATCATAGGTATATTTTTTTATGCCGAAAGTGACCGGTTGAATTTCCTTACTGCCTTCGTTGTCTACAAATTCCAATATACATTGATATAAGTTTGGCTCACCATAACCATTTGGCCACCATAACTTCGGATCTTCCAAGATTAACTGGCTTATCTGATGAGCATCTAAACGAATATGTTTCACCTCTTGAGAATCCAATTCCACTTTATGGGAAAATTGGATATTTCCTGGCATAATCGTACCGTTTAACATTCCATTTTTACGTTCAGGTGCTTCATTAACCAAATCCAAATCGATGGAAACCGTGGCCTCTTTTAAATCTGATAAATCAGGTATATCCGTCCGGATCCAAGGATCAACTATTCTAACCTTACCGGTCAATTTGAGGTAAACATTATCGGTAATTCCCATATTTAAACCTGGTACGTAGGGCATCCAATCCCAGCTGGCACTGGCCATATAAGCAGGCATTGCATAATTCGCTATCGGCGTATGGGGCCAGTATACTTTAACAAGTAGCACATTCGGCTTGGTTGTATTGACAATAGCAGAAATATCGAATAAACCATCATCCATAAAACCATCCAATTGTCCTAACAAGGTTCCGTTCAGATAGATATCACCTTTTCTATTGATTCCCTCGAAATTCAACCAAAGTTTTTTTGTCGTTTCAAAATTCTTGGGTGTATTGAATGATGTCCGATACCAAAAATCTCTGTCATATTTCCCTTTATCAATTTGGTAGATATTATCGCCGAAGTTTGGATCGGCTTCTTTACCGGCTTCAACATAAGACACGAAAGCCGTTCCGGGAACGATCGCCGGAATCCAGTCATCTTGATTAAAGCTGCCCATTGTTAAATCTAAGTTCTCGCCCGCACCTTCAACAGGTTTCAAAAACCATTTGACGCCCGATTTACTATCTAAACTTATCTCATCCTGCGCCAGTATGTTGTTTTTGTTCAAGAAAAAAGCAGCTATGAGCACAACTACTTGAAAAATTAGTCGCATCTTAAGGTTTCATTTTGGTTAAAGAAAACGGTCTGTCTTGATCGCTCCCGGCCCTTTCCCGATTTGGTTTATCACTCATCACCAGTTTCAACTCTCCCCCATTTATGATATCCCGATAATCTATCCAGTTCTTTTCAAAAGGCTTTCCGTTCAACGTGGCCGACGCAATGTATACGTTTGCCGGACTGTTGTTCGTTGCATTGATCGTGAATTTCTTACCATCCTCCAGGGTAATCGTTGCTTTGCGGAAAACCGGGCTTCCAATATTATACTGCGTANGCAATGTATACGTTTGCCGGACTGTTGTTCGTTGCATTGATCGTGAATTTCTTACCATCCTCCAGGGTAATCGTTGCTTTGCGGAAAACCGGGCTTCCAATATTATACTGCGTAGTTCCAGGACATACGCTGTAGAGGCCGAGGGCGCTGATTACATACCATGATGACATCTGTCCCTGATCTTCATCACCCGGAAATCCCTTCTCGGTAGCATTATACAATTGTTGCATGATTTTCCGGACACGGTATTGGGTTTTCCAAGGCTGCCCGGCGTAATTATACGCATAAGCCACATGTTGAACAGGTTGGTTACCATGCGCATACTGCCCCATGTTGGCCAGTACCATTTCGCGCATTTCATGGATCTCCTGCCCATATGTCCCTACTTTAAATCCCGAATGCATGGTAAAAAACGTATCCAGCTTGTTCA
>NZ_JAWMTI010000015.1:0-43509 GCF_036959255.1 Olivibacter sp. CPCC 100613
CCTTAACAACGCTCAAATCGACCGCCATGGTCTTAAACGAATCATCAAATTTTCTATGCATTTCTACAAATTTAAAATTACTATCTAAATCTGTCTCGCTTTAAAGGTAGCAACTCCATATTGATGAAATAGGTGAGGCCTTTTTTACCGGCAAAGAAACCATCAATAAAAGACTTTACCGTGCAAAGGAAAAGCTGAGGGCGGAAAAGGTAACCCTAGCGTTGCCGTCCGAAAAGGAAATCCCGACCCGCCTTGACAGCGTGCTGCATGTTATTTACTTACTTTTCAGCGAGGGTTATTACTCGCGTACACATCAGGAAATATTACGGAAAGACCTCTGCCTGGAAGGATTAAGACTGGGCCTGTTGCTTACCGAAAATGGAAAAACGAATCTTCCAAAAACAAACGCACTGATGGCACTGATGTGTTTTCACGCATCGCGTTTCGACGCGCGTCAAACGGTTGATGATTATTTCGTGCCTTATCATGAGCAGGATGAAAAGCTTTGGGATACCGAACTGATCAATCAGGGCATACACTTTTTGGATGGTGCCATGCGGGGCAATGAATTGAGTTCGTACCATATCGAAGCACAGATAGCCTACCGGCATTGCCAGCGGGATGGTACCCCGGAAAAATGGGAAGCGATTTTGCAATTGTACGATCAATTGCAGCTGGTCAGTTATTCTCCGTCTGCCGCCCTTAACCGCATCTTTGCACTGTATAAAGTTCATGGCTGGAAAATTGCGCTAGCCGAAGCAGAAACCCTCAGGGTGGAAAACAATCATTTTTACTTTATCCTGCTTGGAGAACTTTATAAAAATACCGATCTGTTAAAGGCCCGGGCAAGTTTTCAGCGGGCTGTCCTACTTGCCAAAACCGAAACAGAAAAGGAATATATCCGTAAAAAAATCAAAAGCTTTAACTTATGAATATGACAAAGCGGAGGCCCGGCACAGCTATTGATCCAAAATTCGGGAAGTAAGGATTGAAAAGTACTAGCAACATGTTCTGGGCACAAAAAAAATCGATGATTGAATAAACATTCAGATCAAATCAATCCATCTGCGTTAAACGGCATACCTTTGAAACCTGCGGGAAAGAGGACGGAGCGCCCAGGAGGCAATTGTAAAGGACAGGAATATAAAGGCTGGAAAAATGCTTTTCACCTCACTGCCTACATAAAGATGGCACGTAATCCCGCCGATGTATATCATGGCGACCCCGAAGTACGCCCATTCTTTTAAAAGCCGTAAACGTGGAAGTAAGATAACCGGGGTTGCCAGAAGAAACGCTGTTCCCAGAATATAAGGGAAATAGACCGGGAAACCTATTTGTTTCATGAGCTGACTATAGGAGCCCTTATTGAGCCAACCAAAACACCAGGTTGCAGCGGCAACATATTCGAGTGCCATCAATCCGGTGAAAATCCAATAGGCTATAAGTCGTACCCTCGATAGGAGCGAATGAGTTTTTTTTTGTGTTTCCATAACGGTATTTTCTGTAATAATGCCTGAAAAAACAAAAATTGGACAACGAACACAAATTTTCCAGCGACCTTAATGGACTCGAACCCTAATCCTGTGTTTAAAAACAATAAGAACGTTTTAGAAAACCCAAAAAAAACAAAAACCCACCTTACATATCGTAAAGCGGGGTCAGTAGTGGGAAGCGGCAAATTGTCGAACCTCATTGAAGACTTTAAAGCTATAACAGAAGCAAGAAAATACATCCAAATGAACACTTAATCTAAATATGTCCATTTTTAAACAAAAAAATGGACATATCTTAAAAATATGTCCATTTTATTTCATTACTTTGTATATATGTCCAGTATCAGGTTAAATTTGAACATATATGGCATACGATAGAACAAAACCTTTCAATGATCTTCCGCCCCTGCCTCCGCAGAACATTGGTGATGATGTAGATATTCTGAAAAAACTGGTCACAGCATCCAGAGCATTGGCAGGGGTAAATAGTAATGTACAGCGTCTGCCCAATCCCTATATGCTGGTCAATACGATTGCTCTTCAGGAAGCCAAAGCATCATCTGCTATAGAAAATATCTTTACAACAGAAGACGAGCTTTATAAAGCTGTGTCGGATACCGTTCAGGAAAAAAATGCCAATCCTGCCACAAAAGAGGTTTTGAGGTATAGGGAAGCACTTTGGGAGGGATATCAACGTGTAAAGGAAAAAAACGATATCGACCTTGAAAGTATAATTGCTATTTTCCGACAGATCAAAAATACATCTGGCAGCATACGGCCAGCACATACATTGACGGTCATTCAACGTGGACAAAGCGAATTTAGATCAGGGGAGATTATATACACTCCTCCAAGAGAAGTCGGTCTTGTAGAACGATTAATGGGAAACCTATTGGATTATCTGAATGATGATAAGCTGTCCGACACTGACCCATTACTCAAAATGTGTATAGCCCACTATCAATTTGAAGCCATACACCCTTTTCCTGACGGAAATGGTCGTACAGGTCGGATATTAAACCTGCTCTACTTGGTCGACCAAGGTCTCTTGGATCAACCGGTCTTGTATCTTTCCAAATATATCATCGTACACAAAGATGATTATTATTATAATTTAGGTGCCGTTACTCAGCGTGGAAGTTGGAAACCATGGGTACTCTATATGCTGGATGCAGTTGAAAAAACAGCACTTTTAACCAATCAACTCATCAACAGTATACTGGATCAGATGGAAACTACATTGGAATACGGTAAGTCAAATATCAAATGGTATAATAAAGAAGTAAATGAGCTGCTGTTTAGTCAACCCTATATCAAACCAAAGTTGATCGGCGACATACTACAGATATCCTCCAGAACAACTTTGACAAAATATGTCAATGAACTTGTCGCGGCGCGAATACTCACACCGTCAAAAGAAGGACGAGAAGTTTTTTATATCAATGACGATTTGATTCGTATATTGGAAGGACAATAGAGTATCTACCATAAAGTACCTTAACAAAAAAGGAAAGTCTGTGGTTCGACTTTCCTTTAAAAGTAGTGGGGCGCAGGATTCTTATCCGCCAGCTGGCGGATAAGAATCCTGCGCAATACCTATACAATACTAAAGACTACTCAACAAAAAAAGACCGACACTTTCGTATCAGCCTCTGTAGAGGAAAGTTGCGAAATGTCGAACTTTCTAGAGGATTATGAAGCTATATTAAACTCAAAAAAACTCCTTTAATAGTAACAGGTATAAAATTTTTATTAGACAGCCTGTTTCCATCATCAGAAGTAGGCTTTTCTATTGGCAAAATTATATGTCATTTTATTACTCAAAGGAAAAAGCATCTATACATTAATTCCAACCGAGTTTAGAATAAAGCTGCTGTTAAGAAGTTTTATCAATACCTTTAAATCTAATCCATAAATTTACACTAAAATAGAACGCACATGAAAGGAAAATGTAAGTTATATGATGAAGAGTCAGAGCTTAGGGAGAGTCATATTATACCAAAATTTATAATCGACTATTTTAAATCTACAGGATCAAGATTTATCAGAGCCTTTGATACACCTAATCAACGACGCCAAGACGGTATTAAAAGAAATTACCTATCTCAAAGGGCAGAACTTGATTTCAGTAAAAAAGAAAAATGGTTTGCTGAAAATATCTTCAAGCCATTTTTAGACAACGGCCAATCTTCGTTTGTTTATGACGAGAACTTATATTTCTTCTTGCTATCTGTACTTTGGCGAGGGCTCTTACATCAATTGGAATTACCCGAAATTAATAAAGACCCCAATTTAAAAATACTCTTGAAAGTAGAGCAAGAATGGAAATCTTATCTATCTGGAAAGGGATATCCTAAGGAATTTAAAGATGTTAACCTATTTTTAGCTGACGGCATCGCAGCACACGACACAGAAGTTACAGGCGTTGATTACTATTTTACCAGGACGATTGACTTTACAATCCTAGCAGATAATTCTGGCCAATGTATCTATGTGTATTGCAAATTTTTAAGATTTATCATCTGGGCTACGGTAAAGGATGTTCATCCCAATCTTAACACAGAGCTTATCATTGAAAGAGAAGGAGGGTCAATCAATTATCCTCAAAAAATTCAAGATGCATACGTTATGCAAAGTTTATTAAAGCGTGTAAGAATTATTGAGTCCCTGCCTGGTCCAAGCGAAGTACAAATGGATAAAATTATGGCAGAGATCATCAAAAACCCAGACTCGCTATACCAATCAAGCGCTGGTAGAGCTATTTTTAATGATTTTCGCTTAGATAAAAACAAAACTCAATAACACCCAGTTCTAGTTGCAGGAAGAAGTTATAAAGTATAGTATGAAATTGAAATGTCAGTAGGAGATTAACTTCAATAACCAAGAATGCCTCTAAAAACTCTACAATATCCTATATCAAACATTGTGGGTTTTTCTATATATCAGATTCCTCTCTGTTTCCTCAATTTAAGGATAAGAGCCTTGCCCTCTTTTCCTACAATAGCTGCAAACAGTTTTGTACGCTTCTTCAAGTCTTGATAAAACAAAGCATTGGAGAGGCGAAATTTTGGAAACCATTCCAAAGACTGCGGCACAAATATGAGTTCCCAATTCGTATCAGCATTTTGTTGCTCAATTATTTTAACGATATTATTTCTTATATACTTTAAGAAACTTTTTCTATCCATTCTGTTGGCTAACTCCACTACCCGTTGGTTTTTCAACTGAGTGGAAGTTGGCTTTAATAGTGTGTCTTCCCGCTTTCTGTTAGGATTTATTGTATTGATTGGAAGAAAAGAAAATTTCTCATCTATATCTTTTAAATGATTAATAATTTGGTCTAATTTTTCTTCAATAGTCATCTTGTGTTGATATTTGGGCCGAGGTCCATAGTACAAATTGTCTCTATTCTATCAACACTCGTTGAAATTGAGCAATCATGCAAATGCTTAAATAATCTTTTTTAGTATCTCTAACGTACTGATAAAACACAAGTCTGCTTTAGCACTATCTAGTACGTCTTTCATTTCTCTTCCGGGATGCACAAAATTTCGGTAAATGCGGGACAGATTTGACAAATGAATAAAATCTGAGCCGAAAAATTGATTCTGCTCAACATAAGCTATCAAGTCACTTAAGACACAATCATAAAGGTTTTTACTTTTTGTTTTCCCTGACTGATCTTGAAACTGGATAACGGTTGCCTTTCTTCTTTCACAATAATAGGTAAGTGCAAGCTCGACGAGAGAACCGGAAAGCACAATAGTTGCCTTCAAATGCCCCATCAAGTAGTTGTTATACAATTCATTTATGTCGCGTTCGAACATCGGTCTGTATTTTTTTACCGTCTTTTGAGCCCGCGTCATCATGGTAAAATAGCCCTTGCTATCCAATACATCGACATTGATATTTAAAAATCCATTAATCCAATTTACCGGGATCTTTAGCCTTTCAAGTCTCTTAATCTCATCCTCGATTAACGGATTAATTGCATAAATTGTAACATGGAAATCATCCCTCTGTCTAGTATCAATTAAATATCCTTTAGCTAACCATTGGCTAAGCAGGGAATCGGCTCTCTGTTTATCAACTCCCATATATTTCTGAAATTTGTATTTGGGCACAGATGCTTTCCAGCTTTCAAAACTCTCGTCCTTTTTGACACGTTCGATGAATAAGCTCAGTTTTTCCAACACATAATCATTCTCCTTTTTCAAATAATTTATAGAAGTCTGCTGCTCGCTTCGTAGTTGCTTTTCCTTAGCTGCCTGTTCCAGCATCAGGGTATATTTCTGTGACACCCTTTTATGATTATTATTTAGCTGTTTATCATCCGGAGAGATCGTAAGACCTCTGCTATAGAGTTCCAAAGCACCAACAAGATCTCCAGCGTCATCATAAAGATTACCGAGATTGTTCAACACGGCAGTAGTATCACCTTTATGTTTAAGGCAGAGCTCATAAACTACCCTGGCCTGAGCTTTATCCTTCATTTCATTGTAGGAATAAGCAAGTTCGAAAAGCGCATCGGCCTCTCTCACCTGATCAAGTGTAAAAAATCTTGCAACGGAAACCACTTTGTCAAAGTATTCTGCCTCGAATAATTCACTAAAGATATACGAGAGGTTAGACGACAACGCCAATGACAGATTACTGAATTCTTCAAGATCGGAGATTAGCATATTATACCAGACCGTTAAATTGGAAATGCTTTTACCTCTATTGTCATTGAGAGAAACTAATGCATCAGCAAATACGTCAAGAACAAAATCATAATGGTAAACATTTAAAAGCTGCAAAGCCTTTTTTAAGGCAGTGTAACGCTCTTTTGGCTTGGTTTGTATTCCAGCCAAAAGAGCTCTAATCAAAAGGATTTTTCCTTTAAGTAGGGCATCAGCATTGCTACGATCAAGCTTGAATTTATTGAGATTTTGATAAAGTTCTTTAACATTGTCACAGTCAATACTGTCGGTCACGTATTCACTAAAAGTCACCGGGCCTGAAAACCAACTTTCGTCGTCGATAAGATCGCGACTAGCATCCCAGTTTAAGATAAGGTCGATAAATTGATCTGGATTGTTGTTTAACACATAAATATTCAACATCCCTAAAAAACCAAGCAAGCTGTTGGAATATCCCTGCTCGGCCATATATAGTTCTCTATATATGGCTTCCGCAAGATCAAACTCTTTCTTCCTTTCCGCAATCCTTCCGATCCAATAATTAATAGCAAAGTTATAACCTTTATAATACTGATTGGCTTCTAGTGCTTTGCTAAAATAATCCCGTGAAATTTCGTACTCTTCTCTTTTATAATAAAATTGCCCCATATTATAAAACAGGGAAGCCGAGCTACACTTATTTTCAATTGCTCGATTGTAAGTTGCCAATTGCATATTAGACTGCCCATGATAAGCGTAATGCTGTGCGAGTAAAACGTAAAAATCAGTAAAGTCTGGAAATCGACGGATTCCATCTTCGCAAAGGTCAATTTTCATTTGTCCTTTTACACTGTGCCTGTAATGTAATAATAGTTGAGGCGGAAATTGTTCGGCTGTCCTTGCTAACTCAAAATAATAAGTGGATTTCTTCTTATCGTAAATATGGTTTTCGTCAGCCTCATCCAGCCAGGAGTATTTGCCGAACATTTCACCAAGCCAATAACAGATATATCCTTTATTCACTCCATCAACATCCTTTTGCAAAGCGATTAAAAACTCATCTGTTGACTTTTTATTCAATTCCTGCATACTATAAACATGCCCTAACAAATAATGGCACGATGATTTTTCAGGATAGCGACATATCAAATCTTCGCAAACGGATATGATTTCTTGGTAACGTCCTTCGTAATAGTCGTCCCAAGCCTTTTCTATAGCTGCTTTATATTCGTTTATCTGGCTCTGCACAATTTCCTCCATAAATAATTGTTAAAAAATGGAATTTCATTCGTTTAATAACAGTAAATATACAAATTCACACAAAGTAAAAAGCTAAGTGCGCAACCTATTAGCGTAAGAAAAAACTTTACTATAAAAGCCACAAATTTACACCACAAATAGTCTGGAAAAGTCTTCTATATCATTCGGTGGAGCTTTTCCCAAATATTTTTTTAAAACGCTCCGGTAAGACTATTGATTGCTTTTTGTTTCGTAAAAATTATCCGTATATGAATAATGTACATTTTGTCCCGCTATATTTTCATTGAGACTTCTGATTTTGACTTTTACATCTTCCTCATTCTTTGAATCGGAGGAACTGTCTTCAAATATGATCAGATTATTGTATTGCTCTTTCAGCCAGTTAAATTTTTCAAAAACATCTGGATGCTCAAAACTCGAATCTAAACCACGGATTATTACCTTGCGCACTTTATCCAACGTATGTTATAATCTTGCGCTTGTCATCTCTGTCCAAGATTGTAGAACCTGATAATGGATCATCTGATGAAAGCCAACGCAGCCATCATCGAATCTTTCAATATATGGATGATAAGGATAGCGATCTTTCTTAGTTTCGATTGGGTAATTTAAGCTTTTAATAAGTTTGTTGGATAGAACCAACCTAGGATATTTCGCATTCTTTGTTTCAAGTATATAGGCGTGTATCAGTCCCTGTCCGAATACGATACCATTTTCCTTTTGTATGATATTTCCTAAGGTTATATCTCCTCGGATCAGAACACCTTTCTCTAATAGCATAGCACCTACGTATGATAAATTCACAATCAATGTGGAAGTCATTTCATTCACATTCCCGTCAACTTTGACAGAAACAACAATGCTATCTGAGAAAGCGGTTGTGTTTATTCTGTTTCTTAAATCAAAGTTCTCAACACCTATTTTCTTTTCATCTTGCTAATAACTATTCTATAAAATATCTTGCGTATCATTGTTCCAATTTCTTTAAGCTCATCTATTTTAATGGTTTGCTTTTGACCTTTTGCCGCTTTCTCATAGACACCGTTAAATAGATCCTCAATCTCTTTGATCGCATCGGTGGTATTTTCCATAAATTCCTTATGTACATCGCTTTTAACCCTTTCACCAATTTTCTCTTTTACTTTCTCATAGAGCCCCATCACTGATTTAACCACGTCCTCCGATAGCTCCCTAAACGCCAGTTTAAGCTGCTCCTCCTTTGGTACTCCATCTTTCTGGGGATAAGACTTCAAAAGGTATTTATCTTTTCCTTCCAAGTATGAAAAACAGGCTTCGTAGGTATGTGCTTCCATATTGTGCATAAACTGATTTCTAACCTCCATGAATGTCAGAAACTTGGTCTTCTCGGCAGAATCCAATGCTTCGATCTCAATCAATAATGTCACTTTTTGATTGAAACTTATCGGATTGCTCTTATTTCCGAGTACACGGCTATTCTTTAAATCCTTAATTCCCAATAACGATCCAAGAAATAGGGAAGTGAAGTTTTCTATTATTAGCGCATATTGGAGCACTTCCGAGCGCTTGTCTATTCCGAGATTTACCATAAGATTTTAGGTGTGGTTATATTTTTGCCATGTTTGCACTATAATTATGGACAGAATTAAAAATCATCGACTCCTACTGATTAGATTCTGTCACAGAAATTCAAATGTTTCTACCTGATAGGGGGTAAAAGATGATGGGTTTTCCGAAACGATCATGAACTGTCCATCATGTATAGTCCCAACTACGAAAGCTCCTTGGTTTTTGTGATCTATTTGAGATTTGAATAACTGATATTCACGATCTTCAAAATTTAGGGCGACATCAAACAGTTGCTCGTCACCCAAAGCCTTGCCCACCTTCAAATTCAATAAGGTCTCGCCTAATGAGATATGGATCTTAAACTTCCCTGAAGTCTCCCGTAGGATTCTTTCAACTTCCTTGGGATAATTTGCATTTGCGAAGGCTATGCCAATTACCGGTAAACGATTCGACTCGTCCAGGGGAGGTAGATAGGCGCGAACCGCCATATCAAAAATTTTCTGCAATTCTTCTTTCATGCTGATATCAGTTCTTCGATCTTTGAAAGATCAAGATTATAGTCAAATTTTTTCTCAGCCTCGTCCTCCACATTTGTATATCCATACATAAGGGCAATTCGTGCGGTAATGCTTCTCGTAATCTTGTAGACGTTAGCAATTTCCATGTCATAGAAATAGGAACTTATCTCGCATCCAAGAGATCTTAGCAGAAACATAAAACACTTATTTTCAGGAAACTTCAGCAGGTCCGCCTTCTGCTCATAATCCTTATTTATTACCGCTGCAGTCGGAAATTCCGGTTGGCGCCACCTAATGATGTGCGATTGCTGATCATCACCAAATTCGATGCTCAGTTCCCCTTGAGTTGCCATTACTTCATATAAAACTTCATATTCGTGAAAATATATTTTAAAGTAATTATGTTTGATATCCATCCCTTCGACCACAAATATTTCGGGTATTGCATTTCTAAAGATTAAGAAAGACAGGCAGAGCTTAATACCCAATGGATCCTCCTGATGGACATTGACCTCCAGATTAAACCCTCCCGGATCGATGGAAAGAAACACAATATCACCAACCGTCTTGCGAATTCGCAAGGTTCTTATGCTCTTTTGAATTTCTGTGATTATCTCATCCAGCTCTATCAGTCCGAGCAGATTTCCCGACTGCTCGATAAGTATCGCAAGGAGTGAAAGCTTATTTGGATTGCCACCATGTCTTGCGCACAATTCCAAGAGTACCTTTTTAAATGGTGTTTTGGACTGCGCCAGATTATCCTTACAATATCTAAGGTAATCCAGATATTCAGGGGTCTGGTTACCTGGCGCTATGGTTTTTATATATTTCTCATTCAGCCTGCTAAAATAGTCATGGATGTCAACAGTGTTCTCCTCATAATCTGCGATACCCAGTAAGTCAATAAAACTTTCGCCTCCGAACGAAGCAACTGAAATTCTTACCAAACGTTCGAGTCTTTTTTTTTCACCGGTTTTCATGTACAAAAGGATCGCTGATGTCAGACATCTGTTGGTTTCTTTGACCATTCCGCCAATCTCTACGAAGAGGTCAAAAGCTTCTTCGAAATTGATTCCGGCAGCTATATGCTCGCCTTTTAATTCTAAAATCGTGGCACGCTCTTTAAGCCCGTGGGCAATGCCGTAACTGTAGTTTACCAACTTGGCGGATTCAATGGATCGATCGATAAGGCGCAAACCTTCATCCAAATCGTTTTTTTCAACGAAGATATCACTCATTATCCAATGGATACGGCACTGTTCTCTGTGAATATTCATCTCTACTGCATGAAAAAGAGCCTCTTGGTAGATTTTTAGTGCTTCTTCAATCTCTCCGGTATCTCGGAATATATTTCCATAATTAATCAGGTTCAATATTGCCTTTTTGAACAACTTAAATTTCTGGCATTGCTGTACGGCCAAAGCGCCATATTTTTTTGCCTCCTCGTACCTGTTCATCTGACGGTAAATGGATGTCAATGCATTCAGTGCAATCAATTCCAGCCCGAAATAATAGTCCGATAGCTCTAGATCGAGCAGCTTATGGGCATATTTTCTGGAAAGGTCTCTATAGCCGTCAAAATGATTTAAGCTAGAGGCAAGATTGGCCATACTAGATACCATGCCGTAGAGATTTTTCTGGCCGGCAAAAAGATCATATGCTCTTTTACAAGCGTCCGCTGCCTGTCTATACTGATGAAGGTCAATATAGATTTTAGACAGTGAAACCAGCAGGGGGCCTGTTTGTTCAGGATCAGCCCCATCATCCTGCTCTAGGATAGAATCGACAAGTTCCCTTCCCTGGGTTATTTTACCCGACTCTATAAGATCCATGGCCTTATTCATTTGAGCAACCAAATGTAGCCTGCGGTTGCCTGATGCTGCAAAAAGCCGAATTGCATCCTCGATTATTTCTTCAGCGTCTTTATCCAGCTGTAGAAATCTTTGGTTCTGATAGATGCAAAATTTTAAGTAACCCTCGGTAAGCTGATCTCGTTCCTTTTTTAAAAGTGTATATGCAATCCTGTTGGAAAATTCAAACTCACCACTATTGTAGATTTCCGGTAGTACTTCAAATCCGAAATCCTCAATGGCCTCTGGTTCCGAATCAATCAAGAGATAGGCAGCCTGCTTGAAGTCTTTTGTATTCTTAAAATAGTTACCGAGCCTAGACCTATAGACATCCAATGCTCCATCGGCTTTGGCCTGGTCGACGACAAATCTTTTGAAAGCAGGATGGAAAACCTCGATTTTTCCTTCATTTAGCCTATTGATTAACCTCAGGTTATCGATAAGGCCAATGCTGAGCTGTAGCTCTCCATTGAAAAGCAGTTGTGAAATGTCTATTATAGTTACAGGGAAGTGGGCAATTGATGCATAGATTATACATTCTTTCTGAGCTACCTGTAGTTGTTTCCAAATTGCACGATGGTACTGTTCTATTCCTTTTGGAAAAGGCGACACACTATATTGGCTAAAATAATAGAGGTAAAGTGCATTTCCCTGAGAGGCGTCAAGTAGATTATTCAGGTCAAGTACGTCAAGGCTGATATCATATTCCCCTAAAAATTTTTTAGCCTCGTTCTCGTTAAAATTACCCACTGAAACTACCTCTATACTCTCGGCATCAAAGTCTACTCTCGACTGCGAAGCATAAACAAATATATTTTGATGCTTTTTAACCGGAAGCAGGCGTTCGATTATTCCACTAGCATTCTCGCATTCATCAATAAGGAATGTAAACGAACTTCCCATAAGTAACCCCTGTAACAGCTCCAACCCATTTTCCGTGTCGATTTTATCGATCAACTCCGTTCCAGCGATGATATTGTATTTGTTTATGAAATGCAACAATACCGTCTGGAGAGACTTATTCTTTAAGTTTATGTAGATAACATCTTTCATTTTAAGAGAAAGATGATACAGTATACAGGTTTTTCCAACCCCAGGATTACCAACTATGGCTATCTCCTTATAATCGTCCAAAACTTGACATACCTGCGTAATGTAATCCCTTTCAATTAACCTCTTACCAGATTGCTCATTGGCTAGATCATCGAGATAATTTATTCCGAACTGTATGCGCAACGTTTCCTGATTCGGCCGTACGAACTCCTGCAGCACACCATCATTGTTGAGATAAACGTTTTCTGCAGTGAAAGAACCTTGGTTTATAAAGTCCCCATTGATATTATAGATAGAGCCAGACGCTTGCTGCTTTTCAATCTTCATCCTTCTGCGGATTTGCGTAAAAGTTGCCCTGTATCATATTGATGTCCCTTCCCGCCGTTTGGCTACCGATAACAAACCCTGAAGTCTGGCTGGCTGAGAACTCATTGATGTTCTTGATGTTCTGTAGATTTTCTTTTGCCCAGTCGCTAAGGATTGGAAAAAGGTCTGAGGGCGTTTGTTCGCCGCTAATCTCTGTATATAACTTATTGATGTCATGCCCCAATGAGCCCGTGCCCTTCCTCTCGCATACTTCCTTAACAAAGGTCTCTGCCTTTTCAGGGCTGCTGAACATTTTTCCTATTTTGCTAAAAAGCGGCTTAAAATCTACGTGTTTTTTTAGGGTGTCGTAAGAAGCACTTGCTATGATCTTACTTATGATCCCCGCATGTTCGCTGTCCCAAAACTTCAAAAGAGAGGTTAAAATTTCCATATTATTTATCTGAATGGGTTTTAAAATATTTTTCATCCAGTCTGATCTGTTTTTCTAAAGACTGTTTGGTGAAAAATGTAATATCTGGAAAATAGCTATCAAAGGACTCGTGCGTCCCTATCAAATGTTCCAAAAGGCAAAGATCATAACCGGCCGAACTGGTGCTGATGTTGGATGCATTGCTTTTTTTAAGCCTTTCAAGAAGCAGGATGTTGCAGACGGCCTGAAAGATCTGCTCGCTACTATATCTTGTATTAACGGATTTTGTAATCTCTGCCAGCCAATTTTCTTCAAAAAAACGCATATGAGCTAAAGGAAAGAAATACGATAGCTTTTTCATCCGTTCACTTTTTACATCATCGTCCGTCATCAATTTTTTAGGGGGCTTTTCCTTTTTTATTGCACGATTGATTAAAGGATTATATAGCGAATCTCCAGTAAGCTCGCCTTCCTTAGAAAACTTGAATTCTGTTTTCACGAAATATCGTTCGCTTTTTTTTCTTACCCTGTAATTTTCATCAACGATATAGTATCTAACCGCCACTTTCCTTCCCTTTACATACTTATCCCTAAATAAACGGAAAGATGGACTGATGCGCATTCCGGCCTTGGATTGGAAAGGCTGTATAGCCATAGGATTAACATATTCTTTTAGGTGTGCAGGCAGCATCCGATCTATGGTCAACCTAAGGTCCGGGCCGAATGATAGCAGGTACTCCCCATTTTTCTGTTCCAGGAATTCCATATCAATTGCATTACTGTCTCCACCCGATTTTTCCTGCCAGGCGATAAGTGAATCCAGAAAAAGGTCCGCATATTTTTCGTTCTTCATCATAAAACCAAACTCAAAAGGCTCCTCATTTCCCTCACTATCCATTAAGTTAAAATAGGCCAGACCGCCACACTCCGCCTTTCGGTAATTTTCGACAAATGCGGTGTCGAAAAGCAGAGCCATTGTCGGGCGAAGTCCGAAATCTAATCCAAAAGGTCTCAACATATTTTTTTCTTAAACAATAAATTTACGAAACAACCCTCAATGTTCTATGCCCATTTTTTCCACATTACATCAATTTGGGTCTTTTTTGCTATATTACATGATGCATATCCGTATACATATGAAAGTTAGTCAGGTTCGGTGATCATATGATAAGACTGTATATAGATTGGAATGTAATGAGCCAGATGAAAGCTGGCCAGCACGCGGAATTTTTTGAGATAGTCGCCGATGGAGAAAAATTCTTCAAGGTATTTTCTACTTCCCATATCGGCGATATAGCAGCAAGCGATCAAAGTGAATCCAACCGTATGAACATTGAGTCCGATCTGGATTTTATCGAAAAATTAACGGATGGGTATTGCGTTTACAACACAGGAAAAGAGGTGGTAATCGAACAAGGAAATGCGTTTGAGGTTTACGATGAGCGAACAGAATTTAGTGAAATACGTAAGGTATTCGAACCTGAAACGCTTGATGAGTTCGATCCTAAAATAGCCTCGCCGATCCGTCCTGCTATAAATACATTGAAAAGCCTTCCCATTGACGATGTGTTTAAGGATGCATTCAAGAATCCCCAGACGGGCGCTCAGATGCGGCAGTTTCTACCAGATCTAGAGAATAACTATAGCCCAGAGGGGCTTTTCAATGCTTTCCTTAATATGTTTACGAGACTAAATGACAACGATGATTATAAACAGCTGAGGGAAACGCTACAACAGGGTATTGAAATCAACAGGAATAGGATTTTTGACTCGAAAGAACCCTATCAAATGATAGCAAAGGCATACGGAAAGCACGGCATAAACATTCCTGAGATTACTGAATCCGATAAAAACGCACCAAAATGGTACAACGAACTTACAAATGAATATATACGCTTGGACATGCATGGTTATCAGGAAGATAAAGTATCAGTGACTAAAGGGACTGCTTTTTAAAGGCGACAAATTCCGTATCATAGAGTGCGGTAACGACTACGACATCAAAATTCTCACCTTGTGTTACATTAACAGTCTCCGGGGTGTGTAGGCCGTAATTTTTGACTTCGGGCATATTGAGGATATGTTTCAAACAGCCAGATACCTCTTTGTGGACATCGTTGATGATGCCAAAAGGTTCAGATTGCTCTTTGGCCTCCAGAAGAACAGCAAAAGTCTTGTTTAAAAGCTCTTCTTTGCCAAGCATATAGTTGTACATATCCTGCCAACTAGTAATCAGTGCCTCGGGCGAGGAGAAATCCTCCGGAATACTAACATTTCCAAAGGTTTCGTCAAGGTTGTTGATAATAGAAATCAGGTATTCCGCTACCTGAAGGTCGTATTTGTAACGGGAGTAACCAGACCTAGAAGGACTGCCGAATTCTTTCTCTATATGCTTATATTCCTCCATATGGGAAGACTTGAATTTTCTGAAATAATCTCTTGATTGAGGTAAATAGGTTGGAGTGTCGCTCATAATAAATAAAGTTGGGTCAAATATCCAATATTTTCCTTAAGATATTAGGATTCAATGGCATTTTCCTTTTCTTCATTGATAAATTTAAGAAATTTCAACCCAAAGGCCGTGACCCCCATTGTGTCAAAAGGCTTTGTGTCAAACGTTCCCACTCCCAGATCTACCAACAGGCCTTTTGAATAAAGATCCTGAACTAGAAATAGGTAATCGCCGCTTTCTAAACCGTAGTAATCGGCTTTTCGAATATCACCGTCTTTTTTTATAGCTTTATCTACTTCTTTGAGATGGCCATCAATGTTTAATATATTGCGGGTATGCTCGTGATATTTGTTTGGTTTTCTATCATTAAGTAATTCGGCTTCGTGCGCAAGCTTGTCATTAAGCCTGAACATTTCCTCTTGCATTCCTTCTCTCCGTTTAAGTAACGATCGGATATTTTCTGTGATTTGGGCATGACATTTTAGAATTTTGATTTGAGGCTCATTGAGCCGCTCGATCATATCAAGGAAACTATCGCGATAATCTAGCTTTATCGGCTCAGCAATATAATTACCAACCACATTTCTAAATCGTGTTACCTTTTCTGTAGAATTTGTCTGTATAACCCGCTTAACTATAGATTCGAATAAATCCCCAAAGTCTTCCGACTGTTGAATTTCAAGAGGAATTCCGCTGCCGCAAGAATTTTTCAGGTATTGCTCCCAGGATTCGATAAAATTATTTAGCCTGTCTTGTTTAACCCTACTCCGATAATCAAAGAAAATTTCGCTTAAGAGCTGTCCACCATAAGGGATCAGGCTAAACAGAATTTTCGCGCCAGACTCGGTCAAAGCTTTGTTTTTCATATATGATGAATTAAGAATGTTATCCAAAATCTGGTAATCCTATGTTTTCGGGTGTTTTCTCAATGAGTTTAGCACCAGTTTTATCGCAGAACTCATAAGTCTTTGCTGAGGGAAATGGATCAACCAAGTATATCAGGCCTTTAAAATTATTTAAGATAATATTATTGACCTCACTGTCGCCGCAACCATAACCTATCAGAACTAAAATTTGTGATGCCTGCAAATTGGCCTCAAAAGCCTTGAAAATCTCTTCATAGTAAATGGGGTCTCTGTAGCGGAGTATCTTCGAAGTTGTTCCCGATAAAAAATCAGGAAAATAATTTATGAAGTCATTGACATATTCAAGTTTCCCTTCATCGTTCTGTTCTTCTTTGTAAAAGTCAGTGACCCCAATGCCAGGTTTGGTTTTTATGTAGGCACCTATTTGGCCATCATTCATGGAGTGGAATGGATACTGATCCAGACTACCATGCAACTTATAAAGCCTGTAATTAGTATCATAAATGCCGGAGAAGTATGACAGCCTTATTTTGTCTCCACTTTCCAATTCGCCATAGTACGGCGAGCCCAATTCAGTAAAGCCATCTGATAATTCGCCATTTATTGCGTCAGTATGATTCAATGCTTCAAGAAAAAGATCATGATTAAGCGTATGGATGTGAAGTACATTCTCCTTTCCCCAACTTTGAATGCAGCCCAGGAAACCATTATAGCCGTCGTAGTATCCTATGTGATGAATGCGTTCGTAAAAATGATTGCCTTCGCGATCAATAAGTAAACCAGAAATTATTTGATTAAAAATACTATTGTGTCTGCTTATGAGGTTAAGGTTATCATCCTTAATGTGTTGTTTTTCACGGAAAGCATCACAAAACTGTTCAAATGCCTCGTCCCTATTTTCAGGTCTGTCGATATTGGTGTAATAATCAAAAAACTCTTCATAGTTGAAGTTATGTGTCGATGCATAAAAAGCAATCAATTCAAGTGTAAAAAGCTTAAAAGTACTGTTTGCGGAGTAAGCGAAAATATCTTCCTGGCCGTTTTCCAGCCAACAAACCGAGCCTTGCGGAGCAACTGTAAAGTCTGTCGTCTTTAGGTTGATAATATTTTCATTCAACCTATTAGCAGTCGGATAACCTTTGTTGACAGAAAAACCGGCCCCCAATAATAAAGATATTTGGCTCATGATAATTTAAGTGTACGTAAAGTTAATATTTTCAAGTCAAGTATTCTAGAGGATAAATATGAGATGATAGAGCGCGGTTAGCCTACAAATAAAACGTAGAATATTTATAAACAGGATGGTCAGAATAACTCAATACATCTGCTAACATGCCTTCATTTGTAGCTTTCAGCTTGGCTGCTGTCTTTGCATATTTATATTCAAATGACCTTTTGTTCTATAAGCAGTAATAGAAGCTTGTTGGTGGTGGGGTTGTACATCCACTCATATAAATGGAAAGGTAAAGATAAGTTAAAAAAAAACGAAACGATGTCAAGTAAAATTATAACTGGTTTCCCTAAAGAGGCAGGCCAGCTAGCTGTTACCTGTCTGACAATCTAAATGATAGGAATAAATGGGAGGATATGATTAGTAATGTGTTTTCATATATTCCTCTTCATGCTGTCACTCTTAATCTAACACTCCGTCCCGTGAACGGTGTTTTTAACAATACCTGTATATCTTTCTCATGCCCTTAACTTGTTTTTGAGGTCGTTGCCCACCATCTGAATCTAAGCAGCATATTTGGTATCTTTGTAATCAAATGTGAAAGATATGAAATTGCTGATAGTCGATACGAAAGAGAATGAAGAGCGCGTCAAGAAAATTTTTCTCAACGAAGCCTATGAAAACAACAATCTCCTTTCTGTCAATTCTGTAGAGGATGCCAAGATCTTCATAGAAAATCAATTAATCCGAGATGGGGCTCATATAGACGCCATAATTACAAATAATATTGAGGGTCACTCAGAGTTAGCAAATGCTCACCATATCGTACGCTTTCTAAATCATTCTATTGAATCATACTCGAAGCAAAATTTCAGGGTCAATAGTATTCCAGTAATCTTACATTCCAAGGCCGAAGAAAAATCTGATCTACAAAACCTTGGCTTCAGCGCTATTGTCAAATCAAATGGTTTGTATTCTCACAGGTATCTTGTCGGAGTAGTTGAAGATCAGATAAAAAAATGGCGAAAGTCTTTTATAGAAGACTTGGATAATCTTGAACTCGATCTCTCGGTTGAAGGCTTTTTCAAGAATGATGGCGAAAAACGGAGGTATATCCAGCGGTTTGGAAAAAACTATCTGGATTCATTTGCTAAGACAAATATTCTTTCCATGCAATTCATACGTTGTCCAAAAGCCTTTAACTATGATTGGATTAAGATTTCTGACGAAATGCTGGAAGGTATCCTGACAACGTTTGGTACAACATTCCGCGCTAATATCAAATATGATAGGAAGCAGAATGAACGGACAGTGATTCATCAATTATTTTTGCAAAATCCTAGCCTTTTGTACCGAGATAGCTATGCTAACCATAAATATGAACTCAGTCTAAAAGAGAAACAAGATAATTTCAGCCAGAATTGTGATTTTATTCTTATCCCTGACTTACCGACCCATCAGAACACTACCTTCTTTGAAGTAAAAAAGGAAAATGTTCAAATGATGGTAAAAAAGAATAAGAAGCGCCCGAGATTTAGTTCAGAAATGTATGATCACCTTGATCAAATTTTCGATTACAGAAGATATACGACTAAAGCAGAGAATACCAAAGAAATCTCATTGAAAATGGGATATCTGCCAGAACGCAATTCATTCCAACTTCTCGTCGGAAGATTGGACGAAAAACTGGAAGCCCAGGATATATTTAACGAAAAGTTGGGAGACCATTACCCAGGTATTGAAGTGGTAACATATGAAGAATTGGAAAACTTATACGTAGGATACATCAATAAGTTAACGAGATTGCGTGTTAGGTAGTTTCCATTTGTTTTATCAGACGTTCTTTATCCTTGTTTAATACGCTACGTCAAATGCTAGAAGTGATTTGAAATAGTCTAATGTATCTTCCTCGTGGAATGCGTCATAGATAGATCTATCAACATCAAAAAGGAAAGCCAATTTATCGGAATATGATATTAGCTTCTCGTGGGTTATGTCCTTTACATCCGAAAATTTAAAATTCTCCGCTACAGTATATCCGAAATTTTATCAGATAAACTAAGAAGTTCTTCTCTCCTTAATAACATAAACCATAAATTTTAAACTACAATAATACGCAAAAACAAACAATTTGGCTTATCACCCTATTCACTTCTCGGATCAGGCTTAAGGGGCATCTTACCGCAGCGGATCACTTCGATAGACGGACAGCCAAATTCCACGACAACCTTACCTTCGATCAGGTAAAGTCCGGCACCTCTTAATGGAAATTGCGCTAATGTCTGGGGGAAATGGGCAGTATCGAAAAATGCACCGCTCACGTCGATAAACGTACCGAATTTCATCAGATCCCCGCGTTTTGTCCTGACAAATTTTTCGCAGACAAAATCCCCCACCATCCGAATTACTTTTCCTTCAAACCTCGACAGATCCTTAGGCTATGATTTTTTCTTCAACCAGTCAAAAAGTAACTAGCTAGTATTATGGGGAAAACCTTTCCTTGTTAATTTCACCCATCAGGCGTTAATTTCTTCTTAACGCTAAATTGTAAGGAGGGGAGTAATCAATCAAACTTGAATTTCACTTTTTCTTCCAGGCAAAGTGCAAGAAATTTTTGCTCTAACAGATTTGCCAGATCGCGGGTCAACCTCAGCTGCAAAATTTCAGCTCTAGTGAGTACCAAGATCCCTATTCTAAATTTACTGACCGCTCGCATGATTTCAGATTTGGCAGCTTCCGTTTCATCTTTGCCCGTTACGCCTGAAAGAGTCAACAGTATTCCATACCTAACGCTAGTGTCGCTCACCTTGTTGACAAACCAGTTGACCTGCTCGCTCGTGGTCTTCTTAGTCGTGTTTTTGCACTCGATTGGAATAAAACCGTCGAGAAAATGTAGTTCAGAAGTACGCCTGTCATTTGTGAAAATGATATCAAGTTCCCTAGAACCACTAGTGTTGAATTTATTTTTCGCATAGAGTTCCAAGCCTTTCATTTTGCCAAAAAGATAGCACCCCAGCTCCTCAAGGGCTGCGCCCTTATAGTCTGGAAGCTTGGCTACATCGGATTTCTCCAACAGCTCTTTTATCCTTATGGTTGAAAACTTAGACATCTTTATTTGTATTCTCTTGTTAATAAATACTATGTAGAAACTTCTTTTAGCTTTTATTCTTCAATTATTTTTCCTGGTACCCTTCAGTATTTATATTATGTTATACCCAACTTCATCCGAAAGTTTCACTAAGGTCCGAACACACTTTCAAACGGTAAACGACAAGCCATTTTCTAGCACAATCGTTCATTTACACCCTATATATCAATAGATAAAATTTTCGATTATCGTAAAAAATATTATCCAACATGGCCAGTAGGCACTGCCCAGAAAAGGACAGGCTTAAAAGAACCGCTACTACAAGGATAAAATTTTCAGATTTCATCAAATCTTGAGATAAACTTAACGTCAGCTAGAGGATGCCCAAAGGACGGGCAAACTGGCCGGCGCAATCAAGCGTAGCACAGTCCTAAAATCGCCCGGAAAAATAATTTGATCATACTTCTAGAAATGGTGGTATTCCCATTTTAACATATAGATAAAAACGACCTCTATTATTGATAGTAGTGGTATCCCCAAAATCACATTGAAGAAATAAGCGCATAAAAAAAGGGTGGATATCCATCCGACCCTTTCCTTGTTCAAAAAAATATTACGCATTATCCCTTGAGAGAAACAAAGTAAAATAAAAACACGCCAGCAGTGTCTCTTGCCGATCCAGTTGAAGTATCTGATCCGAAAAATATAAAAAATGGCTAAAAAGTAAAATAACTATGAGCTTTGTACAGTTTGGATCGCAATAGGTGGTTGCTTTTGGCCGAAATACACTAAAGTCTATTCTGGTTTGTTTATAAGTCTAAAAACAAATGTTCCAACATTATGAAATCAGCTTATCTATATGTGCGTGTAAGCACAGATGAACAAAAAAGAAGGGGTTATTCTCTGCCCGAACAGGAAGATCGATTGATCAAATACTGTGAATCGAACAACATCTACGTAAAAGGGATCTACCGGGAGGACTTCTCAGCAAAAGACTTCAACCGACCGGAATGGAAGAAACTAGTTTCCGAACTGAGAAAGTGCAGGGGAAAGGAAGAAAACAATATCCTTTTCATCAAGTGGGACAGGTTCAGCCGTAATATCCAGTATGCCTACGAAATGCTGGGCGTTCTCAGAAAGCTCAATGTGTCGGCAATGGCCATCGATCAGCAGATAGACCTTTCCGTTCCCGAGAGCTCTGTAATGTTGGCCATCTACCTCTCAGTCCCAGAGGCGGAGAACACGAGGCGTGCCATGAATACCTTAAATGGAATCAGAAAGGCTAAGGAGATGGGTAGGTATCCCAACAGGGCTCCTGTGGGATATGTGAACATGGCATCATTGGATGGTCGTAAGATCATAGTGCCCAAACAACCTGAAAGCGGGATTATAAGATGGGTGTTCCGTCAGCTTGCGAAGAATATATATAAGATCGGGCACTTAAGCGAAATGGCGGTGAACAAAGGCCTGAGAAGTACACGGTCGAATTTTTCCAAACTTATCCGTAACCCAGTTTACTGTGGTCTGATACCGCTGAAGCTAGGAAATGGGGAGACTGTTATGATAAAAGGAATACACGAGCCACTGATACCTGAAGCCCTTTTTTACGAAGTGCAGGATGTCATTAATACCAAAAGAAAAGTCAGTACCATAAGGGCCGATTTCAGGTCCACTTTTTTTCTTACTGGTTTTCTGATCTGTCCGCTATGCGGTAAGAGGCTTACTGGTAGTTTTTCGCAGGGCAATACACGAAAGTATGCCTATTATCATTGTCGGAAGGGGTGTAGGGCAAGGGTCAGGGCGGATAAGCTAAATGACAGCTATAGGGATCAGCTCCAGAAATTGCAACTATCGGAAATGTTAGGTGATCTGTTCGTTGCCATTCTTGCAGACTGGAATGTGGATACACAGAAGACGGGATTTCTTTACGAAAGACAAGCACTTCGGCGCCAGTTAGGCGAGCAGAAGACAATACTATCCAGAGCGAGGAAACTGTTTGTGGAGAACATATTGAAATATGACGACTATAGCGAAATGAAAAATGAATTTCGGAGGATTACTGGGGTTATAAGGAAGGAGCTTTGTGACGTTGCCGTAAAACTAAAGACAATCGAAGAACAGAGGAGGCTTGAGTTCCGGACTTCGATAGATGTATTTAGGGGCTTTGATAGTCTCGATACAGCCGATAAAAAGCAATTGGTCAGCTTTTTCCCTCCAGTGGGTATAGACTTGAATAAAAGTGAGGTATCTTTAGGCCGTAATGTTGCGCTTTCGAAAGTACTGGTTTATAAATAGCATAATGGGAAAATTAGATGGATTTTATAGACAGAAAGGTTTCGGTAGTAAGGCGATAGCTTTGCTTGCCAAAAATGGAATAGAGGTTGATGATGAAGAGGTTGTGATAATACTGAGCTTTTTATACCTCATTGCTAAGGTCCATAACAGAAAAATGGTCCTGAAGGATGTTGAGATCCGTAAGGAAAAGTCGAACAAGTCAAATAATTGCCCAACGTAGGCTTGATAGATTTTTTTAGACCCAAATTTGTTGTGGTATAGGTTAACCGGTTGGAAAATGTCGAACTGGTATTAGTAGAGGGACAACTAAACTAATTGTTAAATAGTTATTTACGGGTATAAAAAGAGGAAACAACAAAGATATGCTGTTTCCTTATGGTATGAACTACATGTTTGGAAACGACGGTCAATTGGAAATCTCTCTACCGTCGCTGTATCCATTGTTAACTAAACTACAGAAGATTGACGATAATTTGATTTAAAATGTGGGGATCCGCTCGTTCATCAAACTTCCTTGCCCACAAACTATTCGACTCCTTTAGTATCTGATAGTCTGAGGAAGTAAGCACATTAGGACTCGCCTTATCCTCCTCTAATTGCAGGTACCTAAGATTATTATTAAAAACCTTATCTTTAAAAGGCGAGTTCAACAAAATAGTGTGAAAAAAAATTTCGTCTGGTATTAAGGTATGTTCAAAGTAATTTAAAATAATTTTATTATAATTAATAAACTTCACAACATAAGTAACCGCTTCATGGGTGAGACACCACCATTGAGATCCACCAAATGGTGGAAAATCTTCAAAATACCGCCTTTCAAAACCAGATTTAACCTGTAGTTGGTACAATGTACTACTGTCTTTGAACCCTATCTTGTCAATAAACCAATAGTATCTGAATCGTCCAATTCCTCCGTTATAAATCCAGTTTTTATACGGAATTGACCAGTACTGTAAAAATTCAGCTCCATAATTTTTTGAAAGGATATCGTAAATTATCTCGTTGGATTTAATAGGGAAGTCCTGTCCACTAAGTAAAACATAATATCCAATATCCTTACCGTTTAAAGCTTTCCACATCAAACTTAGTGTCGCTTTAATCATATTGAATCCACCCCAGTGAATAGCTACTCTATTTTTTAATACGACTACATTTTTTAAAGAGACAAAGTCACGCCGATTAATTTCTTTATATTGAACTCTTCTATCTATATGAATATAAAACCTTGAATAGCTAGAATTTAGAGTATGAACAAGCTTATCTAACTGGGATAAGTTATCATGCGCAAGAATAAGATAATTAACTACCATCTAAATGAACCACTTAACGACTACACCTCGATTAATTAACTTGATATAGAGTTGGCCCCTTAATACCCTTTTTTTGATATACTTTTTTATTCATGTTGTAATGATTTATACTCATTCTATTCAGATACGATTCTAAGCTTTCTAAGCCTACGGACGTCCGTCTCTGATTCACGTGTTCGGGGTCTTCTAAATCTTTAACATGGGCCTGACTTTTAGTTATATCAAAAGACACCTGCGTACCAAACACTTGCTTTTCACCTTTATTCTTTCTCACTCGATCCACTAAAAAAGCATAGTTTTCTCCAGAAGCATTATTGTTTAATACCTCATGCCTCATTTTGCGTAAGACCTTTTCTTGAAACTTCGGCCATTTGTCACAATGTTGAACAATTAGCCAAAAACTTTTAGCTCCATCTTTACCAACCAGCCTATATCCAGGGAAGCCGTATTTCGTAAATATCTTTTTTACAATATTGTAATGGCTTTCAAAGACACTGTCCGTGTACCTTTCATAATTAGACGTACCTAGCTCATATCCTGTTGGCGGATGCATGATAGCCTTTTGATCACTTGCAGCCATCCGGATTAGTTTGTTCGTCAAAGAAGTGTCTGATTGTGCAAAAGATAAATTACTGTGTTGTAGTAAAAAACAAAAAAACAGAAAAAAAATTAATCTACCAAATTTCATAGCATAAATTGTATACATCTCTTCAAAAATATAACTTCCTAAGTTTTATGTCAATTATCTATCCAGTTTGATTCCACATAGAAGCAGTGCTTATATGAAATTTGATTCTTTCGCGGGAAGTACAGTCCTAACAACATAAAAAAAACAAAGCACTAATAATCAATAAATTACATTCGGTTAATTTCAAGAAATATAAGAATCTAACAGTTATAAATGCAAAAATATTCGCTTAGAATATTCAAATTATGAATAACTTTATATCTAATGAGAATATCTTTTTAAAGTAAGGAATTGGCCTTACAGTGTGCTTTTAATAGTTTTGATGTGGACGAAATTTTTAACTTAATTAAAAATGGGTAGCCACTAATTATTATGAACAGTAAATTCAGAAAATTGAAACTGGAATCTATGCAAGACAACCCGCTGTTTGTCGAAATCAAAAAGGAAGACCTTCAACGTCTCAAAGGTGGTGATTCTCTGAGCGGAACATCAACAAAAGAATATCTTACAGCAGGAGAAGTCACTGATTGGGCAGACGAAGACGCATAGTTATTCCTTTTTAAAGTTTAGCCTTTAAGCCTGAACATCTGATTGGCTTAAAGGCTTTTATTTAACCAATTTGTAACACCTATGATATTAATCATTAGTCAAAACGAATATGAGGACTCATCGAATCGAATAATTGATTGGCTGGATCGCTTTTCTGCTACATATCGTAGAATCAACGGAAATGAATTATTTGAGAATATCTCCTATAAGTTGTACGAAAACCAATGGGCCCTAAATTCAAATTGCATGGATACTCTTCCAGATCCGAAAGATGTAAATGTCATATGGAACAGAAGATGGGTATCCCGAGGATATTTAGCCCAAAATGCAAGTGTTTTTACCGATATCGGTTTGAATATGGAAAGCAGACAGTATGTAATGAATGAATATAAAACTCTAAGAAGCCTGTTTTGCCATTATTATAGAAGGGGTAAATGGATTGATTTAGACACCAATATTTCCGTGAACAAACTAAAGGTTCTGGAAATAGCCAGCGGCCTAGGCCTTAAGATTCCTGAAACATGTATTACAAACCAAAAATCAGAGCTTAGAGCATTTCTTAAGACAAGTGGACAAGCCATTGTAAAAAGTATTGCCCAGGTATCGGGTTTTAAGCTGGAAGGTAAGATTTACAATATGTATACAAAACCAATAACGATTGAATCGTTAAACATAATACCCGATTCTTTCTTTCCTTCATGCTTTCAGAAGTGCATAGAGAAAAAATTTGAAATAAGAGTTGTCTATTTTTTTGGAAAAATTTACTCTATGGCTATTTTTTCTCAAGAAAGTGATCTAACGAAATATGACTTTAGGGTCGAATTTGATTTGGACTTTACGCTCAGGAAATCACCTTACAAGATGCCAGAAACGATATCCGCCAAAATCCAACATCTTATGCAACAATTGGGATTAACTAGCGGGTCCTTGGACTTTATTTATTCTAAAGACAATGAGTACATATTCCTAGAGGTCAATCCAATTGGGCAATTTGGAATGACCTCCATCCCTTGCAACTACGGGATAGAAAGAGAAATTGCTAAAAAGCTAATCGAATTTGATACTAACTAAATGCGAGCGAACTATGGACGAAAATCTCTATCATATTTTTAAGAGAAATCTTTCAGATGATAAGGATCTTAAAAAAATACCTGCTACTTGGTATTTTGCATCTCAAAATGTGTACAGTAACGAGGAAATATACAAAAGAATCGGTTTTTCAAGTTATTATAAGGATAGCAAGTATTATCTAAATAAATTTTATAAACCGATAAGTCAGCTAAAATTTTAAATATTATGGACAATTATTCGGATGTATATATTAAATTATTTCCATCATGTAAACCAGTAAAGGGTTATAGACGAGGAATTATATGCGATCTGGAAAATATGACCTATCATTTGGTTCCAAATTCACTGATAGATCTTTTAGAACTTTTAACTAATACAAAACTTAAAGACATTGAGAAAGTTGTCGAAGATGATAGTTTACAAGTACTTAACGAGTATACATCATTCGTATTGGATAACAATTTAGGGTTTATAACTGAAGATCCAGTTAGCTTCTCTGATATAGAAACTTTGTTTCACCATCCGTCTACGATTTCTAACGCTATCTTGGTCTCAGGCTCAGACTCACAGCACGACTATCCAGATATTCTGAATCAACTTGACCAGTTAAACTGTAAAGGCCTCGAACTTAGATTTTTTTACAGTCCGACCGAAGATGAGCTGAATGATATTCTCTCTCTAGCAGAAGATTCCAGATTGCAGTCCATAGATCTGATTCTGAAGCATAGCCCTTATATGAATGATACGTATTTTATCGATCTAGTCACAAAATATCGCAGATTAAGCTATATCCAGGTCCATTCAGCTCCTTTCGACCACGAGTATTACATCGAAGAAAATTTCGCTTTTTTAAGGTACACATCGGTCAGAATAATCGATAATTCTTTCTGCGGATGTATATCCCCAAAAAATTTTGCTGTTAATGTTCTTTTATTCACAGAATCGCTAAATTTTAACAATTGCTTAAACAAAAAAATTGCAATAGACGAAGATGGCAAAATTAAGAACTGTCCTTCAATGCAAAATAGTCATGGAACTATTACTAACACCAAACTCAAAGATGTTGTCGAAAACGAAGAATTTAGACAACTATGGGGATTAACCAAAGATGAAATCGATATTTGCAAAGATTGTGAATTTCGTTATATCTGTACAGATTGTAGAGCATTCACCGAACATGGAGAAGTTGCTTCAAAACCGAGTAAATGTAATTACGACCCCTATAACAACAGTTGGAGGAACGTTGAATCATAATCAAAAATGACAATTACTAGAAATAAAATCCCTTGCTTTGCCATAAATCTGGAAATGCGAACTGAACGGCGAATTCATGTCACAAAAGAGTTTAGTAATAAGAACGAGTTTTGCTTCCAAATTTTTAAAGCACGTCTCAACACTATCGGATCTCTTGGACTTTTGGAAAGTTTTTATAGCATAATAAAAATGGCCGACGAGTTGTCTTATGATATCCTGCTAATCTGCGAGGACGACCACACATTTACAACAGGGTATAATTCAAACCTTTTGTTTTCTTTAATTGAATCTGCCAATAAACTAAGAGCAGATGTCCTACTTGGTGGAATAAGCTGGTTTGATTGCGCTCTACAAGTAACCCCCGAGCTATTTTGGCTGAATAAGTTTAATGGGACACAATTTATGTTGATTTTCAAGCGATTTGTCCCAACCTTGCTTGAATATCGATATGATGAAGATGATAAATTAGATCTGGTTATAAGCAAACTATCTACGAATATTTTCACATCTTTTCCATTTATTTCACATCAATCTTATTTTGGTTACTCAGATGCGACTGACTTTTTGGAGCAGAACCATACAGACGTACACAAATTATTCTTAAAAAGTGAACACAAATTATCAAATTTAAATAGAGTTAATCACTTTTATAGATAGAAGTGATTTAAACATTTTTGTAAAAAACAAAAAGGGTTGAAGATATTTGTATTGCAAAACATACAATTATCAAAGTAAACCCTTTATGTACACAGTATTTCACAAAGATACAATAGAAATGGAAACAGTTCCTTACATACCAAAAACGAATCGGGGATTTGCCCCGACCGTAGCCTAAGTGGAGCTGATTAATGTGATCCTTTACAAGTTTAAAACGGGTGTTCAATGGTATCAATTGCCTACAAAAGCTCTTTTTTGCGATAAAGTGCTAAGTTGTGAACCTATGGCAGGCAACCATAACGACCGGTATAACATTGAGGAGCAGTTTGAATTCGTCACCAATACGCTGAAAGATGCCGAGCTGAGTGTGGGGGGGTATTCCTCAATGCCGATGCTGGTGTTTTGACTCAAAGAATTTACGATAGGCCTGTGCCCTAGAGCAGATCAATGCCAATATCTGTTTCAACAAACGTAACGGAGAGGGCGACCAGAGAAGACTACTTTGATAAATAGCTTCATGACTGAACTATACCATCGAGCGTACTAATTCCTGGATGGACAGTTTCCGCTCGTTACTCAACAGGTTTGGTACTACTGTAGCAAAGCTGGACAGGCTTTAATTATCTTAGCCTTGAAGAAGTTACCTATTAAAAAGAAAAAAGTTTAAACGAGTTCGTAATAACAACGAGCAGTAGAAATTAATCAGGATACTCATAGATTTATACTTTTGAGTCACCACACAAAAAAGTATGAACAAAAGTAATTATTTGAATAAAACAACTCACATCTATGCGATTTTACTTTCTAAATATCGATAGTCTCGATAAACTAACTATTACTAAAACAGTAAAGAAGGACTTTGAATTTGATATTCAAATTGTAGAGGTAGATCATTCATTCAATATTGAAATGAATAAATGGCTCGCACTCAGATCTTCCATAGAAAAGGCCATGATTGAAGAAGACGACCTTGTCCTTTTCTCTATAGGTTCTTTGGCAATTTCCGAATTCTTTACGCTCAAATCTCTGCTGTCCCAATTGTCAAATTCGCTAAAAAAAGGAGTGGACCTATTAATTGGAAATGTCATCGAATTCGGGCAAGCCGTTCCACTAAGCTCCACTTTATTCTGGATAGATCACTTTTTCGGTAGCTCAATGATGGTATTTTTTAAACCAGCATTCAAAAAAATCATGAATGTGACATTTAAAAAAAATGATAGTTTCGATATAAAGATATTTGAAAGCTTGAATCGGAAAATTCTAATTTATCCTTTTATATCAAATATCACACCTACAATCGTAAATAGCACTAGCCCCGAAAAACAAGTAGAACTCTCGCAATGCACGGTAGCCAAACTCGAAATGTACAAATCATCTTACTCACATTTCATTTTACTGAAGGAGGAAATTCAATCATTAAAGGATAGGAAAAAAGAATACGAAGATGTATATTCTAGATACATTGTGTTACGGGAACAATTTATTTCAAACTTGTCTAGATCAAGCTTCTTCAAAAGCTAGAGCGGCAGCCGTAGAGCTAATCAAAATTGAAAAATATTCGCGGTTGGACTCCTCCTACGCCCTATTTCTAAATATTGAATAAAAATTGTCTAATAATTTGCTAAGCAAACTACGCTTTTCGGTTATTACTTCTGCTCTTGCGGACAAGCCACTTCGCAATTGTAAGTTCCTGTTGTAAGTGGTCTTACCATTCTCGTTAAGCTGAACTTTGATATTATACAAAGAATCCGTATAGGCTACGTCCGGTAAATAAACAATTTTTCCTTTTAATATACCAAATTCCTGATAAGGGTACGCATCAACTTTTAATAAAACGGTCTGCCCTTCTTTTATTTTTCCAAAGGCGTATTGCCCTATCTGTAACCGTCCTACAAAGTTGCTGTCATTAGTAGATTCCACGACGAATATAGGTGTATTGGCTTCTATCCATTGACCTATATACAGTCTTCTATTAAACACAACTTTTCCTTTTGTATTACTGATTAATATAAACTCTCGTTTCCATTTTTCAATTTCGCTTTTAAAACGATTTACAATGGAGAGAAAAGTGGCTTTCCGTTCGCGTACTCGATTCTCAATTTCTATTAATTCGCTTTGCTTCTGTGACAAAAGTGTATTATTGGCTATAATCGATGCTTGGATATTTTGCAAAGGCATTCGGCTGTTAATCAGCTTACTCTCCGCTTCCCTATATTCCTGTTCAGAAATAACTTTTTTTTCATAAAGTATCTTATAAGCATCAAAATCTTTTTGTGACAGCTGATAATTGTTTTTTTGAAGGTTCAATTGGTTATTATAATATTTATTTTGAGAAATGATGTTAACAATTTCGAAATTTACATATTGTTTTTTTCTTTCAAATAATCCGTCAGTTAGATATGCATTGAATTCGACAAATTCCTGCATAAATTCATGAAAACTATCTTGTAGCTCTCCTAAATGTCGAAAGTTATTAAATCCAATAGTAGACAATTTATCATATCTGTTTGAAGTAACAAATTGTCGGATAAACTCTATATTTTCCGCAAGTGTTAGTACGTCTTGATGATATGCTGTACTTTGGATGTAGCCAAGTATGGCTCCACTGTCCACCCTTGAATTCTCATTAACGAAAAGCTTTGTTAACTTACCGCTTGAACCAACAATAATCTCTTCAGGGGGAGATTCATTATCTATAACCACATGTCCATTAATAACACTTGGCATGCTTATTATAGCAGAAAAAATGAGAAAGAGCAATATAATTGCAAAGAACAAACTGATGCCCCACCTTACTAACCAATTCGGAACGTCGGTGATTATTTCCTGAACATGGCTGCTGAAGGCCTCCGTGTTTAATTGATTGTTTTCTGGCATGTTAATGTATTTCGTTTAATTCCCCAATTCAAGCTGATTTTTGACAAGTTCAAAATATTTCCCTCTAACGCTAGTTAAATACGTATGATTACCTTCCTCTACAACTTTTCCATTATCAATTACAATAATATTATCGGCATTTTTAACGGTACTTAATCTGTGTGCAACTATGATCACAGTTCGGCCCTCAAAGAACTCTTCCAGATTTTCAACGATCATTTTTTCATTATTTGCATCGAGAGAATTAGTTGCTTCATCCAGCATAATTATTTCTGGTTGTTTATAAATCGCCCTAGCGATTAATAAACGTTGCCGTTGACCTTGACTAATTCCATTACCCTCTGCACCGATTTTAGTATTAAGTCCGAGAGGCAAAGCATTTACAAATTCGTTCAAACAGGCTATCTTTAGCGATTTTTCCAACAACATTGGATTTATGTCTTCTTCTGTCAATGCGATGTTTGCTGCAATAGAATCTGAGAAAATAAAACTCTCCTGAGTAACTACACCGCAATTCATTCGCCAAAATTTCGGACTAATTTTCGTCAGTGGTGTATCGCCAACCCGTATAGTACCTTTCTGCGGTTTGTAGAAATTCAGCAACAACTTAATCAAAGTTGATTTCCCGCTACCACTCATTCCAACTATTGCGGTTGTTTTACCTTTTGGTATAGTCAGATTGATATTTTTGAGAGCAGGTTCATTTCCAGGGTAACTGAAAGAGACATTTTGAAGTTTTATGCTATCAAAGCTGGGCATGGTAAATAAATATGCGGCGTTGGGATTTTCCTCATCTTCCATCTGGAACAATTCGTTCAACCGAAATAAACTCAGTTTCGCATCTTGGTAGCTCTGCACAAATCCCAAAAATTGCTCAACGGGACTATTTAATTGCCCAATTATGTATTGAACCGCAATCATCGCTCCCAAAGTCATTTCCCCAGCGACAACGGCCTTCGAAACTATAAAAATTATAAGTAGATTTTTTCCCTCATTGAAGAAAACGCTCCCAGACTGTTGATACTGTCCAAGCGCCAAAGACTTTATATTAAAACGGAACAGCTTTGCCTGCAACTCCTCCCAATCCCATCTTTTTTTCCTTTCCATTCCACTTAATTTAATTTCCTGCATACCTTGGATTAGCTGAATAGTAATAGATTGGGTTCGTGACGAAAGGTCAAATCTTTTTTGGTCTAGTTGCTTGCGTCTATCCAAAAACAAAAAAATCCAAGCTCCATAGAAAAATGTCCCTAGTATGAATGCGAGAAACACATGGATATTATAAAAAGCTAGAACGAGAGAAAAAAATATCAAAGAGATAATTGAAAATCCAACGCTTAAGGTTTGTCCTGTTAAAAATGTTTCTATCCTTTTCTGATCATCTATTCGTTGCAATATATCGCCAGTTTTTTTGCTATCGAAATAATTAATTGGTAGGCGCATCAGCTTTGCTAAAAAATCAGTTAACACGAATATGTTCAATCGAGCGCTTATATGTAATAATATCCAAGACCGAATAAAATCTACACTCGTTCTACCAACCAGTAACGCAAGTTGAGCAACGAGGATTAAGTTTATAAGACCTAGGTCCTGAGACGGTATACCCACATCAACAACGGACTGGGTTAAAAACGGTAATAAAACCTGAAGAAACATTCCGATAAGAAAACCCAGTAACAGTTGAAAGAGTAATTTTTTATAACGGAAAACATAGGAAAAATATCTTCTAAAATTTGTCTTCTGTTCTGGATCTTCATCCAAATCATAAAATTCGGGTAGTGGATCTAATAACAGAGCTACTCCAGAATCGTTGTCTTGAGACCAATGTTCTATGAACTCCTTCTCATTGTATCGAATAACACCTCTTGCGGGATCACCAATCACAAAACTTTTACCCGTAAACTCAAATAAAACTACAAAATGGTTTTGATCCCAATGTAGAACGCATGGCATCTGTATTTTTTTGAGATTATCCAGTGAAATTTGCGCTCCTCTAGTACGGAATCCGATCTTTTCAGCAGCCGATGCAACTCCATACAGCGAGACCCCTTCCCGGTTAATTTGCGTATATTCCCTCAACGTTTGAAGGCTGATCGTCTTTCCATATTGGGCAGCAACTATTTTCAAACAGGTTGGACCGCAATCCATTCGATCAAGTTGCTTAAAAAATTTATACTTTCTGGTCATTCTATAATGTAAAACAACTTTTTATCAATGTCTTCCCTTATTTTAAGTCTTCATATTAATACCGAATCCTTCATTGTAATGTATTGATTCAGGCTTTCTTCAAGATAATTGCATCGTTATATCACAAGACCCTTGCCAACGGAAGTAATAACTAAAAATAAATAGAGTACGTATCTCAATTTTCGGCGCCTCCTGTTTTACAATACGAAATACTTTTAAACTTATTTTTAATAGCAATTAAGATTGTGCTTCTAATTGCAGGCGCCTGATTTCATCCTTCAATTGTTTTATTTTTTCGCCCCGGCTTTCACGTGATTTTATTAACATCTTATTCTGTTTGCTTAAATCGGAAACGAGTTGCTTTAAGAATATTACTTCATTTTTCAATTCCTCATGCGAGGCCTTTATATATAGAAAATCTACTCTAATATTTTCTGGAATTAGTTCAAAAGCGGAAACTTCCAAAATCTTACACAATGTGATAAACGTGTTTAATTTCAAAGAAATTTTATTATTCTCAATTTTATTATAGGTTGCCTGCGAAATACCAAGATTATAACTTATATATTCCTGTGAAAATCCTTTACTCACTCTTATCTTTTTAATTCTCGAAGAAATTTCTGCCTGGTATTGGTTCATAATGATTTAGTTAGTTCCCATAAAAACAATTTCTATTACGAAATAGATTTTTAAACCATTTTAAGTAAGTTTTCAAGCGAAACGGGGACCATATTTATTTTACAAGAATTTTTCTTCCCAAGTCTATTAACCACGGAAGCTACGTGGGCATAATAACGGTTATCAATCGATAATTCGTTGATTTCACACAAACATGTTCCAACAAACACTCTATGGTCTATAACATTGTATTTACTCAACTTTAGGTTCAACCCTCTCCCGTCTGCTTTTATTACAGCTTCTTTTCTAGTCCAAATCCAGAAGAACTTATCCATCGGAGACGTGGAATTTTCTATACATTCCCACTCTTTAGCTGTAAAGCAGCTCCTAAAATCGTTGAAATCAAATTGCTCCTTGCGCTCAATATCAATACCGATTTCACAAGTGTTACTCATGCCGCATAAGATCATATCACCAGAGTGGGAAATATTGAAAAATGGACCATGTTCCAAATATGGTTTGCCTGAGCCACCGTAATGAATGATCGCTTGAAAAATATCACTGTTGTTCATTAAAAGCCCCATGTTCAACAACAATCTCCCAACTAAAAACGCATCAGCACTGTTTCGATTGATGAATGAATCGTATCGTTGTTTTATGTCAACAGGCAATTTTGCTTTACATTGATCATAAAAAGATCGCATGTAATATCGGCAATCGGATAAATCGAAAGACAACACATCTATCATTTTTGCGTTAGAATAATGCACTTAAAATACAAAGTTGTTATAAATAACGTTCTTTCAGTTTTTCATAGATACTTTTTGGATGATAAACTGCGTTTTTGGATAAACAGCCACGTCTCCATATTTCATTCCAAAGGTGTATCGCAAAAGTCTCACTTCCCATTTTAATATCTGTTTCGCATATTAAAGAAGAAATATCGAAGAAGTCAATGGGACAGAAAACCTCAGGTTCAACTGCATATTTAGATAGTTTATTATTGTCTTTCAGTAATTTTCTAAACAAGTAAACCCCCAGTTCTCCCCAAATTATTGTTTCCGCTTCCGCTATCTTTGTTTCCATTATTTTTAATAGTTCCTCCAAAAATGGATCGTTCTGGGGAAATTTCATATACCCATTATTGACCGTGTTGAATTCCATAGTATAGTCCCTCTCAGAGGCAATACAGTAGCTTTCCGGAAAATGAAAGTATTGGAGACAGATCGTATCCATATCAACCCACCAACCTCCTTTAGAAAATAGCAGTTTTATCCTAAACCAGTCAGCGAATGAAGCATATGTCCTATGGCTATCTTTGAATATCCTATTTTTACTTATTAATTCATTTGCATCACGTAAAATTACTCCTGGAGGAATATTTGGAATATCCTCATAGACGTATAGATGGAAATCGTGTCCATTTGCAAGATAAGACTTCAAACATAAAATTTCGCTATTTGACAATGCGTCTCCTATCCAGAGACTCTGAATGATTTTGTTCATATCGCATTATTAACTGTATTAAGCGCTTCGCTTACTTATTGCTTATTGAGCCATCCTGTTTGTTTCTTCCTGATCTACATCTGGTTTGTTGAGTGAGAAATCTTTTCCCTTACTGAAGGAATATTTTAAACTGACCATTACCATTCTGGTTGCATAGTAACCGCTTTCAGTCGAATTTATATTCCTGAAATGGAGGGGGTTACTATAGATTTGTGTCCTGAATATATCGTTAAAATTGACATTCGCGGTCAACTTATTCTTGAAAAAAGATTTTTGTATGCCCGTATCAATCCAGTATAAAGGATCAAGGGTATAGATCCCAAATAATTGAGGGCCGAAAAACGTTCCGCTTACCTGAAACTTAATATCTGCAGGCAGATTAAAGTTATGTTGCGTTTGAATACTGTAGGAGAGCTGATGTTGATCAATGCTTGTTTCTTCAATGATTGAATTATACGAAGTCCGGTTAACCGTCGCTGAGTTTTCGCTCGTCCACCATTTGGTAAATGTTATTGGTGCATTGAACCTTAAACCAATGTTTTTTTGTGTGTCAAGGTTTCGCATCTGAACGGTTGTTACCCTTGAACTGTCGTTTTGTTCCAGGACGACACCAAACACATCTGATGTTCGCGAATAAGTTAGCGCTACCTGATATTTGTCGTGAATAATATTATTAATTTCAAAGTTATCACTGTACATTGGTCTTATCATTGGGTTTCCTATCTGAACATTATATTCATTCAAGTACCTTCTATACGGATTTAATAACCTATAATTTGGTCGGGTGATCCTTCGGTTGTAGTTATATGCTATTCTATATTTATCAGAAATGCCCTGTTCAAGCGAGATGCTCGGAAAAAGATTTAGATAATCCCTTTCGTTCCTTTCTCCGGTGGTTCTCGACCTTCCCAGCATATCGGTATGTTCCAACCGCAAACCAGCGTCCAGCGTGAATTTTTTTCCTAAAGGTGTATGGTAACTTGCGTACGCTGCAGCAATGTTTTCGTCGTATAGGAACCAGTTGCTGTTACCTGTGTCGAGATTCCAGCTATTATCCTGCCAAACATTCATAATCAGGTTATTATCCGACTTAACGGTACTGTATTTGAAACCGGCTTTAAAACTTCTTCCTGTTTTGGCTACCTTGGTAAAGTCGACCTGACCTCCATATACTTTATACAGTACTGGGTTTAACGTTTCCATAGATCCGTCTGGCAACACGGCACTACCAGCTGTCTGCGGCTCGGTTAATAATGATCGAAAATCTTTATCTGAATGGATATAAACGAAATCCGCGCTGATATTTGATCCTAGGGTATCGAGATCACCTACATAAAACACATCAACTGAGTGTCTTGTTCCCGGAGATACATCATCGATAACAGCATGTTCTCGTGTTGTTGACCCACCAATTTCTTCAATATCCGTTATGGCATTTCTAAAGTCCTTCCTATTTTCATCCGATAGCTGGTAGGAAACACCAACTCTGTGGTTGTCTTTTATAGCATAATCTATGGTGGCATCGAGTAGGAAGGTTTTTGTTCTTACATCCCAATCGATGTCCTGGGAAAATAACGATCTTGGTGATATAGTCGTTTCTTTAAATTCCTTATAAATTTCCATATCTTCTGTGTGGAAATAGTCATTTCGGCTAAGCCCTAAACGGGTCTGCCACTTACCCGTTTTGTAATTTAAATTTGCGGTGCTCGTATAACTCCATCCACCNATTTCCATATCTTCTGTGTGGAAATAGTCATTTCGGCTAAGCCCTAAACGGGTCTGCCACTTACCCGTTTTGTAATTTAAATTTGCGGTGCTCGTATAACTCCATCCACCGTTATATCTTGTACCGGCCGTAACCGATCCGTTTAGACCATCTTCTCCACCATTTTTTAAATTCAGATTAATAACACCTCCCGTTCCGGCGGCATCATAGCTTGCCGGTGGATTACTAAACAGTTCAACATTTTTTAGATTTTCGGCTGATTGCCCTTTAAGATAGGTTGCCAGATCACCTGGCTCCATATAGGTTTGCCTTCCATTTATTGTTATCAATATGTTTGTCTTGCTGTTGAACGTGATATTTCCATCTTTATCTACGAAAACCCCCGGCAGACGACTCATTATTTCTAGTATGTTGCTACCTGATGTCAGGACGTTTCCATCTAGATTAACCACTGTTCTGTCCGCCTTTTGAACAACTTGCGGGGTCTTCCCAACTACTTCAACTTCCTGCAAATTGATATTTTCCTCCTTTAGTCGAATGTTATCGAGCCGAAATTGTTGTCCAGCGGATAGAGAAATAACCCTACTTTGATATGTGACATACCCTATTTTACTTACCTTCACAAAAACCGAATCAGCCCCGTACAACAATAATTTGAATTGCCCGTTATTGTCAGAGGAGCCTTTTTGCAAAACTTCGGCCGTCTGGGCTTTAACCGTTTCTATATTTGCAAATGGAATAGGTTTGCCCACATTGTCAACTATTAATCCTTCAATGGTTGCCGACCCTTGACCGTATACGTTAATCCCTAACAAGGATAAAAAGAATAAAATTATTACACTTGAAAAAGTTCGGAAGGACCTTTTTTCTGGAAATTTTTGATAATGTACATTCATATTAGAATTCTCGTAATTGGTCATATTTTTTTGAAGATATAACTTTATAAATAATTATCAAAATATTAGTATTCAAGAAAAATAAATTTGTAATTGTACTTGATCTGAGGATCGATATACTTTATATATATTTAATATGTAACATTGACTTGCAGGTCCCACAGTGAAGAATAAAGACCTTTTTTTGCCAGTAAACTGCAATGGTTTCCTTCTTCAGCGACCTTTCCGTCATGCAATACAAGAATTCTGTCTGCAAACTTAATGGTGGATAACCGGTGAGCTATTACAATCGTCATGTAATTATTAGATGCGCTCAATACTTTTATACTTTCCGAAATTTCAAGCTCGGTAATAGAGTCAAGTGACGACGTTGCTTCATCAAATATAAAAATAGATACATTTCGAAGTAGGGCGCGGGCTATTGCAATTCTCTGCTTTTCGCCACCCGAAAGTTTTATACCATTTTCACCAATAATCGTATCTAGTCCTTCATCACTTCTAACTAATAATTCAAGGCATGATGCCTTAGTCAAAGCGTCCACTATCATTTCATCTGTTGCTGAAGTATTGGCAAACAACAAATTTTCACGAATGGTTCCTGAAAACAAGTTGGAATCTTGCGAGACCAGTCCTAACTGATTTCGAACACCACTATAATCAACTTCGCTTTGATCAATACCATTATAATAGATTTTACCTCGGTTTGGCTGATATAAGCCAATCAAAAGTTTTGTTAATGTAGATTTCCCTGATCCGGAACGTCCTACAATAGCTACAGTTTCACCTTTTTGAATTTGAAAACTTAGGTCTTGAAGTACCCAATCCCGTGAAAATTCATATTTAAAGGTTACGCCATCAAAACTCAGTCTCGTAATACGACCAGCATCAAGGGTGTTTAGGGAAACATTAACTTTCATAGAAGCAATCTTCTCCTTGAAATTTTGAACATTCAAAAGAGAAGCCTGCGTTTCTCTAAAAGACATTACAACACCACCCATCTCTTCTAACGTACCAAAAATCCAAATAAAATAAAGTTGCATCATAACCAATTGCCCCAAGGTCATCGTACCGATGAAAACAAAATAAACTAACATTAAAAAGGTCAATTGTTGCATAGTATGGAAAACAAATAGATATATACAGCTAATTTTTTGAATTTGCTTGGCTTTTCCCTTTTCAATTTCAAGTACTTTAAACACTTTAAAACCTAATTTACCTAACACCTTGTCAACCAAATTATAAGACCTTATAATTTCTATATTTCTCAACGATTCAGTTGCCTTTCCCGATAAGGAAGAGCTTTCTTTTAGTATGTCGTTTTGAATGTTGAGGAGTTTCCCGGTAATAGAATTGACAAAAACACAGAAAAGCAAAACCGCAATTACGTAGATAACTGGGATAACTGGAGAAAATTTATAGGTGATAAAGATCACTACACAAAGGTTTACTAATGAAGCAAAAACAATATTAATCGACTTTAGTAAAAACGTCTCAACATCTTGTTTTACCCTTTGCATTATGAAAAGTATCTGTCCGCTACTGCTGGTTTCATACTCATTGTAGGGCAAGGTAAAAGAAGATGCTTGCACGTCAAGATAAATTCTTGACCCTACTTCCTTCACTATCTTACTAAGAATAAAGTCTTTGAAAGCCTTGATACTCCAGAATGCTGTAGTCACTCCCACCAATGCTACCATACCTTTTGCAATACCGATAGAGAATTCGCCGCCTAAATTACGGGACCTAAAAAATTCGGATTTTGCTATTAATGGATCGATTAGGCAATTTCCTATTATATAAGGGTTCAACATAAGACAGGATTGACTTATTGCGGTTAAAAGCAACATCAATAAAAACCTGCCTTGATAAGCTTTTAAATAATTGAGTAGCAGTTTCATTTTTTTCGATTTGGGTATCCAAAGCTCATTGAGTTAAGTTAATCTATGGTTTCCATTAGGAAATCAATATTTGAGTTTATGTAAGCAACATCCTCCATCGACAATATGACCTCCGCTGCCCTACCATCATCGACGATTTGATCGATGTGAGAAGCCGCTAGTAGGACTGATGAAACAGCATCTTGAGCTAGCACCCAAGCAATAGTTAAGTTCGCTAACGTAATACCCTTCTCAATTGCCAAATAAGTGAGGTTATTTAAAAACTTACGTATTTTTTCTTTATTATCGGGTTTATAATATCTAGTAAAAAAATCCGACTCACCTACTCGGAAATAAAATTCAGGGTAACTTCTACCAGTTAAAATACCTCGCTGATGGCAATCGTACGCCAAAATTTTCTTATTGGTCTTCTTGCAAAAGGGAACCAATTGCTCGTCAATACGCCGATTAAGCATATTATACCTAGCTTTTACAAATTGAAAATCGAAATAATCGCAAGCCTTTTTGTAATCGTCAATAGCAAAATTTCCAATTCCGCCAAACCTAATTTTGCCACTTTGCTTTAGTAATTGAAATGCCTCCGCAGTTTCTTCTATTGGAGTTGTGCTATCACGTTCAATGAGCGTGTATAAATCTATGTAATCAGTTTTTAACCTTTTTAGACTATTTTCACATTCTTTAATAATACTGTTCTTATTCGCATACAGATAGCTTGAAATCGTTTTACCGTTATCCAGCTTTGCTGAAGAGGTGTAAACCCCTCTTTTCTCACCCCCCCAAACTATGCCACACTCGGTAATTATCTGGATGCTATCCCGAGAGATAGATTCTACAACCTTAGCCACTACGCGCTCGCTATAACCAAACCCGTAGCCTGGAGCTGTATCGATCGAGGTAAAACCTAGGTCAACAGCTCTAGCTAAGGCCTTTAACGAATCTTTCTCCGAAACGTTATAAAAATCCGCATCTTTTTTTATTCCCCACGCTCCAAAAATAATCTTACTAAACGGCTGTGTAGAGTTTTTTTTATTTTCCAAGAAATTATGTGCCATATTTTTCATCACCTGTTTTAATAAATTTTAGGATTTTTTTTGAAAGCTCAGTACTGTTGGGAGCTTTAACAATCGAGAAGTGATCTCCCGAATTAGTATCAATTAATACATTTGAAAAAAAACGATCCCATCCCAGTGCCTCATTTTCCTTAATCCAAGATCCATCAACTGCTTTTATAACCATCGTCCTACAATTGAAATTTCCTTGAGGTTTAAATTGTATCATCGCTTGAATCATCAACGATTGCAATACATTTAAATACTTGGCCTTGTCCCCCTCAGAAAGTGTACTTCGTAATATATCAACAATGGATTCTGCAGTTAATCTTGAGTCAAGCGTTAGAATTTTACTCTTAACTGCCGCTAAAAGGTGAGTAGATTGATTTTTTGTAAGATGCAAATCTTCGAGAATAAGAGATTCAATAAATTTTATTATCGCTAGCTTTTTTTGCTTTTCGGAGGAATGACCAAATAGATTTTTAAAATTGCTTGAAGCATCAATGATGGTAAATGTTCGCACATGGTCTCCACTAGCTATTAGTTGTTTTAACAATTCGAAGCCAATGTAGGCTCCAAAACTATGTCCTACGATATTATATGAACCAAATGGCTGAATTTTTTTAATCAAACTGATATAGTATTTAGCTATTTCGGACAAAGAGTAAAGCGGTTCGCCATATATCAATCCCGGAAACTGAATTCCGTATAACCGAAATTCCATTTCCATTTGGCCACCTACCTCTTCATATTGCTGACAGAAGCCCGGGCTCCCCGGAATCAAAAACACATTTTGTTTTGCCACATGCTTATTAAGAACATAAATATTTTTTTCTGTCAGACTTTCCCCTACCGATATGCTTTTGGCACTACTGGATTCTATTTTCTGTAAGAAATCTGCCAAACTTTCTATAGTTTGGTATTTAAATAAGTCCTGAAATGCAATTTCGAATCCTAATTTTCTTATTTCCGCCCCCAGCTTGATAAGAAGTAATGAATGCCCTCCCAAAGAAAAAAAGTTATCCTCGATTCCTATAGTTTTCACTCCTAATAGCTGCCTCCATAATATTTGGATTTGCTTTTGTAAAGTGCTTACCGGAAGTTTACATGTTTGTCTATCACTGAAATCTATTTGGAAGCTTTGGAAAAGTGCAGAACTGTCTATTTTTCCGTTATCAGTAAATGGTATGCGGTCAATTTCTTTCCAGACAGCTGGAAGCATGTATTTTGGTAAAACTGCGTTCATTCTGGAGTGAAAAACATTACTATCGAATTTTAATTTAGGCACGTAATAACCTACTAGAAAATGGCCAGTTTCCTGCTTTTGGCAAATTACAACCGCCTGTTTTACCATTCCAGATTGCATTGCCGTATTTTCTATCTCATCGAGTTCAATCCTGTATCCACTTACCTTAACCTGGTTATCATTACGACCTAAAAACTCAAGGTTTCCGTCTGCTGACCAACGACCGAAATCCCCAGTTCGATACAACCTCCCCATTGAACTTGTAAGTCCCTGAAGAAAACGTTCCAGAGTTAATTCGGGTTTATTCAGGTATCCCCTGGCAACACCATCGCCACCAACATATATTTCGCCGAAAATTCCGACCGGTAATAAGTTTTGCCTCGAATCCATCACGTATGCAGATCTATTCTCTAAAGGGGTTCCTATTGGAATATTATCTCCCACTTCATCGCCTTTTATTCTATAGGTTGAAGAGAAAGTTGTATTTTCCGTTGGACCATATCCATTGATGATATTTAATCTGGGATATTGCGAGAATAGCCTTCTGGTATGTTCAAAAGAGAGTTTCTCTCCTCCAATTATGACATTGGAAATGAATTCAAAAACAAAAATACCGTTGTCAATAACTGAGTTTGCTAAGGTCGTTGTTAACCACAATGTATTGACTTCGTTATCATCTATCTGCTTCTTTAATAGGTTAGGATCCAGTATGTCTTTCTTGCTGCAGACAACTAATCGCCCACCATTTAGTAGTGTTCCCCAATACTCAAAAGTGCTGACGTCAAAGCTCGGAGAACATGTTGCTAATAGCACGGTATCGGCGTCTAATGTTATATAGCTGACATTTCTAACCAAGCTTACGACATTTCTATGTTCGATCATTACACCTTTGGGCCGTCCGGTTGAACCCGAGGTGTATATGACATATGCAAGGTCTTCTGCAACAGGTGCATTTAATACGGGTGGAACATCCGCGTGCCAAACGG
>NZ_JAWMTI010000016.1:0-32092 GCF_036959255.1 Olivibacter sp. CPCC 100613
CCGAACAGAGAAGTTAAGCCCGCCAGAGCCGATGGTACTGCAGTAACATGTGGGAGAGTAGGTCGGTGCCGATCTTTACAGGAAGGCCGGAACGTGAAAACGTCCCGGCCTTTTCCGTTTACAGATTTTTACTGAAATGCCCTCCATTTTTTCCACTCCTTATTCTTTTTTCCGATTCTTTTCATTTGTAATAAGATTTTTATTCCAATAACTTTCCGTCTAAATAAATAGTACTATTTTTATTAAATACATAAGTTTTTATTCATGAACACCAATAGAATGCCTTTTCTCCCCTTAGTCTTTATTAGCCTCTTCTCCTTTAATACCTATTCACAAACAAAAAAAGCGAAAGATAATTGGCAAAATCTCGATTTGCAAGTCGATGGTGTCCCAGGTATAAGTACGGAAAGGGCTTATAATGAATTATTGAAGGGAAAGCATGGAGTTCCGGTTAAGGTAGCAGTAATTGATGGGGGGGTTGATGTTGAACACGAAGATTTGAAGGAGAAAATTTGGTTGAACAGTGCGGAGATCAGCGGCGATAGTATCGATAATGATTCAAATGGTTATATAGATGACCTTCATGGATGGAATTTTATTGGCAATAGCAAGGGTGAAAATGTGCAATATGATAACTTGGAAGTCGTAAGATTGGTTAGAGAACTACATCCAAAATATGTTTCCGTATTGCCAACAACACCGTTAGGTGAGGATGAACGTCGAAAGTTTTTAGCTTATCAGAAGATGACGACCGATTATATGAGTAAATTACAGATTGCTCAGCTAACAGAACGTGTTATAAATGCGTTTAAACAACAAGTAGATTCCATCGTTAAAGATATAGGAAAGGAAAATCCAACAATGGATGACTTTAAGCGTTATGAACCCAAAAGTAAGGCTGCACGGAAAACCTTATCCATGATAGAAAAAGGTATCCGTGAAGAAAGCGATTATGGGAAATTTTATAATGATCTTACGGAAGGGGTGAAACATTACGAAGCAGAAGTTAATTATCACCTGAACATTGATTATGATCCGAGAAAGATTGTAAGCGATCATTATGACGATAGTAAGGAGCGATATTATGGAAATAATGATGTGAAGGGACCGGATGCTTTGCATGGAACCCATGTGGCCGGTATCATTGCTGCTGATAGAAATAATGAAAGAGGAATTAAAGGAGTTGCTGATCGGGCTGTAATTATGGCGTTGCGCGTGGTACCCGATGGTGATGAGCGTGATAAAGATGTTGCTAATGCTATTTTCTATGCCGTTGATAATGGAGCGAAAATAATTAATATGAGTTTCGGAAAAGCATATGTTAAGGACAAACAGATCGTGGATAGTGCCGTAAACTATGCGATGAAACATGACGTCCTTATTATTCATGCGGCGGGAAATGAAGGACAGGATAATGACTCGAAACCAAATTACCCCAATAGAAATTATGTGGATAGTTTAGGTCTGAATAAAGGCATTGCGGAGAATTGGATTGAAGTAGGAGCTACAGGCTGGAAATATGACGAGACATTAGTTGCTGATTTTTCTAACTACGGCAAACGTACGGTGGATGTTTTTGCTCCCGGTGTAGCTATTAATTCAACAGTGCCGGGTTCTAAATATAAAGAAGAACAGGGTACAAGTATGGCGGCTCCGGTGGTAAGTGGTTTGGCGGCGATTATACGATCTTATTACCCTCATTTGACAGCTTCCCAGGTTAAGAAAATTATATTTGATTCGGTTGTAAAGCCAACACACCGTGTGAAAATTATACAAGATAAAAGTAAGAGAAAAGTATTGCTTTCAGATATCAGTGTAACAGGTGGTATTGTAAACGCATTCAATGCGTTGAGGCTTGCCGAAGACTTTGTAGAAAAACATGAGCAGCCTGAAAAGCTACACAATATGTGAACAAATTCAGCGTTAATAAATTATATCTTCAAAACATTAAAATATAATCTATGGTAGAAACTTTTACATCCAAAATTTTAGATAGCCTTGCGAATGATACTTCTTTATATGGTGAAGTATCGATTAATGCAGAGGAGAAGCTTTTCTATGCGATGCTTCAGCAACCATTGGATACGATCTTAGTAGATCCTTCCCGCGAGAGCGTCGAAGCTATTTTAACTTTCTCGAAACAACGTAATAAAACTACTTCTTAATTATAGGCGTTTAGAAATGTTTATAGTAGGAACTAGGAGCCATCCATAGGAAGTAAGTTTTTATCGTTATGTCGCTTATCACTTTGATGCGTGAATAGGATTAAAAACTATTGTATCGGATTGGTTAAGTGAGGATTTTATTATAGGTTTGCTTATGCTTAAAAAAGATCGTTTTCGAGAATTTGTTGCCTATTTTTCGTCACATAATCCAGATGCCCAAACTGAACTTCACTATAGCAATGCCTTTGAATTATTGGTGGCAGTGATTTTGTCTGCCCAGTGTACGGATAAACGAATTAATCAAGTTACCCCTAAGTTATTTGATCGTTTTCCAGATGCAGAAACACTAGCGGCCGCGTCAGTTGATGAAGTGTTCACTTATATTCGGAGTGTGAGCTATCCAAATAATAAAGCTAAACATTTGGTAGGTATGGCGAAGATGCTTCTTGATACGTTCAATGGTGTTATTCCATCAGCTATAAATGAATTACAAAAGCTACCTGGCGTAGGTAGAAAGACGGCAAACGTGATTGCTTCGGTCATTTACGATGCCCCTGCGATTGCCGTAGATACACACGTTTTTAGGGTATCAAATCGAATTGGTCTAACCAATCAGGCAAAAACGCCTTTGGCAGTCGAGAAACAACTAGTTCAACATTTGCCGAAACAAACGCTTGCGATAGCGCATCATTGGTTAATATTGCACGGGCGTTATATCTGTGTAGCGAGAAAACCCAAATGTGATGAATGCCCAATTACTTACTTCTGTAAATATTATGAGAAAGTATATCTAAAAGGGACGAAAAGCACTGATAAATAAAAAGGGTGCAATATGCTAACATATTTAGTATTTTTAAAATAATTTACCTATATTTGATTAAAATTTTGGAGATGAGTAATCAAGATAAACTAAAAGCTTTACAGCTGACGCTGGATAAATTGGAGAAATCATACGGTAAGGGTACTATTATGAAGTTGGGTGATTCGGCGGTGGAGCCAATCGACTCAATTTCAACGGGGTCCTTGGGTTTGGATATAGCGTTAGGAATTGGTGGTGTACCTAAGGGCAGGATCATTGAAATTTATGGTCCGGAATCTTCCGGTAAAACGACCTTGGCCACGCATATTGTGGCGGAAGCACAGAAAAAGGGTGGAATTGCGGCTATTATAGACGCTGAACATGCCTTTGATAAATATTACGCACGAAAGTTAGGAGTCGATATTGAGAATTTGTTGATATCTCAACCCGATAATGGTGAGCAAGCACTGGAAATTGCTGATAACCTTATTCGTTCGGGTGCCATTGATGTCATTGTTATTGATTCTGTAGCAGCTTTAGTTCCTAAAGGTGAAATTGAAGGAGAGATGGGGGATTCCAAGATGGGCCTACAAGCCAGGCTTATGTCTCAAGCACTCCGAAAATTAACAGGAACTATTTCTAAAACAAATTGCTGCTGTATTTTTATTAATCAATTACGTGAGAAAATTGGTGTAATGTTCGGAAATCCGGAAACAACGACTGGAGGAAATGCACTGAAATTTTATGCATCTGTACGCCTGGATATTCGTAGAACCTCTCAGATTAAAGATTCGGATGAAGTGTCGGGAAATAGGGTAAAGGTAAAGATTGTTAAGAATAAAGTGGCACCTCCGTTTAGGATAGCGGAGTTCGATATTATGTTTGGGGAAGGTATATCAAAGGTTGGTGAGATCATCGATTTAGGAGTTGATTTTAATGTGATCAAGAAATCAGGATCATGGTTCAGTTATGGAGATACGAAATTAGGTCAAGGACGTGACGCTGTGAAAAACTTGTTATTGGATAATCCTGATTTAATGGAAGAATTGGAAACTAAAATTAAGGAAATGGTATCTCCTGAGAAATTAGAGGAGCATAATGCCGATTAATTAATTTATCGTATAGGTTTTTAAGGTGATGTGGTGATAACCCCATCGCCTTTTTTATGTAATAATAAATTGTTTAGATCGCTAACGATCAGTTTCTTCATATTTTTGCCTATCCAATTCACTTTTGCTTGCTTTCAAGGAAGCGGCAATAGCAAAAACTACAAGTATTATTAGGACGATTATACCAAAAATACCTTTTCTTTTGTCTTTTCGCATTAACCATACTAGTAAGACGATCAGAGGAATGGCGAAAATGCCGAAAAAAAATAAACTTGGAGCTCCCATTATGTATAAATATACTGAGAAATAGCCTAGTTGCTTACGTTCCAGCGAGCAAGCGGGGCGATTTCCTGTGAAACAAAATCTTGACTAAGGTATTTATAATATCCAGCGATTGCAATCATGGCCGCGTTGTCCGTACAATATTCGAATTTTGGTATGAAAACATTCCAGTGCTCTTTTTCCGCAAGCGACATAAGTGAACTCCTAAGACCCGAATTGGCTGAGACCCCCCCTGCAATGGCTACATCAATTACTTGAAGATGATTGGCCGCTGATTTTAATTTCTTTAATAGAATGCTAATGATACGATGTTGAACAGAAGCACAGATATCATTTATGTTCTCTTCTAAAAAACTTGGGTTTTGTTTTATATTTTGTTGCACGAAATATAAAATGGATGTCTTTAAACCACTAAAGCTAAAGTCAAAATCTTTGATTTGAGGTTCGGGGAAAGTGAAACGTGGAACCCCCTCTTTTGCTAACTTGTCTACTAACGGTCCTCCGGGATAAGGTAGATTCAAAATCTTTGCGGTTTTGTCAAAAGCCTCCCCGGCAGCGTCGTCAATGGTTTGACCAATTAATTCCATTTCAAAATAATCCTTTACAAGAACAATTTGAGTATGTCCACCGGATACCGTTAAACATAAGAAAGGAAAACTTGGTTTTGGAGCGTCAATAAAGTGTGCTAGTATATGCCCTTGCATATGGTTGACCTCTATAAGTGGAATATTCCGAGCAAGAGCAAAAGCTTTTGCAAAGGAGGTACCGACAAGTAGCGAACCAAGTAATCCCGGGCCTCTCGTAAAAGCTATGGCATCTATCTCATTTTTATGTATTTTTGCCACGCGTATAGCTTCGCTAACCGTAGGTATGATGTTTTGTTGATGAGCCCTTGAAGCTAATTCAGGGACAACACCACCGAATTTTTCATGTACGGTTTGATTCGAAATAATATTTGACCGTATTTCTCCGTCTATACAAATAGAGGCCGACGTTTCATCACAGGAGGATTCGATACCGAGAATGGTTGCCAAAGCACAGATTGTTTAATATTTTAAATGCAAATTTATTAAAAAAGCAGCAAAAATAATACTTTATATTTTTACCGGTGTATTCGTATTGCTGGTAAGTATACTGTTTGCTTTACAGTTCAGAGCGGTTCAAACTTATTTTGCTCAGCAGCTTGCTTCTTATTTATCGAATGAACTTCATACGAAGATCAGCATTGACGAAGTGTATTTAAAACCTTTTTCTTCACTGTCGCTCAAAAACCTTTACATAGAAGATTTATCACATGATACCCTGCTTTTTGCGCAGGAATTAACGGCGGGTATAGATTTGGAAAGTATCCGATCGAAAGAGGTTACGATTAAGGACGTCATATTATTAAATAGCCGCTTTTATTTAAAGAAGAATAGCGATTCTATTAGTAATTTGGCTTTTATTGTTAATTACTTCAGCACTCCAAAAACGTCGAAGAAAGAAAGTTCATTTAGGATTAATCTGAATGGCCTACAACTTAAAAATATTCATTTCAAATATAGAAACGAATTAATAGAACGTCAGGTTGAGGGTATTGACTTTAATGATGTCGATATTTTAGGGCTACACGGAGATCTTTCAAATATTGATTTCAAAAACTACTTGCTTAAAGTGGACATAAAAGGGTTGAGGTTTAAAGAAAAAAGTGGTTTTGAACTTAAAAGACTAGATGCCTCTTTCAACATGGATAGTACTTCCATGAATTTTGAAAAACTTTTTGTAGAAACCAATAGGAGTAGGTTAGGAAAGCGACTTCAATTTAAGTATTCCGATCTAAGGGATTTTGCTAATTTCACAGAGCGTGTGAAAACTTATGCATTGATGGAAGATACCCGTGTCGATTCTCGGGATATTGCCTTTTTTGCACCCAGCGTGAATCAAGTTGTCTTTAGTGTTGGTTTAAGCGGAAGCTTAAGCGGTACGCTTAGAAACTTTAGAGGTGAGCACCTGTTACTTAAAATGGGAAAAGCGACTTATCTGCGTGGTAATATAAGCGTTATCGGACTCCCGGTGATTGAACACACGACGTTTGACTTGAACCTAGAGCAATTTGCTACGATTAAAGCGGACTTAGAACCCTCCATCGCAGGCTTTAGTGGACAAAAGGATTTTAAATTGCCTGCAATATTGGAAACGTTGGGAAACGTTAACTATACAGGTAAGGCTAAGGGATTTTACGATGATTTTCAACTTGATGGAAGTTTAAAGACGCTCCTTGGTCAAATAGAGGCGAAAGGGGGGATTAAATTAAAGGATGAAAATTCATACCAAGGAAGCTTGAAAACGGATCACTTTAATCTCGGCAGTTTGTTGAACAATAGACAAATCGGACCAATCTCATTAGAGGCAACGGTACAGGGTAAAGGTTTTACCTTGGATGAATTAAGTGCTCATTTAAAGAGTCGGATTAGTGCGATTACTTACAAAGGAAAGAGCTATCAGAATATACGTCTAGATGGGGCGATGAATGCCAAAACACTGAATGTGGAAGCGGATATCAACGACCGGAATCTTAACTTACAGGGAGAAGCTATTATTGATTTTCGAGATTCGGAAACTTCCTATGATTTTTCGGCCCGTGTTGAAAAAGCTAATCTCTTCGAGATGGGATTGCTTAGAGATTCGCTGCAGGCAGAAGGACAAATACGTGGTAAGTTTCGGGGGAATAACGTGAATACTATAGTAGGCGATGCTCGTTTACATCGTATTGTGTTACGAAAACCTTCTTCTTCTATTGCTGTCGATTCTGTTGTCTTGTTAGCGGAGGGAGCGCGCGCAAATCGCAGAATTGCTGTGCAATCTGACGTGCTTGATGCAACTATGAATGGGGAGATTGATCTGGCCTCTTTTTCATCTTACTTTAAATCTGTAGCCAAGCGCTATTTACCGTCATGGAATATCGAACCGAAACCCAGCAGGCAAGTGTTTGATATTGCACTTAAGTTAAAGCGATCCGAACCCTTGCTCTTATTGTTTGCACCCAGTGTTAAGATTCCTGACACCATGGTGGTGAACGGTAAATTTTCTACAGTGGATAGTATAGCTAATTTAAATGCATATATCCCCTTGTTGGAAGTGGGTAAAATTAAAGTGAAAGATGTAATTGTTGACGGCGTAGCCATGGACGAGTCGCTTAATTTAACAGCGACAGCTGACCAACTGAATGTAACCGATAGCCTTTATGTAAAGAACATCAATGTCGCCAATATTCTAAGTGATGATAGTTTGCGTTTTAATATGAAATTATCGGATGTAGATGCTAAAAACCAATTAGATTTAAATGGTTTAGTTGAATTTAATGAAAATGAGGCAGCGACCCTTAGCTTATTACCTTCCAATGTAGTAATCAATCGTGAAAATTGGAAGCTTGAGGAAAGGGTGAATTTTGATTTCCATGGTGGCAATGTACACATTAATGGTTTTGAACTTGCAAATGGAGAGCAACATGTAAAAGTTGACGGGCTTATTTCTAAAAATGAAGAGGACGTGTTAAGTGTGTCCTTTGATAAATTTAATTTGACGACACTTGCTGGAATAACGAATCCGTTGGGAATTGAATTGCAAGGTAAATTAAATGGTGATTTCCAACTTTTTTCATTATTGAAGAATCCCTATGTCTCGGCTGATATTAATTCTTCTGATATTTACTATAATGGACGGGAGATTGGCGATATGACACTTACCGCTAAAATGGATCCGACGAGTAAATTAGTCGGAATGAATATGGAAGTAAATCGGCAAGAAACAAAGACACTGGCTATTACCGGATCATACGATGCAAAAGCACGCGAAAATAGCTTGGATTTAATAGCAAATTTAGAAGACAGCGAAATAGTACTTTTTGAACCCTTTCTCAAGAAACTGGTATCGGATTTAGCAGGAACGGTGTCGGCAGGTATCCGTATCAAAGGGACGCCTTGGAACCCGGTTATAAGTGGGGACTGCGATTTTAAGAATGCAAGTTTCACCGTAAACTATCTCAAAACTCGCTATACAATCAACGATCAAGTTGAGGTGAACAATAGTTCTATTGAACTAAAAAATCTGAATATACTTGATAAAAATAATAACCAAGCGATAGCAAACGGTTCTGTTGATATGAGTAATCCACTGGATCCTGTTATCGATGTTCGGGTCAGCGCCAAAAATTTTATGGTGTTAAACACGACTGCGAAGGACAACCCACTTTATTATGGCATCGGTATAGGGACCGGTGATTTTGTGTTTAAAGGTCCTACCAGCAATATGGATATCGATATTAAGGCGGCGACGGAGGAAGGGACTAGCTTTAATATACCCTTGAACGCATCAGGGACAGTTAGTGAAAATGATTTTATCACTTTTGTTTCTAAAGATTCAACCTTCAGTGAAACGCGAAGCTCTTATTTTGATGGTTTAACCCTTCATATCGATTTAAATATCAGCCGAAACGCTCAAGCAACCATTATCACAGACCTTGGTAAACTATCGGGAGTAGGTAATGGAAATTTAACCATGAATATCACCAGTTTAGGGGATTTTGAGATGTTTGGCGAATACGTTATTTCGCAAGGGAAATTTACGTTTACAGCACAAGACTTCATTAACAAAATCTTTGAGATTAACCGCGGAGGAACTATTCGTTGGACGGGAAATCCCGCCGAAGCATTGATCAATCTAACGGCCATGTATGAGGTTAGAACAAGCGTTAGACCCCTTTATACAGCAGCGGGTAGGCAGGGGACTGATCAGCGCGTTGTGGCACAGGCAGAAATGATTTTGGCAGGAAATCTCCTTCATCCCGAAATTAGTTTTGCCATTGATTTCCCAGTGGATTCTTATGTAAAGGATGAATTGCAAAGTTATCTCAGTGATGCAAACAATGTAAATCAACAGGCCTTAAGCTTGATCGTCAGAAGGAGTTTTGCCCCGGGAACGGGAACGGATTTAACCACAGAACTTAACAGCACCTTCTTAAGTGCAGGTACCGAGTTGGCATTCAATCAACTGAATAATATCATTTCACAATCTTTAAATTTAAATTTTGTCGACTTTAATATTCGTTCACTTAATGAAGCCAGTGCATCGATTCGCTTACTGAATAATCGACTTATATTAACAGGAGGTATCACGGATCGTCGTAGTCAGTTAAACGATCTTAACGTATTCGGAAATCAGGTTGCCAGTGATGTTGAAGCCTTATACTTGATCAGAAAAAATGGTAATTTGTTGTTTAGAGCCTCCAATCGGCTAAACAACCGTAACTTTTTGAATCCGACCGATGAGTATGTCAGTGCTTTCGGATTGGTTTATAGACAGGATTTTGACACACTGGGGGAATTCTTTAAGCGTATGTTTATGTTAAATCGTAAGAAACAAGAGGAGGAAGACGAAGAAAATCCAAAAACGATCCCTGAAAAGGAAGAGAGTACTTCGATCAAAGGGTCAAAGGTAAACTGAAACAACTGGCTTGCGCCTCATTGCCCTAGCTTACCTTTGTTTATCAATTCAATTGATTACGTGTTTTTCATAATGGTATGTCCCATTTTATCTCTTTTGGTGCGAAGATAGAGCTCGTTGTGCTTATTCGACTGAATCTCTAAAGGAACGTTTTCAACAACTTCTAATCCATAGCCGACTAAACCTGCTCGTTTCGTGGGGTTATTTGACATGAGGCGCATTTTTGTAACACCTAAGTTGCGAAGTATTTGTGCACCTATACCATAATCCCTTAAGTCGGGGCTAAAACCCAGCTTAATATTGGCGTCAACGGTGTCGAGTCCATTTTCTTGAAGGTTGTAGGCGTGTAATTTGTTGATTAAACCAATGCCGCGGCCCTCCTGATTCATATATACAATGACCCCTTTACCTTCTTGCTCGATCATTTCCATGGCCTTATGCAATTGCGGCCCACAATCGCAACGACATGATCCGAAAATGTCTCCTGTTAGACAAGAGCTATGCACTCGAACTAGAATGGGTTCATCGGATTCCCAAGAACCTTTAACAAGCGCCAAATGCTGTTCACCGGTATTTTTTTGCTTATAAGCTACCAAGTTAAAATCACCCCATTCAGTAGGCAGTTTAACAGATACTTCCTTGTTGATTAAAGAGTCTTTAGTTAACCGATACTCAATTAGGTCTTCGATGGAGATAATTTTCAAATTAAACTTCTTGGCAACTTCGATCAAATCGGGAAGCCTAGCCATTTCCCCGTCTTCTTTTAGAATTTCAACCAAGACACCTGCTGGTTCCAAACCCGCTAAACGCGCTAAATCAACAGCGGCTTCCGTATGACCTGTTCTTCTTAACACACCACCATCTTTTGCTATGAGCGGGAAAATATGTCCGGGGCGACCCAGTTCTTCCGGTTTAATAGTAGGATCGATTAAAGCCTTAATAGTTTTGGAGCGGTCGGACGCTGAAATTCCGGTTGTACATCCATACCCTTGTAGATCGACCGATACGGTAAAATTGGTTTCATATACAGCGGTATTTTGCCCTACCATTGGCTTCAATTCAAGTTCCTGACATCGTTGCTCTGTTAAGGGAACGCAAACCAGTCCTCTGCCATGTGTAATCATAAAGTTAATGACTTCTGGGGTGGCCTTGCTGGCAGCTGCTATAAAATCTCCTTCATTTTCGCGGTCTTCATCGTCTACGACAATGATAACCTTACCTGCTTTAATATCTTCGATCGCTTCTTCGATCGTGTTTAGATGAAAATCCATTCGTGTATTGTAATGTTACGTAATGCAAAGATAAGTGTGTTTATGTAGACCTCTATAATGAGAGCGTCATGTCTTTTGAACAGGCTGTTTCCGACCGAATTTCTTTTGGAATAGTTTTCCAAGTTTTCCAAAAAACCTGTTGATGGCTAGTTTATAGCTTTCCACGTCGAAAATAGACGAATCGGTTGCAGCTTTATAGGTTAAAAATACGCCGAGAGGTGTTAAAACAATGATGGCTGTCCAAGTTCCTAAAACAGGATCAATATTCCCCTCCTTAGCTGATTTCTCCGCGACGGTAGAAATAATATGGTAAATGAGAAAGAATATAATAGCCATTACGACAGGCAGACCTAAACCTCCTTTTCGAATAATGGCTCCAAGTGGAGCGCCAATAGAAAATAGTAATAAGCAAGAGACTGCTAAGGTGAATTTTTTGTGATACTCCAAAATATAGCGAACAATAGACAGATCAAAATCTTTATCAGATTTTGCTTTCATGTCCAATACCTCTTTAATGTATCGGATATCATTGAGTGAATTATTAACAGCGACAACGCGCTTATCGGCAGGAATTATTTCTTCAAATGATTGACTATAGTTTTTTAAAGCTCCACCTGCTGTCGCTGGCTTGTTTTGAGCCGCTTGATAACTGTTGAATATTTTATAGTTCGACTTAATCTCATTGAAAATTTTCCCTCGAATACTATCGAGCATTTTTGTCGTAGAGTCGGTATAATAACTAAGTTGCTTCAAGTTAAGCATCATCGAATGACTTTTGAAAAGATCTTCATCTGTTCTTTTCATCTGGAAGGTGGACATATCAAACTTTTGTTCTGTTTGATCGAAATAATAACGAGTAAACTGTTGTCTTGGATTGTAAGAGCGATCGCCGGCAGTTGTCTCTTCATAGCGAACACCGTCCTTCAGCTTTAGGATCATATAGTTGTTATCACGCGAGTTGTACATGACACCTTCTTTTGCCAATAATACGTTCGTTCCTCTTGAGATGTTACCATGTTGATAAATAATCAGATTATATAATATGGTACCGTCCTTGCTTTTGTTTCGCGCACGAATAGAATAACCCGGTATGCTGCTGTTAAAGATCCCATCCTTAATTAGAAAATCAGCTTTTTTATTTCTTACATCATATAAGAGTGATCCCATTTTTAGATTAGTGACCGGAAGAATATAATCACTAAAAAAGAAAGAACCAATACTGATAAGGCTAACAAGAATAATAAGAGGCATCATGGCTTTACGAAGAGAAATGCCTGCGGCCTTTATGGCAACTAATTCATAACTTTCGCCTAAATTACCAAAAGTCATGATGGAGGATAAAAGCATCGCTAAAGGCATTGCCATTGAAATCTGAGCGGCTGAGGCATACCATAAAAGTTCTAAGATCACATACCACTCGAAACCCTTGCCAATAAGGTCGTCAATGTACTTGAATAGAAATAACATTAACAACACAAACATTACAATGAAAAATGTGACTATAAAAGGTTTAAAAAAAGCCTTTAATACCAGTACGTGAACCTTTTTCATTGAATAAAATAATTTGCTGGCTTAACGATGTTAAAGCTCCGGTATCTCTCAGCTAAGATATGTGCTAGAAAAACAACAAGCCAATAACCTTTCTCCATCTATACTCGCCCTCAATTTGATTGCAGCGAAATCTTTTACAAAGTTACGAAAATTATGCACCAAGTACACTTAAAAGATATTTAATCTGATTGTTCCATATCAGTTTTCTTTCAGCTTCATTCTCCTCAGCAGCAAAGTCGGTAATGGCGAGCGCCACGTCATTTGTTAGTTCATCCTGCAAAATTTCCAATTCAAGATAGTAAGGGGTATCGTCTAACCAAGCGAACTTTACACTCTTGTTTTCACGGGCCGTCAGCAATTTAGCAGGGTGCGTTTCATCGTCCCATACGAAATGATATTTGTTGTCCCGATATATAACGTCATCGGCAAACCATTGCGCTAACCCATTTGGCTCACTTATAAACGAGTATAATATTTTAGGAGAAGATTTTATTTCATATTCCAACTGCATTTTCCTTTTTTCTGCCATAATGGTTTAGGATAATAATTGTGTTCTAAAATACTTTTTTAACTTTTTTTCTAAAGAAAAGGAAAATAAACTATATTTGCAAACCCAAACGAGAAAGGGTAAAAATGGCGGGGTAGCTCAGATGGTTAGAGCGCAGGATTCATAACCCTGAGGTCGGCAGTTCGATCCTGCTCCCCGCTACGCGTTTTAAGTCGAAAAACACAAAAGCCTGCAAATATTTATTTGCAGGCTTTTGTGTTTTTCGGCCGGATGGTGTTCATGCTCGTATATTTAGCTGTAGAATGTAGTGATGGTTTAAGGCCTCACTCAAACATGGGTTCAGCGCGGTGTCGACCGCAAAATATGTGAAATATTTATTTAATATCGTCAGCCGATGTATACCAATTTTTCGGTAGTGTACGTGCCGATGTAGGACGACAGTCCGCGGCTTAGTGAGAANGGTTCAGCGCGGTGTCGACCGCAAAATATGTGAAATATTTATTTAATATCGTCAGCCGATGTATACCAATTTTTCGGTAGTGTACGTGCCGATGTAGGACGACAGTCCGCGGCTTAGTGAGAACTAAATGTATTTGCAAGCTGTGAACCATAAATACGACAAGGCTTTCGATAAAGGAACAGAGAGAAATTACCTTACCTTGCTCATGTACCTATAGATGTAATCGGCGCTATCAGGCGTTATCCCCATTAGGGCAGCAAGCTCTTCCGCAAAACGGAGCAGCGAGCCGCAACCGGCCTTGACGAACAGCTTGCGCAGCCCTGCATCGCCCGAGATATTGTAGGCAAGGAATGCATCCATCCTGTCTACCATCAGGTATTTTCTGTCCATGCGTTGCCAGTCGGTTAGGTCTGCCAGCTTGCGGCCCTCCGGTGTGCCGTCATTGGTGAGGAACAGGAACGTGCGCACCACCCATTTGCCGTCATGGGGCGTGATGACAAAATAGCCCACCTTGTGCTTACCTATGTAGCATTCCAGCAGGGAACGACCCTCATAATACCGGAAATGTGGCTTACCGTTCGTGAACAGGTCTGTGAGAATTGTCTGCACATAGCCGGGCGGGGAAAGAAGTACGTTCCTCGAAGCGGTTGAAGGCATGTTGCTGTGCATAGAGGGGCAAGGCGACGCTGCCATCCATCCTCTCAAAACCCAACTCGCCCGGATGTAGCAAAGGCCGGTCGAAGACCCTTATCTCCCTTTGGCCAGGGATACCCAGTTTGGTAATCACCCGCTTCTTTCCTTCAATGTCCAATAGGCTGGTCTGGTGGGGCAGACGGTACACACGGATAACGTTTCGCTGGCCGGGGCTTATTACAGCCATGCCATCGGCTCCTGACCGTACCACGGTAAAAGTCGTATAACTGCAGGTCTGCCACGCCCATCAGCTGCAATGCCTCCTCTTTCCGCCCTTTGTACCAATCGCTATCCGTGAAATAGGACGCAAAAGCCCGTATCAGTGCCGATGCGCCCCTGAACCTGTTGTTTATGCCATATTGTACATGGTGGATGAGGACCAGCGCATCGGTGAGAAAGCGGGTATAGCTAATGCGCTCACCCGTGAACGTCTCCACGTACCTGTCGGAAAACAGTTTCACCAGCGAGCGCCTGTACCTCATGGCTTCGTCATCTGTCATTACCCGTCTACCATTCAAGATCACCTTGATAGGCGGGTATCGGTGGGCAAACATCAGACGCAGACTGCTTTCAGGGAACAGGTCAAAGTAATTCCCGCCCACCATCTTGTCGCAGATGGTGCGGATACGTGCATAGAATGCTTTCCGTTGCGTTACCTTTGTATCCCCGCCTAATGATTTTTTCTTGCCTTTCCTTTTCATCTGCTTATATTTTGCTTTTTAGCGGTCAGAGGGAGCTTACCAAGATTAAAATAATCATTCCCTTGTGTGTTTAATGATTATTTAATCATGGACGGTTCATATGACGTATTGCTCTATATTGACGGATATATTTTTGTGGGCAGATCATTGAGCATATCGGCCGATGACTTTTACCACCGCTGCATGGTTTTCTTTCTTCGGCCTGCAGAAGCTCACCATCCCCTGTCGCTCGTACATCATCACACCTTTTTCGCGTATTGCCGCGAACACCTCGTTCATCGGAGCCTTGTAGCATACCGATATGCTGATGCGCACATCAGCCGGGATACAGTAGATGTTTTCCACGCGGAACCCTTGCCAGCGGCTCGCCTCGGTTACGAATTGCCGCAACGGTACATCCCGATATGTCCGGACCGCCTTTGTCCAGGTCAGTTCCCCGCTCGGATTGCCATAGGGCGAATAGGTGAGGGAATCCGTTGAAACGTTGCTGTTTTTTTTCCGATAGCTGGCAACAACGCCCAAAGCACCGTAACAATCCAGTTCGAGCTGTCGTTTTTCCATTCGGCTCCTTAGTGATAGCTTGCCGCCCATGAGTACCGTCCTGGTATAGCCCTTCACTGCCACGACGCTAAAGTCTCCATTGCCACATGCTATCAGGCTGTTGGACGTTTCCATGACGGACCTTACCTTTCCATCCCTCGGCGGAACCTTCACGTAGGCCTCGCCCATCAGCTTCACCCGTTGAGGCCCGCCGTCAGCAGGGGGGAGCGGAAAGTGCCACAACTGTATTATGTGTTGTCAGGTAGTGATTTCTCTTTAGATATCAATAATCCGGAACATCCTAAGGTAATCTGTATGGGAAATAATCCGTTGAAAATCCAGGTTTACGGAGCGGTTCTTTCCCTTTATACGAACCGCTTACTAAAGATCATCAATAAAAAAAAGAAGCTTAAATCCATGCTCATCTTCGACGAATTTCCCACGCTGACAACAGACGTAATACCTACGATCAGTACCGGGAGATCGAATCTGATCAGCTGTGTTCTGGGTGTTCAGGATGCCAGTCAATTACGCAAAGATTATGGGAAAGAACAGGCCGATGTTATCATGAGCATCGTAGGGAATGTGATCTCAGGGCAGGTGACGGGGGATACTGCGAAACAGCTATCTGAACAGACCGGAAAGATCATGCAGGATCGTGAGAGCCTTTCGATCAATAGCGGGATACTTTCATTAGCAGGAATAAACAGCTTGAATATGCAGTTCCTGCGTCTAAAATAGCGGCGCTTTCATCCAGGGAATTTGTAGGGATGGTGGCAGATACACCCCAGCAAAAAATACCCTTGAAAGCCTTCCATTGTGAAATACAAAATGATTTTGATGCCATAGAAGCAGAGGAGAAGGCGTATGCTCCCATACCGGTAATTCGACAGGTGGATGGTGCAATGGTAAAGGCAAATTATGAACAGATCAGACAGGATGTAAAGGATATTGTTTCTGCGGAGATGGAGAGAATGATCAATGATCCCGCATTAAGGCATCTGATAGTGAAGAAAAATTGAAAATATAAAGCGGTGAAGTATGAAAAAGAAGATTGAAATGGAATGGATTTCGGGAGCGGATATAGTTAGTGTAATTCTGGCTACGGAACAGTGGGATATAGAGGCCGTAAAGGAAGACCTCTTCTATGCGGAAGTGGCAGAAAAACGCTATATTAAAATGAAAGTTGATATTGAAGAACTGAGACGGCAGGATATTGAACTTCATTCATTTATTGAGGATAGATATGATATCGGCCCCATGGAAGGCCAGGCGCCTCCTATACTGATCGGAAAGCGATTGACGCACGGACCTTACACAGAGAGTCTGGTAATTGATGGATATTACAGGGTGGCAATGGCGGTTGCCGCTGGCCGCAAAATTATCGAAGCCTATGTTCCGGAAACAGGTACTGTCTATGTTGCATAGGACTTTGTCGTTAATGGATATCATAGATGTGAGTTCAGTAAATGAATTTGATAAGTGGACACAATAATATTGGACTGAAATGGGTAAAGAAAATAAGATATCGGGCGCTTTGATAGCCGGGATGTTACTAAAGAGAGCCGATGAAAGTAATGATGGATCGGATACAGACCTGGAATACGCAGATGTGGCAAGTAAACGCTATCTTAAAATGCCGATTAATATTGCGGCACTTCGATACCTATCTTAATCGGCCGGAAAGAAATCGATCAATCTACTGGCGAGAACCTGGTATTGGATGGTTATTTCGGTATTGCCAGATAATTAGCCTCAAAAAAATGAAGAATATATAATATATTTATAAAACCCCTAAAAGTCCTAGGCTATGTCAGATATAAGAGATGGCAGGAATAATTATCGATATCATTTGCCACCAGGAGAAAAGTAATAACTCGGTTTTTTACAACAAATTATCGATATTCTTCGTCACTATGAATCATCCAAGATTCTGTTTGAACTTTTCTCCTATCGGAATACTGACTCCATTTCTTAGTACAACATTATTTCCATCAATAATTTCTACATATTTTAGATTTACTATATGGGACCTATGAGTCCTGACAAAATCTCTGGGTAAAACAAACTGAATATCTGAAAGCTTGCCGTAATAGATATAATTCCGCTCTGAATGCGTGAAGATTTGTAGATAATTACCAAGTCCTTGTATACGAATAATGTCTTCTAAGTTCACTTTTACCTTGAGCGTTTTTTTATTTTCCTTAATGTGAAGAAAAATGTGCTTTGTTTTCTCGTTGAGCTCTTTTGTCGCGAAATACTGATGAATTTTTGACAATGTTAAAAGAAATCTTTCGTAACTAAAAGGTTTCTTGAGATAGTCTATTGCACCTAATTCAAAGGCTTCAGTTCCAAAATTATTATACCCTGTAGCGAACACGATTAAAGTCTTGTCTTTTATTATTCTTGCAAGATCAATACCAGATATATTCGGAAGTTCTATATCTAAAAATGTAACATCCGGTAAATTTTCAGATGAAGTGAATAGCTCCAATGTTTTTCTTGGATCAGTTTCATGACCCAAAGAAACAAGATTTAAGCTTTTTTCTATATAGTCTTCTAATATTTCGATAGAATCCAAATCATCTTCAACAATATAACAACTTAACATACAATCCTTTTTAAATATCTAGACATTTTAATTAAGCTAGAATAAATTAAATATTGTGGCAAACCAATATAAACAATATCTACCGATATAACCGCCCATTTGTTATGTAAAATATTGGTGGTGATATGAAAAAGCAATATTTTTTTACATAGGAATTCTCCAAGTTCAAATAAAATTAAGGCTCATTTAAATAGTTGTCTCTCCATGGAGTTGTTTTTCTTAATTTTCAATATTAAATTTCAATTGTATTTGAACTATTATTGATCAGATATCAATGTTTACATATTCTAACCAAATGTAAAATCCTTTAAAAAAAGAGTAATATGCTGTCATTCTCTTACAGGTGGCAATTGATTTATAGAAAAAGGAAAGACAGTAGCGATAGCTTTAACCAAACGAGACTAACCTGCCTAATCGCTATAGTACAATAATAAATTTAAGACCTATAGACACTTAATAATGACTATATTCAAAGACGCTTTAGACTTACAAAGAATCCTAAAAGATTTAGCTGAACTAACGCTATCAACGACCTTTTTTCTCGAGAAACTGTCAGGTAAGAATCTGCATGTTTGTACGCTTAGTCAGACGGAAGAACTTATGGGGGGAGAAATCTGGCTATTGAGGGAAGTTGTACTATTCTTTTCGCAACAAGAGAATCCTGTCCTTTACTGCATAAGCAAGTTGCGAAAATCAAAACTAACTGATCGCGCGTATTTGGACTTAATCGAAGGAAAAACACCTATTGGAAAAATTTTTTATTTGTTGAACGGTCAGGACTCTATCCAAAAGAAAATGGTTAAGGTAAACAAGATATCCAACGAACATATCCAACAGAAACTAAACTGCTTTAATTCTCCGATTTTTGAAAAAAAGTATGAATACTGGATCGGCAACAACAAACTGGGAGTAATCGAGGAATATTATGGTCTTGAAACGTTAAGCAGAATTTATGATAACTGAACTATTTAAAAGCTACTTACAACTGTCATCCAGCAATATTATCTCTGATGAGGTGGAATCAATTAGATATAAGGATATTCCCGACTTATTTTCTATTATCGATAGGTCATACGATGTTGGTAAACTTAATGGATGCATGGCGCTTATGGGGTCGAATAAGATTTCCTTTACAGTTTTTCTCCTATATCTTTTAGCTAATGAAAAGAGTTTTTATGTGTCCTCTTCCTATTCGGTCAATGGCCAGATTCCAAGTTTTTGTAGTCATACCATTACAATTCCAGAAAAAAATCATCATGTTGCTTCAAAAAATCATCATGAAGTTATCATTGAACCTTCTAGTGATTTAAAGCTTCGCGAGCTTTCCGCCGGAAAACCTAGATCCGTCTATTTTGCAACATCTGGCAGTACAGGGGATAAAAAAATTATACGTTATACGCACGATAAGTTGCTTCAAAATGCTGCAGGCTGCATAGACAGATTTGAACTTAGTTCGAAATGTAGAGTTCTGATATGTGTTCCAGCGTTTCACATGTACGGTCTTGGAGCTGGACTATTACCGTCGCTTATTGCCAACGCGATAATAAAAATTGTCGATGGTGGAAATATTCTGAAAATCTATGAACAGATTCGTAAGTTCAATCCTGATCTACTGTACATTACACCTACCCAAGCAAAAATGCTAATTCGATTGGGTAAGGACCTAGGTAAACGAAGGTTTATCTGTGCCGGGGAAAAAATCTCGCCTCAAGATTATATTCAATTTGAGGAACGGTATGGTCTTTTAATTAATCTATACGGGTCTTCCGAGCTTGGAGCTGTCGCAACGACGATGCCTGCACATACCCTAGAGTTGAGAAGTGAAGGTGTTTTTGTTCCGCTAAAAGGTGTTGAAATATCGTTTTCTGGTGGAGGAAACCAAGGCGAGATACGCTGCTCGCATCCTTCTGGTTTTGAAGAATATGTCGATCAGACTGGGGAATCAATTCCGACTTTGGCAATTGGTAAAATGTACAGCACAAAAGATCTGGGATCAAGAATGGGAGCAGATCGATTCAAAGTGATAGGACGGACCGATAATATACTTAATCGATCAGGCTTTCTGATTTCAATTGAAGAGCTTGAAATATCAATAAAGAACCATTGTAAAGACGTAGCGGAGGTAATAGTATTTGAACGTGAGGACGAACAAAAGATCAGAAACGAGTTGATAGCCGTGTATACCAAAGTGAATGACCACCAAGAAATAGAGTTATCCATATTACAGGCTTGCACTCGGAATTTGCCCACTTATTGTAGGCCGGATCGGCTAATCAATCTGAACAATTTGCCCTTAACGGCCACTGGGAAGCCCGACCGAATGAAAATAAAGAAAATAGCACGACAACTATAGAGCAAAAAATCAGAAAATCATGAATGAAATAGATTTAACCAAAGAGAATCTTAAAAGAATTATTAGCGACGATTTGGGACTTTTGATCAATAGAGAAGACATCACTGATGATATCTCCTTGTACGACGATGGACTCGGCATGGATTCCATCACAATTGTGAATTTTATTATTGAAATTGAAAAGCAATTTGGAATAACTATAGAGGAGGATGAAATGAGCGCATCTTTGTTCGAAAACGTTAACAGCCTAGCCTCTTATATCGTAGAAAAGCAAAAGTTGAACGAACCGTTAAAATAATTGCTGAGGATAAAATTTCAAAGATGAAAGGTTTGTTTTTAAGTCTTCCTTCATATAGTGTAACAAAAATTCTTTTGCCTGTCATCAGAGAAGTTGTGCAAAATGGTCATGAAATGATTTATTATAATACGGAGGAGTTTAAGCCAAAAGAAGATGACATAAACTGGATATTTCGGAGCTACCCAAGAGATGCATTGATATATTATTCCACAGAAGTAAATCGGGGCGAAGGATTTTGGGAACTAGGCGAAGGCTTACTAAATACTGCCATCAATCTTGAAAACTTTTTAACGGAAGAGATAGGGCGGGAGAAACCTGATTACATTATTTATTCTCACTTAGCTTGCTGGGGGCGTTTTATTAGCTCCCTATCTTCACTTCCTTCAATAACCCTTTTTACAACTTTTGTTTTAGATAAAAGAATCATGTTGCCGTTCCTTAAAAAGCTGGAAACAGAACGCACAGATTCTTTTGACAATGTTAAGCAATTGATAACTCTATCACGGAAACTTGACCAACTGATATCAAGATTCCGTCTGGAGGAGGCGAGTTATGATATTTGGGATCTATTTGTAAATAGTGGAGATTTAAATCTCGTATTCACATTGCCTGATTTTCAACCGGAAAAAAATATCCTTAATTCTAGCTTTCATTTTTTTGGATATCCGGATTTGGAGAGAAAAACACCTATACCGGTAAAAGAAAGAGATAGAATATACATATCAATGGGAACAGTCTTTAATGGAGACAGAGAGTTCTATAGCGAGTGCATTACCGCACTATCATCTATAAACAAACATGGAAAAATTGTTATTGGCAATCAAATTGACGTATCATCATTTGGAGTGTTACCTGATAAAATTGAACTACTGTCATATGCGTCACAAAATGAAGAATTGAGATATTCATCAATTTTTGTTTCCAGGGGCGGAATGGCAAGTATTCAGGAAGCGATATCAGCTATGACACCGTTGATTATCATTCCTGCAATACCTGAGCAGGAAATGAACGCTCGAATTGTCGAAGAACTTGGAATCGGCATAAAGTTATCCTTTTCCGGCTTCAATTCTGACAGTTTGCAGCAAGCCATAACAAGAATTTCAAATGATTATAAAAAATATTGCTTGCGAATGGACTACCTCAGAACCAAATTGTTATCTCGAGAATATAAAAAGGAGGCATGTCAACTAATCAATAACCATTTAAAGAATCGATATCAATAGGTGAAGCAATGGAACATTTGATTAATGAGTCTGTGGAAACGTCAGGGACAGTTTTGGATCACTTCTTGGAACATCAATTCCGAGATGACATTTTTATTTATAGTGGAAAAGATTCGATTACTTTTCGGAACTTGCATTTGAAATCAAACCAACTTGCCGCAAAATTAAAAAGTAAAGGAATAACTAGGAATACAGCCGTCCCGGTAATACTGCCAACTGGGATCGACCTTGTTACCGCTATTGTCGCGCTATTTAAAATCGGGGCTGCATATGTTCCGATTGACATAGACTTTCCAAAAAAACGGATCCAATACATACTCGACGATCAAGATAGCACTATCATTATATCAAATAAGGGTTGTGTCCCAGACGCTTTATTAAGTCATGCTGAAGTTATATACATAGAAAATGAGCCGTTAGAAAACAAGCCGTTAGAAAACAACCTGGTTTTATCCGAGTATGCTGTTGATAGACCAAAGCTCAAAGATTTAGCTTATATTATTTATACTTCGGGATCAAGTGGCGGACCGAAAGGTGTTATGCTGGAGCACTCGCAACTAATCCAGTATTGTAAAGCTATCTATGTGCGTTTTCAATTTAATCGTTGTAACAGTTTTGCGGTGCTGAGCACACTTGCAGCTGACGCCGGTAATACTGCGCTATTTTGTGCACTGGCCTTCGGTAAAAATCTGCTATTGTGTGACCTCAGAAAACAGACCAGTCTAAAAGATCTAAAAACAGAGCTGGAAGATAAAGATATCGATTGCTATAAAATAACACCGTCTTTATTGGATCTTTTTAGTAACGACAGTTGCTTTCAAAGGCTATTGCCAAAAAAATGTCTGATTATAGGGGGAGAAAACCTCTCTTTTTCCTTAGCAAAAAAAACATTTTCAAATTTGCCATTAGGGTGCTCAATGTATAATCACTACGGTCCCACAGAGACGACGATTGGGGTCATTACATACAAATTTACTAAAGATAGCTTTAAACACGCTGACGTTGTTCCGATTGGCCATCCGCTATCCGGTACACAATTGTTCATTCGAAATATGGATTCGTTAGATCATGATCGAAATGTTAAGGTAGGCGAATTGCTTATCGGCGGTCCACAGGTATGTAGGGGATATTATAAGCGGGATAAATTGAATTCTCAAAAGTTTATCAATATAAATATAGGTAATCAAAAGTTAAGATTCTATTGTTCAGGAGATGTGGTGAAACGATTGATAGATGGACAGATTCAATTTTTGGGGAGGATAGATAACCAGATTAAAATCAATGGCAACCGAATTGAACTTTCGGAAATTGAAAGTGCAATTAGGCAGACAGGTCTCGTAAAAGAATGCCTCGTTCTACCTAATGAAAATCTTGCTGGACAAAAGGTTATCATAGCTTACGTTGTTAAAAAAATGGAATTTGAAAAGGAACATATTCAAAGGATGATCAGTGAGATGTTACCGGCCTTCATGCTACCCAACACTTTTATCGTGTTAGACAAAATTCCACTAACAAATAATAATAAGGCAGATCTAATGTCTTTAAAGAAAATGGTAAGCGCACAGGCTAACTTTATCGCATCAGATGAAGGAAGACAAAGTATTATCGAAACCAAATTGATTGAACTTTGGAAAAGGGTGTTAGGAGAAGACCAAATATCCGTAAATGACAATTTTTTTTCGCTGGGTGGAAATTCATTATTGTTAATCAAATTGGCCTTTTTGATCAATGATGAGTTTGGGTTGTCACTTATATCGAGCGATCTCTTCCCAAATCTCACAATAGTTTCGATGGCAGAACTGATAAGCAACAATATGCAGGATTCTGATAGCGCAACTTCCCGTGCACTTCCATCTCATACTGATAGAGAAGCTACACCATCACAACAATTGCTATTTTATCAGAACCGTCTAAACCGAAACATTCCTTTTCCTGTGACTGCGACTACGCTAGAAATAGAAGGAAACTTAGACATCGATATGCTTTCAAAAAGCGTACAGTCTATATTGAACGAAGAACCTGAATTACGAAAAATCTTCTTTTCAAAAAGGGGCAAGGTCTACTACGAAATTTGTGAGAAAATTGAACTGAAGGTTAAGACCATATATTGCCAATCTAATAATCTCAATTCTGAGGTAGAAAATTATACAACTTGCTTTAATCTAAGCGAGCCACCATTGATTGAACTGAATGTTCTACTGCTGCCCAATGGACGAAGGTTTTTACATGTTGAAATTTCACACGTTATAGCAGATGGCGATTCGTTGGGCATATTTGTTGACAAATTGTGTACACGGTATGGAATACGTCCAAATAAAAATGGAACGCCCATGTCTTTGGTTCATGACTTTCGCAGACAGGGAATAATATTTCGCACAACGGATATAGAATTTTGGGATAATATTGCGAAGGATCAATCCTATTTTACTGAAGTTTTGATTAACAACAAAAACCTCGATAGCTCATGCATACTTGGAGATCTATCTGCATTGGTTTTGGAGAATAAAGGTAAGACTTTTTTGCAAAAAAATGGACTGTCCAGGTTTCAATTCCTTTTCTCGGTTTATGCCGTCACCGTAGCGAAAATAACTGGAAATAAAAAGTTTGCAATATTATTTCCCGTCAGTAATAGAAACAGGGGAAATGAAATGGCTAGGTTGGGTTTATTTTCAAACTTGGTGTTTTTGCCGGTATCAATTGATCTTTCTAAGACGGTGTTTCAATTTTTAAAGGACACCGGCCAACTTATTTCAGATGTAATTTACCACTCTCAATATCCCTTTGAGGAGATAAATAAACGTTTATTAGAAAATAGAGGTGGTGCTGGCAACCCACTTATTTATTTTTTTGGGTATCAATTTATTAGAGATAATTATCAGATAGGAGATGCCAAATTAAAGATGGTGTTAACTACTAGAAGTAAAGAAAACCTACGCCTCTCCTTTTCACTTTTTGACAAAGCTAACAAAATTGATGGTAGGCTGACATCTAACAATAGTTATTACACAGAGTCGGATTTAGAAATTATCTTGGAAAACTATCGCCAACTTGGAGAAAGAATGATTAATAGTGCATTGAATGAAACAATCCAAAGCTTATTGGAACATATAAAATAATAGCTATGAAGGAAAATAAAGAACCTACTTGGTATGAACGTGAAAATGATTGGGTATTAAGAAAATCGATCATTTTCAATAAACACTTGATCAAATTAACATTTCTTGAGGTTGCTAGGATATTAAAGTTAATTGGGCAAATACCAAATTCCGGGAAAATCCTTGACTTGTGTTGCGGAATTGGAAGACACGCCTTGGAGTTTGCACGAAAAGGCTATCAGGTAACAGCGGTAGATATAACCAAAGATTATTTGGATACAGCAAAGCTTAAGGCAGAAAAAGAAGGGTTGGATATTACTTTCATTCGAGAAAATATGCGAGACTTTTGCGCACCTAACAGTTTTGACTTGATCGTTAACCTATGTACTTCGTTTGGTTATATGGACACCATCGAGGAGGATCTACAGGTACTTCGAAATGTTCATTCGAGCCTTAAGCAAAATGGCATTTTCTTAATGGAGTTACTAGGGAAAGAAGTAATAGCAAGAAATTTTAAGGAAAATGAGGAATTTGAAGAGGATGGTAAGAAAGTGGTCGCGGAAAGTAGGATTGTCGATGACTGGAACAAGCTTATCTGTAAGCGAACAATCTTTGACAACGACGGCCCTAAGCAGATTACTGTTGCCCATCGTTTATATTCAGCAAAAGAATTAACTACTTATCTTTTTCAAATTGGCTTTAGAGATATTAACGTCTTCGGAGATTTCGGTGGAAATCCATATGACAGCTACGCCAAGTCAATGATAATTACGGCTAGGAAATAAACTGAATCTAACTTATTGTAACAAAATAATCTATTGTCAGGCTTTAAATCATAATAATTATGGAAGAAAAGAGAATTGAATCGTCGGTTATGGAGGTCCCAAGCGACCTTTCTTCTACCCATCTATCAACTTTGGGAGAGCCCTCGCGAGACGAGTTTTATACCAACTATCCCTTTTTTAAATATTGGTCCAGCGCACATAACCTTGAAGTGCAACAACCAAAAGGAATCAACATTTATATTCATATACCATTTTGTATACAGATTTGCGATTTTTGCTTTTATATGAAGGAGCTGATCAAATCGAAGGATCAGGTTGACCAATATGTACAGAGTGTTTGTGCCGAGATAAAGATAGTGAGTGAAAGGTTTGCTCTAACAAACCGGAAAGTTAATGCTGTATATATTGGTGGAGGCACCCCTTCTGTTCTTACTGAACGCCAATTGAATATTTTAGTTGAGACGTTGAATAAATACCATAATATTGCCGAAGCGGAATTCACTTTTGAGGCCGAACCAGGGACGTTTACCGCGACGAAACTTTCCTGGTACAGAGACTGCGGTATAAATCGTATAAGCATGGGAGTTCAATCTTTTAACGATGAAATAATTAAGCTGAGTAGCAGAAAGCATACAAGCCAACAGGCAGTTAGTTCTGTAAAGCTAGTTCAGGATTATAATAGTTTTAAGTTAAATATAGACCTACTAAGTGGACTGGCAGGCGAAACGATGACAACATGGAGGGAATCTGTAAACACTGCACTCGGTTTGCAGGTCGATATGCTGACCATCTATAAAATGAAAACCTACGCCAATACAGTTTTTTTTCAGAAGGGAGTCCATAAGAACGATATTGTTCTGCCTTCTAAAGACGAGGAGATAGCATTTATGACGGAAGCAATTAATATTATCTATGAGAATCAGTATGAGTTATGGACAAATTTTGCTTTTACGAAGGACGGCTCTAAGCATTTCTATGCCGAAAATACCTGGAGAGGAGAGGACCTCGTCGCTTATGGCAATTCATCATTCGGGAATATAAATGGCTTTAATTATCAAAATTTGAATAACCTACCTGCCTATTCGAAGAAGGTCAGTGACGGGGAAATGCCGATATACAGATCTTATAAGCTTACTTACAAGGACAAGATTATCAAGGAGCTTTTACTTTGCGCCTCCCGTTTGGTATCCTACTCTAAGGCGGAATTCATTAATAAATTTGGGTTTGACTACTTTGAACTTATTCCTGAACATATTAATAGCCTGATTGGTCAAGGTTATATTGAAAATAACTGGGATGAACTAGTTCCAACAAGAAAGGGAATTTTATTTGGGGATTTTGTCTCTAAAACTATTGCTGAGAAGGTTAAAGATGTCTTAGGGAAAGATAAGATTGGCTTTTCGTATTAAAAATTCACCGAAGACGTTTTACCAAGTTTTTTTCACGGATTTCTCCTATGACCGGAGGAATATTAACCGATTTTCTCAATTCCTAAAGAACTTCTAAATAATTCATAAATGAAAGATAATAATCCTAAGAGAATCTTTCCATGTTCGCTACAGCAAGAGGGAGTATGGTTCCACGCTGCAAAATATGGTGTTTCTTATTGGAACTTCATCGATTATAAAATTTTTGAAGGGCTATTGGATACCCATCTTCTTCAGCATGCTCTTTTATGGGTGATTAACGAACAGAAAGTCCTGCGCACAAATTTTTTTATTGAACGAGATCAGATATGTCAGATCGTCCAGGAAGCTTTCGATATAAACAAATCCTTTCAGATACATTCCTACAGTGAAATGGATGATAGAGAAATGATGAAAGTCATCGGAGACACCTTGCATCAGGAAGAACGATATGATTTTGATTACGAATCTGAAATTTTGCTGAGGTTTAAGGTAATGAATTTTGGTACACGTTGGTGTCTAATGGTAAATATGAACCATATCATTACCGATAACGAATCCATGTCTATCTTCTGGTCAAAAATAGCTCACCATTATAATACATTGCACACTGTGGGAATGAAAAGCTCTAAAGTGGAGGAGCCAAAGTTGCCGTATTTTACATACGCAGAGCAACAGCGTAAAATCAGAGCATTGCCAGAATACCACGAGCAATTCGAATATTGGTCCAACAAGTTGTCGATACCTTTAAAACCTATAAATTTCTTTCATACACCTAACGGTGAAAATATATACTCAATAGAATCTGTAATTCCAGAGAGTATAATTGTCAAAGCGAGGACTTTATCCTTAAAAAAGAGAGTCTTACTATCATCGATATTCCTCGCTTCCTATTTCACCTTTCTTTCCATATTCGAACAGGATGGTCCCATCACGGTAGGCAATATGGTCCATGGTCGTGGATTTCCCAGAAAAATTTATGACGATATTATTGGTCTGTTTGCCAAACGTGTTATGCATATTCAAACAGTTAGGTGGGATAGCAGCTTTTTAGATTTACTACAGGATGTAAACAACGACCTAATGCTCACGTTGAAAAATGGAGAAGTCAGTTTCGAAGAATTGGTGAGACACTATGCACTCCAACCCGGAAATGCGGCCAGCATACCGATCTCTGCAATCTTTAATATGTTCAGAGAGGGAATCCATGAGCTTGAACTTAAAGGGCTAAAGGAAAATAAAAATTTTCAAATCAAAGGATCAAATGTTGGTGATATACAATATGATTTAAGCCTGTCAATTGTAGAAAAGGGAGATGGAGGGAAAATCCGCCTCGATTTTAAGTGTGATAAGTATTTTGAACCGATTGTGGACCAGTATATGGACCATTTCAGAAATATTCTCTTCACTGCCATTGAAAAGCCAGAGCTTTCAGTCAAACAAATTCTAGAGAGTTTAGCGAAAGAACGCATTGTGTCGTCCACTCAGAAGGCAGCGTCAAATTTGGAAATGGATGGCAAATCTGTCATCGACCTTTTCAATAAAGCCGTTGCACACTTTGGGAACGAAATTGCCATTATTTCTGAAAACAAGAGGCTAACGTATTCTCAAGTCGATTCTTTAGCTATGCGATTGGGCGAGCATCTTAGAGGTTTAGGTGTAGAGAAGGAAACCCTAGTGGCGTTGTGTCTTGGTCGTTCAGAGTGGATGATAATAGGAATTTTGGGTATTTTGAAAGCCGGTGGTGCTTATGTACCATTGCAACCCGAATATCCACAGGAGCGATTGGAGTATATGTTAAATGACACGGGATGTAAATTTCTTGTGGGAGATACTCTTGGGATAAAAATGTTATCTTCCATTTTTTATGGATCAATGGTTGATGTCACCTGCCCAAGGTCGTGGAATACTCAGGCGCCATTGCCATCAAACTTTTCTCCTGATAACCTCGCTTATGTTATATATACTTCCGGGTCGACCGGTTTACCGAAAGGAGTTATGGTTGAGCATGCTAACCTTGTCTCTTTCTTCAAAAATTTAAATCCTGTTTTTCGCTTTAGCCCGAAATATCGTATTGCAGCCACTACAAATTTTGGCTTTGATATTTCGGTGCTCGAACTGATTGCGCCTCTAACCATTGGAATGACAGTGATTATTCTACCCAATGATATCGATAAGTTGGAAGAAATCATTGAATCTCAGAGTATCGACGTCGTCCAATTAACACCGTCAAGACTGAATCAGCTTTTAGACGTGGAGGGTGGCGGATTGGAAAAGCTGACGAATCTTAAAATTTTATTGGTCGGAGGTGAGGCTTTAGGAAAGCGGACATTCCAAACTTTGAAAATGCTGCATAGCACAACATTAATCCAAGTTTATGGACCAACGGAAACAACTATATGGAGTACTTGCCAAGACATAAATAATGAACAGATACTGACCATAGGAAATCCATTATTAAATGAAAAAATCTACTTATGTAATGACAAAATAATATCTATTCCAAAAGGAACGGTTGGCGAAATTCTCATCGGTGGAGAAGGAGTGACTCGAGGTTATCTAAATAAAAAAGATTTGACGAGAGAAAAATTTATCTACAATTCCCACGGTGCCGGAGAACGTCTTTATCGAACAGGGGATCTTGGCCGCTTCCTTCCTAACGGACAGATTGAGTTTTTGGGGCGTCGAGATACTCAGGTTAAGGTCCGAGGCTATCGAATTGAACTTGAAGAAATTGAGAGTGCCGTGTTGGAAAGCGGCTTTGCAAACCAGGTAGCCGTTTCGGTACAGGACGATCTAGCAGGAGGAAAATACCTTGTTGGTTATACAGTTTGTTCCTCAGCTCTAAACAAAAATGGATTGATTAAATGCCTGAGGGATAAGCTTCCAGGATATATGGTGCCAGAAGTGTGGATAAAGCTGGATGTATTGCCATTGAACAACAATGGAAAAATAGACCGCAAATTACTACCAAAACCCACCGGTCGAAAATATTTAGAAACTGAGTATATCGCACCCGTAGGTTATTTAGAGAATCGGCTGTGTCAGATCTGGCAGTCTTTATTGAATGTAGATTCTATTAGTGTCCTGGATAACTTTTTTTCAATAGGAGGACATTCATTGACCGCTATCCGTCTTATTTCCGCGGTACGGAAGGAGTTGGGGGTAACCTTAAGTATACGAGACATTTTTGCTAATCCAACGATTACTGAGCTCGGCAAAATTTTAGCAGAAAAGGAGCATTTATTGGATACCAATGGATTTGTAGGTCATGAAGAAAAGGATAGTTACCCCTTATCTTATGGCCAAGAACGCCTTTGGTTTATCGATCAATTGGAGGGTAGTAAACATTACCACATACCTGTAGTCTATGAAACCGAAGGCCGAATTGACAGAACAGCTTTAGAAGCGAGTGTGCGCAAGTTAATACAAAGACATAAAACCTTAAGAAGCGTTGTACAGGAAGACGATGGCCATGGAATTATACGAGTTTTAGATTCAGAAAATTGGTCGTTAAATCATTCTTATCTTGACAACGGAGTTAGTAAAACTCAGTTTATAATAGGTTTGCTTCAACAGCCTTTTAATCTCGCAAGGGATTTTATGATACGTGCCCATATTGTAAATTATGAGAATAAGTCTGAGTTGTTAGTCATAGTCGTCCACCACATAGCGGCGGATGGTTGGTCGCTCGGTATTTTATTTAATGAGTTATCAGAATTATATAATAGCACCATCGAGAATAGGAAACCTATTTTGTCTACCCTGTCGATTCAGTATGGCGATTATTCTATCTGGCAGCGGGAACATATCTGTGGTTCTTCTCTGGAAGGCCGATTGGCATATTGGATAAATTCACTGAAGGGCAGCAAGACAATGATATTGCCATCGGATAAAAAACGTCCGTTGATGCAAAGTATACGCGGAGAATATATCCAGAGGAGTCTTCCGGTTTATCTTTACCAAAAAGTAAAAGATATCTGTATTGCGGAAGAAACTACCCCTTTTATGTTTTTTTTAGCGATCCTAAAAGTCTTTCTTTATCATTTTAGTGGTGAAAATGACATATGTGTTGGAACCCCTGTCGCTGGCCGTATTCATCAGGAAATAGAAAAATTGATCGGTTTATTCGTTAATACCTTAGCGCTTAGAAACAAGGTAGATAGAGCGGAAAGCTTCAATGAATTACTTTCTAAGGTGAAGGAGAATTTTCTCGATGCGTATGAACATCAGGATATACCATTTGAGAAGGTTGTAGAGGCTATTGCTCCAGAACGCGACCTTGGAAGGACACCGTTGTTTCAGGTCATGTTTAGCATGGAAGAAAATGGGAATGAAAATGAATTTCAACTAACTGGGTTAAAATTGAAGAGATTTAATGTCAGCGACGGTTCAAGTAAGTTTGATCTGACATTTACAATCTATGTCAAGGGAGCTAATGCTAAGCTAGGAATAGAATACTGTAGTGATCTTTTTTATCGTGACACGGTAGAACGGATGTTAACATATTATGTGCACGTATTGGAATCTGCAGTTTATAATATTGAAACGCCAATAGGGGAACTCCGCCTGATCGGCGAGTCTGAGGAGCGGGAGCTTCTCTCGCATCATGGAGGAACTTCTGATGAACATCGCGGGAAGACGGTCATCGACCTTTTCCGGAAAGCGGTACGGGACTATGGTGAACGTAGGGCCGTTGTCTTCGGGGACCGCGTGCTGAGCTACGGGGAGCTGGATATGCTGACGGACCGGCTTGCCTCG
>NZ_JAWMTI010000017.1:0-27688 GCF_036959255.1 Olivibacter sp. CPCC 100613
TTAAAGATATTTCTCATATACTGGGATATAACGAAATAAGTGCTTTTACCAGAGCTTTTAAAAGATGGACAGGTAAATCACCTACTGCTTATTACGGTTGATCAAAGGCCATGAGTGCCATGTATAACTATTCACCCCTTGTTAGATCAACAGAATGCTTAGTCATTATAGATTGCTAAGGTATTGGATCAGTTGAGGTATTATTTATTGTATTCCTCATCCGTCACTTCTTCCAACCAAACCGTTTCCCCTTTTTCGCGTCCGGTGATTGCTACCTGCACAAAGTGAGTGTGGGCACTTGCGCCGTGCCAGTGTGGAACATCTGACGGGCATTTCATGACTTCTCCTTTTCTTACCACTATTTTCTCTTTTCCGTCTTCTTGATAGTACCCCGCACCGTCTATTGCAAGAATAATCTGTCCTGCTGGATGAGAATGCCATCTTGTTCTTGCCCCTGCTTCAAATGTTACACTACCAACGGCGGTCTTATTTACGCTGTCAGCGTTTACTAAATTCTTTAACCAGACCGTCCCTCCCGTAAAATTGGGACTGTTTACTTGTTCCCCTTTTTCGAATAGCAATTCGCTCTCGGCAGGCATATTTTCGGTCACCTGCACATCGGCATTATTTGATGGTGTATTGTTACAGGCAACAATTATCGAGGCAATTGCCAATGGTGCAAGTTTCTTAAGATTTTTCATTTCTCTATGGATTTAAGATTAAACAACTATTTATAGTGAAAAGGAATTTTTCGCACTTACAGGCTTTCGATAAAATGTGTAAGTGATGATTGTTATGCAAATAGGATAGCTGTTTTATTCATAAAAACAAAATGCTCATTCTTTTTACTGCAGATGTTTCTTAAAGAACCCTCCTAATTTATTCACGGCCTGTGAGACATACTCAGGCTTCCAATAGGTTTCGATATGCGTAGCTCCGTCGATCAAGAACAACTCTTTATCTTTTGCGTTAACTGCTTTTTTAAAGGCATCGTCTGTCATATATTTACTATCCGCTTGGTTTCCGGCCATCATCAACAAAGGCTGGTCGATCAGTTCAATCTGGTCGGTAGCATCCCAACCCATCAAGTCGATCAGGCTACTCACCGTATAGGTACCTCCCGAGTTTGGAAAAGCGCCGGAATTTGGATGAGCGTGGGTACGTTCGTAATAGATGGTTCCTTCACGGTACATCTCAAATGGCATAACAGCGATTTGCTCATCGGTGGCAGCAGGGCCACCTCCAATATATTTTACTTCACCTCCTGCTACTTCCAGTGCCCTTGCTTCGGATGCCTGTTTTAACCGCTGCTGAATGGTGTTTAACTGTGAATTTTCAAAACCGTTGCGTCTGACCATACCGGAATTGAACATGCTTAACGTAGCGACAGCTTTGAACCTTTTATCCGTTTGTGTAGCTTTCAGCGTATAGCCGCCACCACCACAGATACCGAATACTCCAAGCCTGGCCGTATCCACGCCTTTATATTCGCTAATATAATCTGCCATTCCGTGTATATCCTCTACCCTGTTTTGGGGTTTATCCACGTTGCGGGGCTGTCCACCACTTGCTCCCTGATAGGCTGCGTCAGCGGCAATGGTGATATAACCTGCTTCTGCCAAACGCTGGGCATACAATCCGGCAACCTGTTCCTTCACACCGCCATTAGGATGTGCTACTACTATAGTAGGATATTTCTTTGAGCCGTCATAATCCGCTGGCGTATAAACATTGGCAGCGATATCAATCCCGTTCAGTTTATAGTTAACCGGATGGATGTTTACTTTCCCTTTTTCATTTTTGGTTATAGCTCCTTCGTATACCAAAGAGTAGGAATTGGATTCATATGGCTTCTTATTTGATTGTGCATTTACCATATTTGTTATTGCTATTAGCATCGATAATGCTATTATTGATATTAGCTTTCTCATGACTTACTATTTTTCCGTTTTACTGCTGAGAACTTCATCCAACACTTTTTGTGCGACCTTTGCTTCTTTTTTACCTACTGCCTGTTTGATAACTCCTACAAATTCCGCTAGCTGACTTGGTGTTAGACCGACATTCAAGGATAGATTTAAATGGGAACCCAACATAGGTTCTACGCCACCAATACTGCTGAGCACCGATATGGTTACCAGCTCTCTCTGCTGATAGGTCAACACATCCCGTTCAAAAATATCCGCAAATAGATGTTCTTTCAAGAAGACCTCTATCGTTGGTGCAAAGGCTGCATATCCTGTTTTCGGTCCCGTTTCCTTATTACCACTCAATTTCTCCAAAATAGCCTTGCCACGTTCATATTTACTTTGGTCATCAGGGATCGGTGACGCTTCAGCTCCCACCACATCTTCTATTCCTTTTGCTTTACGTTCGTCCAGTACAGTAATAAATGTCTGTAAGCCCCGAAGGCTGCGCGGGAACCCGGCATAGGCATAGACATGCATAAGCGCTTCTTTGATTTGATTGATCGTTAATCCAGCGTCAAGTCCTGCATTTAATTGATCTTTTAGTTTTGATAGATCGCCTTTTCCCGTTAACCCTGCAATACGGATGATAGCCTGTTGCTTCGTGTCCAGATTCTGGTTGTTCCTCGTTTGGGCATGGATACTCGTTGTAAAAATTACCGTCATAACCATCAATACTGATTTTATTTTTTTTAGCATCGTTATCTTTAATTTTATCTTTTATCCTGCCTACTTTCTTTAATAGCAATTTGATATTACAAAGTTCCTAACCAAATTTCAGGTTAACGTATATGTATTACGGAATTTTCTACCAATATTACTCACCTAACCCTTCTTCCATTAATCACCAGTAAATCAGCCTAGTAATTAAAGAAGATCGCTGACTTTTCAGGAAAAATAAATCGTATTATTTTTTATCAATGCTGTTCGTTTTAACCGAACGCAATAAACGTGAGAATGTAAGCGATCCCATCTTCCAACTATCCTTTTCTTTAATATATACCTCAGTCACCATAAACGGATTTACAACAGTATTATCACCAACAACGTCCTCCAGATCAATATCATTGAGCACAATGGCCTTGTTACCAATGAAATTCACACTTACATTGTATATTACCTTTATAAGCCTCTTCGCGAATTTGGTAAAACGCATCTTTAGTGACGATGCTACTTTTATTTTCGTTTGTTGCGGTACAAAATGAGCCGTTATATTTATTTACCAACTCTATCCTGTAATTGGGAAGGATATCTCGCACCCACTATTTCAATATTTTTCAGTGCTGCTTCTATATTGTTCAATTCAGTTTCGCTCAAAAAGACATCCACCGCTCCCAGGTTTTCCTGTAAACGATGCAATTTGGTTGTTCCAGGAATGGGCACAATCCAGGGCTTCTGAGCCAATAACCATGCAAGTGCTATCTGAGCGGGTGTTGAACCTTTGTCTGCAGCAATGGATTTTATTAAATCTACCAATGATTGATTGGCTTTACGGTTTTCTTCCGTGAAACGGGGAACAATATTCCTAAAATCTGTAGGGTCAAATTTTGTCTTATCGTCAACTTTTCCCGTTAAAAAGCCTTTCCCTAAAGGACTGAATGGCACAAAACCGATCCCCAGTTCTTGCAGTGTAGGAATAATTTCCTTTTCAGGTTCACGGAAGAACAGAGAATATTCGCTTTGCAGGGCGGTAATTGGCTGAACAGCATGTGCTTTACGGATAGTATCCACTCCTGCCTCCGATAAGCCCCAATGCCTTATTTTTCCTTCACCTATCAGCTCTCGGATAGTTCCGGCAACCTCTTCGATAGGAATATTCGGATCAACCCGATGTTGATAAAACAGGTCAATGTAATCAGTTTTAAGTCTTTTCATAGACGCTTCTGTCACTGCTCTTATCCTTGTGGGACTACTGTCCAATCCTTTTTTTGAATCCCCATCTTCAAAGCCGAATTTTGTCGCAATGATCACCTTTTCGCGAAAGGGGGCAAGGGCTTCACCCAATAATGCTTCATTATCAAATGGCCCATAACATTCGGCGGTATCAAAAAAGGTTATGCCGGTATCAAATGCTGCCCTGATCAATTGGATAGCATCCTGTTTATCAGTGGCCGGACCATAGCCAAAGCTCAGTCCCATACAACCTAACCCCAACGCAGACACCTCCAGTCCGCTATTTCCCAATTTTCGTTTTTCCATTATATTGTTGTTTATAGATTATATGTCCAGTTTTCGTTCGCTCAAATCCGAGAATCGGTATTTCCATTCCATTGTTCAACTTTATGTTTCTCATCTTTTTCAACTTTCTGAACTTATGTTACAAATGTCGGGAGAGATTTATAACGGTTTGGTATACAGATTACTGTTTTTGATACCAATATTACTGTTCCGGGGCAATACGTAAAGAACATAGCGCACCATTTATTAGTTTTGTATTGGACAAACAGTTATTGATCATGGATGCTATCATAAACTTTAAAAACATCAAACAATATAACGCGTTCAATAATAATGAAACGTTGAATCCCTTGGTCAGCATTGTTGACCTGGGCAAAGCCGAACCGCGTCAATTTCGCCGTCTGCAATACGATTTTTATACCATTTTTTTAAAGAGTGTAAAATGTGGCGATCTCCGCTATGGCTTAAAAAATTATGATTACGAAGAGGGAACTTTGATTTTCTTGGCTCCCGGACAGGTTATAGGTGAATACAAAGAAGAATATTATCAGCCACAGGGCACAGCGCTCGTTTTCCATCCCGATCTTTTGCATGGCACCTCGCTGGGCAAGAAAATGGCCGATTACACCTTTTTTTCCTATGCCGTCAGTGAGGCCTTGCATTTGTCTGAGCAGGAACGCAAGATCATTCTGGACTGCCTGGAAAAAATTCAGTTCGAACTGAAGCGCAGCATTGATAAACATACCAAGCAATTGATCGTTTCCAATATCGAATTGTTCCTACACTATTGCGAACGGTTTTATGATCGTCAATTTATTACAAGGGACAATGTCAACAGAGGAATTCTGGAAAAATTCGAAGCATCACTCAATAACTATTTTGAATCTGAAGAACCGCGTAATTCCGGCTTACCCTCAGTCGCCTATTTTGCGGAAAAGCTCCACCTGTCACCGAACTATTTTGGTGATCTGATAAAAAAAGAGACCGGAAAATCGGCGCAGGATTATATTCAGCACAAAATAGTAGATGAGGCAAAAATTAAGATCTTCGAAGGTAAAAAGTCGATTAACGAAGTAGCCTATGAATTAGGTTTCACCTATCCACAGCATTTTTCCCGTTTCTTTAAAAAGATAGTAGGACAAAGCCCTAATGAGTTTAGGGCTACCTATATGCAATAAAAAGATTTACTGTTCTACCGATTAGGTTGGTTTCAATTCATTGATGAACGGCTGGTTATAAAAGCGTTTTCCTGTAGCCCTACAAAGGGCATTTGCCACTGCCGCAAAAGCCGGTGGGAATGGAGGTTCGCCCATTCCGGTGGGATCTTCCTCATTTTGTACAAAATGCACCTCGATCGTTTTCGGTGCCTCGTTCATTCTTATCAACCGGTATGTTGTAAAGTTATTCTTTTGCGGTACACCATCCTTGAACGGCAGTTCTCCGTAGAGCGCGTTTCCAATACCGTCGATAATGGCTCCTTCAGCCATATTGGTAGCACCGTCTTTGTTAACTACAATGCCGCAATCAATAGCGGCTACCACTTTTTCTACTTTCGGTGCGTTGTTTTTCATCACCAGATCAAGCACCTCCGCCACATAGGAATTGTGGCAAAAATAGGCCGATACGCCACGGTGCACGCCCTGCGGTGTTTCCTTCCATTTAGATTTCTCACGTACCAGTTCCAATACGCCCGCATATCGTACCGGATCATAATCATTCTTTTCGCCAACAGGATTTGTCTTTGCCCGTTCCAATAACTCCAGACGAAAATCAATCGGATCTTTACCCATTTCCATCGCCAGTTCATCCAAAAAGGACTGTTCAGCGGAAGCAATAAAATTGGAGCGCGGAGCACGGAACGCGCCGATGGTAATATTGGAAGGGATTTGCCATCCCTCAGCGAGATAGTTATCAATGGCCCCGGCTGGAAAACGATCGGCATGAACGGGTGTTTCGGGAATGCCACCCGCCTTTACCTGAAAAGCAATGAGCTTATTATCCCTGTCCAGTGCTGCACGATAGGTAGCGCTGTAGGTAGGGCGATAAATACCGGCAGTCATCTCATCCTCACGTGTGTAAACTAATTTAACCGGAGCTTTAACCTGTTGAGAAATAACCGCTGCCTCTATGAAATGATGTCCATAGGCTCTGCGGCCAAACCCACCCCCCATGCGGGCCAATCTGATCTGTATCTTTTCTTTTGGTAAACCAAGTCTTTGCGATAGCGTACCTACAATAAATTCCGGCGCCTGTATAGGTCCGTATAACTCCGCTTTGTCTGCCGTTACATGCGCAAAACAGTTGACCGGTTCCATGGTATTATGAGCCAGGAAAGGTGCCGTATAAGTGCGCTCTAGGATTTTTACCGCCGATTTGAAAGCACGTTCAGGATCTCCATCCCTGCGGATGATATTTCCCGGTTTCTTGCTGAATACTTCCATCATAGCCCGATGGTTTTCGGTACTTTCCAGACCTGAAGGATACTTGGCCTCGATCGTTTTAGCACCGGGAGTCCAAGATGATCCCATCTTAAAAGTACGTTCCGGCTCTTGTTCCCATTCCACTTTTAAGGCTTTTTTAGCCTGCAAAACCTCCCAGGTGGTATTACCAACCACTACGGCAAACTTCGTGAAGCTGGTCGTGTCGAAAAAGTTCTGTACAATATCCTCCTTAAGCGAGTCAATGGTAAATATGGCTTTCACCCCGGGCATAGATTTCGCTACGCTATCGTCCATCGATTTAAAACGCAAGCCAAAAGCCGGTGGATGTACAATCATTGCAATGAGCATGCCTTCCGTTTTGTAATCCAGTCCGAATAAGGATTTACCGCTTAAAATATTCTTTATCTCTACGTTTTTCTTCGAAGAGCCCACCACCTTAAAGTCGGAAACAGCCTTTAATTTCACCTCTTTCGGCACGGGTATTTTTGCTGCGGCAGAAGCCATTTCACCATATCCGGCATTCTTGCCGCTATTTTTATGCAATAACCTACCCGCTTCGGTAGTAATCTCCGAAGCAGGAACATTCCATTGAGCCGCTGCCGCCAGAACCAGCATCTGCCTTGCCGTGGCACCTGCTGTACGTAAGGGAGACCAAGCTTGTCTAACGGATTGACTACCGCCGGTAAATTGTCGTTCATAGCGTTCGGGGTAAAAATCGGCCTGCTCTATGATAACCTCTTCCCAATCGACGTCCAGCTCTTCCGCTAGTATCATAGGTAACGACGTTTTAACATTTTGTCCAAACTCCGGGTTTGGATTGAATAGGGTAACCACACCATTTTCACCGATTTTTATGTAACTGTTCATTTCGAACCACTCCTCCGGCAGTTCAAGCGCTTTCTTTCCTGCAGGCTTGCAGCCGGCAAGCCAACTGAAATGCAGCACCATACCTCCGCCTGCAAGCAGCGCTGCTTTCAAAAAAGACCGTCTGTTTAGGGTAGTTTTTATTAGGGTCATCGTCTTTTGCTTTTACATTTAATAATTGGCTGCTGTTTTAATAGCTGCTTTTATTCTCAGGTAAGTTCCGCAGCGACAGAGATTACCGGTCATAGCCGCGTCAATATCCTCATCGGTCGGGTTAGGTTTGGATTTCAATAGTGCGGCGGCATTCATGATCTGTCCGGCTTGGCAGTAGCCACATTGGGGTACATCATGTTCTTCCCATGCCCGTTGCAGTGGATGATCGCCATCTTCAGAAAGTCCTTCGATAGTGGTGATCTTTTTATCACCAATCGCAGAAATCGGCAATGAACAACTTCGGGTAGCTGTTTCATTGAGGAGTACCGTACATGCACCACAGGATGCCACGCCACACCCATATTTGGTTCCTACCAGATCAAGATGATCACGTAATACCCACAGGAGCGGCGTGGAAGGATCAACTTCTATGGTATACGTTTTTTTGTTGATGTTTAGTTTAGTCGCTGTCATGGTAATAATTGTCCGTTTTTTCAAAACTGGTATTTGCCGTAATGATTTAGTTCATCGATAAAAATCTTCCCGATCCCTCTTCCTATCGACGGATATGGCATGAGGTCCAATGTCTTTAATCAGGATCTTTTATAATGGTGTGCGTTCTTCTCACTATGTGTCCATTACAAAAATGCTATAAAAAAAATACGATAATGTATACATATTACTGATTTAACTACCAATATTACTGATAGAACTAGTAGCAAGAGTGGAAAGTTTTAAATTTGAGATAATGATCAGTTGATTCTTGGGAGGTATATTTTCGTCATCCTGATTAATGTAAAATCTAGAATGAAATGCTTTAATCTAAAAGCTGCTGACATACCGGAACTACCGAATAACAAGACAACAGTCGCTTGAGCCAAAAAGGAAATTCAATATTTTTGGCAACGGGTTCCCCTTTTATAGACCGTTCAATATAACTGAATATTTTTTTTTGGGTTGCCTCTTCCTCTTCTTCCGTGAGAAGAATATGCTTATCCTTGCTTAACTGCTCATACCAATGTAATAATTTTCTTTTTTCAGAAAAACTCAAATTGCGAATGCCTATCTGTTTAATAATGTTGGTTATCTCTTCGGGTATTTTCATAAATATTGGCGTGAAGTGTCTAACGTAAATGTAAATTTCCAAAGAACTATCGCCTATATCTTTATACATCTTACTGAATTTTCTACCATTTTTACTGATTTTGTTATACTTACTTTAAAAAAGAAAGGTTCTCGTTAAAAAATACTATAATTTTAATGTTATATACTTTTTATGATTTTTGCAGGGATACCGCCTACAACTGTATTATCGGGAACATCTTTTGAAACCACTGCACCTGCTGCTACGATTGCGTTTTCGCCAACGGTTACTCCTGGAAGGATTGTAGCATTTGCACCAATCCATGCATTCTTTTTAATATGGATGTGACCGACCATCAGGGATTGTCGGTCAGCAGGAGTTATAGGATGTCCCTCGGATAGCAAACTGACTTTCGGAGCTATCAATACATTGTCCTCTATGGTGATACCACCTAAGTCCAGAAAGGCACAGTCGAAGTTGATAAAGACATTTTTTCCTATTTTGGTATGCTTTCCATAATTGATGTACAAGGGCGTAAATACCGTAACACTTTCATCAATTTCATTGGCTGTAATCCGGCTCAACAATTCCCTTATTTCGGCCGGGTCTACCGAATTGTTCATTGGTATGAGCAATTCTTTCGTAGCATAAGAGGCCTCTCTCAAACGGTACGCTTGCGGGTCACCGGACGATATAGTTTCGCCGTCCTTCAGGCGTTCAAAAATGTCTTTTTCGGGTATTGCCATGGATTTTGTTTTTATATTGTTCCAATCATTGAAAAGGGTACAGATACCTCAATCAAAATGTATGTGCAAATTTCGTCAGTATCTACGGAAGGGTGTTTATACAGAACACGGATTTATTTACCACTTTTACTGATTTGGGCAAATCGGTGTGTAAGAAAGCATTAGGTTTGCTAAATTTGTAGAAGATAAAGAGGATATGGATCAGGTTCAAAGAATAGATACTGTTGGCGATGATGTATTATAAAGCGCTTTTAGCCGGAAAGCAAATCAATCAATTCCTGCGCATTGAAAGCGGCATACCCCAGCTGGTCATTATCAAAATAAATAAATACGTCTTTGCCTGCTTCTTTCCAATCCTTGCTACGTTCAGCCCATTTTTTAAGTGTCGATTTATTGTATTTACCTTGGTATTTATCCCCTGGCCCGTGCAATCGAACATATACGAAATCCGCCGTTTCTTCCAGCGGTGATAAGTGTCCCGCCAGTTCATAAATGCAAAAGGCACAATGGTGTTTTTTAAGCAAATCGTAAACTTGCTGCTTATACCAACTATGGTTCCTAAACTCAAAAGTATAGCGGTACTTTTTGGGTAAGTATTCCAAAAAGCTGCTCAACCGCTGGCTATTAAGCTCCCATTTTGGGGGTAATTGAAAAAGTATTGGGCCGAGTTTATGTTCAAGGTGGCCGGCGTGATCCAAAAGTTCCGTTATGGCATCTTCAGCTACCTTTAACTTTTTCATATGTGTAATATATCGACTGCCCTTAACTGAAAAGAGGAAGTCATCCGGGACTTTATTTTTCCAGTTAATAAAAGTTTGGGTATCAGGTAATCGATAAAAGGAGTTATTTAGTTCAACCGTACGGAACGTTTTGATATATTCATTCAGCTGGTCGGCATCTTTCGTTTCTTTAGGATAAAAGGTTCCATTCCAGTGTTTATAGTGCCATCCCGATGTCCCAATATGAATCTTTCCTTTTTTCATTCCACAAACTGGTGAAAAGTGCTTTGTTCGCGGCTTATGCTTCTTATATCGTAATCCGTACGCCGGTTGCAGGAATGGTTGCGCCGGACACATAACTGCTTTTCCTCGCACGCCCCAAAAAAACATAAATAGGCGCAGATATGATTACTTCAATTTGTTTTTTTCATCGGTATTTTGCCTATCTTCTACTTTTTTAGGCACATCGTTAAGCTGATCCCGTTGAGGGTCTATGCCCCCTTCATATGACGAGTCCGGATCAATATGCTTATCTTCTTTTTTTAACCTTTTTTCCTCTTTTTTCTTAAACGGTTTATCTCGTAAAGGAGATAAGCGGCGTTCTTTACGTATAGCCATCTTATTAAATTTAAGTGTTTTTATTGTCTTATCTTTTACCTAAACTATCCGTCTTCATGATCATTGCCCGGATCGGTATCCTCCTAAAAAACGGAGCTTTTAGGTTCTTTTAAGCTCATAGCTCCTCCTCGCTTATGCCTTTAATAAAACGCAAATATTAGTCCGCATTATTTTTTGATACATTTTAAGTCGTTAATCATATGAGGCTTTATCGCTAAGTAACTTTTATTTTATTTACACATTTTTGGCAGCATTTTGCAAGTGTCCTAAAAACCAAATGTGCTTGTCTGTATTTTGCTATACCTGGTAACTTTCCGATCTGTTTATTAAAATTCTTTGCTTGCCCAGACACTTTGATTATATGGATTGGGAAGAAATTGAAAAACGTAGAGGTGTAAAAGAAAAAGGAGACGCAACTTTATCGAATTGGCAAGATTTTTAGCTGATTTGGTTGATCCTCACAGTGGTGTCTGCTTGAAAAAGCGTTTCAAGCTCTTTATCGAGCTATTCAATTTTTTTATTCAGGTCAAAGACTTCTTCGACATTGCTAATCGATGAAACTCCGAGATTCTATTATCAGGAATTTGGCAATTTCATCATTTAACGATAAAAGTTTGCACTTTCGAAAAAACTCCGTTGTCCGTAAACCCCTGCACAACGATGCTAAACTCGTCCTTAATATCCCCCGTGTTGAATTTTATCTGTACCCTGCCTTTATCATCTGTAAGCACATGTGGTTTCCAAAATAATGTGGAGAGGTATTGCGGCTCCGACCGAGGAATATCCACCCCGTAAAACTCTCTTTCTGCGTAAATCCCATCCACTTCCGAAACACCTGTATGTTCTTCCGTCAGGCAACCATGATATACTACAGGCTCAACTCTGAATGTTGCCCGATCGGTGCTTAAATCTATTCTTTTTTGATACAGCTTACCAATCACCGGTTGATATCGGTTACTGCTATATTCGTAATTTAAAAAACCGGCATCGTCGACGTAGTCTCCACAGCCATTAGGTCCGGGTTTTCCTTTATAGGCATATAATGAGGCATTGCCCTTATTCCCTTTCACCGTTACTTCATCCAAATAGAACGTGTTTTCCATACCTTCCAATCGGTCATCCCGGCTTTCCGATATATCGTTCGTTCCAAAGGGGGTATCTATTTTTATATCTTTCGCAAGCCTTTTGTTAATGCTGTCGGATGGGTCTTCCAGCTCTACTGAAAAACCATTGTTTTTACCGTTTGACACAATAAGCGAAAGTTTATTGTCAGACCCGGACACAAAAAGGTGTTCGTTATCAAGTTTGAATGAGCCATCCGTTCCGGTTTTTATCAGATTGAGGTGATCACCGCCCAAAAGCGCCAGTTCTACAGCTTCCTTTAGTGATTTCTTGAATTTTTTAACTTGCCCCACAACAGGCGGAATCTCTGATTCCGGTATACCGCTTTCAGAATCAGCCTGCATGATATCCGTCCAGGTATACCTCCGCCATCCCTTGATCAGTAAAATATCTTCCAGCAAATCTTTATTTGTATAGTCCGGCCATCCGGCGTGCGGGATTTGGGTGGGCACCTCAAAACCCTTCTCAAGGTAAACATAATCATCAATAAATTTAAAAGTGCCTTCCATTCGATTAGATTGCACTACTGCAACAGAGAATAATCCTTTTAAAGGTTGTTTTGAAAAATCCTTTACCTGTATACCGGCCGTTACTTCTTTCCTTGTCCCGTATGCCGGGGTATCCAGGTCTATTGCGGCGTCAATTCCTTTATTAAAATGAGCGAAAAACAACCTCTCTCCCAAAGGTCTGTTTGATTCATCTAAAATTGTAAGGGTCGCTATGCCCCTTGGAAGTTTATCCAACGGGATTTCAAGTGTATCCCGGGGAGTCGCCTTTGCTTTAAATAAAGTATAGAACCCGTTATGGTTACGAATTGNTGTAAGGGTCGCTATGCCCCTTGGAAGTTTATCCAACGGGATTTCAAGTGTATCCCGGGGAGTCGCCTTTGCTTTAAATAAAGTATAGAACCCGTTATGGTTACGAATTGCGATCTGTAAAAGCGATGTATCCTCTCTGCTGTTAAAGAGATGAATTTGAAGTGTATCATTAGCAACCGCGTCGGGCAGATGAAACGTCAAATGATTTCCGGATAATTTTGGAAGGATATAAGTAGTATCTTTCCCTAGGTACGCCGATGAACGGATCTTCACTGAATAAGGATGGTTTCTCTCGGGTATCAGATTGATTTTTGCATAACCGTTATTGTTGGTCTCGAACGAATCGATGATAGACTCTCCTTTGAAAAGAAAGCCTTTTACCGATACGGGGTTTCCTTTTTCGTCTTTTGCTTCCATAGCAACCAATGACGGTAAACCGGCTACCAGATCACCGTTTTCGGGGAAAAAGTCAACGTGCAGACGCTGCTCGGCGCTGCTCGGTAGCGTGGTATTAAGATGCTGAATTTGATTGTTGTGCTTTATAGAGGTGTGAAGCACCGGCCTATCCGCAGTTAAATATCCGGCAGGTATATCGACGATTACCTCCTTCTTCTTTACCTCAATTGTCCGGAGGGTATCGTTGTTTATTGTGAAACAGGCTATTGGATTCGATTTATCTTTATCATCATTTTTTACGGTCAATTTTGCTCGTATGTTCGCTCCTTTTGGCATAGAATCCAAAAGCATGATACTACTGGAGAAATTTGAAAGCTTCGTAGATTTAACGGTGATGGGCGTTCTGAAGATGGCGGTCGGTTTTCCACTACCATTCAGTATATTGGTATACGCGACCAACTCATATTTTCCCGCGGGTATTGAATCGGGTAAAACGATATCCCCTGCACTGAGCCCTTTTTCGATCTTGAATTTACCGGACAGAGCAACACTCCGGTCATCATGCCTGAAAAGAAAGAGATGAAGTACTTTATACTTTGATATATCAAAATAACCGTTGTTCAACAAATAGGCGCTGAACCATATAGGTTCATTTTCTGTATAAACGGTTTTATCGATATGTAAAAATAACGGAATAGAACTACGGACCTCGGTGAAGTTTTCGATTTTTCGTTGAATTAAGGCAGTTTCGGAATTGCCTATTTGAGAATAGACACTGGTATTGAATAGGCAGATAAAATATAACGAGTAGCATAAATGGATAAGACGCATAGTATCGGGTTCATTCAGTGCAAGAAGACAAAAGTTCGCGATGTTTATAATGGTTTTGTTTCAATTCGTTCCCAAAGGATCCGTTCGTCTAAATGTAAACAACTTGTTTACAAAGAAATTCCATATAAAAACAATTAACGTACTAACAAGTTTGCCGATATAAAAATTAGCATGAAGTTTTTGGATCAGGATTAATTTGCCTGGGCATACGATGACCCTATTGGGATCGTTACCGTTATCTCTGTACCTTCTGTGTTTGAATTTACGCTGGTTTCACCATTTAAATATTCGACCCTGCGTCTGATAGATTCCAGGCCCAAAGATGATTTTTTAATGGGAGATTTCTTTTCACCCAGCCCTATTCCATCATCGCTGATCGTCAGGATAAGGTTACCCGCTTCCTCATAGATCAGGATACTTACATTTTTGGCCTTCGCATGCTTGATGATATTGGTAATGGCTTCCTGGATAATACGCAGTAAGGCAATATATGTATCCATACCGACGTTAACCAAGGAATTATCGTCAATGTAAATAGTTTTATTGTACCGATTATCAGGCAGGGAGTTATCTGTAAGCAGCCTGATCCGCTTTTCGAAAGAGGCCTCCTGTTGTTCATCGGCAGCACTGAACCATTCATGACTCTTTCTCCTGGCTATTTCATATGCATGTGCTGTTTCCGCTTGTAGCTTGCTCAGTTTGTTCTTTAAGACAGTATCTTCCGCGTCCATTGACAACACCTCCAGTTGGTGTCTGATAGCGGCAATAGATGAAGAAAGTCCATCATGAAGATCCTGCCCGAGCCGTTGTTGTTCCTCCTTAACTGCCTGATGTTTGGCCTCTTCCATAGCAATGATCTGTAAATTGGCCATGTCGTTAAGGACTGCTATCTGTGCCTTCGCTTTCCTTTCCCTGTAAATCATAATCAGGTAGATGACCAGCACAATAAGCACTGCCGAAGAGGAAACTATTATTAACCAAAGAGACCGCTGCCATTTGGCCTTTTCTGCCCTTTGAAGAGCTATATTGCTATGCTCAGCCTGCGTAAAAGCATAGAGCAAATCACTTGATTCCTTCATCAAGTCTGCTTGTAGGTCACGCTCAATTTTCAATGCGTCTGTCAGTAACGAATAACCCTCTTTGTAGTCACCCTGTAAGATCTTTAACTTAGCCTTAAATTCAGCAACGTCAGCATTTTGACTTTTGCCAAAACTGGGAAAAGCTTCATATTTGGCAATATATGATCGGAGACTGTCCTGGTCCTTTAGATTGAGATAGTTTTCTATACGAAAACGGATTAGATTTATATCGATAAAGTTAGTCGCCTGATCTTGGTAAGTGGTCTTCAGCGTTTCCATTCGGTTCAGGAGAATTCTGGCACTATCATATCTATGCTCAAAGTTAGCCACAGAATGCTCAATATCAATCATCAATAAGTCATTGTACAACATCTGGCTTCTGCGCAGCGAATCAGTGTGTTGGAGTGCTTTGCTGATCTGTCTTGCTAAAAGCGCTGTCTCCCGTACCGATGCTGTATCATTCTGCCTGACATATCCCGTTAGAACCGGCGACAAAATATATAGAGCGTTGAGGCCTATTGAATTATCAACCTGCCCATATTTCAGGAGCTCGGGCAAGCGCATGAGGTAGCTTTTCTCTTCGTTAAAAAGAGCAATGATTTTATCGTATAATCTTAATTCTTGATAAATTTTACATTTTTGCAATTGATCCACCAGCGGATGTTTCTGACCATATTTTTTATATTCCTCAGAAACTTTTTCAGCGTAATACATAGATGCACCGTTTTGTTTGAACATACGTGCATTGTTAAAAAAGAGAAAAAAATAACTTACACGGGCACGGCTATATTTAGGTTTACTCCACGCGATTTCTTCATACAGGCTAAGAAGAGATACCAGCTCTTTGGTTTTAAAATGCTTTCCCTCGGAGAGCAATTGATGGGTCAGCGAATCAGCCTTAATAAAGTACTGCTCTGCTGAAATATTGTTCGAGTGATAGGCCTGCGCCAGCTTGTCGAAATCCGTTGTGCCTTTAGCGGTCGATTGCGCTGTAGCAATCTGGCTTTCACTGATTAGAAGTAAGAAAAATACAATAAAGTAATATAAACGCTTGGGTGACGGATAGGTTTTGGCTTTCATGGAGGGTAAAAAATTTGCGGACGGGGTTAAATTAGTTCCTGCTTACGTGCATAGGATAACAGGTCGGTAATGGAATTTACATTTGCTTTTGCCATCATCTTACGCCGATGCGCAACAATGGTATGTTTGCTAAGGTAGGTCTGTTCTGCGGTTTGAGCGATCGATAATCCACGGGCAAAGTATTGCAAAACCTCCAATTCCCGTGTTGAAAATGAGATCGTTCTTGTTAGATTTGAATTCGAAATAATTTCACGTATTACGGGACTGATGTACTGTTCACCACGCTCAATAATGGTCAGGCATTCAAGTATCGCATCAAATCCCGATGATTTACTGACAAGAGCATGGGGTTTATAACTAAGAATGTTTGCAATTGCTGTAGGGTTGACCACAGAACTCATTATAATGATAATAATCTGCTTATTTAATCGCTTAACCTCATTGATAAGCGGGAGTCCGTTTTTATCTTTCAAATAATAATCCAGAAATAAAAAAATGGGGGTTTGAGAATGCTTAATCAGGAAACGAGTTAATCCCCTTTCCTCACTAAATGTATGTACTGAACGAAAAAGCTCCAGCCTTTCTATGAGTGCCGAAAACGAATCGGCAAATAAAAGGTGATCATCTAAAACTATCGCTATTGCGTCGTTATTTTCCATAAACTTCTTTTATTAAATGACCAGATGTGGTAAAACAGGAGGTTTGATAGCTACATGAAAGAGTATGTTAAGAACTCATTACTGCCATGTGAAATTTCACATTTTATCACTATCTACCTTTTAGTTAACAAAGTTAAAAAAATACCGGAATGTCTTCCGATCCCTGTTCTTCCATTTTGTTTCCGCAGGAAAGGAATCAATTAAAAAATGTCATTATCATCAAAAAATATATAGCAAATTATTATTATTTCAATCAATTAAGGTAGCAAAATATTGCTATAGTGTATACGCTCCTACCTTCCTTTAATGGAATCTGAGTTATTTTGTAGGTAATTAGCGTAAGTAATATAAACGATCCTTTCATTCATTCAACAATGTGAAAAATTGTATAGCTACTATTCAGCAATTCAGCAGATCGAATGTGGATAGGACAGAAATAGTGCTTGCAAACAGACTGCTTCAGGTAAATGAAGCACAACAATTCATGCCTGAGTGTACGAATATCATTGACAGGAGGGTTAATTATTCTTATTTTATCATGACAAAAGAACAGAATTCGTCAAATAACTTCAGCAAAATGCTAATATCGATATTGGCACATGACCTTAGACAACCATTTTCTACCCTTATAGCAACTACAGATATGATCAAATATGCAGATCAGCCCTTATCTGAAAAAGAATTACATATGATTTTTGACCATTTACATCATACCGCATCAAAAAGTATTAAATTGCTTGATGGACTCATTTTTTGGCTAAAATCACAAAGCGACAGTAATACCTATCAAGCAGAACCCTTGCTTTTGCATGATCTGATCAACGAAGCGAACAGCTTATATATTCATGATCAACTCAGCAAAGCTGTTGTTGTTTTTAATGCTATACCAAGCTATCAACTTGTTCATGCAAATAAAGAAATGCTGCAATTTATTAATAGAAATATTTTAAGTAATGCTACCAAATACTCTCCGGCAGGAGGAGTCATCAATATATCATGCAGTGTGAAAGACAATCAGATCACTGTTGCCTTTAAAGATCAAGGGATCGGGATTAGAGAAGATAAACTTGAACGATTATTCAATATCCATGATACAGAAGTGTTAGATGGCTATCATTTACAGGGCGCAGGAATTGCTTTAAATATTTGCCAGGATATAATCCGACAAACGAATGGAAAATTGTGGGTAGAATCTGTGTACGGTCAGGGGGCCACTTTTTTTTATTCGTTACCGCTTCCGGCGTAACGGAATGTATCAAGAAAGTAGATCTCAAAGTGGCAAGTCAACCTATAAAAAAGCTACTCTCAAATGGCTTCCTACCAGTAAAAATATTTGGTGCTGTTCTTTGCTATTAGATCATTCCTCAATTCCTGCGCCAAGGTTCCGGTTTTTCTATAATACATCTTTTAATGTTTATGGCCCGTTTCCTCTTATAATGTTCTATTGATCTTTGCACTTATAAAATATAGTAGATGTGAACACCACTTCTAATGGCTTATTACTGTCCCAATTATTCTATTTGATTGAAAATCTTTACTGATAAAGAGCGTATAGATTTTTCCTGACGTTATGCTTAAATTAGCAAACGCAGTAACATCTAGATCCCTACCAAGCTCATCAATAATGGTAATAGTGTGAAGGTCTTGGGTATCCACTTCCTTGAAAGGCCCCAAACTTTTCCAATCAAGTCCGGGCACATCGCCCGCAGATTTTCCATTTTCGTCGTAGGTAATCTTGACCTGATCTCCAAATGTCCCATAGTCAACATCTGTAAACAATGTTTCTCCCTTACTGTTTAACACACTAACCCGTGCATGATTTATATCAAAGTTAGCGAACCGAATTTTGATCTTATCGGCAGCCGGTGCACTTAAATCGTCATACACCAGAATCAAGCTATCTATATTTCCCGGATTTAATTTGCTGATCGATTTTTTTTGAACAGCAAATAAGCTGTGATAAAAAGTGGCAATTGGCCCATTTGGCCCTGAAAAAGAGTTCTTATCAGTTTCTTGAATAAAGTTAGCGCTTCCCCCAAACAAATAAGATGCCTTGTAAGTTGTACTTTCACCTTCTGTTAGGTTAAACTGGACTTTTCCATATTGGGTATCTAAGTAATCTTCGGAAGCAGTGTTTGGTGTGAGTGCATCGCTATTGATTTGCCGGGTAAAATCCCAGAAATGAACAGGAACATTTTTTGAAAGCACATTCACTAATTTAACTTTCGCACTCAAAGGAGGTCTCTCACTGGCGTCTATATCCAGATAGTCCGCTTTATCGCATGCGCTATAAGCAATTGAGATGAATATCGCTTGGAAATAGATAAGGATCCGACTTTTTTTTCTTTTTTCGATGAGATTTCTCATATCATATCAATTATTCGTTTCATGAACAAGTTATTTTATAGATTAGAAGATCGCAGATAAACGTACAAATGGCTGAATACCTGTTGTGGTACCAGCTTGCGTTGAACCTGGTCCCGGAATACGGCTAACATTTGACCCAGGCGCCGGTATAGTATAATCACCCAATACATTAAAGAGATTATTGGCGCCAATCGTTGCTTGTATTTTCGAAGTAAATTGATACCCGGCAGACAAGTCTGTAATCCAAATGGGACTAAAAGTTTGATAGTAATAATCCGGTTGGGGAAAGTTGGCATTGAGCTGTGAAACATTTGTAACCTTTCCAAAGTAGACCGTTCTAAGAAGAATATTAAATTTTTGGTAGCGATAAGTACCTTGCAGTGTTATTTTTTGAGCGGGAATATTGCTCGTTACCCGAGCCTCCTCAGACGCATCAAAAATGATATAGCGATAGGCTTCCAATCCGGCAGGGGTATTTACCTTTGTGAGTTTCGTTTTGAGAAAATTAGCCCCTACTAAAAAGGTAGCTCTCCCTCCGTTTTCCAACAAAAAATTGTAACTACCTGTTAATTCTATTCCACGGGTACGGGTACTGAAAGAATTATAGAAAAATTTTGCCTGCACCGTTCCCGTCTGTATAAATAAGTTACGTACATCAAGCGGCAAATTTTGGTCTGTCGCAGAGAAACGCCCCGTATTGCCCACCCGATCGTCTACGTCTATTTGATATGCATCCACTGTAAATTCAACATTCGGAACAGGTTGTGAAGTCAATCCTGCGGTATAACCTTTGGATTTTTCCGGTTGAAGACTGGGGATACCAAGCGCCTTTGTGGCCGGATTCACATTGTTTGCTGTTACCTGATCAATTGCCACTCCATTCTGAAATGTCGTGGAAGTCTCCGTGTAATAGAATTGTGCTAAATCGGGGGCTCTAAAACCAGTGTTAATTCCCCCTCTCAAGGCTAACCAGTTGACAAAACTATACCGCGTATTTGCTTTGTAAGTAGTGACACTCCCAAAGTCAGAATAGTGCTCTAAGCGTAGTGCACCGGAAACCAACCATTTTGAAGTGAGATTTAATTCCACATCTGCATAAGCTGCTGCAATCGACCTTCTCACATTTACTTCGTTAGAAGGCCTAAAGCCAGCATGGACCTGTGAGCCCGGGGATAAACCATTAAGGGGCGTACTACCTAAATTTACCAGATAAGGGAGGCCGGCGGTCGTCGTATCTACGCGATAGATTGGCTGTAAATCTGCCTTACTATAAGACGCCTCCTCACCAGCAATAATCTGATAGGTTTCTACTCGATATTGACTTCCAAAAGCGATGTTCAATCCCTTCAGCACCTGATCAAAATAGCGGTTAAAATCTAAACTGGCTGTATTCTGACTGGCATTATAATTCCCGGCATCAAATTTTCGTGGCGATCGCTGTCCCATGCTGGCGTTAAGGGAATTGGTTATTTCGTTTCCGAAATCATTTTTACCATATACATTCGAAAAATCGACCGTCCATCCCCTTATTCTCCCTTTAATCCCTATCCCCAGTGATTTATCTGTTATAATGTTCTCCATAGCGGGTAAAAAACCATCAGGATAGATGAATGTATTATTTCGCTCGGTCCACCCCGGCAATCGATAAACCGCAGTAAACTGTGAATTACGATGACTTATTCCACCAAAGGCATACAGTTCAACGTTTTCCTTAAGGGGTACTAAGGCATTAAAAAAAAGCAATCCGTCGATCGCTTTATTTGTGCTTCCTCGCTGATCAAAAAAATGGCGGTCTATTCCACGTGAAGCCAGAATAGCATCATCAATCTCCTTTGTATAAATCTGGTCGAAACCACGTGTATTAGCGCCACCTCCATAAGCGGGACCTATATATAATCCCACACTGTCGTGACCCACCGGTCGCGATACCGATTGAGTGGCAAATTCTCCGGTAATATTAAAAAAGCCACCTCTATCTCCCAGCTTCACGCCATAATTCGTACTGGTTCGTGTGCTAATACCATCTCCCCTTCTACGGCTGCTTGCTGTCGTATTGAGTGTTAAGGCGTCCGTATTTTGCTTGAGTACAATATTTATTACACCTGCGATGGCATCTGAACCATATTGGGCAGCTGCTCCATCTCTTAATATTTCTATCCGTTCGATAGCACCCGTGGGAATAGCGTTCAAATCGTAACCCGTAGCCCCATTGCCCAAACCGCCCCAGCTGATATTTGAGCTTTTATGTCTACGTTTGCCGTTGATTAATACCAATACCTGATCCACACCCAACCCACGTAACTGAACCGTTGAAGTGGCAGATGCGGCATCTCCTCCTCCTGATACAGAGGAATGAAAGGACGGAGAGATATACTGCAATAACTGAGTAACACTTACTTGTGGCGCTGTCTCCTGTAAAGTTTTAATGTCAATAACATCTACAGGTACAGGTGAGTTCAATTTTGTACGGTTGGCATTTCTAGAGCCTACAATCTGCACTTCATCTAAGGTGCGATTGGATTTAAGCAATGATACATCGATAGTGTTTGATGCTCCGAGCGTGACTTCCTGTGTTTGATAACCGATGAAGGAAAAAATCAGCCTTCTGGCATTTGTAATGCCGATACTATAAGAACCATCTTCTTTTGTTACCACCCCTCCACCCAGACCTTTGACAATAACGGAAACACCTACTAGGGGCTGTCCGTCAATTTCAGATCGCACTGTGCCAGTTAGCGTCCGTTGCTGTCCATAACCTCCATATACAAAAAGCAAGAACATATTAACTAGTATTAAAAATCTCATTATTAAATGTTTTTTGAGGCGCACCCTGTCTGTGCGTCTTTATGAATGGATCGATATTTCTGTTTCATTTGAGCAAAGAAATCCCGCCACTCCCAAAAATCGGGAGCGCCACATTTGACATTAAGTTTAGCGGATTTACTTTTTAAATCTATCGTCTGTCAAGGTTTCCAAAAAGGCCACTAAATCATCCACTTCTTGCACTGATAGTTGTAAAGGTTCGTCTAAGGCCAAGTCTCTATTTTTACCATCTTTAATAACCGCATCCGGATCATTGTAATATTCAACAACATCCTTTAATGTTTTAAACATGCCATTATGCATATAAGGGGCCGTTATCGCTACATTTCGTAAGCCCGGAACCTTAAAAAGACCAAGTTGACTCGAGTCCCCTGTTATTGCATACCTACCTACATCATGAAGATCTTTTCCATTATATAATCCGATGCTTTTAAATCGATCGGCCGTAAAATCTTCTCCAGAGTGACAGGTATTACAATTTGCTTTCCCAATAAACAGCATCCGCCCCCTTTTGGCTTCTGTTGATATGGCATGATCGTCACCATTGATGTAGCGGTCGTAAGGACTGTTTGCAGTTTCTAGGGTACGCTGATAGGCTGCTAAAGCACCGCTCAAATTGCTTTTGCTCGGTTCTTCTTTAAAAATACGCAAGAAAGCATTTCGGTATAAAGTACTGGCTTTTAAGCGACCTACCGCATCCTCAATTGGTAAATCCATTTCTTCAGGATTTGCAATTGGCACAAGGGCTTGCTCCTCTAAAGAACCAGCCCTGCCATCCCAGAACAACATCGGACGGCCCGATAAATTGGTAACACTTGGCGTATTCCGTTTACCTAACTGCTTTCTAACCCCTTCGCTAAAGGTTGCCGTATCAGCAAAGCCAAATTGCGGTTTGTGACAAGATGCACAACTGATTGTCTTATCGCCAGATAACAGCGGATCGAAAAATAGCCGTTCCCCAAGCTGTTGCTTAGTGGCGATATTACTTGCCTTATCAGATTGAAAGCCTACTAGTAAAACAACTGCTCCCACTAATAAAAACAAAATCGCTGTCCACCGCTTATCCAGAAAACTTAATACATACATAAATTCACCTAAGCTATTTGTTGCATATCTTATGCTGAATTCACCTGTTTGCTACCAAGTTAACCTGGAGGTCAAAATCGTCATAAATTGCTTTATCACCCAGATTTTCAAAAAAATTGGTCGATCGAAACTTGATGCCATAATCGGTTCTATTTACACGTATCTTTGCGTTGGCAACTATTTGTTGATCAACTACCTTTGTGGTGGCTGAAAAACTGATAGGTTTGGTGATTCCCTTAATAGTGAGGTTTCCTTGCACATCGTATAAACCATCTGATTTCTTTTTCACATTGGTAATAACAAACCTAGCTTCCGGAAATTTCTCAACAGCAAAAAAGTCGTCATTCTTCAAATGTCCAACCAATTTACCGTTGGTTTCCTTATCCTTCACATCGGTAACACTGATTGATCGGGTGTCTAAGATAAAATCACCACCAATCAAGTGTTGGCCATCAAAATTAAGGTTACCGGAGGCAATCTTAATCTCACCGCTATGCTCGCCACTTACCTTTTTGGCCAGCCATGTAATCTTACTTTTTTGTTGATCAATTTTATAATTAACTGCGTTCTTTGATTTAATGAGGGAATTATCGACAAGATGATGTTCTGTTCTGACAGTATAAGTAAACGCTGATAAGATGCCTAAAAAGGTTGTCAATACCAGCGTACCTACTAAGCGTTGTTTTGTTGAAGATGTAAATGACATAATAGATATGATTTTAAAAGGGATTTTTTATTTGAATCTTATTTAGAAGCAAGTGAACTTTTTAGGTTTTGAGGAACAGGTTCTGCCAGCAACTCGCCAAGAAGTTCTTTAAAGCGCTTCTCATAATTTTTATAATATTTACCGGTAACAGTGCCTGTATATCCTGTATAAATTTCGCGCACCTCTCCCTTTCGATCAATAACTATGGTTGTTGGATACGCGATAAATTTATTAAGTGCAGGGATCTTTTCGCCTACTGACCTTTTATCGGCTAAACCGCCGAACAGGATATCATATTGGATGTTATACTTATCTCTTAACTTTCCGAGTGTATATTTGGCATACGCCAAATCATCTTTTTGTTCAAAACCAATCGCAATAGCTTCCACGCCTTTATGTTTGTTCTCGTTAAACCATGGAGATAGAAATATCGTTTGATCGGTACAATTTGGACACCAAGTACCAATGAACTCTACAATGACTACTTTGCCTTGGTATTTCTCATCTTTCAAAGAAACAGGCTTGCCTTCCAGGTTTGGAAATGTAAAGTCGAGTGTCTTGTACCCATCTTTCAGATAAGTTAACTGGTAGGGGTCTGGCAATTCGGCTAATTCGTCTTTCACTCCAACAAATTTTACATTATCATAAATACCTTGGCCAATTTGCCCAGATAGTGTTCCATCAGCGTTAATTTTCCCTTTGTAAATTTTCGGACTAGGTCCCGTAAATCCCGACAGATAGAATTCATCTCCTTGAACCGTACCTTCCAGCTCGCGGCTATCGCCGGTCACCTGTAAAATAACGCCGGTGAGCTTATTACCATCTTGTTTTAGTATCGCTACCTTGTTTGGTACATCTTCTTTTGAAAAGCCTTGTAGTTCCCATTTACCAGTAAGGTTCGCTTTCGGAGAAACGTTTTTCCCCGGTTCAACAAAACGGTAGTTTTTACCTTCCTCCGCAGTAAATGGCAATGCATTTCCTCTCAAACCCGGCACTAAGCTCCGATATTCTCCAGATAACCTCCCCTCTGATTCTATTTTGGCAACCAGGGCCGCATCATAGGTATTCATCTTAATGAATAACGAATCTTCGCCTAGACGCTCCACGTGGAAATCATCCCTTCTTGACCCATTTAATAAGGTAAAGACAGCATTTTCAGGTGAGGTTCCCTGCAACTCAAAGTTGAAAGGCACCTCTGTTTCACTCACTTTAAAGACACCTCTCCACACCCCTTGCTTAATAAATTTTTTAGGAGTCCCATTGCTACAGACAACTGTTGCACGAGCTTTAAAAAGAGGAGCAAATGCTATAATCGCAATAATAAAAACGCGTATGTTTTGATGTATGGCTTTCATAATTCATGGGTTTAATTTTGTGCTACAATAGCTGCTAGTTCGTTAGGAACGGGCTCCGCAATTAACTCATCTAAAACTTTGTTAAATCGTGCCTCATACGCTTCGTAATATTTTCCCGTCACTTCTCCAGTATAGCCCGTGTAGATTTCGCGTACATTACCTTTTCTATCTATCAAGATGGTAGTCGGAAAGGCAATGAATTTATTAAGTGCCGGAAATTTTTCCGACACAACTTTTTTATCAGCAATGCCGCCAAAAAGAATATCATATTCAATTTTATATTTATCTCTTAGTTTACCCAACGTATATTTTGCATATTCCAAGTCATCTTTCTGCTCAAAGCCAATAGCAATAGCCTCCACACCACGATGTTTGTTTTTACTATACCACGGTGCCAAAAAGATGGTTTGATCGGTACAATTAGGACACCAAGTACCGATGGTTTCAATGATGACTACTTTTCCTTTATACTTATCATCGCTTAACGATACCTGTTTGCCTTTCAGATCGGGAAAAGTAAAATCAAATTTAGAATAACCTTCTTTTAGATGCGTAATTTCATAGGGATCTGGAAGTTCTACCGATGGGTTTAGGGTTCCATCAAATTTAACATTTTTGTAAATGCCAAAGCCCTGCTCACCTGAAATAGACCGGTTATTATTTATTTTTCCTTTCACGATAAAAGGGCTCGGACCAGTAAAACCTGAAAGGTAAAACTCATCACCCTGTACTGTCCCTTCTAGCTCTCGTGTATCTCCAACAACGGTCATAATTACACCCGTTAGCTTATTTCCTGTTTGTTTTAATAGGGCAATTGAAGCGGGCACTTGTTCTTTTGTATAGGTTTGGATTTCCCATTTGCCCGAAATATCAAATGCTGGACGCACATCTTTGCCCGGTTCCACAAAACGATAAGTTTTACCATGTTGTGCTACAAACGACAAGGCATTTCCTCTAAATCCGGGTACCAAGCTGATATATTCGCCGGACAGCTTGTTGTCGGCCTCTACTTTTGCAACTAGAGCAGCGTCATAGGTGTTCATTTTCACGTAAATAGAGTCTCCCTTACGAAGTTGCACGTCAAAGTCATCTCGGCGACTGCCATTAATAAGTGTAAGCGTTTTTTTATCTCCATGCTTACTGAACTCAAAATTGAAAGGCACAATAGACTCACTTACTTTAAATTCACCCCGCCAGCGACCTTCTTTTGGCAGCACTTGTGCCTGCACCGCACCAGTTATCAGTAAGGAGCCAATCATACTGGCCGACACGGCACTCCTGACATTTTTAATGAATAGTTTTTCCTTCATGATTATATGATTTGTGATATAGACATAGCTTGTCCAATAGCATTTTTTTACAATGCTTTATTTAGAACAATCTTTTGATTAGGATATTAAACGGATAAAAGATAGAACCTAGAGATGGTTTTATCTACACATGCACATTCGCATGCTAGGGAAAGCGATAACTGAAATAACAATTGGTTGAAATGTGGCTGGCTCCTCCAATTGGAGGGATAAACTAGCATTTTTATAAAACTGGACCATAATCTATTAATTTAGTATACATTTTTTCGTTTTGAAACGAACATTCATGATATACAAATGTAACTATCTTTCGACCGCTTTTATACCTATGTTTCATACCTAAACACCCTATAAATCGTTCCTATTATTGCCAAAGCAGCCTCTACATTAGCGCAACTTTTAAAAGTCCTGGACTTTCGACATTCGGCTTTAAACAGTTTATTGAGGAAACATCTTCGAGTGAAGAAAATTTACATTAAACCAGAAATAAGATGGCTATGGGGGGACAACAGGCTCAGAACATCCACCTAACGTTTCGTGTAGTGTTTTAAGATTAATTTTATACTTTTAGCAGTATCAAATGTAAAACAAACCTATGGAGCGCGAAATTCTAAAGTTAGAAGCACAACTTATTGCCGCCATCTTAAACAGTAATTTACAGGTACTGGACACCTTGCTTCACGATGAGCTGATATTTGTTAATCACCTTGGAATGGTGCTTTCCAAAAAGGAGGACCTGGCCCCTCATATCAACGGAGATTTGAAAATTACGGAACTAGTTGCCTCAGATCAGCAGTTGCACCTATTCGGAGATACTGCCGTAGTCGTGGTCACTAAAGAGATCAGGGGTATTTATCTGGACCAGCCTTTTGAAAACCGTGTCAAATTTACCAGAGTCTGGAAGTTATTTAACAAAGACTGGAAAGTCATTACTGCAAGCAGCGTACTTTGCTGAGCACATAACTAACTTTTACATCGGGTATTGACGAGGATAGCATTTTTATCTGGCAGCTACAATGAAAATCAATATATACACCAATAGTTCAATTGATCTTTCATATATCGCTATTTAAAAGATGATACCGAACTGAAAAGCAGCAGTCACAGATGCGGCATGCTCATTACCGAAACGGACCGGGATGGGAACTGCTAAAAATAGGTCTCCTGGAGTTGCTACCTTTAAAGCGAGACAGATTTAGATAGTAATTTTAAATTTGTAGAAATGCATAGAAAATTTGATGATTCGTTTAAGACCATGGCGGTCGATTTGAGCGTTGTTAAGGGGT
>NZ_JAWMTI010000018.1:0-18599 GCF_036959255.1 Olivibacter sp. CPCC 100613
CGTCAGTAAAGTGGAACCAACCAGGTGCGAACCGCTTTTCCGGACTAAAACAGAGCAGTAATGAAGTATTCGAAATGGTAGGAGGGATGTTCGAAATATCTCGAAATACGCTGTCACTCGCTGCAATTCAGACTATTGCCATAAATGGTAACCAGGCATCGGTATTACTGCGCTGGACTGCTGGGCAGCCCGGTGACGGCTTGGACGTTGAGAATGTGGATGTCTACACCGTGAAAGATGGGAAAATTGTAGAGGTAACCGTATACAGCGCCGACCTAAAGCATGAAAATGCTTTTTGGGGCAAATGATGTCTGTAGGTAAACATCGCGCAGTGTGCCATCCAATGAAAATCGGGAATTCACCGATTTTCATTTTTTTACTGATCTCATCGATAAGATTTTCCGTTTTTTCTCCATATCATCCGCCGAGCAGTGTCCGCCCTGCCGGAAGTACAGGAAAGACTCTGCCACGGGACACCTGCCTTTTACGTAGGCAACAAGATATTTGCCCGCATTCAGGATGATTACGAAACGATAGCCGTTTATACCAAAAAAAAGGATTTTTGGTTGAAAAAGGATCCCACCGTGGATGGACAGTAAATAAGAAGAATATACCCTAAAATTTGATTTCAATGTTCTGCTGCTGTAGCTATTTTTTTCCCCCGCAACGATCGTTCAAGAGCTATTGGTGAAATTAAAATAAACGTCTTTCCCCATTCCAGCCTGTGTGCCGTAGAAATTGCTCCCAAGTGAGCGTATCGGGGGTTATTTTCCTGCTCCATGCCAGATCACGATCTTTTTTGAAATATCCGTATTCGACGGCATACTGCACCATCCCTAAAATTTCCCGTACCAAACCTTCGTTGGAAGCAAATCCAGGAAAGTGTTCAAGCAATTCTTGCTGTGTAAATGCAGAACTGTATACGGCCTTTTTGCCTGTTACCTTCACAAAGGTATCCACTATTTCCTGTGGCGATAGGATATCACCAACTACAGGCATTGACTTTCCTACGTATTTGTCAGGATTGGAGAAAATTTCCAGAACAGCCGGCCCTGTAGCAGTAAGCGGGTCAACAAACGGTGCACGGAAATCTTTTGGTAGATAAATTGGGAAAACGAGTGTATCTCCCTTTAAAACAGGCGTGTAAAATTCAATAAGATTGGTGTAAAAAAAGGACATGTAGATAAACGAGCTTTTAACAGGGAGGGTACGGATGTGGTCTTTGATCCTTGCTTTATCGGTAAAATGGGGAGCATATAATTTCCCATCTGTAATTTTATCTACGTTTTCCAGACTGCTGAAAACAATATGCCTTACCCCAGCCTTAACGGCCGCATCAGCCAATTGCCTGCCCAGTTCCATTTCATGTGTTGCGGGAGGAGCAATATTTGGTGTCATTAAAAATGCGCCATCGGCACCATGAAAGGCTTCTATAAATTCTTTTTCATACCCGGGCTCGAGTGGTAGACTGACAAGTTCGGCTCCCAGTTGAGTCAGTTTGACCGCTTGGGGCGAATTTGTTCTGCGGGTTATGCCACGCACGCGGTACTTTCCGCTCGCCAATAAGGTACGTGCCGTACTCAATCCCTGTTTTCCCAGTACACCAACAATAGTGATAAGCGGTTTGTCATTTCCTGTTATTGTTCTGTGGCTTTTTAATTTTTTTGTCATACTCTTTTTATTTAAAACATTTGTACTATAATTATTATAGTTGCAAAATTATTTTGAGTTGGATACATTTGCAATAACTATCAAAACAGATAGGTTAAAAAAGCTAAGAGATGAAAACAGAATGTAGTGGCGACTTCGTAAAACTGAATGGTAAAACCTACCCCTGTACCGTGAGTCTGACCATGGATTTGGTCGGCGGAAAATGGAAAACGGTCATCCTTTATCATTTAAAAGATGGTGTGAAGAGGTATAATGAGCTTTGTAAAGAAATGCCTTCCGTTACCGAAATGACCCTGAGTTTACAACTTAAACAACTGGAAAAAGATGGTCTTGTTTCAAGAAAAGTCTACGGCAGAAAACCACCTATTAAGGTGGTTTACAGCTTAACTGATTTCGGGAAGTCTTTTGTCCCCGTATTAGAAGCAATTACTCAGTGGGGTAATCAGACTGTTTTGGAACGAGGCGAATTTCTGGATGCGGCAGTTGACTAGTAACAGACATATAGGTTAAGCGAATTTTTCCCATATAGCTTTAGAACTGTGGAGGAGGGAGGGATTTATCGCTGTTAAACTGACATCTAATATGAAAAGACGTGGTTTTTTAAAGACAACAATCATAAGTAGTGCCGCCGCCGCAATACTACCGCGGACTGGATTTGCTCAACTTAAACCTAGCAATAAGACGCAAATGCATTATGAACTTAGAACCTATACTTTAAAGGATGCTGACCAACAGAGCCTGGTGGAAAACTATCTTGAAAGAGCAGCAATCCCCGCATTGAACAGGTTGGGCATTGAAAACGTCGGCGTATTTACCGAACTTAAGCCTTCGGGGCAATCAATAGTGGTTGTGCTAATCCCTTATCAATCGCTACGCGAGTTTGAGACGATAGATAATAGGCTTGAACAGGATAAACTTTATATTACAGAAGGTGCCTCATACCTGAATGCTCCGGCAACAAAACCGGCATATGAGCGTATACAAAGTTCCTTACTTAAAGCCTTTAAAAACATGCCTGGCATAGAGCTCCCGCCGAAGGATAAACGTATTTTCGAACTGCGTAGATATGAGCATGCGAGTGAGGCGGCAGGGACAAAGAAACGTGAGATGTTCAATGACGCGGGGGAAATTGAAATTTTCAAACGGCTGGGTTTTAAACCGGTTTTCTTTGGAGAAACGATCATAGGAGAGGCCCGCCCGAACCTTATTTATATGGTTACCTTCGATGATATGACCGCACGCGACCAGCATTGGAAATCTTTTGGTGCTGATCCGGAATGGAAGAAAATCAGTGCGATTCCGGAATATGCCGATTCAAAGCTTGTATCTAAGATAACGAGCACATTTCTTCAGCCTGCGGAGTATTCGCAGATTTAGGCTGGTACCAAGGTATGATGTACTTGGAGTGGCGGGCACGAAGTGTTTTACAAGTGGCCTTTGGTAGTATACAACTTGTTGTGGTTCGGTACGCGTGACCACAGAGAAACCCTTTTCATTTTTGGGAGATCCGTCGACGGTGCTTCGCTTGGAAAGGTATGTACAAAAAGATCATTACAGCATCTAGGTTACTGCGAGACGTTGTCGAAGAAGATGGGGGTGACCGATTGGCAGTACATGCGGGATCTCCGCGAGCTAAGCGACCCGGCATGGTAGCATGATTAACCGAACGCAAGAAAAGATAAAAAAAATTGCGAAACCGAAAAGTTGCATTTATATTTGCAACTGATTGGTTTCTTAATTTAATTTGAAAATAAAAAAGTTGGGCTTACTATTTTTCAATCTGTCAAAGAAGTGCTGCCTTTAATTTTAATAAGATCGCATTCAATGTGTTAATCGATTGGATGATTTATTGACTAAGATGCAACGGAAGTAATAATACCACAAAGGCACAGCTTGTCCCGACTATTCGGGAAAGCCACAAAGAAGAACTTAGTGTCTTTGTGCCTTCGAGGCAAGAAAAGTAAAACTTAAAAATCAAAAAAATGAACAGTAACCTATTATTCGATTTTACAGTCAAAAAAGAAACAAAAACCATTCACATAAAACGTGAATTTAACGCAGACCGTGAATTGGTTTGGGAGGCGTGGACAAATCCCGAACTTCTCGCCCAATGGTGGGCACCGAAACCGTATCATATCGAAACCAAAATTTTCGATTTAAAAGTAGGCGGAATCTGGCTTTATGCAATGGTTAGTCCCGAAAATGAAAAACATTGGAACAAAGCGGATTACAAGATCATTGAAACCAACAAATTGCTGTCTTTTTTTGATGCTTTTTGCGATGAAAACGGAATTGAAAACACCGTTAAACCGCACTCACTTTGGATCAATAATTTTACAGAAGAAAACGGTATCACAACCGTAAATATTACGATGAAGCACGACAAATTGGAAGATATTGAAATGCTGATTGAAACAGGTTTCAAAGAGGGCTTTACAATGGCAATCGGCAATTTGGACGAATTATTATTAACTTTAAAAAACAAATAAAATGGTAAAACAAATTTTTATAATCTAGCAGTAAAGCCCCTTCATCCCGCGGCGGTTCTTTTTGGAAGCCCTTTCCTGAGTGTTAATTTGTTGCTGCGCCTCTAAAATATTCCTTCTCTGTTGGGGCAATTTGAGGACCTTCTGCTTAAAAACATTCTTTTTCCCGAATACCGAAAAAGTCTTTGACTTGGACAAGAAATTTGAATACCTCGATAAGGAATTTGAAACAAATGAGGGTAAAAAGCAGGAAGCGATTGCTATTGTCAAAGAAATGAAGAAGCATGGTTTGCCTAACAGTTGAAGCATCCAGTGGAAGAGATATTAGGTAGAGTACGACAGACGAAAGTAAAGGGTGTTTCATTTATGATTTAGACTTTCTTAATGAAGATGCTAAAATAGATAAACGAATGATCGTTTGGCTGATTCGGTTCAAACTTTTATCCGGTTCATTTACCTTGCAGCAATACCTCTTTTGGAAATCGGCTTTTAGCCTTTTTTGTAATCGTTATATTCTAGTTTAACATGCTGTAAGCTTTTGGTTTCATGCCAATATATCGCTCAAACATGCGTGTAAAATGGCTAAGATTTTCAAAACCTAACAAATAGCCGACTTCTGAGACAGAAATTTTTTGATTTTTCAGCATTTTTGCTGCTTCCAGCATTCGATGTTTCTGGAAATAGTCATAGATTCCCATACCAAATATCTGGATAAATAATTTTCTCATTTTGTTAATATTCATTCCTGCGATTTTGGACAGTTCCTCTACAGTAACTGGTTGTGATAAATCGTGAATCAATCTTTCTTTGACTTTATAAATAGAAATTATATCCCCTTCATTTAACTTTTGGAATTTAATTTGGTCACGTTTGCTAAGACTTTTGAATAAGCTAAAAATCAATTGCAAAGAAACAATACGGTCGTTGAAATCTGTTAATACTTCTTGTCGTTTGGGGTAGATGATTTCTGTAACAAGACGTACAATATCATCTGTCAGAATTTCTTCAATAAGAAAATGATGATAGTTGTTCAAAAGAAAATTAAAGTCTTCGGCTTCTGTTCCTAATAAGGCCTGTAAATATGGAATACGGATAATCACGCAAAGCACCTGTACCTTTTCTCCTTTCTTGAAGTTGCTTATTCGTGTTGCCGAATAGGGAAAAATATGTACAACAGGTTTTTCCGTCCGGGTATTGGAAATAGGATCGGGTTCCTGTACAACATTTTTGAAATAAAAGCAGATTGCATTATCAAAATAGCTCGGGGTGGTCGAGTTTCTTCGGAATGTTTTATGTACTATGTATGACAGTGAAAACATTGCCATTTCAGGGAAAAAATCAAAAGTTTTATAATCGAGAACTTCCAAGTAATGAACAGTATCCTTACCATAATTGTACTGGATTTTTTCAAAAAAATTCAACAATCCTGAGGTATCTTTCATTTTTACAATGACTTTTTTCGACTATTTTTAATGGTTATTGAGTTATTTTAATGGTAAAGATAGTGATAATTTAGCAATATGATTTTTAATTAAAAAACAAGATAGTATGAAATCGCAAAATGAGAGTTTAACAAATCAATCAGGCAGAGGTGCCGATTATTCAACTCAAAGATTGACCCAACGTTACCGTTTTAATGACCCAAATATGGATCTTTTTTTTCTTGGAGCACTCAGCTGGGGCGCAGCAGGCGGTTTGTCGGTAGGTGAGGCTTTTTATGTTGCATCCCAGATAGAAGATGGCCATCCTGATTCGTGGGCTGATGCCTTTGAAAAACAAGCCGAAATATTGATAGAGCAAGGGAAGGGTTGGTTGCAAGAAGGAAATGTTAGAGCAGCCGGTGAAGTTCATTTGAAGACTTTTGCAGCCTACCGCTCTGCATGGCAATTTGTAGTTCCCGGGGAACGATTTGACTATTTGTTTCAAAGTAGCCAAGAATATTTTGATTTAGCAATGAAAGGACTTCAGCTGCCGGCTACCAAGTTTTCTGTTTCTTATGGAGGAGGGGAATTGCCGGGACACTTTTATCAATCAGCAGATAGCAGTGCTCCTACAATTTTAATCATTGGGGGAGCGGATACGTGTCATGAAGACCGCTTTTTATCTCAAGGTCGTTATTATTTGGATAGAGGCTATTCTGTAGCTTTGGTAGATTTGCCTGGACAAGGTTTAGTTCCCAATCAGGGACTTTATTGGGAACAACAAACCGAAAATTCAATACATAAGGTAGTTGATACGCTCATTGAAAAATTTAATGTAAATACAAAAAAGCTGGTGCTTTTGGGAATGAGTTTGGGCGGCTATTTCGCTTGTCGTTCTGCTGCTTATGAACCGAGACTGGCAGCGGTTGTTGCTACACCGGCTCTTTATAACCCAGGGGAATTGTTTACAGGTGTTCGTGAACAATTGTCTTCGGGAATACCGGAATCCGCTGCCGGAGCTAACAACCTTCAAGTACTTTTATGGAAGGCCGGTGTTAAAGGCCTAACAGAACTGGTAGAAAAATGGGATAATAATGCTGTAGATCCGAAACGGGTGAAAATACCATTTATGTCTGTATTGGGAATGCAGGAAGGCGCTGTATGGAAAAAACAAACCAAAGAATGGTACGAAGCGATAGAAAACGATCAAAAAAAGCTAATTACTCTTGATGCTGAGACGGGTGCTGATGCACACTGTCAGGGAAATAACGCTTTGAGATTGGTACAAGAAGTGGAAACCTGGTTAAAAGTTGTATTGTCAAAATCAGCGTAAATCAGTACACTTCATGTAGTATGGACATTTGTTCAACTTACATGAGGCTTGCTTCATAAAGCGCCATATCTAAAGAAACTCAAGCGATTTAAATGGGGCTCATTATGCTCAAGGATAATCTTCACGGGTGGCATGCTGTTTTTTTTCTTTTACGGATTGGATGTGGCTATTTTTAAGCTATTATCTATAGCTTTTATCGGTCTTGTATTTACAGGTCAACGCTGGTTGCTTCAAAGACAATGGTTTCAAAGAATTAAAAAGCTCGCGGAGTTAAAGTTCGAACTGATAAATACCAACAAAAAAACTAAATAGGTGAGCACTCTCGGAAAAGGGATAGACTAAACAATTATTCATTTCTCAGGCTTTTTGCCGGATCAGCCATGGCAGCTTTCATCGATTGAAAACTAATAGTGATCATTGCTATGAGGAATGCCACGATACCCGCTACTAAAAACATCCACCAGCCAATATGAATACGGTATGAATAGCTTTGCAGCCAATTGTGCATGATCCACCCGGCACAGGGAAAAGCAATTAGGCAGGCGATACCAACAAGTTTTAAAAAGCCTATTGATAGGAGGGATACGATGCCCGTGATACTTGCGCCCAGCACCTTTCTGATGCCGATTTCCTTGGTTTTTCTTTCGGCGATATAAGCAGAAAGCCCAAACAGACCAAGGCAGGAAATCAAGATGGCAAGCACGGCGAATACGGTAGAAACTTGACCGGTGAGCGCCTCGTTTTTAAATAGTTGATCGAACTGGTCATCTACAAATCTGACGTCTAACGGATAATTGGGATTATTCTTCTTCATAACGGTTTCTATCGTTGAAACCGCTTGTCCGATATTGGCCCCGTTTTTTATCCGTGCATAAATAAAACTTTGAAATTCAGGTTCCTTGCAGAAAAGAATCATGGGGTCTGCCTGTCCATAAATATTGCCATAGACGAAGTTGCTTACAACTCCTATTATGGTCATGTCGGTAAAAATTCCGTCCGGATTACCGCGGGGCGATTGTATAATTTTTCCAACAGCCGACTCTTCGCCCATCAGATCTGCCATGGATTTATTAATAACAACGTTCGCTCTTTCAGCCAACGTGTTTCCGCCAAAATCTCTCCCCTCCAAAATTTTCATACCGGAAGTGGAAATAAATTCAGGGCTTATATGCCGCTGTGCTACCGGTATTTTCTGATCCTCCGGCTTGTTCGCCCACCTGAATCTGTCGTCGGTATCACCTCCATAAAGCGTTACATGACCGGCAAGGGCTGCATTTTCTATCAGGCCCGTATGCAATAGATCCTGCTTTATAATAGGAAATATAGCAGAAACGTTATGCTGCGGATTGATTTCAATGAGACTGCTTTTGTTGAAGCCCAGGGGTCGGTTCTTCACATGCTGTATCTGCGCATACACCACAATTGTACTGATTGTAAAAATGATAGAAATAGCAAATTGGGTGGCCACCAGCCCTTTCCTTACAAGAGCTGCACCATGCGTTTTAATTTTAGCCCCCTTTAAAACTGCAAGCGGATCGAAGGACGATAGATAAATGGATGGGTAACTTCCCGCTACCAATCCGCAAATACCTGTAACTGTGATAAGGAAAATAAGATGATTAGGATTAAGGATATTCAGCACAAGATTCTTTTGCATAATTGTATTGAATGCAGGCAGTGAAATATACATGAAGAGCACTGAAAAAATTGCAGCAACAGTAGCCATCATAAAAGCCTCGCCAGTGAATTGTGCCAGCAGTCGTTTTTTCCCCGATCCTAAAACCTTGCGCACGCCGACTTCCTTTGCTCTCTTTTCACTTTGTGCGGTTGCAAGATTCATAAAATTAATACAGGCAATTAGCAATATGATCCATGCAATCATTGAAAGCATGCGGACTTGTGCGATACGTCCACCACCGGTCGGCTTGCCATTGGCAAAGGCATCGTATAACCGCCACTTTTCCATAGGAAAGAGAAAGGTCTCGCTTTTTTCAGCGGGTGCTTTTTGTTTAATGTAATGCCTTAGTTGATTGTTGACAACTGCAAAGTTTGCATTTTTATCCAGTTCAACGTAAGTAAAGGGCCCATAACTGTCCCATTCATCGATATTTTCTGATCGCTTTTCCATGGTGATGTCATATGGAGCCAGCCATTCAAACTGAAGTGATGAGTTTTCGGGCATATCTTCTACCACACCTGTAATAACATAGTTCTGTTTGTTATCTATCCGTAAAGTTCTACCAACGGCATTTTCTTCGGTGCCAAAGAATTTCTTTGCCGTATGCTTTGTGATCACAAGTGAATATAATTGTGGGAATGGATTGGATGCATTTCCCTGCAAAAAGGTAAATGTAAACATACTGAACAAAGATGCATCTGTATAGCGGCCTGTTGCGTATACGGATGTGTTATCGAAACTGAAAAGCAGTTTTTGGTCTCCGTCTGAGTATCTTGCTGTATTGGCTATACCCGGGATGTCAGCCTTTATAGCTGCAGCTAGCGGACGTGGTGTAGACTCCATCGTAAAGACACTTTCATTAAAAGGTGCATTCACTTTCAGCTGATAGAGTTCGTTTTTTTTACTATTAAAATGGTCAAATGTCAGTTCACTTTCACCCCATAGAAAAATTAAACCCGCACAGGTAATGCCAAGGGCTAAGCCAAAGATATTGAGAAAGCTGTAGGCTCTGTTCTTCCAAAGATTGCGCCAAGCGCTTTTGATATCGCTTTTAAGCATAAATGGTTAAAATGGTTTCTATTCTACAAGACGCAGCGATTCAATAGATGTTGCATTTTACAGGAAATTGATAGCGGTATAAGCGAACCAGATCCGCCAATTCTTGCGATATTTGTATCTTTAATCTACAGTGTGCCGAATTTCTAAAGGCAAACTTATCATGCTATCATATGCTATCAATTACCTCATCGGCAAAGCGTATTTATTTAACGGGAATGCCCGGAACCGGTAAATCTTCGATAATAACCAATTTACAAAATAGCGGTTACTGCGCAGTTGACACCGATTACAATAATTGGAAAGTATTTTCTGAATCCGATAGAGATTGGATATTAAACGAAGAAAAGATGTATGATTTTTTGGAGTCAACAAAGGAGGACGCTAGTGATCTCTTTCCATTTGGTCATTTTAGCTTTTAGATCTCTTGTCCGTCCATCTACGCTGAAAGTTCCGTCACCTTTATGATGAAAGATGCGTTGTTCCCTTCGATCATGATTAACCCACGCTTTCACAGCGGCAACGACAAACAGGTTGTATTTTCCGGATAATTGAGTATTTACAACCTTACATTCAATATTAGCGAGACATTGCCTAATCAGCGGTGCTTCCACCTTTTCCGCTGGCCTGTATAAGTAGGAGCGTTATATATTTTGTCGCGATATAAAAAATAGTTAAATTTGGTATAACCCACTTTTAACGGTGAAAAAGACATTAAAGCAATTCAGGACACATTATCACCTGTCGCAACAGCAGCTAGCAGAAAAGTCTGCAGTATCATTGAGAACCATCCAACGTATAGAAAGTGGCGTATCTACAGGAAGCCCTTATGTAATCAGGCAACTATGTGATGCGCTGCACATTGCTCCAGACGAATTAATGCTTACCAATGGAGCATCAATTTTGAACCAGCAAAATATTACCTCGCCCGTAAAGGACGAATCAGACGCGGTATATGATAACAATATTAAATATATCAACTTTAGCGCTTTGATTGCGCTTTGTTTACCATTTATGAATCTTATAATACCAGTGGTACTTCGTTATATCTTTCGGAAGTCGTTAACGGACAAACACAATAAAGCTGCCGCAAATAAGATACTCAGTTTACATATTTGGTGGTCGGTCGTCACCTTGATTGCGCTAATTGCCACTCCAGTAGCAGATCTTTATTTATTTAAAATTGGTGAAGTATTGGAAATCCCACTTTTCATTTGGTGCTACCTATTATTCCTTATTGCCCTCGTGTTGATCATACTGAAAACCGCTAACGACATCAACAGGGAAAAGGAGCTGCTCATTTTCGTTCCGAATATCGTTTAAAGATCTTATTGACGGCATTGGCGCGTATTTGTCGCTAAAATGGCGGCCTTTCTGCGTGGCACCCATTACTTCTGTGGCCTACCTTTGCCCAAAACCAATGTCATATGAACATAAGTAAACTGATTTATTCAAATCTCAATATGTATGCCAGCGCAATTTGCCTGACCGTTTTATATAGTAATGCTACCGCCCAGCAATCGCTGAGTGACTCCACCGTTGCGCAATTGGAGCTAGCTGTTGCAGGCTTTCAGGAAAGGTACCACTCGCCTAGTATAGCCGTAGCTATTGTACATGAGGACCGCATTATTTTCAGTGATGCACGGGGGTACACCGATATCGAGAAGAAGACACCTGCTACGATAGATTCCAGATACCAGATTCAGTCTGTTACCAAGGCATTTACAGCCACTATGTTCATGCAACTAACTGAACGAGGTATCATAAATTTCATGGATCCAGTAAGCAAAGAAATCCCTGAGTTCGTCGGCAACGCTACTTACTTTGAATTGGCTACACATAATTCGGGGCTTCCAAGAAACTCTCCTGCCGATATCCAATTTGCAAAGCAGGTGGATCGGTGGCTGATGCAGAAAAAAGATGAAGGTCCGCTGCGATCAGCGGATAAAGCAGATTTTATCAAATCGCTGGCTTTCGTAACCGGACAATATCCAAGCTATGATTTTCTTCGGCAGGATACCCGGCACTATTCCAATCTCGGGTACGGTCTGCTCGGCCTCGCTTTGGAACGAGCAGCGGGCAAAGATTATGAGGCCTACATTCTTTCCAATATTTGCCAACCTCTCGGTTTAAACAATACCGGTTTCGGAACAGTAGGGGATTCAATTGCTAGGGGGTATTATTATCAAGGTGATTCAACAGGCTTCATTCGGAGCCCGGATTTCTATCCTGAGTCGATGGTGCCTGCTGGAGGAATGTATTCCACCGCACGAGACATGACCAGGTTTATCAGTGCGCAATTTGATGAGAACAATCAGGTAATTTCTGCTAAAGGACGGCAAATGATGCAACAGTTGGGGATCGGTTGGCTGCGAAATCACCCCTATATTCAACAAGAGGGTTCCATGCTCGGGGCCCGTGCCGAAATCGTTTTCCACCCAGCATTAAAAATCGGTTGGGTGATACTAGCCAATACCACTGATTTCCCCTTTCAGCGTATCAATCAATATATTGCCGACTTGATCGTGCCCCTTTACCAGCAAAAACCGATTTACAATCTGCAGAAATATGTCGGTACTTATAAGCTGGATGGTGGTTATGGTATGCTGCAAATTTACCTGTCGGATGGTAAATTGTATTCCACTTACCTGCAAGAGCTATTGCCCAATGTACCGCTACAATTTTCGGGCGATTATTCGCTTACGGCCAAAGGGAAGGACGGCCACGATATCAGGTATGAATTCATCCCTGGTACTGAAAATAATATCAAAGCACTTTCACTCAACCAGTTACTATGGAAAAAGCAAGAGAATTAGTTTGTTTGGACGCCATATACCGATAAATTAGGTGGAAAATCCTATAAACTCCCTTAGGGATGACTGATACCTCTTTTTGTTTTTTCGGTTAATGCGTGATGGATTTACATACCGCTCTCAGAAATTATACGCAATATTTAGTCTGAATTCTCTCGACGGGAAAGGCACATAAGCATACAGTCCGGTAGGTCTTGCCCAGGCACTGCCATAATTGAAGCGATTTAATATATTGTTCACCAGTGCATTAATAGCAATTTTCCCGTTTGTCCAGCCTAAACCTCCATCCAAACGGAAAATATTGTTGGTCTCGATCTCGCCATCCTGTGGATAACGGCCTGCGCGACCTGCCTGAAACTGGTACCCTCCTGAAAGGCTGAAACCTTTAATCTTTTGCAAAGGAAGCCTATAATTTAGCCAGGTATTCTGTATATGTTTAACACGGTAAGGTACGGGAAGTCCAATGATAGCCGGATTGGCGTCTTCAGACACATAGGCATTGGTATAAGCATAATTGATCACAGCATTGAGTCCTTTTACGATTTCTCCCTTCAGATCAAACTCAAGGCCTTTGGACGTTGTCTGTCCAATCTGCGATTGGAGGTTTGTCTGCGGATCGGTTACGATGATATTGTCGCGGCGAATATGGTATACAGAGAGGGTGCTATTCCACTTACCATTGGCCCAATCTTTCTTGATACCTGCTTCAATGTTCTTACCCTTCAGCGGGTCAAAATGGCTGCCATCTACACTTATGCCACTTTGCGGCGTGTAGGTCTGATCATATAGCGTATAAACCGCCAAACTTGAAAGAATGGAGTAACTAAGGCCGATGCGTGGCGTTAGCGCTACATCGGACACAGACGACGAAGAAGGGATACTTATCTGATTTTTTGAATGTGTTAAGCGGGCAGCTAGAGTAAAGCGCAGTTTTTCTTCCAAAAGCCGTATCTCATCCTGTGCGTAAAAGGCGAAATAGGTTAGCTGTTGTTCATTGGTTGCGATATCTTTTAATGACCCTTCTTTTTTATTCGGGTTAAAATCAATGCCATATATCGGTGCATGCACATTCAAGGGATAAAGGGTAGGGTTGGCATTTGGGTCGTTATAGCCTGAATAGCCCAGCAGGGATTTGCGGTTGAGATCTGCACCACCTAAAAAACGGTGCTTGATACGCCCCGTTCTAAAACCCCCGTTGATATAGGCCTGAAGGGAAGCTACATCTGTATGGAAGCGTTCGTAGGTAACGCGTCTCCTGATCTCTTCCGGCTGCTCTTTGTCATAGGCGGAGACGAAAAAGTAATTGCCGTCCATACTACTTTTGGCATAAGCGGCTTTGGCCGTGAACTGCCAATTACGATTTAGGCGGTTGTAATATGTTAAAAAAGCACTGTGCTCATTAGCGTCCACAGGTTCCTTATTGGGATCCGCGATACTGAAATCTCTCGGTAATGATGCAAATCCATCTGGCGAAAAGACTGTTAGCAGGTATTGCAAGAACTGTTGCTGCTGGTAGGTGTACTCGGCCGTAAGGGAGGAGTTTTTGTTGATGTTGAACCGCAAGCTGGGGTTGAAAACAATCTTGTCATTGAAAGCGAAACGCTGAAAGGATTTGGACTTTTGGCCCACCGCATTGAAACGATAGAGCCATTTCTTATCAGCATCAAAACTACCGTCCAGATCTGCACCCAAGCGGTAGAGATCCCAGCTGCCTGTCTGAAGGAAGACTTGGTTACTGTTGATACCGCTTGGTTTCTTGGTTACAAGGTTGACAGAGCCTGCCGGGTCACCAATGGAATTCATGAACCCGGCCGGACCCTTGATATACTCCATCCGCTCAATGATATTGGCATCCTCCGGCATGGGTCCGTAGTAGATCATGGAAAGGTCTACCCCGTTGCGTAGCGTGTTGATACCTGCTCCACGCATGAAAAGCAATGGACTGTAGAAATCGGCGGTATTGTTACGCATGGCCCCACTTACGTTCCGGCTCACGCTTTCGTTAATATTGATAGCCTGCTGGTCGAGCAGAATGCTTTTGTCGATTTCCTGTATATTTTGCGGCAGTTCCAAAATGGGGCTCAGTTGTTTGAGCGTGTTTGATGAGGTATCAACCTTATATTTTCGATAGTATTTCGATGTGATGGAGACCTCCTCCAAGCGGATGCTATCTTGTTTTCTAATAGTATCTATGGGCGTTTGGGCAAATAAGGTGCTGCTTATATACAAAGCGAATACACTTAAAAGATATTTCATAATATAACCTGTAAATATAGATCAATGCTTCCCGATAGGGGAATTGCACGTGGACAATAAGAAGAATATGAAGAGAAATGAAACTTCCCTTTGTATGGAGCAGGTTATGAAATGGGCGGCCTTAATAGGTGCCGATGGTACTTAAAGGTATAAACAAGCTTATATAAATCAAAGCCCAGACGTATGGGCAAGAGTTGGCTGGCTAAGGGCAGGAGAAAGGTTTGCTCCGCTAGGAGAAATTGTACTTCCTTGAGTTTGAGTTCGGGATGTTTGGCTTCCCTTTCCTGTTCCTTTTTTAACTTCTTCATCAGTACACATTGTCCATTGCAATGGAGTTCAGGACGCGTGCGGTTCTCGCAAAGATTTTGTGCAATATAATCCCGATTGGCGTAAAAAGCGGTCATGATCAGTAATGCAGAACCCGTTTGCAGTAGCATCAGGATTGACATTACGTAGACTAACACTTTCTTCATAAGAACCCAAAGATACTATTTTATCCTTAGGTTTGCGTTAAAAAGTGATCGGAGCACACCTACATATTGCATAATAACTTTGAAGTACATCATTGGTAGCCTTGACGTTCTTGAATAAAAGTGCAACTATATTGCGTTTTGTGAAAAATGCGCTTATCTTTGGTTTGTGTTTGCCTCAAGGAATATAATCTGTAGGAGAATAATTGCATATGCGTTACTGGTGCTTATGCTGGTAATTCATATAGTGAAGGCCCTACATGAACATCCGGTTCCGACCTCAAGCAAGCAAAAACGCAGTAATAAGATCGAACAGATCGTCTCTTACCACAATGGGCATTGTAAGATCTGTGATTTTCATTTGGTGGGGGGTGATGATGTATCCGTACTGTCATTCCATTTCCTCATACCCCAAGCAGCTAAGGCTTATGATACGCCCTACTCGAGTTTTCGCTACATCAAACATTCAACCGTCCTCAGTCTTCGGGGGCCTCCCATATCCGGATGACTCATTGCGTCTTTCTATAATTTATCTAAGCGGATATCTGATAGATATTACTTTCTTGCATTAACTGAATGCTGAGACCTCAGCATTTAGGCTGGTTGAGGTAAAGACTGTCTTCTCAGATCCGTTAAACATCATTTTAATCATTTCAAATTTCTTTAAGCGTGAGCGTACTCAAAGCGGAACAGCTTAGCAAATCGTATAACGGTACATTTGCTTTGCGTAATCTCAATCTGTCCGTAGAAAAAGGAGAAATCTTTTGTCTACTGGGGCAAAACGGTGCAGGTAAAACAACCACCATCAATCTAATCTTAGGGTTTTTGGCCCCCACCAGTGGTCGTGCCCTTATCAATGGTATTGAAGTTAGACAAAATGAGGTTGCCACAAAAAAACATGTGGCATACATACCTGAGGTTGTACAATTGTATGGAAATCTTTCAGGTGTCGAAAATCTTGATTTTTTCAGCCGTATTGCGGGATATCGCTATCCTACAGAAGCACTTAATGAGTTCTTGGATAAAGCTGGTCTGCAACAGGAGGCAAGTGCTCGACGGTTATCCACCTACTCAAAGGGTATGCGCCAGAAGGTTGGCATTGCTATCGCATTGGCCAAGAAAGCGGATCTGATTTTAATGGACGAACCGACCTCAGGGCTCGACCCAAAAGCAATGGACGAATTTACCACCATATGCAAAGGACTTATTGGCGAAGGTAAAGCAATTTTTATGGCAACGCATGATATCTTCAATGCAGTTAACATGGCAACGCGCATCGGCATCATGAAACAAGGCGAACTCGTACATACCATTACCAACAGTGGGATCACGGCGAATGAATTACAGACCTTATACCTCGAGACAATTTTAAACGGAAGATTTTTATGAGAATGGATGTATTGAAATTATTCGCTAAGCAAACTTACCTAGATGCCTTCAAAAACAAGGCGATCATGGTATTGCTTGGCACTATTGTTATTTTATTAGTTTACGCCGCTTTCAGTGGTGCAGCCATTTACCAACAACAGACGGAAAGCCGACAGCTGTACCAAAAGCAGGTACGGGAGAATTGGGAAAAAATGCCCGATAAACACCCGCACCGTATGGCACACTATGGTTATCTGGTTTTTCGATTTAAGCATCCATTGAGCTTCTTCGATTTCGGGATGGAAAGTTTCACCGGCAATGCTGTTTTTCTGGAGGCTCATCGACAGAATACGGTTAACTTCTCGGAAGCGGGTTTCAGCACTGGTATGTTGCGGTTTGGCGAGATCAGCATGTCCATGATACTGCAATTGTTGTTGCCGTTGGTAATTTTTTTTATCGGATTTAATACAGTTGCCACCGATAGAGAAAACGGAACATTAAAAATACTATTGAGTCAGGGTGTTTCATGGAAGGAGATATTAGTCGGGAAAGCAGCCGGTTTACTTGGAATCAGTCTGTCCATCTTGGCGCTGGCAATCCTTATGTTAGCGGTGGGATGTATCTCTATTTCTCCGGAAGCACTACGGGCCGATGCCCTGGGACGTGCAGGTTGGATTTCCCTATTTTATATATTGTATTTTGTTGTTATTAGTGTGATTCCTGTACTAATTTCGGCTGCCAGCAAAACAGCAAAGGTTTCATTAATATCTCTGGTAGCGATCTGGTTGGTATATGCGGTGATTTTTCCGCGTACGAGTCAGGCACTGGGTAATTTATTTTATCCATCGCCTTCCATCGCTGAATTTCAGGCAGCCATTGAAAGGGACCTGATAAGAACGGGCGATAGCCACAACCCGGACGATCCCTATTACAAGGCACTCAAAGATTCCATTTTAAAAGTGTACAAGGTAAGTTCCGTTGAAGAGCTCCCCTTCAATTACAGCGGTTTCCAGATGAAGGAGGGGGAGCGAATCAGTGCGGAGCTGTATAATATACATCTTGAGCGTCTATTACAGACCTATCAGCGGCAAAACAAACTGGCCAGGTTTTCCACCTTCTTCAATCCGATCGCAGCGATCCGCAACATTTCGATGGCTTTATGCGGAACCGATTTCAATACATATACAGGGTTTCAACAGCAAACCGAGACTTATCGTTATCAACTGGCACAACACATGAATGAACTGCAGATAAAATTGATCAGCAACAAAAAATTGGGCGATCATGATAAACCCTACAGCATAAGTCGAAGCCATTGGAAATCATTTCCGGATTTCAAGTATAAGTTTACCGCTCTGCAAGTGCTAATGAAAGGTGAGGCCTACTCGCTAGTGGCCCTTTTGAGCTGGATTATGCTATTGGGCCTTCTAATAAAGGCTCTTTCAAAAAGACTAAAAGCGATATAGTTATGTTCCTTTTGATATTAAAACGTTTTCTGCGATCAAAGATCGCCATTATAGGATTGTCTGTGATAATCGCTGCAGGCATACTGAGCCTTTTTATCGGTAAGCAGCATATGGATAAACAGAAGAAGAGCTTGCTCAGCACTGAACATTTCCAACAGGAGCATATTAAGCGGAATGTTCGGTTCCATCAAAGTGAAATCGGTTTGTTGTTATACTATATCCGGTTCAATCTGGTCAATCAGCCGCATCCTTTAAATGGCCTTTCCATAGGGCAGCGGGATGTGAACAGCTCTATTCAGAGCCTAACAATACGGAATCTGGAAGGCCAGAAATATGATACAGACCTGTTCAATCCATCAAACCTTCTGGCAGGAAACCTGGATTTCAGCTTCGTGCTTATCTACTTATTCCCCTTGCTGATTATCGGCTTCAGTTATAACCTGCTTTCCGAAGAAAAAGATGGAATTGCAACTAAAAATAGGAGACTTTTTTATGCTGCCATTTTTTCTTTTTCCAATAGCATTTCTTCGATCTGTCTGGGTGTCTTATAACCCAGAGCAGAATGTGTTCTTTTGGTGTTA
>NZ_JAWMTI010000019.1:0-18504 GCF_036959255.1 Olivibacter sp. CPCC 100613
CCGAACAGTTCCTTTTACAAGTCTTTCTTGTCCGAACAACATATGCTGTGCCGCCAATAGCACAATCAACAGACTGATAGAAAATAGTTTGTTCATTCTATAAAACTTAAACAATAAGTGATTCCATTATAGGTCCTTCTTAATCCCATCCAGGATTTTGTTCCATTTCAGTATTTTTCAGTACTTCACTATCAGGAATCGGATATAAATACATTGCCGGTGAAAACTGTGGTTCAGACACTTCGAGCTTGCTATAAATAAGCGTGTTGCCCGTTTGCCTAATCAGCATACCATGTAGCGGCTTATTCATCACGTCTTCCGCAACTTTCCAACGTCTGATATCCCAGTAACGGTGCTCCTCAAAAGCTAGCTCTAATCGACGCTCATTACGAATTAGCATGCGCATTTCACTTTGCGAAAGGTTTTGACCAACGCCATAGTTACCATCTATTCCCGGTTCTATACCCGCCCTTTTTCTAAGCGCGTACAGGTATTGATAAATTTCAGGTGATGGCCCATCAAACTCATTTATTGCTTCGATGTAATTCAATATAACTTCGGTATACCTGAAAAGAATATAATCTCGTTGGACATTGCTATACTGGCCTGCATTTTCAAAGTCGCCCATAAATTTTCTCAAGTAATATCCGGTACGTGTTTGCATTTCGGTTCCTCCAGGTTTATTACGTCCACCTTCAAACGTCTGTATGGTTGTCGCTAACCATTGTGCACCATTGTACAGCACATTCAATGCTAACCGTGGGTCTCTATTAGCGTACGGATTAGTAGGATCATAGATCGTAGACTGATCGATTGCCTCCCCTGTAATCATTGGAAAGGCATCAACAAACTCCTGTGTCGGACTGGTTCTTCCCTGACCGCCAATTTGCGTACCGAAACCAAATGGCCCATTTGCATCTTCAATGTCTTTATTATTCCCCCACTGCTTGAAAAATAGAACTTCTCGGTTATATTGCTGTGTGAAGACTTGTTTCACATCTTCTTCCAAAGCATAGGTATTCAGATCAATAATGTTTTTTGCTGCCTTGGCAGCCCGCTGCCAACGGGACTGATCAAACGAAGGATAGCCAGTGAGTGCATTCGCTCCATCCATATTTTCCCCATTGAAGAGCGGACTGGCAGCATACAATAAAACGCGCGCTTTCAGCGCCATCGCTGATCCTTTAGTTGCGCGATGACTGTTTCTGGCAGGTGATGGGACAGGATAAACTAAAAGACTATCCTGTATAGCATCCATCTCATTTACAATAAAATCCACACATTCTGCATACGTGTTACGTGGAAGTTCCACATTTTCTCCCAGCTCCAGCACCCGTTCGCCCAAAAGTGTGATGCCTCCATACCTTTTCAACAATTCAAAATAGGCCAGAGCCCGTAAGAACCGGGCCTCTGCTTTCCAAGTTCTCTTTACTGTCAAACCATTTGGCAGCGCTTCAAATTTTGCATCATTAACAGGAACAACATCGATGTTATTAATAAAAATAGTTGCGGCTCGTATATTCTTATAACTCGCTCCCCAGATCATATCGGAGACCACGCGGTCGTAAGCATTGTATTGGCCTTTTGCCAGTCTACTCGCGTCATTATCTTCTAGGTTGGACGGCATGGCATCGTCAGTAGCAGCGTCAAGCAAATTTCCATCTATTCGGTTGAAAGAAACACTTTGCGGAAACATATCCGCATACATCGCGTTTAAAAAGCGATGTGCATTGGTACCTAATGAATCTCTTGGATCAAAAACATATTCAATAGTCACATTTTCCAGCGGTTCGGCTTCATAGTCCTTTTTACAGCCGGCCATTGTGATGGAAAGCCCCAGTATCAAGACCGGTAACGACATCCACTTTATTGTATTCGTATTTTTTTTCATTGCGGTCTATTTATAAATTCACATTTAAACCGAGGTTAAACACACGTTGCAACGGATAAGCTCCAATAGCTACTTCAGGATCCTGTCCTTTAAAAGCCGACCAGGTAAATACATTCAGTGCGTTGGCAAAAAGCCTTACGCTGCCTAAACGGGTTTTTTCGAGTAGCTTGCCCTGAAACGTATAGGCCAGCTCTACATTTTTCAGACGGAGATAATTGCCCGATCGGATCCAAAAAGATGATTCTGCATAGTTATGTGAATTTCCGATCGTTAACCGTGGATACGTAGCCGCATCCGCGGTTTCAGGCGTCCATCGATTTAACACAGGTTCATAAGCTTGCTCATAGCCTCCAAAACCTAAAAAGCCGCCGTGGATGGCGCGATCTGCCAGGTAAATTTCGCGGTTCTGAACCCCCTGAACGAGAGCCGTTAAAGCGAAGCTCTTATAGTTGAATCCAAACTGAAACCCGTAATAAATCAGCGGCTTAGTAGATGAAATAACTGTACGATCAAACTGGTTAATCTGTCCGTCTCCATTCAGATCACGGTATTTGATATCACCCGGTTTCACCACATAACCAACTGTTGAGGCACCTTGTTCAGCCTCTTCACCGCTTTGGTACAAACCTTCTGCGATATAACCCGACCGCACCCCCGCGGGTAAACCGGTCAGTTGTTGCCAAGGGTAGCGTTGCTGCTGTTCGTCAAAAAAATCAACCTTTGATTGTTCGATGGATAGATTGGCGGACAAGAAGTAGCCTAGTTTTCCGATTCGATGACGGTGGCCTACTGTAAATTCAGCACCTTTTACCAACATTCGTCCGATGTTTTCCGAAGGATATTCAATACCGATTATTTCAATACTCTTCCCACGCGTCTGCAAGAGATCAAAATAGCGATCATGGTAGAAATCGGCGGTTATCGCTAGCTTATCTCGGAATAACTCGATATCCGTTCCGATATTCAATTTATAAGCACCTTCCCAGGTACGTACATTCGGAAGATAGGTGTTTTCCCAATAACCTCTTAATTCGGAACGTTCCGTACCCGCCAAATAGGCACCACTACCGATTCCTCCGTTGTTGTCTTTATAAGTAGCCCGATAGTCATAATAGCCGGCATTATCAACACCGTTTCCCGTCTTTCCAAAAGTGGCTCTCACCTTCATGTAATCGATCCAGTCTGTATTATCTTTTATAAAATCTTCTTCGCCGATATTCCAACCTAGGCCGAATGCATAAAACAAACCATATTGATAACCAGGGCGGTAACGATTGTATCCACTGGTATTGACCGCCGCCTGTGCCATATACCTCCCTTTATAATCATAATTTAAACGACCGGTCAGATTCGTATTAATTGCGGGAAGATCGTAGTTGAAGAGTAATCGTCGTTGATCGCCCAAAATACTGGTATAAAAATGATGATCACCGAAATTCTTTTCGTAATTAATGGCCAGTTGGCCAAACCAAAAACGTGCATTAAACACGGTATTGAAATTATTAGTTTGAGCAGCCGCCGTGGCCATAATATTGTAAGAGGTGTCGCNTCACCGAAATTCTTTTCGTAATTAATGGCCAGTTGGCCAAACCAAAAACGTGCATTAAACACGGTATTGAAATTATTAGTTTGAGCAGCCGCCGTGGCCATAATATTGTAAGAGGTGTCGCCCGATGGGTCTAGCGTCATTTGATAGGTTGGCTCCTTTCTTTCCCTAACAATACCTGTAAGCGATTGGATCGCTATGTTAGTAGTTGCCTTCAATGTCAAACCTTTCACCCAATCATTCAGATTATAATGTAGATCCACGTTGGCCACCACATCCTTCATATGGTCCTGACGATAACCTGAATTAGTTGTTAAAGCCATCAAATTATCTTTGAAATAGCTTGTAGACGCCCAAGTTCCATTTGCATTTTTAATAGGATAAGCATCATTAGGTGTCTTTTTTAGCACCTCTAACAAATTAGCCGCCCCTATCCCCGGTTCGTTACCATCCTGGATACGCCCCATAATTTGTAAACCTAGCGTAAGCCGTTCGGTCACCTTGATGTTTACATTCGTATTCAGCGTATAACGTTTCACCGAACTATTTGTATTATAGGCCACGTCGGCCGCTTCTTTGAAAAGTCCTCGTTGTTCCGCATAATTTAGCGCAATTGCATATTGTGCAGTTTTTCCGCCGCCCTGTGCGGCTAAATTGTAGCGCATAAGTGGTGTTGTTTCCTTTAATATCGTGTTGTACCAATTAACATTTGGATATCGGTAATTATCGCCTCCAGATCGAAATCCATCAAATTGTTCTTCTGTGTAAATAGGTTTGTTTCCTGAATTGGTTACGGCTTCATTTAATAGATAAGCATACTGATAGGCAGAAAGTGGCGTTGGTAAACTAAGCGGCTCTTGTAAGCCCACTTGTGCTTTTAGTGCTATCTTCGTTCTCCCCGCTGTAGGTTTCTTAGTAGTAATCAACAATACTCCCCTTGAGCTACGTTGCCCAAGTGCAATGGCAGACAGCGCGTCTTTTAATACGGTGATCGCCTCGATATTATCCGGGTCAATTGAAAAAACGTCTCGCTGTACCCCATCGATGATTACTATGGGAGACTGCTTTCGTAAATATACATCGAACTCTGAATTTTCACTCGGCGGACCTGCACCTGCCACCGGTATATTCCCGGCCAAAGAACTGGTAAAATTCACTGCTGTGTTCACCGTTCGGAATCCTTGATTCTGCTGCGTATACAGGCCTGCGATACGCCCAGTCAAAGCTGGTAAATAACCTATCGCAGGCGTAGATGTTAAATCCGGCGATGCCAAAGTCGTTTTCGCTCCTAAAAAAGTTTTTATCGGAACTTCTTGATACAATACGCTCAGGCTATCCTTGCCGGCCGTCCCTACTTGGGCACTTACATCAGGCACGTGTAAACTCCAGAGCAATAAGATAAAAAAATATCTGTTCATTCATTTATGGTTTATTGGTAAAACCTATTTTAATGATTAATCACATTGGAAGCTATAAACGAAAGGTTCATCTGTATTACCATAACCAATCTTAATTTCTCCGCTCAGATCTGTGAAATAATAGTGAATCTGATCAATGGCCTGCTCTTTGGATAAACCGAAATAGGCACGAGGCCAGAAAGTAATTTCAAAGCGTCCGGCAGCTCCTTCTACAGGTGTCAAGCGATGTTCCTCCAACGGCTCACAGCTAGTTATTGTACTGCCATCCTTCAATTGGGCTGTAGCACATAGGTAAATTTCATCTCCCAAGGGTCCGGGCAATATATCCCGATCGTAGGTCAGGGTTAGTATATCGTTATCAGTGGCTCGGTAGGGATCAAAAAAAGTTTGTGGTGGATTACAGAAATCCTGAACGTCACCTTCTCCATCCGTTACCTCAAAGCAATCGCTGAATAAGGTCTTGTACAAAGCTCCCGGGCCACCGAGAAAGTCATTCAAGCCATCTTCGCTAGAGCCCACAAAATAGCCGAATTTGAACTTCATGTTTTGCATACCGCTCTTGATCTGAATTTGTGCTTCAATAACCGGATTATCGCCTCCTTTGATATTATATTGTTTCCCCGTCCAGAAGACTACCCATTCCATATCGTCAATAAGATTAGGACCAATACCAAACTTATTTTTCAGCGCGGTAGGCCAGACCGCATTATTATCTGAATTCGGTGCTCTAACACTGGCCGGAACAGGCACCATATCACCGGAGCCAAAATCTTTTGCCGAATAGCTTATCTGCATATTTTCTGAGGCTTTCCAACTACGAGGAACCAGCACCGCAATCACGAAACGGACATTGTTACGCTCCTGTGCGGCATTAACGTGCGCTCTTAACGTTGCTTTAAAAATTTCTCCGGCCTTCACCCCGCTTGCCTGTTCTACTCCATCCAGAAAGACACAGCTTACGATCGCCAAGCTGAAAAGGGACCATAGGGTTAGCTGGTATTTTCTGCGCACTAACCTTTTCATTACAAGGTAATTCATCGGCTTAAGGATTATTCGTTTTTTCCAACATATAGCTATACATATTGCTGGAACATCCAGCGCTAAACGTGAGCGTTAAGATGCGTCCTTCACCAACAATGGGGTAATCAAAACCAGAACCTACCGCTCGCTCGCTTTCGGTTTCCGTAAATTGAATATGAAAAGGATATTGCGGATCATCAAGTGCGTAAGATCCATTGGTACTTACAATAAAAGGCAATGAGTTCTGTATTTGATAACTTCCATCATCGTTAAAAATCACGCGGAACAAGGTAAAATCAAATTTGTTGGTAATGTCAGTTCCGTTACGGGTTGCCTTTGTAATTTGCCAACTACCTTGGATATTTTTCACTGATTCAAGCGCGGCAATCTCTTCCATTTTACAAGAGGAGATTCCAACAACGATTATAGACAACCATATACATTGCCGATAAAAAGTTCGAAATTGATTTAATAATTTCATAATATAATTGGTTTAATTAATTACTAATAACCTGGATTCTGCTCCAGTTCAGGTGATTTACCTACTTCAGTCATCGGTATTGGCCAGTAATACATTTCGGGACGAAAGTTGTGTTTATCAACGGCCACGACCTTGTAGCGAACCCCATTGGCACTTCTTGTCACCTCCATCCCATGCATCTGTTTATCTTGGGTATCACCCAGCATCCAACGCCTCACGTCCCAAAAACGGTGTCCTTCAAAAGCCAATTCAACACGTCTTTCATTACGGATCCGTTCACGCATTTCATCTTTCGAAAGCCCCCGTGGCAATTGATATGGGTTCAGACCTGCACGCTTTCTAATTGCTTCCACTGCCTGATACACTGCTTCTGTAGGGCCTGCATATTCATTAGAAGCTTCTGCATAGCTCAGTAGTATCTCCGCATATCGAATCAAGGGAAAGCACCGCTGCCCACCATGAATAAAATTCGCCGCATGCTCGGGATTTAACATTTTGTTCGTATAATAACCGGTAGGTGTTCCGGCATAAATAGCATCCTGACTTGAGGGCGTACCATTTGCCGTAAGATATATATTAATAGGGACCATCGCTCCTTGGTTATTCGCAATCACCGTTTGATCTTTCATAAAAGTGTAGGCCAAACGCGGATCGCGATTGGCATAAGGATCATGCACATCATAACCACTAGCTTCCTCCTCGATACTTTTTCCGTTTCGCATGCCAAAAGCATCCACTGTTTCCTGATAAGGAAATCCACCTTTCGCCGCTCCTCTCGATGGTGGTTGCCAGATTTCTTCCAGCTCCTTATTCCCTCCTTGCATACGGGCAATAATATATTCGGGGTTCTCCCTTCTGGTAAATAGATAATAGAAGCTGTAACCCGGTGGGTCATTATTCTCTTCGTACAGGCTGTATTGACCCGAGCCAATCAGCCGTTCTGCGGCATCGGCTGCTTTTCTCCACCGTTCCTGATTTGCGTCCGTATAGCCTAATAAAGGATTGACGTTGGTACGGTTGAAAAGCGGACTCGCAGCATATAATAACACACGTGCGCTGAGGGCATCACAAAAGGCACCGCCTACACGTCCATACTCGCCTCTAATTTGTTTATACGGTAAAACGTTCCGTACGGCTTCACATTCACTTATAATGTACTCAACACATTCACTGTACGTATTTCGTTTCGCAGGAATATGGTCGGTAAAAGCGTAAATGGTGTCTCCTATTATGGGGACACCGCCATAATGTTTGAGTAAGATGCTATAGTACCAAGCTCTCAGAAAGCGAGCTTCAGCCATCATTAATTCTTTTTGCGAACTCGCGATGGGTGCATTGGGTAAATTTTTCAATAATTTATTTACTTTCCGAATATTCGCGTAGGGTTTCAGCCAAGCATCGGTTTCGATGCTAGAGGCAGTGATCGTTCCCGAGGAAAAGAGCACTGTTGATGTTACCTCTACTGACTGTTGAGGCCTCGACTCGTCGCAAGCTGCATCCAAACCGCCATTACCAAATCGGTTCGCATGTTCGGAAAATCCGATATCCCGATAAATGTCATTTAAAAACTGAACGGAATACAAGCTATCAGAAAACACTAAGTCTTCCGTCAAATCCGAAGTCACTGTTTGATCCAAAAAACCTTGTTTACCGCAAGCTAAACAGCAAACAAACAGCACACCCAAAACAGCAGGGAGTAAAGCGATTTTCATAATTATTTTAGTTTAATTGGTTTATTGTAATATCCTAAAGACACACCTCCCTCCAAAAAGGGGTAATGCTTTATCAATTTTCGTCATCCTTGTGCCAAAATGATCCGATCACCGCTAAATTGATGAAAATAGCGTCTGAGAAATCTAAATGCCAATTTCACATGGGTTTTTACCGTTGCCTCCGATACGTTCAACAACAGTGCAATATCTCGATGCTTCATCTGTGAGAATTTGCTCAGCTCCAGTACTTTTCTTTGCTGGGGCGGTAAACATTCAATAGCTCGTTCCAACACATAATAGTATTCTTCCAAATCATCGTCAACCGGCTTGATCTGACACAACTTGTCACCCAACGCAGCCCATTGTCGATTGATTGATTTCTCATTGGCAAGCTTTCTCAGTTCATTTAGCATTTTGTTCTTCGCAATGACAAACAGAAAGGATTTAAAAGACTTGACTTCTGCCAGTAAGTGACGTCTCAACCACACTTCTATAAAAGCGTCTTGAACGATATCGGCAGCGACTTCTTTAGATAAACTAAGTTTATAGATAAAAGACGTTAAATGCTGATGATAGCCATAAAACAACTGTTCGAAGGCAATGGTATTTCCTTTGACCACTTCTTTTAATAAAGTCTGTTCACTATTGGTTGAGATAGATGCCACCATGTTTAATAAAGGTTAGTTGGTTATCAATGCTTGGTTAATGTGGCAAAGTTATAAACTGCGTGAAATGCCCTTACGTGAGTCTATGCCAATATTCCGATGATTTGTGCCTTTCGTTGAAAATCACCTAAAAATCGTGTTTAGCTAAAGCGGTTGAAATGCCAATCGATTACACTATCAATCACCCGCTCGAGCCCACAGGCCTTTGCCGACAATCGATAGCTTATCTTCTCATCTGAACATGAAGTAACAATTTGATTTAACAGCCCCCTATTTGTTAGTTCACGAAGTTCCTTGAGCAGAAGTCGTGTTCTGATACCAGGTATACGTTTTTGTATATCGCGAAAGGAAAAGTGGTTATTTCCTACAACCGCTATAATCTGTAATTTCCACTTACCACTAATCAGTTCGTGTACTTCAGCCAAACAAGAAAGTTTTTCACTTAAGGTTAAGGGTATTGAACTCATGACGTTCCAAAAAAGATGATTCACAAATTGCCGGAAAAAGCAAAAATAGCGGAAGCTTGTAGTTTAACTACGTGTTAGTGTGTCAACTTTCCTTGAGTTTGTGCAGTCTTCTTTAAAAAATGCGTCTGAAATTCAATTCATACCTTTTAGATAATCCGTAGGAAGGACACCAAACTGCTTAAAAAAATTCCGGGTGAAGGTATCCGGCGATTTAAACCCGGTTTGATAAGCTACCTCATATATTTTAATATCATTGGTAAGTAGCAATTCAGCGGCTCTTTTCAGGCGAATGAGCGTTATCATTTCGGCAGGTGACATATTGGCAACGGCTTTTATTTTACGGTAAAGATTTCTCCGACTCATATTTACCGTGGCGGCCAATTCATCTACATCAAGATCTGCGTTATCCATATTGTTCAGAATGATTTCTTCCAATCTCTTGAAAAATTCATTATCTATCGTTGAAGGAGCAATACTCGCTATACCCGCTTTCGGAGAACGTACGAAATACTCCATCAATTTTATACGATTAGCCAAAAGGCTAACAATTTGGGCATGAAGATACCTGGGCGAAAACGGTTTCTCAATATATACGTCTGCACCCTGTTCAAGCCCTTCTATTTTTGCATCGATACTATTTTTAGCGGTTAAAAGAATTACCGGAATATGGCTCATATTAACATCGTTTTTCACCTTTTTACAAAACGAAAAGCCATCCATTTCTGGCATCATTACATCACTTATTATTAAATCGACATCAATATCTTTCAGTATTTGAAGTGCCAACAATCCGTTTTCCGCCATAAAAACCTGATAATCAACACATAGTTCTCGCGAAAGAAACCGCATGATTTCCAAGTTATCTTCCACTAACAATATTCTTTTGCCTACTCGCTCCTCGGGGTGGTCCGTTTCAGCCGTATTAACCGCTAATTCTTGAACATCCTGTAAATCAAACTCAATCTCTTGATGCAGCGGTAAGATTAAAATGAACTCGTTGCAATCCACCATCTCTCCAACCTTTAACGTCCCGTTATGTAGCTCCGCCAGGGATCGTGATAAGGCAAGACCAATACCTGTTCCTTCTGTGGCTTCCTTCTTTTCGAGTCGATAAAATGGTTCAAATATCCGCTCTTTTAAATTGTTGGGAATGATCGGACCGTCGTTGGTTACAATAATCCGAACATTGTTTTCAGGATCACTATCCAACCGCACTGTTATTATTTTTTCGCCGTATTTAAGGGCATTTTTCAATAAATTATTAATAATTTTTTCGAGCGCTTCCGGATCCACATAGCCGTAAATTGTAGCATCCTCCATCAACAACGAACATTTCATCCCCTGCATTTCGGCAGTAACCTTAAAGGCCGTGTAGTTTTCAAGTAGTAAATGTGAAATATTGGTTTTGACGAAATTGAGCTTTAGTTCTCGTTGTTCGATCTTTCTGAAATCCAACAGCTGATTAGTTAGTTTAACCAAGCGGTTCGTATTCCGTTTAATAATAGGTAGATTATCTTTCACTTCTCTTATATCATCGGCAGCTCCGATTTTTTCCAGAGGTGCCATAATCAGAGTCAATGGTGTTCTTATTTCGTGTGCAATATTCGTAAAAAAATCAATTTTTGCTTCATAAAGCTCTCGATCTTTGCGCTGCTTAAAATCGTTAAACAATCGTTTGCTTTTTTCCTGAATCCTTTTTTGATAAAAGCGAAAGAATAAGACGATCCCCAAAGCAATCAATAGAAAATAAACGGCGTAAGCGGCTTTACTGGACCACCAGGGAGGGGTAATTATGATGTGAATTGTACGTATTTTCCCCCATACGCCATAGCCACTGGAGGCTTTTACCTTAAACAAGTAGTTACCCGGTGGCAGTTTAGTGAAATACACCCGCCTATTCGTTTTTAATTTGGTCCAGCTTTTTTCTAAGCCATCCAACATATAGGCATATCTTGTTAAATCAGGTGATTGATAAGAAAGTGCTGCAAAATCAATACTGACAGACGATTTATCGTAAGGCAAACGTACCATTTCCGTTTCTATGACAGATTGGGACAAAGGATTATCTGAACCAATTTTCAATTCAGTATTGTCTACCTGTATACCGGTTATAAACAGTGGAGGATTACCAACTTCCTCACTTAACCGATAAGCATTAAACCCAACGATACCCTCTGTGGAACCAAAGTAAAGCATACTATCATTAACAGCACATCCTGAATTTGCAATAAATTGATCCACAGGTAATCCATTCGAACGATTAAAGGTTTTAATAGCATCCATTTTGGTGTCCAGCTTACACAAACCTGCGGCTGTGGAGACCCAAAGGTTTCTTCCGGATCTTAGAATTTTAAAGGTATTATTGCTTGGCAGACCTTCGCTGGTTGTTAAATAAACCAGCTGCTTTGTTTTTGGATCGTATTTAACCAAACCGCTTCCCTCGGTTGAAAACCACATCGTATGATTTATATCCTCCATGATACTGGTAACCGTATTGTTGTGCCGTCCACCGCTCGAAAAATCAATCGGTAGCACGGTGCCCCTATTCAGATGCGTATCGATATAATATAAACCTGAGAAGTAAGTTCCAAGCCATATACCACCGAGGTGATCTTCAAAAATAGACGAAACCACTAATGGAGGGATATCCCTAATTGGTGTAATTTTTTTACCTTTCTGATCGAATACAAAAATACCATTTGTTGTTCCGATTAGAAGTCCAGCCGAGGTTTTCAAGAAAAAGTGAATGTTTTCGTTGGCAAGGCCGGCTAAAGCGCCCACCGCATTATAATAATTACTTATCTGGTTTGCTTTGATATCAAAAACAGCGAAACCTCGCTTTTCAACACCTAACCACAATTTATCATCCGCTATATACAAACCCGAAACGTCTTTATAAGTGGAAAGACGTGCGTTAAAAGTATTTTTCTTCGTATTCAGAAAGAACAAACCTGCTCTTTCAGTAGCTGCCCAAATATTGTTATACGCATCCGCAACCATCGGCCCAACTACCGGCTGCGCTCCCTCGGGCCTATATACCGAAAAAAACGCATTTTTCCTATTAAAGTAATTTAATCCGGCATACTTGCAAGCAACCCAAATTCCACCCTCCCGGTCAATCGCTAGATCTTTGATATAATTATCGGCCAGACTGTTCGGATCACGATCGTTCTTGACAAGACGTACATTTTCATTCAATTTTGCGTCATATAGATAAATGCCTACGGTGGTACCTACCCAATATTCACCGTTCTTCGATTGTATAATGTCTGTTACGGTAACAGGTGATCCACCGGTCGATCGTGTAAAAACATGGGTGAATTCCGCTCGGTCCGGGTCGAGCAATTTTAAACCGCTATTTTCCGTTCCAACCAGTAACTTCTTTTGATCCGTATAAAAAAGTGCATTCACTCGGATTGGATTTTTATCCATATCAGTGGTTCCGATCTGGTATTCTTCTCTGGCGTTTATTTCATATCGGTAACAGATCACACGTCCCAGTGCGGTACCTAACCAAAGATCTCCATTTGGTGTAGCGCATAATGCAGTTGTTTTATGCTCATTAAAAACCGTATATTTTTCTGAAGCCAAGTTATACTTTACCACCTGATCATTACAGATGAACCATAAGTTACCGTGAAAATCATCAGTAATAGAAGCAATCCATTTGGTAAAGGTAAAATCCAATCTGGTAAACGATTCATTATCTGGATTATAGCGCCATAAACCATTGTGCGTGCCCACCCATAACGTTCCATTCCCATCAACATATAGCGAACTGATAAAGTTGTTCCCTATCGCATTCTCCTGTTCATTATCTGTTCTGAAAATCTTGAATTCGTGTCCGTCAAAACGATTCAAACCATCCCAGGTACCAAACCATAAAAAGCCTTTCTGATCCTGAACACTGCAGTTAACGTAGTTATAAGACAAGCCATCACGAATATCATAATGTCTAAACCAATAATTCTGCCCATAACTATATTTACCTATAAAAATAGAGCAAATGATAATGGTTCTAACAGTTAAAAGCATTCTAAGAAAACGCATCACGAGGTTTATCAATTTCAATTCAGCTCTTATTTAGGTTGGCGGCAAAATACATAAAAGAAGCTACTTCCACAATAGAGCATCTCCCACTCAAATCCGATGCATAAAAGTTGTATGTTGAGCCCTCCTATTAAGGTATATGAACCGTTTTCCCCAGATGATAACGCTTTGGCTGAAAAGCGCCTGCCCTTTCGAGCTTTACCTCATCATCTGCATAGGTCAGTTTTATGGTATTGAACAGTTTATTTTCATAATTATAAGTGATCCCATCGTCTTCAAAAAGATATGCCGGACCTGATGGTGCTCCATAAAGGTAACAGGTTAGATTAAAAGTAGTATCATCATCAATAAAGGGAAGCGCATCCGCTAAAGGCAATATCGTTCCTTCTTTCACGAACAACGGAATTTCATTTAGTTTAAAGGATACTTTATAACGCTTACCACCAATATATTTCTGATTGCTATTAAAATTATACCAGTTTCCTGCCGGCAGGTAAATCTCGCGCGAATCCGAGTCTCCCGTAATCGGAGCTGCCAACAAACCGGCGCCTATTAGGTACTCGTTTGCAATATCAAAAACTTCTGGATCTTTCGGATAATCCATAACCAGGGCACGAAAAACCGGTATCCCCTCAGTTTCGTATTTATGAAAGGCAGCATAGAGATAGGGAATCAATTGCATCCTGAAATTCAGTAGTTGTTTGATCGTTTCTTCATTTTGTTCGGCATCAGGAAGCAGTTCATTTCGATTGTTTTTACCTCTGTCCACCTGAAGCCAAGGAGGATTTTGCAAATACCAGCTGTTAAACAATGTCTGCGCGGACAAAACAGCCGTTTGGCTTCGTCTTGCCAACTCGCGGAATGATTGCGATTCACGCACTTCTGGAGACCACAGAAGACCAGAAAAACCCGCATTTGCAATTTGTTCAATATATTCTTTATGGTCATATGTATCACTATACAGGGCAGCTGGATAAGGGGAAGCAAAGGGGCCGGAAGATCTGACATCGAGATACGTTCGTTTGTTCATCTTTTTAAAGACCTCATATATAGCCTTTTGATAGAGTACACCAAACAATTGATGCATCTGCTCCCCATCAATGCCCGACGGAAATTGCGTATGCTCGGGAAAACTCCAACGGGCGCTGCCGAATCGCAGATCTGAATTATCACACTCATCAAGTTTGAAGCCACTTACACCTACGTCTATTAAATGCTCTTTGTGGTAGCTGCCAAAAAGAGCACGCGTGTGCTGATCTATAAAATCGGGGACTAACCCATTGAAGGCAAGGAAGTCACCAGATTTTTCAAAGAGCGTGGAATATAATGGTGAAGAAGATGAAACAAAAGCGTGTTCCCAAAGATTAACCCGGTACCCCTGTCTCTTAAGTTTATCAGTAAACGCCTTCGGATCGGGGAAAAAATCAGTGTTCCATGCAAATGAACATGGATAAGCGGAGGTTTGCCAACGAGGTTCAAGTCCGATAACGTCGACAGGAATCTTCTTTTGCCGAAAATATTCTGCAGTTTTATATACATCCGATTCTTTGAAATCTGCCATTACCCTGTATTTAATTCCTAGACCCCACAATGGTGGTAGGGTACCGCCACCTGCGAATAGATTATACCGCTGAATAGCCGTCAGCATATCAGATCCAGCGAAAATATAAATCTCAACTCCTTTAGCGCCGGGAATATCAACGATTACATTTCCACTCGCCGTGCCACGCGATTGATAAAGCTCATCCACCGAAAGCATTGTTTTTTGGTTACTTTGTTCAAACTGAAGATTTCCTTTTGGTTGATTTCCTCCGCAGTAAAATGTTGCATATTTTGCCGTATTGATTAAAACAGCATATCCCTCATTAGATACGTAATAAGGTAGCGGCGCGTGGCTATATCCCAGATTATTTAAAGGGTAATCGTTAACGATCGGCCTTTTGCGTAAATTATTTTGCTGGAACGATCCCATCTGGAGGCCAAAACCATAAAGTTGCTCTTCGTTTTTCAGGGGAATGGTAGCAATGACACCTCGACCGTTCACTTTAATTTTAATAGCTGATAAATCAAAAGGTAACTTAACTTCGGGCATTCTTTTTAGCGCCTCCTCCTTTGGACCTTTCGTACGAAATTGTTCAGGGGTGAACTTCCCAGGATCCCCAAAAGATACTTTGAAAACACCTGGCAGCACCTGTTCAACAGACTGCGCTTGTACCGATAATAACTGACCAAGTAAGAAATAAATTAAGAAAAAATATTTGTTCATGATAAAGTGTTTATAATTTTTTAATGATAAAGACATTATTTCTATTTGCCGGTTCGATTTCGGGAAAACATCTGTTGATTCAAAAGTTTATTTTCTTTATAAGCTCGGAGCGCTCATATATAGTAAAGACACATCTTCACTAAAAAGGGGGTAATGTCAGGGATAATTTTTTAGATTATTTTGGAACTTTTCTAAACTCAACCATTTCCCTATTCCAACGATTCAACGCCGTTGACTAATTGACTAATATTTCGTCTCAGGTACATGATGACATTTTCTTTTTTACGAAATTGCCCTCTTTATATCAGGGAATAAACCATATACCTACCATACCCAGACGTCTTTGGGTTGTTCATAATAATGTGGCTGGTGATTAAGAACAACTTTTGTTGTATAGCTTTGGCGGTTAGTTATCAGGTAAGGAATGGATATGTCTTCGAACGGGTATCTATCGGGTACTTCAACTCCCCTATCGGGGTATTATCTTATATTTTTAACACGTCCTTAATATCATCCGTCTTTTTAAACATCGCTGCGGCAAACGGGCACAAGGGTATAATCTTTACATTTTTCTCCCTTGCCATCTCCACGATTTTATCGAGCATTTGCTTTCCTAGGTTGTTACCATTGTATTCCGGCTCAACTTCCGTATGATCTATTATTATCAGGCCTTCTCCGGCAATAGAGTAAGTCATTGCGCCTGCCTTTTTTTCGTTCTCCTGTGCTATTGCATAGCCTTTGGTTTCGTGTTCTTTTATAAATATTTCCATCGTATCTCAAGTAGCTTTTATCACAAATATCCTCAAAGTAGCTCAAAAAGAACGATGATTTTTGTCAAAAAATTAGTGTAATTTCATTGCTCGCAACTCACAACCGGCAACATGTTATTCGTAGCCACACTTCTAAAGGCAATACTACTTAACGTCTCAACCACTTCCCTCCCCGATTCACCGCCATTGACCAATTAGCTAATTGGCTAATTGACCAATTGGCTAATTGGCTAATTGGCTAACCGAGTGCAACGAGCTCATGAATGCCAATAAAAAGCGAACGACTATGAATAATACCTTTTAAAACAAACACAAATGAATAATCAAGACTGCATAATTTTCGCTAAAAAAATGGATTGATTTTTTATATTTAAGGAAACTTCATGAAGTGTGGAAGTTGAGAGGAACGCATAATCCTCCATATTGGAGGCAGAGCCCTGATATCGGATAATGAAGAATACCGGAAGGCTTCATAAGCGACTTGTAATAGGGAAAACTAAATTGATCCATTTAATACATCTAAAAAGCCATCACATAAATGAAAAGGACCGTTCAAACCATCGCAGATTACTATAACACACATTCATTTGTTTCCTCTATTGATACCAAGGAGGTTGGGCGCTTTGATGTATTTAAAACGGAACAGTACAATCGAGCGGTGTCTGCGCCGATACCTTTTGGAAAGAAGGAATATTTTAAGATCTGTATTATTGAAGGTGATAGTATCATTCATTATGCAGATAAGAGCGTCCCAATAAAAAACAGAGCATTGTTTTTCGGTAATTCCTTTATTCCTTATAACTGGGAATGGGTTGGCACAAATCAGTCGGGGTATAGTTGTATCTTCGACGAGGCATTCTTTTTGGGCTTCGGTTCAATAAAAAATTATCCGGTTTTTCAGCCGGGAAATGATTCAATATTCGAACTGACCTCCGAAGAGTTTTCAACCTTTGGCTCCATCTTTGTGCGTATGATCGCTGAAAAAAACGACACTTTCGAATTCAAACAGCATGTCTTACGTGGCCTCGTCTTAGACATCGTTCACACCGCTTTAAAAATGCGACCTTCCACTTCACGTAAGCCCACCACCGCGGTTGCCGCAGTCAGAATTACCGAACTTTTCGTGGAACTGCTTAATAGACAGTTTCCGTTGGAACAAGCGAGCATAAGGGTTCCTTTGCGCACACCATCGGCATATGCTTCCCAATTAGCGCTACATGTCAACCATCTGAACAAATCAGTAAAAAAAATACTAAAAAAAAACACCACCGAGGTGATCTCCCAGCGTATCTTAGAAGAAGCGAAAATGCTTCTTCTGCATAGCAATTGGCCGGTTTCGGAGATTGCATATCGCCTGGGCTTTCAAGGTCCGACCCATTTTGCAACTTTTATAAAGAAACACCTTCAAACCACACCCAGCGCATTTAGAAAAGGATTGATTGAAAATCAATAAATCTTCCAATCTTTTTATGGAAAATTTGCCGATCCAATATGGAGCTATTTCACAGCGACAGTCAGACTTTATCCTTTATTTACCTTACAACCGTAGCTTCCAGCTCCACATTTAGCGATTCATTTAGTGCAACCACTTGCATCAACGTAACTACCTGTTTCATTTCATGCTTGGCCACAAAATTCTGGAATACATCAAAACAGTTTTTGATAAATTCATCAGAAGATGTTGAGTAGATCGTTAATCGCACAATATTACGGCATTCATAACCGGCTTCATTGATCACAGTTTCGAGGTTTTGTATAGCCAGGCCAAGTTGCGTACGCATATCGGCACTGCTGGATGTCCCGTCGGGATGTACGGCGGCCTGTCCCGCAACGTATAATGTTCCTTGTGGTTCTTTTATCTCTACAGCCTGAACGTAACTGAGAGCGTCTTGCCACTTCCAGGGGTTAATGATTCGTTTCTCCATATTTCAACTTATTTTGTTAGCCCTAGCAAAGGTAGAGCTACAAATCTTCATTGCGCTATCATAAATCAATTAATCTAATCAATCAATCATCTTGTTTCTGCTCCAAATGTTTTAGCTTATAGCTGTGTCTACCAAAAATCATTTTTTAATAAACCGGATCACCTTGAAATTGATTTAACTTTTGGCTTGAGTGGCTGTTGCACTACCTGTTTTTTTAGATTTAAAAGGCTTGGATCTGGTGCATCTTTTATCAGGCATTCTCCGACGCTTTGCCAAGTTAGCAAAGCAGGCGA
>NZ_JAWMTI010000020.1:0-16993 GCF_036959255.1 Olivibacter sp. CPCC 100613
AACACCAAAAGAACACATTCTGCTCTGGGTTATAAGACACCCAGACAGATCGAAGAAATGCTATTGGAAAAAGAAAAAATGGCAGCATAAAAAAGTCTCCTATTTTTAGTTGCAATTCCACTCCCGCGTGTTCCTTGATGATGACCTTGCTCAGTACGGGTGTGAAACCGAACCTGCCCGAAGTTTCAAAGGCAGCCCTTCCGATAAAGGTGAATCCTCTGCCCAGCGGAAACAGTACACCGGGGTGGAACAGGAAATTGCTCATGCTGCTCTTTCCCTGCTGTACGCTGATATAGGGCACCATCTCAAGGGAGAAACCAAGACGTCCCTCCCTTCGGATGTTTATACCCGTTGGCATACCCACTATATACCTATCTCTAAAATTCGGTGTGAAATCACCCGATGTATAGGTAACAATCGGATGTACAATGCCGACATAGGCGGTCACCTTTGCGGGTGCTTCTACTTCCTGTGACGATACAGCGGTTGAAAATGCTAAAAGCAGTGCGACTGATACAGCGATCTGGTAGAAAGGGATACAATGTATTCTTTTATGGTACATCATTGATCTTGCATAATTATTATACAAGAGTAATGAAGGCCTAAGAAGAAAAATAGAATGCTATCTACCCATTTGTATATTCTTTACTTTTTGGTCATTTTTTTTCTATAGATCGAGGGATTGAAGCCTATATGTTTATTAAAGATTCGGGTGAAATGGCTCTGGTCTGAAAAGCCTGTCAGGTAAGCAATCTCGGTAAGGCTGAGCGAGGAATCTGCCATTAATTCAATTGCTTTCTCAATACGCTTTTTACGGATATATACTCCGAAATTGAGATCATCGAAATACTTTGAAAATTCCCTGGAGAGGTAGGCGGAACTGAGTTCCAATTCATCGGAAAGCTGATGAAGGTTCAGGTGCATGTTGGTGTCCACCTGATCCTGGATCATCTCTCTCAAGGCCACAGCCCATTCCGGCATCTGCTCCTTCCGTTGCCGCTTCAGGTAATGGTGGTAGATCTGTAGAAGCAACTGTTCTATCGGACCATCCCCCGCGTGCCGCTTCCTGAATAGGTGCTGCGCCCAGCTGTAGAGGCCATCATAAATAATCATTCCCATATTCAGCAACTCATGGTCATCTTTTATATTGTAAGCTAATCCGGAAAAAATAGCCTCCAACCCAGCTGACTGTGGAGCAAAATCATGCCGATCGGTATCCGCTCCACGGACTATCTTGGCAATCCTGTCCAGTGCCGGGTCTTTTAGCCCGTGTTTTTTGATGAAGTAATCGAAAGTGCATTTATCTTCATAATGGCTGTATTCAACTCCGGGTATGTCAAAGGGAGTAGCACCTATCTGCCCCGCAACCTGGATAACATTTCCGACCGGGACAAAAATGATCTCGGCATCAGTGTCGATAAATCGCTTTACCAGCCATGGACAGGCAATTCTGTCAATTTTTGGGTGTTCCCGTGTGATCCATTTCATAAATTATCGTTTCCATAGTTATAGCCAATTGATTCCCTAATTTACGCAATTGCACCAACACATGTAGCGATATCCAGCGAACTACTTTTACTAAAGAACAGTGTCGCTATTTCATGATCTCTCCACTGTCGATTATAGGTCAGCGCTTATATTTTGCAAAAATTAATAATGTCTGCAAAAATTTCTGTAATTTCATTTATAAGGACAGAGTTGTAGAAACCATACCCTTTGCTCCCTTTTGTATGCTTCTTATTCCAAACTCACGTTAATAAAAATTTGAATGAGATTAAAAACTATTGATGTTTCATCAGCAACGTCGACGGAAATACAAGGCTATTTACACGATGCCGTTGCACCCCGGCCGATATGTTTTGCATCCACTATCGATAAAAATGGCAAGGTCAATTTAAGTCCGTTTAGTTTTTTTAATGTGTTTAGTATCAATCCACCGATATGCGTTTTTTCGCCGACAAGCAGGGCGCGTGATAACACTATTAAACATACGCTTGAAAACATTTTGGAAATACCTGAATGTGTGATTAATATAGTGAGCTATGAGATGGTTCAACAAACCTATTTAACGAGTACTGATTACCCAAGAGGAGTAAATGAGTTTTCGAAAGCGGGGCTTACTGAATTGGTCTCCGAGACGGTAAAACCACCCAGGGTGGCGGAATCGACCGTTCAATTGGAATGTGCGGTGAATGATGTGATATCGTTAGGGAAAAACGGAGGAGCGGGTAATTTGGTTATTGCAGAGGTGAAACGGATTCACATTAATGAAGATATTTTGGATGCCAATGGCAAAATAGACCCTCATAAAATGGATCTGGTGGCACGTTTAGGCGGTGATTGGTATTGTAGGGTAACCCGTGATAATTTATTTAAAATTGCAAAACCAATGGATTATACCGGAATGGGTATCGGCATAGATGCTTTTCCTGAAGAGGTTAAAAACTCCAATATATTAACCGGGAATGATTTGGGGTTATTGGGGCTTGTTAAAACGCTCCCCTCCGATGAGGAGATAGAAGCCTTTCGCAAAACCGATGAAATGAAAGGACTGCTTGATTCTACCATCGACAGCCACGCCCGTACCATACGCCAGCATTTGAAAGCCAAACATTTGTTAGATAACGGCCGGGTAATGGATGCCTGGAAAGTGTTGCTGGTGTAGCTATAAAAGGCTTCATTGTTTTGAAAATTCATGATAGTTGGAAGCAATTTCTACAGCACACGGGCCGGAATGGGGAAATACGTTTATTTAGGGTATATTCTTCTTATCTACTGTCCATCCAGGGTACTCAGAAAGCCCGGAGGGTTTGCCAACAAACAATCGGGCAGCTTCCTGATCGTCCTTTAATTGCCATTTGAACCAATTAGCTGCAACTCGTGCAAATTCACCGCCATGAGGTTGACTATAAGTTCCTCCATGTCCGACATCCATATTGGCTACGTAAACGGGAACATGGTTGATTTGCTTAAAATCATCCATTCCGTTCTGATAAGCGATGTCGGATTCGCCACCCAACAGATAAAGAGTGGGGCAATGTATTTTTCGAAGTTGCGCTTTACTTAATTTTGGAAGCACCGACATTCCTTTCTCGGGATTGTCAAAAATACCACTATTGCAGACAACAAGCGTAGTAACACGTGGATCATCAGCAACTTCTAATGCTTGCAAACCACCACATGACATACCACTTACAGCTATTTTGGTTACATCTATTTTATTATAATACGGGCTTTTGCTATCACTATTCTGCCTGATAGCCCAATCGATTGCGTCCAATAATTTTGATGATTTTGAACTGCGTTTTACTTGTTCTCCTGTCTCTGTGGGCATGGTACCGATAGCAATAACTAAAAAACCATGAGAAGCTAGCTCATTTAGGAAGTTTATATGTTCCCACGGTGAATCGTAACAGGCGCCGTTTCCCCAAACAATGATGGGCAGCTTATTTTTTTCATTAAAAACATACATCTCTTTTGGCTTAAAGATGGTATGTGTTGGTAATAAAGCCTCTGTAACCATTACTGCGTTGTATTGTCCCGTTCCACCGTTTTCAACGGTTCTAGAATTGATGACTTGGCATGCTGGGATTTTAATACCTACAAAAAACGTCAGCATCAGTAGGATGGCGTTTAGCTTTTTAACCTGTTCCATATTTCACTTATTTATGACTGTAAGTGTATCTTATTGGCTTGATTTTCTTCCCGCCACTAAAAAACTTTAATCGTGTGATCATCTTTTAGGTTACTAAAATAGGAACAGTGATTGAGCTCTTTTGCAACTATTGTTTTAGATTTTAGCAAAAATGTCTAAAATCAGTCGGGTTTCGTTTTCATCGCCCGGAAAGGAGAATCTATTATAAATTAAATAGATTACGCTAGCAGCCAAATGTAGATTAGAACAACGTTTGCACGGATACCATGTGATTCGATACAAATTCCATGACGGCAATTTTCGATATCTCTCTTTTTTCGGCAAAATGCTTTCCGTGTAAGCTGAGAGGCTATACGTGTAAAAAGTTTAATTCTTGAGAGCGTTTCTATTATCTTTAACGCAACGCTAAGATTGATGTTTGAATTTGACTATTTAACAATATGCGATACACTTTTGATAAGCGTATTTAGTGTAATGAAGGGCGCATTCCGGATTGAAGTATCTAAAATGAAATAGCGGAACTATTGAAAAGAAAAAAATGATTTCTTGAATCTTACTATAAATCTATTATATCATCTAAAACAATTATTATGAAGAATTTTTCCATCAAATTATTTGCGGCCACCTTATGTTTATTGGGCTTTTTTACGCAAAATGGTCTTGCGCAGGATGGCGGTACTTTCTATGTAGGATATGGAGTTGCGACAGCTAATTCCGTAGAGGACGTTATTGGGGATATTATTATAACGACCTTTACAGGAGGTTCGTATAGGGTTACCGATTCTAAATATTCGGGTGCGATTTTCGGAGGATATAGAAGTTACGTAACAGAGAAATTGGAACTAGGTGGAACCTTTGTTTATGAAAATTCCAGTAAAGACGTGTTAATGGAATCCTCCGGTACAAGCAGTGTATCCACTAAAACTTATGCGTTGTTAGCAGAGCTCAAATACAATTACATCAATCACCAAAGTTTCAGATTGCATTCCGGTATTGGTGCAGGTGTTGCACACGCCCGCACCTCCTCGAAAGATGATGTAAAGGTAGAAAAGGATAAAACGACTGATTTCGCTTACCAGGTAGATGCCATCGGTGTTAGTTATGGAAAGGCATTCAGTGTATCGTTGAATGTGGGGTACGGTTATAAAGGTATTGCTAATATCGTGCTGGCATATAGACTCTAAATATAGGATAGCGCAAGACTTAAGAGAGTATTGATACTTCGCTGCTTGATCATCTTGCTTATTACCTCTTTCCGGCAAAACCTAAATGGGCGTCGCTCGGTATGTGCCTGAAGACCATTTACCACGGGAGAATTGAGATCATCAAATTTTCCGTTCATTTAAACGACATGAGAACGAACTTTACACACGTACCCCCTATTTCAGCGGTTATTCTTATTTATTTACTCCTTATTTACACTGATGTAACTGCACAAATACGATTGCAAAACAATCTGTCATTTCAACAGGAGGATAGTTTAGCGCTTGAAAAGGTTAAAAAATCATTCTTTGAAAAAGATGCCGTGAGAATTGGGCTTCCTCCAGCGGTTTTCTTCGCAGCCAGTGCCGCAACCTGGAGCAGCAGGGAGAAGATCAGAGAAGTTCGTAATCGATACATTCCAAGCTTTGCCCATCATTATGATGACTACATGCAGTACATGCCGGCAGTAAGTGTTTACGCCTTAAATCTTTCGGGCATAAAAGGTCGTAATAAGTTAGGACGTACAACGATCTCCTATGCTACGAGTGCTGCCATAATGGCCATTATTGTAAATTCTGTTAAGTATACCGCGAAAGTAGAAAGACCCGACGGTTCGCGTGCAAATTCCTTTCCCTCGGGGCACACATCTAATGCCTTTATGAATGCTACTTTTATGCATAAGGAGTTTGGCCATATCAATCCGATGTACAGTATTGCGGGATACTCAATGAGTACCTTTACCGGGGTTGGACGAGGGCTTAACAATAGACATTGGATTTCCGATGTGTTGGCAGGAGCAGGCATTGGTATATTGTCTACTCAACTGGGTTATTTCTTCGTGAACAAGTTTTATAAAAATGCGGGTGATCGGCCAGGCGACATCCGTTTTGACAATCCATTAAATAAACCCTCTTATCTATCATTAAAGCTTGGTTTCGCATCAGCTACCCATAATCTAGTTGAAAACCTTGACCTGGAAATTCGGTCAAAAACCGGTTTTGAAGCTGGTTTAGACGGGGCTTACTATTTTACTAAGAATTGGGGTTTGGGCGGTGATTTTTCATTTGTGAGTTTTCCGATAAGTACAAATGAAACAACCTTTTCAGATCCTGATCTCGGCTCTTCAACCTCGTCCATTGTGACGCAATCGCTCGGTGCCTTAAATTTCACAATAGGTCCACATTATACCTATGAAATCAACCACAATTGGCTCCTACAGGTGAAATTTGGTGCAGGTATAGCGACTGGCGCCACCGGGAAAATTTCGTTTAAATATGAGGATGATGATGATAACTTTCTTAATGATGAGATCGATTTGCTAACTTATAAACCGGCACGCACTTTTAAGATGAATGGTGGGCTTGCTTTTACGCGCATGTTGAACTCTGAATTAGGAATCACTGTCTATGCCGATTACCATTATTTGAAGCCAGTTTTCACCTATACAATCGCTGAAGATTTTGAAGACCCCGATCCCGAACCTTCCGCAGTGCAAACATTCAAGGAAAAAAATAATATGAATTACATAACGGCAGGCTTAAAGTTAACAGCATTTTTTTAATCACTTGATCCGTTCGATAAAAACTTAATATAAGGTATTTATCTCAAATAGCGGTTACCCAATTATCCAGTAGAAAACAGTTAATGATCCAGTGCTGCAATTCATGGTCACGACAGATTACTTATCAAGCCATTTTTTAAATTCCGATACTTTGTTTTTACTAATGATGATCGGCTCAGGGCATCTGGGCTTGGTATCTATCCGCAATTGATTACGCCCATATATCCATATAGTTTCGATAGCATTAATATTGACGATGAATTGGCGGTTGGCTCTATAAAAAACCTCATTGTCCAATTCTTTCATCAAATCATCTAAACTGGTATTCAGGCTGTATGTTTTGTTCTGAAAAGTAAATACCGAAACAGTATTTTCAATCAGAATAATATAGGTGATATCTTCCGTATCAATGGTTATGATTTCATCTTTCAAATAAGTAATTAGCCGTTTTCTTGCATTTTCTTCTTTCTGAATAGTGCTATTTTCCAATGCCTGTTGCTGTTTGTTCTCCAATTGTCTGTTAAGCAGACTCAGGTTGTTCACTTCTTCATTTAATCCTGAAATTTTCAATTCCATTTGCTGCTCATGTTTGCGATATATAAGCCTTATGAGCCAAAAGCAAATTCCCGTAATGATAAGGACCAATAATAATGTGCCTATCCAAAACTTTTGATACAAATTGTCTAACTGCGTTTGAATGACTTTTACATTAGCGTGGCTTGCCAGCATCCAGTCTGTTCCTCTAACAGGATAAACACTTACAATTTCAGAACTTCGGTTAGCAGTTTTGGGAAAAGTTCTGATACCAGATGTTAACTTCCCTCTTTTGAGAAGTTCCTGAAAGCTTTGTTTTTTGTCTGAACCTGAGAAATTAGAATTTCCAGCATCTATTTTTGTTCCTATCAATGATGGATCGGGGTGGCACAATTCTATTCCTTCGGTATTATACATACATACAAATTCACTTTGAACATCCGTATTCTGTATACTTTGTTGGAGATTTTCAATAACCTTGATTGATCGAATTCCTGCTTGAAGTTGTTGTTCTAATAATATACCTAATTCACGGATTTCCCTTTGTCCTGATTCCGTTTTCTGTTTCAAGAGAGCTTCACAGGCATTTGTATAGTAGAAATTCAAAGCTCCTATTGCTACCACTAAACTAACTATAGCAATTACAGCGAATGTATATATGTAAAGTTTTACGCTTCCCATTGGCGAAATTGAAAAAGCTAAATTAAATCTTTTACCATTGGCATGAAAGTTTTTGGCGTTTATCATTCATCCTAATTCGCAGTATACTTTTTTCTGTTCCGCTTTAAAGTCTAGTATTCCCTTTCATCTGCCATTTTATCCCTTTGGACGATTGATTTGTTCCATAACATACTCATTAGCAATAATTTTGTTCCTATAAAATAAATAGTTTTAATAATGAAAAAACGAGTTTTAGTGCCGATCTTATTAGCGGTTTGTGTGGGTCTTTTACAGTTTGTAAGACCCGAAGAACCGGAATACATACCTGTCCATAACCTAAGGGGAATACCTGAAGAAGTAAATTCCATCATCCGAAATTCCTGCTTTAATTGTCATTCTACCGAAACAAATTTGGAATGGTATGATAAATTTACCCCTGCCAATTTTTTCGTTTACGACCATATCCGGAAAGGGCGTAAAGCAATGGATTTTTCAAAATGGGATTCGTTGGCCCCTGCACAACAAAATGCAAAACTTTACTATTCGCTCAATAAAATCCTGGAGGGAGAAATGCCGTTACCATCCTATACGACTATCCATAGAAATGCAAAATTATCAGCTAGGGATATTCAAGCCTTAAAAGAGTTTTTGTTGACAAGAACGCCTCGGAAACCAGCAGACAATATTCAAATTGATGAAATCAATAAGCAGTTCGCTGATTTTATCAGTCAAAAATCCATATCATCAAAAAAAGATGTGCAACCAACAGCTAATGGCATTGAATACCTTTCCGATTATCGAAACTGGAAGGTAATCAGTGTTTCAGACCGTTTTGATAATGGAACAATGCGAATAATTTATGGAAATGAGGTTGCAGTAAAAGCCATACAAAATCAAACGATAAACCCTTGGCCGGATGGAGCTATTCTGGCTAAAACGGCATGGAAACAACGGACCAATCCTGATGGAAGCATTTCAACAGGAGAGTTTGTACAAGTAGAATTTATGATAAAGGGTGCAAAAAAATATGCTTCTACTAAAGGTTGGGGATGGGCAAGATGGCGAGGAATGGATTTAAAACCTTACGGAGAAAAAGCAATTTTTACAAGCGAATGTATTGCCTGTCATAAGCCAATGAAAAGCAATGATTATGTATTTACAAAACCCTTATACCTAAAAGATTATTTACAGAAAATCAAAACAAAATGAAACATAATTTATATATATCCCTAAGCATAGTAGTTCTTTCCTTATTTGGATGTAATCCGAAAAATGGATTAGGCTTAAATGAAAACGCTTCTATAAACAACTTGGGAAACTTATCTGAAAATCCCTTATTACTGAAAGCAATAAGCGCTTCTATTCATCAAAAAGATAACTCGATGACCATGCTATATGGCAACGATTTCGCTTATAATTACGCCAAAATGAGCAGTAAGGACAACTATCCTACAGGCTCGATATTATACGGTGTAACCTGGCAGTTACAGGAAGACGAGCAATGGTTTGGGGCCAATATTCCTGAAAACATCAGAAAGATTGAGCGAATTGAATTTTTGGACAATAATAAAATCGACTACAAGCGCTTTGATTCAAAAGGTGTTGAAGAAATAAATACAGACGATGCACAAGAAAGAATAGATCAGATAAAAGGAATGCAAATGGCCGTCACACCTTAATGCGCGATTGAGCAAAGTAATTTTGAGCGATTGACAAGGATCACTTTACTCAATCCTTTGTTCGATAAATTTCGGGGTTATATACTATAAAAACACTTGTTCCCCAAATTCAGTATTATTAAATTGGAAGTTTATTTTATATTGGCTAAATAGTGAAAATGTAAAGAACTTTTCGGGCGGCATGAAGGAAAGGCTAGCAGTAACAGATACAATCGTAGTCTGCAAAGAGAATATTCACACGATTTAAATAAAGATAATGATAGAAATTATTAGACAACCCTGGCCCTGGTATGTAGCAGGGCCATTAATCGGATTAATCGTTCCTGCTTTGTTGATTTTAGGAAACAAATCATTCGGTATCAGCTCATCGCTGCGGCACATCTGTGCCGCGTGTATCCCTACCAATATTGCATTTTTTAAGTACAACTGGAAGAAAGAAGCATGGAATCTGTTTTTTGTATTCGGCATATGCTTAGGTGGGGCAATCGCCGTTAATCTTTTGGCAGATCCAAACCCTGTTGAAGTCGGTCCGGAATTAGCTAAAGAACTGGCAGGATACGGGATTACCGAATATGATAATTTGGTTCCCGAAGAAATCCTGAACTGGGCATCACTCTTTACACTGAAAGGCTTTTTAATGATAGTGGTTGGAGGCTTTTTGGTTGGGTTTGGGACACGTTATGCAGGTGGTTGCACAAGTGGACATGCCATCATGGGATTATCCAACTTACAATGGCCGTCATTAGTTGCCACGATATGCTTTATGGTCGGTGGTTTCATCGTAGCAAATTTGATTCTACCCATTATTCTTTCACTTTAAAAGAAAATGAAATGCAGCAAAATATAAAGACGGATACAGATTCTGAAGTAGCATTACCGGACGGCACCTGTATCAATAATAGCCATTTAGAACTTAAATGGTATCATAACATTAAATACCTGATAGCGGGCATACTGTTCGGTATCCTACTTGTGAAAGCGGAGGTGGTAAGCTGGTTCCGCATACAGGAAATGTTCCGCTTGCAATCCTTTCACATGTATGGAATCATTGGCAGCGCGATAGTTGTCGGCATCATTTCCTTAGGATTGATTAAGCGGTTCAATATCAAGACCATTTACGGTGAGCCGATTACCATTACACCAAAAAAGTTCCATAAAGGACAAATTTATGGTGGATTAATTTTTGGATTTGGATGGGCAATTACAGGAGCATGCCCGGGTCCGCTGTTTGCGCAGATAGGAATAGGTGCTACCGTTGTTGCTGTAACGCTTTTGAGCGCTATTGCAGGAACTTGGCTATATGGATTGTTAAGAGAACAACTACCACACTGATTAAAAATCACCACAGGATCAGCGAGTTATTATCGCTGGCATCATCGTAGGAAATTACGAAACGTGTTATGGAAGGAAATCTCGAAATCACCTATTGGATAGATAAGTAGTACTATTGAACTGCGCAAAAACATTTTCTCTATGATGCTCTTTTGCAAGGTTGGCAGTTATCCCAATTTGATTAATCTTACTTCAGCTGTACGGAATTGTTGCTCTCGTTTGAAGACGGGCGCTAATCTCTAACCAGATATTACATGCTCCATTGACTGGATACTTTCCGATTGCCTTGAACGGATACCAACTTTCCAGTATCCTTTAAAATCATTATCTTGTCCGTTAAAACAGTTTATGGTCAGCTATATTTCCGTTCTAATACTAAGCTTTCTATCACTTATTTTTACGCTTGATACATTTGGTCAGGAGGCTAAAACAGTCTTCATCGATGCGCATAAGCTTACATTGGTGGGCAAAGTGCACCATAAAGGCACATTCTTCCATCGTTTGGACACGCTTGCAAATCCCAATCTTCCTAAAGCGGTAAAAGTTTTAGCTACACATGCTGCCGGTCTGGCAATCGCCTTCCAGACCACCAGTTCGAAAATAGCTGCTAAATGGTGTACCGGTGCTGGAATTCCGACTGATAATATGACCGGAATAGCCTTTGAGGGAATGGATCTTTATATTAAACGAAATGACCGATGGCAATATGCAGGTGTCGCTCGCCCAAAATCCCATACCTGCAACGAGGCTGAAATTGTAGCGAATATGCCCGCGGGGAATAAGACATGCCTACTATTTCTCCCCACCTATGATGAGACGATATCACTTCAAATTGGTATAGATTCCGGGACAACAATTGACCCGGTCAGTAATCCATTCAAAAAAACCATCGTGGTTTATGGTTCGAGCATTGTACAGGGAGCGTCCGCAAGTCGACCCGGTTTATCTTATCCGGCAAGACTTTCCAGGGAAACAAAATTAAATTTTGTTAATCTTGGTTTCAGCGGTAGTGCAAAAATGGAAATTGAAGTCGCGAATTTGCTGTCTGATCTATCAATGGACGCTTTAATTCTTGATTGCGTCCCCAATCCGTCACCAGAGGAAGTTTTAGCAAGAACGGCCAGTTTCGTCACCACCATTCGCAAAAAGCATCCTAAAATACCCATCATCGCCATACAAAGCATAGCGAGAGAAAAAGGAAATTTTGATACCCAGGTTGCTTCCAGGGTATTGCAAAAAAACAACTATTTTGAGACAGAAATCAAAAAGCTGCAACAACATGACCGGAATTTATATCTTATTTATGCGGACGGCCTATTAGGCAATGATCAGGAAGGAACCGCAGATGGTATTCATCCCAACGACCTTGGATTCGACCGGATGCTTCATAAGATCCGGCCAATGATTTTAAAAATTTTTAGGCGTTATGGAATCTAAGTGATTAACATATACCTAAAAAGACAAGCGATTTCAATTATTTATATAGTAATCTGCAACCATGAAATTCATCAATTTTTCTTTTATTTTATTAATTTCAACAATATCGAATTTTACATTTGGTCAATCTAAAAAACAACCCAATATCATTGTTTTTTTAGTGGATGATATGGGATGGCAGGACAGTTCGGAGCCATTCTGGACGGAGGTCACTCCTTTGAACCGGAAATACCACACCCCTCATATGGAGCGCTTGGCAAAAGAAGGTACTAAATTCACCAATGCCTATGCAAATCCGGTCTGTACCCCCTCACGCGTCAGTATGCTATCAGGCATGACGGCGGCTCATCACGGCGTAACCAATTGGACTTCTCCTGCATTCAACAACAATACAGATGCACCTGACGATCAGTTCCGCGCAGCCAACTGGAATTATAACGGCATGAGCCCGATACCGAACATCGCCCATACTTTTCATGCCACTCCTTTTCCGAAAATTCTCAAAGATGCGGGCTACTTTACCATACATGCTGGCAAAGCCCATTGGGGCTCTGCGGGAACACCTGGTGCCAACCCTTATAATATGGGATTTATTGTGAATATCTCGGGCCATGCCGCGGGGCACCCGCAGAGTTATCTGGCGCAGGAAAATTATGGCAATCTTCCGGGAAAGGCAAGTTGGCAGGCCGTACCGGATCTAGAGGAGTATTACGGAAGAGACACTTTTCTAACCGAAGCACTTACCCTGGAAGCGATCAAAGCCCTCGAACAGCCGATCAGGGATGGAAAACCTTTTTATTTGAATATGGCACACTATGCCGTACATGTGCCTTTACAGGCGGATAGGCGTTTTTATCAAAGGTACATCGATGCCGGTCTTGAAGAATCCGAAGCGATGTACGCCTCCTTATTGGAAGGCATGGACAAAAGCTTGGGTGATCTGATGGATTTCCTGAAAGAAAAGCAAGTAGACAAAAATACGGTCATCATTTTTATGAGCGACAACGGTGGTTTGAGCTTATCCCCACCGAGAGGTGCTAGGCCACATACGCAAAATCTACCCTTAAAAGCAGGAAAAGGCTCTGTCTATGAAGGTGGTATTCGTGAACCCATGCTGGTGAAATGGCCGGGTGTCGCAAAACCCGGTTCCGTTGTAAACCAATATGTGATGATTGAAGATTTCTTTCCCACTATTTTGGATATGGCAGGTGTTTCATCAACGGAAATTGTCCAGAACATCGACGGCAAGAGCTTTGTGCCCTATCTTAAAAACCCAAAGCTGATCGATTCGACACGTGTACTGGTATGGCATTCGCCCAACAAGTGGACAACAAACGACGGGCCGGGCATCAACTATAAAAGTGCCGTTCGGAAAGGGGACTGGAAGCTTATCTATCATATGCGCAATGCCGGTCTTGAGTTGTACAATTTAAAAAATGATATTCAAGAGGCGCACAATTTAGCCGGCCAATATCCCGCTAAAGTAAAAGAGCTCGCTTATCTGCTTGGCGAAAAACTAAGAAATTGGAACGCACCCATGCCGATCATAAAGGAAAATGGGCAGCCGGTAGCAATGCCGGACTCGCTTTAAACCTTATTCGGTTATTAGCGGATTCCAATTTCTTACCCTTACTTTGACTTAACCTGTTCTTCCAGATAGGTTGCGATGGCCTCCAGTAGCCCAGGCTTTAATTCTTTAGCTGTTTCTTCATGTGGATTTACTAGTACTGCACGGTAATTCCGTTCTTCATCGGGCTCAAAATGCACGATCGTACCCAATACATCCACTTCGATTTTATGTATATAACCCATCCAACGGATGCGGCTTTCGNTTTACTAGTACTGCACGGTAATTCCGTTCTTCATCGGGCTCAAAATGCACGATCGTACCCAATACATCCACTTCGATTTTATGTATATAACCCATCCAACGGATGCGGCTTTCGAAGGTGTATTCCGCATGCTGATAGCATATGGGTATGGAAAAGCTTTCGTCCATCTGTTCTGAATCTAATGATTATCTTTTATAACTTATTGATCTGTTTTTTCATTTCCACGATAAGTTGCCTGATCTCTTGCAGATCGGTTTCAGGTTCGGGCAATGTGTCGGTCTGGTGTTTTACATATTGCCAGATTTCCAATACTTCATCTACCCTTACGGTATAGGGTGCATAATGTTTATTCAGGGACCGCAAAAGTACAGTACCGTCCTTTTGTAAGGTGACCTGCTTAAACACGAAATCCTGCTCACCTTTAAGAATAACGATGCAGAGGCTATCGGGCTTCAACGTTTTCCAGTCTTGTACGTAACGGGCCACCACATCGCTCCCTTCGGGAACGGGCAGCATGGAATCGCCTGTGGTAGGGAACATTCTGTAGGTAGCCCCAACAGGTAAATTGGGTAGCGAAAATTTGGGCAGCGTGGCCAAAAATTCAGGATCGGCATGACCTGCTACATAGCCCGCCTTGGCTTTCACCGGTACATATTCCATATTCTCCCGGTTATCGGGCGTGACGGTGATGGAAAGCACACGCAGGTTCTTTCCGTTGATATATTCCTTGGCGCCGGTTTCCATTTTACGTAGATCATATTCACTCCACTGACTCAGGTCCTGCTTAAGCAGGTTATCCAAAGGAATTTTAAAAAATTCGGATATACGAATCAGATCGGCCAGTGACGGGTTTTCCGTTTGCCCGTTCTCCAAGGCGGTGTATTTACTGCGTGTGTAACCCAGCTGCTGTGCTAGGTGTTCCTGACTGTATTTCTTACGGTTGCGCAGGAAACGGAGATTGCTTCTGAAAAAAACTTTTGCAGCTTCCATTTTGTATTGTTATTATTGATGACAATATGTTTGTCACCAACAATGACAAAAATAGAAATTTATTCGGGATATGGAAGCCTCGGTGGAAAAAAAGTTGATGGTGGAAGAACTGCGGAAGATGATTCTGACAGCGGAAGGTTTTTCGACTCCGAGCGGAAGCGATGAACCACTCGGTGACCTTGGTCCGATGGAAAAAGCCTTCCCAATGGGTACTTTTCCGTTGGGTGCCATACACGAATTTATCAGCAACAGTGCAGAGGAAACGGCCGCCTCTACAGGTTTTATCGCCTGCCTGATCGGCCGTCTGATGCGGGAAAAAGGCCCCTGTCTCTGGGTGAGTATCGGTAAACGTTTGTTCCCGCCCTCGCTTCGGAGCTTTGGTATCGAACCGCACCGGGTAATCTTCATCAGCTTGCGACAGGAAAAAGAGGCTCTCTGGGTACTGGAAGAGGCCCTTAAATGCCCCTCGCTAGCTGCCGTAGTGGGTGAAATACGTGAGTTGGACCTAACAGCTTCGCGCCGTTTGCAACTGGCCGTTGAACAGAGCCGTGTTACGGGCTTTCTGCACCGCTACCGTCCGCATCACCTGAATAATCTGGCCTGTGTTTCGCGCTGGAACATCCGTCCGCTGGGTAGCGAAGTGAACGGTGAATTACCTGGTATTGGCCATCCATTGTGGGAAGTGCAGCTCAACAAGATACGTAACGGCAGGCCGGGTACCTGGCAAATCAGCTGGAAAGCCGGAATTTTCCATTATGTGGACTACCCTGCCCAAGCGCAGAAAAAAGTTTATACACAAACCGGTACCTGATGAAAAGATTTGTTGCAATAGCATTCCGTCATTTGCTGACGGACCAGCTGACCGCTCGTAGGCCGGAGCTACGCGGAAAGGCTTTTGTACTGGCCGCACCGGAAAGGGGGCGTATGGTGATCCGGGCCCTAAGTCCTGAAGCAGCTTCAGAAGGCATTACCGAAAAAATGGTACTGGCCGATGCACGCGTGCTTTATCCAGCGCTAGAGGTTTTCGATTATGAGCCCGACAGGGCGGAGAAGCTATTGAAAGGCCTGGCCGAATGGTGCCTGCGTTATACGCCATTGGCGGGTATCGATCTGCCGGATGGACTGGTGTTGGATGCCAGCGGTTGCACGCATTTATGGAAAGGGGAAAAACTTTATATAGCCGATATCATCGGAAAATTAAAAGGTGCGGGCTATGATGTTCGGGCGGCCATGGCCGATACCATCGGGACGGCATGGGCTCTTGCCCGTTACGGAAAGAATGGCACCACTGTTGCCTCTGATGAACAGCTTGCTGCATTAATGCCCCTTCCTCCTCATGCCCTGCGGTTGGATCCGGTGATCACGGAACGTATGCAGAAACTGGGACTTACCCATATTGGTGATTTTATCGACATGCCACGGACGGTGCTTCGCCGCCGTTTCGGTGATCAATTGTCCAAACGCATCGGCCAGGCACTGGGGACCTTTCCTGAATCCCTGGAACCGATCCGACCACTGATCCCTTATGTGGAACGTCTCCCCTGTTTTGAACCTGTCTGTACACGAAAGGCTATTGAAATGGCTTTGGAAACCTTACTGGAAAGTATATGCCTGCGTTTACAAACGGAAAGCAAGGGACTGCGGAAGGCGGTTTTCCGATCTTTCCGAATGGATGGCAGGGAGCAATGGATTGCAATCGGCACGGGCCGCCCTTCGCGCGATAGACGCCATCTTTTCCGCCTGTTCAGCGAAAAGATCGGCACCATTGCCCCGGGGCTGGGCATTGAACTTTTTATATTGGAAGCACCTGTGGCCGAGCACCTGGATGTCCAACAGGAAAAACTATGGAACGACGGGGGCGCTTACGAAAGTACTGAGATCGGCAATCTGCTGGACAGGATTGCCGGTCGTGTAGGAAAGGACGCCATCCGCCGTTACCTACCCGATGAACACCACTGGCCGGAACGTTCGATCAAACGGGCGTCTTCCTATTGGAATTGCAACTAAAAATAGGAGACTTTTTTATGCTGCCATTTTTTCTTTTTCCAATAGCATTTCTTCGATCTGTCTGGGTGTCTTATAACCCAGAGCAGAATGTGTTCTTTTGGTG
>NZ_JAWMTI010000021.1:0-13684 GCF_036959255.1 Olivibacter sp. CPCC 100613
CGTCAGTAAAGTGGAACCAACCAGGTGCGAACCGCTTTTCCGGACTAAAACAGAGCAGTAATGAAGTATTCGAAATGGTAGGAGGGATGTTCGAAATATCTCGAAATACGCTGTCACTCGCCGCAATTCAGACTATTGCCATAAATGGTAACCAGGCATCGGTATTACTGCGCTGGACTGCTGGGCAGCCCGGTGACGGCTTGGACGTTGAGAACGTGGATGTCTACACCGTGAAAGATGGGAAAATTGTAGAGGTAACTGTATACAGCGCCGACCTAAAGCATGAAAATGCTTTTTGGGGCAAATGATGTCTGTAGGTAAACATTGCGCAGTGTGCCATCCAATGAAAATCGGGAATTCACCGATTTTCATTTTTTTACTGATCTCATCGATAAGATTTTCCGTGAGAGTATGGAAGTAGTATTGCCTGGTATGATTGGTGACTGTTGCAATTAGAAAAATAGCCTAAAATGCCTAAAAATAAACCTATTGTCAAAAGCATTGATGAAGCCGTTCCTTATTTATAGGCGGCTTATTTTTGTGTTAAGTTTTTGTAAGCCCCATAAATTGAGTATCGAAAATATCCTATCGTTTAATCAACTTTTGTTTTAACGATCGAAAGTAACAAGCGAAATTTGATATGGCGATATATTTCTTTACAACTGTGTAATCAATTTTTTGAACCGTCGGTGTTCTTTGATCATTTTGATACCGTCTCTGATACGCATTAAATCAATTCCTTTTTGCTGCGCGTTTATTTTGCTGATCTGATATAAAATCTGCCAATGACGATATATTTCCTTCCATGCAAAGAACAGCGAGTGCTGTGGATCATAAATGTGCGTTGGTTCACTTCCTGCACCATTAAGCTCAATGATAGAAAACTTGCAACCTTTTTCCAGCTCCTCCCAGCTATGAAATTTGATGTCCAACCTGCCATAATAAAATCCGGGCACCTGCTGGCAAATTTGATCAATTGTGGCGGTCAGTTCCTCAGTAATGTAATGACTCAAGTCAACAAATTTTGAACCTCTGCTATGGTTGCCATATGGAACTAAAATTTGTTTGATACCCTTCGGTAGTATATTGAAAGAATAGGTCCATACTACATATAAGGTCCCTCAAGTTGGAAACGTGCCCGATCGTTCCGTTTAATTAAAATGGCTATTCTTGGTTCATGCAATAATACCGACCCAGCAAGAATGTTCAACGTTTGTCAATAATTGAATTGTATCTATCCAAGATTTAACGCATTCCGTTTTATATTATCTAGTTATGTGTTTTGTTATAATATCAGTAATGAAACTTTTATCATCTATGTATTTATTGCATAAAAACAATCCTCCCAGCCCTGTTGCCGGGTTGAATACAAGGAATGAGCTAACGCCCGGGTCATCTCCATCATGACCAATCGTGCCATTGTTATATAAATTCCATAAAATACCTTTATTTCTTGTTGTCAAACTAAGTTTTGCAGGTAAATTACGGCTTGAAAACTGTGGCGTAAACATAGTTTGAAATGATTGTCGTTTCAGAATAATAGATTTACCGGATAGGCCATTGATCACATCAATTAAAAATTTGCTTAAATCCGAGGCGTTGGTCTTTAATCCGCCATCCGGGTAGGTCACTAAGTCATATAATGGAAAAATGATATCAGAATCGTGGTAAAGCTGAGCTAATTTACTTAATTTGATTTCAGTCGTAAACCAAGCAGAGTGGGTCATGTGCAGTGGCTTAAAAATATACCTATTCGTAAAGGCTTTATAGGATAGGCCCGATTTGATTTCTATCAGATAAGCAATTAGTGCAGTCGCTATGTTACTATAGGATGATGTTTTTCCTGATGGAGAATGTATGAAGTTTTTAGAAGTGTAGTATTTACCTTGCTTGGCCAGGTAATTAAAATAGAATTGCTTAAGCGTGGAATCGCTAAGCGTGCGCTGATAACCCAGCTCTTTTAAAGGCACGGTATAAGATTGACTGTACGGTCTTCGTTGAAGGTGGAACTGATATGTATTGATGTACACGCTAGGATTGTCAATAATTCCGGAGGTATGCGTAGCGAGTTCCCTGATTGTGATGGCTCGGTTGGCCTCATAAGGATTAGTAACTTTGAAAGGAAGAATCCGGTTGATATCTGTTTCGAGCGAAAAATAGCCAAGCTCGATAGCTTTCATAAGTGCAACTGCTAATATCATTTTACTGACGGATCCAATCTCTTGAATAGTGTTCAGTGAATATGATTTGTTTTCCGCTATATCAGCCTTTCCAAAAGCGTGCTTATAAATCACGCCTTTTTTATTTACCAGAACAACCGCCATCCCGGGTAATTTCATTTCTGTTATTACCCGCTGCAAATCTTGCGTTATCTCTTGAGCATTAATCTGTGCGGACACCTGTGAGATACCGAATACCAGCCCCACAATCGAAAGCAGGCAGCGACTAACAAGACTATATTTCATTTTCCTGCATAATAAAGTTAAACCCAAAAATTACATCGTTATGATACATTCTCAATGTGAAATTATTGATTTTATTTATAAGTTTTCATATCGTACTCTCCACTAAATAGATGGTTAAAGCAACCGCCAAAATAATAAGGGCAGTCGTAATGCAGAGGAAAATCCTGGAAGAAGGTCTAAACTGGCCGGCCAATAGTTGTGCCTGGGTTGTTTTGAACCGATAATAAGCAAGCACAGCCATGATCATGCCGGCGACGACTAAAGCTATGCCAATGATGGCGGAGTAACCGTGGTTAGGGGTGGGCACATCGGTATCGATGACCAAGGTGAGTTGTTTGATGAATAAGGAGAATTTTACCACAACGAATCCTAAACCAATGGTAGCAATGCAGGTGCGTATCCAAGCCAAAAAGGTCCGTTCATTCGCCAGATGGTCATTTGGTATAGGCTTTCTTTCTTTTTCCATGAAGTTTTTTTTGAAAAACAAATATAAGGGGCGCGCTGTTTTGAAAAACAGCTCGCAATAGAAAACAATTATCCTTCCGCCTCCTCTTCCTTTTTCGTAGCGCCGGGATATCAAATACTGATAGCGATCGTCTTGGTATAAGCCGATTATTCCAGTCAAATAGCTTTATAGATGCGAGAACTATCGAAAAGTACATCATGTTTGAAACCGATTTCATAAGAACCATACGCTAATTGAAGCCCCTGCGCGGAAACCTGTCCGTAACATCGTATAAAAAGAATAATAATATTAGCTGTAAGCTCTTTTTCATTTTTGCTATTCAAGGCATGGTTTTACCACTTCAAACCTGAATTTGATCACTTCACCTGATTGTTGACTGTAAGATGTCGGGGGTAGTTTACATTTGTAGCCTGAACATAAATTCAATACAAAAAATATGAATATATTAACAGCATTGCTCTGAATATCCATCACTAAACGTCCCATCTTTTCCATATATATTCTATCTATTCTTACAATCGTTGTAAACGAAAAATATCCGATGAAAAAAATTAATATCCTCACCTCAGCTATTGCCATCTGTTTTATTTTATTTTCCGGCTGTAGAAAAACAAATGATCTTCCCGCTGTCCCGGATTTAGCCGAAGTGGAGCCGAGTCCCTGCAATACTCCCCCTTTACGTCTCTGGCTTTTTCAACAGTTTGTTAGTTGGGGGAAAGAGCCAACCACCATTGCAGCGAGCGAAGAACTACAAATGTCAAACCTGGCTAATTTTTACGCGTTGCATTTTGAAAGCAGTGCAGAAGACCAGTATTTTGGAGTTAATGGTGAATATACCGATCAGGTTAATAAAACCTTCACAGATCTGAAACGCTTTTGGAATATCCGGTCCATTAATGTCATCAAGGTTGCATCGCATGGTTCTATGCTGCAAGATCGGAGTAAAGTTTTTGAAATGTATAAAAGCGTTTATGGCTATAGTGAGGGCAAAGCAAACCACTACGCCGACTCGGTAGCTACTTTACTTAAAAAGTACCCGCAGTTCCTCAATGGAGACCATCCCGCTTTTACTTTTAATCAATTTGCTATACCCGATACAACCATTGCCCATGTTGGTCAAATTCCCGCTAAAATTATTATTGGCGATGGATTATTACAGGGTTTCGCAGCACTTGGTTATGGAGATAATGCTCCGCAGGCAATTTTGGCCCATGAGTTCGGGCATCACATTCAATATGACTTGGGGATCTTAAAAACGGGTATGAAACTAATCCCAAAAACCTCCCGCCGCATCGAATTAATGGCAGACGCCTACGCCGCATATTTTTTGGCACACGCTAGTGGAGCAGCTATGCAGTCAAATGATGTGCAACAAGTTGCTGAGATTTTTTTTAATACGGGTGATTGCGATTTTGCGGTCGATTCGCACCATGGTACACCTCAGCAAAGAAAGGCTGCTACCGAATGGGGATATAGTCTGGCCAAAAACGCCCATAAACAGGATCACATTTTACTGACCGAAGAATTCGCGAGATTGTTTGATGCAGAATTGAATAATATCGTTAAAAAATAATTTTCTATATAAGTCGTATTGACTTCACTAAAAAGCGTTGATTCGGTTTTCTGTATAAGGATGTCGTTGGCTTCTTAATTTATCCTGTAGCTCAGTAATTACTTTCTTTTTATTCTTTTTAATTCTTTGAAGCAATGATTTGGGACCGCCGTCAGGGTTGTACTTGGAGCCCCAGTTAAGAAACTCCACCATGAACGGCACCAGTTCGATACCCTTCTCCGTTAGCAGATACAGGAATTTAGAAGCATTTTTCGGGGAGGTTACTTTGGTAACAATTCCTTCATTTAAAAGTATATTGAGCTTTTCCGTCAGTACAGCTGAAGATATTTTTTCGTCCGATACCCGAAACTCCAGGAAGGAATTTTTTCCATTAAACATTAAATCCCGTAAGAGCAGCAGCATCCATTTATCGCCGAAAATTTCCACCGAATAATTGATTGGGCATGTTGATCTTCTGTCAATTGTTTTCATTATGTCAAATTTAAAAGTAGTTTGTTTTTAAAACTACTTTTCTATACGTTTGTAGTTTACAAAACAAACTACAAAAATAGCTAAAATTTAATTATGGACTTTACAAATAAAAACGTCGTTATTACAGGTGGAACTTCAGGTATAGGCTTAGCAACAGCAAAAGCATTTATCACCGCAGGGGCAAATGTTTGGATTACGGGAAGAAATGCCGAAAATCTACAAAAAGCAAATGCAGAAATAAACAATCCGAAATTATTTACAGTGATTTCAGACACTTCAAAGCTCGAAGGTATTTCGATTCTGGAAAAAGCAGTTGCAGAAAGTGGAAACAAATTAGATGTTCTCTTTCTGAATGCGGGAATTGGAACATTTGAGCCAATAGAAAAAGTAACCGAAGCAAATTTTGATGCACAATTTAACACCAATGTCAAGGGGCATTTCTTTACGTTGCAAAAATTACTTCCTCATCTGGCAGATGGAGCGGCAGTACTGTTCACATCTTCAACCGTTGCCACCGCGGCAAACGTGGGTGCCAGCGTTTATTCTGCAACTAAAGGAGCATTGAATAAAATTGCCCAAATTGCGGCAAATGAACTGGCCGGAAGAAAAATCCGCGTCAACATTGTTAGTCCGGGGCCTATAGATACGCCAGGCTTAGATACGGTATTACCTGCTGAAGCAAAAGAGTCAATAGCTGGCGCTACAGCGCTGCAAAGGCTTGGTCATCCTGATGAAATCGCGAAAACGGTGTTGTTTTTGGCTTCTGATGCCGCAAGTTTCATTACAGGAACTGAGATCGTTGCGGATGGTGGTTATCTTAATTACGCACTAAAATGATCGTTGATCATATCATCATCTTATCCAGTAACTAATTTTTCAGCAGTGGTACTTACTTCGCTTATGGCCATCAAGCATAAAGGCATAAGCGATGAAGAGTTAGAAAACATCAAGCATGTCTGTATGATGAGATGAAAAAGCCTGTAATACAAGGTACCCGCAGATATTAATAGGAAGGAGCGCAACTATGGGAACGAGAGAAAAGGCATCATACTAAGATATAAATTAAAAATCGAATAAGAAACAAGCGCCCATTGCAACACCGACAAAAGCAATGGTCCGCAGTGAATTTTTTAGCTACTGTCCCAAAGTCCTGATGGCTTTTGGGACAATTTATTCCATATAAGCGAATTTTTCTCATATAGCTTCGATTATTCAGAAACTGCTCTTCTCTTTTAGCAATCTTATTAATATCCAACTTGTAAATAAACTCTTCTGTCTCCACTTATCCCGCATAGGCATAGCTTTTGGTTATTAGATTTGATATAGAGATACCTGATCATGTCCGCGTCGTTGGGTAGCTTTGAAGAATACAAGTAATAGACGTCAACGCTTGACTGAGCTAATCGGTCCGTAAACTTTTGACAGGATTAACCCAAGCCGCTTTTATTGTCTGCCAGCTAATGGTAAACACTGCAATAAGGAGGGCCAGCAGTCCAGCGATAATGAAGACATACCAGCTAACCGATTCGCGGTAAGCAAAACTCTGAAGCCATTGATCTGCCGCAAACCACGTAATAGGCGTTGCAATGAGAAAAGAGAGCATTACCAATTTGAGATAGTCTCTAGATATGAGTTTCACAATGTTGCTAACGGATGCTCCCAACACTTTTCTGATACCGATTTCTTTAGTCCGTTGAAGCGTACTATAAGAAATGAGCCCGAGCAAACCCAGGCAGGATATAAAAATGGCCAGCGCAGCAAAGCTAACGAACAATTGGCCAAACCGTTCAAATGCCCGGTATTGCTGATCAAACTGTTCGTCCAGAAAATAATAGCTGAACGGAACCTGCGGTAAGAGCTGATTCCATTTCTCCTTCATGCTCTCAATAATCCGTGGAATGTCGCTGACAGTTGTTTTGACAGATATCATATTGGTACCCCTTGTATCCAGCCGGATACTTAAAGGCTTGATGTTCTGTTCCAGCGTCTGGTAGTTAAAGTCCTGGGTCACACCTATAATCGTTCCCTGTTTGCCCCATTGATTAAAGCGCTTTCCGATGATGTCTTGCGGAGATTGGAAACCTAAAAGTTTAACGGCCGCTTCGTTTACAATCATAGCTAGGGCAGAATCAGAATCATAGTCGCTCGAAAACGGACGTCCCGCAACCATTTTTAACCCATATTGCGGTATAAAATCAAAATCAACACCATAAATGTCGAGCCCTGTGACTTGCATAACGCCCGCTGTGTTTTCAATTTCAGAATAGGCACTTCCCACACCTCCTCCGGGCACTCCGGATGACATCGTAGTTGACCCGATACCTGGAATTGCCGATAAAGATTGACGGTAAGCCTTCTTGGCGGAATCGCCATGGGTATCGATCACGATGGTCTGATCTTTATTGAATCCCATATCATAAGATCGCATATAATTAAGTTGATTATAAACAACGATGGTTGCAGCAATCAAAAAAATACTGATGGTAAACTGAGAGACAACCAGTGCTTTACGAAGAAAATTCCCTTTACTTCCAGTTGAAAAATTACCTTTTAGTACTTCAGCAGGTTTGAATGAAGAAAGCACAAGGGAAGGATAGATACCGGCGAGCAATCCGATCAGGATAGAAACCCCTGTCAATAAATACATTTGCTTTACGTTTTCAAAGAGCGATAAACCAATGGTTTTACCCGCTAATTGATTAAAATAGGGAAGTGCCAAATAAGTGAGGCATAAGCTAAGCACGAAGGCCAATAATGCCATAAACAGTGATTCGGCTATAAACTGCCCAACTAGCTGTCCGCGCTGTGCACCGGTCACTTTTTTTACACCAACTTCCTTTGCCCGTTCGGCAGACCGAGCGGTGGCCATGTTGATGAAGTTAATACAGGCAATAATAAGTATGAAGGCGGCGATGAGCGAAAAAATGTAGACGTTAGTTCCGGTACCCATCGCTATGTAGCCCCCTCTGGTAGAATGAAGGTAAACCGATTGCAAGGGTTCCAATACAAGGCTATACTTCAGTTGTAACTTTTTCATCTCTTCTCCTGTGTGCTTCTCTAAAAAGGCAGGTATTTTTTTCTGAAGAGCATCGATTGAACCACCTGGCTTCAGTAAGACGTAGGTCGATATAGGAAAGTCTCCCCATGCCTGCTCAGCCATTGGGTTGTATTTGAAAAAGGTAGCCATGGAAACAAACAGGTCTGTTTGCAACTGCGAATTTTCCGGGATATCCTCTATAACACCCGTAATGGTTGAAGGTGATGCATCCCCGCCGAAAAGAATCGTTTTACCAATGGGATTATCCTCCCCAAAATATTTTTTTGCGCCGGATCGGGTCAGTACAATACTATAGGGATTCGCCAGGGCCGTTGCCGCATTTCCCTCGATCATGCTGAAATCAAATACCTCGAACAGCGTGGAATCCGCAAAAAGTACCGATTCCATATATTTGACGGAATCTTTGCGTACTGGAAAATCTCCTTTAAAAAATCGGACAGCCGAGGCAACTTCGGGTAGATCGTTGACCATATTCGGCGCGTAGGGAAAAGCCGAACTAAAAAAATGAACATCTTCCGTTGGGGTTTTGATGTCCGTTGCCAGTCGATAAATTCTGTTTCCTTTACGATGAAAACCATCATAACTTGTCTCAAAGCTGACATATTTATAAATGAGGATACAGGCAGCCATTCCGATACCGAGTCCCAGAATACTGATTAAAGAATATATTCGGTGTTTCCAAAGATTACGGATGGCAATTTTAACGTAATTGGCAATCATCGTTTTAGATTTTATGAAAGGATATAAATTATGCGCGATTGTTGTGCCATTTTTTTTAATAACAACATTTTCAGTTAATTATGTTGTTTTTTTTTCTTTATGATTGTTCATTATCGAACACCCACTGTACGATAATGATTGTTTTGAACCGATAATAAGTAAGCACAGACATGATCATGCCGGTGACGACTAAAGCTGTGCCAATGATGGCGGAGTAACCGTGGTTAGGAGTGGGCATATGATTTTCAAAATCAAAACGATGCAAGTCGAATATTTAACCGAGTTCATTACGATCGAAAGTAACAAGCGAAATTTGATATGGCGATATATTTCTTTACAACTGTGTAATCAATTTTTTGAACCGTCGGTGTTCTTTGATCATTTTGATACCGTCTCTGATACGCATTAAATCAATTCCTTTTTGCTGCGCGTTTATTTTGCTGATCTGATATAAAATCTGCCAATGACGATATATTTCCTTCCATGCAAAGAACAGCGAGTGCTGTGGATCATAAATGTGCGTGGGTTCACTTCCTGCACCATTAAGCTCAATGATAGAAAACTTGCAACCTTTTTCCAGCTCCTCCCAGCTATGAAATTTGATGTCCAACCTGCCGTAATAAAATCCGGGCACCTGTTGACAAATTTGATCAATTGTGGTGGTCAGTTCCTCAGTAATGTAATGATTCAAGTCAACAAATTTTGAACCTCTGCTATGGTTGCCATATGGAACTAAAATTTGTTTGATACCCTTCGGTAGTATATTTGAAAGAATAGGTCCATACTGCATATAAAGATCCTCAAGTTGGAAAAGTGCCCGATCGTTCCGTTTAATTAAATTGGCTATCGTTGACTTCCCGTCACCTGTAACCGAAAGAAATTCTTTTCCTACAATCCCCGAAATACACCCTTTTTTTTCACCGGGGAAACGATAATAAAAGATACCCGCTTCCAGCTCATAGTCTATATATTCCTGCACTAAAAAATGAACCCTATTGTTTCGCCTATAGTTTTCCAGATCTAGCTTCGTTTTTACCAGTTTTACCTGCATGCCACGTCTGCCTTGATCAGGTTTAGCAATGAGTGGAAATTTCAGTTTCGCTTTGCTAAGTTTCTCCGCTAAAATAGTCGGTGTAATATCGCTTTCACAAAATAAAGTGCGCGGATAGTATTTTTTTGGTATCAGCCGGTATATGTCACTTTTCTTCTCCTGCAAAAAACCTCCATTTGCTATTCCCGGATTTGCCGCGCTGAAAAAGAAAAAGGACCTGGCTTTCAGGCTTAACCAAACCCAATGGATAAATAGTGGGCCAAAAATGATAGCCGCAGGCCAGTATTCCCATTGCGTCAATCGTAACCAGCATCTCCGTATAATCAAAGAACATTGCTGATTGGTCAGATACGACTTGCTCGAAGTATGTGTTTGTGTTAAGATTTTCTTTTCGGTCGCCTGCTCATTCACAAGATCTCGATATGACATACTACTTTCTTTTTCGCTGACGAAAACACTGGTAACACTTACCGTCCGGACCCCATTACTCCTGCTTATAACCAAATCGTTCTGTAAATTGCCTTCCCCTGCATAAAAATGAAAATCAAAAATGTCCTCACATGTTATTTTTTTCCGGTTTTTTTTCAGCCAGTCTTCAAACCAGTGACGCCTTAAATGGGCAATATCTACCTCATATAAGGTAGCGGATGACCATATATAGGCATGATCTACATGTAATTGCAAGTTGTGTTTGAGAAGGCCGTCCCACCGACATTCCCATAAGGCACGGTTGCCATAGATGATTAACGTAAAAGGTTCGATTCCAAGCAGATCTATTTCGTCGAATTGCCGTTTCACGTTGTCTTTTTCCATAATATCCAAAAAAATATGTCCCCTGCTTCTTTTATAGGGTAGCGCACGCTGATGTTTAATGAAAGCGCCATTCAATAAAACAGCCGCATCGCCGTTGGCTTTAAGGGCGATCCACGTACCTCCGGCTTCCTGATCTTTTGGGAAAATCAATTTAGTATCTTTCCTGCTATATTCCCTTGGTGCCAAAGCCGTTTTCCGACTCACATGTTCATCTCGGTTTGATGTGAGATGAATACCGGCTGCCGTAGGTATAAAAGTTACTGTGCACATAGTGTTCGATGTTTTATAGTTGATGCGGCTACGCCGAAATCTTCCGGTAGTGATATGGTCGATACTACTTTAACGCCTATTCTCAATAATGCCATGTGATGTATTGTATGCTCAAGGTTATAAACCAGCTCACGGTTATAATTAGTAGTCACACTTCCTAATACCTCATTTTCTATACCAAAATCTGCTACCAGCAATAAATCCACATTGTCCTTTTCAAGAGAAGAAATGATAGCCTCCAATTTGGTAAGGGCACATACTCTGCTTGTTTCTATTTCGTAATCCCGTTTTCTTTCATCATAACTCACTCGTCCTTTTTGGTAACCGCCATTCAGTTCGAGGAAAAATTCAATGATATGTCGGATATGCTGCCCGATAGTCGCATTGGACAACAACTCAACTTTCTGAATGTATTGTTGATCAGTCACTTCATTTATTAAAGATCGCAATTGAACCAACAGATTGCTTATGGGCTCTGCCAACCATCTGCTGTGGGTTTGTGTTTTCATGGTGATCGTCATTTAATAGGGTACATTTTCGAATCGTCATTACTGGAATTAACAGATCGGATAAGCCCTTCGAGGTGAACAACCCGAAATGAAAAGAATTTGTTACTCTTTGTTTTTTAAATCAGGCCAGTTCATATCCGCCTTTTGAATAAGTTCTTGCTGATTTTCCAACCATTCTTCCTTAACCTTCGCGTTATAGTTGAAATAAAGCTTATCATTTACCACCTCCCATGTATCAGTTTCAGTTGGTGCTTTATACCCGTTCGACATTCCATATGCACAATATCCACCATATTGTGGCGTGTAATGTTCAGGATTTGCTTTAAAATCTTCCATGTTTTTCCGGGAGCTAAATAACCAAAGCGCATCCTTCCATTGGTAAGCAAACTCCCCGGTCCCTTTTACCGCTTTCTTTTCTTTAAAAAAGGAAACAGGGTCATAACCTTTTATTGCTTTTCCTTCCGGAGCGAAAATTTCACTTTTAGTGCTATTTGTATTCGTGCTGCAGGCTGCTAAAAAAAGCAGTGTTGTTGCGATGATCAGATTTCTCATGGTGTTGTTTTAGTGATATGAATAGTCAATTAATAAGCGCAGTTGAATTTGGCCGACCTGGCAATTCCTGTGGTCTTAATAACCCTACAGAATGTAAAACCAGTGTTAAATTGATGTTCATCAGTTTGTTAATGTGTCAAGTATTTGTTTTTACATAGAGCTGGCTCGCTCTTTCAATGCGATCTAAACTTGGTCTGGTAAAGCTGGAGCAGTTGTGATTTGAAAGCGATAAGAAGAATAATACAGCTAAAAAAAACCAGCAAAGCATAAATGAACAGTCGCCCCGAATCACCTTGTACCACAACACCGAGTATCGTAAAATGGAAAAAAAGTGCTCCACTCATCAGACCAAGGCCAAGCAGCGCACCGAAGGCTGTGGTCCGTGGTATGAGAATAAGCAACGAAGCAAAAATTTCGAGTATCCCAACTCCAATACGACCCCATGGTTCCATCCCGATTTTAGTAAAGAGATAGACAGATTCGGGAGCAGCAGTAAATTTAAAAAAGAGCGTTTGCAGCATAATAATGGCAGCCAAGAGCTTTATACCCCAAAGAATTATATTTTTTATTTCCACAGCCTTCTTGATTAGTTTTTGTCTGATTTAATTGACTTAATGAATAAACTTTGTCCAATTTTGGTGTTTCACACACTGTTTGCTTAAATTTTATGAAACAAAAGTATGGCGGTACAGCTTACCGGTAAATGGAAAGATTTCCCGAATGCTTGCCTATTTTTCCTGACATGTTTATTGATCTATCCGATTTTTTCTGTCAGTGGAATTATCATTGTCCTTTTTTCCGTCTGTTCTCTTGTTTAACTTCAAGTGAAGGTAAGCCTACATGACGACCGGCCTTTTCCGGCACTCGTTTTCTATTGATAAGATAGATGACAACCTGCTTGGTAAAGACTTGGTTCATATTCTTTATAGTGATACCTTTAGTTTACTATGTGAAATAAATAGTGGAAAAAGCAATTTACGGGATACGATCAAATCAACGCAGCTGCTGGTATCTCATAGGGTGTCGAAATCTATTACTTCATTAAATGGGATGGAAAATTTAAGAGAGGAAGTTGCCATTCAGAGGAACAAAAGCAAGATGCAATAATTTAGGGTATCTGACCGTTTTATTCAGACACTATTGAACCATATATATATATGCGGCATTTGGAGGGACGATGATGTCATCAATGCAGGAGCAAAGATCGTACATCCCCTCCAAATGACTGCACCAAAAACTTCCTTCCCCACTATGATTGCCTGTCGCAGGTGCCCGGTAAAAATACGATCATACTTCCTCCGTAGAAGTAAAAAGCGGGACGGAGAAGACGATGACCCAAAAGGCATTCCCTGTTATTGACAGGTTGACAGCATACGGTGTCTCCCTGATGAAAGAAGCGGGAATTGATTGAAGTCGTTGACAATACCACAGTTACCCTGTACAGCTATAGAAGAAACAATTACCTTTTGGGAAATGATGGGTTATACAGCCACCTATAAAATGACCCGCCCTACCGATAAATGAAGTACGGAAGCTTTACAATATTCCCGAGATTCTGAACATAGAGTGATCGACGATGTCTCAACGGAATTGGGTAGAGCCCATCCCGGTTTTGATGGCACTCATGGCCTTTGATCAACCGTAATAAGCAGTAGGTGATTTACCTGTCCATCTTTTAAAAGCTCTGGTAAAAGCACTTATTTCGTTATATCCCAGTATATGAGAAATATCTTTAA
>NZ_JAWMTI010000022.1:0-13005 GCF_036959255.1 Olivibacter sp. CPCC 100613
CACCGAACTTCACAGCGGATTACTATCCCTTCGGGTTGCAGTACCAGGCGGAGGTGCGTGTTGGATCACCGAAAAATAACTATCTTTACAACGGGAAGGAATACCAGGACAAGCTGAAGCAGTACGATTACGGCGCAAGGTTCTATGATCCGGTAATTGGCAGGTGGGGAAGCGTGGATCCATTGGCGGAGCAGATGAGACGATGGTCGCCATACAACTATGGCTTCAATAATCCGATCAGGTTTATTGATCCAGATGGAATGGCCCCCGGAGATTTTTTTGATATTAATGGTAACAAGATTGGCACTGACGGGATAGATGATAAGATGAAATATGTTGTTACAAATAAGCAGGAGGCTACGTCTGTGGCCAAAACAGATAAGAATGGGGGAGTAACATCAGCAGGAAGCTTGACATCAGCAGTTGCTCTTCCTAGTGATGCAGCATTAAGAGAGAGTTTTGACGTTTTAGCGAGAACTATGGCTAATGGTGGGTTAAAAGAAGAGTCTTCTGTCGTTCTAAAAAATGGCATGTCTGTTGGAGGGAAACAAGGTGGAGAGCCAAGTATTTCCAACGGAGTCCAAACAGCAACTACAAGTTTGCCAAAGTTGCCTGGCGGATATGGGACGGCAGAAGCTTCTATCCATTCGCATCCAACGACAGTGGCAGTAGATGGTAATATGGTGTATCCACAATCGGCAACGCTACCTTCCTCGCAGGATAATGCAACATTTAAGCAATTCGATAGAAACATTATAGTAGGACCATTAGGTACTCTTAAACCGGGGAGCGCTACTATCGATGCGAATGGAACATTAACTGTACCTAGCAGGCCTAATGGAATAGTGATTTACGATCGGAACACCAACCCGATCATCCAATTAGAAAATAAAGCAGTAGTAAGAATGTTGAGGAACTAAGATGAAAAGGAAGTATATATTGTTATTATTAAGTATGTGCAGTTGTTTTTTGCTTTTTGCACAGGATAAAGGAAATACAGATATTGACTTTGTGATCTGTATAAATGGCGATATTGCTAAAACTATCTACCGGCCTCAAATTGTTGTATCTGATTCTGAGTCAGCTACAAAATCTTTATCTATATCTTACCATCCAGGTAGTTTGTTTTTAGAAAAAGCCGACTTGAATTACCTTTTATCTTTAGATGACGATAAAAAAATATTATTAAAGTTTGATTACTATCAACAGAGTACCAAGGGAGAGCAAAAGGTAAACAACTATGAAATTGATATGGGTAAAGAGTGGCTACGACAGAAGTTTATGATATTGTACATCTATGATACAGATAGAAAAGAATATAAAGGAAAAATAAAACCGATTAAGGGAAGGTGCTACACGTTTGAACTCGATTATCCGGGAGGACAGATGATCAGGTTGAGGCAAAGGTAGCTGCTGATAGTATGAAGATAGTTTTTAAAGCCCAGCCACTGCGCTGGGCTTTTTTACTTTAATATAGCCTGCAACTTGCTCTTGGCAAGGAAGGCATCGAGCAGTGCAAATACGTATTCCTGCTCACCTGCTTCCAGCTTTTCAATCAATTGAACCCGGAAAAATTCGGCAATGTTAGGGGATAGATCGGAAAATCTGGTCAAGTTCTTTATCTGTAACAGTACTTTTTTCGGATTTGTCGTAGATTGACGTAAGGTAAACAGTACTACCAGTAATTTTCAAATAAGTGATTACTCTAGCTCCGCCCGATTTGCCCTTTCCTTTGGATGCAATAGCTAGGCGGATTTTATAGAAGTTATTACCAAGAGCGGTTCCCTGTTCCGGATTATCGTCTAGACTTATCATCAGTTCAGTCAGATCCTTTTTTAAGGAAGGGTATTTTTTAGCTAGTCTTTTTGCCTGTCTCTCAAAAAGGGGAATAGAGGAAATATTATAGTTCATTCAGTAATTCTTGCAAGGGACGGGCCTTTAGCTTTCCCTGTTCCACCAATTTAAGTTCCTGAACAGCTTCTTTGAGCTCCCGCAAAATTTGCTCTTTGGTCGGTTCCTCATACTCTAACTCTTCCAAGTCAGTATATCGTTTTTTGAGTTCCTTCCATTCATTTATTGGAATATAGACACCAGTGGCTTTGCCTTTGCTGTCTTGTATTATCTGTAATCTCATATTTATGCAAAGCTTTATTATTCTGTCACTTCTGTAATACAAAATTACGTAAATAAAACACATAAAAAAAATTGAATGCGCCTAACAGTATTTTTTGAAACCGCGTGCCAATAGACTCTTCTGAGGCTATCTTTGGTGCGACAGATGATCATTCCAACCGTGCACTAATCGGAACGAAGAACGAAAAAACAGCCTTGTAAATACTGTACAAAAAACTAACTTTGGGGAAAGAAGAGTTCTTTGATAACAACCTGAACCAGCGGTAGGAAAATCTGCGGTAAACGTAAAAATCTGCAAAAGGACGTACGATTACGGAGCAAGGTTCTATGATCCGGTTATTGGCAGGTGGGGAAGTGTAGATCCGCTGGCGGAGCAAGGAAGAAGGTGGAGCTCGTACAGTTATGCCTTTGATAACCCGATACGCTTCGTGGATCCTGATGGCATGTGGCCAGATGGACCGCCAAGTTTGGTGAGAAGGGCTTTTGATTATGTTGTAAATACGGCAAAGCAAGCGATATATAATGCTGTTGCGAATACAGTTGAATCTGTCAAAGAGGGAGCGAAGTCGGAAGCGAAAAGATGGGATATGTCTGTAAGCAGTAATGTTGAAGGCAAAATCACTATGGGACCAAGAATTAGCGCTGGAGCGAAAGGACTATTCGACGGAGATGCGAATGCAGGATCTATTACATTGATTTCTGCCAAAGCTGAAGCGGATTCTAAATCTGGTGTTAAGAGCGATTTTAATTATCTCATGAAAGATGATAAATATGAAATAAGTTTTGGGGGAGGGGGAGATATTGCCGGAGGTGTATACGGTAATTATAGCGAAGTCAGGGACAGAAAAGGAAATGCTATTGAGAAGACAATTGATGGTGGAGTAAATATAGCACCAATACAGACAAAGGCGGAAATTAAGAAGTCCGATGGTACATTTAAACCGGAGGCTAATATTTTTATGGGTCCCTCCTTTACAGCCGGATTTATCTTTAATTTTAGTGGGTCAGCTAATCTTGGTGTAAAAATAATCAGAAGAAATGATGAAGACTAGCTATACAGAACTTGGAAAAAATATATTTAAATATATCCAAATAGTTTCTATTTTGTTTTCCCTGCTTTTAATTGTCGTTTTGATAGTCACCGGAAGTTCATTTTACTTTTCGGTGCTTTTTGTCATCTCTATTGTTTTATTGAACTTATATTGGAATATTTTTAAGGACATTAAGTGGAACACTAAGTGTTTTGTGATTGATAGCCTTTTTAGAAAGAAAATTGAAAAAGCAGAAGATTTCTTAAAAATAGAAAGAATTTTCTTTAACATCTCCAAGATTAAGTTTAGAAACAAAGAGTATTACTATGTCGAGGAACTTGCCTCAATATTTACCAGCTCATTCTATATTAAAAAAACAGCCTTTATTAAAGCTAGTATCCAACCTGAAATATTGGATACTTATGTGGAAAATAACGATCATTAAAACAATATAAAATACATACGATTACGGGGCAAGGTTCTATGATCCGGTTATCGGAAGATGGGGAACGGTGGATCCTAGTGCTGGGAAATATATAACAATATCACCATACAACTATGCGGTTAATAATCCAGTTAAATACATTGGTCCTGATGGTAAAGATTTTATTTTAAGTATTACAAGAGATAAGGAAGGTAATATAACGAATGTTAATGTTTCAGCTACAGTTTATATTACTGGAGAAGGAGCCAACGAACAGCGCGCTAACGAACTGAATGATTTTTCCTCTAGTTTTTTCAAACAGCAGAATAAAAGTAATGTTTCATTTAACATAAATTACGTATATAGAAAAAATGCCAATAAAAAATCGTTACAACAAGGAGAGAATATTTTAACATTTAAAGTTGATGGGGAGAACGGTAAAAACCATCGGTCATCGGTAGCGGGATTCCTTATTGGAAATCGGCATTTCACGGGACAAACTGGTGATGTATATGGGAAGGGAAGTAGTAACTTCACTGTACTTCATGAATCTTTACATTTGATAGGCCTAAGTGATCGATATCAAGATAAAGAAAATAGCTTTACAAAAAAATGGTACTCTGAGCCAGATGAAGGGTTTGAAAGAGATATTATGGGGTACCATGGCGGAAAATCCTTTGATGCCAATTATGGAAAATACTATTTCGATGCAGCTAAATTTTATTCGGACAAGTACGGTAAGGATAGAGTTCCTTTAAGGAGAATGGTTGATATGGACGGTCATCTTAAAAAAACGCCATATGAGGAAGGCGGTTATCACTTGAATGTACCAACAGATAAAAATTAAATATGTCGAATCGATTCTTTTGTTTAGTATTAGTGATTTTGATGTCTTGTAGAGATGATAAAGTTCCCAATGTCTCGGCAAACCAGCTATATGAGGGGAGAGGGTTGTTGTATTTCCGTTACCCAGTTTCCGGCGCAACTTACCAGATGGTATTTATACCTAATGGAAAGAAGATCGAAAACCTCGCCGAATTAGCGAGCCGTGATCTAGCACAAGGGTGTTATGTTTGGATAAACAATAGAAACTATCTTAGTGAGATACTTTCTAATAGGAAAGAAGTCTATCCAACTAACTATAAAGACGAGCCAAATTTGCAATGGAGAGCATTAAATTATGTCAATGTGTATATTAAAATGCGAGTTGACGAGAAAAATATTAATTCTGTTACAGATACGTTGGTGTTCGACAAAAAAGAGGTACACTTTAAATATTTTATTCCTTATGGGATTGAATTATATTCCTTAGCAATTATAAAGTGATATGGATAGCGGATATTTAATCAAATTATTACCATCATTGATGCTTTTGGTTGGAGGGATCATCGCGCGATATTCTTTTGGAGTTACTTTTAATCTTGCTTGGTTTAATCTCCTCGATAATCTGGATTTACAGATTGAATTAAAGGTGAAAGAATTTGAAAGATATTGGAAAGGTAAACATCCAGAATTTTACAACAGAGCTTAGTTGGAGATTTCGGACCACAGAACCCTAGATTCCATTCCGGATTGACCAGCTTAACCGAATTGAAGAAGAACCTGGAAATATGATGCTATCATGTTATGGGCTGGTTTTTGGGCGGTCAGATTTTTCCGTAATGACCCAATACCGTCAGAATACATAATAAATTAATGGAATTAGTAGAAATAAAAGGTCTTTTTGAGATGGATTTTGGTTCGCCATCACCAATAATATTGTCAAACGATAATGAGCTTTTTATTGCCTTTTATGCAGATAAACAGAATTCATCGACCATTCCTCAAGAGCGTAATACCATTTATGATACTGGTATTTTTGCTTTGAAATTTAAAGTGTATTTAAAATATATATTTGGATTGCCAGGGGAAGAAACAATACAGGGACATCCATATAGTAAGCTTGGTATGAAGTCTTATTCATTTTATGAGCTCAAAAATTCCGATTTAATTAAATCACTGCAGGATATAGAAAAAGTACACCCACAATACAATCCCAAGAAATGGGAAATGTATAGACATTTTATATTAACATTTCACGACAATATGTTTGAATGTATCGCTCAGGATTTTGAAATTAGAGAAGAAAATACATCAATTTATAATCAAGCAGCAGTAATGCTTAATGAATTGTCAGTAAAGCATTTTTAGGTTCAAAGAACGAAGGTGTTTTAAGCCTACAATAGCGCGCTTTTTTATTTTCACATCAAGAAATCTTGCTTGCTTTGATAAAGTGGTCAACGGTAGTGAGCAGGCATTCCTTTTCGGGCAATGTTGCAATATCCTGAAACCTCTTTAGCATAGCAGGGTCGGTATATTAAGAGGTGGATACGGGTAACCCACACTATATTGGCAAATTGGATCCAAATGGGATGTGGATTGAGCGGATTGATGGTTGGTCGACTAGCGATCCAGCTGAAATAGCCGCTTTTCTGCAAGAGCAGGAGGTAAACGCCAGTGGGTAAGATGATCCTAAAAAGAAGCCAGAGCGAAAGCCTGTTGATAACACACGTTTGCCAACAATTGTACTTCCTGATTCTATTGTGCTCGAGGAGGCAGTAGTTAATGCTTGGCGGGTTACTAGATTGGCTGTCTCTTCTGGTGCGATTTTTCTATTGAGAGAAATAGGAGGTGCGATTCTTTGTAGGAGCAGCAGCATATGAAATATATGACAACTACGATAGCCGTATTAAGGAAACAAAACCTATTACTCAGGATAATACACGGGTTGCGAATCCCGTAATTAGGCGAGTAAAGAAATAAATAAAATGAAAAAAAGAGAGCTTTGGTCTAAAATAGCTAATTATTCGGCGATTGCGGCTGCAATAATGGTAATATTAAGCAGGTTTTTTAGAAAATACCTAGAAGGTGTTATGGATATCATTTTTTTGATGGGATTGATAGCGTGTATGCTTTTTATAGTTGCTGAAATAATGAAATTTTTATTGAAGAAAAGGAATTGAATGTATGACTCCGAAGAAATGGCACCAAATCAGCTTGTTTAATAAAGTAGTTTCTATTTTTTTGATTCTAAACATTGTATTGAAAATTATTAATGATAAGTTGTTGAATCAATCTATTCCCGAAGATATAATAGGCTATTTGTTTTGGTTGAGCCTAGGTATTTATTTGGGCTTTCAGTTATGTAAGTATCTAGTCTTTAAGAAAGAAAGGGAATAGTCGATATAGTAACTACTTGTTTAAGGAGGCCCATTCGTACCAACGATGGGCCTTATTGCGTATGGGCTTGTTGTAACCAGGTGTCACGTATGACGGTATAGATGAGGAAAAACAGCTTCTCTTTAACGGTGAAGTTAAGGTTCTCAATCTCCTGTAATCGCTACCTCAATAACCACTCGTATAAAATATCAGCTGGGTGCCTGCTTTATACAGTGAAGAAGTGTCACTGCCATACAGGCGTACTTCACTTTCTTCAACGGTACCTCCTCGTTGCACAACCGTTCGGGTACCTTCAGGCCCTATAATCTGGTTATAGCTGTAAGCGAATCGAGGGTTATTAACCAATCCGGCAACCTTTAATACAACCGCATACTGATCCGGACTGTTATCGTAATATGCTGACTTGACAATTGCAAATTGTCTTTTGAGAATCGTGTCAATATCTCTAACGGTATTGGCTGCGGTACTCGGATTATTCAGTACCCCATTGACAACATCGAGACCTTTAGCTTTCCTGACCTGATGCTCATTTTGAAAGGTTGAACTGCCAACATAACTGAAATTTAGTAATTTATATTCGAGGTTTTAATCTCCTTTTTTGTTTAAGAAAGAGGGGCAGGAATCTGTACAGTATAAGGTGGTTATTTCATTTTTATCGACTTAATGCGACGTTTGTTACAAAATGCTCATTACCTGATAAAGCCAAAGCTGCACTGTATAATATATACATCGAATTTAAACAATTGTTGATTAATAATTAAAATAAATTTTTCGGATATCAAAGTTGTTGTTTATTTTTACATCGAACAACTAAACCTGTTTGTTATGCGGAATACAACTTGAACCCTGATTTCAATTTTTTGATTTTTTTTTTGTATCGAAGCGTAAGGAGGATGCGTTTTTGCGTCTCTTTTGGTTATTCGGACACCTAAATCTCTTCTGTCTTTATTTCAAAAAAATGCTAAACGAAAGATAATTAGCAGGTTTACTTAATAGGTAAATAATAGTAATAAATAGTTGAAAATATGAAAATAAAATTCGCTGCACTCATTTTATTAATGGGGTTCTCTTTGGCATCCTATGCACAGAATACATTTCCTACGACTGGAAATGTGGGGATCGGTACTACCTCTCCAACGGATTTGCTGCAACTTAATCATGGGACCGCTCGAAAGGGTATAAGTATCGTTGGTGATGGTGACGGTAGTGCTTACTCAGACATCACCTTTAAGATTAACGATGTATCGGCAATACCAAATGGTGCAACTTGGGCATGGACAATGAGCCATCGGCGAGACGGGTATTTTTCATCCAGCGCTTTTCCGGGATCTTCAATCGAATTTTACGGTCTTCGAAAAGGTGGAGGCTACTATGCTCCCCTCAGCTTTAAATCAAACGGCGACGTGATCTTGGCTTCACCAAAAAATGCACCCAGTGGCAATGTAGGTATCGGTACCACGAATCCCACATCAAAACTGACAATCGACGGTAATATCAATGGCTGGCTGATCAGCAGTAAAGCAACAGTTACCAGTGCAGGTGAGTATAACGGCATCAAGCTGCTCACGGGATATCCGAACGATACCAACAAATGGGCAGCAGTAGTGGCAACAGCAGAAGATCTTCATAGCAATTCAACAGGCCTGGCTTTATATTCCAGCGCTTCCGAAAGGGTACGCATTGCGGGAAATGGAAATGTAGGGATTGGCACTACAAGCCCACAGGCTAAATTAGCCGTTAATGGCAACATTCTGGCGAAAGAAATCAAAGTGAAAACCGATATATCGGTTCCGGACTATGTCTTTGAACCGGATTATAAAATGTATTCACTTGCCGAAATCGAAAATTATGTAAAAGAACACAAGCATTTACCTGAAATTCCGTCGGCAAAAAAAATCGGTGAGGACGGCTTGGATTTAGGCGAAATGAATCTCTTGCTTTTGAAGAAAGTGGAGGAGCTGACCTTGCATCTGATTGAATTGGAAAAGCGATTAGCGGATGTAGAAAAGGAATAAGGAGATGATACAAAAGATAAAGACCCTAATTTGTTTAGGCTATTTGCTGATTACAGTGGCCTATGCACAAACGAGCAATAGCTTTCCGGCTACCGGCGATGCTTCGTTGGGCTGGAATAACCGATTGAAAGTAGGAACAGGATCTGTACAGCATCCATCCATATTAGAAAATAATTGGACTAGGATGATCGTCGGACATAATATTTATTGGAATAGCGGTACGGCGCGATGGATCGTAGAAGGTGGTGGTAGTTCTGATTTCAGTATGATCCGATTTGAGAATGGTGGTGGGATCGGCTTTTTCGGAAGAGTCCATACCGCAAATGGTTACAGCTTAACAAATCAGGAGCTCGAAACCTATCGCTATATGTATATCAATAATTCAGGCAATGTTGGCATTGGCACAGCAAGCCCACAAGCGAAATTGGCTGTAAAAGGGAATATCCTGGCAGAACAGATCAAGGTTACCAATAACATAGCCGTTCCGGATTATGTGTTCGAACCAGATTATGAATTGCAGCCGCTGACAGAGGTTGAGCGCTATGTAAAAGAACACAAGCATCTACCCGAAATTCCATCGGCGAAAACAATCGGCAAAGAAGGCCTGGATCTGGCGGAAATGAATCTGCTCTTGCTGAAGAAGGTGGAGGAACTGACCTTGCATGCAATAGCAAACGAAAAGGCAGGAAAGGAACAGCAACTTTTGATTAGAAAACAAGAAAAGGCTATTGCTCAATTGACCAAACGTATCGAATGCCTAGAATCCCTGAAGTAAACAAATAAGTGCAATAAATCTTTTATATGAAGCATTATTATATTAGCGCAATTTTTCTTTTTATTTTTTCCACAGGGGTCCAGGGGCAGCAAGAAAGCGGAGCAAATAGAGTTAGCCTCCCGTCCATCCAAAACCCGCAGGCCGCTAGTCTAGGAAAATTCGGAATGTACCCGGTGGCCGAATACACAGGTGTAATTCCGATCAATATCCCCCTGTTTGAAATTGATGTAAAGGGATATAAAATACCTTTCTCACTTTCTTACCACGCTTCGGGAATCAAGCTGGAGCAAATGGAAACAGAAGTGGGGTTAGGCTGGAGTTTATCGGGCGTTGGCGTGATCAGCCGATCTGTTATCGGTGTTCCTGATGAAAAGGCGGGAGGTAGCTATAGTATTATTCCCAAAACCGGACCGCAATTAGTCAATGAAGCAAGTGGCGCCACCTCTCAGTCTGAGATTATGTCCAAGAGAGTATGGTTAAGGGCCATTACCGAGGGAAAAGGAGAGGATACACATACAGACATTTATTTTTACAATTTACCGAAAGCCACGGGCAAATTTATTGTAAATAATAAAAACCAATATTATACGATTCCTTACGCACCTATTAAAATTGATAGAGGCACGGTTTTATCTAACCTTTATAATTCTTACCCTTTTATACTGAAGGATGAAGAGGGGGCAGTGTATGAATTTAACAGTTATACTTATTCGGTGCCCGACAATTTTGAACCGTTGCAGGGAAACGCCGTTATAAGCAGTTGGTATGTAGACAAAATATCGCTACCGCATTGCAATGAGGTTATAAATTTTCAATATAATGAGGTTTTTAACTTGGAAGGTACAATGTACCAGGAGCAGAGCATTGGCTATACCCCTAATGCTGACGGCACTTTAACGGCTCTCGGAGGATCGCTTTCATCATCGTCCGGAAATATCAATCACAAAACCTATTTAGTCAGCCAAATTACATATGGTAGCGGTAAAGTTGTTTTTAACTATAAGGATTCTCCGAACCTGACAGTATCCCGCTCAAAATTCCTGGATGAAATCTTGATATATAATAAAGCAAATGAGCTGGTCAAAAAACTAACATTTAAATATGAAATACCATCTTCCAGAGTGAAATTAACAGCGGTAACTATGGTCGATTTGATTACCCCTGCGTTAAGTGGCGTATACAAAATTTCATATAATAACCTTCATTTTCCAAGTAGAAATAACGGCTATGGATTTCAAAGTGACTATTGGGGATATTATAATAAAGGAGGAAATACTTCGTATATTCCTAGAATTCAGGTGAAAAAATCATCTATCGGTATATTTTCGGTTGCGCCTTGGGGGTATCAACAAGATCAAACCTATTCTATCGGTACCGCCAATAGAGCAGTGGATACCAACTTTAATCGGGCGGAGATGATTTCCAAGATCGTCTATCCGACGGGAGGTTATACGGAATTTGCTTTTGAGGCTAACCGGATATTTGAGCAAGAGATCACAAGTCCGGATGTGACACATTGGTTTGGGGGAGGGACGAGTGGAAAGGGAAGTGCCACGAAAAGCGAGAACGTTTACCTGTTCTCTTATGACGCAGAAAACGTTGCAAAATATAACACGCAACCTAAACTCGATCTTACCTTTGGACCGCCTACGCCAATTAACGGTGCTGTACGGGACTATACACAATTGGTGACGTTAAAGGACCTCACGAGCAATAAAGTAATACTAACAAAATGGCATGACGCTAACCCGGCATTACCTCTTCAATTTTCAAAAGATTTAAGTTTAGAAGTGGGACACAATTATGAGCTAAGGGTAACGGTTTATGGTGTAAGCTCTTATACTAACGGTTATATGACATCAACGGTAGACGCTTCTGTTAGCTGGATCAGTAATGCGAATATCTTGGGCGATGTCGAAAAGATCGTAGGAGGGCAACGAATTAAAAGTGTCAAAAGTTACAATCACGATGGCGTTCTTACCAATAGCGAAGAATATCGGTACGGCACCAATGAAAGCGGTGTCGGAACGTCACTTTTTGATCCTAAAATTTTCTATAAGAATTATCTCGACCAAAAAATGTACACTTTTTGGGGAAGCAACGGTAATTTACCATCGCCAACAAGTAGGGTCAATTACTGGCAAAGAAAATATTTTGGAATAGGCGAGTATTCCAGTGTAGGATTGAACGGGTGCCCTGCCTTTTACAGTCAGGTTACTCGGTATACCCATTCAAATAATGGTACTTCGAAATTTAAGGAGGTACGGAATTATAAGCTCAATAACAGCAAAACCTATGAATCAGTTGACTACTTAAATTCAAAAAATTACGGTGCTTATTCATTTTTGCTTTTTAATCCCGTTCCGGTTAGCGAAATATCCTACAACAACCTCAATCAGCCTGTTTTTAAAAAGGAGCGGTCGTACTCGTATTTTAAGGGGGCGGTCTTCACCCCTGCCTTAGTGTTTGAGGACTATTATTTTGAAGTCCCCACCTATGGATTACCTGGGGGCTATATCCTCGAACCTAATATCTCGACAGAATTTAAATTTACAGGTTCGAATTTACGGACCGAGGTTCAACTCCCGATAAAGGAGTTGGAAAAAATGTACACGTTTTCAAATGGAACAATACAAGATAGTGTTGTTCAAATCAAGGACTTTGAGTATACCGCTGCCTATGTAATTCAACCATCGTTGATAAAACAGTCTGACTCTAGATCAGGAGTTACTCAGATCAGAAACTATTATCCGGATGATATATCGTCTACAACCTTAAATGGAGGTAATTTGACGGCAGAACAGTTAAGTGCCATTCAACTTTTGAAAAATAATAGCAGTCATCGGGTTGCCATGCCAATCCAGACGGAGGTATACAACAATAGCAGCTTGGTTTCAATGCAAAGGAACCTTTATGGAAATTTTAGCGGCCAATCTCGCCTCAGTAAGGTAATCGAGAAAAACAGACCGTCCTCCTCTTTTAATACGCTGGCTGACTATCTGTCTTATGATATCTATGGTAATCCATTGGAAATAAAGCAAAAAGAAGGGACTAGTGCTGTCTACCTGTGGGGTTATAATGGGCAATACCCGATTGCTAAAATTGAGAATGCAACCTATGCGCAGGTGCTGACTGCTCTAGGCAGCAATAACAGTACAATTATTTCCCAGTTAAATTCCGCGACAGTAACTGAGGCTTTTGTCCGAAGTACTGTTCAAACTCTTCGGGCAGCGTTGACAAATGCGTTTGTAAGTACCTATACCTATAAGCCATTGGTTGGTATGAGCAGTGCCACGGATCCGTCGGGCAGAACGGTGTATTACAACTACGACGGCTTTGGAAGGTTGAAGGAGGTGAAGGACACCCAGAGCAAGACGACGGATACCTACGAATACCATTACCGCAACC
>NZ_JAWMTI010000023.1:0-6253 GCF_036959255.1 Olivibacter sp. CPCC 100613
TTTCCGACTGCCCGTTACGCTACATGAATCATTTCTTTAAAGAACTTATCGGCCATCCGCTCGCGCTTCCTGCCTGTTGCGGTATCCCGTCACATCGCTGCACGGCATCCTCTTTTTTTTTTATCTCATTCCCCCGGCCTCGCGCCCCGGGTCTCCTGCTCTCCCCCTTCGGGGCTGCAAAGGTAACAGCTTTTTCCGTATCCGCAAAATATTTATGAAAATATTTTTCTCCCCTCTCCGGCACCCCTCCATATCCCCGCGCAAACCCTTCAGAACAACGACCGCCTCCCTCCGTCAGCGGAGTGCAAAGGTACGATTACTCTGCGTAAANTCTCCGGCACCCCTCCATATCCCCGCGCAAACCCTTCAGAACAACGACCGCCTCCCTCCGTCAGCGGAGTGCAAAGGTACGATTACTCTGCGTAAATGCAAATGTTCAGCCCGAAAAAAATACGGAACATGCACAACAAACTGGAAAACAGAGCGTTTTTTTTCGGCATAAAATAATAGAAGCTCCTCCGCCTGTTATTTTATGAAACCCCGACGCTGGATCAACTAGATTCAAATGAGCATTTACCGCTTATCTGCAATAGAATCATTCAAAAGAAAATTCACCGCCGACACGATATCTGAATAATAAAACATTTAAAAAATTGAAAACCCCTCACGCTTTATACTTGTATTACTACTGTATCTTTTTCTACATAATATGAAATAAAAATGCTCGAATCCCTACAACAACTTTCACAAAAAATGCCGGATTGGGTTTGGAATATACTCATCATTCTCTTCTCCCTACTTATTGGCATCATTTTGAAGTCTATACTACTTCCGATCGTCAAACAACAATCAAAAACAGAACTACCATATTCCGTTTTAAGATCGATTATCCGCCATTTCAACAAAATATTCACCATTTTTATTCCTTTGTTGTTTCTGAGTTCGCTGCTCCCATTAACAAAACTCAGCCCCTCTACTTATGAAATCTTTTCAAAAACAACGGAAATTCTAATAACAGTATGCTTCGCAATTATCATTATACGCGTGTTGCGTGTTTTCGAAGATTATCTTTACCATCGTTTTGATATAAGTAAAGAAAATAATCTTCGTGAGCGAAAAATCCGTACGCAAATTGTCTTTATTCGAAAATTGTTAATAACCCTCATTGTCATTATCACTATGGCCATTATCTTACTTAGCTTCGAAAGTATGCGTAAGATTGGAGCAGGGCTACTAACAGGTGTAGGGATAGGAGGCGTTATTATTGGATTCGCTGCCCAAAAGTCCTTAGGAAACTTACTGGCAGGTTTCCAAATCGCTTTTACTCAACCAATACGAATGGATGATGTACTTATAGTTGAAGGTGAGTGGGGAAAGGTAGAGGAGATCAATCTAACTTATGTAGTGGTAAATATCTGGGATAAGCGTCGCCTAGTATTACCCATTAATTATTTTATCGAAAAACCTTTTCAAAATTGGACACGAACAACTGCTGAAATTTTAGGTACTGTATTCATTTATACTGATTTTCTAATTCCTGTTGAAAATTTACGTCAGAAATTCACAGAACTACTGAAGAGTAACCGCCTATGGGACGGCAAAGTGAATGTTCTACAGGTTACTGATCTAAAGGAGAAAACAATGGAAATTCGCTGTTTAATGAGTTGTAGAAATTCGGGAGATGCCTTCGATCTAAGATGCTATGTGCGAGAAGAGATGATAAAATACATGCGAACTCATTTCCCCGAGGCCTTTGCAAAAACTAGAATTACAACAACCTGAACAAAAAAGAGGGGATCACCCCCTCCAAAGAACTTAAGCATGCTGACCTTCGTGCTTGCCTTCCGCAAATTCTTCCACTATTTTTGCATTAAAGGCAGGTAGGTCTTCTGGCGTTCTACTGGTTACCAGACCTTGGTCTACAACCACTTCACTATCTTCCCATTCCGCACCGGCATTAATTAGATCATTTTTAATTGCCGCCACAGAAGTCATCTTCCTTCCTCTCACAACCTCTGCATCAATTAATGTTTGTGGTCCATGACAAATCGCGGCAACCGGTTTCCCTGCTTCAAAAAAATCCGTAACAAATTGCAGCGCCTCCTGATTAGTGCGCAACTTATCCGGATTGATAACGCCCCCGGGCAAAAGAAGTCCGTCATAATCCAATGCCGACACTTCCTTTAAATTTCTGTCGACTTGGTAGGTTCCTTTCCACTCATCCCCTTCTTTAGCGCGTACTGTTCCAACTTTTGGCGAGATAATGTGAACGCTTGCTCCTGCCTTAACAAGTGCTTCTTTCGGACTAGTTAATTCAACTTCTTCAAATCCGTCTTCCGTTAAAATCGCAATCTTTCTTTCATCTAGTGTTCCCATGATACATGTTTTATTAGTAAAATATTATACTTAGGTTACCATCATCAAGCTTTTTTGTTTGAAAAAAAATAAGTTTAATAGTTGTTTAACAAATACCTGCTAGCTTTTTTCTGAAATCTTCATGCAGATTATCGAATATTACCAAATTCTAATGACGAAAAAATCCATCGGCAACTTTTTTACAACAAATAACTGGCCATCATATTGAAAATATTTCTTTACTTTATAAGAAATATTTTTTAGGTTTCTTAGATAAGATTTATCTTTAACAGAAGAGAAACATAGGGTTGAATCTTATATCGACTCAGAGTTAAATTAGGTAATATATGAACGTGCAAAAAACACTGCTTTTCTTATTAGTTCTTTCTTCTTTATGGTTGGGGTGTAACCAAGGGGCTAAGCAAAAGAAAAAAAATCCTACGGATTCGCTGCATACAAAGGCCTTAAAAGAGTGGAATAAAACAATACCGGGAAACTTCAGTGAGCAAACGGAACTGAGTTTCGATAGCGCGCGATTAGATACATTTTTTCGCATCTATAAAAACCTGGAATCTTACCAACAGAAGGTGAAAAAGTTTTATAAGAATAGAACTTATCGTTTTGCTTGGTTTGATGAAAAGGGACTCATCGAGCAAGCAGGAAATTTAACAGACCGGATGCTTAATCTAAAAGATGAGGGGATTGAGAGGGAATTACCGTATAGCAAGGATTTGGATTCTTTGATCAATGCATACAACCAACATAAAGATACCAAAATAACCAATGAAGAGTTGGAATTTATGCTTACGTCGCAATACTTCCTTTTTGCTGATATTGCTTGGCAGGGGATGGATGATGCGAATGTAAAGGCCAATGATTGGTTTGTCCCAAAGAAAAAAATATCTTATTCAGATTACTTGGATAGTCTCTTAAAACATCCGGTAAATAAATCAGGTGCGGATATCGAACCTGTATACCGTCAATATGAACAGCTTCGAGGGTTTCTGAAGAAATACAGAGAGCTTGCAACTCAACACCAATGGCATAAAATTATCGCAGATAAGAAAAGCTACAAACCAGGTGATTCGTCCATTGTGCTAAGTCAAATAAAAAAACGACTATTTTATTTAGGTGATTATACAGGTGACACCTTGACCAACACATATGATAGTACATTATTCATTGGTGTAAAGTCTTTCCAATCAAGGCACGGTTTAAACCCTGATGGTGCAATAGGAAATGGCACCATCAATGAATTGAATATCCTCCCGACAGAACGAGTGAAGCAAATAGTGGTAAACATGGAGCGCAGCCGGTGGTTGCCGGTAAGCCTAAACACCGATTATTTGGCCGTCAATATTCCGGAATTTAAATTGCACGTATATCATGCAGATAGTTTGCTTTGGAGCTGCAATGTTGTTGTCGGCAAAGCAATGCATAAAACGGTTATTTTTCACGGTGATGTAAAATATGTTGTTTTTAGTCCGTACTGGAATGTACCTCCCAGTATTGTTAAAAACGAGATAATCCCTGGTATGCGCAGAGATCGCAATTATATTGCCAAACACAATATGGAAATTACCGGTAAAAGCGGTGGTCTTCCAAGCGTCAGACAAAAACCTGGCCCAAAAAATTCATTGGGGCTGGTCAAATTCCTCTTTCCTAATAGTTATAATATTTATTTACATGATAGCCCCTCAAAGTCACTATATAACGAGGCCAGCAGAGCTTTTAGCCACGGCTGCATTCGGGTAAGCGAGCCCGAAAAACTAGCCAATTTCCTACTTCGAAATGATTCTACTTGGAATAAAGAATCTATTCACATGGCTATGCATGCAGGAAAAGAGAAGTACGTGACGCTAAAGAAAACCGTTCCCGTCTTCATCGCCTACTTTACCGCTTTTATCGACCGAGATGGAAAAATTAATTTCAGAAAAGACATTTACGACAGGGATGATCGCTTGGCAAAAATGTTAATGGAAGAAAATAGCAACAAATAATATAAGATACTGACATAGGGTTGTCAGTTGGGTCTATTTTATTTGTAGCAAAATAAAGCACTTATATTATGGACTTGATAAAAGCATTGAAGAAAGAACTGATGGACGAAGCGGGAACCACCCGAAAGTTTCTCCCGCTCATCCCCGAAGAAAAATATGAATGGGCTCCCCATGAGAGGAGTATGAAATTGAAACATCTCGTCGTTCATATTGCCGAATTACCCTCATGGATTACCATGGCAGTAGATGCGGATGGATTGGATTTTGCCGCCAACGAATACACCCCCACCCCCTTAGGCAATAATGAAGAACTAAAAGAAATTTTTGAAAAATCGCTTCAACAAGGAGAGGATGCACTTAACAGGATTTCTCCGGAAGATTTGGAGAAAAAATGGGTTTTACGTCACGGAGAAAACATCTTGTGGGAGGGAACAAAATATGGTATGATACGAATGGCCTTCAGCCAAACCTCCCATCACCGAGCACAATTAGGTGTTTATTTAAGGTTATTAAATATACCAATACCCGGCAGCTACGGCCCAAGTGCTGATGATCAGCAATTTTAATCATATAAACGAAAACAAAATAGCGCTTGCTGCTCCTTATTTTTTGAGTTAAGGAGCAGTAATTGCGTTTATCTTTACAATTCCGTCCAGCCTCTTAAGGGTGATAATGCCACCGATAACAAAAAAATTATTGATTATTTTGTGGTGTTTAAAATCTTTATCATAATTTCGCCCCATCATGATAGCAACCCTCCTTTAATAATAGACACGCCAAGGATTTAAAACTGGTAAAAAAGTTTTTGCAGATCTATTACATTATTTGATATTTTCATTCGTCTTCAACTTATAGTGTAGACTACGTATACTTGCTATAACTTTATTATATTAAATGAAATCTACATCCCGTGCAGCTTTTGCCTTTATCTTTATTACTGTTCTTATAGATATTACCGGAATCGGTTTAATCTATCCCGTTCTACCAAAGCTTATCGCTACGCTAATTCATGCCGACATCAGCACCGCAGCTGAATATGGTGGCTGGCTCACTTTTGCATATGCCATGATGCAGTTTATCTGCGCACCGATCATGGGCAATCTCAGCGACCGTTATGGAAGGCGTCCTATACTTCTATTATCGCTATTCGGCTTCGGGTTGGATTGTCTTTTGATGGCCTTTGCGCCCACCATTTGGTGGCTTTTTCTTGGGCGTACAATCGCTGGTGCTATGGGGGCGAGTTATACAGTAGCTTCCGCTTATATTGCGGACATAAGTAGCCCGGAGAAAACGAGCCCAAAATTTCGGTTTAATTAGCGCGGCATTCGGTGTTGGCTTTATTATCGGCCCCGTTATAGGGGGATTGCTCGGTAAGTATGGCACACATGCACCTTTTCTAGTAGCGGCTTTGCTTAGTTTTTTAAATTTATTATACGGCTTCTTTGTTTTACCCGAATCATTAAAAAAGGAAAATCAACGTCCCTTTGATTGGTCACGCGCTAATCCTATTGGCTCGTTCAAACACTTAAGTAAATTTCCTGCGGTTGCAGGACTTATTCTTGGTTTATTACTAATAAACATTGCCGGTCACTCTATGGAAAGCATATGGTCATTTTTCACCATTGAAAAATTCAAATGGAATGAAGAACAGATCGGTTATTCATTGGGTTTTATGGGAATTGCTTTCGCTGCCGTTCAGGCAGGTCTAACACGTGTTTTGTTGCCTTGGATGGGAGAGAAACGTGCCATAATCATTGGGATCACACTCTACACCATTAGTTTAACACTTTTTGCCTTTGCGAGCCATAGTTGGATGATGTACGCATTCCTTATCCCTTATGCTTTGGGAGCGATTGCTAATCCTGCGCTTCAAGGTTTTCTGTCTAACCAGATACCAG
>NZ_JAWMTI010000024.1:0-3602 GCF_036959255.1 Olivibacter sp. CPCC 100613
TCCGGGATGAAAAGACCATTCCTTACATAGCCGATGATCTTTCGTTCTTTCGGAAGAATCAGAATAGAAGCCTCCTTTATAAATCCGTCCAGTACCAAATGTGCAGGCTGATCTTTCGGATACCTGAAACGCATATGGGCGCCACGTTCCGTAGGTGAAATTTCCGTTTCTATTCCGTTATCAAACTTAACCCGATAGTAATGTGGTTTGCCCACTTCATTGCGATGGCTGAAACGACCGGCCCGTTCATCTTCCGAAACACGTAACTCGCCCACAATAGGCATCAATGAAAAAACGGCGTAATCATTCATCCAGGGGCTACATTGATGTACCTGCTGGAAGCCTCTGATATGAGGTGTAGCGTACCTGTATTTCCAACCATCCCCGTTTTTGCCGGTCTGTGCCGAAAAAAAATGTTGCCCGAAAGGTAAACCGATTGTTGGATACGTGTTGCCGTAAGATAGACCTGGGTCAGAATCCGTGCCCTGCAGGGTGTTTACATAGTGTAAAAGGTCGGGTTCTTTTGCACTTGAAATCGAAGCCATAACAAAAAAAAGAAGTGGGAACAGCAATGTAGTTTTCATTTATTTTTAATTTAGTTAATACGTTTTTTTTAAAATCAATCGCTAAAAACCAATTTGGACGCCCAAATTCACAGCTCGCTGATTAAAATAAGCGTCACCGGTTGAATTATTAGAAATTTCGGGGTCCTGTTGATATTTATCATAATTTGTCCAAGTAAGTAGATTATAAGCGCTTAAATAAAGGCGGAGGTTATTAAGCCCCAGCGGCAATCGATCGCCGGCAAACTGGTAACCGATATCAACGGTTTTTAAGCGGATATACCGCGCATTAATCAACCAAAAGTCGGACATATAGGCCCTAGCACTGTTCACAGTAGTTGGATTACGGGTTAGCCGTGGAAAAAGAGCGTGATCCATATTCTCAGGCGTCCATCGTTGCTGATGCACCGGCTGAAACTGACTTTGAAAAGCTTCGATGCCGGTACCGATCACGCTGAAACTATAATTAAATGATCCCTGAAACAACACATTTACACTAAGCCCTTTATAATTAGCTCCCAAGGTTAAACCTAACACGGTGCTTGGCAGGTTGGGCTTTCCAATAGGTCCCATATCCCGATCATCTATAAAACCATCGCCGTTTAGATCGCTATACTTTAAATCGCCGGCCTGTATCCCTCCTTCTCCTGTTGGTACCAAGCCATAAAGCGGTATAGCTGGCCTTTCATCAGCCGGAGCAACACCTTCCGGCGTGTAAATACGGGCAATATCAGCTTCCGAATAAAAACCCTCAAACGTATACCCGAAAACTTGCCCGATCGGTCGGCCTGTTTCTGCCAACCACGGAAAAGCCGGTAAGGCTTCATCTTTGAAGAGGATTTTATTCCTAAAAAATTGGAATACCAAATCGCTGCTCACCGCCACATTCCCAAACTTCCCACGATAACCCAACATGCCATCAAAACCTCTATTAACGGTGCGGGCAACATTCGTAGGCGCAAACCCTATTCCCAATATGCCCGGAATCGAACCGCGTTCAATTAATTGATCAAATCGTGTATTGTAGAAATAATCAAAGGTTAGGTTTAACCGCTGGCCAAAAAGATTTAGTTCAACACCTATATTTCGTTTCCATTCCTTTTCCCAAGTTACATTGGCATTACCCAGGTCGCCTTCCGAAACAGTACCTACCCCTCCTCCATCCGTACCAAAAAAATAACCACCAGAAGGTTCGTAAATTTGATTATAAAGATAATGGTTGCCAGATGTTATATCGGAGCCCACCAAACCATAAGATCCCCTAATTTTCAATAAGTTGATAAAAGGATAGTGATTCTTTATAAATGGCTCTTCCGAAGCAACCCATCCCATACCGACAGCCGGAAACCACCCATATCGATGTGCTTTATCGAAACGATCGGTGCCATTATAAGCGGCATTAACATCCAAAAGATATTTATTTTTGTAGTAATAGCCCACTTTTAAAGACGTGCCTTTAAACTTAGAAGGTATATCTGCTCCCGCAGATAGGTCTTGCTGGTTAAGCAGGATGAGTGAACTAATCTGATGATCCTTCCCAAATGTTCTATCATAATTTAAAAAACCCTGTATATTCAGATTACGATAATACTGATTTGTACCTCCGGTAACTGTATAGGTATCCAACACATACTTTCCCCTGGGATCCAGCGTGTAGGTATCCGTTTGGCTATTGTAATGATAAGAAGGCGGCAATCCACCGCGAAATATATTGCGGGCATATTCCTCCACACCCCCATAAGCAACCCGAGCCGTGAGGGATAATCCTTTCGTAATGAAATCAAGTTGCTGTCTCGCCTGAAGCAAAGCGTTATAATCAGATCGCTTCGTCCGGTTATAGCCTCCATTGGCCAAGCGGGCGTTGAGTGTGGGTAAGGCCTCCGGGTTAAAATCAGAATAGGCATACGCGTAGCTACCATTGGGATTCATAAAGGGCGCGGAGAATGGTGTTATTTTACTGAAGTTATAAATTTCACCCACTGCATTGAGTGATTGCGGCTGGTTGATATCTGCAAAACGTGTGCTCAGGTCAAATCGTAATTGCAATGTTTTCGTAGCCTTTAAATCCAGGTTTGATCTAAAATTATACCGTCTAAAGAAGTAATTCGTGTTTACTTCATTTAATGGATCTTCGAAATCCCGTACCAGCCCTCCCTGCGTTAAAGCTCCCCCCGAAACAAAATACCGCAGTGCCTCCGATCCACCGGAAAGATCTATATTAGCATTTGTTTGGCTTGCAATGGATTTAAAGATCGCGTCATACCAATTTACGTCCGGATGTCCATAGGGATCTGTTCCATTCTTATAAAGGTCAAGATCCGTTTCCGTAAACTTTGGTGGCAATCCATCATTTACGTAAGCTTCATTGATGAGGCTTGCTGTCTCATAAGCATTTAAAAAGCTGGGGGTGCGAACTGGGTTTTGAATACCCGATTCTAAACGCAGATTAACTTGCGGCCTTCCCGCACTTCCGCGGCGTGTTGTTACTACCAGTACGCCATTAGCTCCTTTAATTCCATAAATTGCTGTTGTTGAAGCATCCTTCAAGATTGAAATACTTTCGATTTCGTTGACATTGATTTGCTGCAATTGATCATACGAATATTCGATATCATCAACAATGATTAGCGGCCTATTCCCCTCACTGTTCAGGGAGCTAACGCCACGAATAAAAAAATCCGAGGCATCGCGTCCGGGTTGTCCCGAGCGTTGTTGCGACACGAAACCAGGCATCCGCCCCATTAGCGTATTCTGGACATTTGCAGTAGGAACATTCCGAATTTCAGCACCCGACACAGAGCTAACTGCACCCGTATTGGTTATTTTTCGTTTAGTGCCGAACCCTACCACAACCACCTCTTCCAAGCCTTGGTTAGAAGGTTGCATGGTGATATCGATATAATTTTTTGCTGTAACCTTTACCTCGTTGTCCGCAAAACCCATCAATTTTATAACAAGGGTTTGGCTATTGCTCCGAAGCATTAACTGAAACTGACCTTTAGCGTCCGAAGAGGTAACATTATTATCTACACCTTTTTC
>NZ_JAWMTI010000025.1:0-2553 GCF_036959255.1 Olivibacter sp. CPCC 100613
AGGGTGCATGGGCCTACCTTCTGCACCGCTACACGGGGCGTAGGGACATTGTCTACGGGGTGACGGTATCGGGGAGGCCGGAGGACCTTTCGGGGGTGGAACAGCGGATCGGACTTTACATAAATACTATTCATCTGTTTACTAAACTGGATTATTCAAATCCTATTGGAGATTGGCTAAGATTTTTACAGGCAGAACAGGCCAACGCAAGGCAATATCAGTTTAGTCACATCCATGACGTACAGCACTGGACAGTCAACAAAAGAGATCTATTCGATAGTTTACTGGTATTTGAAAGTTATCCTAGCAATAAGACATCAGAAAAAGTACAGACAAAACTCAATCTACGCGATGGCATTATTGAGGAGCATACTAACTACCCACTGAGCATCATTATCGAACCTAAAGAACAAATAGTTTTGGGTTTCAGTTACAATACAGAACTTATCGATAAATTCTATATAGATAGGATTATTCAACATTTTATCAATGTATTAGGTCAGATAGTAAGGGGAGCTTTACATCTAAAGGAAATAAATATATTAACACCTCATGAGATTCAATCCTTTAAATGTCACTTAGTGCATGATCAACAGCTCTTCAGTAAAGTGACAGTAATTGACATGTTTAGAGAATGCCAAAGACTTAATTCCGACAGAATAGCTCTAGTTTTTGCTGATATTAAATTGAGTTACCATGAGTTAGATGTTCTGTCAGACAAACTGGCGATCCATTTGCAGGCCCTTGGAATAGGACCCGAAATCATTGCAGGAATTTGTATGGAACGTTCCCACTGGACGATAGTAAGTATACTGGCAATATTGAAGACTGGTGGAGCATATGTACCCTTGGACCCCGAATATCCCGTAGAACGTTTGAGTTTTATCGTACAGGACAGCGGATGTCGCGTAATAGTTGCTGATAATATGGGTAAACTGTCGATTTCATCTTTCTACAAAGGAATACTTGTTTATACTGATCAATCCGCTGAATGGAATGATGGGTTGGGGGAGATAAAACTTGAAAATAAGCCTTTATCAGATACGCTAGCTTATGTATTGTATACCTCCGGTTCCACAGGAAAACCTAAAGGAGTTATGGTGGAACATGGGAACATAATTTCTCTTTTAAATGCTTTCGAAAATATAGCTCCAGGGAAAGGAAATCTAAATGGATTCGCATTGTGTCCAATAGTTTTTGATGTTTCCATTTGGGAAATTTTTACCAATTTATGTTATGGACATACACTCCATTTACTACCGTCAGAAGCGGCAAATGACCCATTTTATATTGCTAAATATATTGTTGATCATCAGATCAACACTGCGTATTTACCTCCGACTTTGTTGAATGAGATTTTAAGGGAATTCCAGAATAATAACGACACAATTGCACTTACTAGGTTATTAGTTGGTGTGATGCAAATAAAGGAGATAGTTCTCCAGCAATACCAAGAAAGAATCCCTCAACTGAGAATTATAAACGGATACGGCCCAACTGAAGCAACGGTCTGCGCAACCTTCTACGAATTTAAACAAATGCTGTCGAAAGGAAACTCTTACGTACCTATTGGGAAACCTCTTCTAAATTCAGAAGTCTTCATCGTTGATGCTAATTACACAGACAGTCAGGGTGAAAATATTCGATTGCAGCCGATAGGTGTAGCAGGGGAAATTTGTATAACCGGTCCACATGTAGCCCGAGGCTATTTAAATCAACCGGATTTGACAGTAGATCGGTTCATACCTTCACCGTTTGTAGATGGTAAACAAATGTACCGTACAGGCGATATAGGGTGTTGGCTTCCCGACGGGAATTTAGAATATCTTGGCCGAATTGACAACCAGGTTAAGCTCCGCGGATATCGTATTGAATTAGGAGAAATCGAAACAGTAGCTATCGAAAGTGGTTTAATGGATCAAGCGGTTGTGATTCTTCAAAAAACTGACGATTTAGAAAGACTGGTAGGATATGCAGTTCTTAAAGATGAATTAGATTACGACTGTTTGTTAAGCTATCTCCATGCTCGACTACCGGAATATATGGTGCCAATTTTCTGGATGAAACTTGAAAAAATACCTGTGACAAAAAATGGCAAAATAGATTATACCTCACTTCCGAAAGTTGAACCAAATATCCATTATGATCGATATGAACCTCCAACAAATAAGGTAGAAATAAGTCTAATAAAAATATGGTCGGAAATTCTTTGTATTCAAAAAATGGGAGTGTATGATAACTTCTTTTCCTTGGGAGGACATTCTCTGGCCGCTATTAGAATTATTTCGGCAATCCGTAAGGAACTGAGAACTGAAATTTCAATTAAGGACCTGTTTGGCTATCCGACGGTAAAGCAATTATCGGATAAAATCTCTAGATCGACTAACAGCTGGAGTATTAAGAGCATAGAAATAAGGGTAAACGATGGAATTTACCCATTATCTTATAGTCAGGAGCGTTTATGGTTCATTGATCGGCTTGAGGGGAGCGTTCACTACCATGTTCCGGTTGTGTACGGTATCCGAGGAGGTTTGGTGGATGTGGACCTCCTTG
>NZ_JAWMTI010000026.1:0-2518 GCF_036959255.1 Olivibacter sp. CPCC 100613
CAAGGAGGTCCACATCCACCAAACCTCCTCGGATACCGTACACAACCGGAACATGGTAGTGAACGCTCCCCTCAAGCCGATCAATGAACCATAAACGCTCCTGACTATAAGATAATGGGTAGGAATTTAATTGTCTTTTTTCAATTGGCTCCAAACTTGATCTACCGAGCTCCTTGAGCTTTTTATTATTTTGCAAAAAAGTCAACAATTCACCTTTTCTTAGGCGAATAACATAAATCAACTCATCAGTTATTCGATCTCGCTTTTTTAATCTGAATTTTACCGTATCTTCATCTAAAAATAAATAAATCCCGGCCTCCTTTGCCTTTTTTATTAAGGTCAATATTTCATCGGAAAAAATGGAATCGGTATGGTTCATTACTACATTATATTTACTTGAAACTGTAAATTTCGCGATACGTTTTAGATATAAACATTAACCATCGTATAATTATCGTTTACCTCAACACTATGTATTTTATATTGACACGTTGAAAGTCCATTTGAAAAGTCTCTGGGTTTACTTGATAATTCCCAATTTCTTTTGAACAACTCTTTTATCTTTGGATCAGTGTCAACAGGCCGTTCGTGGTCTAATGATTCATACACTCCATGCCGTCGGTGAACCGGCAACTCTCTTTCAACAAATGAGCGATAAAAACAATCATCTTCGCATCCATAGCCTAAATAATCATTATAAAACCCATTTACAGATTCCATGTGTTCAGCATTTAAGAGAACGTGTCCTGAAAAATATGTTGGATATGGAAGCGTATAATCGTATTGAGAGACAGCAGAAGCCAAGTGAGTTACGGCATCTGGCGCCGAATAATCTACCTGACCTTCAACAGCTAACATATCTATATCTGACAAATCATAAGCGTCTGCCTTTTCTTTTGCGAATAAAAATCCAACATTCAAAAGTTTCCCCCTATTAAACGGTTCGGTTCCCAACTGATGTATTATATATATATCGGCGTCCGGAAAGATTCTTTTATAATGCGGAACGTAAATATTTAAATGCTCATATCTATCGCGAAAAGGGACGATAAAAGCCAACTTGTAATCTAACTTGACCATCTCATTTTTTTTTATTATAATTCATAAACATCACCTTCGATACCTTCCTCATTATCCATAGCTAAGCCGTAGGTATACTCTATATATTCAGTTAATTCCCGAATTGTTCTAGTTTTAAAAAAGATATTAATTGGTAATGAGATGTTAAACTCTTTCTTTATTATTGAAATCAATTTCATAATTTGTAATGAGCTCGCTCCTAAAGAAAAAATGTTGTCGCACATATCGACGTATTGAACACCTATTTGATCTTTAATCCTCGAAACAAGGAATTGTTCAAACTTTGTAACAGGCCCAAAGTATTGAACATTAGTCTCTTGCTCCAAATTCATTTCCAGTAATTTTTGCTTGTCTATCTTTCCTGCAGTTGTAATCGGAAGTTCGTTTAGTATAACCCACTTTTGGGGTAGCATGTAGTAAGGTAGCAAATCTTGCAAAAAACGATTTATATTTCGTTCAAAGTACTCGTTATTAAAAGGTATGACGAAGGCTACAAGTAACTCCTCATTCGTTTTTAATACAACGACGTCATTGCATAAGTTACTTTCTATAATGGCAGTCTCAATTTCCCCGAGCTCAATACGATATCCGCGTAGTTTTATCTGATCATCCCTTCTTCCCAAATATTCAAGATTTCCACTTGGAAGCCATCTTCCAAAATCGCCGGTGAAATATATTCGTTCTTTATTTCCATCAATGTTGATTTCTGCAAATTTTTTACTTGTTAGATCCGAATTGTTTAAATATCCGCGGCCGACGAGCGGTCCGCTGATCCCAATCTCACCAGGTAAACCACAGGGTAATAGCTGTCTATTGGCATCCAATAAATAAATTTTAGAATTAGTAACAGGAACTCCAATTGGTACATTTGAATCTTTATAAAAGCATTTTGTAGAGTCAAATTCAAAAAAAGTAGAACACACTGTCGTTTCACTAGGTCCATATCCATTAATTATTATTATATCGCTAACTAAACTCTTGAACCTTTCTAATAAAGATTGTTTGATTGGCATAACTCCAACAAGTAGCCTTTTCAGTCGGAATGGCCTATCCGCTTTTTCAAGGAATTCAACCGTTTCACCAAGCATGGTTGGGGGAATATAGGCGGTATCTATTTTTTTTTCAATCATAATATTAGCAAGGTCTTCCCCGCTCATTATGGCTGTTTTACGCAGTACGTGAAGTTCCTTTCCGTAGCATATATTGATAAAAATCTCCCATACGGAGACATCGAAGATTACTGGACATAAAGTCAATCCGGTTTTGCAATGGGAATCGTCAGCTATATTTTGAAAACCGCTAACCAAGCTTACGACGTTTCTATGTTCGATCATTACACCTTTGGGCCGTCCGGTTGAACCCGAGGTGTATATGACATATGCAAGGTCTTCTGCAACAGGTGCATTTAATACGGGTGGAACATCCGCGTGCCAAACGG
>NZ_JAWMTI010000027.1:0-2063 GCF_036959255.1 Olivibacter sp. CPCC 100613
AAAATCAGTTAAACATCTTTCAGACATGACCATGCTATTGACTCTGCACAGAATAACATCGCTCACAGAAAAACAAGCAGCCTTTTTAGGCCAGTTGGAAATTTAACCGGACAGTAGTGATAAAAAATAAATTGCTGGGGAATATCACTTCAATCAATTACAGTAATAGCAAAACAAACTTTGGTGTCCTGCGTGGAGATTTTAATACATACGATCAGACGAACCAATCATCTTCTGCAATTTATAGATACAATGATCAGCAGTACAATTATAACGTGCGGTTCGGTATCATCCATAACTGGGCATTCAGTTTAAACCAAAATCATACCTTCGAGTTTAAAAACCTGTTCAATCAGTTAGGAACCTCTCAAGTTACCAATCGTACAGGGGAAAACTTTGAATCGAACTACCTGCCTGACAGTTACTCGTTCAATAATTTATATCGCGGTGTTTACTCAGGTCAGCTTTCCGGTTTACATAAATTCAATCAACAGAATACCATTTTCGACTGGGTGGCAGGATATGGTCGTTCCTATCGTGATCAACCGGATTATAAACGTTATCGCTCCGATGTTAATGCAACAACGGGTGAACGCACATTGTACGTTCCGACAGGAGCCGCTGCTGCCGAGTTTTTGGGTCGTTTCTACTCCAATATGGACGAGGATGTAAAAACAGGTGCAGTGAATCTGGAGCATCACTTTAAAAAAGAGGAAAGCCTATTCAACCCAGTATTGAAAATAGGTGGCTATTTCGAAGATAAACATCGTACGTTTACTTCCCGAAATATCGGTTATGTGCGGGCGAATTCCTCGATGTTCGATAACAGTTTATTAACACAGCCTATCAATGTACTATTCAATTGGGAGAACATTAACACGACAACGGGTATTAGAATAGATGAACAGTCCAATCCCAACGATAATTACAGTTCGTCAAATAGATTGATGGCCGGATATGCCAATATCAATTTGCCCTACAAGGATAAATTGACATTAGTAGCAGGCGTGCGTATTGAGAACAATTTGCAACAGTTGGAGAGTGCCGATGATCAGGGGCCGGTAAGCGTCAATAATGACATTACGAAAATTCTTCCTTCAGCCAATCTCTCTTATAATATCAATACAAAAACGTTGGTACGGATGGCTTACGGAAAGACACTCAACAGACCGGAATTTAGGGAATTGGCTCCGTTTTCCTTTTATGATTTTGACCTCAACTTTACCAACGTTGGAAACCCCTCTTTAAAAACGGCTACCATCGATAATTATGATCTGAAATTTGAGTATTATCCGAATGATGGAGAAATAATAAGTCTTTCAGCTTTCTATAAACGTTTTGCTAATCCAATAGAAACAGTTTTTATTCCGGGGGCGGGTTCCGGGGGCGCCAAAACTTTCTCTTTCGGAAATGCTGAGCTCGCTGAAAATAAAGGGATTGAACTAGAAATCCGGAAATCATTGGCAGGATTGACAAATAGCAAATTTCTAGATGATCTTACTGTTTTACTGAATGCATCCTATATTGATAGTAAAGTTAAACTCGGAGATATAGCGAACCGTCAGTCTGACGAACGGCCTCTTCAGGGACAAGCACCTTATCTAGCCAATGTGGGCCTTTTCTATAATAACGTAAAGAGCGAATGGCAGGTCAACCTTTTGTACAATGTGATCGGGCGACGCATAGCATATATAGGTTATGAAGGTTATCCAGATATTTATGAAATGCCCCGAAATGTTCTTGACTTAACTGTAAGTAAAGCTCTTAATAATAAATTCAGTCTAAAAGCAAACTTTAACGATTTGTTGAATCAAAACTATCTGCTTTTACAGGATGGTAACGGTGATGGTAAATATGATCGCGATAATGACCAGATTATTGCCCGCTACCGTTCAGGTCGACTATTCGGACTTAGTTTGAGTTATAAAATTTTTCAATAAAAATCACTACTGTCCGGTTAAATTTCCAACTGGCCTAAAAAGGCTGCTTGTTTTTCTGTGAGCGATGTTATTCTGTGCAGAGTCAATAGCATGGTCATGTCTGAAAGATGTTTAACTGATTTT
>NZ_JAWMTI010000028.1:0-1859 GCF_036959255.1 Olivibacter sp. CPCC 100613
TACCCATTATCTTATAGTCAGGAGCGTTTATGGTTCATTGATCGGCTTGAGGGGAGCGTTCACTACCATGTTCCGGTTGTGTACGGTATCCGAGGAGGTTTGGTGGATGTGGACCTCCTTGAGGCCAGTTTTCGGCTTGTGATGGAACGTCACGAGGTACTGCGGAGCGTTGTCGTGGAGAGGGAAGGAGAAGGTTACCAGCGGGTTATGGGTACGGAGGGTTGGACTCTTGGACGGCACCGTCTCGGCATTGGGGATGACGTGGATCGGTATATAGAGATCCTTATGGGGAAGCCCTTTGATCTTTCCTCGGACTATATGCTGCGTGCAGACCTGCTGCAGCGTGGGGAAGGAAAGGATATCCTTGTACTTACACTTCACCATATCGCTTTCGACGGATGGTCGTGGGGGATACTGATGGGGGAACTGGACCGCCTTTACGGCAGCATTGTCGATGGCCTGGGCACCGGTCTAGCGGAGCTTCCCGTGCAGTATGGGGATTATGCGGTATGGCAACGGGAACAGGTCAGCGGTGCCTATCTCCAGGGCCGGCTTAAATATTGGAAAGATCGGCTTGAAGGTCTGGAACCGTTACTTCTTCCTACTGATAAGAGACGTCCATTGGTGCAGAGCACTCGCGGGGGGCATGTTTATGCTGCCATACCCGCCCATATCCTTGATGGGGTGAGGAAGATGTGTGTGCAGGAAGGAGTTACCCCCTATATGTTTTATCTGACAGTTTTCCAGGTTCTGCTCTATCGCTACAGCGGACAATCGGATATATGTGTCGGCAGTCCGATAGCCGGACGTATACACGAGGAGACGGAAAGACTGATTGGTTTTTTTGTAAATACGCTTGCGATTCGGAGTACGGTGGATGGGGAAGAGGGATTCCTGGCTCTTCTTTCACAGGTTAAGGAAAATATCTTGGGCGCTTATGAATATCAGGATGTTCCTTTCGAGAAAATAGTTGAGGCCGTGGCGCCGGAGCGCGACCTTGGCAGGACTCCGCTTTTTCAGGTGATGTTTACTTACGAAGACAGTTCTGCGAATCCGGAGAGACCTCTCCTGGGAGGTTTGGAACTGGAACAGATACCTTCTGGCGTAAGTTCCAGTAAGTTCGACCTGACGTTTACAGTCGGTGAGAAAGGTGAGGAAGGAGTATTGGGTATTGAATACTGTAGTGACCTTTACCACCGGGCAAGTGTAGAACGGATGCTGGGACACTATCTGGAGATTTTGGTATCGGCAGTTGTGGGTCCAGACACCAAGGTCGGGCTGCTCCGGATGCTGACCGAAGCGGAGGAGGCGGAACTATCCAGGGGTTTAGGTTATCGCAAGGCTCCCTATCCGAGGGATAAGACAATAGTGGACCTGTTCCGCGAAACCGCGCAAAAATATGGAGATTGTACGGCGCTTGTCTCCGGAGAACACCGTTTGAGTTATTCGGAACTTGATCAGCTGACGGACCGTCTTGCGAGTCATCTATACTGCCATGGGGTTGGGCGGGAGAGCTTGGTAGGGATCTGCATGGACCGGACAGAATGGCTGATAGTTGGGATTCTGGGCATACTGAAAGCAGGCGGTGCATATGTTCCCCTAGATCCGGACTACCCGGTCGACAGATTGTCCTACATGGTCAAAGATACGGGTTTACAGGTAACGATATGCGATACATCGGGACGGACATCGCTTGTTGGTATCGATGGACTGGACCTGGTGGACGGAACGGCACCGTCCGTTTGGCACGCGGATGTTCCACCCGTATTAAATGCACCTGTTGCAGAAGACCTTGCATATGTCATATACACCTCGGGTTCAACCGGACGGCCCAAAGGTGTAATGATCGAACATAGAAA
>NZ_JAWMTI010000029.1:0-1620 GCF_036959255.1 Olivibacter sp. CPCC 100613
CAAACCGCTCACCCGTCAGTTCCGCACGGTTCAGGTACCCCCGCGCAACCTGCTCCCCGCCGATCCAGATCTCGCCCGGTACGCCCAATGGCTGAAGTTCCCCTTCGGGACTTAATATATATAGCATGGTGTTCCATACCGGCACACCGATGGGGATAACCGGAGGGATATCTTCGGGAATTGTATAGTAGCTTACATCTATCGCCGCCTCGGTCGGGCCGTAGAGGTTGTGAAGCGCCACATGCGGCAGCACCTCCCGGAAACGTCCGGCAGTGTGCGCAAGGAGCTCCTCCCCGCTGCTCACAACGTGGCGCAGCGAGGGAAGGCCGGCGCCTTCGGCCTCCTCCAGGAACATGTTCAGCATCGGCGGGACAAAGTGCACCACCGTGATGCCCTCTTCCTCCATGATCCGAACGCTCTCGGCGGCATCCCGCCGCGCAACGCTGCTCGCCACCACCACCGAAGCCCCCGATACCAGCGGCAGCAGCAGCTCCCATACCGAAACATCGAACGTGGTCACCGTCTTCTGAAGGATACGGTCATCCGATAGGATGCCGAAGAAATCCCCCGCCCAGAGCAGCCTGTTCAGCAGCTGCCAGTGCTCCACCATTACCCCCTTGGGCCTGCCCGTGGATCCCGACGTATAGATCACATAGCACAGGCTGTCCGGTAATGGTGCAACTGAATCCGGCAGAGGCTCTGTGGACCAGCACAACGGATCAGTCCCGTCAACCTGTTCCGCTACGTCAACCATGGACAGCGATTCACGGCCCATGCCGTCCGTGACCACCACCGTCAGTTCCGTATCCCGAACCATATAGGACAGCCGCTCGGCAGGGTATCCCGGGTCCAGCGGGACATACGCTCCCCCCGATTTCAGGATGCCCACGATGCCAACCACCATCCATTCCGAACGGTCCATGCAGATACCCACAAGGCTCTCCCTTCCAACGCCAAGGCCCCGGAGGTGCGAGGCAAGCCGGTCCGTCAGCATATCCAGCTCCCCGTAGCTCAGCACGCGGTCCCCGAAGACAACGGCCCTACGTTCACCATAGTCCCGTACCGCTTTCCGGAAAAGGTCGATGACCGTCCCTTTAGGGTAAAATGCTTCTTTGTATCCCATGCCGGTCAAAAGACCGGTCTTTTCCTCTTCTGTTAGAATGTCAATATCATTAACCTGTATGCCTTCACCCACCATCTGTTCGAGCACATGGCGGAGATGTCCCGCCAGTCTCTCTATGTAGGCACCCCCGATCAGGTCCGCATTGTAGCCCAGNTTCACAAGATCAAGACCGTCCCCGCCTGCCCGGCTCACCGGATAGTTCTCGAACACCAGCAGGCTGTCGAACAGCTCGCCCTCCACCCCGCTCCAGTGCCGAACCTCGCTCAGCCTGCTGTACTGATAGTCACGGCTGGACGACTGCCCCGACTGTATCCCGCGCAGCCACTCGCCAACGCCCGACTCCCCGTCGATGTCCGTCCGCAGGGGAAGCGTGTTGATGTAAAGTCCGATCCGCTGTTCCACCCCCGAAAGGTCCTCCGGCCTCCCCGATACCGTCACCCCGTAGACAATGTCCCTACGCCCCGTGTAGCGGTGCAGAAGGTAGGCCCATGCACCCT
>NZ_JAWMTI010000030.1:0-1547 GCF_036959255.1 Olivibacter sp. CPCC 100613
AAAGATGAATGAGAAGCGGCTTTTCTTGATAAAAGCGCACGATTGAAATAAAACAAAAAAGCCGATCAAAATTTTGATCGGCTGTAGTAGCGGGGACACGACTCGAACGTGCGACCTTCGGGTTATGAGCCCGACGAGCTACCAACTGCTCCACCCCGCAGTATATTTTATCTGAAATTGCTTTCCTACTGCTGAAAAACAATATTTGTTTCCGTTTGATTGGAGTGCAAAGATATATTTTGTTTCTTTGCTGTGCAAATAAATTTTAAAAAAAATGTCACATAAAGCTGGATTTGTAAGTATAGTCGGGAAGCCTAATGCCGGTAAGTCAACCTTAATGAACTCATTAGTAGGTGAAAAGATGTCAATTGTTACACCTAAAGCCCAAACAACAAGACATCGCATTTTAGGCATCGTGAATGAAGAAGATTACCAAATTGTATTTTCAGACACACCCGGTGTTATTAAACCTGCCTATAGTTTACAGGAATCCATGATGAATTTCGTTCAGGGGTCGCTGGTGGATGCGGATATCATTCTCTTTGTTACGGATATTAATGAAAAGTATGATGAAACGGATGTGATAGAAAAGCTGCAAAAAACGGATTCTCCTGTAGTTGTTTTGATCAATAAAATTGATAAATCAAATGAAGCGGATGTAAAGGCGAAGATCGATTCCTGGCAGAGGACGTTGAATCCAACAGCCATTTTTGCAATTTCTGCTTTATTGGGACATAACATTCAGGCGGTCTTTCAATTTGTGCTCGAACATTTGCCGATTCATCCACCTTATTACGAGAAGGATGAATTAACGGATAAATCGGAACGGTTTTTTGTGTCTGAAATGGTACGTGAGAAGATTTTTAAGTTATATGAAAAAGAAATTCCTTATAGCACCGAAGTGATCGTTACCTCTTTTAAAGAGGAAGAACAACTGGTGAGGATTAGCGCTGAGATTATTGTGGAACGCGACTCACAAAAAAACATCATTATAGGTAAAGGGGGAACAATGATAAAAAAAGTAGGTACTTATGCCCGGCAGGATATCGAGACCTTCTTGCAAAAAAAAGTTTTTCTGGAACTGTTTGTAAAAGTTATCTCCGATTGGAGAAGTAAGAAAAATTACCTCAAAAGTTTTGGCTACGAGCAATAAAAACTGTTCATCTGTATCGGAGTTATCCATCGATTCCCCATTATTTTGGACGGAATCGATGGATCATATTAGCCTTTCTTTAAGCTCTTGAAAACGAGCAGGAGGCTGACAAACATTAAAAGAGCTGCAAACGAAAAGGGTGCCCCGGGGAAATATACGGTAGCATTCGCACTGGCAAATCGGGCAAACAAAAAAGTCATGATCGGAGGACCAATAATGGCGCCGACGCTCATTAAACTTGTAAGACCACCCTGTAATTCCCCTTGTTCATTATCTGGTATCTGGTTAGACAGAAAACCTTGAAGCGCAGGATTAGCAATCGCTCCCAAAGCATAAGGGATAAGGAATGCGTACATCATCCAACTATGGCTCGCAAAGGCAAAAAGTGTTAAAC
>NZ_JAWMTI010000031.1:0-1528 GCF_036959255.1 Olivibacter sp. CPCC 100613
ACCGTAGTCCGACGGGGTCGGCCTGCCGCCCGAGGCCGATACCTCCAGGCAGTGCGAGATGATCTCGTTCAATACCTCCAGGTAGCGGGCGCAGAGGCCCTCGGCAGTCGACGGATGGTAGCGGCCGCGGTCATAGCCCCAGTACACCTCGAAAACACCGTCCTGTACCGCGCTGTTCACCACCATGCCCCCGCCGAAACGGTGCCCCTCCCCCGTCTCGGGACCACGACCCTCACGCGAATGCGACAGCAACGAGCCCCCATCCGCCGACCCCCCGAACTGCCCCAGGTAGTTGAACACCACGTCCCAAGGATCACCCGAAAGACCGTCCCTGCCGCAGATGTAACGCAGCACACCGTAGCCAAGCCCCTTGTCCGGTACACGCCTCAGCATCTCCTTGGTACCCTTCACCAGGTCCCCCGTATCCGCATATCCCCCCTCCAGCAGCACCGGGTAAAGGCTCGTGAACCACCCGACCGTATGCCCGAGGTCTATCCCAGGAGCCACGGCCTCCTCCCGGCCGTGCCCCTCAAGGCCGATAACGATGCCATCAAGACCGCTCCATCCGCCCAGCGTACGGTAGAGCGCCGACAGCAGCAGGTCGTTGATCTCCGTGTTGTAGGCCGGACCCGCTCCCTGCAGCAGGGCCGATGTGCCATCCCGGTCCAGTACCATACGGACAACGGACCAGCCTGAGCCGCCAGTCGGCCCCTCGTCCGGAAGACGCATCCCCTTTTCCGAGATACCCTGCCAGTAACCCGCCTGCCCCTGGAGGCGCGCGCTCCCCGCATAGCCCTCCAGCCCCAAGTACCATTCCCGGCAGGAACTGCCCTTAGAGCCCAGATCCGCCCCGCCTTCCAGCAGGCGCCGCAGGTCATCCTCCAGCACCCGCCACGATACCCCGTCAACGGCAAGGTGGTGCACAACGACCAGAAGACGGTCGGCAGCGTCATGCCCGCCCGTGCGCAGCAGAACGAAACGGCAAACCCTGCCCCTCTCTATATCCAGCGACCGCTGGTAACGGCCGCACGTCTCTTCTATCCAACCTTCCAGCGAGCTCCCACCAGCCCCCGTCATCTCCTCCTCTTCCAGTTCCGGCAAATGCTCCCCGTAGTACTGCCGCCACGCACCGTCCTTCAGCTCGTAACGGAAACGCAGGGCGTCGTGACGCCCCACCAGCGCCCCTACGGCTGTGCGCACCACTCCCGAGGGAACCCCGCGGCCGAGGCGGAAAAGCATGCTCTGGTTGTAATGGCTCAACGGAGCGCCATCCCCCAGCCCCTCAAAGTACCACCGCTGGATAGGAAGAAGGCCGCTTTCCCCCGAAAGCAGTCCCTGCTCCGAGGTCACCGCCCCCGCCGTCCGGCCCGTCACCGCCGTGGCAAGCAACGAGACCGTCTGGTAGCGGAAGATGTCACGGGGGCGCACATCGTAGCCCGCCTTCCGCGCCCGGCCGGATACCTGGATCGTGATGATCGAATCGCCCCCAAGTGAAAAAAAGTTGTCCCCCGTACCGACGGGCGACACC
>NZ_JAWMTI010000032.1:0-1380 GCF_036959255.1 Olivibacter sp. CPCC 100613
ATCACTACTGTCCGGTTAAATTTCCAACTGGCCTAAAAAGGCTGCTTGTTTTTCTGTGAGCGATGTTATTCTGTGCAGAGTCAATAGCATGGTCATGTCTGAAAGATGTTTAACTGATTTTGATCTCCTGATGTTAACTTATTCCAGTTCACGTTTGGATTGTCCAGGAACTTAAAGAGATTGATATAAGTTAAAGCATGGCTTCTGATAAAGGATACCATGTTGGAAAAAGCCCATCTACGTTTTGTCCTTTCTTTAATTACCAGCAGGATGAGCTGGGCGATCAGCGACACCCAGATCTGTATCTCGATGGCATTCTGGGATTCCCCCAGGAAGTATTTAAGCGGGAAGTTCTGTTTGAGTCTTTTGAACAGCGATTCTATCTGCCACCTTTGACGGTAAATATCGGCAATAGCGGTCGCCTCCAGCTCGAAGTTATTGGAGAGGAACTCATAGATACTGTCATTTGCATGGTCGTAATAGAATACCCTTCGTAATAATAAAGGACTACCTTTTACATCTATGCTGATGACTTCATCCTCCATTACACGTTCTGCATCCCTTTGGAGGACAGCAAATTGCTCTAAAGATTCATAAACAGCGTTTTCCTTCTGCCGTGTCACAAAGAAGACTCCTTCCATATCCCAGCTGGCGTACTGCGCATAATCAATATAGCCTTTATCAAATACTACAAAGGAACCCCTCTTAAGCTCCAGTTCCTTCAGGAATACATGGTCATGGGTGGCTGCCGATGAAAAACGTACCAGCGAAGGCACATCCTCCCGTGAATGGATCATGGTATGCACCTTGATGCCCCCTTTCTTCTTTCCTTCTCTGGGGTTACGCCCGGCACCTTTGAGCACATCGCTGAAAAGGCTGATGGTGGTCGAATCTACAATGTACAGATCTTTCAACGGTAAATTACTTTTTCGGCTGTCCGGTAAAAATGAACGGTAGCGTCTATAGAGCTTTTGGTAGATCTTAGCGAAGACATCGCTGCTGCGCTTGCTGTTGGCCTCGGCGAAAGTGCTCCGCCGTGGAAAGTCCTTCAGCCCCAAATGGCCGATACGACCCTGACAGGCCAGAAAAAGCCCCGATATCTCCCGCAATGAACTACATCCACTTATTACTGTCATTAACATCGTTACCAGATGATCATAGGTGTGAAACTTTTTATAGTATCTGTCGCTCCCCTCTTTTTTGGCTGTCCGGTTTATTTCTTCCCTGTCCAGATATTTTATCAGCTGACTAACCAGTGGCTGTCCGCTGAAATAATTACTTTTGTTCATACTTTTTTGTGTAGGAACTCAAAAGTATAAATCTTGGAGCAGTTCGATTAATTTCTACTGCTCCTTTTTATTTTTCCCCGGACACTAATGA
>NZ_JAWMTI010000033.1:0-1250 GCF_036959255.1 Olivibacter sp. CPCC 100613
TGGAATTGCAACTAAAAATAGGAGACTTTTTTATGCTGCCATTTTTTCTTTTTCCAATAGCATTTCTTCGATCTGTCTGGGTGTCTTATAACCCAGAGCAGAATGTGTTCTTTTGGTGTTATAAAATCCTTCAATGTATCCAAAGATCTCCAATTTAGCTGACTGCTGATCCATGAATTTTCTATGATAGACCATTTCAGCCTTTAATGTCTTGAAAAAGCTCTCAGCAACTGAATTGTCCCAGCAATTCGCTTTTCTGCTCATGCTTTGAAGTATCCTGTTTTCTACAATTACCTCCCTGAATTCATCGCAGGCATATTGGATCCCTCTATCCGAATGGAAGATCAGTCCATCTTTGACACGCCGGTTTTTAATAGCCATCCTGATGGCTTCTACAGAAGTGTTTTTAGCGGTCATATCAGTACTCAAAGACCATCCGATGACTTTTCTGTCCGCCAGATCAATGACTGTTGTTAGATAAAGCCACCCTTTGTCAGTATGGATATAGGTAATGTCGCCAACCCATTTCTGTGACAGGGCATCCGCTGAAAAATCTCTTTGGAGGAGATTTTCAGCTATCCCATAGCTATGGCTCGAATCTGTGGTCACCCTATATTTTTTCTTGACCTTACTTCGTATCCCATGTTTCTTCATCAACCTTGCAACATAGCTTCTTGATACCATTTCACCTTTTTTATGCAGCTCTGCAGTTATCCTTGGACTACCATAGATATACTTACTGTCACTGTGTACCTGCTGTATTTTATCCAGAAGTGCTTTACTTCGCTGTTCACTAGGGGACTCCGGAGAAATCAGCCAACGATAAAAACAACTGCTACTAACGTTCAATACTTCGCACATCTTCTCTACGGAATATACCTCTCGGTTCGCCTTTATGAACCGGTATATGGACCGTCTCCCCTGGAGAAGATGGCTATGGCCTTTTTTAATATATCACGCTCTAATTCTGTTTCTCTTAATTTTTTACGCAAAATTCTCAACTCCTGTTCCTCTGGGCTAATTTTAGGATTGTCAGGTAAAACTTTATTCCCATTATAACGTGGGTTTCTACGCCACTTACTGAGCAAACTGGGGTCTATGTCTAATTCCTTAGCTACATCGGCTACAGACCCCTTAACAACGCTCAAATCGACCGCCATGGTCTTAAACGAATCATCAAATTTTCTATGCATTTCTACAAATTTAAAATTACTATCTAAATCTGTCTCGCTTTAAAGGTAGCAACTCCA
>NZ_JAWMTI010000034.1:0-1212 GCF_036959255.1 Olivibacter sp. CPCC 100613
ACTACCCAAGCGGATTGAGGAAGTGAAACGGCTCCGATACGCGGCATGAATGCTTTGCCGCTTGTTTATTTTTAAAAGTGTTCATGAACTCATCACTACGTTCTTCGGCTTGCTCAACTTTTATCAAGAACCTTCCTGTAGGGAAAGCTTGAATGCCTTTGAAACTAACTAATAATGAAAAAAGTTGAATAAAATAAAGGTTCTATTTTTTAAGTAAAACTGACCAACGGAGCTCCCAATTAATCCCACTTATCTTTAGGTATTATTCCCGATAGTCATATTATTTTAAAATAATCACGGCAAAATGTATATATCTTTTACCTTTGCCTTTTATTAAGTAATACAATAGATTTTGGAAAACCTACAAGAAGATACTTCAAATCGCAAAGAACTTAAACGGGGATTATTAAATAGACATATACAGCTAATTGCGCTAGGTGGTGCCATCGGTACCGGATTATTTTTGGGAATTGGACCCGCCGCTGTTATGGCGGGGCCCGCTGTTATCTTAGGTTACGCTATAGCAGGGTTTATTGCATTTTTAATCATGCGGCAATTGGGTGAAATGGTGGTCGAAGAGCCCGTGTCGGGAAGCTTTAGCCATTTCGCCTATAAATATTGGGGCACTTTTCCCGGCTATGCATCCGGATGGAATTACTGGATTTTGTATATCCTGGTTAGCATGTCAGAGCTAACCGCTATTGGTATTTATGTTCAATTTTGGTGGCCCGAAATCCCATTATGGGCTTCTAGTTTATTTTTCTTTCTCGTTATAAATGCCATTAATTTGGCTTCGGTAAAAATATATGGCGAAGCTGAGTTTTGGTTTTCAATCGTTAAAGTGATTGCGATCATTGCCATGATTCTTTTCGGTACGTATTTATTAATTAGCGGCAAAGGTGGCCCAGGCGCTAGTATCTATAACTTATGGAATGACGATGGTTTTTTTCCAAAAGGATTGTTCAGTATTGATGAAAAGGGTAGTTATCAAGGACTGCTTACTGCTATGGCGTTAATCATGTTTTCCTTCGGAGGTTTAGAATTAATAGGTATCACTGCAGCAGAAGCCGCCAATCCTGAAAAGAATATCCCTAAAGCTACCAATCAGGTTATTTATCGTATTCTTATTTTCTATGTCGGTGCATTAATTATCTTGTTTTCATTATCTCCATGGCGAGAAATTACTACAGGGAGCAGTCCCTTCGTTGCCGT
>NZ_JAWMTI010000035.1:0-1096 GCF_036959255.1 Olivibacter sp. CPCC 100613
GCCAACCAGCGGACGCGCAACGAATGGACGGTGACCAAATATGACGGGCTTGGCCGGGCGGTACTGACGGGCCTGTGGAACAACGGGGGGACGGCCATCAGCCGTACGAACCTGCAGGCCCAGGTAAACGGCGTAACGACGCTGTGGGAAACGCGCAACGGCACGGCGGGCAACGGCTATACGAACGCGGCCTGGCCGACCACGGCCATCGGCACCACACTGAGCCTGCATTACTACGATAACTATAACCTTCCGCTGTCGCCGCCGGCAGCCTTCAAACCGACGGGTTACAGCACGGCCACCCAGGGGCTTGCCACGGCCACGCTGACGAAGGTGCTGGGTGCGGGGACGGGCACGGCCAACATGCTCTGGGAGGTGATGCACTATGATGCGCTGGGACAGGTGGTGCGGCTCTTCAGACAGCATTACAAAGGGGCAGCGGTGAACGCAACGAATTATGATGACATCGCCGATACCTATACCTTTTCGGGCAGGCCGGAAAAGAGCGTACGGAACCACTATGCAACGGGCGCGGCAACGGTTACGGTCACCACGGAATACTCCTATGACCACCGGGACCGGCTGGTGGATACATGGAAGACGGTGAAAGAGGGCGGCACGCAGGGGGCGAGGACGCTGATCGCGCGGAACGAGTACAACGAGATCGGGCAGCTGAAGAGAAAGAACCTGCACGGTACGGCCGGCGGTTACGCACAGAGCGTGGCCTACGGCTACAACGAACGCGGCTGGCTGCGCACGGCGGAGGCGGGACTTTTCAAGCAGGAACTGCAGTACAATACGGGCACGGTGAAATACCATAACGGCAATATCGCCTACCAGGTGTTCAAACGGCGGAACCTGCAGAACACGGAGGTGACGGAGACATACAGCTATGGCTATGACCGGCTGAACAGGCTGACCAGCGGTACGCTGGGCAGCGGCCGCGGCAAAGAGGAGCTGAGCTATGACCGGCTGGGGAATATCCAGACGCTGAAGCGGACGGGGACCTCGTCCGCCTACGTGGATGACCTGCTGTACACCTACACTTCCAAAGGTCAGCTTGGCAGCGTGAAGGATGCGCTGACGGGCACAGCGG
>NZ_JAWMTI010000036.1:0-918 GCF_036959255.1 Olivibacter sp. CPCC 100613
CCTCGACAGCGTGTTATTATGGCCGGGAGGGTCAGAAAAGTATTGACCCGGTTGTTTTCATGAAGCTGGTTCTTGTAGGTTATCTGGAGAACCTGAGCAGTGACAGGCGTATCGTCAGCACTGCGGGAATGCGGATGGATATCCTTTATTTTCTGGGATATGACCTTGGCGAGGAGCTGCCATGGCATTCCACGCTGAGCCGTACCCGTCAGCTGTACGGTCAGGAGGTTTTCTGTGAGCTCTTCAAGCGGGTGCTGGGCCAATGTATCGAAAAGGGAATGGTATCGGGTCGGCGGCAGGCCGTTGACGGTGTGTACGTGAAGGCCAATGCCTCACTGGACAGTATGGTGCGGAAGGATATACTCGAAGATGCGGAGAATTATGCAAGGGAGCTGAAAGAGAATGAAGAAACACCATCTCCCCGCAGCGTGGAAATGAAAAAGGCAAAGGATCGCCACTATCCCCTGCTCAGGCCCAAAAAGAACCCGCATAACGATACGCATATCAGTCCTTGCGATCCCGATGCAAAAATGTCGGTAAAAAAAGGGAAAGCAATGGCGCTAAACTATCTGGGGCAGGTCTGTGTGGATACGGCATCCCATATGATTACCCACATACAGGCCTTTACAGCGGACAGGAAAGACAGCATGTGCCTGCCTGTTCTGTTGCCACAGCTGGTGGATAACCTGAAAGAACAGGGCTTAAATATGGAGGAGCTTCTGGCTGATACGGGATATAGCAGCGGAGAGGCCCTGAAAGCTTTGGAAGACAATAATATCATAGGGTATATACCCAACAGGCCGCAGTTTATATACGAAAGGGCCGGTTTCACCTATGATCACGATGGAGATTATTACATCTGCCCCAACGGTAAACAGTTGACCTATAGAGGTACAGGTATGAGCCTGGGATATCTGA
>NZ_JAWMTI010000037.1:0-875 GCF_036959255.1 Olivibacter sp. CPCC 100613
GGGACCCCGACAGCTGGGGAACCTCTTCTGGTATCGAGAATTTAAACGGTGCATCCCCCTCGCCGGGAGATCTGTGCTATGTGATCTATACGTCGGGATCCACGGGCAGGCCCAAGGGGGTGATGGTGGAGCACGGGCAGCTGCTGAACAGGTTGTTTTGGGGGAAAAAATATTTTCACATAGTACCGGATGACCGTATCCTTCAGAAGACGGTGACCACGTTCGATGTTTCGGTATGGGAGCTGCTGCTGCCGCTGGTATCGGGGGCTTCGGTGGTGGTGGCGAGCAGCGTTGCGCGGCGGGATGCCGCCGAGATCGTTCGGATCATGGAGGAAGAGGGCATCACGGTGGTGCACTTTGTCCCGCCGATGCTGAACATGTTCCTGGAGGAGGCCGAAGGCGCCGGCCTTCCCTCGCTGCGCCACGTTGTGAGCAGCGGGGAGGAGCTCCTTGCGCACACTGCCGGGCGTTTCCGGGAGGTGCTGCCGCATGTGGCGCTTCACAACCTCTACGGCCCGACCGAGGCGGCGATAGANAGGAGCTCCTTGCGCACACTGCCGGGCGTTTCCGGGAGGTGCTGCCGCATGTGGCGCTTCACAACCTCTACGGCCCGACCGAGGCGGCGATAGAAGTAAGCTACTATACGATTTCCGAAGATATCCCTCCGATTATCCCTATCGGTCAGCCGGTTTGGAATACGGTTCTTTACGTCTTTGATAAGGAAATGAAGCCGGTACCGCTCGGCGTACCGGGTGAGATCTGGATCGGCGGGGAGCAGGTTGCGCGGGGGTACCTGAACCGTGCGGAACTGACGGGTGAGCGGTTTGTTTCGGACCCGTACGTTCCCGGGGGCCGTCTCTACCGTACGGGGGACC
>NZ_JAWMTI010000038.1:0-869 GCF_036959255.1 Olivibacter sp. CPCC 100613
ATGTAAAGTCCGATCCGCTGTTCCACCCCCGAAAGGTCCTCCGGCCTCCCCGATACCGTCACCCCGTAGACAATGTCCCTACGCCCCGTGTAGCGGTGCAGAAGGTAGGCCCATGCACCCTGCATCAGCGTGTTCACCGTGATACGCTCCGCCTGCACATAACGCCGGATGGCACCGCTCAGATCACTGTCCAGCGGGCACCTCTCCGTAACGTAGTTCCCCCCGCCACGGTTCCGTTCCCCGACGTTGCCGATGAACGGGAGCAGCACGGGACCCTCAAGACCCGAAAGGTAATCCCGCCAGAAACCCTCCTCGGCATGGCGGTCACCGCCCTCGATGTAACGTATGTAATCCTCGTAACGGTCATCGGCAACCGGAACGGGCGCTTTCCCCGATGCCAGCGCGCCGTAAACTTCCCGCAGTTCCCCCAGAAGCAGCGACACCGACCAGCCGTCCAAAATGATGTGGTGGAACGTCCATACCATCAGGTACGACCCGATGCCCGTCTTCAACAGCCCGATGCGCATCGCAGGGGCCTGTCCCAGGTCGATGCCCCGCAGGCGCTCGCCATCACGGTACACCCGTACGGCCTCATCCCGTTCAACCCGTCCCATACCGCTCAGGTCCACCTCCTCGAAGGGAACCTCAACCCGCGACAGCTCGAACTGCACCGGAACGCCCAGCGACTCGTAATCGAAACCGCTCCTGAGTATGCTGTGCCGTCCGGAAAGCTCCTGCCAGCTCTCCCGGAAAACGGACGGGTCGATATCCCCGACCTCCGCCGTGTACTGCTCCGTATAGGCACCAGGTTCCTCACCGTAGAGCTCGTGGAAAAGCATCCCCTCCTGCAGACCGCTCAGACGGTATAC
>NZ_JAWMTI010000039.1:0-745 GCF_036959255.1 Olivibacter sp. CPCC 100613
TCCCTATACCCTTTTGCGTATATAGGGATGCTTTTTCTATATTGTCCCTTCCCAAAGGGAAAGGAACGTCTCCACTGTTGTCTTCTCTTGTGTTTTTTTCTTCCAATATGTCAAAGAACCTCTTTCAAAGTAAAAAGTTAAAAGTTAAAAAACCATACAGGCCTTTTGAATCTTTATTTTTTACTTTTTAATTCGAACTGTGGAGAATAACGGATTCGAACCGTTGACCCCCTGCGTGCAAGGCAGGTGCTCTAGCCAGCTGAGCTAATCCCCCTTCCGGTAGTCCCGAGCAGATTTGAACTGCTGACCCCTACATTATCAGTGTAGTGCTCTGACCGACTGAGCTACGGGACTGCTTCGCTTCCGCACGGTGCTCCCGTTAGGGCCGCCCGGCTTCTCTTTTTCCACTTATCTTTTTTTCAAGAAATCTTCATGAGGTAACGGCCGCTCTGCCGGCGGCGCTCCAGAAAGGAGGTATTCCAGCCGCACCTTCCGGTACGGCTACCTTGTTACGACTTAGCCNCGCACGGTGCTCCCGTTAGGGCCGCCCGGCTTCTCTTTTTCCACTTATCTTTTTTTCAAGAAATCTTCATGAGGTAACGGCCGCTCTGCCGGCGGCGCTCCAGAAAGGAGGTATTCCAGCCGCACCTTCCGGTACGGCTACCTTGTTACGACTTAGCCCCAATTACCGGTTTTACCCTGACACGCTCCTTGCGGTTACATGCTTTAGGTACCCCCGGCTTTC
>NZ_JAWMTI010000040.1:0-723 GCF_036959255.1 Olivibacter sp. CPCC 100613
CAAACCGCTCACCCGTCAGTTCCGCACGGTTCAGGTACCCCCGCGCAACCTGCTCCCCGCCGATCCAGATCTCGCCCGGTACGCCCAATGGCTGAAGTTCCCCTTCGGGACTTAATATATAGATATAACTATTCAGTAAGGGTTTACCAATTGGTAATGTTGGATGCTCTTCTTGATGGTAAGTTCCATCTAAAAAAAACTCAATAGCGGTAACTGTTGTTTCGGTAGGTCCGTATTCATTATAGAACATTGTTGTTCTGGACCACTTTTCAGCAATGTCCTTTTTACAAACGTCGCCTCCCGATATTACCCGTTTCAGACTGGGGCAATCCATTACACCCAACACCTCCAGCAAATTCGGAACAAGGTGCAGATGGGAGATTTCTTCTTTGTTAAGGTATTTTTCAAATTCAACCCTGTCGATCAACTCGTTCTTTGGATAAACAACCAAAGCCGCCCCGGATAGTAAAGCCAAAAAGATCTGTTCTACAGAGGCATCAAAAGTTATATCTGAAAATTGCAGTATACGCTCCTCTGGTGTTATACCGAACTTCAAAAGTTGCGCATGTGCTAATGCCGTTACATTTCTGTGCTCCACCATTACCCCCTTGGGCCTGCCCGTGGATCCCGACGTATAGATCACATAGCACAGATCTCCCGGCGAGGGGGATGCACCGTTTAAATTCTCGATACCAGAAGAGGTTCCCCAGCTGTCGGGGTCCC
>NZ_JAWMTI010000042.1:0-628 GCF_036959255.1 Olivibacter sp. CPCC 100613
ATGGCACTCATGGCCTTTGATCAACCGTAATAAGCAGTAGGTGATTTACCTGTCCATCTTTTAAAAGCTCTGGTAAAAGCACTTATTTCGTTATATCCCAGTATATGAGAAATATCTTTAAGAGGATAGCTGCCTGAGGTGATATAATGTTTCGCTAGCGAGCATCTTACATCATCCGCAATTTTCTGAAAAGTAATATTTTCATCTTTTAAACGCCGTTGCATGCTTCTGACCGTCATATTGAAATTGGAGGCGATATCATCAATTGACGCTAATCCCAAATAAGAATTGGCCAACAGATAATTGTAAATCCGTACTCGATAGGTGTCCGTACTTTTTCTGTTTTGAGGAAGTTGACTGATTTTTTGAAGTAATAACTCCTGAAGTTCATAGTCTGCAGTCAATATCGGTACATCCCAATAACGCTGCTCGAAGATTATTGAATACGTGTTATGGCGATTGGTCACCCGACAGCGGAAAACACGATCGTATTCCGCCCCGTACTCCCTTTGGTATGGGAGATAGACCGCAGTAGGAACGATTTTCTCAAGTAGAAGACCATCCATTTCATGAATAACCATTACCATCAACATATCTATTAATTGTTTCAAACCATTGGTCAATAGGG
>NZ_JAWMTI010000043.1:0-624 GCF_036959255.1 Olivibacter sp. CPCC 100613
CACAGGATATGGATGGGCTCGCGTGACATTAGCTTGTTGGCGGGGTAACGGCCCACCAAGGCGACGATGTCTAGGGGCTCTGAGAGGAGAAACCCCCACACTGGTACTGAGACACGGACCAGACTCCTACGGGAGGCAGCAGTAAGGAATATTGGTCAATGGGGGGAACCCTGAACCAGCCATGCCGCGTGCAGGAAGACGGCCCTACGGGTTGTAAACTGCTTTTGTACGGGAATAACCCGCCATACGTGTATGGCGCTGAAGGTACCGTAAGAATAAGGATCGGCTAACTCCGTGCCAGCAGCCGCGGTAATACGGAGGATCCGAGCGTTATCCGGAATTATTGGGTTTAAAGGGTGCGTAGGCGGCATGCTAAGTCAGGGGTGAAATACGGTGGCTCAACCATCGCAGTGCCTTTGATACTGGCGTGCTTGAATTTACCTGAGGTAGGCGGAATGTGGCAAGTAGCGGTGAAATGCATAGATATGCCACAGAACACCGATTGCGAAGGCAGCTTACCAAAGTAGGATTGACGCTGAGGCACGAAAGCGTGGGGATCGAACAGGATTAGATACCCTGGTAGTCCACGCCCTAAACGATGAACACTCGATGTCGGCGATAGAC
>NZ_JAWMTI010000044.1:0-591 GCF_036959255.1 Olivibacter sp. CPCC 100613
CCCACTATACCCAAGGCCGTTGGTACTAGAGACTCTCCCAAATGAAGCCCGATTATCGGATCATCAATTAAACGTTCGGCATTGAACCACAGCTGTTCAAATTGCTCTTCGTTGATTGGGCGGAAATCTTTTTGGTCTAGGTCTTTATTATTGATACCCGCTAGTTTACATAATTTCAAAGGGTCCGCATTACGTTGCACGGCATATCCAATGATACTTATTACCAATTGCTTCATAAGGTAAAATTAAGATTTTTGGTAATGCCAAGAACTGTCCTCTTTAAATTGTCGTGAAATGATAATTCGTTGTCGTCAAAGGGTAACGTTGTCGCAGAACTACATTATAGCTTTGTGGTATTGAATAACAATTAAATATCTTAAAAATGGAACAACAAACAGAAATCGTAGTAACAGAATTTGTGAATGCAGTAAAAAATCTGAATATGGAAAAACTAGGAAGCCTCTTGCATCCGTCAGTAAAGTGGAACCAACCAGGTGCGAACCGCTTTTCCGGACTAAAACAGAGCAGTAATGAAGTATTCGAAATGGTAGGAGGGATGTTCGAAATATCTCGAAATACGCTGTCACTCGC
>NZ_JAWMTI010000045.1:0-579 GCF_036959255.1 Olivibacter sp. CPCC 100613
CTACCATCCGTCGACTGCCGAGGGCCTCTGCGCCCGCTACCTGGAGGTATTGAACGAGATCATCTCGCACTGCCTGGAGGTATCGGCCTCGGGCGGCAGGCCGACCCCGTCGGACTACGGTTTAGCTGGAGTAAACTATAAGGAATTTGACGAATTTTTGTTGAATAAAGATGATGGTAATGACAGTATAATGGAATTTTAGGAGGGAGATATTTATGCAAAATACTAATGAATTAGAGATTAATAGATTCTTAAGTAAATTACGTTCACTAAAGCTTGCTTTGGAAATTAAAGGAGATAAATTGGTGTTAAAAGCAACTCAAAAATTATCTTCTGAAGAGCAGAAATCTATACGTAATAATAAAGAGATTACAACATATATAAGTGAAAACAAGGACAAATTATTAAAATTTCTTTCGAATGCAGAGCATGTATCTTTTTCAACTAATGTTGTATCCGTATACCGTCTGAGCGGTCTGCAGGAGGGGATGCTTTTCCACGAGCTCTACGGTGAGGAACCTGGTGCCTATACGGAGCAGTACACGGCGGAGGTCGGGGATATCGACCCGTCCGTTTTCC
>NZ_JAWMTI010000046.1:0-562 GCF_036959255.1 Olivibacter sp. CPCC 100613
AGATAGAAGGTAAGCAGGTGGGAGCCTATCTCACTTTTGCCAAAGGGGCGACGGTGCAGGTGAAAGTGGCATCTTCCTATATCAGTCAGGAACAGGCTCAATGGACGCTGGATAGAGAGCTAGGTGCACATAAGAAGCTGGAAGATACGAAGATTGCAGCTGCCGGTGTCTGGAATAAACTGCTGGGGCGTGTACTGGTAGAGGGCGGTACAGAAGAGGAGCTGGCCACTTTCTATTCCTGCCTGTTCCGGGCGAACCTTTTTTCGCGTAAGTTTTATGAACTCGACAAAAATGGAAAACCTTATTACTTCAGTCCCTACGACGGGAAGATCTATTCCGGCTATATGTATTCCGATAACGGTTTCTGGGATACCTTTCGGGCCCAATTTCCATTGAGCAACATTTTGCATCCCACCATGCAGGGACGTTATATGCAATCGCTGTTGGATGCACAGGAACAGTCGGGCTGGTATCCGACCTGGTCGAACCCGGGAATGTCGGGTGTTATGCTCGGAAACCATGCCATCTCCTTGCTGACCGATGCCTGGATGAAGGGCATCCG
>NZ_JAWMTI010000047.1:0-562 GCF_036959255.1 Olivibacter sp. CPCC 100613
AGATAGAAGGTAAGCAGGTGGGAGCCTATCTCACTTTTGCCAAAGGGGCGACGGTGCAGGTGAAAGTGGCATCTTCCTATATCAGTCAGGAACAGGCTCAATGGACGCTGGATAGAGAGCTCGGTGCACATAAAAAGCTGGAAGACACTAAAATAGCGGCTGCCGGTGTCTGGAATAAACTGCTGGGGCGTGTATTGGTGGAGGGAGGTACAGACGAGGAGCTGGCCACTTTCTATTCCTGCTTGTTCCGGGCGAACCTTTTTTCGCGCAAATTTTATGAACGCGACAAAAATGGAAAACCTTATTACTTCAGTCCCTACGACGGGAAGATCTATCCTGGCTATATGTATACCGATAATGGTTTCTGGGATACCTTTCGGGCCCAATTTCCATTGAGCAACATTTTGCATCCCACCATGCAGGGACGTTATATGCAATCGTTGTTGGATGCACAGGAACAGTCGGGCTGGTATCCGACCTGGTCGAACCCGGGAATGTCGGGTGTTATGCTCGGAAACCATGCCATCTCCTTGCTGACCGATGCCTGGATGAAGGGCATCCG